>NZ_KB850122.1:1172934-1298249 GCF_000369645.1 Acinetobacter sp. CIP 64.2
CTATTCAGCTATTCAGCTATTCAGCTATTCAGCTATTCAGCTATTCAGCTATTCAGGACAGCATACGCTTACCTATTTCGAAAGACCAACTGATACCCAAAACCAGCCAATCTTAAAGAAACTCAAGTGACAGATATAAAAAAGCTTTGCCGAAGCAAAGCTTTTAAATTCCGTTTTAAATGCGATAATTTAGCATTATGAAACGAACTGCAAGAATAACCAGTATAAACCGCCCGATAAAGCAATCGTTGCTGGCAAAGTAAAGATCCATGCAGAAAGAATGGTTTTCACTGTTGCGAAGTTCAAACCTGATTTATTCGCAACCATAGTACCCGCAACCGCACTATTTAATACATGTGTTGTTGATACAGGCATACCTAAGCCATCCGCTGCTGCAATGGTACTCATTGCGACAAGCTCAGCCGACATCCCCTGACCGTAAGTCATGTGGTTCTTACCAATACGCTCGCCAACAGTCACCACAATACGCTTCCAACCGACCATGGTACCAAGACCCAATGCCAATGCAACTGCGACTTTCACCCAGTTCGGAATGTATTGAAGGAATGAATCCAAGCTACTACGGTATTCTTTAACTACTTTCGCTTGGTCTTTATCCATTTCAGGTAAAGCTTCTGCTTTATCTAAACGCTTGAAGGTCGTCGTACTTAAATACATGTCGTTACGGATTTCACTGACAGCGGCTTCAGGAATCACCTTAAGATCGCCATAACCGGCAACACGGTTACCCAAGTGTGCAGTCATGCTTGCAAGTGCAGGTACAACTTCATCTGTTTGTTCTTTGGTTTGGATATATTTGGTTAATACATCACGTGCCTTTTCATCCGTCAGCTCATTTTGATTAACATTCAACACGGTTGCTGTCTGTGCAGAAAGCTGTTCAAAAGACTGTAATTGCTGGGCATCTAAATTTTTATTTAACGAATAAGCCAATGGCACCAAACCGATCAAGATCAACATGATCAGGCCCATACCTTTTTGACCATCGTTTGAACCATGGGCAAAACTTACACCCGTACAGGTGAAAATAAGGATAGCACGAATGAGTGGTGGTGGTGGCTTATTGCCTTCAGGCGGCTGAAACAGCTCCATTTGGCGTTTAAAGACTTTCTTCACCAATAAGAATAAGATGGCTGCAAATGCAAAACCAATCAATGGAGAGAATAATAGCGCCTTACCAACTTTAATCACCTGATCCATATCAATACCACTGCTGGTCGCACCAACTGAAGCATTCAAGAAATGGTTCATGATACCCACACCTAAAATCGAACCGATTAAAGTGTGTGAACTTGATGCAGGAATTCCTAAGAACCACGTACCCAGATTCCAGAGAATTGCTGCGATTAACAATGCAAAAACCATCGCGAAGCCAGCGCCGCTGCCGACATTCATGATCATTTCTACAGGAAGTAATGCAATAATACCGTACGCAACTGCGCCACTCGCTACCATAACTCCAAGGAAGTTACAGAAACCAGCCCACATCACTGCTGCTGGAGCAGGTAATGCATTGGTATAAATAACCGTCGCTACAGCGTTTGCCGTATCGTGAAAACCATTTACAAATTCAAAGCCTAAAGCAATGAAAAGTGCCGTCGATAAAAGAATAACTGAATATAAACTTAAAGGCGGTACATGTGCCAAATCAGCGCTGAGCTGAAAACCGATATAAATCAGTGTTGCAACAATAACTGTTAAGAACACCGGCATAAAAAATTTCGGTGTTGGTACATGTACATTCGTCGATTTTGCCTGAGAGCTGGCAAGCGGTGAATCCGAAACAGGAGGAAGATTAGAATTCATGTAGACGGTTAGGGGATAATAAAATCCCCTGTATTGTTTAATTAAATTATGACAATTATATGACAAAGGACTGTCACATAAAGCCAAAATTTCATGTTTTCCTCACATTTTTTTGTATTTTCTTACAATAAATACGCCCTGTATTTTATTTTAGTTAATAAAAAACAATACATTATAAAAACAAAAACACCATAAGAACTGTTTGTCTGATTTTGCAACAAATGCTACGAAATATGACATCGAATTGTCACATTTCGAACAACCTGTTTTCTTTTTAAGCATTATCCAATTCAATTATGACAACTTCGTGAAGCTTTTATGACATTTTATGAATGAACTAATGGAATCATCTTGCTGACTGCTGAAAATACGCGCTTTGGCGTAGCTTCTGTTACAATGCCCCTGCTTTTTATTTTCATCAGCTCCTGGGGTTCCTGAATGTCCACGCTTACCACCCTACAATCACTTCTTGCCCAACGTATCCTGATTATTGATGGCGCAATGGGAACCATGATTCAACGCCATAAATTAGAAGAAGAAGATTATCGTGGTGAACGTTTTGCAGATTGGGCATCAGACCTAAAAGGCAATAACGACTTATTGGTATTAACCCAGCCAAAAATTATTCAAGGCATCCACGAAGCCTACTTGGATGCAGGTGCGGACATTATTGAAACCAACAGCTTTAACGGCACCCGTGTTTCAATGTCGGATTATCACATGGAAGATCTTGTTCCAGAGATCAACCGTGAAGCGGCACGTTTAGCGCGTGCAGCATGTGACAAATACTCGACCCCAGAAAAACCACGTTTTGTGGCAGGTGTACTCGGCCCGACCTCACGTACCTGTTCAATCTCGCCGAATGTCAATGATCCGGCTTTCCGTAATATTACTTTTGATGAACTCAAAGAAAACTATATTGAAGCTGCCCATGCCCTGATTGAAGGCGGTGCTGACATTCTGTTGATCGAAACTGTATTTGATACTTTGAACTGTAAGGCTGCAATCTTTGCGGTGAAAGAGGTATTCAAGCAAATTGGTCATGAACTGCCATTGATGATTTCAGGCACCATTACCGATGCATCTGGCCGTACCTTAACAGGTCAAACCGCAGAAGCCTTCTGGAACTCGGTACGTCATGGCGATTTACTCTCGATTGGTTTTAACTGTGCCTTGGGTGCAGATGCCATGCGTCCACATGTGAAAACGATTTCTGATGTTGCAGATACCTTCATTTCTGCCCATCCTAATGCGGGTTTACCGAATGCCTTCGGTGAATATGATGAAACGCCTGAACAAACGGCAGCATTCATTAAAGAATTTGCTGAAAGTGGTTTGATCAATATCACGGGCGGTTGCTGTGGTACCACACCTGACCATATCCGTGCCATTTACAATGCAGTCAAAGACATTCAGCCACGTCAAGTGCCTGAAACTGTTCCTGCCTGCCGTTTAAGTGGTTTAGAACCATTTAACATTGATGAAAATTCATTATTCGTGAATGTTGGTGAACGTACCAACGTGACGGGTTCAAAAAAATTCCTACGTCTCATCCGTGAAGAGAACTTTGCCGAAGCTTTAGAAGTGGCTCAGCAACAGGTTGAAGCTGGTGCACAGATCATCGACATCAACATGGATGAAGGCATGCTCGATTCGCAAAATGCGATGGTGCACTTCCTCAACCTCGTCGCATCTGAACCAGATATCTCTCGTGTGCCGATCATGATTGACTCATCGAAATGGGAAATCATTGAAGCGGGCTTAAAGTGTGTACAAGGTAAACCAGTCGTCAACTCAATTTCCTTAAAAGAAGGTTATGACGAGTTTGTCGAAAAAGCACGTTTATGTCGTCAATACGGTGCTGCGATTATTGTCATGGCCTTTGATGAAGCAGGTCAGGCTGATACCGCTGCACGGAAGCGTGAAATCTGTAAACGTTCTTATGATGTTTTAGTCAATGATGTCGGCTTCCCTGCTGAAGATATTATTTTTGACCCGAACGTATTTGCAGTGGCAACAGGGATTGAAGAACATAACAATTACGGCGTCGACTTTATTGAGGCTACAGGTTGGATTAAACAAAACTTGCCGCATGCCATGATCTCAGGCGGTGTCTCTAACGTATCGTTCTCTTTCCGTGGTAATGAACCAGTGCGTGAAGCGATTCACTCGGTATTCCTTTACCATGCCATTAAACAAGGCATGACCATGGGGATCGTGAACGCTGGTCAAATGGCGATTTACGACGATATTCCAAAAGAACTAAAAGATGCGGTTGAAGATGTGGTTCTGAATCAGAACCAAGGTGAATCGGGTCAAAACGCGACAGAAAAACTGCTTGAAGTGGCTGAAAAATACCGTGGTCATAGTGGCGCACAACGTGAAGCTGAAAACCTTGAATGGCGCAATGAATCGGTTGAAAAACGTCTTGAATATGCTTTAGTCAAAGGTATTACCACGTATATCGATGAAGATACCGAAGAAGCTCGTTTAAAAGCTAAACGTCCACTCGATGTGATTGAAGGTGCATTGATGGATGGCATGAACGTGGTTGGTGACTTGTTTGGTTCAGGTAAAATGTTCCTACCACAAGTGGTGAAATCTGCACGTGTAATGAAACAAGCCGTGGCATGGCTGAACCCGTACATCGAAGCTGAAAAAACAGGAAGCCAGTCTAAAGGTAAAGTGTTGATGGCAACTGTAAAAGGTGACGTACACGATATTGGTAAAAATATCGTGGGCGTGGTCTTGGGTTGTAATGGTTATGACATCGTTGACCTTGGCGTGATGGTCCCTGCGGAAAAAATCCTGCAAACTGCGATTGATGAGAAATGCGACATCATCGGTTTGTCTGGTTTAATCACCCCATCTTTGGATGAAATGGTGTTTGTTGCCAAAGAAATGCAACGTAAAGGCTTTGACATTCCACTGTTGATTGGTGGTGCAACCACATCGAAAGCACATACCGCAGTCAAGATTGATCCACAGTATCAAAATGATGCAGTGATCTATGTGGCTGATGCTTCGCGTGCGGTCGGTGTAGCAACGACCCTATTATCAAAAGAAATGCGTGGCAATTTTATTGCTGAGCATCGCGCTGAATATGCCAAGATTCGTGAACGCCTAGCCAATAAGCAACCGAAAGCAGCCAAACTCAGTTATGCCGAATCGATTGAAAATGGTTTCAAAGTAGATGACAACTATGTGCCACCGATTCCAAATCGTTTAGGCACGCAAGTCATTACCAATTATCCATTGTCGACCTTGGTTGAATATTTTGACTGGACGCCATTCTTTATCTCTTGGAGTTTGGCGGGTAAATTCCCGAAAATCCTGACAGATGAAGTTGTGGGTGAAGCGGCAACTGATTTGTATAACCAAGCACAAGCGATGTTGAAAGACATTATCGAGAATCATCGTTTTGATGCACGTGCTGTATTTGGTTTATACCCTGCACAACGTACAGGCGCAGATACAGTGAGCGTGTTTGATGAATCCGGTCAGAATGTTACGCATACCTTTGAGCATATTCGTCAGCAATCTGACAAAGTCACAGGCAAACCGAATTTATCTCTCGCGGACTTTATTAGTACTTCTAAAGACAATACTGATTATCTTGGTGGTTTCACCGTGTCGATCTTTGGTGCTGAAGAATTAGCAAATGAATATAAAGCCAAAGGTGATGATTACTCAGCAATCTTGGTTCAGTCTTTGGCCGATCGTTTTGCCGAAGCCTTTGCCGAGCATTTGCATGAGCGTATCCGTAAAGAGTTCTGGGGCTATAAAGCCGATGAGACTCTGGACAATGAAGCGCTGATCAAAGAAAAGTATGTCGGCATTCGTCCTGCACCAGGTTACCCTGCTTGCCCAGAGCATTCTGAAAAAGCGGTGTTATTTGATTGGTTAGGTTCGGAAGCGAAAATTGGTACTAAATTGACTGAACACTTTGCGATGATGCCGCCTTCTTCGGTCAGTGGTTTCTATTATTCGCACCCTGAAAGTGAATATTTTAACGTGGGCAAGATTTCTCAAGATCAGCTTGAGGATTATGCCAAACGTAAAGGCTGGACACTGGATGAAGCGAAGCGTTGGTTAGCGCCGAATTTAGATGATTCGATTGGTTAATTGAATCCCCCTCTTGCGAAACGTAGTTTCTCACCTTTAGTCAAGGGGGACTTGCACGTATCTAATAAATTACGTGACAGCTCCTCCCTTTTCAAAGGGAGGTTGGGAGGGATTGAATTGATAATTGTATAAAAAATAATTTTCTGAATAGCCAAGAGAAAGAAATTTGACTGGCAAATGTATAATCTAGAAACTAAAAAGTATGAAGCAAGATTCTAATCGGCCAACCCTCCTTTAAAAAGGAGGGAACGGCGGGAATCCACGACATAGATCCAATTCACAGCAAAGCTTCCCTCTTATAAAGCAGGATTAGAAGGTTTCTAACCTTTGCCGAACCATAGAATAAATCTGCTCTACCACAGCATCCATCTCAGTCAAAATCTGATGATTAGTAAATCTTAAAGTGATCAGTCCTAATTCACTTAAAGCATGATCACGATTTTGATCAGCCTCTAACCCCAATTTGGTGTAATGCTGCCCACCATCACATTCAATGACCAAATTCACTGCTGGACTATAGAAATCCACAATAAAATTTAGAAGAGGTTTTTGTCGATAAAACTGTGATCCTAAAATCTGTTTACGTCTGATCCTTTGCCATAGCAGTTGCTCAGCATCTGTCATATTGCTTCTTAAATTTCGAGATACTTGCTTTAGATTTTTATTATAAGGCTTCATCTGATCAATTCAGCGTTAGAGTGGAATTAAGAAATAAAAGACAGCTAAATCTTTAGCTTACCAATCCTATATACTTAATCTTCCAAAATTAACAATTATCAAAGAACAACTTATATTTTAAAAGTTTTCCATTTTTAAAAACAAATTCTATTGAATCATTTCCACTTTCAGCCAGCCCACTATAAACAGCATTCTTATTTTCAGCGTCCATCCACAATTCATATTTTTTAAATTGTTGCATAAAACTCTTTTGATCTATCCCACTACCAATCTTTTGTCCATGAAACACTAGTGCATTGTTCTGACTAAAATAAACCTCTTTAATGACACCTGTATCTAAAAGTTTAAAGCTGCCATAATCATATTCATCTGGGAAATAGCCACCGTTACATTCATCAGGTTTTCCTTTAACAACGCTTTTCGGTTTACCCAATGAACGTATAGGCACCTCCCAATTATTGTACGTTTTACCCTGAATCACAGGTTGAACAAATGGAGCTGCAAACAGTGGCTGTGAAACCAGACACATCAATGCTAAACCCAATATTTTATTTTTCATTCTAGATATTCTTCAAAAACTAATCGGCTCAGTATAAATAAAATTTGAAGTAAATACGCCCCACAAGCGACAATTCATCCAACGATATTATTTAATACGATGTTTAAACCTCACATCGGAAAAACATCGCACTAATTTAGAACCTATATCACTTCAATATAGGCTCTTTGCACTTACAGCTCTTTATGCTTCTCAATCAAATCCTCTAGATTCTGATAAACATGCAACACCCGATCTTTATGCGTTCGCGCATGATCCAAACGCTGCTCAGGATCAACCAACAGCAAGCTGTGACCATCATCAATCAAACGATCAATGCCTTCCAAAAACATCCGTTTTCCGACCTCATGAATCAGTGAAATCTGAGTTAAATCAATCACAATAGAACTTTTATCGACAGGCTCACATTGCAAGGTTCGTAACAACATTTCCGCTTCAGTAAATTTCAATACACCGCGAAGCACATACACACTCAAAGATGCATCTTTTCCAGTTCGATAATGACTCTGCACAATCGTTTGTGCGGAAGGTGTCCCTTCCATCAAATGCAAGCCCATATCACGAGAGAGCCGTTCCAAGATATCAATGCCGCGTATACTATTACCGTGCTCATCGAGTCGAGGAGAAAAAGCCGCAATGCTCACCTGACCGGGTAACACGCCCAAGATTCCACCTGCGACACCACTTTTGGCAGGAATACCGACTGTGGTGAGCCAATCCCCCGCGGCATCATACATCCCACAACTCATCATCACACTCAGAACTTGGCGTACCACGGCACGATTCAATAAGCGTTTTCCAGTTTTAGGATCAACCCCGCCATTGGCAAAAACACTGCCCATCCGCACCAGATCTTTAACCGTCACCAAGATCGCACACTGGCGAATATAGCCATTCACAATTTCTTCAGGATCGGATTCCAAAATCCCTACGGTTCGCAACATATAACCGATCGAGAGATTGCGGTAAGCCGTTTTCACCTCAGATTCATATACTGCATCATCAAATTGCAGCTCACGTCCTGCCAGCTCACTCATAAATCGACGTAAAATTTCTGCGCCTGATACATCTTCTTTTGCTGGTATTAATGAATGCGTGGTGATTGCACCCGAATTAATCATCGGATTTTTAGGACGGCGGTCTTTACCCAATGAAATTTCATTAAAGGCTTCGCCTGAAGGTTCAACTCCAACTTTCTCTAATACCGCGTCTATACCAAGCTGTTGTAGCACGTAGGCATACGTAAATGGTTTAGACATCGACTGAATGGTGAATTCAATCTCATCATCCCCAACGGAATAGATTTCACCATCAACTGTAGATAAGGCCAGTGCCAGTCGATTCGGATTGGCATTGGCTAACTCAGGGATATAATCGGCCAGATGCCCACTGTTATCGATATCGCAGGCATCTATCACATGTGCCAAATAATCAGGAAGTGGAGTTTTCATGGTCATCTAGCCTTTAAATATTTCAAGTTTTAATTTAGATGAAAGTTATAATACAGATCACTGATCATATAAAAATTATAGCTTTTGTAATGATTTTATGAGCTTACAAAAACAACTAACTCAAACGCTCAACAAATAAAATACCATCCAAATGATCCACCTCATGCTGAACAATACGCGCAGGAAAACCTTCAAAAGTGGTTTCAATCACTTCACCCTGTAAGGTGTAATAACGTACTTTGACCGCTTGTGCCCGTTCTACCTGCCCACGTTCATCTGGCACACTGAGACAGCCTTCCTCACCCAAACAAGACTCTTGAGAAAACGCCAGAATCTCAGGATTGACCATCACCATGGCATCCATTTCAGGCGCATCGGGATAGCGCGGATTGGGACGCGATGCCACAATAATTAATCGTTTAGAAATATAAACTTGTGGTGCCGCAATCCCGACACCATTCCGCTCCAGCATGGTCGCATGCATGGCAGAAGCCAATTGCAATAACCATTCACTGTTAAATTCCCCGCTCGCGACCGTTGCCGCTTTAATTTTTAGAACTTCTTCACCACGTTGTGCTACAGGTAGAATTACACTCATCCCACGCCCTTATAATTGTTTTGACCAAATAGTGAATAATATCGTATTGGATATTTTATCGGGTTACCATAATTTTCATTTAAGAATCTTGTCATAATATATGCGCGATAAAAATAACCGATGGCAAACCACAATGAATGCAACCCAACTCTTTCTTGGTGTGATCTTTAGCTCAATTGGCTTAGGCTATTTTATGTATGGTAAAAAACAGAAAATGACCGTGCCCTTGGTTTGTGGTTTAGTTCTAATGCTCTTTACCTACTTTATCGATAGCAACACCGTAATTGGCATCATTGGTGTGATTCTTTCAATTATTCCCTATTTCTTGCGTTTCTAAAAACAAAAAAACTCTCCGCTTGGAGAGTTTCCTGTTGATGGAAAATTAAAGATGCTGCTTTAACTCATCAGCAACAATCTCGATTTCAAGCGTGCTGAATCTACGGATTTCGCCTTCAGCATGCTTTTCCAACATCCCGCCAATCAAGGGAACTTTGACTTTGACAGTCCACGTTAAAGCGATATGCACTTTATCACTATCCCCAGTCACGCTACGCTCGCCTTTTGCTTCCAGAGGCAGATTTGCACCAAGCTCAACCGTAGAAGTTAAATTTTTTAAATGGGTAATGTCTGCACGTTTTAGACGAAATGCATTTTTTAATAATTTTTTGGCGACCTCTGGAATATTCACATCCAGATTATATTCACGGCGTAGCGTATAAATATCGCCCTTGATATTCGATTCAATAATGTCCAAGTTTTCACCCGGAATACGTTTGCATACCGCTTCATGCAATGAAGTATCTGCCACCAGTCTTGAAAAATCTTCAATTGAAACACCATGAATTGTTTCATTCACCGTAAATTGATGTGCCATTTTTAAATGTCCATTTTGTTTTATTAGGATTTCATGATTGCGCAAAAGTATAGCACTCGGACTTAGATCTCAAAATCTGGGGGCTCAAAAATAGATGACTGTTCGGATTAGTTATTTTGATTGTAATGATGTCGTATACCTAATTTAACCGTCACCCGCTGCAAGCGACTGATATATAGATAATGGTCGCCATATTCAATTACCGCATAAAATTGTTCAGCGCCATCATCCAAACCTGTTGCTGACCATGTCGTTCCTTGCGGGAACTCATCTAACCATGCGGCTTTATAAAAGTCTGAAACGGACTCAAAGTCTAGATAAAAGGATGGATTTGCCATAATTTTGGCCGCCATCTGGTCAAATTTTTGTTGCTTAAATGCGTCTAAACTAAGTAACACGAACCTTCCTTCTCGTTTCAAATCAAGCTTAAATTTTATTGTTCAATCTAAAGTTAATCTTAAGCAAAATTACAAAAATACAGTGATTTTCTGATCGCTCTATTTTGCGCGGGAATACGCTGTTTTTCTAGATTATTTTCAGTTTTATCATACATTTTTTGCTACTGCTGATTTGCTCACGCGGACTCAATATGTTATCAACATATTATGCTTTATTATTTTTTATAACCATAAAGGAGCAATATAAAATGTCATATCAGAATATATTAGTCCCTGTTGACGATTCTCCAATTTCTTATGCAGCGGTTGAACATGCACTGTCTTTAGCAAAATTATCAGGGGCAAAAGTCACGATCTTGAGTGTCGTTGTCGTTGATCCTTTTGTGGGTGTGGATTTCTATCAGTTTGCGCCTGCGGTAACAGATTATTTTATGCAAGCCGAAGCGCATGCCAAAACCCAGCTACAAGATATTTCCCAATCCTTTATCCGTGACGGTATTGAAGTTAATACCAAGATTCATCATGGTTCAGCCAGTGAAGGGATTATTTTTGTGGCCGATGAAGTCGGTGCAGATTTGATTGTGATGGGGTCTCATGGCCGTACAGGAGTAAAACGTTTACTGCTCGGTAGCGTAGCACGTGCCGTTTTAACCGAATCACATATTCCTGTGCTGATCGTTAAGC
Organism: Acinetobacter sp. CIP 64.2; assembly: GCF_000369645.1. Taxonomy (NCBI): domain Bacteria; kingdom Pseudomonadati; phylum Pseudomonadota; class Gammaproteobacteria; order Moraxellales; family Moraxellaceae; genus Acinetobacter; species Acinetobacter sp. CIP 64.2. Next base: position 1,184,129 of record NZ_KB850122.1, read on the forward strand.
AATAAGCGCCTGCTTTAACTGAAAAAACCCTGTGTCTCGATACGGGGTTTTTTATTGCCTGAAATCTCCCAACCAGACCGATTAGCCCCCCATGTTGATCATTTACAACCCTATGCCATGATCTAAAAAGATGCTTCACTTGTAGCTGGATATTCATTTTAAAATCAAAATAGTGTGTGGAATCAGCTCGCTATCATTCAAAAATGACTGTTCATCAAGAACACTTTTAATAATAAGACATAATATTGCAAGGATGATCAATATGAAACTCAATCCAATGGTGATTGCCCTCTGTGGGATGTGTATCACAACATTAAACCACGCTGCAGCACTGGATCAATCAGCACAATCCATTCTCCCTTTTCTGGAAAATGGCAATTATGTCGAGGTCAATGCCACTGCAGTAGATCCAAGTATTTCGGGGAAAATTCGTAATCGCCCAGAACTGGTCAATGATCCTCAGAATCTTAACTCAGGCAATATGGGCAATAGTTTTCAATATTATAGTGCCGCACTCAAATTACAGCTAACAAATCAAATCAGCTTTGGCCTGCTTTACGATCAACCGTTTGGTGCTAATATTACTTATCCTATGCAATCGAATAATACCTTTTCGGATAATGAGTTTACCCAACAAGGGACATCGGTCAATGTCGATACCGAAAGCATCAGCATGATTTTAGGTGTGAATCCTTTTCGCAATTTTCAACTCTATGGCGGTGCCGTCTATCAATCTGTCAAAGGTGATGTAGCTCTGCGTGGTAATTCATACGGCGAAGCCTTTAATGGCTATGATGCCAAATTTAAAGCCAATCATGCGGTCGGTTGGTTGGCAGGTCTAGGTTATCAAATTCCAGAGATTGCCTTAAAAGCAGCGGTGACCTATCGTTCTAAAATCGACCATGATATGCAAGCAACTGAAACCATGTTGGGTCAACCTTTGGAAGTCACCACAGCAAGTAAAACCAGAATTTCCACTCCACAATCCGTCAATATTGATTTTCAAACAGGCATATATAAAGACACGCTACTCTATACCAATCTACGTTGGGTCAACTGGAAAGATTTTCACATTCGCCCCACTCAATTTGGCGCAGTGACTGAATACCTAACAGGCTTGATCAGCGAAGGAACCTATACAGGCGGTTTTGATCTGGACAGCTACCAAAAAGATCAATGGACGGTAAATGTCGGACTTGGGCATCAGTTTACTGAAAAATGGAGTGCATCGACGGAAGTCAGTTGGGACTCAGGTACAGGCGACCCTGCATCTACCTTAAATCCAACCAAAGGCTCTTGGGGGCTTGGCTTAGGTGTTCAGTTCAACCCTGCTCAGAACTACTTTATTGCGGCTGGAGTTAAATACTTCTGGTTAGGCGATGTCGTTGCCGAAGATGGTACTTATTACATCCCAGTGCCTGGCATTAAACCGATTGCAGAACAGGCCGATTTTAACAATAACAGCGCCATCGCTTATGGTCTAAAAATTGGCTATCATTTTTAGCAAATCATTTCAATCAGCTATTCAGCCACGTAGGAACATGATCCGCTTCAAATCCTGTTCCTACTTCATGATTTCCTATGCTTGAGGAAAACAGTTAGATTAGAATCTCGGCAATATTATTCTGATAATGAACCTAATCACGAGCAAAAATCCAATGCAAAAAATGTCCTTTGTCTTTTTTATATTTAGCTTACTTTTTCCTTTCACTACTTTTGCCAATTCAACTGAACCGCAAGAAAGTATGGATATTTTTATGGGCACCTTAACCATAAAGGATAAAAAAGCCACTTTGACGCGATGTGATAGTGTAGAAAATGAATATGTGCTAAAAGATGCAGATTGGTCTAAGGAAAAGGCGGTATCAAGTTTTATCTCCAAAGCCTCAAAACTCAAACAGCCGATTTATGCAGAAGTGATTGCAGCCTATAAAAGCGAAAAAGATACCAATGTTTTACTGGTCGATTCCATTGAAAATCTGACTGAAGCGAAAAGCTGTCATTTGGCAGATTTCTTTTAAGGCTCAAAATCGTTAACAAACTTTTAGGTCGGCTATTGGCAATCGCAATGCCGTTACTCACTAAACGTTTGCCATGTCTCAAAAGCATGTGTGCGATACAGCTTTAACTTGGAAAACTGAGGAATAATTGCTTCACTTTGTGTCGGTCTTAAAAACACAAAATCATCGACTTGAATATCACAATCCTTCGGTACATTGACCAACTCCTGATTACTGCTACGACCATACAATGCATGGGTATGCGCTTGGTCAGGATAGACATAATCAGCCAGCCAATAGCCACCATAAATAAACAGCGCCTTACACTTATGTGGCAATTTATCCAACAATGACATCGATGGCAGTTGAGTAAATGGCAAGATTTTTAATACCGGTGCAGCAATCCATAAGGCGGGTTGCAAGGCCCTTAAAAAATCACTGTCAAAATCACTCGGTTTGAGCAGCATTGAACCAAAAGACAAATCATTGCAGACACTTTCAGTCGTATGAAAACTAAAGGTTGGACTGCCTCCGCCATTAAAGCAAAGCTCATGCTTCCACAGCGTTGGGAACTGCTCTTTAATTAGCTTTTGGTAATCGGCATAGGTCTGCTGCGAGCTTTGATAGGCCAATTCAGGCTTTTTAATAATGGCTGGGATCTTGCTGACATGCGCATCATAGCCCATCAAACCAGAAAGTTTTAAATACTGCGGATACTGTTGAATTAACTTTAATATTTCGACCATTTGCGCTGTCGACTGCACGCCACCACGATGTAAACCGACATCAATCTCAATATTTACATCCAAGCATAGCGAATAGAGCTGAGCAATCTCTAGGTATTGCTGTAAACGTTGCTTGCTATCAATCAGCCACTGGATATTGGCATTTGACCATTCTGGATGCTGTTCAAAGAAGTGACGTACGGCTTGAGCGGGCATCGGCTTACCCAACAAGATATCGGCTTCAGCAAAATTTTCTAAGATTAAAACGATATGTGGTTGATGAAACACCATAAAGCGCTGTGTATCAATCTGTTCAGATAACAATTTGAGTAAGTCTAGGCTCGCTAATGACTTCACCACCAAGCGCGCTTTTAAATGTGGTGCATGAGACAATCGTACTTGCACATGCTGGATATTCTGTTTTAAAGCCGCTTCATCGATGATCAGTTGCGGAGTGGCAATCCCCTGTTTTTTTAGATCGAGATTGAGTTGTTTAAAATAATGATCCAACATGGCGATACCTTTTTTATTTAATCGTGATCCTAAAAAACCATCTTATACGAGGGAATGTCATCTACAACCTGAGCAAGCCAAAGCGACCAAAGCTTTGGCAAAACGCAAGAGTTTAAATACATCTTGCGAAGCTTGAAATGCTTCTCAGGACGAAACCAAAGTAAATCTAGCCGAAAGCTTCACCCTTAATTGGATGGGAATTCGATATGATTCCGTTAAGTACTTTCAACTCATAAAAATTCGATTTAACCTAAAAACAGCTTTTCCAGATAGGGGTTTAAAAATTTGGCTTCTGGGTCAAGCTGCTGACGCAAAGCCATAAAATCATCCCACTTTGGATATAAAGCCCGAAGCTGTGTCTTGTTCATTTGATGCATTTTACCCCAATGCGGACGCCCCTTATATTTTTGCAAGATTGGCTCGACCACATCAAAAATCAAACGCGGGTCTTGCTTATGATATTGATGCACCGAGATCGAAATGGAATCCTGCTGATAAAAAGGACTGAGCCAAATATCATCGCCTTTGACAAAGCGAAATTCGAGCGGAAAAAAGGTCGCAACTTTATACGTTCTTAAGGCATGCAACACTTCATCTAGACACTCAATTCCACGATCAACAGGGATCTGATACTCCATTTCATTGAACTTGGTATTGCGCGGTGTTGGAAATATCTTGCTCGACCAATCGACATAAGTGGTTGGTTTGACAAAGATCCCTAATAGCTTCTGTAAATAAGGATTCAGCGAAGGAAAGTTTTTGGTCAGCTCTGAACAAAAGGTTAATAAAGTATCATCCGATGGGAAATTTTCCTTACGAGGCAAAACAGCTTCATCGGTCTCATCCAAGGTTTTCAACATCAACTGCTTTTCATGGGAAAACACAAAGCACTCAATATGTCGATGCTGATGTTTCCATTGCTGAATGTGTTGCATCATGTCCTCTACAGGACAAAGTTCAATGTGTTCTTTGAGTTTATAGCGTGGGCGATTTTGCATGGTGATCCGGGTCAAGATGCCTAAACTACCTAAAGAAACTCGCCCTGCGGCAAAAACTTCAGGATGTTCTGTACGACTGCATTTCAGGATTTCACCCGAAGCCGTCAACAACTCAAATGCCTCAACATAGGCCGAAATACAATGTAAATCTGCGCCTGTGCCATGTGTGCCTGTAGAGACCGCACCCGCCAGACTTTGTTGATCAATATCGCCCTGATTCATTAAAGCCTGATTGATCGATTGTTGTTGTAAATGTTGGTCTAGGTCATATAAACGTGTGCCTGCATAAATGCTGCTTTGGCAGCGTTCGAAATCGGTAGAGGCTATTCCGGCAATATGATCCAAAGACAATAAGGTTGCATCAGTACAGACCAACGGCGTAAAAGAATGCCCTGCACCCACTACCCGTATTTTTTGCTGCGCCTGAACAATAGCCTGTAGTTCTTGAATATTGGCAGGTTGCAAAATCTGTTGTGGCTTGGCTTTTTGAAAGCCAGACCAGTTCGACCAAATGCCTTGTGTTAAATCACTCATACTGCCTCTCCTTGGCTAACGGCAGTTTTTAAATTGCCATGATTAGTGCGTTTTGCGAGTTCCTGCACTGGAATATGCGGTGGTCGTGTCATTTCATTGTAATGACGTTTATCTTTTTCTAATAATAACTGTTCTGCTAATCCTTGGAACTTGCTCTGACAGGCTGCCAATGTCCATTGACCAAATAAGGTATGTCCACCTTCATACGCCTGCGCTTGGTATTCTTCATAGGTGGTGACATAGCCCATATAATCATTGCAGTACGATGCTAACCAAACGCTTTCAATTGAAGCCTGTGCGGCAAGTGTCTGTTTAACCGTATTAATCACACGCTGCCCTGCGATGGTCGTAAATTCTCCTGGGCAGCAAATCAAAGCCAATTGACCTAATCGCACAATTTGTAAGGGAACCACACTTGGGACTAAAGGACTGTGCTGAATCGCACCTGCTTTCACTTGTCGATTCATTTCGGCAATCAGCGGATCAAGCATACTCGGCGGAAAACCAATCGGTTGACCTAAAATCTTTTTGGCACCTGCTTCCAGTAAAATCTGTTTCGGCCCTTGAGATGCATACAGCTGTTGATAGTCTGCAAAGTCTGCTGCTTTGGGATGCTTGGTTTTTTGTTTGCGAAATTGATCGGCTAAAAATTGCATCCCCATGATTAAGGGTTTGGGTGCACCTAAACCATCCACAGGTGTGCCTACAAAAAATGCAGTACCATGACAAGGTTGGCTGGTCTTTGCATGCTTTTGCCCCGCTGCAAATGCATCGGGAATCTCAATATTGCTCAGATCAACATAGGACAAAACAGCATCGATCCTGCCTTCGACTTTTTCCAAAGTTTTAGCAATATTCTGCTGTAAGGTACTTAAAGCCAGTTCACTTTGATAACGCCCATTTTGTTGCGCGTATTGATACTCCTGCTCACCCTTAATTCGATTGCGAATCTTGAGCTGATCTTTGCCATGAAAATGTGGCGATACATCCCCTGCGGTTGCTTGAGCAAAAATCGTGACTGGATTTTGAATTCCTTGCTCAGTTAAAGCCTGCTCAGAAAATGCAGCCGCATAACCTTTATTATCGCCATCATAGGCGTTTAAAGAATTTCCCAAACAGGTTGCATGTACCCCAAAGAAAGAAATAAAGGACTGCAATTTTTGTTTACGATAAAAACCAAGCAATTGCATTTCACGGTTTAAGGCTAAATGCGTTTCAGCCTCAGTGCGCGGCTGAACCTCTGGGTTAAGATTATAAGCTTTGATTGAGCGGTTCCATGCCACAGCAGTATGTTCTGAAAAATGTTGCGTCCCCAAGAAAATCTCGGTGTCTTGTTCAGACCCGATTGCATTTTGAATACTCAGTACAATCGCCTCGACAATTGCACTGAGATGTTCAGGCACAAAACCAGGTGTCGGTAGATTATATAAGGCTTCATAACCACAGCCACCAGGCCCAGAGTGGGTATGGGTCGCCATTAACACCAATTGATTATCATCAAATTGTGAACCTAAGATCTGCGTGAGCTGCGCTATCGTTTGGCTGCGCATGGCATGGGTAATACAACCTAAATCAAGACAACAAAGTAGCAGTCGATGACCGGATGGATCGACGATGCTCACACTACGGGCATATAAAGCCGTAAGCTGTTCATAAGCACGATGCGACCATTGCCCATAACCAAACATGGCATAACCTTTCGGTGTAATTTTGATTTGCTGCTTGTCCCAACCCACCTGATACATCACGACTTCCTTTCAATTCTTTTTCTAACTGTGTTAAAGCCTGTTGAAAGTTAATCAAAATTATGCGATACCCAACAGGGTTAAAGACACTTTTCTGTGGGGGGCAAAACGGACTTATGCCTATACGTAGCAGCGATAAAAATGATCAACAGCAATTTATTCCACCCACCATTCTGGCGAGCCTGATCCATTATGCAGAGCAGCAACAGTGGGATTATGCTGCATGGTTTGAGAATTCAGGTTTAGACACTGCACAAATACAGCAAACCCAAGGTGTGGTTCGTTTTAGCCAACTCTGTGATGTTGTTCGTCAAGCCATGACCACCTATCAACAACCTAACCTAGGCTTAAAGCTTGGCAGTAGCGAAGGTCTGATTTCGATGGGGATTTTGGGCTTTGCCATGCAATCGTGTAAAACGGTTGCAGATGCTTTAGACATTGCGCTGCGCTACCATCGGATTTCTGGCAGTGTCTTGAATATCGACTTTTCTATCCACGCTGATCTTTGTGAATTGGAAGTCACCGAACCTTATCCCTGCAATGAACTGAAAGCCTTTTTCTATGATGAATTATTCAGCAGCATCATCACCTGTTTAAACGCCATGTTGGGCGATCATGATGATGTGATCAGTCTTGAGCTCAGCTATCTACCAAGCGAATATCAACAACAATATAGCGAACTCTTTGGCTGCCCGATCCAGTTTAACCGTGATAAAAATATCATGCGCTTTAGCAGCAGCCTATTACAACGCAGCTTAAAAAATTATAGCCCTGCCAACTACGCAACTGCTATCCAAATCTGTGAACAGTCCTTAAAAGAAATCGACCAGCTCAATCAAGTCGGCTATGTACATTTACTCGATCATTTGATTGAACAGCACTTACCTGAACGCTTTGAGATGCAGCACGCTGCTGAACATTTACGGATCAGCGAACGCCATTTAAGACGGCAATTATTAGCAGAGGGCTTGAGTTTTCAACAAATTCGGCAAAATGTGTTAGAACGCAAAGCCAAGCAATTACTGGAACAAAACCTGTCGATGAGTGAAATTAGCCTGCAATTGGGTTTTAGCGAATTACGTGAATTTCGACGTGCCTTTAAACGCTGGACGGGACAAGCGCCTTCGATCTATAAACAAGAGGCTCATTTTTAATTAAATAACACTTTGAAAATTTTGGATTAATTGATGCTATCTACCATTTTATATAGAACTGTTCTCAGGAATCACTGGTGCTACAGGTCATCCACAACCTGCGTGAGATTAATCAAACGCCATTTCTGCGATTAATTTAAAGAGATGATGGAAGTAAACAGGTTTTGTGGATGACAATGGTTTTGGTTACTTTTGCCGAAACAAAAGTAACTCCAGCTGAAGGCTTATCCAAAAATAAGATGAGATCTCTGTAAGATTCCACCGAAGCAAAAAATTAAAACTAAATTTTAACTCGCTGCTTGATAAAACGGCACATCACCGTTAATCGTGGCACGATGCATAATTCGATGTGCATCACCATAATCAAATAAAGCCTTATGCTGCGTACAACGATTATCCCAAATCGCGACATCGCCTGCCTGCCACTGCCAACGCAAATGGAACCGTTCATTGGTGGCATGCGCAAATAAATATTGCAACAATTCAGCACTTTCAGCCTCATCCAGCTCATTAATACGTGTAGTAAATCCTTCACTCACAAACAAGATGGGCTGGCCTGTTACAGGATGTGTTCTGACCACAGGATGAACAACGGGTGGATTACGCTTAAAGGTTTCTTCCAGTTTTTGACGCTCAACATCATTATGCGCAAAACGTTCAATCGGGAAAGACTGACGAATGTCATGTGTTGCGGTTAAGCCTTTTAACTTCTGCTGCAAGTCTTTATTCAAAGCAGCAAATGCCGCCGCGCCACTTGACCAGAGTGTATCACCACCGACAGGTGGAATCTTGATGGCTTGTAATACACAGCCCAATGGTGGCTTTTGGCTGAAAGTGACATCGGTATGCCAAAGTTCATTATCACGTAAGTCTTGTTTCCAACTGTCCAATACAATGATTTCAGGCACATCCACGATAGATGGATAGATCGGATGAATATGCAAAGAACCAAAACTACGTGCCAACTCAGCTTGCGCCTGAGGTGCGAGCTGCTGATTACGGAAGAAAATTACATGATGGTCCAGCAAGGCCTGTTGAATTTGTTGTGTAGTATTTTCATCAGCCGTGTTTAAGTCAACATCGTGAATAATGGCACCGATTGTTGGTTTAATAACTTCAATATTTAAGGTCATCTTTTACTACTCACACTTATAACTGTTGGCCATACCAAGGAGATAATTGCTTCTGTAACCAACGCAAAAACAATTCAAAACTAACCGCGACAATCGCAATCACAATAATGCCGAGAACCACTGTGTCGGTAATCAGGAACTGTGCTGCAGACTGCACCATAAAACCAATGCCTCGATCTGCTGCCACTAATTCCGAAGCCACCAATGTTGACCAGCCCACCCCCAAACCAATACGGATACCCGTCAAGATATGCGGTAAAGCGGTTGGTAAAATCACATGCCAAAACACTTGCGACTGGCTTGCGCCTAAAGACAATGCTGCACGCTCACGGTTGAGCTGATGGCTGAGTACGCCATGGGTACTGCTGATAATCACAGGTGCAAGGATCGAAAAGAAAATCAAAAGCACTTTAGTGGTTTCACCAATCCCGAACCAGATCACCAATAGTGGTAAATAGGCCAAAGGTGGAATCGGACGCAATAACTCAACCAATGGATCAAGCACTGCACGCACCCATTTGTTTAAACCCATCCATAAACCTAAAGGCACACCAATGGCTATCGCGGCAACTAAGGCCAATAAGACACGTGAAATACTTGCTGCCAAGTGTTGCCATAAAGTGGCTTTCATAAAACCTTGCTGGCTGACTTCAAGGAACTTCTGCCATACCGCTTGTGGACTGGGTAAAAACAGGCTTGGGACAATTTTTAATGCGGTAATCAAATACCAAATCACCAAGACACCGAGTACACTGGAAAGACTGAGTGCTAAACTACGATGACGAGTAAAGAAAGCTCCTATTGGACTCAAAAAAGAAGCAGACTGAGCTTGATTCGTCGATTGTAGTTGTTCTGTCTTACTCAGCTCATAAGCTGTATTTTTTGCTTGACCCGTCATACAGCCACCTCATGTCCTGTCTGTTTCTGCGCACGTAAACGTTCAAACAATTGCTCGCGTAATTGGATAAATTTCGGATCAGACTTAATCGCACGAATCGATTCGCCTTGCTTATAACGCGCTGCAAAATCCAGCTTTAAAGTTTCGACAATCTTGCCTGGGCGAGCAGTCATTAGCACCAGTTGATTACTCAGCAATAGTGCTTCCTCAATGTCATGAGTAATCAGGAAGAACGATTTATTTTGTTCAATCCATAAATCCAGCACCAACTGTTGCATGGTTTCACGGGTAAAGGCATCAAGCGCAGCAAAAGGCTCATCCAGTAAAATAAATGCCGCATGGCTGATCAAGGCACGTGCAATCCCAACCCGTTGTTTCATGCCACCGGACAATTCCCAGATATTGGCTTGAGCCACGTGACTTAAACCAACAATTTTTAGAATTGCATCGACTTGCTGCTGAATTTCTTGCGCTTTCAAACCCTTGAGCTGTAAAGCAAAACCGATATTTTCAGAGACATTTAACCAAGGTAACAGCGCATGATCCTGAAATACCACCGCACGGCGCGCATCAGGCGCAGTCACCACTTCACGATCCAGTTTAATCTGGCCTGAACTTGGCTGTTGAAAGCCAGCTAAGATGTTGAGTAATGTCGTTTTACCACAGCCAGACTCACCCAAAATCACAGTCAACGTACCTTCTTCAATCTTCAGATTGATATCTTGCAATACAGGTACAGTCTGCTTTGGAAAAGTTAAATGAAGATGCTCGGCAGCTAATACGCTCATTTAGATCTCCTATGGCTGTATGAAATTGGTGGTCACATTATTTTGATAATCAGGTTTGACTTGATCGACTTTACCTTGGCTCTTTAAAAAAGTTGCGGTATCGAAAATATTCTTGGCAAATTCACCCGATAAAGTCGCTTGCTGTTGCTGACGATCGAGGTACAGATTTCCTGAAAGAAGCAATGGAATATCTTTGCTGTCCGACCCCGTCAACTGAGCAATTTTCTGGATATTCTCCGCATTTTGCTCAAATGCTTTCGGATCTTGGTTATAGCTTTCAATCTGCTTTAAGCTGGTTTGTACAAAGGCTTTTAAGAATTCTGGATTTTTTTCAGCGAAATCTTTACGCACTACCCATAAATCATAAGTTGGTGCACCCCACTCGCCGACTTGTTTTGAGTCTGTTAAGACATGACCACTGGCTTTAACTTTACTCAATGCAGGTTCCCAAACATAAGTTGCATCAATATCACCACGCTCCCAAGCTGCTGTAATTTCAGGTGGGCGTAAGTTAATGATCTTGACTTGATTATCTGCAATATTCCAATGCTTGAGTGCTGATAACAGGCTGTAATGTGTCGTTGAAACAAAGGGAACGGCAATAGTTTTGCCAATTAAATCTTGAGGCGTCTGAATCCCAGATTTATTACTCACAACTAAAGCTTCGGAGCCGCCTAATTTTGCAGTCACCAAAAATACTTCTATCGGTAAATCACGGCTAGCTGCGGCTGCCAATGGACTAGAACCGATATTACCAATCACGACATCACCAGAAGCAAGTGCATTGACCACATCTGATCCTGCATCAAACTTACGCCATTGAATTGCTTGATTACTATCACGTTCATAATCACCATTGGCTTGTGCCACTTTGGTTGGATCCACACCCGTTTGATAGGCAATCACCACTGCCTTGTTATTTTTAGACTGAACTGGTGCAGCATCTTTTTGATTTTGATAGACAATAAAAGCAACAATCGTCACAAGGACGATCGCTGTAACAATTAGCGGCTTAGCGTTCTTGATGCCCATAATTAAATGATCTTTCAACAATATAGGCTTATGGTATTCGGCTTGCTTTATGATTAAAAATAAGAAAAAGTGAGTTGCTTATTCTTTTATGAGATAAGAATAAGGCTTAGACAATTTATGCTGCTTTTATCATCAATTTTGATATTTTTACTGTTCTTGCATTTAATTTTCCAAATCACTCTTTTAAATATTTATCCTTTATTTTAATTGAAAAGTAAAATATTTAATCCTGATAATTCTATATTTAAATTAAATAAGCACATTCACTTTAAAATTCAGTTTTAAACTATATTCCCAACAAGTTAATAAAAACCTATTATTTATCAAAAATAGATATATAAATAAATTTTGCTTATTTACCTGAATATCGAAACAGTCCTAAGATAAAAAAAACATCACGTTGATGTATATAGAGGTTATAAAAATGAATGCTCAATTTGATTCTACTCAAGCTGTGGAATCCAACTTTAGTTCTCACGGTTCTTCAAACGATCCACAACATATACTGCAGCGTGCGCAACATTATGCAGAAGAAAATGAGCTTGATTTTACAGGCAGCATTCCTCCTGCTGAAGCCTGGTTTCTTGTTCAACAAGGCCATGCTGTTTTAGTGGATGTCCGTACCAATGAAGAACGTAAATTTGTGGGTTATGTTCCAGAAAGTATCCATGTAGCCTGGGCTACTGGAACATCATTTAACCGCAATCCACGTTTTCTGAAAGAACTAGATAGCAAAGTCGGTAAAGATCAAACCATTTTATTACTCTGCCGTAGTGGAAAACGCTCAGCCTTAGCAGCGGCAGCAGCTTTTAGTGCGGGTTTTGCCCAAGTTTATAATGTGCTGGAAGGTTTTGAAGGTGATTTAAACGAGCAACAACAACGTAATCAAAGCAATGGCTGGCGTACGCATCAGTTACCTTGGTTACAAGATTAAAGCTGCTTTTTTAAGCAATTATTTTACGATTTATTTAATATCTCGTTTTGCAAGGAACTCGCGTGAGCCAATGGAAAATACAGCCTGTCGTGGAAGGCCTACAACAAGCACGACATGAATGGAGAGAACGTCAACATCGCATCAAAGAGTTTGGTGGACGTGAACTGCCATCTAAGGATGCGCTGAAGTCAATTTTAGATGATTTGTGTGGGATCTTATTTCCAATGCGACTTGGGCCGAGCGATCTACGCCAAGAAACAGAAGATTATTATATTGCCTATACCCTTGACCGTGTCTTGAATGAACTGTTTGCGCAGGTCAAGTTGGCTTTAAATTACGAAGCCAAAAGTCGGGTTAAACCCATCCCTGTTTCAAGTAATGAGCGTCTGCTGTACGAACAGCAAGTTGCTTTGGCACATACCATCGTACAAGATTTTGCCAATACCTTACCTAACATCCGTCGCTTATTGGATGCTGATGTCTGTGCTGCTTATGAAGGTGATCCCGCAGCGCATAGTGTTGATGAAGTCCTGCTTTGCTATCCAGGGATTTTAGCAATTATTCATCATCGTGTAGCGCATCAGCTCTATCACAGTGTTCCACTGCTCTCACGCATTATTTCTGAATTGGCGCATTCGGCCACAGGGATTGATATTCATCCAGGCGCCCAAATTGGAAAAGGCTTCTTTATCGATCATGGCACAGGTGTAGTGATTGGTGAAACCTCAGTGATTGGCGAGTATGTGCGCATCTATCAGGCCGTTACGCTCGGCGCAAAACGCTTCGAGCTGAATGAAGATGGGGCTCTGAAAAAAGATTATGCCCGTCACCCAATTGTTGAAGACCATGTGGTGATTTATGCAGGTGCAACCATTTTAGGCTGCATCACCATTGGTAAGGGCTCCATTATTGGCGGTAACGTTTGGCTGACACATAGTGTTGCAGCAGGCAGCCAGATTTTACAGTCGCCAAGTGAGTCATTACATAATAGTAAAGTTTAAATTAATGAGTTATTTAAATATTTTTCAGAATAAACAAACGTATATTCAACACTTATATTTATTTTTTATAAATATATTCTTATGAGTAATAAGTAAATAATTTATGATTATTTATCTCATAATAATATTTTTAAAAATACTAAATAGTCACTAGTCTAGTTGAATAAATCATTAAACATTATTGCAATAAAACCAATTTTATTAACAAAGCCAAAGACAACAGGAAAATTGATTCATGGCAAAAACCACTGATAAAGTCCAACTTGCACTTGGGGATCATGCCGCTAGACAGCTTGCCAATGCCACCAAGACCGTTCCACAACTTTCGACCATTACCCCGCGTTGGCTCACGCATTTATTGCAATGGATTCCTGTTGAAGCAGGTATTTATCGCGTTAACCGTGTCAGCAATACCGATGACATCCAAGTTGCATGCACACAACGTGATGAGGCTACATTGCCCCAAACTTTTGTTGATTATGATGCGCAACCGCGGGAATATTTCTTAAATGGTGTTTCTACCGTTTTGGATATTCATACCCGTGTTGCCGATCTTTACAGCAGCCCACACGATCAAATTAAAGAACAATTACGTTTAACCATTGAAACCATTAAAGAACGCCAAGAAAGCGAGCTGATCAATAATCCTGAATATGGTTTATTGGCCAGTGTCGCAGATGAACAGCGTATCTCAACTTTAAATGGCCCCCCAACGCCAGATGACTTTGATGATTTATTGCGTAAGGTCTGGAAAGAACCAGGTTTCTTCCTTGCACATCCAGATGCGATTGCTGCATTTGGCCGTGAATGTACCCGTCGTGGTGTACCGCCACCAACTGTCAGTTTATTTGGTTCACAGTTCATCACATGGCGTGGTGTCCCACTGATTCCATCCAATAAAATTCCAGTGGAAGATGGTAAAACCAAAATCCTGTTACTCCGTGTAGGTGAAAAACGCCAAGGTGTTGTGGGCTTGTTCCAGCCGGGCTTGGCTGGCGAGCAGTCCCCAGGGCTTTCCGTACGCTTTATGGGCATCAATCGCAATGCAATTGCGTCTTATCTGATCTCACTATACTGTTCATTGGCAGTATTGACTGAGGATGCTTTGGCTGTGCTCGAAGATGTGGAGGTGGACAAATATCATGACTACCCAGTTAACTACAAATAATTTGCAAGGTAGTCCAACGGGTTCTGAAGTGGTCGGTGTTAGCCCACCGTCCAACTTCCCAGATGAAGCAACACTTTCAAGACTCGCCTCTGAATTTTTTGCTGCACTGCCAAGCTCAGGCAGTGGTCACCCTTCTGGTTTGAATTTGGACTTGCCCAATGTCGGTACACCGCCACATCAACCTCAGCCTGCTGAACCTTTAGCAGCGTTAAGTGGTCGTGCGCCCAATATTGCTTATGAAAAAAGTTTGAACCCTGAATATCCCGAGCATATCCCAAACTATCCCGATTATCCTGAACGTCGTGCGATTGCATCTGCGCCAGTAGTCGGTGGGGCGAACTTGCCTCGTCCACCAATTGAACCAAATTTTCCACAAGCTATTCATAGCTCACCGAATGTGCCTTTGGTTGAACCTTCTCGCCCATCGGCAAGCGAGGCATCACCATTTTATTTTTTAAATGATTTTGCAGCACCCAGCACATCAAATTCTGAATTTGATGCTGCCAGTTTTGCAACAGCACAATCATTTCAATTACCACACGGCGATGCGCTAAAAAGTTTATTGCAGCAAGACCAGCCACGTTCAGCCCAACCCCAAAGTACTGCGTCCTCAGGTTTCTACTTTCTAGATCTACCTCAGAGCAATACAGATTACGGCAATTACCAAGCCTCACAGCCGCAGTTTGTTGCCAATGCCGCTCAGCCCTTGGATATTCAGGCCATTCGTCGTGTTTTTCCAATCTTGCAAGAACGCGTCAATGGCCGTCCTCTGGTCTGGTTTGATAATGCAGCAACGACGCAGAAGCCACAAAGCGTGATTGATCGTATTGCCTATTTTTATCAGCATGAAAATTCCAATATTCATCGTGCAGCACATGAACTGGCAGCGCGTGCGACCGATGCTTATGAACATGCACGTAATGTCGTGGCCCGTTTTATTGGGGCAAAATCATCCAAAGAGATCATTTTTGTTCGTGGCACCACCGAAGGGATTAATCTGATAGCCAAGACGTGGGGTGAGCAGAATATTGCTGAAGGTGATGAGATCATTGTGTCGCATCTTGAGCATCACGCCAACATTGTACCCTGGTTCCAACTCACCAAAAAAGTCGGTGCCAAACTCCGTGTCATTCCAGTGGATGATACTGGCCAAATCATTTTGGAAGAACTGCCAAAATTGATCAATGAGCGAACCAAACTGATCTCGATTACCCAAGTCTCCAACGCCTTAGGTACGGTCACCCCTGTGGCTGAGGTGATCAAAATCGCGCATGCCAAAGGGGTGCGGGTCTTGGTTGATGGTGCTCAATCGGTTTCGCATATGCCAACCGATGTGCAGGCAATTGATGCGGATTTTTTTGTATTCTCAGGACATAAAGTCTTTGGGCCAACAGGTATTGGTGCAGTCTATGCCAAACCTGAAATTCTGGAGACCATGCCTGTGTGGGAAGGTGGCGGCAATATGATTCAGGACGTCAGCTTCGAGCAAGTTGTTTATCAACCTGCACCCAACAAGTTTGAAGCAGGTACAGGCAATATTGCCGATGCAGTTGGTTTAGGCGCTGCACTGGAATATGTGGAACGCCTCGGCATTCATAATATTGCCCGTTATGAACATGACTTGCTGGAATATGGCCAGCATGCATTAAGCAGCGTTGCAGGTTTGAGACCGATTGGCACGGCGAAAAACAAAGCCAGTGTCATGTCCTTTACCCTTGCAGGTTATTCAACCGAGCAAGTGGGTAAGGCACTGAATCAACATGGCATTGCAGTGCGTTCAGGACACCATTGTGCTCAGCCGATCTTGCGTCGTTTTGGTGTGGAACAAACGGTGCGCCCATCTTTGGCGTTTTACAACACCACGGAAGAAATTGATTTGCTGGTGTCAGTCTTACATCAACTGAGCAGAAACAAACGCAGTGCTTAACCCCTCTCCAATAAAAAAGACTGCCTCAGTGCAGTCTTTTTCTATTCAGGCAAAGGCCACACTCCAAATCAATCGTAATGCAACTGCACTCAGAATAACCCCCATTACCCGTTCAAAGTACACCCCAAACTCCAAAAAGCGTTTCCGTACAACCGGTTGTGCAAACATGATACTTACCAAAATAAACCATGACGCATTCACCAGACACATCCAGATGCCATAACCAATTTGAACCTTTAACGGTGTGGTTGGGCTAACAATCGTGGTAAAAATCGCCAAAAAGAAAACCGTCGCTTTAGGATTCAGCGCATTGGTTAAAAAACCCATATTAAAGGCTTGGATCAAGCTCGGTTTGCCCAGCGCTTCCCCTGCCAAAATATCCAGATTGGCATTCGGTTGACTACGTAAACATTGCCAGCCCAAATAAATCAAATAAGCCGCGCCTGCAACACGTAATAACGACATTAACCAGACACTTTGCTGGATCAGCACGCCAACCCCGACCAAGGTATAAAACACATGCACCGAAATGCCGACACCAATGCCGATTGCAGTGATACAGCCAATTAAATAACCATAACGAACACTCTGTCGAACCGTAATAATAAAATCAGGCCCCGGTAATACAACAGCCATAAAATGGATCAATGCCAAGGCTAAGAATTCATGCCCATATAACTCCCACATTTCATTTATCTCCACACCATGACAATAGAAAATGATTGTATTTCGATTTTCCAAACGCGATAATCCAATAAAAATCCAAATAACTTTTGCCTCATGAGCACAAATCAAAGTCTGGTTCTGTTAAATGAAATGGCTACTTTTGTCAAAGTTGTCGAAACGGAAAGCTTTTCTGAAACGGCGCGTCAGCTCGGTTCCACTCCGTCTGCCGTGAGCCGTGCCATTGCCCGTTTAGAACGCGCTTTAGGCACACGCTTATTGCACCGCACCACACGTAAACTGCGTTTAAGTGAAAGTGGTCAACAGGTGTACGAACGCTGTGTCGACATGGTCAATGCGGCACAGGCAGTAATGGAAAGCTCAGGTCAGTTTCATATTGAACCACAGGGCATTATTCGGATCAGTGTGCCCAAAGCCGTTGGGCATTTTATGCTGCACCCACATTTGCCTGAATTCCTGGCACTCTATCCTAAAATTGATATTCAATTGCTATTGGAAGACCGCTATATTGACTTGATTGATGATGGTGTCGATCTGGCGATTCGTATTACCGAACAGCCACCGGGTGGCTTAATGGGACGAAAACTGATTGATATTGATCATTTGATTTGTGCCACGCCTGAATATTTACACAAGAATGGGATACCACAACATCCTCATGATTTAAAGCAGCACCAATGTATTTATTTGGGTGAACAGCCCAATGATTCGAAGTGGAAATTCCAGCAAGAACAGAAATCGATTACGGTGCCAGTCCGTGGTCGTTATGCAGCCAATCATACCGGCGTGCGTCTCAGTGCTGCTTTACAACACTTAGGCATTGCCAGTTTGCCTTACTTCGTGGCACGCCATGCCTTAGAACAAGGCACACTGGTTCAGGTCTTACCTGATTGGCATTTTAAAACCCACTACAGTGGTGGCGCATGGTTGCTCTATCCACCTACTCGTCATGTTCCACCTAAATTAAGTGTCTTCATTCAATATCTGGCGGAAAAATTAGCCGCAGAACCAGTCTTGTTTCAGCAAAACACCCCAAGCTAAAACGATCAATTTCATTTATAAATTTAACGCTAATAGCAAACAACATAAAAATTAATATATTTTAAGATATTAATTTTTATAAATATAAAAAACAAAAAGATCCATTCATAAAACAATAAAAAGCATCTTTATTTTTATCTCTCTCAATAGACAATGCACAAAAACAGATATTTTTTGCTGCATAAGTTATTTTTCTTCATTTTGCATAATCGCTAATCTAACAACCAAGTTGTTATAACAAGTTTAAATTCAATGAACCAACCGATTGTAAATAAACTGAGTGGCGAACGCCCGTTGTATGATCAAGTCTATCAGGCCCTGCTGCAGCAGATTGTTGATGGAACTTATCAGATTCATCAGCAGTTACCATCTGAAAAAGAACTGAGTGAATTATTTAACGTCAGCCGTATCACCATTCGTCAGGCACTCAATCAACTTCAGCTCGAACACTTGGTTTACAAGATTCAGGGCAAAGGCACTTTTGTGAGCGCACCGAAAGCCTTTCAGAACATTTCCCAGTTACAAGGCTTTGCAGAAGCCATGACCAATATGGGACATGAGGTGTTTAACGTGGTCAAAGAATTTCGCTTCATTCCCGCTACACCACAAATTGCATCGAAATTAAAACTTTCGCTGAACAGCACCGTGGTGGAAATCAAACGGATTCGCCTGCTCAACCGTAAACCGGTTTCATTTGAACTGACTTATTTACCCGAAGCGATTGGACTAGCTTTGCAGGAGATCAACCTCTCCACGCGCGATGTGTTTTTAGCGATTGAAGAAGATTTATCCATTGCCTTGGGACATGCCGATCTAAACATTGATGCCACCCTTGCCGATGAAGAACTCAGTGAACTGCTGCAAGTCGATATCAATGCCCCTCTGTTAAGAGTGGAACGACTGACCCATGATCATGCTGGCCACCCAATTGACTTCGAATATCTCTACTTCTCAGGAGAGACCTTCCAATACCGTTTAAGAGTCGATCGAAAAAGAAATACCTAAGGTCACTAACCGTGTGAATTAAAACGCACTCAAAAAGGCAAAACATGAATACGATTACACTGGACTATGACATTGTCGTCATTGGTGGGGGGACGGCTGGCCCAATGGCAGCCATCAAAGCCAAAACAGCCAACCCCAACCTGAAAGTTTTACTGATTGAAAAAGCCAATGTGAAACGCAGTGGTGCAATTTCAATGGGCATGGATGGCCTGAATAATGCCATTATTCCTGGCTATGCCACGCCTGAGCAATACACTAAGGAAATTACTATTGCCAATGATGGCATTGTCAATCAAGCTACAGTCTATGCCTACGCCAAACACAGTTTCACCACCATTCAGCAACTGGATCAGTGGGGTGTGAAATTTGAAAAAGATCAAACAGGTGAATATGCCGTCAAAAAAGTCCATCACATGGGCGCTTATGTGCTGCCGATGCCTGAAGGTCATGACATTAAAAAAGTCCTGTATCGCCAACTGAAACGTGCGCAAGTCAAAATCAATAACCGCATCGTCACTACTCGCCTGCTGAAAAATGCTGAGGGAGCGATCAACGGCGTACTCGGCTTTGACTGTCGCAATGGTGATTTCTATGTGATCAAAACCAAGGCTGCGATTTTATGTTGCGGTGCAGCAGGACGTTTGGGCTTGCCTGCATCTGGCTATTTGATGGGCACCTATGAAAACCCGACCAATGCAGGTGATGGCTATGCCATGGCTTACCATGCCGGAGCTGAACTCTCCAATCTGGAATGCTTCCAGATCAATCCGCTTATTAAAGATTATAACGGCCCTGCCTGTGCCTATGTGACTGGTCCTTTAGGGGGTTATACCGCCAACAGCAAAGGCGAACGTTTTATTGAATGTGACTACTGGTCAGGCCAAATGATGTGGGAGTTCTATCAAGAACTGCAAAGTGGCAATGGCCCAGTATTCCTGAAAATGGATCATTTGGCCGAAGAGACCATTCAAACTATTGAAGAGATTTTACATACCAATGAACGCCCAAGTCGTGGACGTTTCCATGAAGGACGTGGCACCGATTATCGCCAAGATATGGTAGAAATGCAGATTTCAGAAATCGGTTTCTGTAGCGGTCACAGTGCTTCCGGGGTGTGGGTCAATGAAAAAGCAGAAACCTCGGTCAAAGGCCTGTATAGCGCGGGTGATATGGCAGCCGTTCCACATAACTACATGCTCGGTGCCTTTACCTATGGCTGGTTCGCTGGGGTCAATGCCGCTGAATATGTCATTGAACAAGCTGATTCAGAACTGAATGCCGATGAAATCGAAGCTGAAAAAGCTCGTATTTTTGCCCCTTTGCAACGTCCAGAAGGATTGTCATCCGAGCAAGTGGAATACAAGTTACGCCGTATGGTCAATGACTACCTCCAGCCGCCCAAAACCCGACAGAAAATTGAGATTGCGCTGAAACGCTTTGAGGAAATCAAAGCCGATATTGAGCAGATCAATGCCAGTCACCCACACGAATTGATGCGTGCCGCCGAAGTGGCTGTGATTCGGGACTGCGCCGAAATGGCCGCACGTGCCTCGCTCTTCCGTGAAGAAAGCCGTTGGGGACTCTATCACTACCGTGCAGATTGCCCTGAAAAAAACGATCAGGACTGGTTCTGTCATGTCCATCTGAAAAAAGATCAGCACGGCAATATGGTCTGCTTTAAAAAAATGGTAGAGCCCTATCTGATCCCGATTGAGCAAGATGAGGCCAACTCCTACAACCGATTGCGGATTAATAAAAAATTAGTGGCTGAAACAGTCAAATAAGGAACATCACATGGCTTTTATTTTTAAAGAAATTCCCCATCGTACTGCCGCCCCCGTATTGGTGGATGAAGACAAATGTATTGCGGACAAGGGTTGTACCGTCTGTGTTGATGTTTGCCCGATGGACTTATTGGCGATTCATCCAATCAGCAACAAAGCCTACATGCAGTTTGATGAATGTTGGTATTGCATGCCATGCGAAAAAGACTGCCCGACCGATGCCATTCAGGTCAACATTCCATATTTACTTAAATGAGGGGAACAACATGAGACTCAACCATTTCGCCAAAAGCCTGATTCTGAGTAGTAGTTTGCTAACGATCTTTAGCTCGGCACATGCAGAAAAGATTCGGATTGCGATTGGTACCCAAGATACCACCATTAACTGTGCTACTGGCGGCTTGCTGATTCGCGAGTTAAATCTACTGCCTAAATATTTGCCCAAAACAGGTAAATATAAAGATGCCCAATACGATATTGTCTGGAAAAACTTTACCTCTGGTGCACCATTGACCAGTGAAATGGTGGCAGGTCGTTTAGATATTGGCGCAATGGCAGACTTTCCTGCGGTTAATAACAATGTCGCTTTTAAAAAGACAGGCAAAGAAAGTATTTTCCTGAGTGTGCTATCAGGCAGCACGACAGGTAGTGGTAACGGTATTGTGGTTCCACTGGATTCGGATGTGAATTCGATTCAGGACTTAAAAGGAAAAACCATTTCTGTACCTTTTGCCTCAACCGCACATGGCCTGTTACTGCGTGCCGTTGCAGCCCAAGGTTGGGACCCAAAAAAGGATGTCAAAATTATTGCCCAAGCACCTGAGGTTGCAGGCCCAGCACTCAAAAGCAATAAGATTGATGCTCATGCTGACTTCGTTCCTTTTGCCGAATTATTTCCCTACCAAGGTTTTGCCCGCAAGATTTATGACGGTGCGCAGGCTAAAACCCCAACCTTTCATGGTTCTTTAGCCAGCAAATCCTATACACAACAATATCCAGAAATTATTCAGGCCTATTTACGCGCAACAATTGAAGCCGATCAACTGATCCGTAAACAACCTGAAAAATACAGTGAACTGATCGCAGCCAAAACAGGGATCCCAGCCGAAGTGGTGTATTTATTTCATGGACCTCTCGGCGTACAAACCCGTGACCTGACTTGGAAACCAGAATACAAACAAGCCACTCAAACCGCAGTCGATACTTTGAAATATCTGGGTCGTGATGATGTTGATATCGATGTCAATCAATTCATTGATGATCAATACATCAAAAAAGCCTTTCAAAGTGCGGGCTTGAATTACGCGCAACAACTCAAAAATTACGCTCAATCCCCTCTCGTTGCCAAAGATGCCCTGACGCAAAAACCGATTCAAAGTTTTGATCGCGTTACACAAATTTGGGTGAAAGGCGAAGCCCAAGTGCGTAGTTATGCTACACCTGAAACGGCCTTTGCAGATTTAAATAAATTAAAGCAAAGCGGTAAAAACATCCGTGTGGTCTATAACCAAGACCGTCATTTAAGAATCAAATTACTGGCGAATCTGGCATGGTATGCCACCGATAAAAGCGGTCAGATCAGTGCCTTCTTACTGCGTGGTGATGCCAACAATTGGGCCAAAACACATGGCGGCAAAGTCTATGACTTTAATAATGCCCAAAAGTTGGTGAAGTGAACAAATCCCTCCCAACCTCCCTTTAGAAAGGGAGGAGCCTCACGGAGCTTAGTCAGTCTTTAGACTCGTGAAAAGTCCCCTTTTAAAGGGGGGATTTTGAGATTCAGGAGAAAACAATATGAATAGTTTAGCGGATACCCAACCGATTCAGTCTAAGGCAATCCGCCCTGTGCTGAGATTCTCAAAAAGCCGAGTGATTTCATACAGCTTGAGTACTATGTCACTGGTGTTCAGTCTGGTATTTTGGCAACCGGCTTCACAGCATCATTTAAATTTAGGGCTAATCAATTTTTCCAATGTACCTTCGCCACGAGAGGTGATTCAGTCTCTACTGGCTTTTGCCGAATTGGATACCGCGCTTGCACATGTCAAAGCCAGTATTACTCGAGTTCTGATTGGCTTCTTACTCGCATCAGTAATTGGGGTTATTTTAGGATTATTGATTGGTTATTCCAAAACCTTGGCTGCCCTATTGATGCCACCCTTAGAAATCTTGCGTCCGATTCCGGCCGTTGCATGGATTCCTTTAGCAATTTTAATGTTTCCATCATCAGAAGCCTCGATGATTTTTATTACCTTTTTAGGTGCGTTATTTCCAATCTTGCTCAATACCATTCACGGCGTTGAGGCCGTTGATCAACGCCTCATTGCATCCGCAAAAAGTCTAGGCGCAGGTCAGTTTGCCATTTTGCGAGAAGTGATTATTCCTGGATCTTTACCTAGTATCACCACTGGTCTTGCTATTGGTATGGGAACTTGCTGGTTCTGTCTGGTCACAGCTGAAATGATTTCCGGTCAGCTCGGTATTGGCTATTTCACATGGGAGTCTTTTACTTTACAAAACTATGCCAACATTATTGTCGGCATGCTCTTGATCGGTGCCTTAGGGATGTTCAGCAGTGCTTTTCTGCGCTATCTCGGTAAAAAACTTACCCCTTGGTATCAGTTAAGGAAGGCATAACATGCATCACTACGGTCATATTCATTTAAACAATATCAATCTGCATCTGGGTCAGGATAAACAACGCTTTCAGGCACTGGATCATGTCTCTTTTGACGTTCAGGCAGGTGAATTTGTCTGTTTGCTGGGTCCTTCGGGTTGTGGTAAATCAACATTGCTTGGCGCACTGGCAGGCCATTTGCCGATTAGCTCGGGCACCATGTTACTGGATCAAAAAACTATTGAAAAACCCTCTTCCGATCGTGGTTTAGTATTTCAGCAGCACACGCTCTTTCCTTGGAAAAGTGTGCTAGAGAATGTGTGCTTTGGCTTAAAAATGAAAGGGATTTCCAAGGCCAAAAGACGAGAACAAGCAGTGCAAATGATTGAACTGGTCGGCTTAAAAGGCTTTGAACATAAGTATCCTGCCGAACTGTCTGGTGGTATGCAACAACGGGTTGAAATTGCACGCGTACTGATTAATCAGCCTCGAGTATTGCTCATGGACGAACCCTTTGGTGCATTGGATGCGCAAACCCGTTTAAAGATGCAGGAACTATTGCTTGAAATCTGGCAAAGCATTCAAACCTCGGTGCTGTTCATTACCCACGATATTGATGAAGCTTTATTTCTGGCAGATCGGGTCTTGATCATGAGCCATCGTCCGGGACGTATCATTGAAGAAATCAAACTGGATTTTGCACGTCCACGTCATGTTGATTTGGTCACTTCAAGCGAGTTTACCCAAATTAAAAAACATTGCATTCAAGTATTAAAACAGGCCACTCAAGCTGAACTCAGCCGGTTAAATCCACTCGGTTTAAATCAGAAAGTCGCTATTTAGGAACAATAAAAGATGAGTCTAAATTACCCAGTCCTGACGGATATTGATGAGGATTATGCGGATTATCTCCTTCAATTGAATCAGCACGATGAAAATATCCGCTTTGTCGCAATTATGAATATTGCCGATGAGGAACAAACCGAATTATTAAACTGGTTACAGCATGCTGTGTTACATGATCCTGCCAGCAAGGTACGTGAGTTGGCCGCCACCCGTTTAGAGGGTTGGGAGGATACAACATCTTTACATACTTTGGCCCAAGCCTTGAACGATCCACATGAAAATGTACGTATTGCAGCAGCGCAAAGCTTAAGTGAAATTAAACATGTCAAATCTGCTGATCATCTGGCAACTTATTTGCTGCATCACGATGACTTTGTGATTGCTTCGATTTTGAGAGCAATTAGGGAGTTACGGGCTGAACACTTATTTGAAGCTATCCTAGAGCATGTTCAGCATCGCAATGCCTTGGTCCGTAAAGAAGCAGTCAGTACATTGTGTTGGTTGCAGAAACAGGAAGGCTTAGCAACCTTAGCACATATCGCACAGCATGATGTTGATACTGAAATCCGCCGTACCGCCACAGGTGGCTTGGCGGCAACTCAAGTTTCAACACCTGAAATTTTATCAGCTTTACACAGTTCGCTCACAGCCGAGGCATGGCAACTCAGGGTCGAAGCTGCTTTGACCATTGGAAAATTAAAAGTCCTTGAATTAGAACAACCACTTTTGCAACAACTAGATGACCCTTATTGGCAAGTTCGCATTGCAGTTGCACGCAGTTTGGGTTTACTCAAATCCAAAGCGGCAATCGCCAAACTCCAAGAAAATTTCCAGCATGACATCAGTAACCTCCGTAAAGAAGTTGCGATTGCCTTGGGAGAAATTGGTGGGGAATCCGCTCAGCATATTTTATTACAGCATGCCGAAGATCCTGACCCAGAAGTGCGTAAATCGATTCGGATTGGACTCGCTTTGATCAAGGAGAAACAATATGTCAGTTGAACCGTATCAGCTTAGAGTCGATATCGAACAGCAACGCCTTTTTCTCTCTTGGGCAGATGGTACAGAGAAGAATTTTAGTCACGCACAGCTCAGAGCCAGTTGTCCTTGTGGATTTTGTCGTTCTAATCGTCTGCGCCAAAAGCAAATCCCAAAGACAGATCATGTCTCTATTACAGCAATCTATTCTCAAGGTTATGGGATTCAAATCTGCTTTGATGATGGGCATGAACAAGGGATTTTCCCTTGGACTTTTTTAAAAGAACTGAGTCAATAAAGAATATTCAAAATGATAAGCTCTATTATTAAAACTAATCATTTTGAATTATGAGGCAAATAGAATAGATCATCTAAATTGTGATCTTCCCTATTTTATTGCAATCAAAATATAAAGTTCATCGAGTAGATCAAAATGCCACTCGATGACGTTCTAAGTTAAATATGATGAATTTCGACTGAGGCATGCACAATTTCCTCATGAATCGCCAGCGCGGCTTTGACCTGATCAGGATTAAGATCGGTCAATGTCGTTTCCAGACCAACAATACACGAGAACTTGCCTGTCCCCACTTTCCACACATGCAGATCGGTAATGTCAACCTGTGAAAACCCGGCAATCACCTCACGTATTTTCTCAACCACAGGATGACCCATTTCGGCATCCAGTAAGGTTTTACCGGTTTCCTGCATTAGCCTCCAAGACCATTTCGCCACCAGCAATGCACCCACAGTTCCAAGCAAAGCATCGAGGAAATTCCAGCCGAAGTATTTGGCCGCAAATAAGGCAATAATGGCCAGAACAGAGGTTACCGCATCGGCAACCACATGCAGAAATGCAGCTTTTTGATTTAAATCATGATGGTCATGAGCATGATGATGTGCTTCATGATGCTGGCTATGCGAATGGTGATGGTGATCACCACCTTCATGTAATAGCCAAGCACAAATCAGATTGACCATCAGACCAATAATCGCAATTGGAATCGCCTCATTAAAATGAATGGTGACTGGATTGAATAAGCGCTCGAGTGACTGAATCCCCATCAACAGCGCGACCACCATCAATAAAATCGCACTGCTATATCCCGCCAGAATTTCAATTTTCCATGTACCAAAACTAAAGCGTTGATCCTGCGCATAATGTCGCGTCATACGATAGGCAAAATAAGCCAGTCCCAAGGCCAGCATATGCGAGCTCATATGCCAGCCATCGGCAAGTAAAGCCATCGAATTAAAAAACCAGCCACCCAGAATTTCCAAGACCATCATCACAGCGGTCAAAATGGTGGCAATTAAAATTCTTTTTTGAGCCAAGGGATTTCCTTGATCAAACTGATGAGAATGACGTCGTTCTAGGTTACTATGCTGCATTTATTTTAGTCTTCCAATATACTCCCCCTAGTATATATTTTTTAGGAAAAAAAGTATGTCTCACCTCCATCAAGATAAGAAAATTTTAAATCGTCTTAAGCGGATTCAAGGACAGTTCGCAGCAGTCGAGAAATCAATCACAAATCCTGAGAGTTCTTGCATAGAGGTTTTACAGCAGGTTGCAGCAGTCAAAGGTGCAGTGAATGGCTTAATGAATCAGTTGATTGAACAACACCTAAAAGAGCATGTATTAAAAGGGGCTGATCACGTCGAAGAGGAGGAAGTCGAAAAATTTTTCACCTTATTACAACGCTATCTATAAATACCAAATGGTGTTACTCAGTTGTTCTAGCTCGGAATGATCATGACTCACATACAACATTGGGATCTTGATTTCCTGTTTAACGCGTTGAAAAAAAGGAATGATCTCAGCTTTATGCGCGGTATCCAGTGCAGATAGCGGCTCATCTAAAAGCAGTAATTGTGGCGAGTATAATAATGCTCGTCCCAAAGCCACTCGCTGTTTTTCTCCCCCAGACAGCTTAATCGGCATACGTTCCAGCAAATGCCCCAATTTGAGTAACTCAACAATATAGTCCACTTCGAACTGACGTTGTTGTGGCGCAATATGCTTAAAACCAAACACTAAATTCTGTTTGACGTTTTTATGCGGAAACAATTGGGCATCCTGAAAGACAAGCCCTACCCGACGCTGTTGTGTAATTAAATTAATTTTTTGAGCGTGATCAAACCATGTCTGGTTCTGGATTTTGATCCATCCCGATTGTGGTCGGATTAAACCTGCAATACTGTGCAATATGGTGGTTTTTCCCGAACCTGAAGCCCCAAATAACCCAATCACAGAATGATCCGACTGAAAGCGTTGATCCAAAGAGAATTGTCCTTGTTGTAGCTGTATATAACAATCAATCATGCTGAATACCCACGCTTGTTTCTCTGGTAACGATTGAACCACTGCGCAAACCATAAGGCAAAGAACGCTACCGATAAAGACAGCATAATCAATCGCCACACCGCCGCTTCGGTATCAGGTTGCTGCATTAAACTATACATTGCCAGCGGTAAAGTGCGGGTTTCACCAGCAATATTGCCAACAAAAGTAATGGTTGCGCCAAACTCACCTAAACTTCGGCAAAAACATAGAATAGCACCGACCAAAATCCCACTACTAGCCAGTGGCAATGTCACTTGCATAAATGCCCCAAGAGAGGATGCCCCTAAGGTTTTCGCAGCAAACTCCAAGCGTTGATCCACCAGTTCAATTGCCAGTCGAATCGATTGTACCAACAAGGGAAAGCCCATCACTGCCGAAGCCAATACAGCCCCTTTCCAGTTAAAGGCAAACTCTAAACCCAGCGGCGCAAGATACTGCCCCAGCAATCCCCGATTACCAAACAATTGCAGTAACAAATAGCCCGGCACAACAGGTGGCAAAACCAAAGGCAAGAATACCAAGGTCTCAAACAGCGATTTACCCCAAAATTCTTTACGGGCCAATACCCAAGCCACTAAAGTTGCAGGAATTAAGCTAAACACCAAACACGCTGCCGCCACTTTGCATGACAGCTTCAATACTTCGATTTCTTCAGGGCTCAAGATCATCATTCAGTTACTGCAACACACTAAACCCATATTTTTTAAATATCGTTTTGGCCTGTCCGCTTTGTAGAAATTTATAGAATTTAACCGATTCCGCATTCTTTTTGGTTAAACCCACTGGATAAATAATCGGTGGATGAGTATTTTCAGGGAAGATGCCTGCCACCACCACATCTTTACTGATTGCTGCATCAGTTGCATAGACGATTCCGACCTGACACTCACCACGGGCAACAAAGTTGAGAGCTGCACGTACATCTTCGGTTTCAACCAACTTTGGGGCAACTTTGTCCCACCAACCCAATGATGTCAAAGCCTGTTTGGCATATTTTCCAACCGGTACACTTTTGGTATCCCCTGTACAGAGCTTGCCTTGAATGACCTTGGTCGGGTCAAAATTCTTATCCATTTTCAACTTAATCGGGTGATCTTTAGGCGTGATCACAACTAAACGATTGCCTAATAAATTAATCCGATCCGCTGCTGCAACCCGCTGTTTATTCTGTAAATAATCCATCCATTGCACATCAGCAGACATAAATACATCTGCTGGTGCCCCTGCTTCAATTTGCTTGGCTAAAGTTGAAGAACCTGCATATGAGGTTTTGACCTCGGTTTTATTTTTTTGCTCATAGATTCTATCAAGTTCATTCACTGCATTGGTCAGACTTGCTGCTGCATAAACAGTCACAGCATCTGCAGCAAAGGCATGTGTCTGAATCAATAAACTCGCCCCGAAAACGACAGTGTATAGGTATGTTTTTTTCATCATTGTTGGCATTATATCGTCCTCAAATTTCGATATGTTTTTAAAAATATATCGCTTAATAAAGATACACGAAAAATAACAATTCGCTAGTCTTGTTCTTCTTATTCATTCATCTGTTTATGAAACACAATGATCTAACAATTGACATCAAGATCATTATTTGCTGCAAAAAATCAGTTTCTCGCTAATTTAGTGCATCTCCATATAAATTCCGATATAAGCGATAGATCAAACATTCACTCAATCGTTATTTACCGAAAAATATAGTGATTAGCCGTATTTTGCTTTCCAAAATAAAAAGGCACCTATCCAAACACCAACTGAATGATGCTGAATAGACGCCTTCGTCTATTTCTAAAGATAACCTAGATCGCTACCCTATTTCTGTTTGAGCAAAAGGTGTGCCAAATGATTTTCAAGCTTTTACTAGATTTGAAGCTTAAATCATGCCTTACCCTCTAACAGCTAAATTCTGTTTCGGCAATAGTTTACAACCGCAAGACAATGGGTCATTGACTCTGGCCGCGGCTTTGCCCATGACTTGCATATTCGGGTCGCCTGCCACAATTGTTGCTACAGTTTTATGCTTGGGACAGGTTGCCTTATCACCCACACAGGCAATCGGAATCCCTTCGATAAGAAAACTACTGTTGCCGCTAATCACCTGCCCACCACCTGTGGTTGGACAACCGACAACAATATAAGGTGTTGCCATAATCACATCCCTCGCATTTAGATTTTTAATTTAACTAAAGCACTTCAAATTCAATTCGACGGTTTTTCCGACGACCATCAGCAGTTGCATTGTCTGCAACGGGCTGGCTAGAACCCTTACCTTCTGTACTCAAACGATCTGAAGCAATACTTTTACCGACCAGATAAGTTTGTACCGCTGCTGCACGTTGCTGACTTAACACCGTATTTTTATTGGCATCACCAGAACTATCGGTATGGCCAATAATTTTGACTTTCTTGCCGCCAACCTTGTTTAAAGCCACCGCCATTTCATCGAGAATCTGTTGCCCAGCCTTGGTCAGGATTGCACTGCCTGATTCAAATTCAATGATTCGATTCTTAAGTGCATCATCGATAATTTTTTGCTCTGCCTGATTCACTGAAAGTTGTGCATTGAAACGATACGGTTGCTGTACCAAAGCCTGAAAACTGCTGGTGGTCGGTTGAATCTGATTCGGATCAGTCATTTTACCGGTTAAATCAACCTGAGTGCCTCTCACACGCAACTGACCTTGTGAAATCTTCTTCAAATCAGGTGTAATCACACGGGTCACTGAATCACTCCAGCCACTCGGCGCAGACACTGGACGTACCTGAATTTTATCCACGACTTGATCTGCCCCATAGACAGACTGCATTTTCACCAAGATCGCCTGCTTGCTCTCCTCATTCGGAACCACGCCTTCCACCACAATCGGTGCAGCATGGAGCAGATGACTTTGACCTAAAACACATAAGCCAAACAGTAAACTTACCCAGATAGATTTCGGATTATTTCTCATATTCATTCATCTAAAAAAGTTTGTCTGAACAGCTTCAAACCTTGATTAAGGCTCAACTGACGCTGACAAAGTGATTGTTCGAGTGTGGCAAGCCCTGCATTCTGCTCGAGATAAGCATCAATCCATTGTGCCTGGATTAAAGATACCCAGTGCTCGCTCTGCATGTTTTGTGTAAAAATATCGCTGAGTGCCATAATATCGGCACCTTGGAAACCAATGAATAAAATCGGCTCATCACGATGCAAGATACCAATCAGAATTTCTGCATTATTCATGCCTAAGAAGCGTCCAACCATACCGACCCAGAATGCTGCAATTTCATAGCAATACATTGAATTATTGATTGGAAGAATCAGCACTTTGTTTAAACGACTGGTACCATTTTTTAAGATCGGTTGTAGCAAAAGCCCCAATCCGATCATGCTCTGTGCCAATTCATAGACATTGATTTTCATCAATTGGGCAAAAGAATGCATGGTATGGTTTTCATAAAAACCATGACATTCGTCAGCGCTAAAAATCTGAACCACATTGGGTAAGTTATTCAGCTTCTCCAACATAATATTGGTATCACGAATACTGCGTAATACCCGATTGCGCTGAAATAAATCGACCAATACCGATTTGTAGTAAAACGGGGCCAATAATAAATTTTGATAAGGCTGCTCAACTTCAAGCAACTGACTCAGTACCATTGGAAATGCACGCCCTGAGCTGTCTTGGCTTGCAATCAGATTGGCAGCCAAAAACATCGATTCAGCCGGATTGGCAATAAAGAAATCCAGTGCTGGCAAAGACTCATAACGCTGTTTAAAGTCAGGCGCACGCATCGCATGTTCAAGTGCTTCCGTAATCCACTGATCCAGCACCTGAATTAATGCATACTGTCCTTTTGATTTCAGAAAGTCCCCGCGAGCGGGTGTCTTTCCATAATACAAAGGTGTTGTCCTTACTTGTTGCATCCAAGTGCCTCCTGCTGTTCCCTGATTATCCCTAACATTACGGGGTTACTCCTGGTTGTGCTGGCGCTGTTGCTGGTGGTTTTACTGCGGCGGCAGCAGGCGTTGCTTGTGCAGAAACTACACGTACCGCTTTGTCAGTTACCACTTTGTCCACCAGTTGTAAGCCTGCATAACCTCGGCTAGAGCCAATACTGCCCGAGCTATTGCCACTAATCAGTCGGAAGTTTACTTTCAGCGTTAAAGAAGGTTCTGTTTTGCTGGTCCAGGTCATTTCAAAACTACCATTTTGCTCTTTGCGCTGTGCCGCATCAATCAAACGATTAATCCCGTATTCACCTGGCTCTTCAAAAATGGTATGGGTTTTGCCTTCCAAGTCCACTGCAGTAATTCGTGCACCCGGGATAGCACCTTGATTTGGCCAAACGAAGTTCACCCACTGTTGGATTCCGTTTTCAAACACCATACGCTGGCCATCAATGTCGATGGTATACGACAGATATTGTGGGTTCGGCAATGGATAGAACTGGAAGTTGGACTGATTCGATACCGGTGCAGCCGCAGGTTGATCTAGACTGCCTGTCGCCATGCCATTGATTGGTGCCACATATTGCTGGAATGCCATGACAAATTGTGGATTCAGGCTAATCCCTAAGTCCTTCCATGTTTTCGACGTTAAGACATAACCACGACGAATCACAAATGGATCTAATGCTTCTTTCACAAAGCGTGCGATGCTCCCCGTCTCACCAAAGATTTGACCAATTTCATTGCTGGTCGCTTGTAGGGTCACGCCTGCATTAAACGGATATTTTTGGCTCAAATTGGTTTTAAATGGTTGATAGGCTTGAATCCCCCACAATTTATTGAGCTCATCTTGGGTCGGTGCAATCAAGCTGGCAAAAGATTGTGTCAGTGGTGTCATTAGCAATTTTTGTAATAACTGCTGATCCGTATCCTTCAGACCTACCATCATTTTCTCATCTACATATTTCTGTGTGGCATTAAACACAGATGTCTGATCATTGATGGTCTGTTTAACCAGTGCCATAGCACTTGGGCCAATTTCACCCGCAGTTTTCAAATCATTAAACTTACTGCGTACTTGTGCCAGATTGTTCATGTACTCATCAAATAATGATTTATCTTGTAAATCATCACGCTTACGTACCAGTTGATAGAACATTTGATATTCTTGTGAAATTGCCCCTTGAGCCTTGTTTACCGCCTGAGCTGCTGCCTTATCATCTGAATTATTGAGTACCTTGCGTTTGAACCACGCCACAAAGCCTTTTTCAGGCACTGCAAGTTCAGCCTGTACGATTGGATTATCCCAGTTGGTTTCAATTGCAATACGCTGTAACAGGGTTCGAATTGGTGAGTTTTGTGGTTCACCCAGAATATCAATACTCTTCACTTGCTGAGTGAACTGATCCGCCTTGGCATAATAAATACCGTTCAGGAACTTTTTCCATTCCGTCACATATTCTTGCTTATACAAGGCCACTAATTGCTTGCGAATCTGTTCAGGACTACCTGAGAAAGTTAAGTCATCAGATTGGCGACTATTCAGCACCCAGTCTTTGAACCGTACCGGGTTTGTCGGAGACTTTTTTATTTAAGTTAGGCCACCTGACCTAACGGGTTAATCTTATCATAGTACATTGCTTCAAACTCAAAAGGCGATACATAACCCAGTGCACTGTGTACACGCTTTTTATTGAACCAATCTACCCAGTTTAGTGTCGCAAGTTGTACATCTGCTAAACCTTGCCAATCTGCTTTTAAATATTCAATCACCTCTGTTTTGTATAAGCCATTCACCGTTTCAGCCAGAGCATTATCGTATGAATCACCTGTCGTACCGACTGATGCTCGTAAATTTGCAGCATCTAAACGATTGGTATAGCGAATAGAAAGATATTGAACACCTCTATCGGAATGATGAATCACATTCTTTGGCATGCCTCGATCGTGCAATGCTTGCTCCAATGCATCGAGCACCATATCTGTATTCATCCGTGTAGATACTTTCCATCCAACAATTGCTCGTGAGAACACATCAATAATAAAGGCGGTATAGACCCAGCCTGAATGTGTTTGAATATACGTAAAGTCACTGACCCATAATTGGTCAGGTCGATCAGCACTAAAATTCCGTTTCACTAAATCATCTGCTCGTTTTTGATCATCTCGGCTACGGGTGGTTTGTTTATTCTTACCACGCCAAACACCTTGTATACCTAGCTTTTGCATCAATCGAGCAACTGTACAACGTGCAATAACATAACCCTCACGTTTCAATTTTTGCCAAACTTTACGTACACCATATCGACCTGAACTTTCTTTCCAAATACGTTTGATTTGCTCTGCATGATGTAAATCATGCAGAGCACGTTTCGCTCGATGTTCTGGGTTATCAACGAAATCTAAAGCCCGATAATAGGTCGAAGCTGCAATCGGTAAAATTCTACAAATCGCTTCAACACCATATAACGCCTTATTGTTATGGATAAAATCCACCATTATTTGTGTGGGCGGTCGAGCTCCGCCTGGGCGAAAAAAGCGGCTGCTTTACGTAGAATTTCATTGGCACGTTTTAATTCTTTAATTTCACGTTCCATTTGCTTCATTTTTTCTTGGTCAGATACCTGTTGTACTTTGGCGGGATTTTGTTGATCTAAGTATTTTTGATACCAAACACGAAGTGTTTCAGGAGTACAGCCAATTTTAGGAGCAATTGCGGAAACTGCTGCCCAATTCGATGGATAATCTTTTTCAGATTCAATTAGTAATTGAACCGCTCTTTCTCTAATTTCGGGGGTATAGTTTGGTTTTTTCATCGGAATAGTCTCTCAGAATATTGAGTCTCCGACAAACCCGGTACGGTTCAGCAATCAAAAAGTAAAGATATCCGTTTGCTGACTTGGCTTTCTGAAGCCTGGGCCAACCTGTATGGTTTTGAGGGCATTAGTAAGAGTCTGGAACTCAGCCATCGTATACTAGAACAATATTGGTTAACCCTGCACCCTGAAGTCGAAGATGATGATTTAGACCAACGTATTGGTTTATTACAAGGGCTCATTAATCAGCTCCCTTTGCTGATCAAAAAAGTAGCGTTAATTAACCATGCGCCTTTTTATCATTTACTTGATTATGATAATTTTCTTTATCATCAGAATATTCGTCGTAAGCAAAGTGATGATTTTGAAGGCTCAAATAGCCCCTCTGAGTTAGAGCAGTTTGAACAAGCCCTCTCCAATACTGATAAAAACTTTCAACGTCAAAACTACCAACGTTTTAATGAAATTTTGCAGCAATGGGCAACGCTGAAACAAGTTTTAGATGGTTTACTGGGTCTAGATTCACCAAGTTTCGCAGCGATTGATTCAAGTCTTGATACCATTCATATCACGCTAAAAAAGATTTATAAAACCGAGTTGTTTGAGCAAACACCGCAAACAGCAATTACAGAAATTGAAACATCGACAACACCGATGGTACAACACGTGACGACACAATCTTCTGCCCCCCAAAATCAGCTGTCTTTCCAGCCGCAAGTTCAATCGCATATTGAAAATCGTGAACAAGCAATGCGTGTATTGCAAGAAATTGCCACTTATTTCGAAAAGAATGAGCCACACAGCCCTGTTAGCTATATGTTGCAAAAGACCATCAAGTGGAGCCAAATGCCGCTGCATGAGTGGTTAACCCAAGTGATTAAGGATGAACATCCTTTACAAATGTTGCAGGACACCCTCGGTGTTCAGCCAAAGAATGAATACGAATAATTGTTGGTAATTGAATATGTTTAAAGCAGAAAAGATTCTTTGGGGTGAAGGTTTATTTTTACGTCCCCAGCATTTTCAGATCCAAGATACCTATCATGAACAACGTTTGAATCATACCATTCGGGCGATGATTCCACATGCTTATGGTGTCCAGAAATTAAAATTTGATGAAGTTCAACTCTCTACCCATATTCTCGCTTTACAAGAAGTCGAAATTATTTGGCAAGATGGTGAAATTTATCATGCACCAGCCCAAGATTTATTGCCAGAACCATTATTGTTAGATGACCTCAATCTACAAGGTGAAATGACGGTTTATCTCGCATTACCCATCCTGCAAGCCAATAAGAAAAATATCGCAGATGAAACACGCGCTGTGTCGAGTCGTTACCACAACTATTTGACAGAAACACACGACCTGTTTACCGATGCCAGTCCAGCTGAGCTGAATCTATTGCGTCGTCGTGCTGAATTTAAATTGTTAGAGCAACATATTCAGCCGAGTCAGAATTTAGATGGTTTCTTATATATTCCTGTGGGTAAAATTAAGCGTCAAAGCTCGGGGCACTTCGAGTTAGACAACAAGTTTATTCCACCGATTTTACATATTGCAGCTTCTGAATCTCTGATTAATAACCTAAAGCGTACGCTCAATGTCATTAAGGCCAAAATTAAAACCATTCAGAGCAATAACCGTGAAAACGAACAAAAACTGATTGAATTCCGTTCAGGAGATATCGTTTCCTTCTGGTTGATCAATGCCTTAAATACCGCCTATGCCGGATTGAACCATTTACTCCAATATCCATTGATTCACCCAGAACGTTTATTTTCAGAATTATTGCGTTTAACAGGTTCATTGCTGACCTTCTCGACCGCTTATGATGTCGATCATCTGCCTCATTATAAACATCATCAACTACAAGACAGCTTTCAGCAGCTTGACCTGATCTTAAGAGATTTATTGGATACCATTATTTCAAGCCGCTACTTCAGTATCGCCTTGAAAGAAACGCGACCATCCTATTGGGTGGGCAGTCTTGAGTCAGACAAAATTACCCGTGATACGCGTCTTTATATTGCTGTGTCGAGCAGTATGATGCAAACCCATGAACTGATTCAAATTGTACCTTTGCGTTTCAAAGTGGGTAGTACCATTGATGTAGAACAGCGTGTCATTGCTGCGCTTCCTGCTGTTCCACTCCATCATTTAATGCAAGTACCTACTGCAATTCCTGTACGTTCTGGTGTCAGCTATTTTGAAATCGAGCCGCATCACGAACTCTATCAACGTATGCTTGAGTCAGAGTCCATCTGTGTTTATGTACCTGCTGGATTCCAAGATATAAGTATTGAACTCATTGCGGTAATGAATAGTTAAGAGAACAACAATGACTCAACCCACTGGCATCCCCTCTTTATTTGATGATGGAAAAATTGGTTCAGGTTTACCTACCGCTGATCAACCACAGAATAAAGCGCAAGCAACCAACTTGATTGACCTCTTACATGATGGGTTCTATCTGGTTTTTTTACTTCGCAATCGTTATATCCCGACAAATCCAAGTGATTTTCGCGAAAAGATTGTTGACTTACTCAACCGTTTTGAGCAGCAGGCTAAGCGTTTACAATTTTCTGCTGACGATATTCATGATGCCAAATATGCTTTTTGTGCCCTGATTGATGAAACTATTGCCACACAACAAGATGCTGCTTATTTTAATTTGCAAAATTCCTGGCTGATCAGTCCACTGCAATTAAGCTTATTTGGCTCCCAATTGGCTGGTTATCGTTTTTTTGAAATCTTGGAGCAACTCCGTAGTCGCGGTAAAGAACGCTTAGCGTCACTTGAAGTATTTCACTACTGCTTGCTACTTGGATTTCAGGGAAAATATCGCCTGGAATCAGTGGAAAGTTTAAACCATTTGGTTGCACGCGTGGGCGATGAAATAGATTACCTCAAAGGGAAAAAAGCAGCATTCTCGCCATTCGCAGCGATCCCTGATCATATCAAACATATTATCCATCACGAGTTGCCATTTTTCTGGATTTTGATCTTTTTATTAATCTTTGCTGCCCTGACTTTTGCAGGCTTGAAATTCATGCTGTCCAAGCAGAATCACAATGCCCTAAACCCTTATCAAAATGTGATTTCAGCACCTGCTGAAGAAGCACATATCACCATCCATTTACCTTAGTTGATAACGTATGACTCAGGAAAGAACAACTTCTTTACGCATATTACAGACCAATAAGAAAAAAACCTTATCTCCTGTAATTTATTTACTGATTGGATTTCTTTCAGGGATTATTTTTACCTCGCTGATTTTCTTTCTATTTGTTACGGACTCAAATACAGCTGAAGCAGTACCACTGGAACAAGAACAGACCGTGGACGAAAATACAAATATCCAACCTCATGCAAAAGTGCCATCTCATAGTTCTGAAGAACCCATGCCTGTTCATCATGAAACAGCCGAATCAGCAGAAGACAATGGGTTTGCTCAGCCAGGCAGTAATGATTTAAATAAATTTTTCCAGCGCACGCCTCCACCCACTGCGCCTGTCCGTACTGGACAACAAATTTCACCTTTTGCGAATGAACCGAATAGCAAAGCAGTCCAGCCGTCAGCACCTGCAAAACCTATAGCAACTAAAAATGAACTACCGACGACCAATAAAGTTGTTAAACCCGCATCTCAGCCAGTCAAAGCAGCGTCTCCAAAAACGGTAGAACCTGAAGCCGAAGCACCTGATGCAACTGTGCAAATCAAAGTCACTCAGAAACCATTTGCTGTGAATGAACTGAAATAACACATGATCTGGTTTATCTTTTTCTGCTTCATCGCGGTTGCGATCGGATTAACACTGCTCATGTCTCATGAGTTGCGTTATAAATCCAAACAGTTCCTGCAATCCTTATTGCCAAGTAGCAAAAAGAAAATCGTAAATGCCATGCAGTTTGCGGAAAATATGCACCAAGCAGCTTCACCAGACAGACTGCAATCACATTGGCATTTGCAACAATGGTGGATTTTAGTTGCGGGTTTCTTTTTATTTGCAAGTATCCTCATTTTTGCTTTTACACGTCCGATCAACTCCACACGTATAGAGGCAGAATACCTAAAAGAAACAGATCCACAAATTTATAGCCTACTCAATGGTGAAATGTTAAGCCCGCCACCAGAAGTAGATGAAACCCTTATTCAAGATGCAATTGTGGAAGCCACTCGTCTTGAACAAGCTTATCAGGCGCAACACCCAACTGATCCAAGTATTGATGCGTCTCAGATTGAAATTCCACTGACTCATTCGCATGGCAGTTTAGATTCGTCTTTGGTTGATCGTAAATGGGATAAAATTAATCCACGTTATAAACAGCGCTTGCTCATGGTGTTCAAAATTATGAAAGAGCAGCATGGTTATGAACTGGTTTTACTTGAAGGCTATCGCAGTCCAAATCGCCAAAATTTGTTAGCGGGTAACCCGAACACAACACGTGCCAAAGGCTATCAAAGTTATCATCAATTTGGCTTAGCCGCAGATGTTGCCTTTAAACGGAATGGTAAAGTGGTTATCTCGGAACGTGATCCATGGGCAATGCGGGGTTATGAACTTTACGGACAAGTTGCTGAATCTGTTGGCTTAACATGGGGTGGTCGTTGGAAATCCATCAAAGACTATGGCCATACCGAATACCGTATGCCAGGCTTAAGAAAAACCAAAGAAATGGCCGATCAACTAACAGCTGAAGGGCAATTAACTGCTAAATCTGAGGACTCTTAATGCATCTGGTTATTATTCCACTGCTCTAAAAATAGATAAACCTGTGCATTTTTATATAGTTGCACAGGTTTTGGTGTTATATTCAATTATAAGTAATATCTAAAATCGACTCTTCAATCTCTACCTCTGCTTAAATAACTTTATTTAGCTAGGGATATAGAAACGGGTTTCCTGAATTTTAAAATAAACTCTTTGAAAACCAGATTCATAATTAATACAAGTATAAAAGCAATAACAAATGAACCTAATATATCAAAAGGAAAGTGGACACCAATATAAACTCTTGACCAGCCCACAATGACGCCCAGTAAAAGTGCCATACTGCCAATTTTTCGGTAGCCTGAGAGCAAGTATGAAAAAGCAATCGTCATGACTGTTAAGGTATGCTGACTTGGAAATGATGAAGATGAACCATGCCCTGTCAAGATATGCCCAATCCCAAGATCAAAAGGACGTGGATGGTAATACACGGCATGAATCAGTTGTGTCACCAATAAAGAAGCCAACACTGTAATCAACGTTTTTATAAACTGCCCTTTATATGCCTTATCCTTAAAAAATAAAGAGACAATTAAAAATATAAATAAAACTGCAATTAAATTATGTGAAGAAAATAATGCAATTTTATCTAAAATAGGGTTTTGTGTTGCAGTAGCGTTTATCCAGTTAAATAAACGAATATCGATAGCTTCAATTGACATCGCCAATCGTTCCATGATGATTTGACGCTAAAATATAAGAAGTCCACCTTAAACTAAAATTAAAGATTCTAAAATTTTGAATAAAATTACAATTTAAGCTTAAGCCTGAATTAATAAAAAAAGGCTAAATTTTACTCACCCTCAAATTGGAGTGAATAATGGATAAAAATACGCTCAGTCAGACATTTAGCAAAGTTCCTGAAGTTACCCTCATCTTCTGGATCATAAAAATTGCAGCAACCACGCTGGGTGAAACAGCGGGTGATGCTTTATCTATGTCGCTTAATTTTGGTTATATCTTAAGCACCTGTATTTTCTCTATTATTTTCATTGGCT
The DNA here is from genome assembly GCF_000369645.1 of Acinetobacter sp. CIP 64.2. Lineage (NCBI taxonomy): Bacteria > Pseudomonadati > Pseudomonadota > Gammaproteobacteria > Moraxellales > Moraxellaceae > Acinetobacter > Acinetobacter sp. CIP 64.2. The sequence goes on from NZ_KB850122.1 coordinate 1,224,505, forward strand.
TTGTTGCATTGCAAATGAAAGCCAGACAGTACAAACCTTTCTTATATTGGGCAACAATCATTTCCACCACCACACTCGGCACCACCATCGCAGATTTTGTGGATCGCTCTTTAGGAATCGGCTATTTCGGAGGCAGTACACTGCTTCTTATTTTATTAATTGCTTCTCTGGCAGTCTGGTATCAGAGTTGTGGAAATATTGCAGTTAATAGCGTTCAGTCTACAAAAAGTGAAGCTTTTTATTGGATCACCATCATGTTTTCACAAACCTTAGGCACCGCTTTGGGAGACTGGACAGCTGATACGCAAGGACTGGGTTATACCGCCTCAGCATTGATCTTTGGTTCTCTCCTCTTAATGCTAGCTGCATTTTATTACTGGACTCAAATCTCAAGAACCTTACTTTTCTGGTCCGCCTTCGTTCTCACAAGACCCTTAGGTGCTGTCCTAGGAGATTTCCTTGATAAACCACTGGATCATGGGGGCCTTGATTTAAGTCGATTCGGTGCTTCATTCGTGTTATTGGCTTTTATTGTAATGTGTCTCATGTTCTTTAAATCCAAACCAGCCTCAACAGTACATTAAGTATTGTTATGACATGACCACGTTCTTTAAAACATCTAAGAAAAAGGGATAAGCACTTGCGCTGCTTACCCCTTTCATATGTTTGGCTAGTTATAAACTTATTGATGTCTCCAAGGCACAGCAGGTGAACCAATCCAAGCCGATTTAGCTGGAATGTTCTCACCCTTCATCACCAGGGTCAGTGGACCCAATACCGCATGATGGCTCACATTGGCATTATATAAAATAATACTGCGTGCATTCACCACCACATCATTGCCCACTTTCACCTGACCAATTTTCATGATTCGGTCTTCAAATAAGTGCGTCTGTGGACCAGAGAAACTGTTAAACTCCGCTCGATCTCCAATCTCAACACAGTCAAACTCAGTGATATCTGCACTATCCATATACACATCCTTACCTATACGTACCCCTAACAGGCGCAGGAAGAACGGTAACATTGGTGTGCCTCTGAGATAGTTCAGGAAGTTCGGGATGGCAACCGCTTCATATAAACTGGTCACCCCTTCACTTAACCAGACAAACATGGTCCACATCGGTGCTGAACGTGGTTGGTAACGTCCAATTAGAATCCACTTCAATAACGCCACGATCACAAAGCAGCCCACACCATAGAGTAACCCCGCCAAAGTCAAGGCCAATAGCCCTGTCGCGATATTGTAGTTATTAATCACATCGATAATTTCCAATACGATCATATAACCCACACCAATCGCAAGCGCTGCCGGTAATACGATCCGCAGACCTTCTATCAAACCGCGCATCAGACGTCGTTTGAAACTCGGTTGAAAGGTCAGGTGATCTGGATATTGTTCTGCTGCCTCACGTGCAGGCAGAAGCAAGGGGGGAGAACCAAACCAGGTTTGGCCTGAATACAGCTCCCGATTATCTGGTGTTTTGGATTGTACCCCGATTAATACATTGTCCGGTAATACCGTCCCATCCGCGATGTAGGCACTATTCCCCACAAAGCTGCGGTTACCAATCTGGGTCGACTTTAAGGTCATCCAGCCACCCTTGATTTCCTCATCACCCAACATCACGGCATCGGCAATAAAGCTTTCCTCTCCCAAGGTCAGCATTTCAGGAATTACTCCATTTGCTGTTGAGATTTCAGTGTTCTTACCGACTTTGGCACCCAACAAACGGAACCAGGTCGGTGCGTAAATGGTGGCGAATAAACCATGCAGGGTTTGTAAACTGGTTTCCAGAATCTGTGATGCAAACCATTTACGGTAATAAGTACCACCATGAATGGCATAGCTGCCAGTCTCTAAACGCGGCAAAGCCACTTTGCGTAAGACCGAAGAGATCAGTGCGGTAATTACCATCATCATCGCACTGGCTGGAATCGCCAGAATGAAATAGTACAATGCAATCTGTAAGTGGTTGTTCGAATCAATATTAAAAATATTGACATCTAACCAGTCCACCAGCAGGAAGCTTGGAAAGATCGGGATAAAGAAGATACAGGCAATGAATAAGGCACTGATTGCATAGTAGGCATATTCTGAGATTTTGCGGATAAACGACAGTTTTGGGCGTGCAGCCAATGGCTCCAGGCTGTCAACATGGCCAATTTTCTTCGCAGGTGTACCGTCCCAGATTTCCCCTGCTGGCACTGTGGTGTCATATTCAATCGCAGTTAAGGCATTTACATGAGCACGGGGTTCTAATACGGTATTTTCTTCCAGAACGGCATAGGAACCAACATAACTGTCTTGTTTGAGCTGGATTGAGCCCAATACCAGATGACCATGTTCAACTTTGGCATTCTCCAGATTGACATTGGAACCAATACTGACCCCATCTTCAATGGTCAATAAAGATGGCATCCGGATATGTACGGAACTGATGTTGACATCATGGCCAATCTTTGCGCCCAGTGCCTTGAGGTAGAGATTCAGCAAGGTGGAACCCGATAAGAGATATACAGGTGAAATGCTGCTGATTCGGTCCGCCAGCCACCAACGGAAATAGGTCATTCCCCAGAGTGGGTAACGCCCTGCTGGTATCCCGAGTAATAACACCCGTTTTACGGTAATCGACAGCGCAAAGCTGGCAAGAATCACCGTTATATAGACCAGTAATGACAATAGAATCGCCGATGGAATGGTGTCTCGGGTACCGCCGGTAAAATAATGGTAGGTAAAGAACGGAGCCAGCCATTGTAAGATGTTGATCGAAATCAGCACTGGAATCGTCACCAATTGTGCCAGACCACACAGCCATTTATAGCGTGTATTCCGTGGATTATCCTGCCCAAGCTGGCTATCGAATAATGATGCTTCAGGTTGTTCCAGCATCAGTGCGGCAATGGCACCCACTCTGCGAGCCTGATACAGGCTTTGAATGGTTAGGTGACTGTATTCAGGGTGCTCGCGTAGGTTGGAAATCAGTACAGCAGCCAACAGTGAGTGTCCACCGAGATCGTCAAAGAAGTCTGCATCTAATTTAATCGGGATATTCGGAAATAAACGATTAAGTATGCCAAATAAGATTTCTTCGGCCTGATTCTGCGGCTGATCTGATTCGCTCCGATCGACCACACTGGTTAATGGACGAGCCTTTAATGCCTTACGGTCAATTTTTCCTGACAATAAGCGTGGTACTTCTTCAATCACTTCAAAGCGGTTCGGCACCATATAAGGTGGCAAGCGCTGACTGAGGTGATGGCGCAGCTGTTTAATTTCAATGGCCTGTTGGGCATCAATTTCAGGAGCAATGAAGGCAATCAACTGATCAATACCGTCTTCAGCACGTAGAATCACAGCTGCGGTGCCAATGCCATCCAGATCACATAACGCCGCTTCAATCTCACCGAGTTCAACCCGGAAGCCGCGGATTTTAACCTGATCGTCGGCACGGCCTAAGCAATGCACCTGACCAAATTCATCGATTTTGGCCAGATCCCCAGTGCGATACAGGTTTTCTTCATCAGGGTTACTGGCCCATGGATTCTGAATAAATTTATCTGCGGTCAGATCAGGACGTCCGAGATAGCCAGGGCCACACTCGGTCCAAAGATACATAGTTCCCCTGTTTCTCCTTGCGGCAACAGTTCGCGCTCCGCATTGATGACCAGCATGCCATAGTTGGGTAAAGGCTTGCCAATGGTCACTGGTTTGCCACGCTGCAACAGTTCCAGACTGGCAGAGACCGTGGTTTCAGTTGGTCCATAGGTGTTAAACATTTGGTGGTGAGCTAAGGCCCAGCGATCGACCAGTGAATCCGGGCACATTTCTCCACCCAGATTGATGATGCGCAGATTCGGTACATCTTCCGGGAATAAAGCCAATAATGTTGGCACCGCATGTAGAACCGTGATCTGTTGCTGTTGCAAGGTTTTACACAGGCGTTCTGGATCACTGACCAGTGATTTAGGTGCTATCCACAATGTTGCACCGACCAAATAAGACAGCCAGATTTCCTCAAAAGACATGTCAAAAGCCACTGAGAAGCCTTGATAGACCTTGTCTTGCTCCTGAATGCCCAGGATACTGTTTTCACTACGCAGGAAATGGCAAATATTCTTCTGGGTAATGACAATCCCTTTCGGTTTACCTGTCGAACCTGAGGTATAAATAATATAGGCGGGTTGATCAGGTGTGGTTCTGGCGAGTTCAACCGCCTGATCGAGTGGGCGTTGTAATTCGGTATTGGTCCACTTGCTTTGTGGGACTTCAGCCAAATGTTCATACCACTCATCGGTGGTGATCATGCCGACTGCCGCAGCATCGTCAAGACACACTGCAATCCGGTCTGCCGGGGTATCCATATCAAAAGGCAACCATGCAGCGCCACTAAGGCAGATCGCCAATTGGGATTTTAATAATTCAATTCCTCGCGGTAACCACAAGCCAACAATATCTCCCGCTTTAACCCCCTTCAGGGTTAAGTGCTGTGCCATGACCAGTGCTTGCTGGTATAAATCGGCATAACTGATCTGTTGCTCTGCTTCGATCAGGGCAGTCTTTTGAGGGAGGCGTTGCGCAGTCTGGACAAAAATATCGGTTAAAACTTCTTCCTGCAAAAACTCTGGGTGGTGCTTACCACGAATAATATTTTTTTCGTTTATCACAATTTGATTCATTCAGTTGATACGCTCGTTAAAATTATGATTTAGCAAATAACTAATTCAGTCATGATGGTTATTTAAAATTACTTATTAGAGAAAAGAATTTTTAGTTTTTTTGAATTTCACCCATAGAAAATAGATAACAACACGCCGAAGAGATTACATTTTATTATATTAAGCTGCAAGGTAAAAGACCAGATCACCTAAGCTTTAATAATAAATGGAGATATTTTATATCTTCACTCAGTTCAGTCTTTTTATAATAAAATTTATGCTAATCCAGATATAAAAATGAACAACATGTCAGAGTAATACAATGTAAATTACCTACATCAAACGAAAAAAATAATACAAAAACAAAGCACTATAAATTTAAAAACGATCTAACTGCAGTTTTTGGGCAATATAGCTTACATCTGCTCAATTTTACAGCAGGTTATAAAAAATGTTTTTTATCGATGTAACAGTCCCTTTCTCCATTTTTTATTATTTCTACTTTGCCAAGCCCCATTAATTAAGGAGTGTAACAGTTATTGATAAAAATATCCTTTACCAATATATACACCACCATCTTAAAATGATCTATCAAGCTCTCACGTTAAACACCCTTTTGTTTCAAAAAAACTAAAATAAATGTTTATAAAAAATGAATAATAACTACATCACTAAAATGAACTATGTAGCCCACTGCACAAGCTCAAACTAAATCACTTTAAGGATAATATCTGACTATTACTAAAAGGCGCTTAGAGCACTAACCATACATGAATCGCTGCTGGACCGAGCAAAACCATTAAAATACCAGCAATGACCATGGTTAAACTTGCAATCACTCCTTCCTCAGTATTGCGTTGTTGCGCTCTCACCGTACCAAAACCATGCGCTGCATTACCAAATGCAGCACCATTTGCCACATGAGAACGGATTCTGGTGATTGCTAAAATCGCGTCTCCACAAATCATTCCTACTAAACCAGTAATAACGGTAAATAAAGACACCAATGCCGCTGAACCATGAATATCTTCTGCCAAAATCATGGCAAAAGGTGTTGAGATAGAACGTGCCATCAAACTATTAGTGACTTCAGGGCTAAAATCAAATAATTGTGCCATCTCATAAGCCGACATCACACCAACGCTCATTCCCACAACAATGGCAACGGATAAAACCCCCAAATTTTTACGAATTGTCTCGCGATAACGATAAATCGGCACGGCGAATGCAACCGTTGCAGGGCCAAGTAAATTGACAATCCACTGAGTATCTTCAGCATAAGTCTGATATGAAATCCCGAAAATCATCATTAAAAGAATCGTGAGTACTGGCACACTCAGCGCTGGCGATAGCCATAATTTCGGATACTTTTGATAGAGGCGCTTTGCAATTACATAGGCCAGCAAAGTCCAGATCAAACAAAGAATTGACCAAATATTCATCTTGACTGCCTTTAAATATGCTTGTTCTGGAAATGCTTACGTATTACAAGCAAATAATTTTTCATGCGATGGTAATAGTGAATGGTAAGCGAAGTACTTAACATGACCAGAATGGTACCCAGTGCAATGCTCAATACAATTTGCCAACCTTCTGTTATAAATAAGTTTTTGTATTGAACGATAGCAACAACCACAGGGATAAAAAACAGTAATAACTCACCTAAAATAAATGCTGCTCCTGTTGCCACTTGATCAATGTTGATGAATTTTAAAAACAGGCTGAAGAGCAACAAGAACATACCTAAAATTCCCGCAGAGATTGGTATACCTAACTTTTGATGCAGGACATAACCTGCACTCCAAAATCCAGCCAGAATTAAAATTTGTTTAAACAATTGCAAAAATGAGTTTTGTGTGGATATTCCAGAAACAGCTTCGGTACGCATTTTATGAAATCAAATGGTGAACTACATAATTATTATCTTATCCAGCCAGAAGCGTGCTGATATGAATTATTCATGTTAAAATTATTCCTAAATGGAATAATAAAAAATTTGTTATGCTTTCCTTCAAATCATTACAATGCTTTGTCACCTTAGTAAAAACAAAAAGCTTTACTCGGACGGCAGAAGTGTTATGCCTCACTCAGCCAACCATTAGCAAAATTTTGCAACAGCTTGAACAACAGCTACAAGTACAACTGCTTGTAAAACCCGAGCATGGCCGTAAAAGACAACTTGAACTGACTGAAATTGGCAAACGTATCTATCAACACGCTGTAGAACTGCTGCAAGCTGAGCAAAATATTTTTCTAGAAATTGAAAATTATCAACAATTAAAAACGGGTACGCTCAAACTTGGTGTTCCGCCATTAGGTGCTCAACTCCTTACCACCGCCCTTTTTGATTATCACCAACAATGGCCTAAAATTGAACTCTCTTTTCTTGAAGTCGGCTCTAGAGCGATTGAACTCGCTTTGCATAACAATGAATTGGATGTAGGTGTATTGTTACAACCTTTCGATCCACAGATTTTTGATAGCATAGAGTTATGTAATTACCCTTTAATGGTTGTGTTACGACGAGACGCAATTTGGGCATCACGGAAAAAAATCACTTTAGAAGAGTTACGACACCAATCCTTCTTGATGTTTCCTGAAAATTTTTCCTTAAACCGTATTATTCTGGATGCATGCCAGCAGCATGGCTTTTATCCAAGTATTGCCTGCCGTACCAGCCAGTGGAATCTTCTGGCGGATATGGTGTTACAACGTATGGGAATAGCCCTACTGCCAAAATATTATACCGATATGTTGGATTCCAAGTTATTTGCAGCCATTCCGCTTGAAAAACCAAATATTCAGTGGCATTTAGCGATGGCATGGAAAAAAAGCCTTCCCATCTCACCCGCTGTTCAGGCTTGGCTTGACATCATTCGTCAGCACTTTCAAAATATTAGGCCTGAAATGAATAAAATACAGGAATAATATACGTAGAAAAAAGATAAAGCACTGCCACAAAAAAGCTACCCAATTTTGGATCAGCTCGCCTAGACTGGATAGATCTCACGATCAACTGGCACATAATAATGAATGATTCAAACTATATCCCACCCCGAATTTGGCAATGGACTGGAGAAAAAACAGATTTAAATCAGCCGACAGCAGGCAGCCGTTATCAGCATACTTTACCCATTGGGAAACATCCCCTTCAGCTCTATTCCTTGGCAACGCCTAATGGAAAAAAAGTCACGATTTTACTGGAAGAACTGCTCGCATTAGGGCATCAAGATGCCGAATACGATGCTTGGCTCATTAAGATTGGCGAAGGACAACAATTCAGCAGTGGCTTTGTCGATATCAATCCAAACTCTAAAATTCCCGCGTTGGTCGATCATAGCCAAACTCCACCTTTAAGGATTTTTGAGTCAGGTTCAATTTTGCTCTATTTGGCTGAAAAGTTTAAAGCCTTTATTCCGAACGAGATTGCAGCACGTACCGAATGTTTAAACTGGTTGTTTTGGCAAATGGGTAGCGCACCTTACATCGGTGGAGGTTTGGGGCATTTTTATGCTTATGCGCCTGTGAAAATTGAATATGCAATCAACCGCTTTGCCATGGAAACCAAACGCCTACTGGATGTTTTGGATCAACATTTAGCACAACATGAATATTTGGCTGGAAGCGAATATTCGATTGCCGATATTGCAGCTTTCCCTTGGTATGGCAGTATTGTCAAAGGCTGGGTTTATAATGCCAATGAATTCTTAGGTGTAGATCAATATCAACATGTACAACGTTGGGCAGATGCTATTCTGGCACGCCCTGCGGTACAGCGTGGACGCATGGTCAATCGCACCTTCGGCGACTTAGCAACCCAATTGCATGAACGTCATGATGCAAGTGATTTCGAGACACGGACTGAAGACAAATTAGGTTAAATCAGCATACTTAGATTTATGAGATTATTATTTGCATGATATCGAATTCAACATGCATCAGAACGGTAGCCCCAAAAAAGCCCTTGGATAACAAGGGCCTTTTAATTCTTATTGAGCAGCATTCACTCCAACAATAAACTGGCTACAATTCGAAGCTTCAGATGCATTGTCCAATTGATTATCAGCAAACTTAAATTTAGATGTAACTGAGCTATAATCTTTCTTAAGGCTTTGCCCAGTTAACTCACCTAATTGTTTGACCTGTTCTGGTTTCAAGATGTCATGTTCAACCGCTTGATTGACCATAACACAAGCTGTCGTGATCGCATCGTAACGTGCTGCTGTCTTCGAATAGCCGAGAGAACCTAGGACGCCACCAACAATTAAACCAATAATGACAGATACTGCAACATGCATTTTATTCATTTTAAAAGACCTGAAAACATAGCTAAATTTCAAAACAAAACAATTCAGTAAAGATAAAATCTATTTAGCAATTAAAACTAATATCAAAAAAGCAAACCAAACAGAAAATACGATATAAGCATGAATATTTGAAATAAATCACATTTTCATATTTGGTTTTGTGCAGAATAATCAAATTGATTTGATAGAAAAAGAAAGGACCCTTCAATTTTTCTGACAGATACCAAATCAGGAAATTCAGAAGGGTTCAACAAGGTATTCAGCTAACTCAATGACAAGCAACTGTAATTTTAAAAATTTACTTCGCTTTACGCTCTTTATTGACAAGATATTCGACCACTTTAACTACCTTATCATCTCCCCCTTGCACAATATATTTTCCATTTACAACAACAGCAGGAACACCAGTCAATTGATATTTTTGTGCCAACTGGTTTGATTCTGAAATTTTTGCGGTGATTGCAAAAGAATCATACATACTATTAAATTTTGCTTCAGGAACACCATACTTCACAAAGAATTTAGCAAAGGCATCCTTCTGCAGAACTTTTTGATTTCCTACATTATTAATATGAAATAGCGGTAAATGAGTACGCTTACGTACACCCAAAGCTTCACTCACGTAGTAGGCACGCGCTCCCTGCTCCCACATCGGATTCATTGCTGCCGGAGTACGAAGGAAATACACATCACTTGGAATTTTCTTTAGCCAGGCCTGCATATAAGGCTCTAATTTAAAACAATAAGTACACCCGTACCAAAAGAATTCCCGTACTTCAATTTGATTGGCCGGTGCTGAGGTTTTTACTGGATTTGAGACAACTTTATAATCTTTGCCTTCGACAAAATCGTTGGCCATCGTTTGTGTTGAAAATACCGCCGCTACTGCAAACACACTAGTTAAAATTAAATTCTTCATTCGTTCTCTTATCCTCACCATCATTTTGTCTCATTAAAATGATTTTTAAATATTAAAGCTGCTCCAAAGCATCTTTCCTTTGGAAAGGCAGATGCGATTTTGCTATCAATCTACAATTGGAGAAAGCTATCATTAACCAATAACCTTGCATATTCTTCATACACACACGAAAAATTCAACAATGCATCACAAAAACAAACATATATGTATAACAAATCGGCATGCTAAACAGAGGTGAATAACCAAGAAAATACTGATTTACTTCACTGAATGTAAATTGCCCATCAAAGCCGCTTCAATCTATCAAATCGCTTGAAAAGCAATATTTCTATAGGAACTGGGTGTATATTATTAGCCAGAATCAATCATTTATTTAATTTCGATATGAGCAAGACATTTTCTGACAGTGATCAAATTAAAGTAGTTTCTAGTTTTTCTGAACTGGTAAATACTCGTTTTCAAGGAGAAATGAATGCCATTTGCTGGTCTAGAAATTTGATGGGTGATTTTAAAGAAATTGTGACTAAACTTGAATTAAAAGAGAAGATTACCGAAGTTTTCATTGAGGATCTTATGGCACTGAAACTTTCCGAAAAAGGCAATCTGGCAAGAGAAATAATCTTAAGCGATATGCAACTTCTCTCTGATTTCGGGGCGTCACCTTCTCTGAATCTTCTTGAAAGTTACCAACGTGACCAAGAATTCGATTTCATCTCAACAGATGTCTATTCGTACCATATTGATCGTTCTCCTATCGCAACGGATACTTTTTTATGCACCTATTACGGAGTAGCAAGTGATATTTTGCCGAATAATCAGGTTGAACAAAAAATTCTGATTCCCGACATTAGAAACAAACTCAAAAACCTGTATGACGGGCCAGAAGCAGAGTTTGAACATTTCTTGGAAGATTATTTCTTTGATTTACATTATCAACCCAAACCTGATGCCCAACCTGTGAATTTAGGCTCAGGATATCTTTGGCGTTTGGCTGTAGACCATCCCACACAACAAGCCTTGCCCTGCGTGCATAGGGCACCTGCTGAAAAAGAGGGTGAGTATAGACTGCTGCTGATCTGCTAAATATTTACTTGGCCTATACAACGAACTTGATTGTTATAAAATTTGAGTATGAGATCTATCCCTTGATGAAATAGACGAGAGTCATGCATTCGAAATTTTAAATCATTTTCAATACTTAGTCTCATGTGTAAAATCCTCTATGCGCATAAAACACAATTTTGCTCTCATTAGCATCGTCTTTTTTTAAAGCTTATATTGATATAACTTTTTATATTCAACTGGGCTTATTCCCAAATTTCTGACAAATAATTGCCTTAACACTTGTTCATTGCTCAAACCACACTCCATGACGACTTGTTTGGTTGCCAATTGATCTTCTCTCAGTAGCTTTTTAGCATGTTCCAAACGAATATTCTCTAGCCATTTCGCGGGTGAAACCCCAAATTCCTTAGAAAAAATACGAGAGAGGTGACGTGTTGTTATTCCTAATTTTTCTGCCAATATATTCGTGTTAATCGGCTGTTTCAAATTCGCTTTAGCCCAGATACTTAAATCATTTAGCACAACTTTCCCATGTGAAGTGGGGCCATCACTATCGCTGAACTGCTGTTGAGTGCCCTGTCTTTTAAATAGGGTCACTAAATGCATTGCCGTTTTTCTAGCGAGCTCGGCACCGAGGTCTTGCTCAATCAGTGTCAATGCTAAATCCAAACCTGAAGTCACACCCGCTGAAGTAAACATATTCTTATCTTGTACGCAGAATGCCTGATGATTGACATTAAGATCAGGATACCTGACTTTTAGTTGTTCAAGAAACGCCCAATGTGTTGTTACTTCTCTCCCCGCTAATAAATTGGTTTTTGCTAATAAAAAAGTCCCAGTACAAATCGATCCAAACCGCCTCGAACTGCTACATACCTCCGTTAAACGTTTTATGAGCATTTGATTCGTTTGTATACCGACCATAAATGGAGAACCAGCAATCAAGAACGTATCTATGCGAGGTAAGTTACTGTGAATGGTGTAATCAGGCAACAATCTCAAGCCACAGCATGTTTGCAGTGGTTCATCTGTCGATGTAATTAAAATTGTTTTATAGACATCTTTGCCGATTTGGCGATTCGCCTCAGAAAAAACATCCATCGGCCCTGCAATATCAAGTAGTTGGACCTCAGGTAATGCAAAAATTGCAATCGTTTTCTGATTCATTCTAGATTCACAATTCACCGAAAATGTCTTAATTATACTCTTTTTATTTATTAAAGACATTGATGTTTTTTATTATGCTAAATACTCACCAACATAATAGAGAATTGCTATGTCAAGCCTACATCAGCTTCATATTCCAGATAGTCAAGTCACGAAAGAAGTTCAGGAACTGATACGTGATACCGAATCGGAACTGCTATTTCATCACTCAAGTCGGGTTTATCACTGGGGAGCTTTAGCTGCCAAACAACGGAAAATTCAAGTTGATCATGAATTACTTTATATTGCCTGTATGTTCCATGACATAGGACTAACTGAACAATACTGCAGTTGTGATAAACGATTTGAAGTAGATGGAGCCAATGCAGCTGTCGACTTTATGAAAAATCATGGCTTTTCACAAGCAGATATGGATAAGGTATGGACTGGTATAGCGTTACATACTACACCAGGCATTCCCGAGTTTATGGCACCTGAGATTGCACTTGTCAGCGCTGGGGTCGAAATGGATGTTTTAGGTCTAAACTATAATTCTTATTCTGAGGAAGAACGTGATGCAATTATTGCTTCACACCCTCGTGAAAATGGATTCAAAGAGAAAATCATTCAAGCTTTTTACAATGGGATAAAAAATAAGCCTAACTCCACTTTTGGAAATGTAAAAGCAGAGGTGATCGCGGATAAAGAATCTAACTTCCAAGCAATTAATTTCTGCTCAATGATCAGAAATTCTAAATGGCCATCATAACGCCCGCAACACAGCTCTCGAGTCTAGCTGCTGCCTTGTTCTTCTGAATAAGGCAGTCTTAACACCGAATATCAGATGCTGTCATAGGCTGCTGTGATGCATCCCTAAAATTTAAATTGGCTGGATTGAAAAGTTTTTTGACTCAAACAAGCAAGTTAATTGCACTAAGGTCGATATAATAAGAAGAATCATTATCATTTATGGTCAATCTCATGTACATCAAGAACATTGAAACATTTCCGATTATTACCCTTAGCTATAAAAGTAAGGATCAACAATCTCTAGATGAACTGTTTGAGTCATTTACGGCCCTGCTGGCTAAAAATGAAAAGTTTGTTTTCATTAGCGAAGGTGCATTTGATGAGGCAGAACAAAACAATGACCATGAATCTCGAAAACGCATTGCTGCGTGGGTAAAAGCTAAACGAGAAACATTGTCTCGCTTTGTTTTAGGCTTAGTCCATATTGAACCCGATCTTGAACAAAGAACCAAAGCCGAACAGTTTGCAAAAGTATATTTACAGTTTTCAGGTTATCCAATGTATGTCGTATCAAGTAAAGAAGAATCAGATCAACTTGTCTATCAACTTTTGCATCCATAATGGAGATCAATAAGCTACAGGACATTCATGCTTTGAACCGTACCGGGTTTGTCGGAGAGTCAATATTCTGAGAGACTATCCCGATGACAAAACCAAACTATACCCCCGAAATTAGAGAAAGAGCGGTTCAATTACTAATTGAATCTGAAAAAGATTATCCTTCTACTTGGGCAGCAATCACAGCTATTGCTCCTAAAATCGGTTGTACTCCTGAAACATTGCGTGTTTGGTATTTAAAGCATCTGGATCAACTAAATCCTGCCAAAGTACAACAGATATCTGACCAAGAAAAAATGAAGCAAATGGAACGTGAAATTAAAGAATTAAAACGTGCCAATGAAATTCTACGTAAAGCAGCCGCTTTTTTCGCCCAGGCGGAGCTCGACCGCCCACACAAATAATGGTGGATTTTATCCATAACAATAAAGATCGATATGGTGTTGAAGCGATTTGTAGAATTTTACCGATTGCACCTTCAACCTATTACCGAACTTTAGATCTCACTGACAATCCAGAACATCGAGCGAAACGAGATCTACATGATGAGTATCATGCTGAACAAATTAAACGAATTTGGAAAGAAAGTTCAGGTCGATATGGTGTACGTAAAGTTTGGCAAAAATTGAAACGTGAGGGTTATGTTATTGCACGTTGTACAGTTGCTCGATTGATGCAAAAGCTAGGTATACAAGGTGTTTGGCGTGGTAAGAATAAACAAACCACCCGTAACCGAGATGACCAAAAACGGGCAGATGATTTAGTGAAACGTAATTTTAATGCTGATCATCCAAACCAACTATGGGTGGGTGACTTTACGTATATTCAAACTCATTCAGGCTGGGTATATACCGCATTTGTTATTGATGTGTTCTCACGAGCAATTGTTGGATGGAAAGTATCTACACGGATGAATACAGATATGGTGCTTGATGCATTAGAGCAAGCATTGCATGATCGAGGCATGCCAAAGAATGTGATTCATCATTCCGACAGAGGTGTGCAATATCTTTCCATTCGCTATACCAATCGTTTAGAAGCAGCAAATTTACGAGCATCAGTCGGTACAACGGGTGATTCATACGATAATGCTCTGGCTGAAACGGTGAATGGCTTATACAAAACAGAGGTGATTGAATATTTAAAAGCAGATTGGCAAGGTTTAGCAGATGTACAACTTGCGACACTAAACTGGGTAGATTGGTTCAATAAAAAGCGTGTACACAGTGCACTGGGTTATGTATCGCCTTTTGAGTTTGAAGCAATGTACTATGATAAGATTAACCCGTTAGGTCAGGTGGCTTAACTTAAATAAAAAAGTCTCCGACAAACCCGGTACGGTTCACTTCCACTCTGATGAATGATCCAGTCACCGTACTCAAAGTTACTGCTGATGTACCAGATTGGGAATTAGGCTTACATCAGCACGACTATGGCCAATTGATGGCAACTCAATCAGGCTTAATTACGATCTCTACAGTTACAGGGATATGGGTGGTGCCTCCCAAAACAGCCATCTGGATTCCGCCCAATATTTCTCATTCATCAACGGGTATTGGTCTTTCAAGCTGTTTTATGGTGTTTACTCAAAAGAACCTTTTCGATCATAGCGAATGCCACGTTATTCAAGTCAGTGATTTTTTAAATAGCCTCTTTCTAAGAACCGAGGAAATTAAACCTAACTTCACTTCCCATAGTGCCGAAGCACGACTAATGCAGGTTTTAGTAGACGAAATTATCAGTGCACCTCAGCAATCGCAATATTTACCACTTCCGTCGGATAAGCGACTGAAGATGATTACAGACTCACTCCTCCACCAACCCGAACAAAAAACCAGCTTGGCTCAATGGGCAAAACAATGTGGTATGAGTGAAAGAAGTCTCACGCGTACTTTTAAGAGAGAAATGAAACTTTCTTTAAATCATTGGCGTAGACGACTGCATATTACTTTAGCTCTTCAGAAGTTAAATGATGGGCGAAGCATTACTTATATTGCCAATGAGTTAGGTTATGTTTCGGATAGTTCATTCATCACCATGTTTAAAAAAGCAATGAAATCCTCTCCTAAAAAATTTTATTCCGAGCGACAAATCAAACTGGACGATCCGACATGAAACCATCAAACCATGATCCTCAAGAAATGGAAAAGTTTGAAGCGATATCCAATCGCTGGTGGGATTTAAAGGGTGAATTTGCACCTCTACACACCATTAATCCTTTACGTTTGGGATGGATAAAGTCGATTGCAAACGGTATTCAAGATAAAAAGATTCTTGATGTTGGTTGTGGTGGCGGAATTCTAGCTGAAAGTATGGCCCGGCATGGTGCAGATGTGCTTGGAATCGACCTCGGGGAGCAAAGTATTCAGGTTGCCCGTAATCACGCGATTATGGAGAATATTCATAACCTTGAGTATCGCACTGTTGCTGTAGAGGAATTGGCAAAAATAAGCCCACAACAATACGATATTATTACCTGTATGGAACTTCTAGAACATGTTCCTAACCCTGCTGCAATTATCCAGTCTTGTGCACAATTATTAAAACCTCATGGATTAGTATTTTTTTCAACGATCAACAGAAACCCAAAATCTTTTTTATACACAATTGTTGGTGGTGAATATCTTTTTAAATTAATGCCCAAAGGCACGCATAACTTTAATAAATATATTAAACCGAATGAGCTTAGAAGCCTTTCAGAACTTGCAGGTTTAACGCAGATGAATACGATTGGTTTACATTATAGTCCAATCGGCAAATATTTCTGGTTAGCGCCAGACATCACCGTAAACTATATGACCAGTTGTATAAAAACTAGTACATCTTAACAGCTAAGTGTTGTTGGCTTGATATTTTTAATATGCACCCAATGATGAATTCTGTTTCGAAGAATACTACCTACTACCTTCTGTATCCTTTTTGGCACGCTGGAGATGGTTTTCTAGCCTTCTCTCATCTCCTTTGAAATCATGGATATTCGTTCGCAACAGCATATGGCTAAAATCATCAAAGTAGAATTTTTTCCATAAAAAAAGCCACATCTGGAGAATGTGGCTAAAAGTATTGCTTTGCTTGCTACGGTTATTACCGTATTGTTAGGTTAAGACTAATTTCTTAATTCAAACTGAATTTTGGTCATCTTTTTTAGAGCTTATTCCAACCGAATATCCCCCACCCAATTCAAATTTTTATCTGAAAAAACACAGACAAGAAAAAAGCCCTTGTTTTCACAAGGGCTTTTTGAATTTGGCGGAAGCGGTGTCCGTCTAACACCAATCCTAAGAAGTCCAATCCAATATTATAAATTAATATTTTTCAATTAATTACAATTACACCCATCCAACTCAGTCTTGTCTAATCCGACTATTTCCAGTATTTTATGAGGGGTAATTTGAGGGGTAGACAATAACATGCCAAAGAAAGCTAAAGAGCTATCTGCGCTTAGTGTAGCAAAAATTAAAGAGACTGGTCGATATCACGTAGGTGGTGTTGATGGTCTTTGTTTAAACGTCGAAGGAACTTCCCGTGTCTGGATTTTACGTGCGGTGGTGGGAAAACATCTGGATAAAGATGGAAAATTAAAACCTCATCGACGTGATATTGGTATTGGTCCATACCCTGAAGTTTCTTTAGCTGAAGCTCGTGCTAAAGCCACTGAATTAAAATTACAAATACGAAGTGGTATTGATCCAATTGTCCATCAACAGGAACAGCTTGCAAAGCTTCATGTTCAGCAACTACGGAACAAAACATTCATGGAATGTGCAAAAGTTGTTATTGCCAATAAAACCCGTGAACTCAAAAATGAAAAACATATTGGACAATGGTCATCAACACTAGAAACTTATATTTACCCAACTTTGGGCAATCTTACTATTAGTAACATTACCAAAGCCGATATTGCTGAAGTTTTAAGACCTATTTGGGTTGAGAAAAACGAAACAGCCAAACGTATCCGTGGTCGTATAGAAACCATTTTTGATTATGCCAAAGCAATGGGATATTTTGAGGGTGACAACCCTGCCGAATGGAAAGGCAATCTTGAACCTATATTAGGTAATTTAAAGCAGGAATCACGCCCTCACCCATCCCTGCCCTATGAACAGGTTGCTGAGTTTATCCAACACTTAAGACAGAAAAAAGGAATTTCACCAAAAGCTCTGGAATTTGCAATTTTAACCGCCTGTCGCTCTGGTGAGATTTTTGGGGCGAAATGGCAGGAAATTGATTTTAAGAATAAAGTCTGGATTATTCCTAAAGAACGTATGAAAGCAGAAAAGGAACATCATGTGCCTTTGTCGAAAGAAGCGATAAGTTTGCTTGAATCAATTCAAAATCATACTCTAATTCAAGATTTCATCTTCCCTGCGCCACGGAGTGGTGAGATGCTTTCTGATATGTCTTTGACGACCCTAATCAAACGACTGCATGAGCAAAAGCTTAAAGAAAATGGCTTAGGCTATATTGATCCCAAACAAAACCGAGTCATTACAACGCATGGCTTTCGGTCTACTTTCCGTGATTGGTCGGCAGACAAAACAGATTACCGTAGAGAAGTGTGTGAACATGTTCTCGCACACAAACTTCCAGATAAGGTTGAAGCTTCTTATTTACGTGGAGGCTATTTAGAAAAACGTAAAGGCTTAATGGCTGATTGGGCAACATATATCATGCACAAATAGCCTGAAGCCATGTGGTACAGCTCAAAAAAGTACAATCCCAATTACAAAAACACTTAATATAAAAATAAGAGATAAAGGAATTTTATCTCTTATAAATCTGAATTTTAATTGCTCATCCATCCAACTAATTTGATGTTCCCAAAAGAATTTGTAATGAGCATACCAATTACTAAAAAGGATCTGCTTACTTATCCCACACTCGCTTTAAGTAAGCGAATCCGAAATAGAGAAACGCTGGCGTAACACTATAAGTAGCTAAATAAAAAAACAATATAGAAAATCTAACTCCACCCATGAGAGGTGGAGTTAGCTTGATTTATTTCAGTGAATGTATTGATTATTCTTGATTGTCTAAATACTTTTCAGCATCCAATGCTGCCATACAACCCGAACCAGCCGAGGTAATCGCTTGACGATAAATACTGTCTGCCACATCACCCGCAGCAAATACACCCTCGATAGATGTAGCTGTTGCATTACCCGTAGTTCCACTTTGGACTTGGATATAGCCATCACGTAGGTTCAATTGACTTTCAAACATTCCTGTATTGGGTTTATGTCCAATCGCAACAAACAAGCCTTGCACTTGAACATCTTGGATACTTGCATCTTGAGTGGATTTAATACGTACCGCCGTTACACCTGTGTTGTCACCTAAAACCTCATCAACTTGATGGTTCCAAATAATGCTGATTTTGCCCTCTTTTTCTTTGGCAAAAAGATGGTCTTGCAAAATCTTTTCAGAACGCAGACTGTCACGACGGTGTACCAGTGTCACATGTGCAGCGATATTTGACAGATATAAAGCTTCCTCAACCGCAGTGTTACCACCACCAACCACCATGACATTTTGGTTTTTATAGAAGAAACCATCACAGGTTGCACAGGCACTCACACCCTGCCCCATGAAAGCTGCCTCTGACTCAAGACCTAGATATTGAGCCGTTGCACCTGTTGCAATAATCAGTGCATCACAAGTATATTCACCCATGTCACCTTTGAGTACGAATGGGCGAGTTTTGAGATCCACCTCATTGATGTGATCATAGACCATTTCTGTACCAAAGCGTTCTGCATGCGCCTGCATACGCTCCATGAGTACAGGACCAGTTAAGCCCTCAGCATCGCCAACCCAATTATCAACTTCAGTCGTTGTTGTTAATTGCCCGCCTAATTGTAGTCCAGCAATCAATGTTGGTTTGAGGTTGGCACGAGCTGCATATACGGCTGCACTATAACCCGCAGGTCCCGAACCTAAAATAATTAAACGAGAATGTTGATTTTGCATTTAATTTTCTCCAGCATTCTACAAACTTCGCTGATTAACACGTTTTGATAATTCTTCAGCAGATTCTTTACGCTCAGAATAACGATCAGTTAAATACTGACTTTGCCCCCGTGTCAGCAAGGTGAATTTATACAGCTCTTCCATCACATCCACGATACGGTCGTAATACGATGATGCTTTCATTCGCCCATCTTCTTCAAACTCTAAAAATGCTTTTGGAATTGAAGACTGATTCGGAATCGTGATCATCCGCATCCAACGCCCTAAAATACGCATTTGATTGACACTATTGAAAGATTGCGAACCACCACTGACTTGCATTAGTGCCAGTGTTTTTCCTTGAGTGGCACGAATCGCACCACCTGCCAATGGAATCCAATCTATCTGTGACTTAAAGATCGAACTCATTGAACCGTGACGTTCAGGCGAACACCACACCATGCCCTCTGACCATGCCAAAAGCTCATGTAGTTCTTTTGCTTTTGGGTGTTCCATATCCGCATCTTCTGGCAAAGGTAGCCCTTTCGGATGAAAAATTTTAACCTCAGCACCAAACTGTTCCAAGATTCGACCTGCTTCCATCACGGCTAAACGACTATACGAACGCTCACGGTTAGAACCATATAACAACAAAATACGTGGCGCATGATCTAACGATTTAGCTTGAACTTTTTCCAAAGTTGGCTGTTCAAGTAGCTCCATATCAACATTAGGAAGATTCATTACAATTACACCGATTTAAAATACTTTTTTCTGAGCCATAGAGACACACTCACTAAAGCGATCAATACAGGTACTTCAACTAAAGGACCAATCACGGTGGTAAATGCCACAGGTGAAGCCAAACCAAAGGTTGCAATCGCTACAGCCAAAGCCAACTCAAAGTTATTACCAGCAGCCGTGAAAGAAATTGCTGTGGTTTTAGGATAGTCATTGCCCATCCATTTACTCATAAAGAAGCTGATGAAAAACATCACAATAAAATAAATCGTGAGTGGGATTGCGATACGCAGAACATCCAATGGTAAGCTCACTACATCACCACCTTTTAGGCTAAACATTGCCACGATGGTAAAAAGAAGTGCCAATAAACTGAGTGGGCTGATCTTGGGTAAAAAGACATTTTGATACCAATCTAAGCCTTTGGCTTTGACCAAAACCAAACGAGTCAAGAAACCAAGAAGAAATGGAATCCCCAAGTAAACCAACACCGCATGGGTAATCGTCCAGAAATCAACATTGATCACTTGCCCTGCAATACAGAAATAGGGTGGCAAGAATGTGAGGAACAGCCAAGCATAGGTACTAAAAAACAGAATCTGGAAAATACTATTGAATGCCACCAACGCTGCTACATATTGGTTATCACCACAGGCTAAACCATTCCACACCAAGACCATTGCAATACAGCGAGCCAAACCGATCAGGATCAAGCCTGTCATGTACTCTGGATAGCTATGTAAAAAAATAATTGCTAATGCAAACATTAATACAGGCGCAATCACCCAGTTCTGCACCAAAGACAAAGTTAAGGTTTTCTTGTCTTTAAACACTTGTGGCAAAGTAGCATAGTCCACTTTGGCTAAAGGTGGATACATCATCAGAATCAAACCAATCGCAATTGGAATATTGACGGAATCCACACTCATTTTGTCTAAAGTAACGGAAGCTTGCGGAAAGAACACACCTATCGCAATCCCCAATGCCATGGCGATAAAAATCCATAGAGTGAGGTTACGATCTAGAAAAGATAATCTTTGTTGAGCCATGATGTTCTCATTCAATATGCGAAATTTGATTGATTGCTGCAATCAAATCTGGGCGAGACATATGAGTTGTATCTAGTGCCAATAAAGCGTCTAAGCGGCGGTTGATATGATCAACAGTAACTTGGAATGCTTTTAATTTTTCTTCTTTCGGCAAATCTAAATGTGAAGGATCAGCCAAGCCCCAATGTGCCTTAATCGCTCCACCTAAATAAAGTGGACACGCTTCTTGAGCTGCTGAATCGCAAACAGTAATCACGACGTCAGGTTGATATTGTTCGCAGTCATCAATGGTTTTACTCCACAAACCATCTGTTGAGAGACCAAGATTTTCTAAAGTTTCTATAGTCAATGGATGTACTTGCCCTGATGGCTTACTACCTGCACTGTATGCTTTCCATCCTTCAGGCGCACGACTGTTAAAAAGGACTTCTGAGAGGATGCTACGGCAACTATTTCCAGTACACAAAAAAAGAAATTTCATATTCTATTACTCACAATAGCTATTTATTTGGATATTTTGGGAATCTTTATTTACTATGGTTTGACTGCTTACCAAAAGATTCAGAACGTCATGGCACCACATTGGTAATTGCGGATTAATGCTGTAATACACCCATTGGCTTTGTCTCCTGTCCTGTAAGAGACCAGAAGAACGCAATAACGCTAAATGCCTAGAAATCTTTGGCTGACTCAGTTGCAACTTTTCAGTCAAATCACAAACACATAATTCTTTATTCTCAGCGACTAAAGTCACGATATTTAGTCGAGTTTCATCTGATAAGCATTTAAAAAAATTAACTTGGTCCATTCTTAACTCCCATTCACTTATTTGGATATGCGGATAATCACATACAAAAAGTAAAATTTTTAATTCACTCGTTGACCATTTTCATCAATCACTTTTTCACCATCCTCTTTCGTAAAGGCACCCTTCTGAGGTAATGGTAGAATATCTAAGACAACTTCAGAAGGACGGCTTAAGCGAGTGCCTAATTCAGTAACAACAAATGGTCGATTAATCAATATTGGATGATCAAGCATAAAACTAAGTAACTGCTCATCACTCAAATCACTACGATCAAGGTCTAAATCCCGATAAGGATCTACATTCTGGCGAATGGCCTCTCTTACTGTTAATTTTGCATCCTGAATCAATTTAACTAATTCGTCATGACTAGGTGGTGTAATGAGATATTCAATCACAGTTGGCTCAATCCCTGTATTACGGATCAAAGCCAAAGTGTTGCGAGATGTCCCACAAGCTGGGTTGTGATAAATCGTCACAGTTGATGAAGTTGTCATCGAATTGAGCTCTTTTGATAATTTATAATATCTTTATATTCGAATTACCATATATATGCAATACCATATGTTTTGTTTTTTATTAGAGAATAAGGCTCTTTTGAAAAGAACCTCATTACTATCAAAATTCTATCTACTAAATCATCCTATTTTTTTAACTTAGCAGCTACGACTATGTATGTTTCTCCCTCAGCCTTTAATTCAAAATCAACTTTTTGCCCTACTGCAAGCCCATTCAATAATGCAGGATCAGCAACTTTAAAGCCCATGGTCATCGCAGGCCATTTAATCGCAGGAATTGCCTCATGATCGAGTGTCAAAATATTTTCTTTCGTATCAATAGCCGTAATCACTCCAACTGCTTGAGTTGTCGTTGCTGTAGATGATTCTTTACTCATCTGCTCCATAGGCGCTTCCGCTTTCTTTTGCTCTGACGCCTCATTTTTACTACATGCACTTAACGCAGTAACAGTGGCAACAAGAGCGACAATTTTAATAAATTTAAACATAATAAAACCTCTTTGAACGAAATAAGAAAACTATCAAGATTTTGATAGTTTTCTTTTGATTAAAAGCTGATATGCAGCGGGAATAACAAACATTGATAAAAGTGGAGCTGAAATCATGCCCCCAACCATAGGTAAAGCAATACGACTCATCAATTCAGAGCCCGTTCCAGTTCCTAAAAGGATAGGAATCAAACCCGCCAGAATGACAGCTACAGTCATCGCTTTAGGGCGAACCCGTAGTACTGCCCCTGTACGAAGGGCATCATTGAGTTGCTGCTCAGTTAAAGATGATAAATTTTGTTGAGCATGTTCTATCGCCTGCTTTAAATAAAACAACATGACCACTCCAAACTCTGCGGCAACACCGGCAAGTGCAATAAAGCCTACTGCAATGGCAATTGAGAAATTATAACCACTGAAATACATTGCCCAAATACCACCAATTAAAGCGAATGGTAGAGTCAGCATAATCAGAGCAGCATCTTGTACTTGTCTAAAAATCAGATACAGCAATAGAAAAATGATCATCAAAGTGATTGGTATTACTACCTTTAGGCGAGCATTTGCTCTTTCCATAAATTCAAATTGACCTGAATAACTAATACTCATACCCGCAGAGCGTTTCACTTGTTGGTCAATAGACTGTTTCAAATCCCGAACAACGGAGGCTAAATCACGTCCTTGTACATCAACATAGACCCAACCACTTGGACGAGCATTCTCACTTTTTAACATCGGAGGACCATCTGTGATTTGAATGTTGGCAACACTACTCAAAACAATTTGCTGACCTGATTCAGTCAGAATTGGTAAATTTCTTAATGCCTCAAGTGAATCTCGAATTTCTCGCGGATAACGTACATTAATAGGATACCTTGCTAACCCTTCAACAGTTTCACCAATATTTTCCCCACCAATTGCTGATGACACAATTTGCTGTACATCGGTGATATTGAGACCATAGCGTGCAGCTTCCATTCGATTAATATCGATATCAACATATCGCCCACCAGTGAGTCGTTCAGCTAAAGCTGAGCTAACACCGGGCACTTTTTTGGCAACCTGTTCAATTTGTTGTGCTACCCGATCAATATCTTGCAAATCATTTGCTGAAATCTTGATCCCGATTGGGCTTTTAACCCCGGTCGCCAACATATCAATTCTGTTACGAATAGGCGGCACCCAGATATTTGTTAAACCCGGTACTTGAACAGCTTTATCCAGTTCTTTTATCAACTTATCTGGTGTCATACCTGAACGCCATTCAGATCGTGGTTTAAACTGAATCGTGGTTTCAAACATTTCTAAAGGTGCAGGATCTGTAGCCGACTCTGCTCGCCCAGCTTTACCAAATACAGTGGCAACCTCTGGAACAGTTTTAATCATTCGATCAGTCTGTTGAAGTAATTCAGAAGCTTTTGCTGCGGACAATCCCGGTAAAGCTGAAGGCATATACAGTAAATCACCTTCATCCATATTAGGCAGGAACTCTCCACCTAATTGCGTTAAAGGAAAAAGACTGATAAGAAAAATGAGTAACGCACCTAATAACGTTGTCTTTGGATAAGCTAAGACTTTATCTAACATAGGACGGTATATTTTGATGAGAAAACGGTTTAATGGATTCCGTTGTTCAGATGGTAACTTCCCGCGAATCCAGTATCCCATCAAAACTGGAATCAATGTAATAGATAGCCCCGCAGCAGCAGCCATGGCATAAGTTTTAGTAAATGCCAATGGAGAGAACAATCGTCCTTCTTGTGCTTGCAAAGTAAAAATGGGAATAAAGGATAAAGTAATGATGAGTAAACAGAAAAATAAAGCAGGCCCAACCTCACTGGCAGAACGTGTAATGATGTCCCAACGCTCTTGTATTTCTAAAACTCGATCAGGATGTTCATGTTGCCAAGCTTCGATATGCTTATGTGCATTTTCGACCATAACCACAGATGCATCAACCATAGCACCAATCGCGATTGCAATCCCACCCAATGACATGATATTGGCATTTAGTCCCTGATAATACATCAATAAAAAGGCTGACAAGATTCCCAAAGGCAAAGAAACAATCGCAACCATTGCTGAACGTAAATGCCAGAGGAATAGCCCACAAACCAAAGCCACTACAATAAACTCTTCAATTAATTTATGGCTGAGATTCTCTACCGCCCGATCAATCAATTGACTGCGGTCATACACAGAAACAACTTGTACACCTTTCGGTAGACTTTGTTGTAATTCAGCAAGTTTTTCTTTTACAGCAGTAATGGTTTCACGTGCATTTTTACCAGCACGTAAAATCACAACACCTCCAACAGTTTCCCCTTGTCCATTGAGTTCAGTAATTCCACGACGCATTTCAGGACCGAGTTGAATCATTGCAACATCTCCAAGAGTGATTGGAACACCTAAATCGTTTGTACGTAACGGAATCTGCCGAAAATCTTCTAATGTTTTTAAATAACCTGAAGCTCTCACCATATATTCAGTTTCAGCCATTTCTAGGACTGAACCGCCAGTTTCCTGATTTGCCTTTTGAATTGCTTCAATTATGCTTCGCTGAGTTATACCGAATGCTGCCATTTTGGTTGGGTCTAAAACAACTTGATATTGTTTAACCATCCCCCCAATTGTGGCGACCTCAGCCACATTTGGTACTGTCTTCAGTTCATACTTCAAAAACCAATCTTGTATGCTTCGCAGTTGTGAGAGATCATGTTGCCCTGTTGGATCAACCAAAGCATATTCGTAGATCCAACCAACACCTGTAGCATCTGGTCCTAATGAAGATTTTGCATTTGCAGGCATTCTTTCTTGTATTTGATTGAGATATTCCAATACACGAGAACGTGCCCAATAAAGATCAGTATGTTCATCAAAAATGACATAAACAAACGAATCACCAAAAAAAGAATAGCCCCGAACAGCTTTAACACCGGGTACTGATAACATGGTCGTTGTTAAAGGATAAGTCACCTGATTTTCAACAATTTGTGGTGCTTGACCGGGAAAATTAGTTCGCACAATCACTTGTACATCAGACAGATCTGGCAAAGCATCAACCGGAGTATTCTTGACAGCCCAAGTTCCCCAAACGGCAAGAACTACAGCAGCTAATAAGACAAATACTCGATTTGTAATTGAAAAACGAATAATACGGGCGATCATAATGGTTCTCCCGTTTAGTTCTGCATAGATGTCATAGACATCTTGGAAATGTCAGAAATAACATAAGCATCCCCAACACGTGTAAAACGAAAACTGACCTGCTCGCCTTGCTGAATTTGGGTAAATGGTTGTACTGGTTGTTTAAAGCTCATGGTCATAGCCCCCCACCCCAATTCAGCAATTGCATGATGTGAAATGGTAATGTCTTGAGCTGTAACTTTTTCCACTTTACCAATGCCTTGGTATATTGATGCCTTAGTCACTTGAGATGATGTAATCGATTGTCCAGTGTTCAGCTTATCCAGTACACCCTGTAAATTGGCCTCAGAATCAATTAGGAATTGTCCCGAAATCACGATTTTCTGACCAGCGTTCAAACCCTGTAGAATTGCTATTTTATTTCCGTCACTCTGTCCTAACTGTACAACAACAGGTTCGAAACGCCCTTTTTCATGTGCGACAATAATAATATTACGAGTACCTGTACGTATAACAGCTTGCTCTGGCACAACTAAACTGCTTTGAGGATTGTTGGAAAATTTGACAGAAGCAAACATTCCGGGCTTGAGTTGCCCCTCTCTATTGGGTAACTCAATACGAACTTTTATGGTTCTGCTTGTAGTATCTAATGTCGGTAAAATATCAATGACTTTGCCAGACACTTTTTGAGGGTACGCAGCAAAAGTTGCTTCGATTTTATCTCCTCGCTTTATCCCAGCAATTTGCGTTTCAGGCACTGCTGCTTCTAACCAAATTGGATTCACGCCTTTAATGGTGGCAAGTGTTTGCCCCATAGCTAAAGCCATTCCACTACGAACTTCTAGTGAGTCAATGAATCCACTCAAAGGAGCACTCAAAGTCATATTAGACTGTACTTGATGTGTCCGTTCGACTTGATGGATCACATTTGGTGGGATTCCCAGAAGCTGTAGGCGTTGTCGACTTGCTTGAATAAGAGAACGGTCTCCTATTTTAAGTACTGCCAAAAACTCAGTCTGTTCCCCAGTCCACTCAGGGATTGAAATATCAGCAATCGGACTCCCTTGAGTCACTATATCCCCGACTGCATGGCCATAAACACGCTGAACAAAACCACTTGCTCGTGTTTGCAGAATTGCTACCTGTCGTTCATTCGCTTGTAATATGCCATTGGTTAACAAGGTATTGCCCATTACAGCCTGTTCGACTGTGGCATAACGAATGGCTAGATTTTGTTGAAGAGCTGGATCAATCTTTACTCCTGCACTTTCAGTTATTCCAGAAGTACTTTCATCCGCATACTTAGGGACTAACTGCATATCCATAAAAGGGGATTTCCCTGGCTTATCAAAATGCTGTTCTGGTTTCATTGGATCGTACCAGTACAACACTTTAGCAGTTGCCTGATCACTTACAGTTTGCTTTTCATCATTTTGATGCGCATACCAATATCCAATCCCACTACCGACTCCCAAGCTGCCCACAATCAAGCCAGCAATTACAAATGCCAATTTATTTTTTAACATTATCTTGACTCCTCAGCATGGTTTAAGGTGGGTTCTACAAAAGAAAAATAGAGCTGGGCTTTGATCATTGCTTGCTGTTGTTGTAAATCGATGAGACGTAATCGCTGATTTAGTAATGCTTGTCGTGTCTCAATGACATCTGACAAATTGGCTTTACCAGCCTGATAACTTGCTAACTGTAAAGTTACTTTTTCTTTAGCCAAAGGAAGTGTACTTTGAACGGTACGTTGGATTTGTCTTTCAAGAGCTTTTAAATCCGATAGCCCCTCATCTAACATGGTGAGATGGTCGCGGTATTTTATCTCCTGATCTGCTGTAATCCGATTTTGTTCAGCTAATGCTGCCTGAATGAGCGGACCACTACGTTTTTTTGAAAATATTGGTAGTTCTGTTGTCAGTTGTACACCAATCATATCTCCAAATTCAGGAGCACGATGCTGATAGGCAAGCTCAATACCCCAATCTGGTTTTTGAAGGGCTTGGGCTTGCTTAAGCTTTGCTTCAACAGTTTGCTTTTCTGCTTGGAATGCTTTTAGTTCAGGGTGTTGATGCAGATGATGATATAAACGTGATGTATCAAAATTAATTATAGGTTCTTGGGTAGGCAAACTTTCTATTTCAGTTGTACCACTAGAATCCTCACTGATTAATCGGTGTAATTCTAGTTTTGCCTTATTTATATCTCGAAGCAAATCATCTTTTTGATCAAGCAAAATAGTTTTGTCCAGCCTAGGGGAAATTGTATTAGCAACCATGGTTCGACCAGACGCAACCTGTGTTTGTGTAATCTGGGATAGCAATCCATTTTCTGAAAGAAGGTCATCATATAACGCCAGTTTACGCTCAAGATAAAAACGTTTAAGCCATGCCGATGCTACTTTTTGACGTAACTCAATTCGCAGAATTTCTGTTTGAGCATTTGCTGAACCCAATTCAGCTTTTGCTAATTCAACTTCAGCTAATCTTTTGGCACGATTTGGAAAATCTTGCATGATGCCAATCTTTTGCATCGTCATCCCCTCTTGTGTGACAGACCATGCAGCATCACCTGATACAGGGTAATTATCGAGACCCACAAATAGTTTAGGATTGGGCAAAATACCTGAAGCTGAAACTATATTCTCAGCACCTTCAATCTGAGCACTATTAGCTCTTAGAGCAGGCGCATATCGCTCAGCAAGCTTCAATGCTGTATCCAAAGTCAGTGGCTGGGCATAAGCATGTCCATAACTCAAGAAAAAACAGATCGTCGCAATCGAGCATCCACCCCATTTTAGGGACAGCTTTCCTTTATTAAAGTTCATATTTTTAGCTCTAAAATGATGTACACGCGCACGTGCAGAACACCCATAGAAAACTCTATGAATGATGAAGAATCATCAAATTAGTTAAAGCGTGGGGGTTTCCATAAATTGGAAAGATCAGATGAGATGAAATTTTGATTTAATGGAGAAAAAGTAGACTGTTCCGCAGGTAAAAAAATCATCGACTGCAAAACATCCAGCGCTGTAGATGTATATGCAATTTTAGAAAATGACATAATACAATCTTGCTTAGACATACATGATGGATCATGTAATTGCTTCTTAATCTTTACCTCAGCTTTCATACAATCCATGTGCATAGCACTTGCTTTTTCATGATCTTCAGAATTCATCATTTGCATGGATTGTGTATCTTGAGATGACATTAAACATGGGCTATGTACAGATGCAGCAGCTGCTGCCGATCCTACAATTAGGATAGCAAAAGATAAAAACAGCGATAAGCATGTCCTTAACAAGTGCATAACATCAAGACCAAAATTTAACCTTTTTAGTTTTACAGATTATCCTGTAAATAACAATCCTATAATTAATTAAACTAATTCATTAAACAGCGGTTGTTGGTTTATATCAACAACCGCCTTCTAAATTAAAACCGACTTATAACTTGATAAGTTATAAAGGAAAATAAATAAGCCAATGAAAAGAGATATACAGCCATTACGACTGGTTGTTTCCAACTCCCTGTTTCTCTTCGAATGGTCGCTAGTGTTGCTAAACAATGCGGGGCAAAGATAAACCAAACTAACAATGACATACCTGTCGCTAGCCCCCATCCATCCGGACCAGATATTTGAGATAATAAAGTCTGGGTAACTGCATCTTCATCACCAGACATTGCATAGATCACCCCTAACGCAGCAATAATCACTTCACGAGCTGCCATTGCAGGAATCAAAGCAATACAAATTTCCCAAGTAAATCCAATCGGAGCAAATATTGGATGGATTAGATGCCCTAACTGTCCAGCAATACTATAATTGATTGGTGGCATTGTTGGATTATCAGGTGGTAAAGGGAACGTTACCAAGAACCATAATAAAATAGAAAGTGCGACAATAATTCCACCAACTCTTTTTAAGAATATAGTTGCTCTATCATAAAGCCCCAAAGCTACATTTCGAACATCTGGAATACGGTATGTAGGTAATTCAAAAATGAAAATACTTTCAGTTTTATCTTTTCTGACTAATTTCAGGAATAAAGAAACCAATAAAGCGGATACGATTCCTGACATGTAAAGCCCGAACAGAACTAGACCTTGTAAACTGAGCCAACCATAAACCAACTTGTTTGGAATGAATGCAGCGATCAGCAAAGCATATACAGGTAGTCGTGCAGAACACGTCATTAAAGGTGCAATCATAATCGTTGCTAAACGATCTCTTTCAGAGCTAATACTTCTAGTCGCCATGACTCCGGGAATTGCACAAGCAAAGCTCGAAAGTAGTGGAATAAATGAACGCCCACTTAAACCAGCTTTAGACATCAGCTTATCTAACAAAAAAGCAGCTCTAGGTAAGTATCCCGATTCTTCTAAAATTAAAATAAAGAAAAATAAGATCAGAATTTGAGGCATGTACGCGAGTACACTACCAGCACCTGCAATTACACCATCAACGACCAAACTTCTTAAAAGTGGATGAGTAATCAGAGGTCCTATCGCCCCACCAAACCATGAAATCGAATCCTCAACAAAGGAAATTAACGGTTGAGCCCAAATAAAGACAGCCTGAAACATTACAAACATGGTAAAGGTCAATATTAATAATCCAAAAACTGGATGTAAGAATATTTTGTCCAAGAAAGCCGTTCGTTTATCACCATTATCATTTTTCAAGATGACTTGTTTTGTAATATATTTGATTTGGTCAAAGTGACTCAGATCAGAATGATAAGGGGCAACAAACAAATTCTTTTGATCCAATTGGGTCAATAGCCCCTGAATGCCTTTTGTTTTTACAGCTACTGACTCAACAACAGGAATACCTAAAAGCTGAGATAGCTTCGTTGTATCAATTGAAATCCCACGCTTTCTAACCTCATCCATCATGTTAAGAACAAGTAACATTGGTCTGTTTAAAGCCCTGACTTCAAGTACAAGACTTAAATGAAGATGAAGATTCGTAGCATCGACAACACATACAAAAATATCAGGTATAACTTCGCCTTTTAATTCACCAAAGCATACTGCTCTAGTTACCTCCTCATCTAAACTGCTCGGTTTTAAACTATAAGTCCCAGGCAAATCCAATACTCGAACGGTATCACCAGATGGCAGTTTAAAAAATCCCTCTTTCCGTTCTACCGTTACCCCAGCATAATTTGCAACTTTTTGACGAGTCCCTGTGAGGGTGTTAAAAAGTGATGTTTTACCGCAATTAGGATTACCAACAAGTGCAATATTTTTAGTGTCCATTGGTAATCTCTACAAAAATTCGTTCTGCTTCATTTTTTCTTAAGGCGAAACGTGAGGTTTCGATTTGAACCAACACAGGATCACCACCAAAAAGCCCTTTCGCAAGCACTTGTAAGGATTCACCTACTCTAAAGCCCAGCAGTTCTAAACGCTCCAGAACAGGATCATTTTTATCTTGATACTGTTCACCCTTTTTAAGATCAATGATTTTTACAGTCTGGTCTTGCTTTACTTGAAATAAATTCATTGTCAGCACTCTACTTCAACGCCAAAATTTTTCGAGCGCCATTCAGTACAAACAGTGAAACAAGAATACCAATAATCAAATCTGGGTAAGCTGAACCAGTCCATGCAACAAGTACACCTGCTAAAATAACCCCCATATTTACTATTACGTCATTAGCTGAAAAGATCCAACTCGCTTTCATATGGGCTCCGCCATCTCTATGCCCAGAAATGAGATACAAGCACGTCACATTGGCAATAAGTGCTAAGAAGCCAATAATGATCATCAAATCTGACTCTGGTTCACTACCGAACATGAAACGTCTGACAACATCAATAATAACGATCAAAGCTAATAAAAGTTGAATCCATCCTGCAAAATGAGCTGCTTTTAATTGGTATTTAGCCGCTTTCCCTACCGCGTAAAGTGCTATACCGTAAACGGCCGCATCAGCAAACATATCAAGAGAGTCCGCAATGAGCCCCGTCGATGCGGCAATAATTCCACTTATGAACTCAATAAAAAAAAGAACACCATTAATCGCTAGTAATAATTTAAGGACTTTCGCCTGCTTAGTCGGATCTGGTGTTTCAGGCAATTCCCCAGTGGCTTTTACTGTTTCCACGAGCTTTGCACCAAAACCTAGGGCTTCAAGTTTTGTGGTAATTTCATTAATCCCATTGGTATGGAAAACAACTAACTGTCTTTGCGACAAATCAAAAGATAAACCTTTAACTTCATGCAAGGGAGAAAGTGCCATTCTTACCATTTGCTCTTCTGCCGAACAATCCATCTTCGGAATCAGAAAAGTACTAGCTTCTTGTGCTTGTTCTTTATTTTCATAAGCTTCAGTTTTATTTAATTTTGCCCCAAATCCAAGAGCTTCAAGTTTTGCATTGATTTCATTACTTTCACCATTATGCAGAACTTTTAGGTTTCGGTTCGGCAAATCAAAAACCAAGCTCTTAACATCTACCAATGAAGATAAAGTCATCCGAACCATTTGTTCCTCTGCGGAACAATCCATTTTCGGGATGCTATAGTCACTGATGAAAGTCGCTGTATCTTCACTCCCCCTAATCTTTTCAGGTGAAGTTATCGAATCCGAACCACAGCATGAATTCGACTGCTTACTACCGCATGAATCTTTTTCATCAGGGTTAGGTTCTTGCTGTACCTCATTATCGCAACAAGAACTTTCACTTTCTTCTGTAGCTAAATCTTTAATTTTACAAGAATCTGTTTTTGATTCATTTTGTTTTTGCTTAGTGTCTTCACAAGAACTTTCTTGATTACAACCGCAACCACTCATTGATGTGCCTATAGTCATATCTTCACGTATTGCATATTAAAATCCCTATAGCTACTATAGAGTCAATAGATCAGGTGACTTGAAATGAACTTAAAAATTGGTGAATTATCTCAGCTATCCGGTTGCCCTGTTGTTACAATACGGTTTTATGAAAAAGAAGCTTTATTACTAGCCCCTAATCGTTCGGAAGCTAATTATCGACTTTATAACAAAGACCACTTAGAGCGACTTCTATTTATTCTTAATTGCCGAACTTTGAATATGGGCTTGGACGAAATAAAAATTTTATTAGCATACAAAGACAAACCTTGTGGAAACTGTAGTTCTATTAACATCTTAGTTGATAAACATATTCATCAATTAGAGCAGAATATCCAAAAACAGATTCAGCTTAAGCAACAACTTTCTGATTTAAGAAGCAAATGCTCTGGTTTTTTGGAAATTAACTCTTGTAAAGTACTTGAAGGGTTATCCGTAAGTTTAAAATAATTAAGAATGAATAATGGAATATCACCATTATTCATTCTTAATAAAATATTTAGAAAACTAATTCAATACCTGCCCCGTATAACCACCCCTTTTCAGAATTTGTAGCTTCTTGAAAAGTTGTTAATTTCTGTCCTTTTTCATATTGATAAGCGACATCAACAAATGGTCTTATACGCTTATTAATCTCGTAACGAGTTTTTAGACCTGTCTTTAACTCAGACAAACCTGACTTTGTAGCAAAATCAGAATTATCATTAAACACAATATCTGCTGCAATATATGGCTGAGTAATTAGCTTTTGAGTGAGTAATAGATCTCGATCAAACTCAAAACTGGCTCCCCAAAAATTATTTTCACCACCATAAAGGTAGGCTTTTGTCTCAAAGAAATAAGGTGCAAGGCCTAATAATCCAATAACGCCATCAATGCGATTACTATTACGGTTATTTTTGTCCTCACTATACCTTACCCCAGCTTGTACATCCCAAAATGGTGCAACATTTCTACTGTAAAGAGCTGATACATCATATTTGGGATCATTACTCTCCGCTTTATTCATATTAGCTTCAACAAACATTCGATTTTCATCTGTTCCAATCAATGCCTCGAAACTCGAACCTAAGCTGCCCTTTCCATCTTTATCAACTATCCACTCATTGGAAAATTTAGTTGTCTGATAAATTTGCCCACCATGCTCGTTCATATGATTTTGGCTAAAAGCTAAAGTTTCAGACCCTTTGCTGTTTGAAGACTTTTGATCAGTATTACGTTCAACATAGCCTAATCCGCCTGATTCGCGTAAAAGCACACTCATACTTGACGTACTCTTATTTAGATTTTCAGTCGAATTATCATTCGCAAATGCCATACCCGCTAAGCCAATTAAAGCAACAGATAAAATTGTTTTTGAATATAACTGTTTAGTGATGTGCATGTTGATTCACTCCCTCATGGCTAGTTTGAGGTTGGGCAACGATACTTTTCGTATCATCATCATTGCTATCTACATTTGCCACAATGAGTTTGTTCATCATTCCAGCTGCCATGTGATATAACAAATGGCAGTGGATAGCCCATTCACCCAATTCATCAGCAGTAAGTAAAGTTGTAACTGTTTTCCCCGGTGGCACAATGATCGTGTGTTTATTTGGCATATTACTTGGATCTTGACCATTTTCAAGCTGCATAAACATACCGTGCAAGTGCATTGGGTGAGCCATCATACTGTCATTCACAAATTTCAAGCGTATACGTTCCCCGTATTTCACTTTGAATGGTTCTGTTTCATTAAACTTCTTACCATTAATTGTCCAAATATAGCGCTCCATGTTCCCACCAAGACGGATTTCCATTTCACGTTCAGGGGCACGAGTATCTGGTTGAGGCTTTAAAGATTGTAAGTCACTATATTGAAGTGCTTTTTGACCAACAGGTGTTGAAGCATTTGCCCAGCCATATACAACATCACCATTCTTTTCTTGTGTAGGTGCATTAGATGTAGTCATTTGCATGCCATGGTTCATACCTGACATAGATTGATCTTTTGAGCTGTCTGTCATAGACGACATATCGTGATCCATGCCTTTCATTGAAGACATGTCATGGTTCATTCCAGACATTGACTGATCTTTTGAGCTGTCTGTCATAGGCGACATATCATGATCCATGCCTTTCATTGAAGACATGTCGTGATTCATGCCCGCCATAGAAGACATATCATGCCCCATCCCCATATCTTCCATAGTTAATAAAGAACGAGGACGTGACTTCGGCATTTTGATTTGATTTATTGGAGGAGTATTCTCATCATGTAAGGAACCAACTGAAAAACCACTCCTATCAATTGATTCTGCTTCAATTTGATAATTTGATTGTTTGGGTTCTACAATAACATCATACGTTTCAGCCGTCCCTATTCTGAATTCATCAACCGGAACAGGTTTCACTGGTTGCCCATCTGCACTGACTACCGTCATTTTCAAGTTAGGGATTCTGACGTCAAAGAATGACATTGCTGAGGCATTAATAAACCGAAGACGTACTTTTTCACCCGTCTTAAAATTACCAGTCCAATTTTGTTCTGGAGTCTTACCATTCATCAAAAAAGTATATTTTGTCACATCAGACATATCTGTCTTGAGCATTCGCATCTGGTTCCACATCGAACGGTCTTGCCATGTTGCTTTTAAACCATCTTTTTTAATTTGTTTAAAAACATCAAAAACAGTTTCACGACGGTTCTGATAATAGTCAGCTTCTTTCTTTAGATTATTCATGATTTTATCACTAGTTGAATCATGAAAATCTGAAAGTAATACGACATAATCCTTATCTGTTTTCTCAGCTACAGTTAAAGGTGTCCTATTTTTGGGGTAAATGACTAACGGACCATACAAGCCCTCTTGTTCTTGACCTTTACTATGCGAATGATACCAATAGGTACCATTTTGGCGTACCTTAAACTTATATTCGTAGGTCTTATTAGGGGCAATACCGTCAAACTGATTAAATCCGGGTACGCCATCCATGATGCCCGGTAGAATTAACCCGTGCCAATGAATAGAAGAATCTTGTTTTTTTAGCTTGTTATGGACACGAATAATAGCATCATCACCTTCCTCAAACTCAAGAAGAGGTGCAACAAATTTCCCATTAACCGTAATTCGTTTTAAAGGCTTACCTGTGATATTCACCGTTTGCTCAGCGATTGTTAAATCATATTCTTTAACTGCTGCCACAACCCAAGTTGATGAAAATAAACCGACTCCTATTAAAAGGACATGCGTTAATTTTGTAGACATTTATTTCACCTATCTAATATAAGGATGGGAGAATCAAGCAAACCTATTATTCGCTTTAATTTCCCCCGATCTTTCATTTATCGTATTTGTTATTTATTTGATGTATTTGACATGTTCATCTTTGAGTGGTCCATGTTCATCATACTGGAATTATCCATATTACTCATTTTAGATTGCCCCATATTCATCATCTTAGAATGATCCATCTGAGACATATCCGTCATGTTACCATGCTCATGCTGACTATGATCCTGTTGGGTTTTATCATCATTCTTCATATTACAAGGTTTTTGACATTTCTCTTGCGTCTTTGAATCGGCTTTAATTTCAGACACAACTGTAGTTCCTTGTTTCACATCTGCTGCCCAAGACTGAGTTCCTACAATTAAAGTACCAACACACATAAGAGTGGTTAAGCTACGGCTGAATAGAGTTTTCATGTTTTGCTCCAAAAATTAACTTTATGTAAATACCTTAAAGGCCTTCACTAAACATCTATGTGACATGAAAATGACATTTTTGTAATCTACAACGAATCACGTATTTATAACGTTATTATGTTCTTAATGAGTGATATGGGATTTTTATCAATGAGAATCTTACTAGTTGAAGATGAACAAAAAACCGGTGACTACCTTAAACAAGGTCTATCTGAAGCTGGGTATATAACGGATTGGGTAACGGATGGATTATCTGGTAAACATCAAGCGCTTTCCGAAGAATATGACCTCATCATTTTAGATGTGATGCTTCCAAAGCTAGATGGTTGGGATATCATTTATGATATCCGAAAAAGTGGCAAAACTATGCCTATTCTTTTTCTTTCAGCACGTGATCAAATTGAAGATCGTGTGAAAGGCTTGGATTTAGGTGCTGATGATTATCTAGTCAAGCCTTTTGCTTTTGCTGAGTTATTAGCACGAATTAAAAGCTTACTCCGACGGGGACAACAAAAAGAAGATAGTAACCTTATTACAATTGCTGATCTTGAACTTGATCTTCGTAAACGCCGCGTCACTCGCGCTGGGCAACGTATTGACTTAACAGCTAAAGAATTCGCGCTGATGGAATTATTTATGCGTAGACGTGGTGAGATATTACCTCGTACGCTCATTGCCTCTCAAATATGGGACATGAATTTTGATAGTGATACCAACGTTGTAGAAGTCGCTATCAAACGTTTGCGCAGTAAAATTGACAGTAATTTTAGCCCAAAGCTGATACAGAACATACGTGGAATGGGGTATGTTTTAGAGGTAGAAGATGACTCGTAAATTGTTTAATGCAATCAGCTTTCGTATAGCAATCATCTTTTCTCTTTCTACTGTTATCATCTTAATGATTATGGGGTTGGTTATTCACAAGCTCGTAATGCATCATTTTGAAGCTCAAGACCGAACTCAATTAGAAGGCAAAATTCAACTTATAGAGAATCTACTTGAACAGAACCCATCTAACTCTCAAGAACTAAATTTATATTTAAAAGATGCCTTAATTGGACATCACGATCTGATTGTTCAGATTGAACGTCCAACAGGTCAAGTTATTTTTAGCTCAGCACCATCAGTAATTCATCCCCAAGCACTCAACAAATCAAAACAAGATCCATGGCTTGAATGGAAAATTAAAAATAAGACTTATCGTGGCTTAATTTATAAAAAGACTTTTGATCATAATGACTCGTTTATATCAGCTCAGATTATTGTTGGAATCGATACCTCTGAGCATCTACATTTCTTAAATGACTTTAGACGTCAACTTTTATACATTGGATTTGTGGGTACAATTTGTTTAATGTTCTTAGGGTGGTTCGCAGCATGGCGAGGGCTACGTCCAGTACAACAAATGGCAAAAGTAGCAGAGGGTATCTCAGCCCAACATCTTTCTGAACGTTTAGAAGTCGAAAATACTCCAACCGAACTTAAATCACTGGCTGTCGCTTTTAATGATATGTTAGATCGGCTAGAAGCCGCAGTAGAAAAACTTTCAGATTTTTCATCTGATCTTGCTCATGAAATAAGAACACCTATTAACAATTTGATGACTCAAACTCAAGTATGTTTATCTCGTAGTCGAAATATTAATACTTATCAGGAAGTTCTATTTTCAAATTTAGAAGAGTTTGAGCATTTAGCTCGCATGGTCTCTGATATGCTATTTTTGGCAAAAGCAGAACATGGTCTACATTTACCTAACCTACAACAGGTTAATTTAGTTAAAGAAGTTTCAGCATTATTTGATTTTTATGATGCTATCGCTGCTGAAAAGGGAATGTCACTCGAACAGAGTGGTTCAGGTAGTATAAAAGGTGATCCTTTAATGCTACGCCGCGCTTTAAGTAATTTGTTATCGAATGCAATTAAATATGGCAAATCAGATTCGGTCATCAAAATCACATGCCAACAAAACTTTGATACAACAACATTCATCATTGAAAATGAAAGCTCCCCACTATCATCAGAACAACTTAATCGGTTATTCGATCGTTTTTATCGAACAGATGTATCTAGACAGAGAGTTGAAGAAGGTACTGGCCTTGGTTTAGCAATTACCAAATCTATTCTTGATGTGCATGGAGCTTCCATTCAAGCGACTTATAACGAGGGACATATTTCTTTTAAAATTATCTTTAAAAATTAGTGATATCTCGGTTATTAAGCACTCATTCTAATGATGCTTACCACTCATTAACTTACGCTAATGAGTGGTAAGTCGTGATTATTTTTGATGACGTAATCGTAAGGCATTACCAATTACCGATGCTGAGCTTAGGCTCATTGCTAATGCAGCAATCATAGGCGAGAGTAACCAGCCAGTAAATGGATACAGTACACCAGCAGCCAAAGGGATACCTAATCCATTATAGAGGAAAGCAAACATCAAGTTTTGTTTCATATTTTTAACAGTTGCCTCTGATAAAGAACGAGCAATTTCAATACCACGTAAGTCACCTTTTACTAATGTAACTTGGGCACTATTCATTGCTACATCAGTACCCGTGCCCATTGCGATTCCAATATCAGCTTGAGCCAAGGCTGGTGCATCATTAATTCCATCACCAGCCATAGCAACAATTCTCCCTTCTTTTTGCAATTTTGTGACCAAATCTAATTTATCAGCAGGTTTAACCTCACCATAAACCTCACTAATTCCTAACTTAGCCCCAACTGATTTTGCTGTAGTTAGCCCATCACCTGTTGCCATGATGATTCTTAAACCTGAGTCTTCCAACGATAAAAGGGCCTCTGGAGTGCTTGCTTTGATTGGATCTGAAACTGCCAGAAGACCTAGCAGTTTTCCATCGGCTGCCAAATACATAACACTGGCACCTTCAGCTCTTAATACCTCTGCTTGTGGAATAAGAGTGTTAACAGATATCCCTAATTGCTTCATCAGTGCCGTATTGCCTAGCGCTAATTTTTGTCCGTTTATCTCTCCATTAACACCAATACCTGAACCTGATTCAAATGAAGTAGGTTTACTTAAAGTAAGATTTCGCTCACGGGCGGCACGTACAATTGCATTTGCTAAAGGATGCTCACTGCCCTGATCTAAACTCGCAGCTAAACGGAGGACTTCATTCTTTTCATATCCTGAAGTGGCTACTACTTTATTGAATGATGGTTGTCCTTCTGTCAAAGTTCCTGTTTTATCAATAATCAATGTATCAATTTTACGTAGATTCTCTATTGCGGCAGCGTCTCGAAAAAGTACTCCATTTGATGCACCTCGCCCTGTTGCTACCATAATTGACATTGGCGTAGCTAATCCCAAAGCACATGGGCATGCGATGATTAAAACAGCTACTGCATTGATTAATCCATAAACCCAACTAGGTTCAGGTCCGAATAGCCCCCACCCCAAAAAAGTTAGAACAGCAATACCTATAACCCCCATAACAAATCGTCCTGCAACATGATCCGCCATCCGCTGCATAGGTGCTTTTGAACGTTGAGCCTGAGCAACCATTTGCACGATTTGAGAAAGTACGGTTGATGATCCAACTTTTTCTGATCGCATCACCAATGAACCATTCATGTTCATTGTTGCACCAATGACTTGATCACCCACACGTTTTGTAACTGGCACAGGTTCACCAGTTAACATCGATTCATCTACAGAGCTTGAACCTTCTGTAATGACTCCATCAACAGGAACTTTTTCACCGGGGCGTATCCGTAATAAATCGCCTACGTGTACATGAGATAGTGGAATATCTTCTTCTATACCATCAACACTGATTTTTCTTGCTGTTTTAGGTGCTAGCCCAAGTAGGGATTTAATTGCCGCTGAAGTTTGGGAACGTGCTTTTAACTCTAGCACTTGACCTAACAATGTGAGAGAAATAATCGCTGCGGTCGCCTCAAAATACACAGCAACACGCCCCATAGATACAAATGAGTCTGGAAATACTTGAGGTACTATTGTTCCAACAAGGCTGTATATAAAAGCAGCTCCTGTACCTATTCCAATCAAGGTCCACATATTTGGACTCCGATTCCAGATTGACTGCCAACATCTCACAAAAAATGGCATTCCTGCCCACAAAACAATTGGTAAAGTCAGTACCAGTTCCATCCAGCTTTGCACCTGCATTTCGAACCAGTTCAATTGATGACCAAACATTGCTAAGAAAACTACAATAATGGTTAGCGGTAAGGTCCACCAAAATCTATGCTTAAAATTCTTGAGTTCTGGGTTTTCATCAGCGTCATCTAAGTCAGGAAGTAAAGGCTCTAACGACATACCACAGATCGGACAATTTCCCGCATGGTTCTGTCTAATTTCAGGATGCATTGGACAAGTGTATATCGT
The DNA here is from genome assembly GCF_000369645.1 of Acinetobacter sp. CIP 64.2. Classification (NCBI taxonomy): domain Bacteria; kingdom Pseudomonadati; phylum Pseudomonadota; class Gammaproteobacteria; order Moraxellales; family Moraxellaceae; genus Acinetobacter; species Acinetobacter sp. CIP 64.2. Next base: position 1,265,579 of record NZ_KB850122.1, read on the forward strand.
GAAGGTATTAACATGAGCAGGCTGATTAACTTCATTTGAATCCTCACCATCCCTCTTTTGTGGTTCTTTTAACGTAACTACATTCTCAACTTTAGTAATATAAAAATGAGGATCACTTTTAAACTTTATGTGGCATTTCTCACTACAAAAGTAAAAAGTTCTATTTTTAACTTCTTCATAAAACTTGGATGCTTCTGTAACTGTCATACCACAGACAGGGTCAGTAAGTCTGTTATTGAGTACTTTGTTTTCATGATGATGGTCCATAAAAGCCTCCTTCATATTTAATTTTTTAAATTAATAATTTCATTAAGATGGAAATAGACTCCCTCTTATTAGTTTGTTTAGTGATCATTGTTTTCTTTAAAGCCAGTGTACCACTTGTGGTTTTTTAATTTTTAAAATGACAAAAATGTAATTTTGAAGTCATCGGGATGTTTCTCTCATCCTTTAATAATAAGCATGAGAAAGGTGATGACCAAGCAACCAATTGATGCATTTCATTCGGTCATTACTGAGCCCAAGATTAGTTTAAAGAGGATGAAGAAATGAAAATTTTCAAAAATAAAATGTCAGCTCTACGTAACACTCTCGTAGGTGCAACACTGATTGTTACTGCTTCAAGTGCATTTGCACACGTGAAACTTGAAAGTGCAATTCCTGCGATCAATGCTTCTGTAGCAAGTCAACCAAAAAACATAACACTCAATTTTGGTGAAGAAGTCATGCTAATGAACGTTAAGTTACTTGATGCCCAACGTAAGGATATCCCTTTGAACTACCAAATAACTCATGATATGAAAAAATCATTTGACGTAGCGGTTCCAAAACTAAAAAAAGGAAAATATACGGTGGTTTGGACCACAATGGGTACCGATGGCCATAACATGAATGGTGAATATAATTTCACTATTAAATCGGCAAAATAACAATGAGTGAAAATAGTCAACATGCCAGCAGCTTGCTGGCATGTTGCTATAATAAAGGGAGAAAAATATGATTCCTGAGACTTGGATATATGCAACATGGTTGGTTAAAGTCATTTTATATTTAGGGATTGCATTTGTTATTGGCGGTGCTTTCTGCTATTTCTTACTTGGACGTTATGTTGAAATCAAGGAGACTATTCTAAAATACATGACTATTGGTACAGGTTTAGGCCTTTTTTCAAGTGTTCTCGGCTTCTTCATTCTTATAGGAAGTTTTGCCAACACTGGCCTTTCAGGTATGTGGGATAGCAACTATATAAATATACTAGTCAATACTCCTACTGGACATGTCTCTATCATTCGATCAATCAGTTTTGCACTTTTACTCATATTTATGATAGTCAAACTTAGTAAAGGGACGATTGATATTTCCAAAACTGAAGGAGCAATCTTTACCATACTGCTCACACCAATCGTTTTAAGTTTTTCACAACTCGGACACGTCACGAATTTACCCTTATTCGCTCAAGCTTTGTTATCAATACATGTACTTGTAATGTCCTTATGGATGGGGTCGCTTTATCCATTATGGAAAACAAGCAAAAAAATTAATGGCTTACCACTTAAAGAACGTATGCATCTATTTGGGCAAATAGCAGCCTTTATTGTAGGAATACTCATCGCTTGTGGTCTTAGTATTGCTTTATTACTCTTTAAAGATTTTAATACTCTAATCAATACACCTTATGGGCATGGATTTATTATTAAAATATTATTTGTCCTAAGTATTTTATTGTTAGCAGCCTTTAACAAATGGTATTTCACACCTCGCTTACAAGACCCGAAATTTGCGAAACAATTGGGCTATGCCATTTTATTTGAGATGTCATTAGGTCTATCAATTCTTTTAGCCACTGGTTATATCACCACTGTAGTCGGTATTGAGTAAAAAAGGATCACGCTATGACTTCATGGATGAAGTACAATTTATTATTTTTCATTTTTTTGAATACGACATCATGGGCTGAACCTAGCACTTCAAAAACGATTCGCTCCTTAGATGATACCGAATTACGTAATATCACTGATCATAATCATGGCGACACCAAAGTCGAAGAGAATAAAGACCATCATTCTAAAGATAAACAACTACGTAATGAAGATAGTAGACAACAAAAAGTTATAAATGGATTAATGTTACAAAAGCCTAACGTACTACCGCCCTCCAAATAAACGATACTTAAGTAATGTTTATTGATTCAATAAGTAGTTCAAATTTTTTAATAAAAAATAGTAGCAATATTACTGTTGGGGGCTTCTTAGCCCCCAACAGTATTTAATTCAGAGCTTGAACCGACTGCTGTAAGCCTTTCTGAATATCTTGAACATGAGTGAGATCATGCGTTTGCTGATGCTCTGTTTGAGATTCAACGCTGTAAAACTCCTCCACTATATCCAAACCCTCTTCACCTCCCACCTCAAAGCAGGCATTACCATAACCCTGCCGTGCCACATGATCCAAAGCCTCCTGATAGAACCCTGCTGTCTTACTTTGTTCATCCATCTGTTTGGCTGAACTAATCGCATCTTTCAGGTTTGTGCCATCACGTAAAGTCAGATCCACGTAGTAGATCGGGGTACGGTAACTTTGTGTGGTGCTTTTACCTCGCAAGGTCAATTGCAATGGCAAACAAGAAAGTAAGTCACCCGATGCTGCGTGATAGTAACGAAGTCGAGCTGCCAAAGTGCGGATGCTGTTAAAGCCTGTGGTTCTAAAGATGAAAGTACCAAACTCATCTGATTCATCTAAGTTGACGTAGAGTCTGCCATAGGGCTTGCATAATCCACCCTGTGCCAATGGACATAAATCAGGGGATGGACAAGGATGTTGTTCAATGCCATTTTGACCGAGTCGCTGACAGCTTTCGCCATTGCCTGAACAGATTAAACGTCCAGTTTGGCGGTCAAATAGGCTGTACTCTGCTCTTAAGTTGAGATCGGGATCATTGAAGATCATGCGGACTGGAATGCTTCTCAGCTTTTGGTTCTGATTGGGCGCTTTGGCACGTAGTTGCTCATCCAGTGGATGTTTGACCCACCCATCTTTATTTTGGATTTGGCTGGTAATGGTAAATTGATCATCTTTTTCAGGCAGACGTTTTCCATTCTTTTCGACAATTTTGCCGATACTGATACGCCCCAACACAGGTGGGGTAATAGCTAAACCTTTAATCATGATGATGTACTCTATATAGATGTTGAAATGGCGTTTAAATTTGGATAAATAAATTTTGGGCATAAAAAATCCCATACTTGTTTGGGGTATGGGATCAGTTGGTTGGGGTGTTAGTTAAATTGAAATGGGTTACTTGGGTATCAGCCCTATCCACCATTCGGATAAATCTGAAAGCGTCGTGTTCCTGCTTTGGTTTGGGGAAATTGCTGTAGGTATTCAGGATGCTGTTTAAGCAATGATTTACTGTCTAGGCTGATTGAGTCTTGTGATTTCTTCCATGTGACTGAACCACCTGTAAATACCGCTCGCTCTGCTTCTTTCATCATCATTTGTAGTTGATGTTTCAGTTCATCAAAATACTGCTGGTGTTGTTCAACTTTATGTCGCTCCTCTAGTAACTGATTAAACAAATAATTAGCTTGTTCATTTTGGGTCAGGTCTTCTACTGTTAATGGAATCTGTTCAGGATAAAGTTGTTGCAAGGCTTTAGCTGCTGAATCCGAAGCATCTACACTGGGTGGAATACCTGTTTCGACACATTGCCAGAAATGACGTTCCGCATTAATGATGTGCTGAATCACAGTTTCATTACGAGTCACTTTATAGATTTTGGTTTCATGCCCACAGATCAAGGCACAAATATGCGCTGCCTGTTTACCTGTCACTGCCAATTGATGCTGTACCTGACACAGCACATATAAAGGCACGCCATCTCGCCATAGTTTTGCGCCATATTCCCCCACGGTTTTACATTCCAAAATTTGCACTTCTTCATTACCGACTACAGCATAATCCAAGTTCGCCAACATAAACTGTTTGTCTTCATCAGGGTGTTGCAATACTGCATTAACTCGACGGACTTTATGATTGGTGTGCATGCTGTAGTATTCAGCCACCAAAGGTTCTAGCTTTTTTCCCCAGTACAAGGGTGCGTAACCTGCACTTTCATCCTCGATGTTTTGTTGCATCCGCCCTGTCTTGATCATCCACAGTTCCAGCATCGACATATAGGGATTCAGTCCACAGGCCGTTGCTGCATCACTGCTGCCAATACCCTGTTTTCTGACTTCTAACCATTGTTGATAGTTCATCTGTTTGGTGTTGGCAAGTCTTTTTGCTGTAAGGGCTTTGGTCTTTCGTGGTTGCGTATTCGGTCGATCTCGTTTGGTTCGGGTTCCCACCTCAATCTGCTGAATGGATTGATTTAGATTCGGTAAATAGGGTTGTAGTGGTGGGTTATTTAGCGTGTTTTGAATTTGAGTATGACTATTCATTGCAATTATTCCTGTATCGATAAAATCGTAAAAGCTGAATTTTGGGCATAAAAAAGCCGCATGAGGGTGCGGCTAAAGGTGTTGCTGTGCTTGTACGGTGTTACTGTATGCTTAGGCTAATGGAGCTGGCTTAATTGAAACTGAATTTAGGCAATCATTCTCAATGCCTGTTCCAGACCACGCTGTTTAATGGCAGCCCCTGCACCAAACCATGCTGAATCGAGTCGATGATCGGTACTCATCGCTCGACGTTCATGGTCACAGAACTCGGTGATGCTGCACAATAATCCATAAGCGGTATCCTTGGCTGAACTCAGTTCTGCACCACGTCCATGTCCGTTAAACATGGTCATGACTTTCGACATGGCACGTCCATTTGGCTCGGTTTTATTGTCCGCTTTGGTTGGGGTGTTGATGCCTTGGTTTGGCATAGCAGCATTTCGATAGAACTGAATGATGCTTTCATCTTGTTCAGCCATAGTTAGGTTGGTATTGTTAAACACCGCATCAAAGAAGGCTGCTGCTTCCTGCTGAGTTACCTTACGCTGGCTCAGTTGTTTCATTTCATACATGTGTTCATCCCATGCACGGACTGAAATACCCAACTGTTGTTTAACTTTCTCAGCATCGAAACGAGTGCTGTGTGGGACTTTAACCACACCTGCACTGGTATTTTGTCCTTTGAGAGCAATTGCCAAAGTATTGTTACATACCACCCGGATACTGGTGAACTGTGCAGTGGTTGCTAGAGTGCCATCACAAGCCGTCGCTAGTAGAATATAGCCATTACTCACATCCTTACCCTTGAGTGCTGAAGTCTGTCCAGTCTTGGCTAATGCCCAGAATTTCTTGCCACCTTTCAGTACCCCTGCGGTTTCCAGTTCAAAGCCTGATTGCTCCGTCAGGTCTTTGTAGAAGTGTAGGATTTCCATCGGTTGGACTTCTTGAAAGCGTTGGCTGACCACGGATAAAGGTGCATGCGTATCTGAACGGTAAAGCACTCGTTGTTCTTCAAAAGGCATGATGATGCTTTGTCCACGTTCATTCTGTGCCATGTAATTGACATCCGAGGATTCTATCCGCCAGTCCATGCCTGCTTGTTGTGCCCAAACCTCGATGGGTTGGTTTGGTGTGAGTTCATTGCCTAACCCATGCCAAGGGGTTTGTCCAGTGAATGCCATAGTTTCAACTAAATGTGCCATAAGAATAATTCCTGTATCGATTTTGAATGGGTAAAAGGGTTCGATTTAAATTTTGCTAAATACTTAATTGCGTAAATTCGGGCTAAAGCTGCGGTCACAGTTGTTGCAGTAATACTGTTTGCGATAAGTTGGGTGAAGCGGTTGTTGCTGTTCATCTTCAGTGATCAACATCCAGATACCGCCAATCAGTACCCCAACGATTGCACCTGCAATTGGAGGAATATTCAGGCTTTTGGAAACACTCACTCCTAATGTGGCAAGTGCCATCGGTGACATCACACTATTGGAAATGGGGTTATTGGTTGAGGTACTGGGTAAATGTTGGGTTGATTCAAGCAGTACCGTCTCTCGGGACTGGCAATAAGGACATGGCAAACTCATTGTGGTATTTCCTGTAAATGAATAAAAAAACCTGCTGGGGAAGCAGGCAAAATGATTGCAATGTAGCTGAAGCATGTATTGGTGCTATCTCAAATGGAGAAACACTGTTCTCAATTAGATGCTATGTATTTGTATTTTTTTAGAATGCGTTTTTTTTCATCAGTTTTAGGCAATTTTTGAATGATGATTAAACAGATCAATTGACCTGTTTTTTAGCAGCGATTATGATGCAAGGGCTGACCTACATTGTCAGTCGGTTTTGACAGACCGCTCATCTAGCGCATCGGAGTTTATTCATCTGAGTATTCTTTGTATGTGTAAAAACCTTCTCGTCCCCCTTTGCGGTAGAACGGGAGGGGGACGCGTTCGCGCGTGCTGGTTCTAGATGTCCAGTCTGTCAACCCCTTTTCGTTCTGCCACCATAATCAATTGACAGTGATTCGGTAGAACTTCTAATTCATCTAGGAGTCAACCATGACGCAATTTACTGTGCTTTATTATTCCCCTGCACTTTCTCTGCCTCTCAGGCATTTTATTCCAATTCATTTATCACACGCTTTCACTGTGTCCTGATTGACTCAAGGCATCAATTAACTGCTGCATCCATTTTGGTCAGTGGTGTTTTGTGCTGGATAAAAATCATGAAATTCATCGCACAGCTTATTTTGGTTGTCCTTATTGTGCTCAGTAACAGCATCGCTAGAGCCTATGACAGCCAAGCAAAATGTATTTGAAATTACAGGCAATTTCATAATTCATTTTTAAAAACTTAAAAAATATTGGATGGGGAAAATAATAGGATGAAATACATTTCAATTGCGCTGCTCACCAGCCTTGCGTTGGTCGGCTGCTCAAAACCACAACAAGATGATGTAGAGAATAAAGAACTATCTCAAAAGATTGAAAACATGTCATTGAATGATGCTGTCCCTGCACAGGCTGTTTCTTCTCCTTTGATTATCGCTCGCAATAAAATTACACCTCCGCTAACAAAGACTGGAGAAGACTTTCAGGAACTCATCAAAGATGAGGGGTATTTTTCCTTTTATCCACCGTATAAAACCATCTATGGATTGCAGATGTTTGCTGAAAATGACGATGTTGCAGATTATTGTGCAAACTGCGTGTATTTCCAGTCCATTCTCAATGATTTAAGAAATGTGCTGGCTTTAAAAAACAATCAAGTTTTAGTGATCGGACATACTGATCAACAGTTTCCTGCATTCACTTTTGCTTTAGGTGATGACTATTCTTTGCGTGCAGCGCATGATACGGCAATCAATTATATAAGATCGACAATGCAGGTGACTCCACCACAAAAAGATCAATTTGAGAGTACAGAACAATATCAACAACGTATTCAGACACTTCAAAATGAGTTGGATACTAAAAATGCCCATCTAAATTATGACTTGAAGCTTTTAGAACTCAGTTTAAATGCTACGTCTGGTCAAAGTCTGTTTATGCCAAGCAGCTATACACCGAATGATCGACCAAATGGTCCGATTGATAATTTTGTTTATTACGATGCTGATTCGAAACAATTACATTTTGAGAATATGAATTTCGCATCTGATCTTATTGTGAATTTCACAGCCCCATCCACGCCAGAGTTAGCACAAAATATTATTACGGCTGGTGGACAGAAGTATGTCGGTTACATTTTTAACTTCAATAATCATAAATTGGAATTAGAGAGCTTAGTCATTTATCAGGCCAACAACACTCAAGCTGATTCTGCGAATGAACCGATTGCCATCCTTGAACCGAGCACCATGTCCTTTCAACGCAAACATTTCAACGGCATAGAAAATGCTCGATTAAAGCAATTTGATGTGACACTGAAAAAGCCAATTCCTTTTGATTTTAGCTTGGAAAACTACACGCCGATCGAAAAGGTATTTAAAAAGATCGATGAGTAATTCCCACTTTTATAAAAAGTAAAAAATTGATTGACCAAACAATTAAATACACAGAGTTGGGCTTTCACCCAACCCTGTAGATCACAATATTCGATTAAATATAGGCATGTGTAATGAATTTTATTCCATCGATTGTTTTATCCAGTGTGTTGCTACTGACTTTAACTGCGTGTAATTCAGGTAACGATGCACCAAAACCAAAGGATACCCCAACTCAAACAAGTGAGCATAGCACTGCTGATGCGACTGAAACTCCGCCTCAATCTGAAGATGATTTTCCAGCCGTTGATAAATCCTTTCTGGAAGATGAGTCATATAATGCTGAGGAAGGGACTGAACCCACTGTACAAGAACAATTTGAAGTCCGTGTCCGTCGTGAAGAATCACAATACTCCATGACAGGCTATACCGATTTGTTAAACATCATGTCCTTGAACGATGCGCCAACCACCATCACAGGGGTTTTAATCAACCGTGGTAATTGCAGAAGCAAAGGCACTTACGATTACCAAAATATGCGCTATGGCTCAGTGGCAAAAGTCTACTTGGGCTGTTCCGCTGAATATGTCCGTGAAGTGACCATCACCACCAACAGTGGTTTGACCTATACCTATAATTTTTAGAGATTTAATCACAGCGATTTATACAAGCATAAAAAAGGCGTTCTAATCAGAGCGCCTTATATTTGAAAAGTTTACTTAGCAGGGATATTCCCTGTATAGCTTTGCCATAAATAGGAAATATGCTGACTCATATACCGATAAAGTTTGAGGGGGCCATTTAGAAACTCAAGCTGTTTACTCCAGTAGCTACGCATATCACTGTCCGCAAAGTAACAGTGTTTTTCCCAAACCAAATAAGGTGATCCTTGCACAAGCTCATGTCCCTTGTGTAAACAAGCCCCTCTCCATACCCGTAAGATAAAATCAGAATATTTACACTCATCACCAATCACATAAATGATGGCATGGACTGAATAAAATCCATTCAGTGATTTCACAATACGCCATTGCACATCATACAGCTTGCCAGCTAATTCTTCGGATTGATGTAATCTTTCCAGCCATTTACTAGCAAGTTTTGGTAATTTAACTTCGGCATCAAATTGTAAGGGAATAGTAAACATACAAGGTAAATCATAGATCATACAATTGATCTGCTTATGTTTGTCTAGACAACGTTTAAACAATGCCTTTTGGAATTTAATACTTTCATTAATTGGTTCAATAAATTTTGTATATTCCAGTGCAATCCGTCGTTTCAGAAACTTATGTTTAAATTGATCATGAATAAGCTCTGCATTCTCTACAAGGTAATTCATATTACCGTAATGAGAAAAGCCTACTGTATCAAAGATTGCAGCCCAATAAGGATTTAGTTGAAATCCATGTAATACCAAACGGTGATAATGCAGCCAAGGTAGAGAATTTAAAAATATACGATAATTCTTATCCAAACATTTGGGTGATCGTTTATCCATAACCGCTAGTTTCCCATTTTCAATTTGAGCTGCATTTTGAATACTCTGTCCTAAGAACAAATGAGTATTAACATCCAGCATGAATGGGATAATTGGTGTCTGCGGTATATAGTGTGCTTGAGGAGTCGCTGAATAATGAGTCATTTCATGCCTCCTTTTGACCAGTATTTTTAAGAGATTTACCCATTTTTATCGCAACATCCTTAGCAATATTTTTACCAAATACACGTATGAAGTAGGCTTTATCATTTCTAAGGTTTTGCTCATTCTCTTCATCCTGCTTAATCCTTTTATGCACAATGAATTGGTCTCTTTTGGTTATATAACGGATGGCTTTAATCAAATACTCGTATTTTTGTTTATCACTGCGATGTAAGGTGCCAATACCGACATCTTTGTATTTGCCATTGTGAGCATCAATATTGCAATTATAGTAAGTCCCCTCATCACCAATCACTCTTTTCCAGACCTCACCAATCTGTTGTGCTAACTTAATGTCCTGTGAGTGTTTACGACCATCGAGAAAGAAAAAACAGTGGTAGTGATAGCCCGTTTTTTCGGCAAATTCCAATTTCCATAGATAGCCCAATATACGTAAATTTGAAGTACGCTTTAAATAACGAAGGCATGTGATTAAATCTGCTTTGACTTGGGCAAGTTCAGGGTTTTGTGTTTTTCCATAACGAAAATCGACACGAGCAATGACAATTCTCGAATGTTTAGCCAGTATCGTATCTACACATTCTGTAGCGACCTTTTGCTGATATTGGGAACGTTCCCTTCGTTTTTTCTGTTGGTATTTGAATTCCTTTTCTTGAGTTAGCAAATACAAACGTTCAATGAATAGATTAATTAATTCTGCATAACAAATTGAAGTTATTGTTCCATCAGTATTTCTTAGCTGAATAATATCATTGGGGTAATGTAGATAAAAATCAGCATGAAAATAACCCTTTAGAATTTCGTTATACGCTTGCATAACAATCTTATGATGCTCACAATCATAATGCTCTAGAGGATCAAACCCTTGGATGAGTATTTGCTTTAATAATTCAATGAATTTTTTATCAATAGGCTCATACCATCCATGATACAGAGTGCCTTTGATCTTACGATAAGCCTGCACATAGTTGTGTTTTAAGATTTGTTTTACTAATTCAATTTCTGAGAATATTTTCTCAGCTTCAGGATTTGATCGAATTTCATATTGGTTATATTCAGTGTTGAAATCTAATAAGTAATCCAATGCCAATGAGCTTGAATGCTGATCGTCTGCTGCATTGAAGCATTCTTCATACATTGAATTGAGTAAAGACTGTTGCTCTTCCAATGGTGCTGTAATCTGAATGGGCTGATTAGATGAATCAGTATCAGTTATTTCAGTCTGCTGATTTAGAAAGTGTTCAGGTACTTGTGTTAAGTATTCATGTGCTAAAGCAGGTGTTTGATTATTACTCATAAGATAGGATGATTGATTCATAATAATGAACTTCTCTGTACGTAATTACACCTAACAATTTGTTAATTAAGTCAATTTATATAATAATTAATATTATTAGATATACTGATCATATAAGTAACACAAATGGTCAGGCGTAAAAATCACTGTAATCCCATGACCTCGAAATCAAGGAATTACAGTGTTATAAGGGTTAATAGGGTATGTGAGAGTTGTAAAGATATCTTGCTAATCTGGTTAGCTTTTTTTTGAATTGATCCAATCAATTATGTCCTGCTCTAACCAACCAACGGCTGATAGTCCCAATCTAATCGGACGAGGAAAAGACGAATCATATCTCTTGGATTTCGGGTTCATTTTGTCATACAGACTTGATTTACTTAAACAGACTAATTCTGTTACTCCTTTCATTCTAAGAATCTGATTTTTTTTGGTTTCTGAGGTTTGCATTGTTTACTCCGATTTAAACCTGATGTGGATGTCTTCGGATATAAATATGCTCTAGAATCCTCAGAAACATCAGCAAAACAAGATTCACAATTGTTAAGTAGCGTATTTAAATGAGTAATCCCGTCTTCGATCATGAAATTTACAGAATAGCTCACCCTGTAATGCAAAAATTAGTAAAGCAAGCTGTAAAAGCAAGAGAGTTTCAAGCAACTTTCCCAAATCTGTATAACGAGTTAATACGTATTAGGGATGTAATATTGAGGCAACTGGTCAACCTGCTAACTGAAAAATATAAAGAAAGAAAGTCACTACCTATTGAGCAAATCAAGATTGAAGTAGAGATAATTGTCTTTGGCAGACAGTTACTCAACCATGTAATGGGATATTGTCAAACAAGGCAATTAGTGGATGAAGATATATTTTTGTTAAACCATTTACTTCAACCAGATGAACTAACATCAATATTTGAAGAACTTTATTGCATATTTTGGGAAAACATCAAAAGTTATGAAGAATGGACACAATTCCCCAATTTTTCGACAAACCTCAAACGTATTTTGAACGAAAAGTATTTCTTACCTGACTTGTTACCATTCTGGGATATTAAATCTCTATTTTTGGATTATCTTAAAATTTATATTGAATATCATAATTTTAAGAATAGCAAAGATATAAAAGGCACAAATATAACTCAAGTCCCTTCATATCACGAAGTTAGGAATGCAATTAAAGGATTGAAAATTTATGGTACACCACTACAGAAGTCCACAAAATCATTTATTGGATGCTCTCCGTTAGATGCCAATTTGCCACCTTCAAAGTTCATAAATCTTCATCTAAATCTAGAAGAGGATGTTAGCAATCTGCCTGTGCTTTTAAGTAAATTTATACATGAATTTATGGCTACAAGATTAGATAATCAGAGAAATGGGACAGATGCCCAGCCTATTATTGACAATAAGGTTTCTGAAAAAATTCATAGCTTGAGCATCATTTTAGATGATTGTGCAAATTCACTTGAAGTACTCAAAAGAGCTGATGCAATTCTTACTGCGCTAATCAGCCTGATTTACTACGATAAAATTTTTGAAACAAAGATCAACAAGGGTAACATCCAGCAGTTTGAATCAGCGAATTATTCTAAATTTATGCTAAGTGAAATTCACGGCTCTGCAAACCAAACTATAATTGAGAATGCTATCAATCAAGATCGTCGCAACTCAATCAATCATACAGGCATGGATTATTTTTCCGATTTGTTCCAAACGCTTTATGAATTACTTGAAAATGATAAAGATATAAAAACCATAAAGCCTAAAAAAGCAACAATATTTATCACTTGTGGTATGAGGGACATACTTTATGAACATACATTTAGTAAAGCAAGTCTAAGTAAAGGTCTAAATGATATGGTGAAAAATTTATCACCAGAAAATTTATATGAGATCATCAATCTGTAAGGATGCAGACAACTTAACAGTCCGTATGATATACCAGTATCATCAAATTTATGGGTTTAACATCACTTACAAGCATCTAAAGAATATGGGTAGATTTATTTTTTTACAGTCTGCCCATAATTATGAATCGATAAAATCTCATAAACAGAATGTATAAGATCAAGAAAACTCATCCAAGATGAAAGTAAAGATAAGCAACAGTAAAAAACCAAATACAACAGACCATTCAAGCATAAGACCAAAGTGGATATTTGCAAAATTCCCCACCTTAAAATCAGTTTGGAATTCTACTAGAAATTTTCTTTCAACTAATATGATGTCCAAATAAGTAAAAAGATGTCTCTTTAGATATCACCTAATCCAATGTTTGATGAGGGGTAGGTTGAGGGGTAAAATCATAGATAAAAAACAAGCCCTTGTAAAAACAAGGGCTTATTTAAATATTTGGCGGAAGCGGTGAGATTCGAACTCACGGAGGACTCACACCCTCGTCGGTTTTCAAGTTATTGGGACTTACACTTTACTAGGCTTTATTAACATTTAGTAAGCCATACATTCCTTTACAAAACAATGCCTTGAAGCTATATTTTGTTTTATGTAGCTTGTTTATGCTTTCCCTGTATCGCTTACAAATTGCTTACGAGTTACAGTGCAAAAAAGGCAAGCGACTACGCCAATAGCCCTTGCCTGTGGTTATATCCCTACTAGGAAACAACAAATGAATCATACTACATTTATCACCAACTACAATGTCGGTGAGGAGTTCTATCATGCCTAAGTTGACTAAGAGCTTCATCGACAAATACCCTGCACCAATCAGCAAAGATAAATTTGAATGGGATACTGAATTAAAAGGTTTCGGTATTCGAGTTACCCCTAAAGGTCGTGTTAGCTTTATTGTGCAAAATCGTGTTAATGGTCGCTCGGAACGTATTACTATCGGGCAGTATGGTGTCTTTGCCCCTGACCAAGCACGTGACATTGCACGCGAGCATTTACGCACAATGCGCATGGGTACAAGCCCAACAGCACAGGCAAAAGCACATGCATTAATGTCTATTACATTGCGTGAAGTTTGCGACTCTTACATTAAAGACAGATCGCTTAAAGAAAGTTCACAAAGTGAAATTCGCAGACATGTGACCACAAGTTTTGAAGCATGGCAGGATACTCCTATTGCAGCAATTAACCGTGAGGATGTGAATAAACGCTACAACCAACTTAAAGAACATGGTTTACGTGGTAATGCCCCTGCACCTGCCCAAGCTAATCAAGCATTCAGCGTATTACGAGCATTAATTAATTACGCAATGGATGAATATAGAAAGGAAGATGGCACACCATTAATTCAGGAAAACCCTGTAAATATTCTTAAAAAGAAAATGGTGAAATTAAAACCTCGTACCAGTCGTATTCCTGATTCTAAGGTAAATGATGTTTGGAATTACCTGTGGTCAACAAGGGAAACCGCTTTTAACCGTGAAACTCTAGCAAGCATTGATTTAATCATTTTCTTAATGCTCACAGGCGCACGATTAGGCGAAGCTCGTTCTTTAACTTGGGATAGGGTCAATTTGGAGGAAGCATGGTGGCATATACCCGACCCTAAAAACCACAACCCTGTTTATTTACCCTTATCAACTCAAGCAATAGAGCTGCTCAAAGCTAGACCTAGAACAGAGGGTTCACCTTTTGTTTTTGCTTCATGGTCAAAGTCAGGGCACATTATTGACCCTAGAGATTCATTGAAACGTATGAGTGAAGTTGCTGGAACACCAATTACAGCACATGACCTTAGACGGACGTTTACCACAATAGGAGTGGCGCATTGTGGTATTGATTTAAACAAGGTTGAATTGCTGACAAACCATGTGCCTAAAGGGGTTACAGCAATTCATTATTTAGAAACTACGCACTTGCAATATTTACGTCCCGAAGTTCAGCAAGTGGCTGATTGGATTGATAAAAGTAAATCATAAAAAATCATTTGTGTATTAACATAAAACATAATATAGTTGTTTTTAACTGCAAACACCTCGCTTAATATTCACGTAACATGGGTTACATTATTAAGCTTGTATCTATCATGGGATAGAGGCTTCAAGGTTAATTTAAACTTGAGCTCTCTGTCCCTTTTTTATTGCATGTCAGATAGCTCATTACTAAAGGAACTTTTGACATGACTATTTCAGCAAACAATCATAAAGATTTACTGACAACTAAAGAAGCCGCTTCATTACTTGGCTTTAAAAAGAATACCCTTGAAATATGGCGTACTAAAGGTAAAGGACCACAATTTATTAAAGTGGGATCAGATACCCAGTCACGTGTCCGCTATTTACGTTCAACCTTAATGGCATGGCTTGAAGCACAAGCACATTCAAGTATGAACCGTACCGGGTTTGTCGGAGACTTTTTTATTTAAGTTAGGCCACCTGACCTAACGGGTTAATCTTATCATAGTACATTGCTTCAAACTCAAAAGGCGATACATAACCCAGTGCACTGTGTACACGCTTTTTATTGAACCAATCTACCCAGTTTAGTGTCGCAAGTTGTACATCTGCTAAACCTTGCCAATCTGCTTTTAAATATTCAATCACCTCTGTTTTGTATAAGCCATTCACCGTTTCAGCCAGAGCATTATCGTATGAATCACCTGTCGTACCGACTGATGCTCGTAAATTTGCAGCATCTAAACGATTGGTATAGCGAATAGAAAGATATTGAACACCTCTATCGGAATGATGAATCACATTCTTTGGCATGCCTCGATCGTGCAATGCTTGCTCCAATGCATCGAGCACCATATCTGTATTCATCCGTGTAGATACTTTCCATCCAACAATTGCTCGTGAGAACACATCAATAATAAAGGCGGTATAGACCCAGCCTGAATGTGTTTGAATATACGTAAAGTCACTGACCCATAATTGGTCAGGTCGATCAGCACTAAAATTCCGTTTCACTAAATCATCTGCTCGTTTTTGATCATCTCGGCTACGGGTGGTTTGTTTATTCTTACCACGCCAAACACCTTGTATACCTAGCTTTTGCATCAATCGAGCAACTGTACAACGTGCAATAACATAACCCTCACGTTTCAATTTTTGCCAAACTTTACGTACACCATATCGACCTGAACTTTCTTTCCAAATACGTTTGATTTGCTCTGCATGATGTAAATCATGCAGAGCACGTTTCGCTCGATGTTCTGGGTTATCAACGAAATCTAAAGCCCGATAATAGGTCGAAGCTGCAATCGGTAAAATTCTACAAATCGCTTCAACACCATATAACGCCTTATTGTTATGGATAAAATCCACCATTATTTGTGTGGGCGGTCGAGCTCCGCCTGGGCGAAAAAAGCGGCTGCTTTACGTAGAATTTCATTGGCACGTTTTAATTCTTTAATTTCACGTTCCATTTGCTTCATTTTTTCTTGGTCAGATACCTGTTGTACTTTGGCGGGATTTTGTTGATCTAAGTATTTTTGATACCAAACACGAAGTGTTTCAGGAGTACAGCCAATTTTAGGAGCAATTGCGGAAACTGCTGCCCAATTCGATGGATAATCTTTTTCAGATTCAATTAGTAATTGAACCGCTCTTTCTCTAATTTCGGGGGTATAGTTTGGTTTTTTCATCGGAATAGTCTCTCAGAATATTGAGTCTCCGACAAACCCGGTACGGTTCAGTACGTCTTCGTATTCAATTCAAACCTCCGACAAATAATTAATTTTCTGTTCTAAACCTTAAACGTATTGCGCTTATTGAAACCTGTGTCCAACACCTCTCCCGACCTAAGCCTATCGTAAACATACAATCAAAAAAAAGACTGCCGTAGCAGTCTTTTTGATAGGAATAAACTGGCATGAATAGCTTAAACCATACCCCCATTTTACCACAGCAAACTACACAAGGCAGCCAAGCCCAACAGCAATCCTCTGCCATTATTAATAATTCAAATCAATGGGTTAACCTTCCCGACGAGCTAAAAGAGCGTGCTCAATGGGTTGTAGCAGACAAGAATAAAACTCCATATCAATGTAATGAACGTAAAGCAAGCCCAACAGACCCATCTACATGGACAGATTTCCATACTGCCTGCACATACGCAAAACAGCATGACTTTAATATTGGGTATGTCTTATCCGCACATGACCCATTCACATGTATTGACCTAGATATTAAAGCAGATACCCCGCAAGAACAGCTTGATCGTGCAAGCAGTATTATAAAAACTTTTAATAGCTATACTGAGTATTCTCAAAGTGGAAAAGGCTTCCATATATGGGTTTATGGTAATATTGGAAAAGGACGCAGACGTGATAATGTAGAAATATATTCTCAAGAACGATTTATTATTTGTACTGGTAATACTTTAAAAAGTGAACCCATTAAGTATAAGAAAGACATATTAGATAATATCGTTTCACAGCTACATGATGACAAAGGACAGTTCGAACCATTGCCTGACCAACCTCAAATTGAATCGGATGAATCAATTATAGAAAGAGCTTGGAATGCGGGAAATAAAGAAAAATTTCAAGCATTATGGAATGCTGAATTAGATACAGATTTACAAGTTATTGGTCGTGACCACAGTCAAGACGATTTATCTTTGATCCAAATGCTTGCATTCTATACCAACAATAACGCACAACTTATTCGCCTGTGGCATCTGTCAAATCTTGGGCAACGCGAAAAAGCAAAGATTAATTCTTATATTGAATCAACAATTAGAAAAGCACGACAATTTCAAGCGCATGATGAGTATGAGGCACAGATTGGTAAAAAAATAGCTGACAACCTACTCGCAAGATATAACTCTCAAAAGCCTATCCGTACAAATAAATTTGTCCCAACTAATCTGTCAGATGTAATGAAACGACCTCCTATGGAATGGTTCGTTCATGGGGTATTACCTAAAAAGGGTCTAGCCACAATATATGGCTTACCTGCTACTGGAAAATCATTTCTAATGCTTGATTTACTTTTTGCAATTTGCAAAGGTGAAGAATGGTTTGGAATGAAAACAAAGCAGTCTAAAGTTGCCTATATTAATCTTGAAGATATACATGGTATGGGAAATCGCTTACATGCTTATCAGGAAAGAAAAGGTTTAATCCCTGATAATGACTTTTTAAACTATGAAATTTCTTTAAACTTTAAAGAGAAAGACCATGTAGAAGAATTAATTAATTCTATTAAAGAATATGCACCAAATTGTGGTTTAGTTTGTATAGATACCCTAGCTCAATCAGCAAATGGAATAGATGAAAATTCATCTACTGACATGGGTATGGTTATCGGTAAACTTAAGAAATTATCATCTGAATTAAATTGTTTAGTCCTTATCGTACACCATTCAGGCAAAATCCAAGGAAGTGGAATGCGTGGTCATTCCAGTTTACTTGGTGCTGTAGACTGTGCAATTGAAATATCATCTAACGGTTCTACAAAAAAATGGAATATTGCAAAATCCAAGAATGGTGCAAATGATATTGAACGACAATTTCATTTAGAGCCTGTTCCTTTGGGTATGGATGAAGATGGAAACCCCATTTCTTCGGCAGTTGTCACGCCAGTAATTAATATTCAAGCAATGAATAACCACAATAAAGATTCAAAAGGTGATGCAAATAAGGACAAGCGTATTTTGCAAGTGATACATGATAATCCTGCTAGTCCTCAAAAACACTGGGCGGAATTATTAGGTTTTAATCCTGATACAATGACAAAGCAGAAAAATAGACTTATTAAAAATGGCTTTTTAACTGAAAACGGTAAAACAGTTACTTTGACACTAAAAGGACTGGATTTACTTAAAATATAATTATAAAACAATGAGTTGCAGAGTTGCATTATATCTGCAACTTTCCCCTTAAAAGTTGCACATGAAAGCAACCGAGTTGCACATGCAACTCGTACTTGCAACTTTACCATTAACCCATTGTTTTTAAATAAATTGCATATGCAACTTAATGTGCAATTTAAACAACAAAAGTTGCACAGTTGCACATATACCCCCCCCCTTTAGGGGGGTTATGCTAATGCAACTCACGCTAACCACAGCAACAGCTCTTTATATTCACATTCTTCTTTTTATATAACTTCGTTCATTTATAACTATTTCTTAATTCAATAGATTACATGCTTAAAAGCAATAATTATTAATACTGTGGTTAAAAATACGATTACTTGCTGCTAATTAAATTTATTAAAACCCTTTACCCCAAATACAGGTTTAAACATAGCGAAATTAGCACGACTTTCAGGGGTAAATAACCTCTTTGCGCACTCGGTTGGTACAAGGGTACTGGCTACCCTAAAAACTCGCTTAAAACGGCTATTTTTCGCACTATAAAAATGCTTGTTTGTACCCCCATATAATTTGTTATTTGCTGTAAATAATTTGTATCTATTTGATTTCGTCGCCATTTTAATTTGTTTTTCGTATGTTGTAAGCAATAAGTAATTATGCAACCAATATGCGAGTTCAAAATGTCTATATATCCTCTAATTACTCCATCACTACATCCTGACAATATCAAGCACCTTCAAGGCTATGATGAAGAAACTGCTTCTTATGTTCACATTGCTGCACAAGCATTGAGTGAAGCCTACGAAGGTATCAATGATATTCATAAAGCACGTGAAGCAAGTAAGCGAAATCCTGTTTGGAATGAAGCAGCTCAATTAATCCAAACTGATGATTTTGCAAATAAGAAACTTCTTAAAATTACTAAATCTATTGATTCTGCAAATGCAAATCTAAGTAAAAGCATTGCACATATTGAAAAGGAGCTAACCACACCTTTGACAGCAGGTGCTAATGACCCTGTGGCTAATGAAATACGTTCGCATGTTAAAAATATGAATAACAGCAAGCGTCGCAAATTTATTGAAGAAGCACAGCAGAAAAAAGACTTGCAAACACTTCAAGCCCTTTTAGGTGCTCCATCATACCTTTCAGGCTTAACTGATATTGAAGTTCAACATTACACACGTCAGCTCCATGAAATTCAAAATCCTGCTTTAGCTAAGCGTTTAAAAGTTATGAAGAATGCAGCAACGTTACTGGGTGAACGTGGTGGCTTGGTATTTAGAGAAGTAGAAAAAGCAGTGGGTAAACCATCACATGTTATTCAAAAACTTCGTAAAGCAAAAAATGAAGCAGAACAAGCGTTCATTTTAAAAGACCAACGTGTCGATCTTTGAAATTGATAATTAATAGTTTAGATCAAGGAATTGTAATGACCACAAATTCAAAGACTAAAACAGCAGGAAATCCAAATTGGCGTAAGGGGATGAACTCCCCTAACCCACAAGGTCGTCCAAAAGGGATTATTGATAAACGAATGAAAGTAAATCAATCCCTACTAGCTGATGCTGATGATATTGCCAAAGTAGTGATTCAATCTGCTCTTTCAGGCGATATGCAAGCGGCTAGCTTAGTCCTTTCCCGTATTGCACCAACACTTAAAGCTCAGACTGAAACAGTCCAGTTTGAATTAGATGCCACAGCAAGTGTTACCGAACAAGCCCAGTCTGTTTTACAAGCTATTGCTGACGGCAATGTTGCGCCTGATGTGGGTAAACAAATCATTGAAGCGATTAATGCTTTAAATGGTATTCGTCAGATTGACGAGTTAGAACAACGTATTAATGCATTGGAGAAACACTAATGAACCTGCCAACACGAGAAGAATATGAATTTTTACGTTTTAAATTTACACAGGATATTGCACATGGTTCACCAAGTGAACGTTTGGTTGCAATGCATAATCTAATACACATCATGGGCTTATATGCTTCTAGCGATGAACTTGAAGAAGTATTTATTAAACCGCTATTTGCAAAGCTTGAAGAAAAGCTAAATAGCCCATTACACCCATTTAGCGACTATGTACCCCCTACAGTACCAGTAACAGTTAAAACCATGCTACAGGGGCAACCGTGGGCGCAATACCCTAACTGTGGTCATACCGATAATGGCTAAGGTATTAAAAGACTTTCAAAAGCGTTTAGCTAAAGTCGAAACCCATAGAAAGAACAAAGCGACTACTATTCGGTTAGTAGCCGCTTTTCCACCTATTTTGTCTTATGATGAATGGGAAGCTATTGCTGTACCACATCAACAACAATTAGTTGACGATACTAGAACTTAGTCACCAATATCAGGAATAAAAACCTGCTTTAAAGGGATTAAGGCTCTATATTGTGGTTTAAAATCTTCATAATAACGATAAATTAACTCTACAATCTCTTTACCATCAATAAGTCTTAATCGTGATTTATTCGTAGCTTTACTCTTTGCTTGGTTACTATAACTTCCAAGATTAACAAATAAAGCATATTCTCCATCTTCAAGAGTACCTAAAAGTTGGTTTATTTCAGGTAAGCCATTAGATGTTAAAGTTTTTTTACATTGAACCTTAATAATAGGGGGTTCGAAGCCAAGTGTATCCTTGTGAGCAATCACATCAACACCACCATCACCTGACCGCTGAGTAACCCTAGCAACATACCCCATGCATTCAAGCAAATGAGCGACAAATTCTTCAAACTGATAACCGTTTAAATGTTGATGTAATCTACGAATAATAAAATCTTCAGTTGAATATTTTGCTGTTTCATTAATTACTTTAGTTACTGTTTCATCATCGGGTATTTCTTCTTGTTCTAATTCTTGCTCTTGTAACTCAACTATTGGGTCTTTATTTATTGTAGCTTGGTATTCAATACCTACAGCATTTAAAAAATCTCCTGCTGTTTTTTTAATTTCAAACAACGTAATGTAAGCACCAATTTCATATAACGCTACTTGAGAAAAATTGTTACGTGGAACTCCATTAGGTGTTAGCCATGTTACAGGACGACGATTTAAATAAGCATCTTCGTCTTCAGAATTAGCCCTCTCATAATCACCACTAATAATACCAATATAGACCAATCTATCCGATTTGCATGGGTATACTACATAATCTCCAGTTTTTACCACATGCATAAATCTGTAAATTGTGGCTACCTGAGTTCGGATAGAAGGCATTGAAGAATCAGGTTGCTTTGCTTGCAAAGCAAATTTAAAAGCTTCCCTATCAGCATCAATCTGACTTAAATCACCTAGCTCTGACCAACCAATTCCAATAGACTTCCGTCATAAATCAAAAAACGTACAATTTATTTGATCTTAAATTAATCAGCAAAATTATTTAATTCAAGAGATAATCCTTGGATGAAATTCAAAGATATTCAAAAATTATCAAACGTTAAGTTTCGTAGGCTTACCGGTGTTAGTTGGGCTACATTTAACCTCATGTTGGCCGAGCTAAATAAGCATTTACCTCGTCATATTGGTAAAGGACGACCGCATAAATTACCGTTGGAAGATCGTTTGCTCTTATGTATAGAATATTGGAGAGAATATCGAACATTTTTCCATCTTGGTATGAGTTACGGTGTATCTGAAACGAGTGCAATTCGTATCACACGTGTTATTGAAGATACCTTAATCCGTTCTGGAAAATTCAACTTGCCAAAACAACTTCCTAATCGAGATGAAGTGGATTGGGAAGTTGTTGTGATTGATGCCACTGAAATATTAGTTCAACGTCCAAAAAAAACAGAAGAAATGGTATAGCGGTAAAAAAAAGCGACATACCTTTAAATTTCAGCTATCTATGCACTATATAACAGGTGAAATACTGAGTGTATGTGGAAGTCATGGAAGCATGCATGATTTTAAAATATTTAAAAAAAGCATGAGGAAATTAAAATTTAAGCCCTTTTTTATCGTTGATAAGGGTTATTTAGGGATAAAGAAATTGGGTTTTGGATGCCTCATGCCATCTAAAGCAAAGAAAACTGAAAAACTAGATTCTGAATTAAAAAAGTTAAATAAAGAGATTGGTCGTAGACGAATTCAAGTAGAGCATGTATTTGGAAGGATGAAATGTTTTAAGATTTTATCTTGTGTATATAGAAATCGTCGTAAAAGATTAAACCTGCGGTTTAATTTACTTGCTGGCATATACAATTTAGATTGGGTGAAAGATAAACAATTAAATTGATTGAAAAATGATTTATGAAGGAAGTCTAATGTAATTTTTTTCAACTGGCTCAGTTCCAACATGTACACCCATGTGTACACCCCAAACAGTCGGAGTATCAGACATTTATTAACCTTAAATACTTGTAATTTATGCCGATCAGCATATCTTAAATAAGGGTAAATTTGAATATGAGTATTATTGTGGGTATCGTTTCTGAGTTTAAAAAATTTGATGCTGATCTAAAAAATCCAAACTGGTCAGTATCCTCAATTAGCTCTAATAATGAACTAATTGTTAGTTTATGGGGTCATAAACCTTTAATGTCCAAACATCCAACTGAAAGAAAACAAGTTTATCGTGACCGTATTGATAGATGGTCTGGTAATGGACGTAATGAATTTAAGAAAAACCTTGATCTTGCATTAGAAGAAAAATTAAAAATTAGACCAATTATAGCTATGCTCGATAAAAGCTCGGATTTTCAGAATATTTTAGATGGTAAAGATGGCAGTCAATACCCAAAAAGATTTAATGCAAAAACCGATTGGATCGGTGAATTAACTATTTGGGACGGTATCCAATTTGAGATTGTATTTAGTCTTGAACAATAATTTAAACTCAAACCAAGTTTTTATTATGCTTACTACAGGCTTACGTTGCATAACCCTAGAAACAACAAAGCCCTGAGAATGTCAGGGCTAAGTCGTTGATATTTGGCGGAAGCGGTGAGATTCGAACTCACGGAGGACTCACACCCTCGTCGGTTTTCAAGACCGGTGCATTAAACCGCTCTGCCACGCTTCCATGTGCGTAAGAATACAAAGCTTGCCCTCTTTATACAAGAGAAATTTAACTGCAATGTATTCAAATGCATAATGTTTCATCAATTTTAGAGTTTTGCGGCTAATTCAGCACCATCTCGGATCGCACGCTTGGCATCAAGCTCAGCTGCAAGCTTGGCACCACCAATAATATGGTAGTTCGCTGAAGTATTTTCACCGTCTTTAGGCATGAGATCCTTCACCGACTCTTGCCCTGCACATACGACAATGGTATCTACACGCAACAATTGATCATGACCATTATGCTCAACCCATAAACCCTCATCGGTCACGGCTTTATACTGCACGCCACGCAGCATACGCACCGCATGTTTTTTCAACTGCGCACGGTGTACCCAACCCGAGGTCTTACCCAGACCAATCCCAAGTGGTGTGGTTTTACGCTGCAATAAATAGATCTGACGCACTGGAATTTCAACTTCTGGACGCTGCATCCCACCTTCAGAGATATAGTTAGGATCTGGATCAACCCCCCACTCACGTTGCCATTCAGCTAAAGGTTGTGGCTGAGGTTGATGTGGTGGTTTTAACAGGAACTCTGATACATCAAAGCCAATCCCGCCTGCACCAATCACGGCGACTTTATGCCCTACGTCTGCACCGCGTAATACTTCTGCATATGACAACACCTGAGGTGCGGTACTGCCCTGAATCTTCAATGCACGTGGTACAACTCCTGTTGCAACAACCACTTCGTCAAAACCTTCACGTTCTAACTGCTCGCGACTTACACGTGTATTCAAACGGACATCTACACCTGTCTGTTTCAACTGCACTTTAAAATAACGAATCGTTTCATGGAATTCTTCTTTCCCAGGAACGACCTTGGCTAAATTAAACTGACCGCCGACATCATGATTGGCTTCAAACAGCGTTACGGCGTGACCACGGCTTGCAGCCACAGTTGCAGCTGACATCCCAGCGACACCACCGCCGACAACGGCAATACGTTTTGGTTTTTTAGTTTTGATATAAACCAGTTCTGTTTCATGACAAGCCTGTGGATTGACCAAACAGCTGACACGTTCATTCTTAAATGCATGATCCAGACAGGCTTGGTTACATGCGATACAAGTATTGATTTCATCCACACGATTGGTAGCCGTCTTATTCACCCAATAAGCATCTGCCAAGAATGGACGCGCCATTTGCACCATATCAGCCTTGCCAGAAGCAATAATCTCTTCAGCAACATCAGGCATATTGATACGGTTGGAGGCAATCACAGGAACTGATACATGCTGTTTTACCGCTGCGGTATAGTCGACGAATGCGGCACGTGGCACTGAAGTCACAATCGTAGGTACACGGGCTTCATGCCAGCCAATCCCTGTATTAAGCAACGTAATCCCTGCTTTTTCTAATGCTTTAGCAACCACGATCACTTCTTGCATGGTATTGCCGTCATGCACCAGATCAAGCAAAGAGAGACGGAATGCGATAATGAATTTTTCACCGACTTTGGCCCGGATCGCTTTGACAATCTCTACAGGGAAGCGCATACGATTTTCAATATCGCCGCCCCAACGGTCAGTACGTTTGTTGACATGACTGCTCAGGAACTGGTTAATTAAATACCCCTCTGAACCCATGATTTCTACGCCATCGTAGCCTGCTTTTTTTGCCAAGCTTGCACAACGGGCATAATCCTCAATGGTTGCCAAAATTTGAGAATCCGACATCTGACGCGGTTTAAAGGGATTGATCGGCGCCTGAATTGGGGATGATGACACTGAAAATGGGTGATAACCATAGCGGCCAGAATGCAGGATTTGCATCAAGATTTTTGCACCATGCTTATGCACTGCGTGAGTCACAAGACGATGATGAGGAATATCTGCCAAGCTATTCATGGTTCCGCCAGCAGGGAGTAACCAACCTTGACGGTTTGGAGAAATACCTCCAGTAATAATTAAGCCAACCCCACCCTTCGCCCGTTCACCAAAATAAGCAGCGAGCTTTGGATAGTTAAAGAAACGATCTTCTAAACCTGAGTGCATTGAACCCATTACCACGCGATTTTTAATGGTGGTAAAACCTAAATGTAATGGTTTTAAGATATTTGCATAGCTAGTCATGATATTCCTTCTTAATTTTGGCTTTGCAACTTGTTGCATAGTACTTTAATACTTTTTTGTTGATTTGGGATGACCCTAGATAAAAATTTAATGGTTGAAAGTGTCAATTCAGCTTCAACAGCGACAACAAGCATCTTCATGCTGTCTATTAAGCATTGCAATCTAATAAAACCAAACATAAAAAAGCAGCCATATTGCTATGGCTGCTTTGAGGTGCAAACTTAAATCATTCCAGTCTCACTTAAGGAATAAAATGACTATTTCTCCAATCAAATACTAATATAAAAGCAAATCAATGCTGCTGATGAACTGAATAAGCAAGAGGATCTTTTTGTACTTTCATTTTTAAAGAACTCATCACGATTCCCAAACAGATCAACACCGCACCGATCAAGATGTTTAAGCTTAAAGGCTCATGCCAGATCAAAGAGCCAAAAAACAGACTCAAAATTGGAATACACATAATTGAGATCGAAGCCACAAAGGTATCCACCTGACTGACAATCCAGTTCCAAAGCACAAATGCAAAACCAGTTCCAATCACTGCAATATAAAACAGTGCTGATTCATTTAAAGGATTCAACCAAACTTGAGCATCAACAGGTTCAAAGCATAAAGCCATGATGAACATGAGACTGCCACCCAGCAAAAGCTGCCAAATGGTCAACTTGATTTTGTCATAACTCGCAAAATTCTTTTTGATAAAAACGGTCGATAATGCCCAAAAGAACCCTGAACCAATCAATAATACTTGTCCTAGCAATGACATATTCAGATGCACATGATGCAGTTGCGGCCAGAGAATTGCGATCAATCCCGATGCTCCAAGAACCAGTCCAATAACTTTCTGCTGATTCAACCGTTCATTTAAGAAGTAATGTGCCAATACCCCAATAAAAATTGGCATGGTAAAGACCAGTACTGCAGATAAACCTGAATCTACAAATTGCATGGCAAAAGTCTGGGTGGCATAGAAACCAAAACAGATTAACAGGCTTAAAATGATCAAAGGCTTCCACTCAGCGGGCTGTGGCAAAATAGATTTTTTTAAAATCCGTTGTATTAGCATCAGGGTCAATGCCGCTAAAATCAATCGCGTAGAGATAAATAAGAATGCTGGGAAAACTTGTAAACTATGCTTGACCAAGCCCCATAACGAACCCCAGACCAAACACAGCAATGCAATTGCACTGACGACTCGAATATTCACATCTGGTACTCAACCGCAAGAAAGTCTGCTTAGTGTATAAAACAAATGACATCATGAATAATGTTATGTTTTAATAGATACATCATTTTTTTTGATGCTAATCTGATTTTGCATGCTGTTCTTGAATGGCTCAGATATTGAGGACTTGCCGTGAATATTGATATTAGTGATATCTGATCATTTGTCACTGTAGCCGAACTCAAAAGCATTACCGCTGCGGCTAATAAGCTCAATTATTTGCAGTCTAATATGACTGCCAAAATAAAAAAGATTGAAAATCACTATAAACGCCAATTATTCATTCGCAAACCCAAAGGTGTAGAACTGACTGAATCAGGCATGAATTTGTATGCTCAATACAAAAAAATGATTTTTACGTGGGAAGAAACTGAAAATAAAATCTATCAACAAGAAAATGTACTGCGCTTTGGCACCAATACCAGTCTAGGCGGTATGCGTTTTTACCCCTCTTTTAGCCAGCTCTATGAAGCCTATCCTGACCTTTCGATTACCATGAAGACAGGGCCAACAGGTTATATTGAAGATGAGATTTTAGCGGGCAATCTGGATATTGCGTATGCCTTAGGACATCCTAAACATAAAAATCTACAATATATTCAAAAGGCAGAAGATCAACTGGTGATTATCGGTAAAAACATGATCAACCATGACAGTCTGGAAGAATGTCTGAATCATCAAAATATCTTGCTGGCGTCTGAGCAATGCTGCTATGCCACAACCTTAGAGAGTATCTACACAGACTATAAGCTTAAAAAAGGTGAACTCACTCATATTTATGATCATGAAGCCTTAATTCATTTTACCCAATTGGGTATGGGCATCTCGATGATTGCCAAATCATTGATCGAAAAATATAACATTCAATATTATCGGGAAACGCCTGAGCAGTATCGGGATATCGGGCTCTATCTGATTACACGCCATGATCATGTGTTTACCCCGATTGAGAAGCAGTTTATTGGCTTAAATGATTCGCTTTGATACAAGTTCGGCTTTACAAAATGAACAATGCTAATCAATCACAGGGACTTTAAATATAGGCTGTTTCTCCCACTTAAATATAGAGAAATATAACATCAGCACCCCAAGAACGGTTCCTACTGGAAAGTTATTGAGCATAAATACGGTCATAAAGATTGATCCAAACTGGCTGCTTGTACTCCCAGTTTTCACACTTCTTGCACATTCAAAATGAACAAAAACTAAAGCAAATACCCCCAAGAAACTCCCAATCGAATATTGAGGAATATTCTCATAAAAACGATAAACAACTTTATAGATGAGAAGCGCGATTACGGCAATTGCCACCATTTTATGTAACGTTGAAAGAGTTTGATTTTGATCAACCACCATATTTTTATTTACCCTTTTCTATCATCTTATCGTAAAACTTTATATTTTTCTGATGTTAATCTATTTTTCAAATGAAAAAAAAAGAATTCCTTTCCCAACAGAAAAAAAATTGATTTGAAAAGTGATATAGTACTGAGCGTATAAATTCTCTTTGGTCACCGATGTATTAGGGTGCCTATTTCGAAATAGTTAGGACTAGCAATGACTGATAATGCAACGATCTTGCAGCATGTACCAGTAGGTAAAAAAGTTGGGATTGCCTTCTCTGGTGGTTTAGACACTTCAGCAGCTTTATTATGGATGAAACAGAAAGGCGCAGAGCCTTATGCATATACTGCAAATCTGGGCCAGCCTGATGAAGATGACTATGATGCTATTCCAAAGAAAGCTGAACAGTACGGCGCAGTCAAAGCTCGATTAATCGATTGTCGTTTACAACTTGCACTTGAAGGGATTGCTGCAATTCAATGTGGCGCATTCCATATCAGTACAGGTGGCGTTCCATATTTCAACACCACACCTTTAGGCCGTGCAGTCACAGGTACCATGCTAGTAACGGCGATGAAAGAAGATGACGTCAACATTTGGGGTGACGGCTCGACTTATAAAGGTAACGATATTGAGCGTTTCTATCGTTATGGTTTGTTGACCAACCCTGCCCTCAAAATCTATAAGCCTTGGTTAGACCAAACCTTTATTGATGAGTTAGGCGGCCGTGCCGAAATGTCGCAATTCTTAATCGACAATGGTTTTGACTATAAAATGTCAAAAGAAAAGGCGTATTCAACTGACTCGAATATGTTGGGTGCGACGCACGAAGCCAAAGATTTAGAATATTTAAATGCTGGTATCAAAATCGTAGACCCAATCATGGGCGTTGCGTTCTGGAAAGACGACGTTGAAATCCAGCCTGAAGAAGTGAGCATTACTTTTGAACAAGGTATGCCAGTGGCACTGAATGGTCAACGTATCGAAGATCCAGTTGAATTCATTTTAGAAGCAAACCGTATCGGCGGTCGTCATGGTCTAGGGATGTCTGACCAAATCGAAAACCGTATCATCGAAGCGAAATCTCGTGGTATCTATGAAGCACCGGGTATGGCTTTATTGCATATCGCTTATGAGCGCTTGGTCACAGGTATTCATAATGAAGATACGATTGAACAATACCGCATTAACGGTTTGCGTTTAGGTCGCCTACTTTACCAAGGTCGTTGGTTCGATTCACAAGCATTAATGCTTCGTGAAACTTCACAACGCTGGATTGCTAAAGCCATTACAGGTACTGTGACTTTAGAATTACGCCGTGGTAATGACTACACCATCATGAACACAGAATCTCCTAACCTCACGTATGAAGCTGAGCGTTTAACTATGGAGAAAGGTGATTCAATGTTTACGCCAATGGATCGTATCGGTCAGTTAACTATGCGTAACCTTGACATTACCGATACCCGTGCAAAATTGGGTATCTATACTGAAACAGGTTTGCTTGCAGTTGGCCAAGGTTCTGCAATTCCTCAATTGGAAAACAAATCAAAATAAAAGATGGGTAAATTAATTTACCTATTTGAAAAGGCTGAATATTTTTATTCAGCCTTTTTTATTTTATCCCAGAAAATATACACGATTGAATCATCTTATTTATAGAACAATATGTCGCAATTAAAGACTATTTATCGCCATTATGAATCGATAATATAAGCATTAAGCAAAACATAATAATTTGGGAGATGAAAGATGAATGCTTATCTACATCGTAGTGAAAACCGTGGTCATGTCAAAGCAGGTTGGTTAGATACCTATCATAGCTTTTCATTTGGTAGCTGGTACAACCCGAAATATATGGGTGTCAGTGCGCTACGTGTGATCAACGATGATACGGTTGCTGCACATAATGGTTTCGGTACCCATCCCCATGACAATATGGAAATCTTGACCTGTGTACTTGATGGCACCATTTCACATAAAGACAGCATGGGCAATGAAGGCCAGATCAATGCCGGTGAATGGCAGTTGATGAGCGCTGGAACTGGGGTCACCCACAGTGAAATGAACAAGCATGATAAAGCGGTGCATCTGTTACAAATTTGGATTCAACCCAATGTGCAAGATGCCGAACCAACCTATCAGCAAATTCAACTCAATCCGAAAGATCATCCAAACCAATGGCACTTGATCGCAGGTGATGAATCTGCACCGATGTCGATTCGCCAAAATGCTGAAGTGAAAACTGCAGTGATTGAGAAAGATCTGCATTTAGAGATTACAGCACGGAAAAAAGTCAACTATGTGCATGTGATTTCAGGTGAAGTGATGATTGCCGATCATTTGGTAAAAGCAGGTGATGCATTATTGTTTGATGAGACTGCAACCATTACTGCATTGCAAGACAGTCAAATGATTTGGTTTGACCTTCCTTAAACTCGGTTTAACTTGTACCTCTTAACCTCAAGGGGTACAAGCTTTTTAATCATTACTACTATCACAACTGTTTGAATCTGAATTTGATTCAGTATTAAAACTACAATTATCCATGCGTCTATCATCATTATCTTAAAATGAGTCGCCGCTAGATGTGGTCGAAGAATATGAATGGTTATAATCAGAAGAATCTGGTGTAGTGCCAGTGTTCTTTGCAAAGAAAAACAATAAAACGAGACCAATCAAAATAACTAAAAGAATAAACATCAGCATCACTATTCCCTATTGTGACCCAATCTTTATTTCACACTATAGCTTAATTTTATCCAAGAATAATCGGCATTAAAAAAGCCCGATTAACGGGCTTTTCTACAACCTTGAACATTTTTAAAAACGATCTAAACCGTTTCGTTCGTTGTTAGCTATGTATTCAGGTCATCATATCTTTGTTCATTTAGGCAAGATTTCTCTTAAATCCCAAATAGTATATGACTTCCTTATTGTTTAAATTAGCACCAATTTTGGGTTAGGTCAATATTTAATTAAAAATAGCCTCCACCTTTTTCTACTTACAACAATCCTATGGATCATTTAATAATAAGTTACGTTCAGCCTGACTTCTCTGGACAAGTGCTTTCAAAAATTTTCCACCAGCGCTATTCCAAACTAAAAGTTGCTCAACTGCATTGTTATTATTTAATTGTTTATTTTTAGGTATTCTAACCCCAACATTATAAGCAAGTGAAACAAATGTAACTAATTTACTTTTAGATAAAGTCATTAAAACAGATTATTTAACGGCTACTTAAAAACAAGTAAAAATCATGTTAAAAATATTTTTACTAGTTCTAATGGGCTTTGTTGCACAAAGATTTGAAAGGCAAAGCGCCCCTAATTGAGCCAAATTTAAGGCGTAACTTGGGTAAGTGGTCGACCTAATTCCGTAAATCTGTTGAGGACTGCTACACGTGCATGAACCTCATTGACTTGGCTATCAAAGCTCCTTGCACTGAGTTTATCTCTTAATAATTTGATGCAGTGCATTTTAGTCTCAACCAAACTTCGGCGATGATAGCCTGACCATTTTTTCCATAGTGTCCTACCTAAACGTTTAATTGTTCGAAGTAATTCATTTCGCTCTAGCGAGCTACTCTTTGTATCTTTCCATGGTTTCGCATTTTTTCTAGGTGGAATCACCGCATGTGCTTGCCGATCTGCAATGACCTGACGGCATTGCTTGGTGTCATAAGCTCCATCGGTATAAACAGAGTCAATCTGCTCATCTTGTGGAATCTGATTAAGTAAATCACCAAGCACCTGTGAATCACAGACATTATTGGTTGTGAGCTGAATAGCGCGTATTTGTAGGGTTTTGGCATCTATACCAATATGTAGTTTACGCCATTGGCGACGATATTCAGCTCCATGTTTCTTGCGTTTCCATTCGCCCTCACCTAGAAACTTCATCCCTGTAGAGTCTACGAGTAGATGCAGCCCATCGCTACTTTTTTGGTAGCTGATTGCAATATCAATATGCTTTTGTCTTCTACAAAGCGTACTGTAATCTGGTGCGGTCCAATTTAATCCGCAAAGTTTAATCAGACTTTGCACAAAGCCAGTGACCATACGTAAAGATAGACGGAATAAGGATTTAATCATTAAGCAGCATTGGATGGCTGCGTCGGAGTAGGTTTGATTTCGCCCTTGTTTGCCTTTTGATGGAGCATACCATTGCGTAGCAGGATCAAACCAAAGGGCAATATTTCCGCGATTAATGAGTGCTCGGTTATATGCGGGCCAATTGGTTGTGCGGTAGATTTTGTGTGTAGGCTTCTTCATTTGAAAATTATATCGCTGAAAAAGCCTTTACAGATAGGTTTGTGCAACAAAGCC
>NZ_KB850122.1:1298955-1542692 GCF_000369645.1 Acinetobacter sp. CIP 64.2
GTCAATGAGGTTCATGCACGTGTAGCAGTCCTCAACAGATTTACGGAATTAGGTCGACCACTTACCCAAGTTACGCCTTAAATTTGGCTCAATTAGGGGCGCTTTGCCTTTCAAATCTTTGTGCAACAAAGCCTTGCGAAACTAAAACACCAAATGGATTATTGCAGCTAGATTATGGCCATTTAAGTAAAAATGGCTCTATTTATATTGTAAAAAAATATATAAAAAATTTAATATAATTCTTTATCAATATCTAAAAAGGCAATTTTTTCTTTAAAATTGTCCTTTTTTTACATTTATCTTTTAAATATCTCTTCTAAATTAATTTTCTACTCACAACTTCTGACGGCGACTAGCCTTAATTTAAAACTTCATATGGTTAATTAAAATCATCTAGTATCAATGGATAACATTTTCTACATATATAAACTCAATAAAGCATCGGATCCTCTTTTTTATTAGATATAGTATTTAATTTTTAGATGTAAATTTATGTGGTATAGCCATATAGTTTTACAGCATGTTCTACACACTCATAAATAAAAAAAGACCTATAAGCCGCTGATTCGCTTATAAGCCTTTGATAAATCTTGGTAGGTATATCCAGACTCGAACTGGAGACCTCTACGATGTCAACGTAGCGCTCTAACCAACTGAGCTATACACCTAGAATGAGAAGCATAATATTCATTTTTTATGAGCTTCACAAGTTTTTTTACGACTGTTTTAATGCAATCGCACAGTCTTTAAGCAAGCGCTTAAATTCTTGAATATTTCCGCTATCTTTTTGCTCTAAAAAAACAATTTGTTGATATAACACAATCGTTTGTTCAAATACCTGTTTGTCTTGAACCTGATCTGCTAAACGCTGCATCCAGACCTGAAAAGTCTCTGCGGGTTGTTTATGCAAATGTTTAGGCAACTGCTTTTGAAACTTAAATACCGCTCTTTGATAATCTGCCTGCTGTCGCGTTTGTCTCCACCAATACCCCCCCACATAGATCACTAAAATCGTACCAGTGCCTGCAATCAAAACAATTACATAAGTATAACTTGAATCCAAACCGAGTCGGGACAACCAGTTTTTCTGCTTCTCTACATCGTAGCCTACGACTTTGCTTTGCCATTGATAGCTTAAGTAGTCACTCCAAACCCGCATATTTTTTAAAAACTTAAACTGTTGTAAACGCCAAGCCTTGCTTTCATTTCCCCATACCGTCTGGTCTTGTGCCAGATAATTTTGCATGCCTGTATCAATTCGTTGCGGCGCAATCATTGCGGTGGGGTCAATTCTTTTCCATTTACCATCAAGATAAACCTCACTCCATGCATGTGCATCTAACTGGCGTACTTCCCAACTCTGCCCATCAAGTGCTAATTGCCCACCTTGATAACCAATTACCACTCTTGCTGGAATGCCAGCGTAACGCATTAGCATGACAAAACTTGAGGCGTAGTGTTCACAAAAACCTTTGCGACTGGAAAACAAAAACTGATCAATACGATCGCCACCTAAAGTACCTGGTGTTAAGGTATACACAAAGCCACTTTTTCGGTACCAAGAAAGCACAGATTGTAGATATTTTTCAGGTTGCTTTTGGCTCTGTTCAAAAAGCTGATGTGCCAATTGCTGTGCTTTTTCATCACGATTCGAGTCAAATTTGAGATTTAACTCAAGTTGACGTGATTGTAGGGAAATTGCTTCCCCCGAGTTAGGTCCTAACCACAACATTTGTATCGGTACATTGCGCTTAACCAATTTAGTCGGGCGAATACTATTGTCTTGATACAACTGCAAATAGTGTTCCTGTGGAATCGAGTATTCCAACCCCATAATCCAGTTGGCTTGCTCATCTGCCGATAAATATTGATAAGGCACACTCCGTGGTGCGGACTGCACATTTTTAATCTGTTGATTAAAGTCACTACTGGTCCATGTACTGCCATCATATTGATCCAACACCAAAGCTCGCCAGTACAGCTCAGATCGATTTGGAAATTGCGACATATTAGCTACAATCCGAAAGGCCAAAGCCGAAGACTGTGATAATTGAGCAATATCTCCTGGTGACATGCGATCACTCATCCCTGTAGTGGCTTGATTACCTTGAATTGGAACCGCCCAGAGTGGTGGTAAACGAGGAAAAAAGATAAATAGAATTAGAAAGAAAGGAATTGCGATTCCAACAAATTTAAGAATTTGTTTAACATCTTGCTTCAGTTGACTGGATGACAATTTATTTTGATTAAATAATCCCGTCTGGATTCGATACAAGCCGACTAAACACATCACAAATGTAGCAAAGACAATCATAGCCATCCAAAATGCTTGGCTATGTAACAGCAAACTCGCACTGACGAATAAGGCAAAATTAAAGATGATTAATAAATCACGTGTGTTTTTCGCTTCTAAACATTTGGCAAATAAACAGGTGCTTAAAAAGGCGACGCCCGCTTCAACCCCAAAGATTGTTTGATAATTGATATAAACGACACCTAAACACAATAGAATAAAGATCATCAAAAACCATTTAGGAAAAGGTGCCCAGCTCTGTTTACGATATCTCCGAACCAATAGCAGCCAGATCACCGCCCATAATCCAGTTAAAGCAGCAGGTGCGAAAGCAGTCTGCCCAAGCAACGCCAGCGCCAAGACAGCTAAGACACAGAAATAGATTTGTTGCGTCATCATTAAGCCTGCGCCAATAAAAGTTTTGCTTTAATCAACTGAACCTGCCCTTGCCCACTTTCCAAACGTGCATGCGGTAAAATCAAGGCATAATCATCACCCAATTGTTCGCATTGTTCGACCAAGCCCATCATAAAACTTAATTTTTCTTCATGACCTTGTGCTGGAATCTGTTGATAATCAATTTCTAAATGTTGATGACTGGCCTGAGCCTCAAACATTTTGATCAAAAAACCCTGCCCACGCGCCACCTGTTTCCAAGCCACATTCTGATAAGAATCGCCTTGTTGAAAGCCTCTGAGCTCCTTAAATTCATCCAGACGATCATGTGCTGAAGTTGGTTGGCTTTTATGTTCTTTTTGCCAATCATAAGCTTTGGGTGCAATCCATATTTTTTGTTTTGGCGATAAATAAGTCCAAGCCCGCACTAAGCCCAAAGGGTAAGTCGAATAAATTTTAATGGTCTCAAATTCATAGTATCCACGTACCGCAACAACAACAGGCAGTTCAATACTGTGTTGAGTCTGGTCTAGATAAACAAGTTGCTCTTGAGTTTGCCACTGGATTCTCAAATAACGTGCTGAACTGACAGGCTGCTTAAATACGAGCTTTAAAATGAGTGTTTGATCGACTTGCCCAACCTCAGGTATCACAACATCGATTTGCAAAGCATGTAATTGTTTAAAGGTCAGATAAAAACTGATACACAAAATGGCGCTGATTAAAAAACAAAATCCTAAAATCAGGTTATTGGCATAGTTAATCCCTGCAATAAAGGTAATCAGAATCAGGATTAAATATAAAAAGCCTTGCTTATAGATAAAAACCAATACATCTTTTTGTCGTAGCGTTTTACTGACACCCACCTGAAAGCGTCTGGCAATCCATTGGCTAAGCTGCTGTTTGAATCCAGTTTGCATATGCCTATTACTCGCTTACAATGCTTCAACCGACTGCAAAAGTTGTTGTACCTCGGCTTCGCCCAAACTAATACGATGCGCCGTAACAGCGACAAATACGGTTTGCACATCATCAGTCGTGACAAAACTGCGCCCCTCAACCAAGGCATAGGCTTGCGCTGCAGCCTTCAGTGCAAGTACACCACGTGTAGACAGCCCATGACGTTGCTTACGTGTTTCCGCAGCGAGATCCAGAATATAGTTGAGTACTGCATCACTGAGGAAAACCTGCTTTGCTAACTCACGTAAATGTAAGATATCAGCTTGATTAAACACGGCATCTAATTGATGAATCAGCACTTGGCGAGAGCTTTGCTGCAACAGTAACTTTTCTGCCTGACGAGATGGATAGCCCAGTGACAAACGCATCAGGAAACGGTCAAGTTGAGACTCTGGCAATGCATAGGTTCCACTTTGAAACAGTGGGTTTTGCGTTGCCAGCACCCAGAAAGG
This sequence comes from Acinetobacter sp. CIP 64.2, assembly GCF_000369645.1. Classification (NCBI taxonomy): domain Bacteria; kingdom Pseudomonadati; phylum Pseudomonadota; class Gammaproteobacteria; order Moraxellales; family Moraxellaceae; genus Acinetobacter; species Acinetobacter sp. CIP 64.2. The sequence continues at coordinate 1,303,057 of NZ_KB850122.1, forward strand.
TTGTGGTAACGCATAATGTAGCCCATCTACAGTCACCGCACCTTCTTCCATCGCTTCGAGTAACGCACTTTGGGTCTTAGGACTACAGCGGTTAATTTCATCCGCAAGTAAGATCTGAGTAAACACCGGTCCCTGCTTAAACTCAAACACATGTTCTTTTTGATTAAAAATATTGATGCCGATGACATCACTGGCCAACATATCATTGGTGAATTGAATCCGTTGAAAATGCAATCCTGCCAGACGTGCCAGAGCACTGGCCAAAGTGGTTTTACCCAATCCTGGTAGATCCTCAAACAGTACATGCCCACCTGCCAATAGACAGGTCAAAGCCAATTTAGTTTGCTGAGGTTTATCTAAAATCAGCTGATTCACTTCAATTAAAAAGTGCTCAATCTTCTGTGCAAAACTTTTAATATCTTGTTCTAATGACTGATTTTGCTGTTTTTTGTCCTGAACCGAAGTCTGACCCATGCCCCACATCATATTCTCCCCAAAATAAAACAGTGCATGCTTCAACATACACTGTTTTGCTTTTTTTTCAACGAAATCAATTGATTTCTAGCAAGGACATTTTTTCATATTGCCGCCCGCTGAAGGATAACGCGCATCGATACAATGACGATAAAAAGTCTTGGCATCCATGGGGGTTAGATCAGGATGATGTGCTTTCATATGCGCGACATAGGTTTCATAATCAGGCACACCAACCATGAGACGAAAACTTTGCTGTAAACGTTGCCACAGTACGGCGATACGTGACCAATTCTTCGGTGACAATAGCAAATGCTTCTGTGACATGATGGTGAATTTAATGATCTTCACAATCACTGAACCACCTTGTCGGGCAATTTTAAAGTCCATACTTACTCTCCTTTGATGCTATTCGCAGTCATCGGTGTTTCTGAATAAACTGCAGGCGCTTCATTGGCAGTAGGCGTTGGACTTGCCAAAGCACGGCGTACGATGCCAATCGAAGCAATCACCATCACGATTGCAACAATCATAAAGAACCCACACAACGCAGCGTTGATCTGGTTCGACATCACAATGGTCTGCATTTCAGCCACGGTTTTGGCTGGTGCAAGCACTTCACCACGCGCAATCGCATCCGAGAAACGGTTTGCTTGTGCCAAAAAGCCAATCTTCGGATTTTCATGGAAAATCTTCTGCCAGCCTGCAGTCATTGAGGTAATGAACAAGAAAATAGTCGGGACAATGGTGACCCACACATACTTCTCTTTCTTCATCTTAAATAGAATAACTGTCCCCAAAATCAACGCCATAGAGGCAAGAATCTGGTTACCGATACCGAATAATGGCCACAAGGAGTTAATCCCGCCTAATGGATCAACAACACCTTGATAGACAAAGAAACCCCAACCTGCAACGGCCACAAACGTTCCAATCAAATTACCCACAAATGAACTAGATTGTTTTACCGCTGGTACCACAATACCGACTGTATCTTGAACCATGAAACGACAGGCACGTGTTCCTGCATCTACCGCAGTTAAAATGAATAAGGCTTCAAATAGAATGGCAAAGTGATACCAGAATGCCATCATTGAACGGCTATTGAAAATTTCCGAAATGATGTGCGCCATACCAATCGCGAAAGTTGGTGCACCACCTGTGCGTGATAGAATTGAGCTCTCGCCCACTTCTTGCGCCAACAAGGTCAGCATTTCAGGACTAACGACAAAACCAAGGTTACGTACTGCTTCCGCAGCAGTATCAACCGTTGTGCCCAGAACTGCCGCAGGTGCATTAATCGCAAAATAGACACCTGGATCAAGTACCGTTGCACAGATCATGGCCATGATCCCGACAAAGGATTCCATCAACATCCCACCATAACCAATCATACGAATATTGACTTCGTTATCGACCAGTTTTGGCGTTGTCCCTGAAGCCACCAAGGCATGGAAGCCCGAGATGGCACCACAGGCAATGGTAATAAATAAGAAAGGAAATAAACTACCTGCAAATACAGGCCCTGTGCCATCAATGAAATGCGTCACCGCTGGCATTTTCAAATCAGGCATCGCAAAGATAATCCCGATCGCCAAACCTGCAATTACACCGATTTTTAGGAAAGTGGAAAGATAATCACGTGGTGCTAATAACAACCAAACAGGTAAAACTGACGCGATAAAACCATAAATAATCAAGGCCCATGTCAACTGGGTACCACTCAGGGTAAATAACTGGCCCCAATATGGATCTTTTGCAACATCACCCCCATAGACAATTGCAGCCATCATTAGTACAAAACCAATGATCGATACCTCTGCAATTTTTCCAGGGCGCAAATAACGCATGTAAATGCCCATGAATAGCGCGATTGGAATGGTAGCTGCAATACTAAATACCCCCCATGGGCTATGTGCCAGTGCCTTGACCACAACCAATGCAAGCACTGCAAGGATAATGATCATCACACCCAATGTACCAAGCATGACAATCACACCCGCAAAGGTACCTAGTTCCTGCTTAGCCATTTCTCCCAAAGAACGACCATCACGTCGTGTTGAAATAAATAGAACCAGAAAATCCTGCACCGCACCAGCAATCACCACCCCGACCAAAAGCCAGATCGTCCCGGGTAAATAACCCATTTGCGCTGCTAGAATCGGCCCAACCAAAGGACCAGCACCTGCAATCGCAGCAAAGTGATGTCCAAATAAAACGTATTTATTGGTTGGAACATAATCCAGACCATCGGCAAGACGATGAGCTGGTGTTAACCGTTTGGGATTTAATTCAAAAACTTTGTTTGCAATAAATAAACTATAGAACCGATATGCAATGCTATATACACAGACCGCAGCAAGGACTAACCAGACCGCATTAACATGCTCACCACGACTAACTGCCAAAATCCCAAATGAAATTGCCCCAACAATGGCAACCAAACTCCATAGGAGTTTTGAGGGAAGTGATGACTTTGCTTGTGTTGTCTCCATTCAAAAAACCTCTCAATACATAACGCGTGGCTAGGGTCTGTTGATATTTCACAGATGCATGCGACAGAGGACATTTTATAGATGGCACAAGGCATGTTTTATGCAATTTAGCTATTCTAAATAAATAAAATATAACGTAGTGGCATCAAAAAATGTCCCTGTCCCGTAGGGTTATGGCTAAAACTTCCCTAAACTGCGTTATGAAACTTGACAAGGGTATCACCATTGCCTGCGTTTCATGCCTTGTTTATCTCGTTTTAGCCGATAACGCATGCATGGTTGAAATGTCAACAAACCCTATTAGATTTCCCTTTCCATATTTTCTGTAGAAGAAATATCTTTGTAAGTTTACCTTCTAGCTACAATTATTTATCTAATACTTTGGCATAAAAAAAGGGATGATTGTTTAATCATCCCTTCGATAATTGTATATCTTGAGTAGCTCGGCCACTCATTCACAATTATGCACGCTCTAGGTAATCACCCGTACGCGTGTCTACACGAACACTTTCTTCTTGCTGTACGAATAATGGAACACGTACCACAGCACCTGTTTCAAGTTTCGCAGGCTTACCGCCACCGCCAGAAGTATCACCACGCACACCTGGATCAGTCTCAACAATTTTGAGTACAACGAAGTTCGGTGGGCTTACAGTTAAAGGTACGCCATTGAACAACATAATCGTACATTTTTCATTAGAATCATCTTTTAACCATTTCGCAGCATCACCCATTGCTGTTTTATCAGCAGCGATTTGCTCGAAAGATACAGGATCCATGAAGTTCCACATTTCGCCATCGTTGTAGAGGTAATCCATTTCAACTTCTACAATATCAGCTGCTTCTAAAGAGTCACCTGATTTAAATGTTTTTTCTAATACTTTACCAGAGCGAAGGTTACGTAATTTCACACGGTTAAATGCTTGACCTTTACCTGGTTTTACATATTCATTTTCCATGATTGAACATGGGTTACCATCAAGCATAACCTTAAGGCCTGCTTTAAAATCATTTGTAGAATAATAGGCCATGAAAGGCGCACTCCAAACTTAAAACTCAAATCTATTAATGCTAGACTAGGCACACAGCTGCGGCTAACACTATTTTTACGTATGGCATGATAAACTATTTACATCAAGAGCAAAACTGGCAATCACAACTCAGTGATCTAATTACCGATCCTTTAGAGCTGTTAAATCTGCTTGAGTTATCTACCGATCAGCTATTATCAGGTGCAATCCTCGCCTCTGAACAGTTTAAATTGCGCGTACCGCGTGCATTCGTCGGAAAAATGAGCACTGGCGATCCGCTTGACCCTTTATTGCTACAAGTATTACCACACCATCTGGAGCTGGAACAACATCCCGAGTTTGTCACCGACCCGCTCGGCGAAGAAGCGGCCAATCAAATGGCTGGGGTTTTACACAAGTATCAATCACGTTTTTTACTGACTTTAACCGGTGCATGTGCAATTCACTGCCGTTATTGTTTCCGCCGTCATTTTCCATATCAGGAGAATTTGCCTAAAAATGACGACTGGATCAACATCAAGCAATATATTGAGCAAAATCCACAAATCAATGAAGTGATTTTAAGTGGTGGTGATCCACTCACTTTGAATAATCGAAAAATTTCTTTATGGTTAGAACGTCTAGCATCTCTCCCTCAGATTAAGATATTGAGAATTCATTCACGCGTTCCGATTGTGATCCCGAATCGTATTGATGAAGAGCTAATTTCTATATTAAAAAACAGTAGGCTGCGCATTGTAGTAGTGGTACACTCAAATCACGCAGCTGAACTCGATGATTTCACCTGCTCGAAGTTATTGCAGTTATCACTTCACCATATAACCGTGCTGAATCAGGCGGTTCTACTCAAAGGTGTGAATGATTCTGCAGAAACGCTCAATGCCTTGAGTCTCCGTTTATTTGAAGCACGAGTAATGCCCTATTACCTTCATGTTTTAGATAAAGTCAAAGGTGCTCAGCATTTTGATTTAAGATCTTCAGAGATAGATCAGATATACAGTGATGTATTAGCGAGTTTACCTGGATATTTAGTTCCTAAACTTGTCAGGGAAATTGCGGGCGAAAAAAATAAAACACCGCTTTTTGGGGTTCAAACGTTCTGAGATTGATTACACAATGATGAATAATGCTTTTTCGGATATTTTTCAAATTCCAACAGTTTTGAGACGGGACAAACTCAGTTTCTGTGATACCAATTCAAAAAGTCTGAATGAATGGGTCTCAAACCTGTCGATTATGCAGTTAGGTGATACTTCGAAGGCTTTATTTGCCGCCTTATTGGAACTTAGTGAATTAGAATGTTCAGAAACCCTGCGCTTTGATTTAGTGCAGGTTCTACACCCGACTATTGAAAATGTTCTGGGCAGTCTGGAAAAAAACTTTTTTAATCAGGGTGTGATCAGTTCAGACCGTAATGAGCACATCATCGAGTTGGCGATGTTATTGCGTTGTTATTTTGCCGCCATCTATATCAATATTGTGCGCCGTAGTAACGATCAACTCGATCAGCAAAAGTTTTCTATTTTTGCTCTAAATCAAAAGAAGAACCTGCAAACGGCAAGAACACTTGCCACCTTTCAATCGCTGCAACAATTAACACAGCTACTCTATCAACAACATATGTTGTATAGCGAGCCTGTTGCAGGGCAATGGCTAATTGCACATCAACTCTATGATGCAGCAGTCATGCATAAATACCAGCATACCAACCTCGATCAAGCTCAGGGCAAACCAAGCGCGATTAGCAACATTAGCCAAGCTTATGCCCAATTGATTTTGATGGATATTTTTAATACCAATCAAATCCGTCAATCTGAAATTCAGGCTTTATTCCAGTGTAGTTTTGACTGGGCTAAAATGGTTCAAGTGTTATCTAAAGAAACAGATTTAACCAAATATGTCGTAGATACTACGAAAGACCATCCACCAATTTATAATAAAAAGCAAAGCTCAGGCTTTAATCCAAACATATTTATCAGTACCCATAGCCTGTTGGATCATGTCACGGCGACACTGCATAAAAATGCGGAATACATTTCCAAGAATGAAAAAATTTATTTAACTCCTGCACTAAAGTTCCATGTGCAAACTATTTTAGGTACAACCGCGGAACGCCGTCATGAACGTTATGAGTATTCCGCGCAACTGCATATCTGCTTTGGCTTGCTTACAGCGCATTTTTATCTTTCAAAAGCCAAAAACTTTTCAGAAACTTTATTGCTAGATCATAGCTACGGTCTGCAAAATGAATCGAAGTTTATGTCCGCATGGGACAAAAAAAGCACATCAGACAACCAGGAATCAGCAATTCAACGTCTAAGCCGCGAAAGTAAAGCAGTATATCAGGCTGACATTCTGGATATCAGCGTCAATGGTTATCGTATTAAATGGTCAGGAGAAGCACCAAAAAATCTTAGAACAGGCGAGTATATTTTAGTTAAAGAAACATCACATGGGCATTGGCGTGGAGGAGTAATTCGTTGGCTCAAACAATCAACCGAAAAAAGTTTAGAACTCGGTTTGGAAGTATTGGCACAGGAGATTTTTCCTTGTGCAGTTCGTTTACAAGCAGATCGACATATCAGCAATTATCATCCAACACTTTTATTAAAAAATCAAAATCTGGATGAAACAAAAACTACATTAATTTTGCCAGGTTCACAGATTTTTAGAGAACACCAAGCTGTTCATTTAAGATTGGGGAAAGAGGAAGTCAAAGTGTATTTATTAAACGCACAATTAATTACCCAGAGTTTTGTTCAATTTGAGTTTGAACTGTTAAATGAAGAAGAACTTCCTGTTCTGCAAAAATATATGGCTCAAAAAAATATGGACACAATTGATCAAGATTTATGGGAAGCATTGAAGTGAGAAATTCTTTACTCTCTAAAAAACTAAAACGCACTGAAACACGCTTACTGATTATTGACGACAACCAGCTTCGTTATAATCAAATTGCGACAATTTTTAAAGCACAAGATCATCAAATTAAAGCCACTTTGCTAGATGATCTTAAGACATTTGAAAAGCAGCTCAATCTACCTTGGGATATTGTGATTTTTGGTCGTGCCTATGACCTAAAAATCGAGCAAACGCTTTCCTTAATACAGGCATCATCCCAACCCAGTTTACCAGTTTTACTATTTGAACCAGATGACTTTGATACTGATCAATACCAGAGCTATATTCATAAAGGAATCTATGATGTAGTGAATTTAAAAACACCTGAAACGTTTTATATCAATATGATCCGTGCCCTGTCTTATAGTCGTTTGGTGCAGGCCGAGCACCGCTTGCTCAATGAGTTGGAAGCCGCTCAATCGCAAGCACAATCTTTGGTTGCAGAAACACATAAAGCAGTTGCCATTTTGCAGGAAGGTATTCATATCAGTGCCAATACTGAATATGCCAACCTATTTGGTTTTAGTAATGTAGATGAATTGATTGGCTTGCCAATTCTTGATGTGTTACAACCCGAAGATTTAGGGCAATTTAAGCTCCGCTTTAAAAAGATCTCTCAAGGACAATTTGAGCAAGGGCGCTTTGAACTTCGCACTCAAAACTCAACCGTAAAGAATAATCCATTACACCTAGAGTTTCTGCCTTCAGGCAATGAAGAGGAAATTCAACTCAATATTGAGTGCCCTACATCTGCTCAGGTGATAACTCAAGCGCCAGCAGCGACTGTTTCATCTGAAAAAGTCTCGACTCTAGGCACAGCTTTACAACAGCTCAATCGACAACTGACCAATCATCCAGCCAACGCCAATGCGATTGTGCTATTTAGTCTCAGTAGCTGCCCAAATGAAGTTTTCCAAAATGATTGGCGCGGAACAAAAGCATATTTTGCCAATATCCAAAACTTTATCAAAGAACAAGTTAGTGTTCCTGTCTATCAAGTCGATAGCACACTCTTCGTTGCATTGTTTCAAGCTGAATCTAAGAATGTTTTAAATTCACTGCTGATCGGTTTAAATAGCTTGCAAAAACCCCAACTTTTAGCGACAGCAAATTACACCTTCCCTTTACACCTAAAATTGGGATATTGCGAACTTGCACAAGCCATTCCAGATGAGGCCATGTTTGAGCAAGTTCTCAGCAAAGCATTCTCTACAGCTTTACCCGTATTCAACAGTCCAAAAATTGATACCGATTTTGGTTTGACAACCGAACATATTCCAACAAAAGTACAGTTAAGCTTGCTACAAGAGCTTAAACAAAAACTGGATGCGGGTGATATCCATCTTAAATATCAGCAACTTTATGATAAACAAGATCAGCACACGCATACCTATGAAGTTTCTGGTGGCTTTATCTATAACAATCAATGGCAAGACCTAAGTGATCTGGCTGATCTTAAAGATGATGCTGAGCTTTCTGTTCAACTTGATCGCTGGGTTTTGGTTGAAGCATGCAAACAATTGCACAATTTTATTACCCAATACCCTAAGGCAAAACTGATTGTTAACCTGAATCACCAGGTACTATTAAATGATAAGCAACTGCCTGAGCTGGTTGCAAAACTACTCACCATTATTGGTAGTAAACAAGCACATCCACTGATCTTGCAATTCTCAGAGCAGGCACTGCAACAGAATCTTTCTCAAGCACAGCCACAGATTGCCTTACTACGCCAACATGGTGCCGAAATTTCAATTCGTGGTTTTGGCGACTCGCTGTACAGCGACAGCATGCTACAGCAAATTGATGTACAGTACCTCAATTTACATAGCAAGCTCACCAAAATGCTGAGTTCAGATAAAGACATCTCAACCCTACAAGAGAAAATCCTACATTTTATCGGTCAAAAACCCGTGGAAATTTTCTTGATGGAACTGAATGACATGAATTTATTTGCAAATGCATGGAATGTTGAGGCTCGCTTCCTGCAAGGTAACTATTTCCAGAAGAAACTCGATCGTCTCACGGACGTTCAAGATCAATAAAAAATCCTTCTTATGGAGCTTTATAGCTCCTCACCTTTTCAAAAGAAGGAAAATTAACAGGCACAAAAAAACGGGCATATTGCCCGTTTTTTTCTTTCTTAGTATTAACGTTTGATAGAACGTGACATACCAGAGAAACGTTGTTTGAATTTGTCGATACGACCGCCTGTATCCACATTCTTTTGTTTACCAGTATAGAATGGGTGGCAAGCTGAACATACGTCAAGGTAAATTGTTTCTTTACCAAGAGCAGAACGAGTTTCGATTACGTTACCACATGAACAAGTAGCAACTAATTTTTCATATTTAGGGTGAATATCGGCGCGCATGGTCGATGCTCCTATTAAGTAAGAAAGGCTTAAGCTGTTATCGCAATTGATCACTCTCAATTTGAGGAAAGCAAAGTGTTTTCACACTTGCAGATCAACACCACAACAGACCATTTCTTTTGACTCACCGAGACTCTATGGTCAGAGCAAAGCCAACAAGTGGCGAGTATTATACGCCAAAGAATTCACTTTTGCGAACTATTCCTGATTTGATTTTGACCAATGATTCGCAATCATGCCACAGACCATTAACTGAATTTGATGAAAAATCATAATTGGCAGTACTATCATCCCTAATGGCTGTCCAATGAACAGGATTTGTGCCATTGGCACCCCGCTCGCCAAGGTTTTCTTGGAGCTACAGAAGAAGATCGTGACTTGATCAGCATGATTAAAGCCCAGCCATTTAGGTAAATACAAAGCCAATAGCATGACTATGGTTAACAGCAGCGAACATGCCAGCACCAAATATAATAACGTTAGACCACTGACCTGATGCCAAAGCCCCGCAATTACAGCACTACTAAATGCACCATATACCACCATTAAGATCGAACCCTGATCGAAAGCTTTAACGACACTTGGGACTTTAACCATATAAGGAAACACATAAGGACGCAGTAACTGCCCCAGAACAAAAGGCACCAGCAGCAGCAATGTAATCTGGATAATAGATTTAGTCGGATCAAAACCATGTTGGCTTTGTCCCAAAATGAAGTAGCTCACCAAAATTGGAGTAATAAACATTCCGATAATATTTGAGAAAGAAGCACTACAAACAGCAGCAGCAACATTGCCTTTAGCCATCGAGGTAAATGCAATCGAAGATTGCACTGTCGATGGCAAGAAGCACATAAACAGAAAACCCCAATACAATTGTTGCCCTAAAAGCGGTTCTAACACAGGTTTCGCCAACAATCCGATTGCAGGGAAAATTAGAAAAGTAAAAGCAAAAACGAGCGCATGCATTTTCCAATGCAGCATACCTTCAATCACAGCTTCACGTGATAACTTGGCGCCATGTAAAAAGAATAATACGGCAATCGCAACCGTGGTTAGCATATTAAAATAATGCGCAGCCTGTCCAGAGACAGGTAAAAAAGTCGCCAGTACGACCATTGCAATTAATAATATTGTAAAGCGATCCACTGCCAATAGCTTCAACATAACCTATCCTTATCTACTCACGAATAACTATAAAGCCCAATATGATGTTGTTGACCATTTGATCGACTCATCATACTGGGCTCTACAAATAAAGCTAGGGCTTTAGATCAGAAATCTTGGACTGACCAGACCAAAGCCTAATTATTACGTGCGTTTTGATCCTGTTGAATCAATTCAACTTTATAACCATCTGGATCTTCAACAAAAGCAATTACCGTAACACCACCTTTCATTGGGCCTGCTTCACGCACGACTTTACCGCCACGTGCCTTGATTTCTTCACATGCTTTATAAGCATCTTCCACACCAATCGCAATATGGCCATAAGCGTTGCCAAGATCATAACTCTCGGTATCCCAGTTATGGGTTAACTCAAGTACCGTGTTATTTTCTTCATCACCATAACCCACAAAAGCTAGCGTAAAACGCCCTTCTTCATAATCACGCTGGCGTAGCAATTTCATACCAAGCACCTCAGTGTAGAACTTTAAAGATTGTTCTAAATTACCTACTCGTAGCATCGTATGTAACATGCGCATAGTTATTCACCTGTCTGTTGTGTTGTTCGGTTTTCATGGTCACGTAATAATTTCGCGACCCAAACCACGAGAAATAAAATTGGAATCCCAATTAAAGTCGTCATTAAAAAGAAATTCGGATAACCAATATTACTAACAATAGTTCCAGAGTATCCACCCAATAACTTAGGTGTGAGTGTCATCAGAGAACTGAAAATTGCATATTGAACTGCCGTAAATGACACACTGGTTAAACTAGATAAAAAGGCAATAAAAGCAGCACCTGCCAGACCTGAAGCCAGGTTATCGATAATAATTGCAAAGTACAGCCATAAAGAGCTATAACTTTTAATTACCTTTCCAGAAAGCTCTACAGTGCCTGACTGGGCTGGATCAAGTACAGCCACAGGCTGAATATCAATATCTAAAACGTCCGCATGAGCAGCAGAATTGATACGATATTGTCGCATTGCTAACACTTCTTTCCCGGTATGAGATTTTAAGTTAGCCATAGCTTGGACTGTTTTAGTCGGAGAAGCGTGTAATAACTTTCCATCGATAGCCCCTGTAAACAAGCCCTTTTGGTCAATTTTTGCGGTAAACTCCTGCCCATCCAACTTTAAAATCACAGGACGTTCTGCATCTAACTCTTCCGCTTTCACCCCTGCGAGCTGACCTTTGATCACTAAACTTTGTTTAAGTTCTTTCAGTGTTAATTGATCATCATTGTTAATCGGCAATATTTGAATCTCAGGTTGTTGCTTATGAGTTAAATATGGCACTTCTAACTGAATTTTAGACGCTGCCTGATTCTGATATTGGGTGCTCACCTGTACTTGGTGTGCTTTTAATAAGACTTCGTTAGGTACTTGCAGCTTCCAATACCCAACCTCATCCGGCTGTACCTTATAGTGCTGATCTCCGACCTGAACTTCAACCTGATCAAGTGGTTTGCCCGATTTGACTAGACCAATAAAAATCAAATTGGTTGAACTAGCTAAAACCGCACCGACAAACATCAATTTCATAATGTTCATACGCTGCGCCAGCAAACCGCCCAGGAAACCACCAACCAGACTAAAAAGTACACCGTAAATTTTAACCGCTTCAGCAATCTGCTCTTTACTAAAATTCAGATCTTGATAGAACACATTGGAAATTACCCCTGCAATAATGTCAGAGATACGGAAAAATCCAATCAACAGCAATAAAACTAAAGCCAGTTTTACCCCATAGCGTTTAAAGAAATCTAAAATCGGCGCAACCCATGTTTCTTTCGCCATCTGCTGATTGACCACCCCCATCTTGACCAGTCCAAAACCAGCCAATAAGGCAATTGTGGTGGCCGTTAAAAAGCGTAATGCTTCTAAACCAAACAAGGTTGCAGTGTCTTTGATTGCTGCTGATTTTGCGATTGCATCGGTCACATTACCTGAATAGATATAGCTGAGCACAAAAGTTACAACGGCAATAAAGAATACAAATACCAAACGGTAATAGTCTGTAGTTTTATACTGCTTATAAACACGATTTACTTGGGGTTCACGTACACATAAGGTCGTGATAATACCGACCACCATCACTGCTGCCATGGTTAAATAAGTATATTTCCAAGCTTCGTAAATATAATTGCCTTTTGCTGTGCCTAAATAGGCTGCCAAGAACAAAGCACCTGCCCCTGCAACGATCATCCCAATCCGATAACCGGCATTGTAAGTCGAAGCTAAAACCGTTTGCATTTCCGTCTCAGCCAGCTCAATACGGTAAGCATCAATCACAATATCTTGTGTAGCTGCAGAGAAACCCAATAAGACTGCACCTGCCGCCATCTGAACCAGATAACTTTTTCCAAGCGCTGGATCAGAAAAGGCCATGATACAAATCGCACAAATAATTAAACACTGCGCAATTAACAACCAGGCGCGACGTCGACCTAAACTTTTGGTCAAAAAGGGTACAGGCAGCTCATCAATGAGTGGTGCCCACACAAATTTAAAGGAATAACCGAGTGCTGCCCAACTAAAAAAAGTGACTGCACTTTTATCAATACCAGCCTCACCTAGCCATAATGACAAGCTAGAAAAAATCAATAAAATTGGAATCCCTGCCGAGAAACCAAGAAATAACATAATCAGCGCACGGCGATCTAAAAATGCTTTAAATGCCGACGCCCAACCAGAGGCTTGAGTGGTCATTGGTTATTATTTTCCATGAACATGCGTGAATGTGCTTATTCAATCGTTTCTTGCTCTCTCTTGCAAGTTGCTTTATGCAATCATTCTTTTGTTTTGTCGATAAAAAACACAAGTTCGCTTGATCTTTAGGGTTAAAACTGTATACCTTTAATTACTCAACTTTAGTTTATTTGTTGGATAGCAACAGTGACCCAAAAACTCGATCAAATGACTGCAACAACTTTATCTTTAACACCAACAAACACTATTAACGCAAATATAAACTCTTTACCAAGTGCCTTTGAGCAGACGGAAATACAAGCAACACTGATTAAAACCGCTTTACGTGCCGATCAACTGACGCATATTCCAGACCTCGCAGAAATTCCGAGTTCAACTAAACGAATCAAACCACTGAATAATTTTTTAGGGCAAGACCGCGCACGTGCTTCTGTTGAAGCTGGTATTTCTCTACCATACTCAGGCTACAACATTTTTGCGGTTGGGACTGCAGGATTAGGTAAACGTACCATGATCAAACGTTTACTCCAGCAACACGCGAAAACCATGCCAACACCGAATGATTGGGTATATGTCAACAACTTCAAAAATCCAAGACAACCGATTGCATTACGCTTTCCCGCAGGACAAGGCACTAAATTTCAAAATGCTTTGCAACAAGCATGGCAAATCATTTTAAAGCAACTAGAGCGTCGTTTTAGCGCTGAAAGTTATCACAATCGCATTGAACGTATCCGTCAGGATACTGGTGATGTACAGCAAAAGGCTTTAGTCGAGTTAACCAAAGAAGGCGAAGAACTCGATTTGAAACTGGTTTCTCGTAATGACAAACATACATTCATCCCGATGCAACTCCGCAACGATGAATATCACGAGTTAAGTCAAAATGAACTGAATGCACTTGGCAGTAAAGAACGCGCTGAAATCAATGCCAATGTTCGTTATATGGAGAAAAAACTCGAACGCCTGGGTCTGCATCTGGGTGATTTAGAAGATGACGCACGGGATCAGGTTTCAAGTTTAAATCGCGACATCGCTACTCAGGTCGTCATGCCACGTGTAGAATCGATCCTAAATAAAAACAAAGACGTCAAAGGTCTCGACTTATATTTAAAACATTATGCTGAAGATATCATTGAAAATGTAGAGCTGATTCTAGAACAAGAAGAAGATGACTTTACCCCTGCTTTGTTTAACCGTGTTCCTTCACGCTATCAGGCCAATGTGATTGTTGCCAACAAACCCAATAGCGGTGCGCCAGTTATTTTTGAAGATTTCCCGACGCATTACAACCTATTGGGCCATGTTGAACAACTCACGCATAACGGAACCATCACCACCGACTTTACTTTGATTCGCCCTGGTTCTTTACATCAAGCCAACGGGGGCTTTTTAATGCTTGAAGCAGAGCAACTGCTTGAACAGCCTTATGCCTGGCAAGGTCTAAAACGCGCTTTAAAATCGGGACAACTCAAACTATCATCACTCGAACACATGCTGACCTTAACAGGTAGCATTTCTATTGAACCAGCATCCGTTCCACTTGATATTAAAGTGGTTTTACTTGCAGAACCTGAAATTTATTATGAAATTCTGGAAGTTGAACCAGAATTAGGCAGTGTCTTTAAAATTCGCGCCGACTTCACCGACACATTACAACGTAATGACAGTAATGAGCAGGCCTATATGCAGCTGATTGCAGATTATGTTCAAGCTGACAAGTTGCTTCCCTTTGATCGTTCTGCACTCGCAGCTTTGTTAACTGATTCCAGCCGTCAGGCGGAAGATCAAAGTTCATTGTCGCTACATGCATCAACCTTAGGTGATCTTATTCGTGAAGCACACCATCATGCATTTAAAGCAGATGACAAGATCGTCACTGACCAGCATGTCAATCAAGCATTACATCACCGTCAATATCGCTTAGGCTATTTAAGAGAACTGTATTGGCAGGATCTTTCTCGCGGAACTCAATTAATTGAAACCTCAGGACACCGTCTCGGTCAAATCAATGCCCTATCCGTGATTCATTACGCTGATGTTGAATTTGGCCTACCGTCTCGCCTGACTGCATCAGTGTATCAAGGCGGTGGTGATATTCTGGATATTGAACGCAGTGTTGAGCTTGGCGGTTCCCTACATGCCAAAGGCGTGTTATTGATGTCGAGCTTTTTAAAGGCTCACTTTGGTCGTGAACAAATCCTGCACTTCTCCGCCGCTTTAGCTTTTGAACAAAGTTACGGACAAGTCGATGGCGATAGTGCAACTGTTGCAGAACTTTCAGCCCTGATCTCTGCAATCTGTCAAATTCCGATTGATCAATCCTGGGCAATTACAGGCTCGATGAATCAATTGGGCCAAGTACAGCCGATTGGTGGCGTCAATGCAAAAATTGAAGGCTTTTACGATGCATGTAAGCTTCAAGGCTTAACAGGCAAACAAGGCGTTATCATTCCACGTCAAAATATGCAGCACTTAATGCTACGCCAAGATGTGAGCGATGCAGTACAAACTGGTCAATTCCATGTCCATGCGATTGATACCATTGACCAAGCTTTAGAAATTCTGATGGCACGCCCAGTCGGGACGCTCGATAAGAAAGGCCGCTATACCAAAAACTCGATCTATGCTGCTGTGATGGAACAGCTTGAATACTGGCAAGCAATCGAAGATGGCGAGGCAGTTGAAGATGAGGAACCCAAGAAAAAGAAAAAGCGTAAGAAGACCAAAAAAGATGAGCTTGCAGCGAAAAACACTGAAGAAACAGTAGCTGAAGCAAAAAGCTTAAAGCCAATCAACTCAAAAAAACGGAAAAAGAAATAAAGAAAAAGCCATGTTCCTTGGGGAACATGGCTTTTTTATGAATCAGGCTACGCCCTGCAAGGAACGTCCACCAGGTAACTGAGCAAAATATTGCTTCAGCGCATCAATACAGCGATGTACTTTCATTGGGTATTGTTCACGTTTCGATGTTAACGCATGTAAGGTATATGCAGGTAACTGCCAATCTGGTAACACTTCAACCAAAGAGCCACTCACCAATTCCTTTTGAATATCCATATATAAAATACGGGCAATTCCGTGTCCTTGTTGGCATAATGACTTAGCAACAAAGACATTATTGGTTCCTAAACGTGACTTCATATCGACATTCACCACTTCACCACTGGTTCCATGTCGGAATCCAAAATGCTGATAATTCTGCATGAGCGTAATTGGAAGTAATTCATGGTGACGTAGATCTTCAGGACGCGTAATCGGTTGAGCTTGATTCAAATAACTTGGGGAAGCAACCAATACCTGATCAACCCTCGCCAAAGGCACAGCCGTCAGTTGATGGTCATCCACTTTGAGACTCATTCGAATCGCAATATCAATGCGCTCTTCAATGAGATCGATATAGCGATGATCCGCTTCAAAATGAATGGCTAAGCCCTTATGTGCTGACATCCAATGAGAAAGCGCAGGAATAATATGCAATGCGCCAAGTTCTGGTGTGGTCGCAATACGCAGATCTCCAACAAGATCATCACGTAATTCATTAATTCGGATTTTGCCGCGTTCAGCCGCAGCTAACATTTCTTGGCAACTTAAAAAGAATGCTTGCCCAGCCTCTGTAAGGCTCAGTTTTCGAGTTGAGCGATGAAGTAAGGTAACATCCATTTCTTGCTCTAAAGAACGGATTTGTTGGCTAACTGCGCTGGTTGTGATTCCTAACTCTCGTGCTGCACCACTGAAAGAGCTTCTTTCCACAACACAGGCGAAAACCCCCATTGCACGCAATTGATCTAGCATAGACTTCCCTCTTACCTTAATTTATTAATATGCTTATTGTTCTAATGAAAGCAATCTCAATTCAGTATACAAGGAAGTCTATTTATGCACTAGAGGATTATTAATAAATTATTGAATGATTATTAATAATCTTAACGTTAATTTGGTAAAACTGTGACAGGATTCACAGGTTTACCATCTAAACGAACTTGAAACTCTAACATGACACGTGATGCACCTGATGATCCCATTTCTGCGATTTTCTGTCCCGCAGTCACTGTATCGCCACTCTTCACTAACATTTTACTGTTATGCGCATAGGCGGTGATGTAACCATCAATATGCTTTACCAAAACCAGATTACCATATTCTTTAAGCCCATCCGCGGCGTATACAACTTGTCCATTTGCTGCAGCAAAAACTGGATCACCTTCATTCCCACCGTAACGCGTCCCTTTCACATTACTCGCTAAATTAAAGGTTTGAATGATTGGACCATTCGATGGTTTAACCCAACGTAGACTTGAAGCCAAAGTTGTTGATGGATTAACTGGGACAGCAGGAACAACGGGTCTCGGTATAACAGGTTGTGTTTTTGGCACAACTGGCTGCTGAGTTGGCAAATTAATACTTTGACGTTGAATAGGTGCCGTTTGTGTCATGGCTTGTGTAGAGGTTGTACGCTGCGCCACAGAACCTTTTAAACGTAAAGACTGATTGACATAAATTCGATAAGGCGGTGCAATTCCATTCAGTGCAGCAACATCCAAATAGTTCAGACCATAACGGTTTGAGATTGCACTTAGTGTATCACCCGAGCGTACAGTATAATAATTCGGTGCTTGCACATAACGTGTTCCACTATTTACTTGCGGTTTAGATGCACAACCTGTCATAACTGCCACTGTAGCAACCGCCATAGACAAAACGATTGTTTTAATCATCTTCTGTGATAGAAAAACCGAGACATGGTTTAAGTGCATCTTCGCCCTCATCGAAAAAACCTTATTTACTTTGCGCCTAAGAGTATCAAAAAAGTGAGAAAAAACGAGTTCTCACTTTCTATATTCACAAACTTATAACATTCATAGGGCTAACCATTTACATGAGCATGTAAATTTTCAAGTACCGCATAGTTGGTTGCGTCCATCTGGATCGGTGTAATACTGACATAGCCATTTGAAACAGCAAAAAAATCGGACTGGATTTCACTTGATCCTGCTTGTGGGTCAGTAATTGCCTCTCCAGCTAAACCAATCCAATACACTTGACGTCCACGTGGGTCGACATGACTACTAATCGGCTTTGATTGTGCACGGCGACCCTGATAGGTGACTTGTGCCCCTTTAATCTGCTCAATATCCGGAATATTAATATTGAAGATGTGACGTGGTGGCAGCACGGGCAGACCTTTAGCAATAAAGTCATGGACCCATTTCGCCGCTACTGCATAGTGCTGCGGATGTTCATAAGCACGAACATTAGAGCCCGCCAATGACACGGCAATTGCAGGATGTTTCATTAACCGTCCTTCAAAAGCGGCTCCGACCGTACCTGAATATAGAACATCATCGCCCAGATTTGCCCCGCTGTTGATGCCACTGACCACCAGATCGAATTCAAAATCAAAAAGACCGTTCATTGATAAATAAACACAGTCCGCAGGTGTTCCATTAACTGCCCAGACATCTTCAGAAATCTGGATAGGACGTAAGGGACGGTCTAAGGTCAAAGCACTCGAGTAACCGCTTCGCTCACTTTCAGGAGCGACCACAACCACTCGGCCTAATGGCTTTAACGCTTGCGCTAAAGCCTGTAATCCTGGTGCAAACACACCATCATCATTCGCGATCAAAATATTCACTAAAATCAAATCTCTTCAATGTTACTAGGCAGTTTTTTCAATTGAATTATTCCTTGAATTATATATATTTATGGCTTCATAGTATTAGAAATTTATACAGCCATGAGACATTTATCTAATTTTATTCGAATTTTTGGGGTAAGTTTCACACTTTTAACAGCACCCGCTGTTTTTGCAGACGAAGCAGTTTCAGCAAAAGAAGCGGATGCATTAATTAAAGATGACATTGCCAATGCACAAGTCCTTATTGAAATGTGCCCTAATCTGATTGGCAAGAATGCTAAATTTGACCAGAACATCAAAAAAATGCTGGGGTCATATTTAAGTAATTACTCAGACAAATCTGCATCTTTAGACAGTCTACAAAAAGATGGAGAATTTAAAAGCCTACTTAAAGAAGCACGCGAAGCCGCCTCTGAAGTGGACAAGGCTGAACAAAAATCAGTATGTGAAGACGTACTTAATTTCGAAAGCTAAACTGTTTTCAAGATTTTGCTGTGGTTTTACACAGAACTGTTTAAAACCACACAAGCTGTATAACGCATCTAATAGCCCCTCAATCGCCCTGCACATTTTTTTCAAATTTAAGCAATATAAATTATTACCAAGCATTGGGTTCTCGAACCATATGAATAATATTGGCTGGGCTTGTAATCCACCCTCCTCGAAATCCTTCTGGCAAAGGTTCAATTGCATCACAACGGGTCACCCCTTGTGTATTTAAATATTGAGCAGCCTCAGGAAAATTATCCGTAAACAATTCCAGCCAAAGCTCAGCTTGACTCATTTCTGGCGCTGGCGCTAGCCACAATTTGACTGGACCAAGTTCAAAGCCAATATCAGGTGCTTTTTCTGTAATTTGTTTAAGCCCAATTACGTCACGATAAAATATAACCGTGGCTTCAAATTGGTGTGGTGGAAGTTTAAGGGCGATATCAACACCACCAGTGAATTTTGCCTTCATTTTCCAGCTCCTTTTCCATGTAATTTTTTATTTTCTCGTACTTTTATTTACCCTGCTCATTTTTGCTACTGCTCAAGCGACTTTAAGCATACCACTAGCCACACTCGGGCCAATCACTTTAGCTTATTTTTTAAGCATGTTATGTACAAACAAGGATGTCAAGCCAAAGGGGTATCTCTCCTTATCACACTAACCAAATTTTATATTTTGAAGATTGAAAGCCACACTTTCTCTACGCTTCCTACAGCAAACATACATTTTTTAACATGCTTTTATGCTATAAGTTATTCAAATTCTTTAAGTCTTGTTTTGAGTTTGATTTCTTATGAAGAAAAATGTTTTTAAAACACTAGGTTTATCATTGCTCATCGCTTCGAGCGCTTTAGCTCCTACAGCCTTTGCAGCAGATAAAAAAGCCGCTGAAGCAGAAAAGATTGAAGTAACACCTACCTCTGATAGTGTGACCAAGCAAGAACTTGCGGCAATCTATGTCCTATCTGAAATTTGCCCAAGTTTAATTGGCAAAGATTTAAAATTTAATAAAGCCTATGACAATTTAGTCAAAGCCTATTTAAATAACGATGCTAAAGCTGTCGAAACCCTAAACAAGCGTGTGAAAGGCAAAGATTTCCAAGAAGCCTTAAAAGAAGCGCGTGCTGATGCCAAAGCTGCTTCTGACAATGACAACCGTCAAATTTGCGATGATGTTCGTAATTATTATTCGAAATAATCCTACCAATTAAGCGTCAGGTTACAATACTGTATGAAAAAGCCGATTTCTCCCGTAGAAGTCGGCTTTGCTTTGTCCTAAAATGCTAGGCTCGTCTGCTTCATACAAGATATTGGAACCACCTAGAATGACTCACAAAAGCGCTCTTGCTGCATTACTCTTTTTGCCAAGCTTTTCATATGCAGCAACTGTCCTATCCGCTCCACCAGAATTAAATAATAAATCCTATGTACTTATGGATTACGAGACCGGACAGATTCTCGCTGCAAAAAATGAAAATGAAAAACTTGCACCTGCTTCAATGACAAAAATGATGACAAGCTACATCATTGAGCAGAAGCTTTTAAAAGGTGAATTGACTGAAAACGAACAAGTCCGCATGAACGAATCTGCGTGGTGTCGTGGCAGCAGTTCTGAATCATGTATGTATGTTCCATTAAATGGCACAGCGACAGTTTTGGAAATGCTACGTGGTATCATTATCCAATCAGGCAATGATGCATCAAAAGCAATGGCAGAACACGTTGCGGGCAACGAAGGCACTTTTGCTCACATGATGAATCAAGAAGCAAAACGTGTGGGTATGGTAAATACACATTTTATCAACTCAACAGGTATGCCAGCTGAAGGTCATTATTCAACTGCAAAAGATATGGCAATTCTTGCCCAGCACATCATTAAAGACAGCTCGAAGTACTACCCAATCTATTCTGAAAAAGAATTTACCTTTAACGGGATTAAACAAGGTAACCGTAATGCCCTGCTTTATACCGATCCAAGTGTTGATGGCTTAAAAACAGGTCATACCAATGAAGCTGGTTTCTGCTTAACCACCTCAAGTAAACGTGGTCCAATGCGTTTAATCTCGGTGATCTTTGGTACACCAAGCATGAATGAACGTGCCAGCCAAAGCCGTACTTTATTGGCTTGGGGCTTTGCCAACTTTGAAACGGCAAACGTTCAACCTGCCAACCAAGTACTTGCTAAAGCAAAAGTATGGTTTGGTAAACAAGATGAAGTTCAAATTGGCTTAGCTGAAAACTTCAACGTCACTATGCCTAAAGGCCAAGCTGACAAAATCAAGACTCAGCTTGTAGTTCAACCGAAACTCAATGCACCTTTAGCCAAAGGTCAAGTGGTTGGTAAATTAGTCGCAAGCCTTGATGGTAAAGTGATTGCTGAAAAACCACTTGTGGCATTAAAACCTGTTGAAGAAGCTGGTTTCTTTGCACGTATCTTTGATCATATCAAAATGTTTTTCAGTAACTTATTTTAATTTTAAACTAAGTTAATTCAGCATTCATGCCCTTGGGTATGAATGCTTTTTTATTTTATAATGGCCTTAAATTTTCGATTGAAAGCAACTATGCCAAATAACATTCGCCCTTATCTAGACCAAAAACCTGATGTTGATCCAAGCTGCTACGTCGATGGCATGTCAGTGGTCATTGGTGATGTCAAATTAGCAGAGAATGTTTCAGTTTGGCCTTTTGCGGTGATTCGTGGTGATGTGAATTCAATTCAAATTGGTAAAAACAGCAATGTACAAGATCATTGTATGTTGCATGTCAGCCATAAAAATCAATCTAAACCGAATGGCTCTCCACTGGTGATTGGTGAAGATGTGACAGTTGGGCATCATGTGACTTTACATGGCTGTAGCATTGGCAATCGTGTCTTAATCGGGATTAATACCGTGGTATTAGATGATGTGATAATTGAAGATGATGTGATGATTGGCGCAGGCAGTCTGGTTCCTCCACGCAAAGTGTTAAAAAGTGGTTATCTCTATGTCGGTAGTCCAGTTCAGCAAGTTCGCGCATTGACCGAAAAAGAAATGGAATTTTTACCTTACTCAGCACGTCATTATGTGAAAGTGAAGGATAATTATAAGAATAGCGAAGCCTAGCTTCGTTATTCCCTCAGATTGTTTAAGGAATAAATAATAATGAAAACCCTAAATGAATTATTGGATATAGAAGAAACAGGTTGGAATAGAATAAAAGAAGAGCTAAAAAATGCTAGCAACCATTATGAAATATTAACTAAAGATTCAACCCGTGCTAATAACGAGTTACTTAACTCACAAATAACGACACACTCAAGAATTGGAGCGATTATCTATGAAACAGGTGGCATATTAATTGATCATGGTTGGTTACGAATTCTAGGGTCTGGTAATGAAAAACTTAATCGTGGGCTAATCGAATGGAATCAAGGAAAAACGATTCTTCACTTAGATGAACCACCATCATATCTCCTTATAGCAGATGATGTCATAGGCGGTTTTTTTGCGATAAATAATGGTGGATTAGGAGTAAATATTGGCGATATCTATTATTTTTCTCCAGATACATTAGAGTGGGAAGATTTAGAAGTTGATTATTCACAGTTCTTAGCGTGGGGATTCAGTGGAGATATTAATCAATTTTATGATTCATTGAGGTGGAAAACTTGGGCTGTTGATCTCCAACAACTACAAGGTGATCAATGTTTTTCTTTTTTCCCTTTTTTGTGGACTAAGGAAGGGAAAGATATTGAGAATGTAGATAGAAAGATTATTACGATTGATGAAAATTATTGGGTCACTATTTCATTTTATAAACAACTCAATCAAGAACTATAAAAATTTGGAATATCATTTTTATGCTGCATGATCACAATTGCCCTACTCTTACAAAATGGCATATCTCTCCTACTTTTAAAGTGTAGAAGCTCAAAGCTCACACAAAGAACAATTCACACCTCGGCAGTTATGCAACACTGAAGTCCGAGCACTTTTTTTGCTGGTCCCAGGTCCTCCAACCAAGGGTCCTGCCAATTGCTCGGCGCTGGATGAGGGTCGCCATTTATTTTTGACTGAAATCTTTTGGTGTCCCGTTATCATCGGCCTTAATAACATGGCATGCTGGCAATATGGGCAGGACGTATGATCTCTTGCAATACTGGCCATCGGGACATTCTTCTCAAAAATCCCTTCACAATGTTCACATCTAAAATCATATAGTGGCATCTTAAAATCCTTATTAAACGATTAACTCTACATTCCCCTAGAACTAACGATGTCCCCAGAACTTGTTTTCGTTTAAGGCGCCCTGCGGCAAAATATTTTTCTCAAAAATAGACGTTGGCAAAGAAATGGTACATGCACAGTTTGGAATATCCACAATACCACCGATACGCCCTTCAACAGGTGCAGCAGTCAGTAACATATACGCTTGGGATCCGGTGAATCCAAAATTCTCAAGATATTTAATCGCTTTTAAACAGGCCTGACGATAGGCAACCGTGGCATCCAAATAATGATTTACCCCGTTTTCAACACTAATCCCTTCAAAGGTTAACCACTGATCATAATTAGGTCTGACATTACTTGGGACAAATATAGGCGAATCAATATTATATTTTTGCATACCCCCTTTGATCAGATCAAAACCAACACGGGTTACCCCATCCATTTCAATCGCACCACAGAATCCGATTTCTCCATCACCTTGTGAGAAATGTAGATCACCCATCGAGAAACCAGCACCTTTCTGGTAGACAGGGAAATAAATACGACTGCCTGCTGCAAGATCTTTAATATCGGTATTCCCCCCATGTTCACGTGGGGGCACTGTACGTGCGGCCTCTACCGCCATCCGGTCAAACTCGGCACCGGTCACACCGCGTAACACAGCTGTTCTTGGATCAGGTGGATTTGCCTGTCCTTTCGCGACCAATAATGCTTCCCTACGATTCCATTCTTTGAGCAGCTCATGCGAAGGAAGTGTCCCCATCAAACCTGGATGCTTTAAACCCGCAATACGAACACCTGGGATATGACGTGACGTTGCAAATAATCCTTTTAAATCCCAGATTGCCTTATCCGCTTCAGGAAAATAATCGGCTAAAAAACCACCGCCATTTTCTTTCGCAAAAACCCCAGAGAAACCAACGGCTGAAATCGGCTGAATATCGAGAAGATCAATCACCAGCAAATCCCCTGGCTCAGCGCCTTCAACATAGAATGGTCCTGTCAGGGGATGTGCTCGAGTAAGATCCACATTTTTAACATCGGAGACATCATCGGTATCTTTGATTTGAGCATCTAAAAAATCAAGACTTTCAATCAGAATCTCTTCGCCTGGTTTTACCGATGTTAAAAATGGAATATCTGGATGCCAGCGATTATGGCCAATCTCTGCTTGTTCTGCTAAAGCGACACCAGGTTTAATTTTAATATGTTGCATAATACTTCAACTCCGTGTGCTGTCTATCAATCTAATAAATTATCTGTTCTACTTCTAAATTATTGAAAGGCCATCACAACTATGACTTTTCTTGGCGGGGATTATTATTTTTACCTTGCGGTCAAAAAACACACTAGCACATTCTGTTTTTTTGAATCAAATTATTTTCGATTGATACGATTTCAATCAGGTGTAAATATTTTATTTATCAATAAGATGAGTACATAAATCAATTCACAGTTAAAGTAAGCGGGCCTTAATCCAGCTATACAACTCTATGAATCGGTTCAAGGAATTCTCATCCATTAACACAGGGTTATCAAGTTCTTGTAGTAGGAAATAGAGATGTTGTTTCTGCTGAGGATAAGCCTGCATAGTTTGTTCAATTGTATCGTTTAAACTTAATGGCCATTCGCCAATCTCATTCAACGTTAAAGGCAACAACCGGATCACTCTTTTAATTAAAGATTTTTTTAGATGGAGCATTTCCTTTTCAGTCCCCTGGTTTAAGTTTAAAAGTGCAAAATATGTCTGTATTTCCTCATCATAGCCTTGATTGATTGCTCGGATGGCCTCTCTATCAATCATTATCTCTTTGAAAAAATGCGTTAAATCTCGCCCATAAATATTGGTACAAAAAAATTTAAGCCATGCTCCCCAGCGCTTCTTATTTTTCTCATCCAAAACCTCTTTTAAATAACCGATATCCACATCGATTTTTGGAATATATGGATAACGAACAATAAGGCTTCGTTTAATTTCAGCAATTTTTTGATCCAGACTCTGAATATCATGTTTAAAAACCACACATATATCCAAATCAGATTGACCGACGACCGCATTACCTTTCGCGACACTGCCATAAACATAAAGGCTATCAAGCTCTATCGTGAATTCTCTAGCAAAAACTGAGATCAGATCTTTTAAAATTGGCTGATATGCCTTTTGAATCATATCTCTGTCTCTTCGCAGGCATCTATTAAAAAGACCATCACACTCTATTTTGATTGAACACATACCTTGTTTTAGTATGAGTAACTTTAAGCATCGCCCCACCGCTCATCTAAAATCTTTAATTCATTAAAGGCTTGTTCAAATTGTGCAAACTGAAATGTTAACTCTGGCGTAGTTTTAGGGAACTCCCAAATAACTGAAGTCACTATATCCTGAAGATTTCCAAAGGCTTGCCCAAATCTAACCCATTTGACTTCTGTCGCCGTAACAACTTGTTCAACCACAACGACACTGCATATTAAATCGAGATCATCTGGACAGACGAGAAGTGGAACAACGGTTGAAATTGGTCCATATTTACAATAATTCGGCTTTAAGAGCGCCCAAGCATTACTTAATGCAAGCTCATCATTAAATTCGTAAAGCCATCCTTGAGCGGGAACCAGATTATCTGTTCGTTCAAAGATATTCGTATTCTCATTTATCCATAAATTCAAAGGGATATTGTCTATTGCAAGAATCGGAAAAGGCTTTAAATTATTGCTTGCGTCATGTATGCATCCATGAATTGGATGCTCTTGTAAAAAAATAGCTGAAACTGAATGCATATATTTATAAAAAAGGAACTTTATAAGATTTATATGAAACATTACTTGAATCATGCATGAATTTACAACAAAAACTTAACTTTGGTACATCTAAGAAAATTGCTCGACCACTTCAACTAGCCACCGCGTCTCAAATTTTGTAGAATACATTTTTTAAAACCATGGTGCTTTCTATGACCGCTTGGACACCTCATGTCACAGTCGCCACTGTAGTCGAAAAAGACGGACGTTTTCTGTTTGTTGAAGAACACAGCGAAGGCTTTGTACATACCGTGTTTAATCAACCTGCAGGTCATGTTGAATGTGGTGAAACCATTGTGCAGGCAGCGATCCGTGAGACCTTAGAAGAAACAGGCCATCACGTTGAAATCGATCATCTGCTTGGGATCTATACCTATACCCCGCCGATGTTTCCAGATCGTACCTACTACCGTTTTTGTTTCCTGGCGCATGTGACGTCAGTTGAAGAAAATGCGCAACTTGATACAGGTATTGTTGCTGCAGTCTGGATGAATCTGGATGAACTACAAGAATCAGCACGTGCGCGCAGTCCACTGGTTTTAAAAGCTGTTGAAGATGCCCTTGCTGGCAAGAAATATCCTTTATCGCTTATTTATGAGCACCCTTTCTCTCCCTCATTAACTTCTCATTTGGACGCTTAATTAGATGCAACAACGTGTCATCGTCGGTATGTCTGGTGGTGTAGATTCCTCTGTTTCTGCCGCACTGTTACTTCAACAAGGATATCAGGTTGAAGGTCTTTTCATGAAAAACTGGGAAGAAGATGATGGTACGGAATACTGCACAGCACTTGAAGATCTGGCAGATGCTCAAGCCGTTGCAGATAAGATCGGCATCAAATTACATACTGCCAACTTTGCCATGGAATATTGGGATCGTGTCTTTGAGCACTTTCTGGCCGAATATGCTGCAGGTCGTACCCCCAATCCGGATATTCTCTGTAATAAAGAAATTAAATTCCGTGCGTTCCTCGACCATGCCATGACCTTGGGTGCAGACTTTATTGCCACAGGTCACTATGCACGCCGTGGTGCAAGCACACAAAACTCACGCGGCGAAACTTACGCACCCTTACTCCGTGGTGTCGATAACAATAAAGACCAGACTTATTTCTTACATGCAGTGCATGGTCGTGAAATTAACAAGACCCTGTTCCCTGTCGGTGAAATCGAAAAACCAGAAGTTCGTCGTATCGCAGAACAACTGGATCTCGCAACTGCCAAGAAAAAAGACTCAACAGGTATCTGTTTTATTGGCGAACGTCGTTTTACCGATTTCTTAAAACAGTATTTACCTGCGCAAGCTGGAAAAATTGTTTTGGAATCAGGTAAAGAAGTTGGTGAACATCACGGCTTGATGTACTATACGCTGGGTCAACGTGGTGGTATCGGTATCGGTGGGATGAAAGGTGTACAAGAAGGTGCATGGTTCGTACTCCATAAAGATATTGCCAATAACCGACTGGTGATTGGACAAGGACATGAACATCCGTTGATGCAAAGCACACAGCTCTGGAGCGAAACGATTGACTGGGTGGCTGGCGAACAGGACATCCCGAGTACAGGTTTCCGTTGCACAGCAAAAACCCGTTATCGTCAACCTGATCAGGCCTGTACAATTTACCGCGATGAACACACTGAAAATGGTGTGCGTGTTGAATTTGATGAACCGCAACGCGCTGTAACACCAGGGCAAAGTGTGGTGTTCTACTCAGGAGAGGTTTGCTTAGGCGGTGGTGTGATTCACCATACCAATGCACCTGAACCGGATTTTATTTAAGGAAATTGGAAGCGAAGCATGGTCGAGTTACCCTTTCAGCACACGCAAGCGTTGAATGTCAGACAAAACCGTGCTTTGGCATTGGCAGCGGTCTTTCAGGCAACCCAGCTGACGCATATGACGGCGATGGCTGGGCAGCAAAGTATTGGCGATAGTGGTAACTTTTATTTCGAACTACTCATCAAGGCCAGTCTGAATATTCGCCCGACGGCCAATAATGCCACGCAAACCCTCGATTTCTTTAATCAGCTGGCCGATATTTCTCTTGGCTTAAAAACATTAGAAGGCTGCATTACCCAGCCCTTTAATACGGCACCCAAATCCCGTGTTCCCAAAATGTCGACAGCTAAACTTCCAATGTCCTATGCAATGGCCTTATTGCAGCTGGAAAAGAAAGTCTACGGTAATCCTGAATACGTTAAAATCATTGAAACAGCCCAACAAAAAATCCTAAAACAACTCTCCTTTTTTGATAATAATTATTTGCATCCCAGCATTATTGCCAATCTCGCACAAACCTATGTCGAAACTGCAGGACAAATTAATCCTCGTATTTTAGTCCGTGGCAATGCCGAAGCCTTTAAAGATATTAATCATACTAACCGTATTCGAGCTTGCCTGTTTACAGGCTTACAGCTGGCCCATTTATGGAAACAATCCGGCGGCAGCTCGTGGAGTATGATCTTTAGTAAACGCAAGTTATTGCAAGATATTCAAGCTCTCGCTCGTTTGCAGTATCAGGTGGTATAGCCGATATGCCAACGATTTTATTTTTATACCGTTTTACAACCTCTCTAAATCTCTCCTGAGGAACGACTAAAGTTCCGCAAGGGAGAGCTAAACTTTAAGGAATCTGTATGAATGCTTTAACCGCACTCTCGCCACTTGATGGACGTTACGCTAGCAAATGCGATGCCCTACGCCCTTTTTTGTCTGAGTTTGGTTTAATCCACGCTCGTGTCACGGTTGAAGTGCGTTGGTTACAAGCACTTGCAAATCGTGCAGAAATCATCGAAGTTGCGCCATTTTCAAATGAAACCAATGCTGCTTTAGATGCGATTGTTGCAGATTTCTCTGAACAAGATGCAAACCGCATTAAAGAAATTGAACGCACCACTAACCACGATGTAAAAGCAGTTGAATACTTCCTTAAAGAAAAAATTGCCAACATCGATGAATTACAGAATGCAGGTGAATTTATTCACTTTGCTTGTACCTCTGAAGACATCAATAACTTGTCTCATGCGCTTATGTTGAAAAATGGTCGTGAGGTTCTCGTTTCAAGCATGAAACAAATTCTCAATGCGATCTCAGCTTTGGCGATTACACATGCCGACCAACCGATGTTGTCTCGTACACACGGTCAAACTGCAAGCCCAACCACTTTGGGTAAAGAGATGGCAAACGTTGCTTATCGTTTAGCGCGCCAGATCAAACAATTTGAAAATGTTGAGTTATTGGGCAAGATTAATGGTGCTGTCGGTAACTATAACGCCCACCTTTCTGCCTACCCAGAAATTGACTGGGCTGCACATGCACAAGCATTCGTTGAGTCTTTAGGTTTAAGCTTCAACCCGTACACCACACAAATCGAGCCACATGACTATATGGCTGAATTGTTTGATGCTTTACGCCGTTACAACACCATCTTGATCGACTTTAACCGTGATGTTTGGGGTTATATCTCTCTCGGTTACTTCAAACAAAAGTTAAAAGATGGCGAAGTGGGTTCTTCAACTATGCCACACAAAGTAAACCCGATCGACTTTGAAAACTCTGAAGGTAACTTGGGTATTGCCAATGCTGTCTTGGGTCACCTTGGTGAAAAACTTCCAGTTTCGCGCTGGCAGCGTGACTTAACCGACTCAACTGTATTACGTAATATGGGTGTTGGTTTTGCGCAAAGCTTGATTGCGTTTGATGCCTGCTTAAAAGGGATTGGTAAACTTGAATTGAATGCTGCACGTTTAGACGAAGATTTAAACCAAGCACAAGAAGTTCTTGCTGAACCAATTCAAACGGTTATGCGTCGTTATAACGTTGAAAAGCCATACGAAAAATTAAAAGCGCTTACCCGTGGTCAGGCTATGACACGCGACATGATGGTAAACTTCGTGAAAGGTGATGAACTTGCGCAAGTGCCAGAAGATGAACGTACTCGTTTAGCTGAGCTTACTCCTGCAACTTATACAGGTAATGCCGCTGAACAAGCAAAACAAATCAATGATTTGATTAGCAAGATCTAAAACTGATTGACTTAAAAAAGCAGAGCTTCGGCTCTGCTTTTTTATAATTGAGAAAGTTATTTTCTAAAAGTTTAATTTACAATAAATTTGTAGGTTTTACTAAACTCATCATCACCAGCCCCATAAAAACCCATAGAAATACTAATATCATAGGCTCCCTTATATTTGGGGACTCCTTCTACCCTTAATTTATTATACGCACTTATATCATTTATATTAATAGGCTTTACTTCAACTCCCATATCACTTGGGAAGTTTGTTTTTACTTCAAAACTTCTTTCTACAACTCTGCCACCTGTAATCATAATATCCTGACTATAATTTTCATTAATATGAGCAATAGGTAATTCACTAGGTTGTGCTTGATAGCTTTGGCTACAACTAATTAAAGCTAAACATAAAGTAAAGATAAGTGTGAAGTTCATACCAAAACCATAAAGTAGTATTATTCAATTACTCTTGAACGATAAAAGTGTATTTTTTGTCTATTTCAGCATCTCCTTCAGCATAAAAACCAGCTAAAATATGAACGGTAAATGTACCTTTATACTTTGGATTTCCCTTAACTTCTATCATGTTATATCCATCTAAGTCATTAATAGGTTGCGACTCCTTTAAAACTTGGTAGTATTGGTTCCCCAGACATAGTCTGCTTGATGAAATGAGTGCTGAACACAATGATCGGGTGCTAAATGAGCACTATATTTATCTAACAGCTCTTCAGCATATTGAATCAGCCCCTCCCATAACTTTACCGTTTCATCGTAATAGTCATAAGAAATAAATTGTTCAATTGCATAGAGCTCTTGCGGAAATAACTCTAGTTTCTTTAAATCAATCATTTAAATGATATAAATCTCAAAAGTTTTAAATGCCCCGAAGGGCATATTAGTTATTCTTCACCATCCCAGTACCAATAGACCTCGCCCCAATCTGTTTCTGGCAGCGTTGGCAATATTTCACCTTGGGTAAAATAACATCTTGTATCAGGTTGTGCAGGAGTAGACCAATAACCTGCTTTCGTTACTTTTTCTCCACCTTTTTGAGATATTCTTTCTTCATTAAGTGTCGAACTACCGTCGCCATCCTCAACTACTTTTTCCACCAGTATCCATGTCGTTTCTACTTCTTCTGAATTTTCAATTGTGTCTGGTGTTGTAAAAAGGTCTGGATTGGTTTTAAAACACTGAACCGCTGGAGCTAATTTCCAGTCTTCAGGATGCTTGGCAGACATTTTTGTTTCATGCATCAGAAACTTACACGCTGAATATGGTTCAGTAGAACGATAAAAACCTGTCACCATAATTGGTTCATCTGTTTTTACGCTTATATTAGGATTTAAATAATATTTAGGTAATATTGAAGGGTACTCTATACCCACATCTCTTTTATATACATCATTTTTTAATAGATCTTTATAATCCCATTGCGAGTCATAGTAATCACTTGCAACAAAGGTATTATTTGCTCTTATAAAAACAATATCTTGCTTAGCCTTATACTCAATAACTGCTCCTTTCTCTACTTGTTCCATCCAATCATAGTGATAATCTCTCCCTTGAGCAATCAAATCATTTTTTATACTACTCATTCTCCTTAATATTGGTAAAAAACCATGTTGTAAGTCTTCAAGACCATCTATTAAATGATGTAGTGTACTCTTAAAATTTGGTAATACGATTGCTCCCCAGACATAATCGGCTTGATGAGATGGATGTTGGGCACGATGGTCGGGTGCTAAATGAGCACTATATTTGTCTAATAGTTCTTCAGCATATTGAATCTGTTTCTCCCACAATTTTACCGTTTCATAATAATAGTCATAAGAAAGAAATTGCTCTAATAAATAGATTTCTCTTGGGAATAGCTCTAGTTTATTTAAATCAATCATTTAAATAATATAAATCTCAAAATTTTAAATGCCCCGAAGGACATATTAATTATTCTTCACCATCAAAGACCCAATATTCTTCACCCCAGTCTTTATTATATTTGGGAATTAATGTTCCTTTGGTAAAGTACAAACGCTTCTCCTTTTGGCTAGATAAAATCCAATAACCTGTTCTTGGACATAATTCTCCACCTATAACTTTTAAATCAGGTGTAGCAAACGTATCTACATCCTCAACCCCAATATCTTCAAACTCACCATCAACCAATTCAACAAAGTACCAACTACAGTCAAAGCCAGTAAATGCATTTCTTGCAATCAACTCTGGGGCTAATCTTAATTGAGTGTCATAATCAAACTTTACATAACCAAAATCGTCATCTATTTTTTTCTTTTTAATATTTTCAATTGCAAATGTTCTTAGTTCTTCAGATGGAGTCCATGCTGTATATTCATTAAACTTAGAAAATAACTGCTTACCTAAAGCATTTAATGTTTCACATTCTTCCAATTTCCCCCCCTCAAAACCATTTTCATCACGGTAAGTCCAAGCAAATTGTGGTGTACCCAATTGATCGCCTACAGGGATATATACGCCTGTCCTATAAATAGATTCCTCACTATTTATACGTATATCTGTATGAACTCTAAGCTTTGGGACTTTATGATCAAAAACTCCAAGCTCTTTAATTACTTCAAATAAACTATATAAAGTCCATGATCTTGGAGGCTTAACACAAGAATCATAATAACTACATAATTTATATAATTCATCAAAGCGCATTTTAAAATCAGATTCTTCTTCTTCTGACATCCAATTAGGTCGAAACTCACCCAACATACGTGCTGTATTATATGCAGGTGTCCAACCATATTCATCTAATTTTGTTTCTTCAATTATTCTAATTAACCCTATTCTAAAATCGAGTAAAGATGGGTAAGCATAGGTACTCCAATTGGCTGAGGTATCCCCCATTCCCCAACCTTCTTGCAATAGAACACGGTCACGATACTGCTGATCAGCCAAATCAATTACACCACCAGTATACTGAATCAAATCTTCCAGTTTGGTCAGCAATATTTCCAAATAAGGCCGTGAAGTAAAATAATATAACAAAGCAATTGATTGCTTTTGAAAACGAGTCAATTGCTGTTCTGTATTCTGCATTATAACGATCTCTTAATTTTATCTATTAATAACTTGTCCAGATATATTTGGAAGACCAATTCTGACATCTTTTAACTGATCATCAAAATCCGTCATGCCCCAATTTGTATCATAAGGACCATGAAGATTAGGTTCTTTTATTTTGCTTCGAACTGCCTGATATTTCGCTTTCTCGGCTGGAGATAAACTATTATAAGCATCTCGACTTTTTGGGGATTTAAGCGATAAACGTCCGTAACTATCTATAGGGTAGTAGAAGGTATCATCATACTCTCCCTTTCTAAAAATAATCTGCTCCCAGCCCCCCTCCAAATGATAGGTTTCTTTTCTTAAAGCATCTTTTGTCTGACTTGAAGCTGGGCCTCGCCATACTTTAATAGATTGACCAGCGGGAATATCATAAATTACAAACTGCCCATTCGCATTCCAGTCTGGCCAAACCGCTAAATATTTTCGCCAAGCCGCTTTCGGATCAGGACTATTCTTAATTTTAACGAAGACCTCTTCTGTAACCCAACACTCACCAAACGCACCATTTGCAGGTGAAGTTACCCGGTATAATCTGGCTGGTCCTGAAATAATATCTGCAGATATTTTACTAAAAGATTCAATATTATAGTCAGCTAAAGAAGGATATCCTTCTTTGACTTTTTTATCTATATCACTTCTATAGTCACTAGGTCTCAATGGCTTATTTTTCATACTTCCTTTGCTTAACCAAGTTGGACGTGGCTTTTTAGTACGCATTAAAGTAATGGCATGCGCTTCTGGTAATGTACCTCTAAAGTGAACATTAGTAGTATTTCTCACTGCTGTTCTTTGTAGATATGATTCCATATCTAATCTATAAATAACTCTTGCTAAGGCATCATTAAGTGGCGCCAAAGCTTTTGCCAATGGGGCATCTGCAGCATTTCGAATTTTTCTAACAATGGCGACAGTATTTCTAATTTTATCTTTTAAACCAGGAATATATTTGGCCTTATTCGTTAAGTTATCTAATAACTGAATCCCTCGATCAAAAGCAGCCAATAACTCCTTTGCACTAAGCTTATTTTTTACTTTTATAATTTCATTCTTTAAATAAACGAGAATATCCACGTTCGGTAGATATTTTTTAATATAATCTTGTACTTGTTTTTTTCTTAAAAAAGTAATAACCCATGTCATAGCTGAATCAACAGCTTTAACAACGGCTTTTCCTCCGCTTCGTCTTACAAATAAGAAGAAGATTTTTAGAACCCCTTTAACCAAACTCCCTAGGCTTGGAAATAGACCAATTAAAGTAAGGGCCAATGCGACCCAAGCCCACTGATCCGAAATATCTTCATTTAGCTTCTTACAATTTGCCACCAAATCGCGAACATCACATATCTGATCCACAAATGGGATCATGGAAATTGCAGCATCAAATACAATTTGCCCTGTACTACGATTATCATTGAAGTCTCCTTCAATGGCCTCTACCATCCACTCCCATATACTTTTTTCCTCTTGAATATCTTTTTGCTCACCAGTCATCCAAGCCAATGCATCTCTAGCTTGCGTAGCATTAGGAATATTATTTGCCATTATTTACATCCCCATAACTACGGATTGATGAGTCGTCTTCAATTTCTAATAACTCTTCTAATCGATTGGCAATTTTTTCTTTACCTTCTTGAGGTTCATATACTACTTTTTTTATGGTTTCAGGTGGTACATTTTCATGCCTAGCAAATCCATTAGCATCTAGTTTTCCTGCTAATGTTGTTCCATTTTTAAAGAAAATTTTATAACCATTATTTGCAATACCCTTTCTTGTTTCAGGGTCACGATAATCCAATTCAATCCAATTCTTTATATCAGTGCCTGGTAAAGTTATTGGTGTTAACTGAACATTCGCCCCACCCATAAACAAATGCTGCCCCGCCTTCACCTCAAACTTGCCACTGGTCACAGGAAAAATACCTGAACCATTAATTTTAATTTGAGCGTCTTTAGTCGTAATTAAAATTTCTTTAGGACTGGTAATCTCGATCCGATCTTCAGTCGAAATAATCTGAATGCCTTGCTTAGCAAGCAAGTCCATACCATCCCCTTGAGCATGCACTTCAAACTTACCTTTCGCTGCGACTTGTTTAATGCCACTTTGTGCTGCAAACACACTGATTCTGTTTTGCGCATGTGTAATCAGGTTTTTTTGTGTACTTAGATTGATACTATCGTCTGCAAACTGGTTAATCTGTCCATCGGCAGAGAGATGAATATCTTCATTGCTACTTAGGCCAATCCCTGCTGGTGAATTCAGCAATAGCAATGATTTTTTAAACTGGGCGATTTTTTCTTGAATTTGCTCCGCAAACTCTTTCAGTTGATCCAACGATTCTATTTCATCGGTTTGCTGATTCTTGGCAACTTCGCTCAGTGCCTTGGCATTGCTTTGATTGCCTTCTAGCTGCTGTTTAGCAGGTTGGGCATCAAGGTGTTCACCTTGCGCCTGATCTTGTTTATGTGTGGAAAGCAATAAACCTTCGCCTGCACGTACAGCTCCCCATTGGTCGGTACGTAGCTCAAAACCTTCGCCTCGGTCTTCACTTTCGGCTTTATCTTTAGGATGACTCAGTTTACCCAGATTCAGTTGACTGGCAGCATGACTGCTTTGCAACTGGGCACTGATCTGACCTGTGGTGTCATCAAAGCGTAACTGGTTAAAGCCTTCACCTTGGTATTCTTTGGACTTGATCCCTGCCAGTTTCTTGGTGTCTGGCAGCTTGCCTGCATTGTCAAACTTGGTCAGGCTACGATGACCTTCATGGATACGTCCCACTACAAATGGACGGTCAATATTGCCATCAAAGAAGTCGATGACAACAATCTCACCAATCCTCGGTAACAAGCGTGCACCATAGCCTTCACCAGCCCAAGGCGTGAGTACATCAACCCAAGCTGAATCGGTATCGTTGTCATTGGCACCTGCACCACCATCATGGCTGTGATCATCGTTACGGGTAAACAGGAAACGGACTTTAATCCGTCCCCATTCATCCACATGGATTTCTTCACCACTTGGCCCAACCACTTTGGCGCGTTGCGGTGAAGCAGTTGGACGGTGTTGTAATGGGTTAAATTCGGGTACGGTTTTAATGCTGCGGCGTTGTAAGGTCAGTTGATTGGCTTGGCGTTCTTGATTGTTGGTTTGGGTTGGCTGCCAATTACTCTGTGCTAATAATTGATTGATCTGTTGATGTAGATCTTTGGGTAAATTATTTTGGTTATAAAAGTTTTTACCTGTAATCAGGAATTCTTTGTCTGCGCCATCGTGTTGATCGATTTCAGGATGCTCAGCCAATTCAAACCAGTAACCCACATGGGTGTCTCGAACAGTGCTATCGGCAGTAAATTGTTTGGATTGTAGGTCGTAATATTGACCTAAGTTTTGATTGAGTTTTTCAATCTGTGCATTGCCCGATGCGGTTGCACCATCTTCCCCATTCAGGTCTTGCATCCAAGCCGGTGAAAAGTGCCATGCCTGTTCCAGACCTAAACTGGCATTGTCGTATTGAGCACTGTGTTTATGCGTGCTTTGGACACTGCCTGCACCATCTTCCTGTTCCAGTGCATCGGCTTGCCAACGCTGTACATGCACGCTACTCGGTTGTAAGCTGCGTTGCCCCACCAAACTGGTCATGCTGTCGTATTGTTCGGTGGCACTGCTGCGGTGGTAACGAATCTGTCGACGATCGAGCGCTTGGTATTGGCTATTGTCATCAATCAGGCGTAATTTTTGTGGTTGGATTTGTTCATTGATACTACTTACCTTAAGCTGAGCTTCGTCAATTAGCCAGTTAATCCCTTCGCTACGCATCAAGGATGTCAAAAATGCTTCATCTGATTGATTATATTGCATAATAAAAGGACGAATATCGTAGTCTTGACTGAGTCCGCTTAAATCCAAAGTCAAACTGGAAGCGAATAGGAGACTCTTTTGCTGCCACTCCTTGAAGACAATTTGCACCACATCAGGCACGCTCTTGTTCATAAATACGCGACTGTTACGGCGTTGTTTCCACAGTGCGGTTGGGTCTTCTAAAGTCAGCTTATATACCGTGAGGCTACCATCCGATTGCCCTTGCAGGGCTTGGGTGATAATGCCTGTGACACGAGTCAACTGACCTTGATCAGTGACAGTATCAATTGCGGCTTGGCTACCAATAAATTGTTTTAGCGGAATAGTAGCATTGGTCGACAGGCAAATTAATTCTGCTTTAAAGCCTGCATTCAGTTGATGCTGCCCATCAATCCGTTGCAGGAACACTTGAGTATTTAAATTGTGATTGGAAAACTGAATATGGATCGCACGTCTCTGTGCAGTAAGGCCCAAACTTTCCAAGGCCTGATAGATATTGTTCAACATTTTATAGATTTTTTTGCTTAAATTTACGGCATTGTAACGATATTAATCCGCCTCTGTCTATACAACATGGTCTGTTTATGACGTTTTTTGTCACTCCTTATGGATTGGCTTGAAAGAATCCTTTTTATTCATACAGATAGGTCTGCACTCAAATCAATGTTTTTAGCATTGAAATAAAAAAGCAGAGCCCTTACTCTGCTTGCGTATTTAAAAGCCAACAATCTATGATGACAACGGATCAACTTAACTTAAACATAATCAACCGCTCTTGCTTTTAACAGATCCAGTTGCAGCATTTTTTTCTTTTTACGACGATATGCAATCAGCAAGCCGATGAACCACACGGGCGAAAAAGCCAGCGCAATCAGTGTATCGTGATCTAAAGCCAAGATCACAATGGTAAACACCAAAAATGACATAGTGAACCATGCCATAACCAAGCCACCTGGCATTTTAAATTTAGACTGTTGATGCAACTCTGGGAATTTTTTCCGATAGCAGATATAAGACAAAATTATCAACATAAAAGTAAAAATACATAGAATCGACGTCAGAGCTGAAATAATGGTAAACGCCGTCATGACATTCGGTACAATAAATAAAATCGAGGTTCCAATGGTGACACAAGTCATTGAAAAAACCAGACCGCAAATCGGCACCTTTCTTTTCGACAATTTACTAAAACTTTTTGGTGCATCATTGTCCAAAGCCAGACCGTAAAGCATTCGACTGGTCGCAAAAATACCGCTATTCGCTGAAGAAAGTGCTGAAGTCGCCACCACAAAATTGACCAACCCTGCTGCAATCGGCAATCCAATCAAGGAAAACATTTCTACAAATGGGCTTTTCTCTGGTGAAATTTTTGCCCACGATGTAACTGCGATAATACAAACCAATGCACCGACATAGAAAAGTAAAATACGCAATGGAATCGAGTTAATCGCTTTAGGTAATGACTTATGTGGGTCTTTGGTTTCAGCCGCTGTGGTTCCAACCAATTCAATACCAACAAAGGCAAAAATCGCAATCTGGAAACCAGCTAAAAAGCCAGTAACCCCATAGGGGAACATCGACTGAGTTTCAAATACATGACTCATCGACGCTTTGACACCACTCGGCGAAGTAAAACCAGTACTGATTAAATAAATCCCTGCCAGAATAAACATAATAATGGCGGCGATTTTGATCAATGAGAACCAAAACTCCAACTCACCAAACATGCGAACCGCAACAAAATTCAGAATCGTAAGAATAGCTAAGGAGGTAAAAGCAGGAATCCAGACAGGAACATCGGGATACCAGAACTGCATATATCCTCCTATCACAATCACATCTGCAATTGCGGTAATAATCCAGTTGCACCAATACGACCATCCGAGAAAAAAGCCAGCCCACGGACCGATATACGCTGTTGCAAAATCAGCAAAAGTCTTAAAATTGGTATTTGCCAGCAACAGTTCACCCATCGCCCGCATCACAAAGAAAAAGAAAAAGCCAATAATTAAATAAGTTAAAATAATGGAGGTACCCGAAACACTTAGGGTCTTACCAGAGCCCATAAATAGTCCCGTACCAATTGCACCGCCAATGGCAATCATCTGAATATGACGATTGGTTAAAGAGCGTTGTAATTTTTCTTCATCCTGCTGAGTCATATGTTGACTACCAAGCAGATCTCCTTCCAGAAGCTGCTTATCTTTATCCTGACTCATGTAATCCTTACTCCAATGTATAACAGCCGTTATAATTGCCTAATAAAATTAAAATATTTTTAAAATGCCTGAATATCAAAATTCCATTTTGCTCAATAAAATTATTTTTAAATTTAGTGCTTAACTCAGCCACCTCGCTTATCTGTTATTTTCCATAAAGTCCTTATATGCACCCTAAAACCTGTTGTTATTGGTCAAAAGTTATTTGGGCGAAAGCATCATATCTCATTCCTCAAACACTGTAAGATCATGCCGTGCTTTTCCGTTCAATTTACCAGCAATTAAACGTGAAATATATTCAATTAACAATGTGAATATTTTGTGCAAATTAAGACTGGATTAATTTGCTCACACGGCATGCAAACAAATCAAAATAGGTCTAATTAGCGCATAAAATTACGAGATAAGTAGATGAATTATATCCTCATCCTTGTTCTCATTTTCAACCGACAATGCCTCAATTTTTCTTTGGAATATTGATATTGAGCATCCGTGCCGATGCTCCTTCTTTCACATGTAACTGATGAGCCTGCTCAGGATCTAATTTCACTTGGTTTGTATCTGGCTGGCTGTAAATGAGGAGAGCGCGAAAATTTTTATAATCGTCATTGGCAATGATATAAGGATCATTACCTAGAATGATGTGATCAGATGGCTCAATCTTTACCGTCACCGCATGGCTGTCTTTGATCGCTCTTAAATTTTCAATATCGGCTTGCAAAGTTGCACCTGCATCAAAGATATCAACATAGCCCTTATAACGCAGACCTTCTTCAATCAAAAGATTATAGGCAGGTACCGTATTGGGATGGACTGCAGCAATCACCGCTTTGGCTTCATCGGGCAGCATATCGACATAAAGTGGATGCCGCGGCATCAGCTCTGCGATGAAGGCCTTTTTACCTGTACCACTCAGATAATCTGCCTTACTAAACTCCATATCAAAGAATTTATGCCCGACTGCATCCCAAAAGGGTGAACGGCCATTTTCATCCGAAAAGCCCCGCATCTCCGCCACAATCGTTTCTTCAAAATATTGTCTAAAGGCCGAAAGAAACAAGAACCGAACCTTGGATAAAAATTTGCCATTCTTATTTAAACGATAATCAGGGTCTAAAAATAAAGTACATAACTCACTACAGTTGGTGTGGTTATTACTTAAATATAAGGTCGGTAATGATTTATAGACATTTAATGGCTCTGAAGAGTGCACTTGCGTACCGACGTGAAAGTTATACCAAGGCTCTTTTAAACCTAAGGCCACTTCGATTCCACATACGCCGACCACTTTATGCAGTGTGGTATCTTCTAAGGCAAATAAATAGCCCTGCTCCGACTTGTCCAATTTGCCTTCGACCGTCTTAATTGCTCGGTCTATTCGTGCAGCCAGTATTTCCATATCGGGTTGCAAAGAGGTTAAACCAAAACCTGCTTTTTGCGCCAGTTGATAAAGATCATGGATATCTTTTTGCTGGATATAACGAATCAGCATCATATGACTTACCCCCTTTTTTGAATCACAATCAAGCCACGGCTGCTTGGATGATTTTGTGGGCTAAGGCCATCTAAATTACTTTTTCTATGCTGAACCATGCACAATACAGACATTGCCTCTTCCTTAATTATTCAATTTTCCCTAGTACAACCTATTCAAGGCTGAGCTGGCTTTATTTATGTCAGTCTTTTTTAACGTCTTTCATCAAGCTGAAATCAAATTTGAATACGTTAAAATGCTCAACAACCAAGCTGATCACTCTATTATTCAAAAACTAATTGGCACAAAAAATTTAAAATTAAGCAAAAAATGAGCTGTTTTTTAGCATTTTATTTATTGACAGTGACAATGTGAAAAATTATTTCTCTACTTTTGAAAGATAAAAGCAGCTAGCTATCCTCAACTTTAAACAAATCACTCAACAAATAGATTAATACAACCAAATAGAATGAATGCAAAAGTATAATTAAAGCGATATAGATCCAAAACTTCAGACAATAAAAAAGCCCTTGTTTTCACAAGGGCTTTTTTATTGATTTGGCAGAGGATCAAGGACTCGAACCTTGACGAACGGTTTTGGAGACCGTCATGCTACCATTACACCAATCCTCTATAACAGCATAATGAAAGTCCTTCAGACTTCATCATAAAGAAAGTCGGAAACTCTCTTAAATATGGTGGGGG
This sequence comes from Acinetobacter sp. CIP 64.2, assembly GCF_000369645.1. Classification (NCBI taxonomy): domain Bacteria; kingdom Pseudomonadati; phylum Pseudomonadota; class Gammaproteobacteria; order Moraxellales; family Moraxellaceae; genus Acinetobacter; species Acinetobacter sp. CIP 64.2. The sequence goes on from NZ_KB850122.1 coordinate 1,344,730, forward strand.
CGAAGAGACTCGAACTCTTACACCTTGCGGCGCTGGAACCTAAATCCAGTGCGTCTACCAATTTCGCCACGCCCCCGATGGGTATGCATATTAGTGAGAAAGATGCAGCATGACAAGTCTTTCGTATAAAAAAATCAATCAACTGAACACATAATATTCAAATCACGTATTGATGTTTATTTTTACGGCAAATCAAGGTTGTTTAGACAGTTTTTTGCCGCTAAGACTGAATTAAAACGTTGTTTAACATGCTTTTGGGTTAACCCTTTCAATAAAGGAAGAAAAACCTCAAATTCAGTTGGAAGCTGAATATGTAGCTGTTGGCAATGCAAAACGGCCCAGTCGTGATAAGTCTTTGCCTTTAATCGTGATTGAGCCAACCATTCATACACAATGATACCCAAAGCATAAAGATCACTTTGAATGCTTTTGCCTGCCCCGTGAAAAAGCTCTGGTGCCATATAATGTGGCGTTGCATCTAAAGTCTGGATGGGTTGTTCCGCTCTAAAAGATTGCTCAAAATCAATCAACCGGCATGTGTCTTCATATAAACGGAAATGTTCAGTCTTCAAGTCAGCATGAATCCAGCCTGCTTGGTGCAAGGCATCTAATGCATCTAATGCACTTATAATCTTTTGTTTTACTACTTCAATATCATTGATTACCGTGATATTACTAAAAAACGCATCTGAATTGACAGTTAACAGCCCCTGCTCAGCTCCTCCAAGATCTAAGCCTGTTGCAATATTGCTTAATTGAATCACTTGATAGGGCAATAAAAACAATTGTAGCGCCTGAGCAAATTGCTGATAGAACACGAGTTCCCGTAGAAAGGCCTGTTCTAAAAGCGGATGAGTCCCCAGCTTATGAAATTTAAGCCAATAACGTTCTTGATTGATTTGAAAAATATAGACACGCCGCCCAAAGGCATAGCTTTGCGCTTTTGTTGTTAAACTTAAATCTTCAAGTTGAATGTTGGGATTAAAGATACACGTAGTAAAACTCATTCTGCTGCTTTTCGTCCTGCTTTCGCAATGATGTTAAACAATGCTCAATCGTTTTACCAATCCGTGCATGGATTTCAATCGAGGCAATTTTCGGCCAAGTTGCCCGTTCGCCTTCTTGTTGCAATACTTTAAACAGTTTCGGGCGCGGATTTTTTAGCATATAGCTATAGTGTCGTAGCCCATATCTGGCAATAATATTGACATCGCCATAGTAGCGTTGCCCTAAAATCCCATAGCCATGATCGAGCATACGGCGAATCGGGAAAAAACTCCCCATATAGCTGCGGGTTAAATCCATGACATCCATCGCAATGGTTTTACCTTGATGGCGAATAATTCTTTCTGGCCAACTCAATACATCTCGACGAAATCTTTCCGAATCACTCTGCATAAACGGCACGATATGTGGATTCACCTGACTGGCAATGGTGTAATTAATATTATATAGCCGAGCCATTTTCTCCTGCGGAAAATCACTACGCATACTGCCATCCACCCATTTGGTATTGGCGAGATACGGCGTATGCTGTCCATCATAGCGCTTACTGGTCAAATGCACAGGTGGAAATAATACAGGCACCGCACAAGAAGCCAATACTGCACTCCAGACCAATACATTCGGTGCAGTTAATGCATTCATAATGCGTGGGTTTTGTGCGGTGTTGTAAGGCGCAATCACAATATTAATATGGCGTTTCGACTGTTTGTATGCTTCGGCAAAGGTGACATCACCCAAGTTCTGCATCAGGAATTTTTTTAAATACATCACATCTGCAACACCGCCACGGCCCCGAACCAGTTCACTGATTTTTCTGAACTTAAATGCATCACTAAAAAAATGTTCACCTTGCAGCAATTCAGGCACTTTATCGGGTGTGGAAACCCCCAGCATACCGGTCATGATCGCCCCTGCACTTGAGCCAGATAAAACTTGCGGCATCAGGTCTTGCTCTAAAAGTGCCTTACAGACCCCAGTATGAAATAAACCCAAAGTGGCACCACCAGAAAACATTAAAGCAGGTTGGCCATAGGCTTTTTGGCATTCCTCAAAAAACTGAATTTTCTCTTTTAACTGGAACGTAATACATTCACTCGAAGCCAAGTAACGTAAACAGTCACTCATTTCTTCAACATAATTTTCAATAATTTTCTTCGTGCCAAAATAGGTTTCGGCAAATAGCATCGGATGTCCAATATTAGCAAAGTCATAAGACAGCCCTTCTCTTAATACATAGATCAGATCAAGCGTCCGATGCTGGGTTCGATATTTTTTTAATAGGTTATAGCGTTTAGAGAGTATTTCTGCATCAAAATAAGGCGATTCATTGTCATATTTCCAGGCCTCTTTGCCCGACTCTTCATCCAGTTTTAGTGCAATGTCTTTCCATTCATCATATGAGCTGGTATGTCGTAAGCGTTCTTGCAACACATCAACTCTATACGACTGATATGTATTCTTTTTTTCCTGAACTCTATTGAACATTTGCAATCCCGATTTTCAGCTTATTTTTTGTATTCTTGCACCTATACAATGCAAAAAGCCGCAGCAACAATCAAGGGTAAAATCGATTTATTTCGATATTTCTGATGATATTTTCTTTATTTCCGTAATAGCAGTGATAGTATCCCTATTCATCATTGAGTTTGGTTTATATTTATGGCTATCCTTGATTTACCCGAGTCTATTCTTCAATCTTTATCCAGCGTATTAACACAGCTGCAGCAAACGCTGCCTGCACTAAAACAACCCACTGATTTTTCCGCAATTGCTTTCCGTTGGGAAAATCAACAGTTGGTTGCAATACAGCAGCCCAAAGAAATGCACCTTGAAGATCTAAAAGGAATTGACCGCCAAAAAGACAAAATCATTCAAAATACACTGCAGTTTCTGAATGGTTTACCAGCCAATGATGTATTACTGACAGGTTCTCGCGGTACAGGGAAATCATCGATTGTACGTGCCCTACTGACTCAATATTCAGCCCAAGGTCTACGTTTGATTGAGATTGAACGCGATGATTTGTCGGATTTACCCAAGATTCAAAAGCTGATTGAACATCGTCCTGAAAAATTCATCGTCTATTGTGATGATCTGGCTTTTAATGCCGAAGATGAAAATTACCGCAGCTTGAAAAGTGTGCTGGATGGTTCTCTACAATCAGGTTCAAGTAACTTCATTATCTATGCCACCAGTAACCGCCGCCACCTGCTACCTGAGTTTATGCACGAAAATACCCCTGTACGTAAAGTCGATGTACCGCAATATACCGAGCTGCATCCACAGGAAGCGATTGAGGAAAAAATTTCACTTTCAGATCGTTTTGGCTTATGGCTGTCTTTCTATCCAATGGATCAGCAACTCTATCTGGAAATCGTTGAACACTATATTGTGAAGGCCAATTTGGACTATAACGATCTGGTTCGTGGTGAAAGTTTGAAGTGGTGTCAGGCACGTGGACAACGCTCTGGTCGTGCTGCTTATCAGTTCTCAAAACATTGGATTGGTTCACAAAATCTAGAAAAACTACCCCATAAAATAAGTCAGTAATTGTCCTCAAAAGCTGTGGTTTTGTCCTCATTTCAGCTTAGCACTGGCAATTGTTTTTCATACCCTAGCTTTCACAGCATGGATTGAGTCTAGGAAACCAGATGAAGAAACAATTGCCGCCAACCTCTCTGACCAGCAAAATCATGGGCAAAAGCTTATTGCTTGCACAAGGTACGCTCGATAAAGCCGTCAAATATTCTACCCTTCCGTTTTCGGAACCTGAAATTATCCGCCCACGTACAGAAGAAAAATTTTATACCTGGACGCATTATGGAGTTTTCTTTCCACTCCTCCCAGAACCTCATCGTTATTTAAATATTATGATTTTGTTGGGTACGCCTGGCGCATTGGCTTTTGACCATGATGACATTACTGTGGGTGACCCGAGAAAAACCGCAACTTTCTTTTCTAGCACGGCTGCTGTAGATGAACATCTGTTAAAAGCCTACATCATTCCAGAAGAAACCAATATCCAAGACAATGGCACATTGATCGAACTGGGCGAAGAAGTTTCTATTCAAGGTACTTTACCAAATATTCATCTCAAAGGTCGCTATCATGGGCTCAGCTTTGAGTTTGATTTGGATGTCACAGACCAGATTTCATGGTTTATTAAAACACCTATCTATGATCATTTTAGTCTATTGGCGAACTTTAAAGGTCAGCTTGAGTATCAAGGTAAAACCACCCCTGCCGAAGGCTTATGTACTTATGAATATGCCCGTGCAGCAGGTGCACATGGCGTGGTGAAAAAACTCCTGCCTGAACCCTATAAATTGCCTTTAGACTTTTTCACTTATCAAATTATTAATTTAACCGAGACCACCCAGTTACTGCTCACCAAAGCCGATATTCTGGGGCAACCTGCGGCCTATAGTCTGCACGTCCGTCATACCGACCAACCAGCAGAACTCTATACCAAGGTCGAATTTAAAGTGATTGCCCATCAAGTTGATGATTATGTTTCCCCGAGCGGCAAGAAAATGCGTTTACCGCAACTGTTCTCTTGGTCAGTCAAAGATGATGCTGATCAAAAGGTTCTCGAGATCACTGCGGAAATTGATAGTCCATTCCGTTATGGTCATGGTGTTGGTTATGCCAGTGCTTATACCTTCACGGGGGAATATTTAAATAAACCCGTTCAAGGTCGTGGTTATATTGAATATGTGGATATAGAAGATCAGAACGCATTTAAACAATAAAAAGCAGTAAGCCTTTGGTACTTGATCAAAGGTTTACTGTTATACGATAAGAATAATAGTACGAACAACATTTAATCTGCTGTTGGATTAAATGCATCGATCATTTGCTGAATCGATGCCTTGATCTGCGCTGCTACGTTTGCATCATAACCTTCCACCAAAAAGCGACTAATCAATCCTTCAATTAAGGTATAGCTTACTTCAATCAACATCTCTGCCTTTGGATAAGCATGCAGATATACTGTGATTAAGTTTCTAATCCAAACTTTGTGTTGTTTTGACACGGAGATGATCTCTTGATCGTCCAAATGCGACTCAGCGACCGCTCTTACAAACAAGCAACCTTTAAAGTTATCTTCTTGAAACCATAATAAATGCCAATCGATCAGCCTGCTCAACGCCTCTCGTCCTGTTGCATCCGCAACATAATCCAGCAGGCTGTTTCTAAACTTTTCATCCCGCGCCTTTAAGACGGATTTCACCAATTGATTTTTATTTTTAAAATAGGTGTACATGGTGGTTTTTGAACAACCAGACTCGTCTCGAATCAGGTCAACCCCCACTCCAACAAAACTATTTTCATAAAATAATTTTTCTGCGGTATGCAAAATTTTATTGGCTGACTTTGACATAAAAATTTACCCAATCAAAATAGTACAGATCTGTACTATTTATGATTTTAGTTTTATTATCGCCGTAAAGCAACCCCACAGAGAGATCACCATGTTATCTTTATTCAACGGTAGAGAACATCTCGCCCCCATGCCCCAATCCATTGATGTCATAAGAAGTCTCATCGGTGGAACATTGAGTATCTTGATCTTAATTTTCCTTAGTAAGCTCACCCACAATCTATTTATCATGGCACCATTCGGTGCAACCTGCGTTATTCTCTATGCGGTATCACAATCGCCTTTAGCACAACCTCGTAATGTGATTTTGGGGCATTTTGTCTCGGCTTTTATTGGCCTACTGTTTCTTAAAGTGTTTGGTGTCTCGACACTGAGCATTGCGCTGTCTGTTGGCTGTGCCATCGCAGCCATGCAAATTTTGCGCTGTGTGCATCCACCCGCTGGCGCAAATCCATTGGTAATTTTACTCACGGCAGATACCATTCAATATCATTGGAATTTCTTATTCTTCCCTGTGCTCTTAGGCTCAATTGCATTGGTGCTGGTTGCATGGCTGGTCAACAATCTAAAATCCGAGAAGAAATGGCCTGTGTATGGATTGGCTTTTATCCACAGTAAAAAGAATCTTCAATAAATCCTGATCGATTAAAGCCTGACCCATACGCTTTAATCGATTTCCTTTTATCAATCCAACTTAAATAAATAGAACGCATAAACTTTTGCTTGCAAATAATTTACTTTCCCATAAAATTAGGTAGGTCGGTATACATAAATATATTTTCTTATGAGCTCAAAATCAGCAAAACAAAAAATCCTGGATGCAGCATCCACCTTATTTTATAACGATGGCATCAGTAATACAGGCATCAATAGCATTACAGAGAAAGCCAATGTTGCCAAAATGTCGCTGTACAATAACTTTGCGACTAAATCAGACTTAATCACCTGTTATATCGAAGCCCGTCATCAGGAATGGCTGTATTTGTATGAAAAAAGAAAAGTGCAAATCCAAACCCCAATTGAGGGTATTTTGGCGGTTTTTGATGCTTATCAAGATCATGCCGAATTTGCCTATGAAAAAGGCTTCCGTGGTTGTGGCTTACTCAATGCAGCTGCCGAATTTCCCGCACATAGTCCTGAACGTTTGGCGGTTAAACAGCATAAAGATGAAATTGAAGCGATTTTAGCGGGTCATTTGCAGCAACTCAGTATCACCCCACAACGGGTAAAAGAACTGGCACTGCTACTTTCTTTTATTTTGGAAGGTTCGATTGCTCGTGCTGGTTTAGAAAGCGCCAGTGATAAAGTATTTGCCGCTAAACACATGGTTCACAACCTCTTAGAACAAGAGGTTGCAAAGTGAAGAGTACTTCTGTCAATCTCAGTTCTCATTCTGGCTTTATTGCAGTTTTAGTCGCTTCTATTTTATGGGGTACTACAGGCACAGCCGCCTCTTATGCGCCCAATTTAAGCCCCTTAGCCATTGGTGCAATCGCCATGGGTGGTGGTGGGTTATTACAGGCCTTATTGGCCTATAAAAATATCCGCAGCCATTTACCGCAAATTCGCTCTTACTACCCTTTGCTGCTGATTGGCATGGTCTCAGTTGCGATTTACCCATTGGCATTCTATTCGTCAATGCGTATGGCAGGGATTACCATTGGTACGGTGGTTTCAATTGGTTCAGCCCCTTTATTTACTGCATTACTAGAAAAATTCTTTGATAAAAAAGCCCTCTCTAAAAAGTGGTTTTTTAGCTTTATTTTCGGGGTTGCTGGTGTCCTCTTGCTCTCGATTGGTGAATCGCACTCGCAAGCAACGGCACAAACGATTGCAACAGAGCAGAAAACCCTTGGGATTATTCTTGGACTGATCGCGGCACTGACTTACTCACTATACTCTTGGGCTGCCAAAAAGATGATTGATCGTGGCGTCGACTCGAAAGCATCTATGGGATTAATTTTTGGTTTTGGTGCTTTAATTTTATTACCGACACTATTTTTTACGGGTTCGAACTTATTTGACGAACCTGTGAATCTGTATGTTGTCACCTATATGATGCTGATTCCAATGTTTCTCGGTTATGTGTTATTTGGTTATGCCCTAAAAACGATTTCAGCCAGTACGGCAACGACACTGACGCTATTTGAACCTTTGGTTGCAGCTTTATTTGCAGTTCTCTTGGTAGGTGAGCAATTAGCACTCATTGGCTGGGTCGGTATGGCCCTGATTTTTGTGTGTCTGGCCTTACTCTCTAAAGCAGATCGTTCACAGCAAATGACTTAGTAATTCGTCTAAGCCATTAAAATCAAAAGTAGTAACATTGCAGTTGTAAAGCTAAAAACAATCATTTTCCCATTAAAACGTAGTGCCTCTTTGGCTGATTTTTTAATGGGTTCTTGTTTTTTTAATCCAATGATTGACAAAATGATGCCGATAAAATTACAGATCACCGAGATGATTAATACCAAGAAAAAGAATAGATGGACAGGTGGCATTTCACAAATCCGATCAGAGGCACATGGGATACTGAGAACATAAATAGAAAACACTGCTGCCACAGCAATAATAATGATACTGAACCATGCAATTATCGTTGCTGCTTTAGCCGACCACATTATTTTACCTTTTTATTTATTATTGAGAATACAAACTAAAATTTGATGCTAACCCACCATTATTAATTATTCTAGGTGCAGAAAAATCGATTTCTCTGCACCGACAGAGCGTTTAAAGATTAATACTCTTTTGCTAACTTCTCTAAGGTTGTGAGCATTTTTCTCACCACACTTCTTTTATGATGCAGCATATTCTTAATATTGCTTGGATTAAAGCCTGTCAATTTTGCGATACCACGACTGGTCATATACTCACCGGTTTTCGCAAAGTGCTTTTCACTTAACTCGGTTTTCGCATTTGAGAATCGAACTGCCAGCTTATAATCACTAAACTCAGACCATGCACCTGTCTTATATTCGTCCGCATCAAAGCTACCCTTCTGCTGAGTAGGTTTTTCGCGCAGAATATTACTCAAGCGGTTAATCACAATCTTTTCTTCACTTTGCTCAATCAATTGATAAAGCTCAGTTTCTTCAAATGGTCGCCCCAAAGCGATATCTTTTCTATATTGTTCAATGACTTTTTCTTTTGATGCAACCTTCTCCTCACCTTTTTGAGTGAGGCAGAGAATCTTAAATAAAGACTCTAATCGGCCACATGTAAAAATATAAGAAATTTTCAACTTACTACTCCATTATGAACGACTGTTCATAAAAATATTTTCAAAAAAATTTTTGACCTATAAATTCACTATAGAGTTCATTTAAAGGCAACTCAAAGTCAGCAACTAACTGCCTTCTTGTCGTTTGTGTAATTTCACCAGTTTTCGGATTCAGCCCCGTTTTTTCAACGTCTTTCCAATAAACACCGGTACCACGCTTTTGCCATGCAGGGAGTTCATTAAAATTAATCTGTTGTGAAAAGAGTAAATCATGCTTTTCTTGACGATTTAATCCTTTCACTTGTTTCGTTGCTTCACCTACGGCATGACCCGATTTTCTTAACATCCAATAGCAGTGAGCATTTAATGCATTTCGATGAGCATCCTCTTGTCTCCAACGGAAATAGTCATCTACTAATTGCGAATTGGGAAAAATACAAACTCGAGCATCAAAAGTAGCAATTTGGCCATGCAGAACAGAGAACTTTGCGCTGGCCTCACCCGCTAAGATAGAAAGGATTTTTCGTTCCATACGGTTAAAACTTTCATCGCGATAATGGAATAAAAGAGAAATTTCATCACTCTGAGTATAACCATAGACGATATTAAAACCACACTGTAATAAATGGGTTGTGGTTTCTACCATTAAATCTCTAAAATGTACATCAAATGGCGCTTCAAATTGCCAGATCTCTTTGGTCAGCCGTGTAAACCCACGACCATCTAGCCTGACCACGATATAATTTTCAGGCGGAATACAGAAATCGTAAGCCGTCTCATATTTTCTTAATCTTGTATCTAAATCTTCAAATCTCATTATTGTTCTCTTTGATACAGCAAGCTCACATTAAAGCCATTTTCTTGATCAATTGAAACGCTGTAAATTTCATCAAAACCCTCATTAAGCTCAGGTATTTCTAACTTTTTAAAAGTTGAAATAACCCCAACTCGAGGAATTTTTGCTTTTCCTTCTCGCTGTTCATTTCGTAGTAGTAAATCATCTAAACAACTATCAAAATAGTATGCAATCACTTTAAAGTGGGCATTTTTTGCTTCTTGAACATATATCTTTCGATCTAGTTTGCTCGGATTGGTATTATCAATCACAACTTTCTGTTTTGCTTCTAAACAGGCATTAAACAATATTTTCTCACGATGTCTGGTTTTCAACATATCAAGATTGAGACGAATATGTGTATCAGAGAAATATTGCTTAAAAAATGTTGATTTACCTGAAGCTTGTCCACCGACAAAAATGATAAGTTCCATTTTAGGTCGGCTGTAACTCAGTCATTGGCCATCTTGGTGTTGTCGTCACCGCCAAACCATCATGTTGCCCAGCTTTTAAACGTTGATATCCAGCAAAGGCAATCATGGCGCCGTTGTCTGTACACAATGCAGGCTCGGCATAATAAACTTGAGCCTTGATCTTTGCCAGTGACGTTTCTAATTGCTCGCGCAATCTTAGATTAGCACTCACGCCGCCTGCAATGACCAACCGTTTTAAACCTGTTTGCTTTAAGGCCTTCACTGATTTTTTAACCAGTGTATCAACAACCGCCTCTTGAAAAGAAGCTGCCACATCGGCATCGCGATTTTCTTCACCTAACTTTTTCAGTTGTACAGAAACCGCTGTTTTAAGGCCACTAAAAGAAAAATCCAAACCTTGATGCAAGATTGGTCTCGGGAATTCAAATGCTTTGGCATCGCCCTGTAACGCCAATTTCGCAATATTCGGTCCACCTGGATAAGGTAAATTCATCATTTTTGCGACTTTATCAAAGGCTTCACCTGCCGCATCATCAATGGACTCACCCAATAACTCATATTGACCAATGCCATAGGCAGCCATTAATTGAGTATGCCCACCAGAGACTAATAAAGCCACAAACGGAAATTCCGGTGGAGTTTCCGAAAGTAATGGAGCAAGCATATGACCTTCCATATGATGCACACCAATCGCAGGTTTATTAAATGCAAATGCCAAAGTGCGTCCAAATAAAGCACCTGTCATCAGTGCACCCATCAGTCCAGGACCACGGGTATAGGCAACTGCATCAATCTCTTGTTTTTTAACACCACTTTGCTCAAGCAGTTGATTAATCAAAGGAATCATCTTTCGAACATGATCGCGTGATGCCAACTCAGGGACAACGCCGCCATATTCCGCATGCAATTTAATCTGGCTATATAAAACCTGTCCACGTAAGCCGAGCTCGCTATCATAGAGTGCTAACCCAGTTTCATCACACGAAGTTTCTAAGCCCAAAACAATCATTAAACTGCCTTTACAACGATCAAAAATAATATCGAAGCTATTATAGACTTGTGATCTGAGTTGTAAATGAGTAAAATACTGACCTTCACTTGCGATCTAGTGCAATCGTGCGTTAGATCTTATCCATAATCTTAGAGGATTTTACATGCCACAAGTTAAGTTGAAAGAAGGCGAACCAGTAGACGTAGCTATCCGTCGTTTCAAACGTTCATGCGAAAAAGCGGGTGTTTTAGCTGACGTTCGTAAGCGCGAATTCTATGAGAAACCAACTCAAGAACGTAAGCGTAAAAAAGCTGCTGCAGTTAAGCGTTATCAAAAGAAATTGACTCGCGAATCTGTACGTACTACTCGCCTTTACTAATTAATTTGTGATTGACTGCTGAAGAGACTATGAATACTTTAAAAAACCAGATTACTGACGTGTTAAAAAACTCAATGCGTGCCAAAGATATGGCAACAGTAACGGTTATTCGTGGTGTACAGGCAGCAATTAAGCAAATCGAAGTCGATGAGCGCAAAGAGCTTGACGATGCTCAGGTTCTTGCGGTCATTGAAAAGCAAATTAAACAACGTAAAGAATCGATCAAGGCCTTTTCTGGCGCTGGTCGAGATGATTTAGCTAGTAAAGAACAAGCCGAAGTTGAGATTATATCTCAATTTCTACCAGCAGCTATGACTGAGGAAGAACTTGATTCTATCATTGAGCAAACGATTGCTGCTCAAGAAGCTACTAGCATGAAAGATATGGGTAAGGTGATGAATTCTCTACGTCCGATCATAGCCGGGCGTGCCGATCCTGCACAAGTATCTGCTAAAATTAAAGCAAAATTAAGCTAATCCGCTTAACTCCTTTATATTCCCCTATTTTTTAAATTGGATTCATTTTAACAATGAACCCAAAGTATTTTTATTATTTAAAATCACACTGAACATTATATTTTGCAAGCATTTGCATTTCTTTTGACTCAACCACCTGCTTGATTACATCTTGTTTAGTCATGCTGGCATATTGCGCTGGTAATGATGATCGATTTTTTTCAATCGCATCGGACATATCCTGAATATAACGCTGATTAATCTGACAATACTTTGCTTGCTGCTCAGGGCTAAATTGTGAAGTTTGTGGATTTAGACTTCGTAAAAAACTCCGAATATCCTGTGCATATGTGCCTCGAATTTTATCGACTGAGTTTGCATACTGCTCAATCGATGCTGCTGAGCTGATCCCCACACTGCTTATCGCAAAAATAAAAACTAAAATCTTCTTCATAAATGTTCTAACTTCTCAGCGATTTCTTACGCTCGTCATCTTATCTTAATTCAATAAAATTTGGTTTATGCTCAAGAAAAAATTCTTCTTTAGGTGCAGGAACTTCTCCTTCGGTCACCGTCCCAAGTCGTAAACGAATCACATCAGGCAAATCCTTGCGGTAAGAATAGAGTGGACTGGCACAGTTTTGACAAAATACACGCGCCTTATTTGGCGTGTGAAAATATTCTTTTAGCTGCTCACGCCCAGTAATCAGTTCAAATTTACTTTGCTCGACTGGACTGTTCCAGCCCGCAATAGAGCCTTGTGCCCGTTGGCAATCGCTGCAATAACATAAAATGCTGTTTTCAATTTCCCCATGATATTGATACTGCACAGCGCCACACAAACATTGCCCTTGAATCATGTGCCTTTCCTTTAATTGTTTTAATGCATATTAGAGTTTCATACGACGCTCATCTTGCATCTGTTTCAACCGTGCGTCAATCTTAGCCGACATCGCCACATTTCCTTTCGCAAGTCGTTGTGCATGCAACATCGACTTAATCGCATTTTCTTCATAACCTGACCAGTACTCAGCCTCTGCCCGATAACCCAACACATTGACGGCTTGTAAGGGTGAACTTTTGTCTAAATTGGTGGCTTGTTGCAGCAACTGCCAGCCTTCAATGTCACGTTGGTTTTTATGGATAAAACGTTGTACCAAAGCCTGCGCCTGTGCAATTTGCCCTTGGCGAATCAGCACCTCTGCTAGCTTATAAGATAAAGCTCTATTTTCAGGCATAACTTTCTGGATCGAGTTAATGCTGCTATATGCTTGATCTAATTTATTTTGGCCTAGATAGATATCAGTTTGAATCAAGGGAATCAGCACATGGTTCTTGAGTTTCGCTTTCACCAAATCCAAGTTGGCTTGTGCTTGCTTATAATCACCTTGTTCAAGATAAAACTTGCTCAGCGCCAATTGCGCTGCGGTATTGTTTTGATTCGCCAATGCCTGTAATTGAATTTCAGTGGCCTGATTAGAAACAACCAAAGTATAAAGTTTTAAAATTTCAAAATCGAGATCATAAATTTTTGATTTCACTTTAGGTAGTTGATTGGCACGCAAACGCGCCTCACTCATCCGTTCAGTGGTTAAAGGATGAGTAAACCAGAAGTCTGGTAAAAAGCTGACCCGACTGGTCGCTCGATGCATTGTTTCAAAATAATCGGCCATACTTTGCGGGTTATAACCAGCAGCATACATAAACTGCATCCCGATACGATCCGCTTCACGTTCCTGATTACGGCTATAACTCAACTGCTTATCCATCAATGCAGCTTGTGTCCCCATCATTACCGCTGCACCCGCATTACCATCTGCCTGAGATGCAATGGCAGCACCAACGATAATTCCCGCTAATGCGAGTAAACCCTGCCCCTTAAACGCTTCTTGAGAGCGGCTATAATGTCGCTGTGCAACGTGTGCAATTTCATGCGCCATCACGCCTGCAATCTCATCAATATTTTTGGCAGAGGTAATTAAACCAGTATTCAATGCAAATAGACCACCAGGTACGGCAAAGGCATTAATTTGAGGATCTTTGATAATGACTAAACCAATTGGCTGTCCAAGTTGGGTCTGGCTTAGGATCCCAGAAAAGACCTGAAAGAACTGATCTTCTAACCATGCATCTTGTACTGTTGGCATTTGACGATGCACTTCACGATAAACTTTTTCACCAATAAATTTTTCTTTTTGTTGATCGAGCAAACCTATGCCACTGCCAATTTCAGGCACTTCTGTTTGCCCTGTGCCCTGCGAAGGCAAAAAAACTTCAGTGTGACTGAGTTGGGTTGTGGCGAAAAGGCCACAGGCGAGCAGCAACGATCTCAAGTGGTTTCTCTATGATTTTAATAAAGAAAATCAATATAGCATTGAAAGTAGGAGAAATTTGCAACAAAGTGTTATAAAAGGCAGAGAAATCCTGCCTGACTTTATGATTTTTGCAAGTGCTTGAATCACTCTGTTGCAATATAACGCTGATCGACACTAAATTTTTCTGGGAATTTAGCATTGATTTCTGCATAAAAAGACATAATTTCAGTCATATCTTTTTGATAATCACCTGTAGGATAGATAATTTTCCCTACACCAGTTTTTTTCTTGGCATAGTCCATATAGGCAAGTGCAATCGGTACACCTGCTGTCATTGCAACATGATAAAAACCTGTTTTCCATTGTTCCTGCTTGGCACGTGTCCCTTCTGGGGTTACCAACATCACCAACTTGGGATGCGTCTTAAATAAATCGCTCATCAGTTGAACCATGCTTGGTCGTGCTTGACCTTCATGCTTCACGCTACGATCAATTCCAATCCCCCCCATAGCTCGGACAAAGGGGCCAAATGGCAATTTCATATAACTGTCTTTGATGGTAAGTCGAACATTAACACCCAAAGCCTTTAATGCCAAACGGGCATAAAGCGCATCCCAATTGCTGGTATGCGGCGCCGCAATCATCACACATTGGTCAATATTTAAATCCCAATGATTATCAATTTCCCAGCCCATTAAGCCCAAACTTTGTTCAGCTAATTTCTCGAACACCAGACACCCCAAGATGAAGTCACAAAGGGCGCAAGTGTACCAATATTAATCAATTTAAAAAGATGGGATAGTGCAATAATGCAGCAACCAATTGCTCAGCATTGTAAGCAATTATTCAAACTTTGGATTGACCAGATAACGTGGCGTACGATCTTCTAAAGCATCTATCAGGTTTTGATAAGCTAGCTTCACCATTTTCTGACGTGTTTCAGCTGTCGCTGAGCCTAGATGCGGTACTGTGACTGCATTTGCCAATTCGAATAAGGGAGAACTTTGCAACGGTTCTTTGGCATAAACATCTAAACCAGCAGCAAAAATTTTGTGTTGTTGCAAGGCGTCGACTAAGGCATTCTCATCAACCACAGAACCCCGTGCAATATTGACGAAGACGGCATGTTTTTGCATTAAATCAAACTGCTCTGCCCCAATCAGTGCTTTTGATTCATGATTTAAATCAACAGCCACCACAATAAAATCCGACTGCTGTAAGAGCTGGTCTAAGTCACGATACTGCGCATTCAAAGCTTGCGCCACTTCAATCTTTTCACGGCGGTTATGGTACAAAATATTCATATTGAAACCATAAAAACCACGGCGAGCAATGGCAGCCCCAATATTCCCCAAGCCAATAATACCCAAGGTTTTACCAAAAACATCCACACCAAATTGTTCAGTAGAAACAGTGCGTTTCCATTGACCTTGTTTGGTCCATGCATCTAGATAAGGAATTTGACGTGCGGCACTGAGCAACAAAGTAAAGGCAAGATCAGCCGTCGTTTCAGTTAAAACATGCGGTGTATTCGCGAGCCAGATTTTCTTTTGATTGAGATAGTCGACATCGTAGTTATCGTAACCAACCGACACGGTCGAAATAATTTTGAGTTTTTGGGCCGGAGCTAAATTGCTTTCATTGAGTAAGCGTCCTGCACCAATCATGGCATCAGCGTCTACCACTTCAGTTCGAATCTGTTCATTGATATCGCCCAGTTTTGGGTTGAGTACCACCACCTGATAATCTTGCTGTAACTGCGCTAAAACGTCCTGATCTATTTGGCTGAATACAACGACTTTCTTCATGATTCGATTTCCGTTCTTTATTGCATGAGCTGCCACAACCGCCTTTTCAATAGAGGTTGAGCCAGCATTTCTTCTAAACTCGCTAAATGTAATATATTGGAATGCTGAATAAAGTCCAGTTGACCTAAGCATAATATTTTTTTGTTATTTGCAGTGGCATCCAGAAAGCCTTGGATATAAGACGACAGCCCTCTGCTCTCTTGCAATGCAGCCAAGGGAAATGGCCATTTCAATTCGGCATATTGTCCGAGTTTCGCCTTTTGAATATTTTGCCAAAGCTGGCGTTGTCCATCGCTGAGCTGGCTGCTCTCTAATAAAATGGCACTGTTTTCTAAGACATACATTTGCAGTTCTAATGCTTGAATCTGCGCTGTAATGACAATCTGCTCTTTTTCAACAACTGTCTCTTTGACCACAGGCTTAGCAATGATTTCTGCAGGCTGAGGTGCTTCAACTGTAGTTGCCGTCGATACAGGTAAGACATGATCTTGAACAGCTGATACAGGAGCAATCATCGGTACTGAAGGCTGTGGTGCTTCATCCACCACTTGATCTCGCCATAGACTCGGTGCAGTATTTTTTTGACACACGACTTCTCTCGGAATCCAAACATCTATTCCTAAAGTTGCCAATATGTTTCTTTGCTGCCCGATCATGTTAACTACTCATTGTCCTCATTCACAGTGATTTGCAACACTGTAACCTTGGCTAGTCTAACATAAACCAACCCTGCCTAAATGACTTCCTTTTGCTCAATCACATCAATCCAAATTCAATTCACCTCGAAAATAAACGTTTCCGTAGTTTAGGCAAAAAATTCAGTCACTACAGGCAAGTTTTCATTCGTCGACTTTTAGATCATATTTCATCATTTTGTCGCTTTTAGTTTTTATTAGTGTTGTATCGAATGCTCAAATGAAAAGGTGGACTCCATTTATGCTTATTCTTTTTGCGATCGCTGTTGTTCTGCTCATTGCTGGCAGTGCCATATATACCCAACAACCTCTATTCGGCAAAATCCCTTCTGGTAAACGCCTCCAATTGATCGAGAACTCTCCCAATTATCGACAAGGCCAATTCCGTAACCTGATCGAAAAGTCTGGAATGAGTGAAGGTTCAAGTATTGCGGTAGAACTCTACAAAACCTTTATTAAAACCATTCCTCATCGCAATCCAATTGATCCGATTCCTTCAGTTAAAACCAATCTACTCAACCTCAATCCTAAACAGGATGTCATCATCTGGTTTGGACACTCATCCGTATTTATGCAATTGCATGGCAAAACCTTTTTGATTGATCCCGTCATGAGCGGCAAAGCCTCTCCTTTTCCTTGGGGCACACGTGCCTATAAAGGGACTGATATTTATACCGTTGAAGAGCTACCTAATATTGATTATCTACTGATTTCGCATGATCACTATGACCATCTTGATTATGAAACAACACTTAAACTCAAAGATAAAGTTAAATATGTCATTACAGGTCTAGGTGTAGGCGAACACTTTGAGTACTGGGGTTATCCCAAGGAAAAGCTAATCGAAAGAGATTGGGGTGACAAAATCGAATTTGATGATGGCATTACTATTATCACCGAAACCACCCATCATGATTCTCGACGTGCATTTGACGGCGGCAAAAATCTCTGGGTATCGTTCGTGATCCAATCCCCCAATAAAAAGATTTTCTATACCGGCGATGGCGGTTATGACAAACACTTTATCGCGATTGGACAGAAATATGGCCCCTTTGATTGGGCCTTGATGGAAAATGGACAATACGATGCGGCCTGGCGTTCAGTGCATTGCCATCCTGATGAGGTAGCACAAGCAACTGAAGAACTGAATGCACGCAATATGATTCCTGTGCACCATTCAAAATTCAGTTTGGCCAAGCACGCATGGGATGAACCGATTACCCGCATTGTCGAATATTCAAAGAACAGAAAATATCGCCTTGCCACTCCCATGATTGGCGAGCTGGTTGAACTGGATAATGAGCATCAAAGCTTCAAACAATGGTGGCATAACATTCGTTAATTAAACTCACCGCAACAATATACCGCCTCATTTCGATGAGGCTTTTTTATGGATTCCTTAAAAAAACCGTCAAGCTCATTAAATTAGGTAAAAACTGAGCATTCCAGGTCACGTCTATTTGGATATTTAAGCTTCAATAAGGACATCCAAAACAGTAAGAATACGCTATACAGACGGATTTTCTATGCAGAAGGCAGCTCAAATGAAATATATTAATTCATGGAGCGTCCGGCTAAATGAGTAATTGACATGCTCGTCAATCAAGCTGATCTCACTCAAACCTTATTTGTCTGCGATACAAGAAAATTAGCGTCAAATCTAGCTACCAATACAAAAGTTATCGCAGGTGATGTATTCAATTTGAAACAAGTGCAACAGGCCGTTCAGGGTCAAGATATCGCAAAGCTACGGATGTATTAGAGGTCTCTAATCTGAATTAGATTATTTTGCCTGCGGCGTGACTCATGAATGGAGATGAAATTGACTCTGAAACAACAGAACCCCAGAAGCATTTTAAAGACACATTCGTCTCGCGTAAAAGTGTCGCAGCCTTTATCGTGAAAAATTATGCAAACTCCAGAATTAGCCTGTCGAAAAAATTTAGGACTCAGTAAACCACATTCTGATGCCGATCAACCTCATTTTATATGGATATGAAAAAGTCGGACAAACGGCACCGTGTTTGTCCGATTCTGCCAATCAAGCAGCAGTAAAAGGGTTTATCAATTTTTAAATGGCAACCTGCTGAGCCTTTTGTTGTGCGGCTTTTAAAGCATCTGTTCTTAACGCTGGCATATCCAGACCTTCTGCATAGACAAAATTCACATCATGGATGCCCATCAGCCTAAAACAGACTGGAGATAAGGCGTCACCGCATCCGTTACCTGCCCCAAATGGATTCCACCACGACTGGTCATCACAATGGCTTTGACCTCTTCCACCAAACCTTGCGGATAAGTTTCGGTATATCGGAAGGTGTGACGGGCACGAGCCACTAAATCAAACCAGTTTTTTAACTGTGTTGGAACATTCAAGTTATACATGGGCGCACCGATGACCAATAAATCGGTTGCCTTCAATTCAGCAATCAGTTCATCTGATAACTGGATAATTTTTTGAATCGGTGCTGCAACATTTTCAGCACCGCGTAACGCTTGGAAAATTTCGGCATCAAGTACAGGTAAGTTAAGTGCTGCTAAATCACGAATGATAACTTCATCCTGCAACCCTTTCTCAGCACGCTCTTGTAAAAATACATCGACTAAACGACTAGTTTGTGATTGATCACCCATAATACTTGATTTTAATACCAGCACTTTCGCCATCGTTGTTCTCCATATCTTTGATGGAGCTATCTTACTATTAGATTTAAATCACCAGTAGTGATACTATTTCCACTAATTGATTCCAAATAATCTACAATAATGCAAACTGAACTCAATACGATTTCAATCTTTGTCACCGTGGTTGAAGCAGGAAGTTTTAGCAACGCGGCTGAACAATTGCATCTGACTCGCTCAGCTGTCAGTAAGAGTATCGCCCGCTTAGAAGAGCGCTTGGGCGTGACTTTGTTTAAGCGCACCACTCGTACGCTGAGCCTAACTACGGAAGGTGCTCTGTTTTATGAACACAGCCATCGTGCGCTCGCAGAAATCGATACTGCTGAAAGTTTATTAGATCAAGGAAAAATCAATGCGACGGGGCTATTGAGAATTTCAGCCCCAGTACTGTTTGGACAACTGTATGTCGCACCGCTAATGGTTGAACTTGCACAGCAACATCCTGATTTGCAAATCGAACTCTCTTTGAATGATCGAACCATAGATCTGGTGGAAGATGGCTTTGACTTGGCCATTCGGATTGGTACGCTGCCCGATAGTCATCATTTGGTTGCAAGAAAACTGGGGGATCACCGCATGCTGCTCTGTGCAACACCACAGTATCTTGAAAAGTCGAGTGCTTTACATCAGCTCGATGATCTACAACAGCATACGACGATTGCTTATCCCTATTCAGGACAGCAACCCAAGTGGCATCTTCAAGATGAACATAAACAGAGCTATACCATCAAACCACAAGCAAAATTGCTGTTAAATGACATGCAAGCGATTAAAAATACGGTCCTGTCACATCATGGTATTGCTTGGCTACCCGATTGGCTGATTCATTACGAACTGCAACAAGGGACCTTAATTCAGGTATTGGCAAATTTCTCCAGTGTTGACTTTCCAATCCACGTCCTTTGGCCTACTCTGCCCTTCATGCCCCTTAAAACCCGTTTGGCGATTGATCAACTCGTGGAAAAATTACCGCAACAACTGTATGCATAACCGCTTCAAAGCCTACAAAGATAAAAAAGACAGACCAAGCACCTGTCTTTTTTATCGCGTTATATTAAAGCTTGGCGCTAAAGAACGCTGTTAACTGTTTTACGGCTTCATCAACAAAATTTAGCTTGTCATAACATCATAGGTGTTTTCTGCAATCATCGTCTGATCCTCACTCATGGCTTAAATCGTTTCTGTGCGACGTAGTTTGAACCAACCTTCTCTTTCTTGTATTTCCTGCCATAGCAGATCGGGAATACTTAGTTCAGGCACATCAATAGGATTCAATTCAAGTGTAATATTATCGAATTGTCCATGCTGTGCCAACGCCACCCAATTTGGATTCATCACCAAAGCCTTACCAATCGCTATAAGCGGCAAACCTAGACCTAAAGCTTGTTCAGCCTGTTGAGGTGTACGTAACAAACCTGCCGCAATCACAGGAATTCGATCTGCCACCCGCTTTAATACATGGTGGATGCTAAGCTGTTGTTGAAGATCATGCTTAGGCATCGAATGAAGCACATCGACTAAAGACACATGTAAATAATCAATATCAGCTGCAATTAATTGGTCAATCAACGCCAGACTGTCTGCAATAGACAAAGCATTGTCTTCATACTCTTCAACCGAAATACGATAGCCCAATGCAAAAGGGCGCTGTGCATGTTGTTGAATAACACGTTGCACCTCCGCTACCACTGCTAGAGGAAATGCCATCCTCTTTTCTAATGAACCGCCCCATGCATCATCACGTTGGTTATATAAAGGTGAAAAAAAGTTTTGAATGATAAAGCCATGTGCACCATGCAGTTCAATCCCATCAAATCCAGCATCAATCGCTCGACGCGTTGCTTCACCAAAATCATGGATCAATTGCAAAACTTCATCGTGAGATAATGCCCGACTGGAAAGTTGTTCAGTTTTAAACGGTCCCGAAGTAATTGCCAAGCTACTCGCACTGACAATATCTGCATGAGGAATCAAGTTTGGAATCGCTTTCATACCAGCATGAAAAACTTGTAGGATTGCAGGTGCTCCGCCACTTTTAGCTGCTTGAGCCAATTGGGTCAGACTCGGTATAAAGCGATCATCAAAACCAGCAAACTCGCGGGTAAAGCCAATCCCACTTTCTTGCACATGTGTACAGCCTGTGATCACCAACCCAACATCTTTCACACGCTTACGCATGTACTCAAGTTCCTGAGCGGAAATCGTACTATCTCTATTTGCTGACCAAGTTGTCATTGGCGCCATGACGATTCGATTGCGTAAGTTCAAATCTGCAGTTAATTGAAAAGACTGGAATAACTTAGAATTCACTGAACATACCACCATTCAACTCTAGTAGAGGATTTTGCAAAAATAGAAAGTTGATCAGTCGCCCGACCAACTCAAAACACCGTTTTTTTGAACAACAAGCCAGAATTAAAGATTGGCTTGATAGAATGGAATCAGCTTATCTAAAGCAATTTTGACCGGCTCTGCTTTGTCATAGAGGTCATAATGAGACCAACCTTCAACCACAACCAATTCTTTATTTTTTGAGGCAGCACGATTGATAATTTCAAAACCATCACGATAGGCACCAAAACCTCCAGGCTTACTCCCCACAATAATCATCAGGGGTTGAGTCAATAAGATTTCTGCCAAATGAAATGCATCCCAACCCACAGCAACAGCGTTGTGAGAGAACAGCGTTTTATTCACACCATTTGGCTTTTCGCCCCGTGCAGTACGGTAATACTCCGTCGCTTCTAACGGATCAATATCGGCATGATCCGCTTTGGCTGCTTCAACCGTTGGATACAAGCCTTGATCCACCCGAAGTGCAGCACCTCTTGCCTCCGCTGTACGCTGAGCTGCAATCGCCTCTAAAAATGCAATCGGATTACCACCACTTGCTTCGCGCATTACACGTCCATAGTTTGCACCCGTAATTGTCCCTACCGCTTTAATCCGACGTTCTGTCATGGCTGCGTTGATCGAGTACCCACCGCCACCACAAATACCTAAAACACCAATTCGATTTTCATCGACATAATCCAGCGTAACCAGATAATCTGCCACAACGCGAAAATCTTCAACACGTAACGACGGATCTTCGATATAACGAGCTTCTCCTCCACTTTCTCCCTGAAAACTGGCATCAAATGCGATCACCACAAAACCCGCTTTAGCGAGTGCTTCCCCATAAACATTGCCCGAGGTCTGCTCTTTGCAACTACCAATTGGATGTGCACTTATAATTGCTGGATATTTTTTAGTTTGATCAAAAGTAGGTGGAAAATATAAATCTGCGGCAATATCCCAATAGGTATTTTTGATTTTGACTGCTTCCATTTCATCACCTCTGAATATAGGAAAGAGTAAGCAAAGTTCTCTTTGCTGATCATCCCATTTTAGAGACGACCTACAATCAAAGTTGCCTATTTTTAAAAATAGTTTGCCTATTCTGAGGTTTTACTGTGGTAGATCTCGACTTGGCGTATTACCAAATAAGCGTGAATATTCTCGAATAAATTGTGACTGACTTTCATAACCAACCCGATCAGCAATCTGCTGTATATTCATGGATTGTGATAACACTAGTTTTCTAGCCTCTTGTAATTTCAATTGTTTTTGATATTGCAGCGGCGTCATACCCGTAATGTCTCTGAAATGATTTCTGAATGTCGCTGCACTCATATGTGCTTGCTCAAAAGCATCTTGTATACAGTTTTCTTGCAGAAAATTATTTCTTAGCCAATGGATCACGTTGAAAACATGTTGATCTGACACACTTGCCTTGACCAAATTACGTAAATAAACACCGTGTTGTCCAACCAGTAAACGGAGTACAATTTCTTGCTTGATGATGGGCGCAAGTTGATCAATCATCTTCGGTTCTTCAATCAAATCGACTAAACGTGTCAATGCATTGACCAATGCAAGATCAAGGTTTTCGATTGAAAATGCAGGCAGGTTTTTAAGTTTAATCTTGTCATCTAATACCTGTACGGTTTCAATAATCAGGTTTAAATCTAATGACAGCATCATCCCCAAAAAAGGTTGATTATACGAGGCTTGCGTCACTCGACTAATTGCGGGTAAATCAATGGTGGTGAGCATGGTTTGACCTGCCCCATAGCGATACACATTATCGCGAATCAGCACCTCTTTTTGCCCTTGCAAGACAATGCCTAGACCGAGTCCATAAATACAATGGATAGACTGTTTGGCTATACGCCGATGTAAAGAAAAACCTGCAATCTCAGTTTGGAAATCTTCAATTTGAACGAGTCCATCAACTTTATTGGCTAATACTTTAATTTGTTCTTTGGTTTGATCTGACGCATACATCGCATCACCTACCTCTTCGCACATCTGAGCTCATATGAAATATGAAAATAAGTACAATCTCTTTTAAATAAATAATTATAAACCTTGTCGCATGCGTTGAATGTCCCGCTGCGGTGACTCGCCAAATAAACGGCTATATTCTCGACTAAACTGAGACGCACTTTCATATCCCACTAACCCAGCAGCTCGTCCTGCATCAACATTTTGGTTAAACATCAAATGCCGCGCTTCCTGTAACCGTAACTGCTTTTGGTATTGCAATGGACTCATGCCCGTCACTGCACGGAAATGTTGCCTAAAAGTTGAAGGACTCATAAAGGCCTTATCCGCTAAATCATCCATCCGCATAGGTTGCACATAATGATGCTTTAACCAACTCACCACCTGATGAATTTTCTGATTTGCCGAACCTGATTTCACTAACTTACGTAAGTACCGACCGTGTGGGCCATTCAACACTCGGACAATGATTTCTTTTTGAATTAATGGAGCTAAATGCGGCAACATCAAAGGTTCATCTAAAACACGAACCAGCCTCAAAAAGGCATCAATTAAGGAAGGATCTGCAACTTGCACCGAAAAAGAATGCTGGCTCTCATCTGATACGCTTAAAGCCTCTACAGGCATGTCTGCCACCATTTGATTGACCATTTGCAGATCAAGTAATAATAAGAGCGCTAAAAATGGTTGCTGTGGAGAAGCCTTTACAACATGTGAGGTTACGGGCAAATCAATAGTGGTCAAGATACTCTGCCCTTCACGACAAAGATAATGCTCATCACCAATCACCACCTCTTTTTGTCCCTGTAAAATCATACCAACGCCCAAATTGTAAATACAATGGGTGCTGTCGGTTGGATGCATTCGATGATGAAAAGAAAGTTGAGGTATCGCAGAAATATGGTCGCCTTGTTGTACAGCCAAATCTGAAACCGCTTGAATCAGCTGATCAGTATCCCTATTTCGTTCAACAGACGTCATCATATCCAAATAAATTATCCCCAAAATCTTGAAGTGCTATTCATCTTAAAACATCAGCTCACATTATCAACTCATGTTTTTAGTGTAAAAATGTGCCCGTGATCAATAATTTATTATGCTCACCACCATCAGTAAATAAGGGCTTAGTCATGATCTCCGATATATACGGATGCTATCTAACTTTTAAAACCTGATCCCATTGGGTCAAATAACTCGGTGATTTATGCTTTTGCGTCATCTGCCATGCTCGCCCATGTGGAGTGATCAAGCGCCCCAACTTCATGGTATCCCGTCCAAATTTCTCATTAATGTCATCGAAGGCCACGGAAAGCTTACGCCGAGCAATCACTTCATCAGTATCGTGAAATAAATCTACAGCATGGCTATGTTGTGGAATAATATCCAGCAAAATCACTTCCGCTTTTTTATAACGATGTCCGCCTTGATAAATACGGTCAAGTCCCTGCTGTACTGCCTTGATAATCTCTAAACGGTCATCGCTGTAATCAGATAGATACACCACCGTATAAGGCCGATAATATTGCTCTTTGTTAAAACGATTGGTTCGAATACTGACCCCAATGGCTTTGCACAGTAGTTTTTGCTGCCTTAACCGCTCAACTGCACGTAAACTAAATTCAGTGAGTGCGCCACTTAAGTCATTTTTATCTTGTATCGGCTGGCCAAATGAGCGACTACTTAACACTTGCCGTCGATCACTCACTACATCCTCAATCTCTAAACAGGCCATGCCCTGTAATTCTTTGACAGTATTTTCCATCACTACAGAAAAATACTTGCCCAACATTTTCGGATCAGCTTGAACCAAGTCCATCACCGAACAAATATTCATTTTTTCTAAGCGCTGTCGGATCTTCCGCCCAACGCCCCACACTTCGCCCGCTGGTATCTGCTGTAACAAGTCTTCAATCACGCACGGGTCTTCAGCCACGATATTACACACACTGTTAAAACAGCTATGACTTTTAGCTAAATGGTTAGCAAGTTTGGCTTGGGTTTTGGAATAACCGATCCCGATACAGCATGGTAGACCTAACCAGTTTTTGACGGTATCTAGAATCTTGTGAGCGTATTGGGTTAAATCATAACTGTGTTGATAAGCTGTCAACTCTAAAAAGCATTCATCAATCGAATACACTTCCTGTTCGCACGGATCTACAAAACTGCCTAAGATATTCATGAAACGGCGTGACATTTCCGCATACAAAGCATAATTACTGGAAAAGACCTGTACTTGATGCTGACCAATAATCTCTTCAATCTGAAAAAAAGGAACGGCCATTCGAATGCCGAGCTGCTTTGCTTCATAAGAACGAGAAACCACACAGCCATCGTTATTTGACAGAACGACCACAGGACGATTTTCCAGCTTTGGATTAAACACACGTTCACAACTGACATAGCAGTTATTCACATCAATCAAAGCAAAAATACGTTGTGGCAGGCTCATTGAGTTACCTCATTGGCTTTAAGTTATAGGTCACAACGCCCCAGATCAGTAGCTCTTGCCCCTCTGTAATATAAATATTCTGATAATCAGGATTTTCGGCTTTCAGCCAGACTTTAGGTGGACTAAAGTGATGGTCAACCATTAACCGTTTGACAGTAAAGTCATTGTCAATCAAGGCAATCACAATATCTCCCGACTTAGCAGCAAGGCTGCGATCTACCACCAGAGGATCATCAATATCAATCCCTGCATCCAACATTGACAGTGAATTAGCTTTGACAATAAAAGTCGAATTTTCGTTACGAATTAAAAATTCATTTAAATCCAGTGCTTGTTCAACATGATCTTGGGCAGGCGAAGGAAAACCAGCAGCAACACGTTCCGTTGCCAGCGGAATATGATAAATTCGGTCATTCTTAGCCTGCACATTTTGGATTTTCATCGAACTCGTTAAATCGGTACGCGCATCGGTTTTGACATTATTCAGTAACCAGTTTTTGATGAAATCAACTTGGGACTCAGGAACACGAATCACTTTGGTTGGCTCGCTGAATTTTGCCTTACGCCCTGCATTGCTTCTGGCACCGCCATGCTCAAATTCAGTTTTTTTAGACATAACTCCCCCTTACCCAAGTTTAAAGTACTTGCAAATAATTTAACTTGAAAAAGTTACAAATTCAAGTTGACGTACAATAAATTTTGCATAACAATAAATTCCATAGATCAGATTTTGACTTGTTTCACTTAGACACGGATGTAGGACAAATCAAAATTAATGTTTTAAATGAATAACTTATAGTTTTTTAATGCAATATTTAAATGTTAAGTTGTTGATCTAATTCACTAATATATTTGATCTCTCAGCAGTTAGGTTTTATTCAAATATTTTTGATGTGGAGACATGAAAAATGAACAATCAACGTGATGCTATTCTAGGTTATGCTGACGAACAACATGCTTTCTTTATTCGCCTGATCGAGAACAACACTGTGCTAGGTGAAAGCTATGGTCTATTTTGCGACAACCAAAATAGTGAAGCAGCAGAGAGTATTATGACCACCCTTTTTCTAAAGAAATCTTTTTGGCTCAATGGTTCGGCATTTAATGACATTGTTAAAGGCTTGAATCCTATTCACTCGTGACAACATTGATAAATTTCATATGACGCTAGCGATATAAAGCGCTTGTATAACGACAATAAATCCGCAAGCTCTTTAGCATTTCTCTCCCACGCTAAATGTATTCTTAAAGTGTTTCTTAAATGATCCAAATAAAAAAACCCGCTTAGACATTCAGCATAAGTGGGTCTTTTTATCGCATTGAATAACAGGATTAAGTTCAAATAAATCTTTTATCATTCACAGGTGCAACTAATCTATATATTTTTCCATCTGCATTGCTTTCAAACAATAGGTCAATATTTGGAAAAATGATATTTCCTTCTACTTCAATATGTTCAACCCGTTTAAAAAAAGGAATATCTTGATCTTCTAAATCATTGAGCTGCGCAACGACAATCGATTCGTTTTCTTCTTGGTCCTTGACGATGACTGTAATCTTATCCATAACAGTTCTCCCAATATGTATAGTTCATAGGACTATGGGAAATTTTCAATAAATTGTCGACTAAATGGTTGTAACAAGAGTTATAAGTATTATCTTTTTATTTTTTAAATCACTAACCTATTGAAATTGACCTTGAAATTATAAATTTCGTTAATATTTAATTAACCAAGCAGTTACAGTTCACAGGTAAACGTATCAAAATGATTCATCTGGCATCTGTCTGAGTTCCAATATCTAGGAATTAATACATTGCTTAACTCTCAATGAAATTTTCAGCCATTTACAAGAGGCTCAGGACAAAATGAGCGCATCCGAATTCCAGCATTAAACCAAATATGACGACACAAGGCATACTTATAACTGCCTGCCGCTGATCAACTCGGACTATCCTCAGTTTAATTTTGGCCTTTAAACTGCCACATAGTATTTAGAAATTTTTGTTCTGCACCCCAAGGGGTAATATGTGTTTCAAGCACCTGATGCAATAAGCTAAAATCGCTGCCAAGTCTCTGCACTAACTTTTCAACATTATAGCGCTCTACTGCTAAACCACTACATTGTGTTGGGCCATCTTCGGCAAACGTAGACAGAATCATCAATCCGCTTGGCTTCAAGGCATGCCGTACATTTTTTAGATATTGCGCTTGTTGCTCTTCTGTCACCATAAAATGAAATACAGCCCGATCATGCCATACATCGAAAAACTGAGCAGCCAGACCAACTGTACAAACATCTGCAACGAGCCAATGAATTTGACTGCTATCCAAATTCTTCTCAATTAATCTGGTTTGTGTTGTCTTCAATACTGTTTCAGATAAATCAAGCACATGTATATTTATATAGCCTGCCTCAATCAGTTGATCAATTAATAGGGATGCTCCACTTCTAATAGGGATGCTCCACTTCCAACATCAATAAGCTTTACATCAGGAAATAGATTCTGAGATCGGATCAGTGCTAGTGTTTTATGATTATGTTGCTGATACCAACTAACCTGATCGGCTTGTTTAGATTGATATACCTCTTCCCAATAATTTCTGCTCATTTCAGTTCCTTTGCAATACTTCATCTTACAGTAAGTGGTTCACATCAAATAATTCTCCTCTTGTTTCATGATTATTCCAATTACCTATGGTGAACGGTAGCAATGCGATCAATTATTGCAATACCTCTAACATGGCTTATTTCTGTGTCATCACAGTAGGTGAGGCTTTCTGATTTTGAAATTTATCATCCAACTGCGCATAACTTTGTTCCATTTCAGTTTTTTGCTCCAGATATTGTCTGGCATCTTCCCTGCGGTGTATTCCACCCAGTTTTAACGCCTGTGTATCGACCTCATCATCAATATCTGCTTTTTTGGTAGACTGCTTAATCAGTGAATTCTTATTTTTTTCTAATCGTGGGTTTGTAGAAGTTAACTGTTCTCCACCCTTGTTTGCTCGCGTTTCATCTGCACAAACTGCCATGGAGACAATCAGAACAGACATCAAACTTAGTATTCTTCTCATGTCTCTGCCCTAACTATTTTTAATTTTAATGCATTATTTTTATACATTAGCTGAAACCTATAGCTTGAACTCTCCTTCAAAAATTTGCAGAGTGAACTTTATCCTCATAATCGCCAAGTTCAGTTAGCTTATTCTTGTCTACTAAAATATCGCGCTTTTAAGATTCTTGCAAAATAATTCACCTCCTCTAAATACCGCTGATCTGCGTAAATAATCCCCACATTTAAACTGATATTAAAATCGTTGACTGCTACAATTTCCAGATCTGGATTAAAGATAGCATGTTGATCAAAAAAAGGTTTGGGGAAAACTCCCAATCCATCACCATTTAAAATACTATTCAATTGAGCCTCTACCCCAAAAATTTCTTTATTTGCATATAGAGGTAATCTTTGCTCATTTAATTTTTTATTTAAACTTTCTCTAAAGCAACATCCTTCAGGATGTATCACCCAACCTTTTTTACTGCAACGTTCAAGACTGCTATGTTCTTTAACTCCACTCCTCATTGAGACAATCACTAGAGGCAAAGTCCCAATATTCATAAACAGTAATGAACCGTACCGGGTTTGTCGGAGACTCAATATTCTGAGAGACTATTCCGATGAAAAAACCAAACTATACCCCCGAAATTAGAGAAAGAGCGGTTCAATTACTAATTGAATCTGAAAAAGATTATCCATCGAATTGGGCAGCAGTTTCCGCAATTGCTCCTAAAATTGGCTGTACTCCTGAAACACTTCGTGTTTGGTATCAAAAATACTTAGATCAACAAAATCCCGCCAAAGTACAACAGGTATCTGACCAAGAAAAAATGAAGCAAATGGAACGTGAAATTAAAGAATTAAAACGTGCCAATGAAATTCTACGTAAAGCAGCCGCTTTTTTCGCCCAGGCGGAGCTCGACCGCCCACACAAATAATGGTGGATTTTATCCATAACAATAAGGCGTTATATGGTGTTGAAGCGATTTGTAGAATTTTACCGATTGCAGCTTCGACCTATTATCGGGCTTTAGATTTCGTTGATAACCCAGAACATCGAGCGAAACGTGCTCTGCATGATTTACATCATGCAGAGCAAATCAAACGTATTTGGAAAGAAAGTTCAGGTCGATATGGTGTACGTAAAGTTTGGCAAAAATTGAAACGTGAGGGTTATGTTATTGCACGTTGTACAGTTGCTCGATTGATGCAAAAGCTAGGTATACAAGGTGTTTGGCGTGGTAAGAATAAACAAACCACCCGTAGCCGAGATGATCAAAAACGAGCAGATGATTTAGTGAAACGGAATTTTAGTGCTGATCGACCTGACCAATTATGGGTCAGTGACTTTACGTATATTCAAACACATTCAGGCTGGGTCTATACCGCCTTTATTATTGATGTGTTCTCACGAGCAATTGTTGGATGGAAAGTATCTACACGGATGAATACAGATATGGTGCTCGATGCATTGGAGCAAGCATTGCACGATCGAGGCATGCCAAAGAATGTGATTCATCATTCCGATAGAGGTGTTCAATATCTTTCTATTCGCTATACCAATCGTTTAGATGCTGCAAATTTACGAGCATCAGTCGGTACGACAGGTGATTCATACGATAATGCTCTGGCTGAAACGGTGAATGGCTTATACAAAACAGAGGTGATTGAATATTTAAAAGCAGATTGGCAAGGTTTAGCAGATGTACAACTTGCGACACTAAACTGGGTAGATTGGTTCAATAAAAAGCGTGTACACAGTGCACTGGGTTATGTATCGCCTTTTGAGTTTGAAGCAATGTACTATGATAAGATTAACCCGTTAGGTCAGGTGGCCTAACTTAAATAAAAAAGTCTCCGACAAACCCGGTACGGTTCATAACTCATTGGCAAAATGAATATTCGATGGAATCATGACAATGGCAAGTGCTAATTCATCTTCTGCCACTTGTTGAATCAAACTTCGTCCCCATCCACTTTGTATTTCTACTTCGGCCAGATAGTGATCGTTGTTATAATTTTTATAAACATATTCACATAGATCATCTACCAAGGTGACAGGAATTCCGATTTTAATCTTTTCTTGGAATGAAGCCTCTTCTTGTAAATGAAAGTGTTCTAACTGCTGCATCTGCTCAAGAATATAGCGTCCTTTAAAATATACTTTTTCACCCAATTGAGTCAGCTGTAAAGGGCGACTCTTACGATTGAATAGCTTTCCATTGAGTTTTTGTTCGATATTATTAATTCGTTTAGTCACAGTGGACTGATCAATACCGAGTTGTTCAGAGGTAATAGTTAAGGAAGAGTTCTCAACAGCATATACAAAAGTTTCTAGGTCTTTAATTTCTAACACTTTAACACCATTCCATTTCTTGTTTAGATCGCATCGAAATCAGCTCAATCTAACCTCATCGACCTTATACTGACCTCTGAAAGAGATGACACATGGATCATCCCTTACCAGTTTCCTCTGCGATGATTACTCACCCAACGATACATCCCCTGAATATTTGGCATTTTCATGCTACTGAAACCAATCCAGTTCTGAACATCAGAGCTAAATTTCACGTTACGATAAAGTTGATCCCATGACTGGCCTGCACGGACTAAATCCAGTACTTGTTGGTGTAAATCGATAATATAATGACGCAGTGCTATCTGATCATCTCGCGTTGCAGGACTATAGTGTCCAACATCAATAAAATCGACATCTTGCTTGATCACCCAGTCCAAGGTGTCAATCCATCCCGTGTAGTAAAAGTCTAAGAAATCATTGTACGGCATACTTTTACTTTCACAGACATCGGTACATTGCAGTGCTTTATATTTGGGAAAAAGTACCATGACCATACTGTCAGAATGGCTTGGTGCGACGTAATGTAGTAGAACCTCGTCCCCTCCAAGACTAATTTTCATATCCTGATCAAAAACTCGATCAGGCAATGCTGTTGGCAACTTTTCTCCGACAATCGGTTCAATAGTACGTTGATTGGCAACAATGGTGGCACCATCCGCTTTAAATATCTGACCACCACTGATGTGATCAGCATGCGCATGGGTATAGATCACATATTTTACAGGTACATCAAAACGTTTTTTAATTTCATCTTTTAACCATGTCGATGTACAAGTCATCGCAGGATCAATTACCAAAGCTCCCTCTTTGGTAATCAAGACCAAACCACTGTGTACGGCTAAGCCTGCACCAGTAGTATGTCGATACAGATTACCCTTAACTTGGGTTAAACTTTTGGGATTATCAGGACAGGAAGCCGCTGTGAAATCAGTTAAAACAGGACGATTCTGATACAGTGATTGATCTACAGAAATGCCATTATCTGTTGCAAAAGCAGAGCCTAGAGGCAATGATAGCAATAATGCTACAAAAATTTTATTGCCCCAAAAAGCGCTAATTCTTTGATTTTTAAATGTGCCCATCGATACGCCCTGTCTTGATTTTATGCAGTTCAATCTAACAATTTCCCCCCTTAGACAAAACCCATAAAAATCACAATATACTGTCCTAAAATTAGCAACAATACGGACTGAAAGCGTCATGCAAAAACTGGATGATCTTTTGTTATTTGCTGAAGTTGTGGAACACACTGGTTTTTCTGCTGCTGCACGCAATCTCGGCATACAACGTTCCAAACTCAGTCGACATATTGCAAACCTTGAAAACAGAATTGGGGTGCGCCTTTTACATCGAAATACAAGAAATGTTGCACTTACACCAGCTGGTGAAGAGGTTTATATTCATGCAAAGGCCTTAAAACAGGCAGCACAAAATGCTTATGCTGTTGCAACGGATCTTGCGGGTGATCCTAAAGGCACATTAAGAATCGGCTGCTCCTCAACTTTTGCCCAAGAAGCGTTATTGCCTCTTCTTGATTTATTCCTGCATGAATACCCAAAGATACGTCTGATCATCAATACATCAGACCACAATATTGATTTGATCAATGCACAGGTCGACTTGGTTTTCCGAATCTCCTCCAAACTACTAAATGACTCCAGTCTCATTGTCCGTCCGATCTGTGATTTACCGATGGTGTTGGTTGCTAGTCAGAACTATATGAGTGACAAGCAAAAGCTTCATCACCCCGACCAGCTCAAGAGCCTTAACTTTATCGCCCTTTCAGTTCAAAATAACTTGGTATCCAAAGTGTTTTTAAACGCAAATCATGATCTGCATATGGTTCAACTTGAGCCTTATATTGGTTGTGGCAATATGTCTGTACTTAAATCAGTCGTTCAACAAGGCATGGGGGTTGCTGTCTTGCCTTTGTATTTATGTATCGATGAATTGAAATCAGGTCAATTTGTCAATGTATTTGAAACACACTCAGGATGGTCCCCTCAAGATTCGCTTGTGAATGCACTTATTCCTACACGACAAAATGTATTACTGACAACCAAACTTTTTTTAGATTTTTCAATTCCTAGATTACGACATAAGCTCACTGAAGCAGTTCACAATTAAAGAACTTATTACAAACCAATGAATATCAATGTATTACTTTAAAAATCAATCTAGAATACAAATACACTCCCCAAACATATTATAAATAAAGTTAACTGGTGCATCTTCAGGATACACATCATTATCTTTTAGATAGAAAATTTCCCCACAATCCAAGATGGTTAAAACCTGAGCTTTTCTTTTTAGTATCACCCCCTTTCTTATTATTTTATAGATTTCTTCTGCTTCAATTCTAAATTGATAAAAAAATACAATTTGTCCTGCTTTAAAAGCTTCTGGTTCAACGTTTTTATATTTTCCGCATGTTAAGCAAATCCATTTCTTCATTCTCGGTGCTCTATGCAAGCTCACCTTATTGTATAAAAAACAACCTCAGAAAAATTAACATCAAATATGCAAAAAATTATCATATCGTGAAAATTTCAGCCTTTAGAACTAAAAATTATGCCGTTCAAACAAAATACAGGTGGCTAACAATGCCACCTGTATTTCATTTGGAGCACTAAAGTCATCCGTCTGGGTTTAGAAGGTCTGGGAAATACTGAGTTTAAAATCTCGACCTGTACCCGTCATATATTCACCTAAATACATTTTATAGTCTCGATTAAATAAGTTATCGATTGAAAGGTTCAATCTAGGCCCTTTTTCCCCTATAGGTTGCCAATCCGCATAAACACCATGTAGGGAATAACCTTTGGTCTTAGGTAAAGAAAAGGAAGATGCCGCAATCGATTTATCATTATCCGACAAACTCCGATCTTGTTTAGCCACAAAAATTCCGCGCCAGCCCATAGTGAGATGATGTTCAGGCACATTTACCCCCAGTGTTGCTGTTGCCTTTTTCGGTGGAATATCCGTCATCCATGTTTTTTGCTCAAACCATGGATTGACAGGTGAGTTATCACGTTGCCCCCGAATATACGAATAGGTTAAACCCGTGAACCAAGTGGACTGATTATAGAAAATCTCAGCTTCATAAGCTTTAATGGTATAGTCGGTGACATTGCGGTAAAAACCGTGCTTATAATTTCCATTACAGTCATTGATACTGCCATTACCACCATTGGCATTATTTTCAGCTTGTGCTTTACAAAACGTTGACCGATTACGGAAAATTTCATCACCGCCACGATTGTGATGATAGGTCAAGCGAACTTGCAAATGATCTTCTGTCGAAAAAAGATCATCAAAGTTCATTTCATTCCCTAAACGGATCGCCAACATTTTTTCAGGTAATAAGTAACGACTGGTGGATGGCACCGAGGTCATAGCGGATTGCACATAATATTGCTCGTCTACACGAGGGGCACGCCAAGTTTTACTGATATTGGCAAACCAGGTGAGATAATCTGCCTGCTTCCATGCCAAGGCTAAACGCGGCGACCATCCCGTATAAGTTTTGCTTGAATAATCATGTCCTGCACTGGGGTCATTATAACGGGGTGCTCGGTTCGGATTACCGGTATTGGTAATATGGTCATAACGAAGTGATGGTGTAATCGTGAAATTGGCAACCTGATATTGATCTTCTACAAAGCCACTGAGCATTTGCTGTTTGCCTGAAGGCATATAGTTTGGCTCATAATAACCAAAATTATAATCAGGTTTTTTAGCATTATTCTTATCATAAATGAGCGAATTCTGCTCCATTTTTTGATATTGCGCCCCGACCTTTACTTTATGCATCCCATATTCAGTCGCAATATCACTGATATTACTGAGTTTAAATGCGGTATTGGTATAAGTCACCCAGCTTTCATTGCCCAGTGTTGCAGCCGAGCCACTTACACTTGGTAATCTTTGATCATGCTGGTCAGTCTTTGAATAAGAAACGACTGCTTTCAAATTCACATAGGGATTTGCTTCAGGGTTTAACTCATAGCCCACTGAATAGCTACTATCATTTTGATCACGATAAACCAAACGACGTTTCCATGCTTCCTCATAACCATATTTCTTGATATCTGCCTCAGTGGGCACCGCATCCTGATCTCGCATAGCAGCAAAAGGTTCCCACCCTGTATGCCCACTTTGCATCGCATTCAAACTGATTTTTTGACTGTCTGTCGGATGAAAATTCAGTTTGGCCAAATAGGTCTCTTGCTGTTGCGCTGAATATAAGAATTTAGAACCATCTGGACGTTTAACATCACCACTGTCCCGATTGGTGTAGTAAAACATCCCGTCAGCCCCACCGGCCTCAGTTTTTCCATAGACCGCACCCGTATAGGTATTTTGCTGATTATTGGAGAATCGTGAGTATTTTACAAAGGTACCCACCTTTTTATTCTCATCGAGCAGATCAGTCGCATCTTTGGTTTCTAAGGTCACCTTACCACCGAAGCCGCCATTACCGACTTCAACATTGTGAGGGCCTTTATCCACCGTAATTTTCTTTAAGAGTTCTGGTTCGATAAAAACTGATCCTTGACGATATTTATCAAAACTTTTGACCGAATCATCCAAAGTAATTGGTACATCCTCAACCCCACCCATGCCGAGAATATTAATGGTTTGCCCGCCTGGTCGTGGTGAGCCTGCTGACCCCACACTCGGCATATGATCCAGCAATTGAGCCACATTGTTGGCTTGGTAACGATCAATGGCTTTTTGATTTAATACGCTCTGCCCAAACTGGATGGTATCTTCTTTCTCCGCTTGCACAACAATGGGGGTCATCTGATAGATTTGATTCTGTGCCTTGGTCTTGAACAATATTTCTTGTACGGTTTGTTCTTTTATCGTAGTACTCACCAAAGCCCCCCCTGTCCTACTATCGGCATAGGCAGATGTGGTCAATAAATTCATAGATAAAACCATAGCCATTACAAGTGGCTTTATTACCATTGTTTGAGAGAGGGATTGAGACATACATCTTCACCAAAAGATAAAAATTCATCAGCAGCCTAAACAGGCCACAAAACAACCAAAAAATTAAATAAAAAACAATAATGTAAAAAATTAACAGCAAAGCTTCGACTTAAAGATTGCAGTGGAGGCCCTCGCAGTCGGTATAAAGAGTGTCAAGCAAGCGTGATGGAAATGGGGTAAGAGAATTATTCATCATTCAATAGCATAAAAGCAATAAATGATATTAATTATCATTTACATTTTTGAATGTGTAAATGGATATTGACAAAAAACAGGTTCTTTTTGACAGTTTTGTGTGTTCAGCCTCAACTGAAGCAGCGATTTATATTTCACTATAATGGCGCTTATGTTTCATTATCAAACTTGATAAAGCTTGAAAACTACTAAATCAAACCGTGACTAGAACTTGGTCAACCTCCTGCAACACAAATAAAATTATGAATGATGATTTAAGATTTTTTTCTTTCGATATTGTAAAGGACTCATCCCCGTCCACGCTTTGAATGCTCGGATAAATGAGGTTTGCTCTTGATAAGCCAACAGCATCGAAATATCAAGAATACTTAAATTCAGATCCGCAAGATAATCAAAAGCTAAATCTCGACGTACTTGGTTCAGCTTTTCTTTAAAGGTATAGCCTTGTTGCTTTAATTTTAACTGTAATATACGAGACGGCAAACCAATTTTATGTGCAACATAATCAACACTAATATTCCCCTTCTTTACCGCTTGAATCAGCGTTTTTTGGATCAACTCATCAAAAACATCAAGATGAGGGCGTTTAGAAAGTAATAAGTTTGCTTGCTTCAGTAAAATATCATTTAGTACTGGATCAGCATTGGATACTTTTAGATCAAGACTATTCATTGAGATGTAGATTGCAACTTCTTCACTTTCGAATACAACAGGACATCCAAAAAAATTTTCATAATTATAAAAATTTTTTGTTTTCTCTACACAAAAATCAACCTGATGTACTTCGATAATATTAGGATGAACTAATTGATTTAAAAATACATAGAAAACCCCCATTAGCACCTCATCTATCAGTGCATTATTTTTACTATAAGGATCTACCCCCCAGCTTATGACAATAAATTTATCAGAGACAGACATTTTTGCTGGTTTAGTCTCACAAAAAAGTCTTTGGTATTTTATAAAAAAATTTAACACCTCCAATATATTTTCACAAGACAACCCAATATAACCCAATATACCAAGATGCTTAGGCTGAGCATATTTTGATATTTCCAGCCCTAGTGTTGGCTTGGGATATTTTTGATTAATCTCATCTAACAATTCGGCCCACTCATCAAATGGGATCAACTGATTTGTTTTATATTCGCTCAAATACTTTGCATTTTTAAGATCATTTTTTACACAGAAATAAATCAATAAATTAAGCATCGCACTTGATACTAATTTAACTTGATTAGGATGACTCAACACCATACTACCTACTCTACATCATATCAAAAACCACACCTCCAAGAAGGAATCACAAAACCAATCATGTAAGTATATTATTTAATCAATTTAAAAAATTCACAGTACGTTGATCTTTTACCTCTTTGCATGCAAAACAAAAAAGTATTTTTTTGTGACTTTTGTCACAGATAATGCTAAGAATCTACTTGAAAACTCAATAAAAAAATTATCATTTCAATAAAAAAATTTATCATTTCAAGGAAGTTTTTGAGCACAGAGGGTGATGTCTACATAAAAATGACAGTTAAAGGATATTTGTATTCACATTTCTAATCTCAGTTTTTTAAAAATATTATTAAATCTTTATTTTAAAATTGATATTTTATCTTACCTCTTCATCCATTAAACAAAATTTTTATCATCAAATTGAAACATTGCAAAACTGATAGTAAAATTAAATCGGCATTATTTTTCATTCCCCAAATAGACAAAAAATACAGTTACTAAATTTTATAGCTCTTTATTAAGGAAAAATAACTCTATTAGAAACATCATAAAAACCAAAAACAAAATCACAATAAAACTAAATATAAGAGAAAAGCCAACTAAAAAATAAAACTCACTTACTATTTCAAGAGCAAAATTTAAAAAATATAAGAACAAAGAACCATATCCAATATTGGTATTCCATAAACACATCATTAACAAAAAAACCAGATAACTTTTTAGGTAAAACTTACTCACCCCAACTTCATTTTCTCTATTTCTTTTCCGATATTCCGATACTATCGTTTTTTTATATACCACATCCAAACCTTAGTTATATACGATCAAAATAACCATAAACTTTTTCATTTGAAATTTATTAGCATTTTAGACAGTAAAATTGTCTATTTTTACACACAATATGATTTCTCTTCCTGACCTATCGTCCGCTCATGACTCCCCCAATCTCAACGAACGAAGAATAAGCTTTAAGCCATCATCTCGATCATTGCGCTTCCGATAAACGCTTTTATGCCATCAATAGAGCTTCGCTTTGTTCAACAAATGTTTTATTGTCGTACTCTTGATACATCATAAAATTAGAACAATACGTTCCATTTCTTCTAGATGAAACTTAAAACCAATACATTAAACTAAACTCAGTTAAAACAATGAATAAGGAGAATGATGATGTTTGATATACGTTTAGCTCATGAAAGAGGTGCCGCACATCATGGCTGGTTAAAGTCGCGCCACTCATTTTCATTTGCAGATTATTGGGATCCAAAACAAGTTGGCTTTTCTGATTTGCTGGTAATCAATGAAGATATCGTTGCCCCTTCTAAAGGCTTTGGGACACACCCTCACCGCAATATGGAAATTATTTCCTATGTATTAGAGGGTTCATTGGAGCACAAAGATTCAATGGGGACAGGGTCAGTCATTGTTCCTGGTGATATTCAATTGATGAGTGCAGGCCGTGGTGTAGCCCACAGTGAATACAACCACTCTGCACAAGAAGAGGTTCACTTCTTACAAATTTGGGTAGTACCCAATGAAGCGAATACTGAACAAAGCTATCAACAATTACATATTTCACCTGAAGATAAACGCGGCAAACTGCACTTGATGATTTCACCCAAAGGTGGTGATAAGACATTAACTATTAAACAGGATATCAATATTTATTCTGGTCTATTCGATGGTGATGAAAGTGCTGAATTCAATATTCCTGAAGGTCGCTATGTCTATCTTCATGTTGCTAAAGGTCACTTAGAGATCAATGGTCACACATTCAATGCGGGTGATGCAGCCCGTATCCGAGAAGGTGGAACCTTGTCTTTTCGCAACGGAGAGCATGCGGAAGTGCTGATCTTCGATATGCGCCCAGAAGAAGTTCCAACGATGCTATAGGAATAGCGGAATTCCTGTACTCCTCTAGTCCCCCTTAGCACTCAGGTTAAGGGGTGACTTATTTGTTATTTGTCTATTTATAAAGACAGAATTGCATCAAGCACAGTGCCTAATACACAAAACATGCATTATTCGCAGCGGATCAGTAATTTATGTTCATAATAGGACATAACGAGTTCCAGTTCGTTCCTTAACTGTTTCTCGGTGTATTCTTTGGATGCCAGTTTCAATAATGCAGGGATGTATTGCTTCTCAAATATCTCAGGATAATCATGGCACAAGACTTGTAACAGTTTTGCTCGCTCTGTCTGAGGGCTATCTAAGATATCCATGAGTGCATTGATTTTCTGATCAATCAAATCAAATTGTTTTCTCGCCTCTGAGTATTCTGCAATTTTATTCGGTTGCTCGCCACAGCCCACCCCTAAAAAAGTTGCTATAAAACATAGGCTTAATATTTTTAAATTCATAGCAATCTAATAAAAATGTTTGGAGAAGTATACTTGATTTTTATTACATTTTTACACTAAGCAACACGATTAATGCTTAGAATGATCTAAGCTAAATATTTTACAAAATCATATAAGATTTTTTCCAATCCATGAAAGTATCGAGTTTAATTTATCTAGCTGGATTAAATACAATTGATCATCTCCATCTCTACAGATCTTGGGACAAGTGATTTCAAAACAGCCATGCTGCTAAAGACAAAATGACGACTGGCCAAATAAACACTGGTACAACATCCCACTTTACCTGTGAAAAATTAGCAGCTTCCAAATATATTCTTTGCACCACCTCAATACCCAAATATAAAGGATTAGTATAAGTTGCTATTTCCGAATCATGCGGCATATTTTGAGATGGCATTAGTCCCCATCTTGATGCTAATCCAAGCACGTGTTCCGATATTAATGAAGGAAACTGCGCCTAAACTTTCCTGATTAAATTTTGAGTCAATATTATTGATACATGAACTAGCCACACCCACAGCTAAAGAATTGTGCCCATCTGAAATTATCTAACTGACTTGTTTAAATCATCAAAAAAAAGCCACATCTGGAGAATGTGGCTAAAGTATTGCTTTGCTTGCTACGGTTAAACCGTAGTTTTAGATTAAAACACTTAGCTTAATTGAAACTGAATCGTTAGCGTATATATCCCTTTTTGATAAATTTTGAGAATGCATATTGGTAAACTTTTAAAATCCAACTCACCAAGTAATTTCCATATTTCTGCCAGATCGAGATGCCGACCAAATTGAGTAACAGTGCAAGCGTAAATGCCCCGATCATGTCCAAAGGATAATGAACCCCTAAATAAACACGAGACCACGCCACAAACCATGCAAGAATTAAGAAGATATAACCGATACGCTTTTGCTGAGAAAATAGATATGAGAAAGCGATGGTGCTAAAAAATAGCATATGATCACTTGGGAATGATCCACTCGGTGCATGTTCTATAATCGTCCGTCCAATCTCTGCAACAAAAGGACGAGGATAATAAAAATAGTTCGAGATGATCTGACTAACAATAAAAGCAATTAAAGTAAAAATTGTCGCTTTAACAATTTGCTTTTTAACAGCAAAACTCCCTTTTAGCCAAGCAATCAAAAAACCTAAAACCACTAAATATAACAAATCATTAGCAACAAATATCGCAAGCTTTATTGTAAATTCAGACGCGTTTTCAGAGGCATTTATAAAATGAAATAGGTTTAAATTACCTTGCTCTATATTCATATCAGCAACCCAAAAAATTGAAGGAATATAGCATATTGACTAAACAATACTGTTATATCCGCTAAACAATTTTCCAGAACTGACTATATTTCAAATAAATACATATAGTTAGCAATGTATCGTTTCTGTGATCTTGATTTAATAAAGAAATCTAAGAATTAAGACCCTAATAATTGCCCTATTTCCAAGCTTGAATAACCTCGTTCTTTAAATATTAAAACGATGGCTTTTTTATAGGCTTCGGAGTG
The DNA here is from genome assembly GCF_000369645.1 of Acinetobacter sp. CIP 64.2. Classification (NCBI taxonomy): domain Bacteria; kingdom Pseudomonadati; phylum Pseudomonadota; class Gammaproteobacteria; order Moraxellales; family Moraxellaceae; genus Acinetobacter; species Acinetobacter sp. CIP 64.2. Next base: position 1,386,452 of record NZ_KB850122.1, read on the forward strand.
CGAACTTTTATATTTTGTGATCAGTTGAATTTCTGTATTCAGTTCAAGATCACTTTTTAAAGTCAATACTTCCGTAGAGATTGTGTCAAAAATCTTTAGATTAAACATACAGGTGCTCTTTAATTAAGTTGTAGCGGCCCGACTACAACAAACACCTGCCTAAGTTCAACTAGACACCCTTTGAACAAGGATTACAAATTTAAGAAATGTCTGCAAGACTCTATAAAAGAAAAGTGTAAATATTATTCAAGACAAACTTATCAATAGATTGCACCATCAAGTAAATGCTCGCCCAAGCGATAAGAGCCAGCTTTATCTCACAAAGGACGTTGCCTTGATCTTCTTGGATGAAATCACTCGTTCCATTTTCATAGAAAGAGCTCGCTAATGAGTTTTTAAAAAACAACTTTGCACAACAGATCCATTTATTTTTTTTTGTAATTCCAGTAAAAATCAATTTCTTTTATATGTGCTATTCCCGCTTATCTCAGTCCTTCATCTACAACTTATAAATCGATGAAGAGATAGATTATACAATTTCATGATTTTACTTAAAAATATCTTTATAAAATCTTAATCACCTATTCTGAATATGGATCGAATCCAAAATTTATGACCTTGAATATTAATTGCATCATTCATCCGCAGCATAAAAAGTAAACACACAAAATACACAAAGCAACAGATAGAAAAAACATAAAAAATATCCTGAAATTTAACTAGGAAATCTTTATAAATCTTAAGCGACTGATAAATAAATACTTAATTAGAATAAGACAAAATAAATTGCTATACACAAGCAAGACAATATGCGATTTAAATCACATATTAAAATAAAAATGAGAAATACTTAACAATCAAATTATTTATGAAAAATATTCAGCCATTCCTTCCAACCAGTCTATTGTTTTTTTTAATTTCAAATCTTTCATATGCACACTCCACTGATTTATTAAGAGAAAAAGCAATTTCTCAGATTAAAAATGGACAAACAGCACAAGGTTTGACAACGCTTGAATTGCTATTACAGCAATATCCTGAACAACAGAAAATTCTAGCTGACTACCTCTTGTCAGCTTCGCAAATCCAAGGCATCCCCCAAACTACTTTGACCCATTTAACACAGCGGATTTTACCAAGCCAATTCCCAGAATATGCTCAGCTCGCAACAGTGAAACTTTTACGTGACCAAAAACAGTTTGCTGACGCATTGGTATTACTAGAAAAGTTTGAACCATATCAAAAACATAATGAATTACAAGTTTCAATTCTAAAATCTGTATTATTTGCAGAAAATAAACAGCAGGCTGAAGCAGCGAAGATATTAAAAAATCTTGATGCCAAGCATATGAACGCTGAACAACTTGCCCTTGTCGCATATGTATATCGTCTATTACAACAAAATACTTCTGCCTTACAAACCATTCAGTTGGCTTATGCCCAACAGCCAACAAATGAAACCATTCAAAAGGAGTATTTAAATATTTTAATTGCACTTCGCAGTTATGAAATGGCAGCAGCTTTTTCTCAGAAACATCATCTCACTGATAAAGCTGAGAATTTAACTTGGCAAACTAGAGTTGGAAAATTTTCACAAAACATAAATGAGGCAATTAAACAGCAAAAATATTTATCTGCTCGTGCGGAAAGTGATCACAAAAGTTTTGAACAACTCGATCAAGTTCTGAAAGAAGGCGAGCAAATTGCACAGCAGATTCCAGCGAATCAAGCCATGTTCAATCGTTTCTATTATGACTACCTGTATGCATTAAGTTATCGTGGGGAAAAACAACAGCTGTTGAGCATCTTAAGGCAAATTCCCTTACCCTCTATTGAGCAAATGCCTGCCTATACACGCCATGCCATTGCAGATACCTACCTTGCAAATAAACAACCAGCCAAAGCTGAGATGATCTACCGTACCCTATTAACTGAAAAAAACTACCCAGATATTAGCCTCTATACCTCACTGTATTATTCATTGATCGAGCAAGAAAAATATCAGGATGCCAATGCACTCATTCGCTTGACTGATGAACTACTTCCTACATATGAATACAGCGAAGCCAAAGGTGTCGATAAAAATGTACACCCAGATCGAAATGAATATCTATCTCTGCTTGCTCTCAATATGGCTTATAACAACCGCCTCGATTTATCTGAGCAATATCTCAATGCTACCGTTGCCAAAGCTCCCAATAATGCTCAGTTTTTAAATGACTTAGCCAAAATCCAACGTTGGCGTGACAACCCTCGCCAAGCTCAACTCAGTATTGACCGTTTAAATGGTTTAGAACCACGCTCAAAATATACACGGATCAATGCCATGCAAAACACTCAAGCACTTGGAGATATCCAAGCTTGGCGTAAGCAAACTAAAGATCTCGTTGAAGACTATCCAAACGATAGCAGCGTCATAAAAAGTAGGCAGGAATTAGATGATCGCAATCACGCGATGATTACACATGAAAGTCGATTTTCACGTAGTCGTTCGGAGCAAAATCAACTCTTGCAATCACTCAAAGGGACACGCGATCGCGAATCGAATACATCCTTATATTCACCTTGGATTGCAGACAATTATCGTCTCTTTATTGAACATCAGAATATTTGGGGAAAATATGCCGATGGCAACCTACAAGAACAACGCTTTGGTTTAGGCCTACACTGGCAAGACAAAGGTAAAAATTTGGCGCTTGTTGCCTCTCAAAATACTGAGGGCCAGCGCCAAGGCTTCAGAGCGGATTGGTCACATCAACTCAATGACAATTGGCAGTATGCATTATCCCTCAACACCCAAGCCAATATTCCATTACAAGCCATCAATCAAGGTGAAAATGGCGAATCTTATAGCGCTTCGATTCAATGGCAACAAAATGAATCCCGACAAGCCAATGCCGGATATGGCTACACCGATATTAGTGATGGAAATAAACGTCATGATTTTTTTGCAAACTATAATCAACGTATTTTTCAAACTGCCCACCACACCACACAAGCTGGTTTTTCCGCATTTTTAGGAAAAAATCGTTTAGATAACGTTGCTTATTTTAGTCCTAAACAAAGTTATAGCCTCGCAGTCAACTTGAGCCATGACTGGCTGACTTGGCGAAATTACGAACGTCACTTCAATCAAAATTTTTCGATCAATGCAGGGCTGTTCCAGCAACAAGATTACGGCTCTAAACCCATTTTTGATGCGCAATATCGACATGAGTGGCAATTGTCTCGGATCTGGGCACTGCATTATGGCATTGGTTGGAAGCAACATCCTTATGATGGCATCAATGAGAATCAAACCTATGCCCTGTTCGGTTTTGGAGGACGATTCTAATGAAATTTTCTAATATTTTTAAAATACTCTCAGCTTGTGTCATCCTCATTCCAATCTATAGCTTTGCAGCAGACGAAGCAAAATTCGACACTCATCATTTTGTCAGCCTGACCTTTCATGATGTCCGTGACGATGTCTTGAAAACGGGTGACCGCGATATTTATGCCATTAATACCCAGAATTTAGTGCAGTTTTTTGAATGGCTGAAACGTTCTGAATGGACTCCAATCACCTTAAAACAAATTATGGCCTCTCGGGAACATGGTGTTCCCCTGCCTAAAAATGCAGTTTTGATTAGTTTTGATGACGGCGCCTTAAGCGGATATAGCCATGTCTATCCTTTGGTCAAGCAATATCAAATCCCTGTGGTATTTGCTTTGGTCACCAGCTGGACCGAAGGTAATACACAAGCTGCTTATGAAGCCTACGGTCAAAATAACTTGATGAGCTGGAAACAACTGCAAGAGATTCAAAAATCAGGTTTAGTCGAATTTGCCAGCCATAGTCATGATTTGCATAAGGGTGTACTGGCCAATAGACAGAAAAATGAAAAACCCGCCGCGCTGACTCGACAATATGATCTAAGCAATCAACGCTATGAAACTGAACAAGAATATCGCCAGCGGATCTATAACGACTTGGTGAAATCAAAACAGGTGTTACAGCAAAAACTAGGAATAGATGCACTTGCAATCATTTGGCCCTATGGTGCGGTCAACCCACAAGTCACTCAAATTGCCAATCGAGCAGGCTTTCCTCTGTCTTTTAGTTTGGGGACGGAAAAATTAAATGATGCCAATGATGCAACCTTTCAACGCGGCATTGTTTCGAATAATCCAACGGCTGAAAATTTACGTGAACAACTCACGGGTTTTATGGAATATGGTCAACGACAAGAGTATGAACCCATGCGCGGCTTGCAATTTGATCTGGCTCAATTTTCACAAGACGACGCCTTGTTTAATCAGCAATTAGGCAGCTTATTAAACAATCTAAGTGCGTTAAAAACCAATACCTTAATCGTTAATGCGTTAGCTGATAATAATAAGAGAAACGATAATCAAGCGTACTTCCCAACCAAACATTTAAAGCTGGCTCAGGATATTTTAAGTCGTACCCATTGGCAGGCACGAACACGGGTTTTTCATCGGGTGTATGCCCAGATACCTATTTATCCCGATCTGAAGCAGACTCATTTAACAGTCGATTTAAGTAAAGACCTGATTCAGAATAATCCCAATCTGGATGGCATTATTTTAAAAACAGACCAACTCCTTGCATGTTGTTATAGCACCGTTGTGGACTCAGCTTGTCTGGAAAAAGAAGCTCAAATCTTAAAGCTGACTCAGCAGGTACAAGCTGCGGTCACGCCTTATCTCAATCAAAGCAATCTCTTTCATTTAACACTACAACTTTCACTCTCTGATTTAACAGATCAGGGCTTAGAGCAAATTGTTAAAACCTATCTGCCCTTCGTGTCATTACTGAATATTGAGATCGACAGTCTAGATCACCTCCAAACCTATCAAAAATTTATAGCACAAGTTGATCATTTAACTGCCCCACAAAAAGCCAGATTGATGGTCACCTTAGTGAATCGAGACCAAACTTCCGCAAAAGAATTACAGGTCTTGCAACAACAGTTTTTAAACTTACAAAGACATGGAATCCAAAAACTGGTTTTAAGCAATTACCGCTTTGATAATGCAAAAGCGGTGCATGAACAATTATTTACACCACTGAGCTTAAATGAGAGTCCAATCAGTTATCGCAATCCTTTTATTGATCAGCAGGTCCATGGAGCACAACCATGAGCTTAATGGAAATTCTCTTTTTATTTGCTTTTCTCTATCCATTGGTCATGGCATGGACATGGATGGTCGGTGGTCTATGGTTCTACTTTAAACGTGAATATCAACAAAACCACTTGCCCGAGATATCAGAACAGGGATGCAGCATTATCATTCCTTGTTTCAATGAACAAGCTCAAGTTCGAGAAACCATACGTTTTGCCATACAAACACAATATCCTCAATTTGAAGTCATCGCGGTCAATGACGGTAGTTCTGACAATACCGCAAATATTCTGGATGAGTTGGCGCTTAAACATCCAAGTTTAAGGGTTGTACATCTGGCAGAAAACCAAGGAAAAGCGTTTGCCTTACGTTCTGGCATGATGGTGAGCCAACACGAATATCTGATTTGTATTGATGGGGATGCTTTGCTGCATCCGCATGCTGCGATTTGGATGATGCATCAACTGACGGCATTTAATCAGGTCGGCGCAGTGACTGGTAATCCTCGAATTTTAAATCGTTCAAGTATCCTGGGAAAACTACAAGTCGGTGAGTTTTCATCCATTATTGGCTTAATTAAACGTGCGCAACGGACTTATGGACGTATTTTTACAGTTTCAGGTGTCATTGCCGGCTTTAGAAAAACAGCACTTATGCAAGTGGGATTATGGTCAGAAGATAAGATCACTGAAGACATTGATATCTCTTGGAAACTCCAACTCGCTGGCTGGGATATTCACTATGTTCCAAATGCACTGTGTTACATCTATATGCCTGAAACCTTTAAAGGGTTATGGAAACAAAGATTGCGCTGGGCTCAAGGTGGCGTTGAAGTCATCAAAACCTACCTTCCCAAGCTTTTTAAAGTTTCAGCACTCAAAATGTGGCCTGTCGCGCTTGAAGCAATTACCAGTATGATTTGGGCATACGTCATTTTTCTGATCATTCTCCTGTTTTTCCTTGGATTAGTCGTTCCGCTGTCCCCAACATGGCAGATTAAATCCTTATTTCCACAGTGGTACGGCGTCATTTTAGCGGTCACCTGTCTGATTCAGTTTTTTGTCAGCTTATTCATCGACAAACGATATGACGCTAATCGTTTCTTGAGAAATTATTTCTGGGTGATTTGGTACCCACTATTTTTCTGGATACTCAGTGCAGCAACCACCGTTGTTGCTGTCCCGAAAGCCTTATTTACACCTAAAAAAAGAGCGAGATGGGTCAGCCCAGATCGTGGGTTTAGAGGAGAATCCGAATGAAACCCCTCCATTCAAATATTGTTGTTGATGAATCACAACTCGATATTCCTGAATATATTGACCAACAGCAATATGTAAAAAACAAAGGCGCACACTATTTACTTCAAGGCATCGGTTGGGCACTCTGGACACTGCTGTTTTTACCCTTATTGGTAATATTTTTATGGCTATACCAAGGTAAATTAATTAAAAATTATATTTTTGCAGAACAGATCAGCGTACAGATCCATAATTTCTTTTGGTTAACACTGATCGTTGCGATGTGCTGTACCTCTTTATTGTTATGGGCAAGCTATAATTGGTTACGCTACCGCAAGACTGAAAAGTCCACAATCAACAATGTTAGTCCATCTTTATTGGCAGAATGCTTTTTCATTCCAATGGATGATTTAGCAAAAATTCAGAATTCCAAAAATATTGTACTGCACTACGATCATAAAGGTCTGTTAGCTGATTACGAACTTAAATAAATCTTCATTCGTTATGAAATAAAAAAGAGGCAAATCATTGCCTCTTTTTTTATACGTTCTATACTTCAATTTCAGCAATAAAGACCTGTTTCAAGCCTCACTCAATCATGCCAATAATTGATTCCGCTTGATTGGTACTTCCCTGCTCTACCATGCTTTTTATTATGCCACTGCGATGTGCCAACACAGGGACTTCCATTTTCATGGCTTCCATAATGGCCACCATTTGTCCTTCTGTAACCTGCTCACCCTGCGCAACTTTCCAAGCGCTAATTACCCCATGAATGGGTGCAAGTAAATGCTCAGCTCGTATTTCTGGCTCGGCAGATTGTACTGGCGTTGTCGTTGTTACTGAACCTTGTGCAAACATACCTGCTGGTAAGCCTAAACGATGTAATTTGCCATCAATTTCAATATAACTGAGCAACATCGGTTGTTGATGGTTTGGAATACCACGCTTGCTTGGCTTTAACTCTTGTTTAAAGTCATTTTCGATCCAGCGGGTATGTACATTAAATTCATCTGTAAAGTCAGACTCATTGAGTACCGCACGATGAAAGTCTAGAACCGAGGCAACCCCTTCAATTTTAAATTGCTTTAAGGCACGTTTGGCACGAGCAATCGCAACCTCACGGGTTGGGCCAGTCACAATCAGTTTTGCCATGAGTGAGTCAAAATGACTGGAGACCAATGAACCCGTGCGAACGCCTGTATCGACTCGCACACCATGACCAAACGGTGCTTCAAACAAGCTCAATACCCCAAAAGCAGGAATAAAACCGCGTGCTGGGTCTTCGGCATTGATACGAAACTCAATGGCATGACCTTGAACTTTGGGTGTCGCTTTAATCGAAAGTTCATGGCCTTGTGCAACACGGATTTGTTCTACCACTAAATCCACCTTTGCGGTTTCTTCAGTAACAGGATGCTCAACTTGCAAACGGGTGTTTACCTCTAAAAATGACAGCTTGCCATCTCTGCTGAGTAAATATTCAACTGTGCCTGCGCCGACATAGTTTGCTGCCTGACAAATGTTTTTTGCCGAGTGTAAAATTTGTTGGTAAGTCTCATCACTAATAAAGGGTGCTGGTGCTTCTTCGACTAACTTCTGGTTACGGCGTTGCAATGAACAATCACGTGTCCCCAGCACCACAATATTGCCATGTTGATCGGCAATCACTTGAGCTTCAATATGACGGGGTTGATTCAGATATTGCTCGACAAAACATTCACCACGACCAAAAGCAGCTTTGGCCTCACGTACCGCCGAATCATACAGCTCTTTGACTTCTTCAAGTTTCCAAGCCACTTTTAAACCTCGACCGCCACCACCAAATGCGGCTTTAATCGCAATCGGCAAACCAAATTGTTTGGCAAAATCCAAAGCTTCATCAGCATTGTTGAGCGGGTCTTGCGTCCCGTGAACCAAAGGTGCACCCACCGAAGCTGCTATTTTACGCGCTTCAATTTTATCACCCAGTTTTTCAATCGCGTTTGGTGAAGGCCCCACCCATTTTAAGCCTGCATCAAGCACCGCTTGGGCAAATTCGGCACGCTCAGATAAAAAGCCATAACCCGGATGCACCATCGTTGCTTGGGATTTTTTTGCAATCTCGATAATGGCCGCAATGTTTAAATAGGTTTCACTGGCAGTCGCACCAGCCAAGCCCCAAGCCTCATCGGCAAGCTCGACATGCATACTGCCAATGTCGTCATCGGCATATAGCGCGACCGATGCAATGCCCATATCACGGCAAGCATGAATAATACGGACGGCAATTTCACCACGATTGGCAATCAATAATTTTTCAGTTTTCATCTTTTATTCTCAAAATCTGTCAATTCAGCAATTTTTTTAAATTGGATACGGCAACCCGCGGGAATCTGTGCCACCAAGTTCCAATGGTGTTTCGCAACCGCAGCAATGACGGGATATCCACCCGTTAAAGGGTGATCATTCATAAACAAAACTGGTTGACCACTGGGTGGAATCTGCAAAGCGCCAATGCACGCACCTTCACTTTCCAGTTCATGGCTAATTTTGCGAGTTAAAGGTTCAGCACCTGACAGTCTAAGTCCAACGCGATTGCTTTCATTGGTCACCAGCCATTCCTGCTGACAGAGTAGGTCTATACTGTCTGGTTCAAACCAATCAGTGCGTGGGCCCATCACAATATCGAGCTCAACCAGATCACCGACTTTGGGCAGATTTAGTTGAGCCACTTCGTTAATGCTGATATTGGTGACTTTGACCCGCCCCTGATAAATGGTATCACCAAGTTTTAGCGGTTCTGGCCCTAACACCGCCAAACTATCAAATGAAGCACTGTCTAAAACAGGTTGAACCTCAATGCCACCACGAACGGCAAGATAGTTTCTCAGCCCCGCTGTAGGCGGCTGAATGTGAAACTCATCACCGTCATCCAGATCAATGAGCTGATAACTAGCAAAATCTGCAGTTTGACCGTCGGCAAATTTCACACGGATATTTGAGATGGCGCCTGTCACTGCAATTACGGCGGCATGCTGCAGTTTGGCCTTTAAGCCACCATTTAAAACCTCAATCACGGGCGTATCAGTTGGATTCCCTACAAGACGATTGGCACTGTGCATCGCAGATACGTCCATTGCTCCTGCAATACCCACCCCTAGCTTGGTCTGGTTAAAACGTCCTTCATCTTGAATAAGCATCTGTAAACTGGGTGCAGTGATGCTAAACAATGGCACCGATTGTTTCGGTTCAACCGTACGCGTGATTTGCTGCGCTATATTCACCGTTGTTGGACGATGCGTGACATCTTCAAAATGTACCGTCATGCCCGGCAACAAGAGCGCTGGATTTTTTCGCGCTAAATCCCACATTTTTTCTGTTGTGGTGCCAATCAGTTGCCAGCCACCCGGACTGTCTTTCGGATAAATACCAGAATATCTCCCAGCCAAGCCTAACGAGCCTGCAGGTATTTTTTTACGTGGAACCGTTAAGCGTGGAATATCGGTAAAAGGTCGGTCAGGACTACTCATATAAGCAAAGCCCGGCGCAAAACCAATAAAAGCCACATTCCACACGCTTTGCTGATGTTTTCTAATCACATCAACAACAGACAGCCCTTGCAACTCAGCCACCTGTGCAAGGTCTTCACCATCGTAACGAATCGGGACTATCACTTCTTGACCACTACGCTCAAATCCAGCATCAACTTTGAGGCTCTGAATTGAAGCAACCAGCGTCTTAAAGTTGGTTTCGATCTCGTTGAAAAAAACCAAAATTGTTTTGGCAGCAGGGACTAGGTCTTTAATTCCATTTAATGGCCTGTTTTGCAATGTATTGTACAAGGCCAAAGTTTCTTCTAGGCTTACAAGCTCAATCAGGAAACAGTCGGCGTTTACCGATAAAAAACGCATTGGCTTATCCTTTTTAATGGTTGCTTAGTCCAATTAGCCCATCCAAGCCCGGTCAGGAATGTCGGTAATCAACATATGGCCAGGTGCATGGCTAATTGCAAAAGGAATTTTAGAGTTCATGACTGCCGCTTGTGGAGTGACTCCACAGGCCCAAAACACGGGGATTTCACCTGCTTCGATTCGGGAGGCTTCACCAAAATCAGGCTGATTTAGATCCCGAATGCCCAAGCCTTCAGGATATCCAATATGTACGGGTGCGCCATGCACACTCGGCATACGTGCGGTAATTTTTACCGCTTCACTAATTTGATGTGACGGAATAGGTCGCATGGAAACCACCATATTGCCTGAAATACGCCCTGCGGGCTGGCACTGAATATTACTCAGATACATTGGCACATTGGTCTTATCTTGAATATGACGAACTTCAATCCCCGCTTCTTGCAAAGCAGTTTCAAAAGAAAAACTACAACCAATTAAGAAAGTCACCAAATCAGGATGTGCATGATAAATCTCGCTCGCATCAGTCACTTCATCGACCATTTCTCCCTCTTTCCAAATGCGATAACGCGGGAAATCGGTTCGGATGTCTGAATCTGCGGCAAGCTTGCTTGCATAGATGCCTTCTTCGAGCACATCCAGCACTGGACAGCTTTGCGGATTACGATGTGCATAGAGCAAAAAGTCATAGGCCCACGCTTTCGGCACCGAAATCATATTCACTTGCGTCATACCCGCAGCCATGCCTGCTGTCGGCTGATCAAAACCAGCACGGATTTTTAAGCGTGCATCTAAAGCGGCTTCAAGCTGAGCTGGGTCGACTTTAATATCCTTATACATGGTGCTCATCCTTATACTTTATTTACAAACGGGCGGATTTCAATCTTGTGTTTTAGTAGTTCGGCTTTAATCGCTGCTGACATTTCTAAAGCGCCATCGGTGTCACCATGTAGGCAAATGGTGTCAGCCTGAATGGGAGTAAATACACCATCAATTGACTCTACTCCACCATTTTTCAGCATGGACACCACACGACTGGCCACAAATGCTGAGTCGTGTAAAACTGCACCGTCTAAACGACGAGACACCAGTGAACCATCGCTGTTGTAAGCACGATCTGCAAATGCTTCCGACACCACGTTTAAACCCGCAGCACGTGCCTGCTCGACCAAGTTTGAACCTGCCAAAGCCACTAGAACCAGTTCAGGATGATACATTTTAATCGCATCAATCACTGCGGCTGCCTGAGCTTGATCATGGGCAATGGTGTTGTAGAGTGCACCATGCGGTTTAACATATTGCACTTTTGAACCTGCCACTTTTGCTAAACCATCCAGCGCTGAAATTTGGTACAGCACATCAGCAATCAATTCGTCACGTGACACATCCATATTACGGCGACCAAAACCAACTAGATCTGGATAAGACACATGTGCACCGATCGTGACACCCAGTTCAACGGCTTTACGCACTGTTTTTAAAATGCCAAGCGGGTCTCCTGCATGAAAACCACATGCAATATTGGCACTAGTCACCACAGGCAAAATCTGATCATCATTGCCCATTTTCCATGAACCAAAGCTTTCGCCCAAATCACTATTTAAATCTACAAACATGGCATCATTCCTTTATCAATTCACGATCATCTGGCTTACAGTTTGGTCAAATAGTTAAACACGGTTGTAAACGACATATAGCCCATCCACCACGTCAACACACAGGTTAACGCACCCAGAATAATTAACCATTTTGGATAATTATAATTGCCCATCAAGTCTCTACGGCAAGCCGCAACATAGACAAAAATGGTAAGTCCGATTGGTAGAACTAAACCATTAAACCCACCAACAAAAATCAATAGACCGGCTGGCGTTGCACCTAATACCACATACAGTAATAAGGCCAAGGCAATGAAGCTAATCGTGGTGTAATTGCTTTGCTTTGGCGTTAAGTTCTTTTTAAATGCAGTGAAGAATGAAACCGAGGTATAGGCTGCACCAATGGTGCTACTGATCCCTGCTGCCCAGAAGATCAGGCCAAATAATTTATAACCGAATGTCCCCGCAGCGTAATGGAATGCCTGTGCGGCAGGATTGGCATTATGACTGGCGAGATCAATACTTGCTCCACTGACCACCACACCCAAGAATGCTAGAAACAGCACATAGCGCATGATGCCAACCACCACAATACCTTTGGTTGCAGCTTTGGCCACTTCATCGATATTTTCGGGACCAACTGCGCCTTTATCCAGTAAACGATGTGCACCTGCATAGCAGATATACCCACCAACCGTGCCACCGACAATGGTGGTAATAATGGCAAAATCAATTTGGTCTGGTGCAAAGGTTTGCTGTACCGCTTGTCCAACAGGTGGCATTACAATCACAGCCACAATGATGATCAGGATGATTTTCAGCAATCCCAATACAATCATACTTTTATCCATCGCAAGCGTGGCTTTTCTTGAAGCAAAAATCAAAATCGCCAAGGCACCGCTGAGGATACCGCCCCACTTGGTATCCAAACCAAATAGCGCATTGAGACCTAATGCCGCGCCTGCAATATTTCCGATGCTAAAGAAGAAACCGCCTAGAATCACCAGAAACGCGAGCAGATAACCACTGCCCGGTAAAGCCTTATTGGCAATATCGGATGCACGCATTTGCGTGAGGGTCACTACACGCCAAATGTTTTGTTGCACCACATAATCAATCAAAATTGAAACTAAAATGGCAAACCCAAATGCGGCACCTAACTTCACCGTAAATACAGCGGTTTGGGTTAAAAATCCAGGCCCCATTGCCGAAGTTGCCATCATAAATATTGAGGCGACGATGGCCCATTGGCGATCGGATAGAAAAGAAGACTTCAGTAAAGACATATTTATGCGTTCCTCATCCATTTGAGCTCAATAACGCGATTTTTAACTTGATCCAAGAGCATCATTTTATTTACAAACGATCTGCTTTAATCCTTTTAAATCAAAAAGATTCCCTGTTCTCCCACAACGCGATGGGTAATCAAATCTTCCATTTAGAATAAGAACATAAGCAAGCCAGCTGGACAATACGACTTTTTACAGAAAAAATTTAAAGTAAGAATATGAATTTATTAATTTTTTATTTTTAATATTGTTCAATATAAATTTTACTTATCACATTCCATAAGCTGCTTTTATGGCTTATCCAACAAATGACCTTGTTCTAGAGCAAAGCAATACACTGTAAAGTAAGTGAAGCAGCTTCTATTTTTTGATGTGTTGATTCAGCCTTTGCATCGCACTTTCTGAGACCATCACGGCGACATCGGTTAATTTCTCTTTTAAAGCAACATCACTGCCTTGAATATAAATCGAGGTAAAGTGAAAGGTCTTTAACTGAATTGGCGTATTTAATATTTCTAATCGACCATCGGTAATTTCTTTTAAAGCGGTTAAGGTCGGCACCACAGCGATTCCCAAACCTTGCTCAGCCAAACGTAACAGTGTGGCTAAAGAATAACTGGTGATCGAAAGCGGCTCATCCAGCCCCTGTTCCTTCATTTTTGCTTTAAGTTCTTTATAGGGATAAGTTATTTTTGGATAGGTTAAGATCGTATGCGACATCAAGGTTTTCAATGACATTTGCCCAACCCCACCCTTAAATGACGGCGAAGCCAAAAAGCTGAGTTCAAAATCACAAAGCGCCTGTTCGATACACTCAAAAGCCAATGTTGGTCCCAGCAAAAAAGCCATGTCCAGATCACCTGTGCGTACACCTTCTTGTAAATTCGGGGTCAGATCAACCACAATTTCCACCGAAACTTTGGGAAATTCTTGCTGAACTTTCTCGATATATTCGACCAACCATGTGTAGACAATAGTTTCCGAAACGCCTAAACGAATTATGCCAGTCAAATGCTGATTTTCAGTTAATTCTGCGATGAGTTCAGTTTCTAAACGCATCAATTTTTCAGCATATTTAAATAAGGTCATGCCCTTATGCGTGGGTTTCAGTTGGCGAAAACTTCGATCTAAAACTTTAAATCCAAGGTCATTTTCAATGGCAGTGATTTTTTGTGAAACTGCTGGCTGAGTGGTCTGTAATTTTGTCGCTGCCTTATTAAAACTATTCAGCGTCACCACCCAGTAAAATGCTTCCAGATTTTTTAAATTCACGTTTCATCCTGTCTAAAAAACTCCTCTCTTTTATAGTATGAAAGGTATTTCCATAATTAAGCTAGCAACATCAGCAGTTTTTTATGCAAGCCACCTAGCATCAGAGCAACAAATACTCATTTAATCGTTTGAAATAAAACAAAATATAATATTTATTTTTAATCAATTATTGCACCAGCGGTCATGTTTACAACCGTTGCGGTCATTGAGTTCGCATGTTCCGAGGCAAGGAAAGCAACGGTTTCTGCAACTTGTGAAAGTGTCGGTAGTCGCTTTAGCATGGTGCCCTGAGCAGCACCTTCAAGCCATTGCCCTATGCTGAGCCCCATGGCCTGTGCTTTAGACTCAAACAATTCACGTGTATAAGAACCCGCTTGAACCGCATCAACAATTGCATGCGAGCGCACACCGAGTACCCGTATATTTTTAGAACCTAACTCACTGGCAAGCGCCTTAATAAACGCTTCAATTCCAGCACAGCCCACAATATGTCCTAAATGTCCCGGTATTGCCATCCGAGCTGATGGTGCCACAATTGAAATGATGGTTCCGCCGCGCTTACCGCCCATATAAGGAACCACAGCTTTCGATATATTAAACTGCGCCGTTAGAAATGGATTTATTCCCCCAACGAACTCATCAAGGTTTAACTCCAAAAGTTCTTTACCCTGATTATGTATAAAACTGGTCGCATTAATGACGATATCGAGTCCATCCGTCGCTTGGGCAATTTGAGCAACTGCCTCACTGGTTACTTGGCTATCTAGCACATCAACACTAACGGTATGTACCACACCTTTATGTTTTTGCAGTTGTGTCGCAATGTTTTGTAGTTTATTTAAATCTCTTGCGCATAAATAAACATGTGCTCCTTCACGAAGAAAAACCCGCGCAATCGCAGTGCCAATTGCACCGCTGCCTCCAAAAATTACTGCTACTTTTCCCTTGAGCAACATACGGCATCCTCTTGTTATTGTGCGCCATAGTTAGGTTATGACACACAATAACAAGTGATGCAATTTTATACAGATTAAAGTTTGTATGGGTTTATGGGAGATGAACAAAAATAACGTCTAAATCTTGTTTTGGTACAAACTTGGTTTTGCTCATTTGAAATTGAGTCGGACTAATTTTGTTAACTTTGCCATCCCAACAAAATGAAACCAGTTCGTCTTTATCACGCTCAATCGTTAACTTAAAGTTTTCAATAGGCTTTGCCCAATTGGCACCTGTGGTCAGAATATAGCTTAATGCATTAAACGGTGAATTTTCTGCTCTGGCTTTTTTTAAGCCCTGCTTAAATTGAGCATCCATACAAAAGTTCTGATTATATTCATCCGGATATAGCGCAACCGAACCACCCACCAAAGGTTGATATTGATGCTGAATTTTAGTCAACGCATTGGCTTTAAAGGTTTGCTTCCAACTATAAATCACTTGAGATGACCATGGAATTTCATCATCTGGTTTAAAATTCGCCAAAATTTTCTGCATTTTTGGCTGCTTACATTGCTTTAATTTATCAACATAATAGCTAGAGTCATCATTGTTACGAACCCAAGGATTAAGCATCTCTGTTTGGCTAAAACCACATTGTTTAAATAGATCTGTTGCATCAATCAGCGGCGACTTTTCATCCTTTTGGATAAAGGTGCGCACATGCATTTCTGGTTTTATATTTTTACCATCAACAATAATTTTAAAGCTTTTTAACAATGCTTCGGTATGGGAAAAATCCGCTTCAAAGAAGTTATCGATACGCGGTAAGGGAAATAAAATGGTTTCCGTCACATCTTGAGAACTTAAATTTTTATACAGATAATCCACCTTAATCAGCTTTTTACTAATAAATAGCTCTTCACTTTGCATCGCAATCTGCGCATTTTTAAGATAGGCAACGCCACCCGTACCGACATAACCGGTTGAGTCATTAGCGAGACTATAGCTTGGTAGCTGAATCAAAATAGCAGAAATAAATAAAATATTTTTCATTATTAAGTACTCAGTTTAATACTGTAATTATCAAGACAATGATAGCGGCTCAAGACTCCGGCTGTTAACTTATTTCACTTAATTTTGCATCGAAGTAAAATCATATTAAATCTTTGACTATGCATCATAAGCATTTAAAAAGAAAAAGTTTTCATGTAAAACCCTACCATTCAAAATCTATGATTTTATCGTAAATGGCTAACTGTACATTGAATATACATACTCTCATTTCACCACCCTTTTTTTCAATAACTCAAATTTGTTACCATTGCATCACTAGAAAGGCTTGAAGCCGCTTTATACTATGGATGCAATTCTCTACGTTTATTTAGTTGTCATCATTATTTGAGTGGCATCCATATTCACAAAAACTGAAATTGGTTCAATCACCAAAAGTAAATATTATTGATTTTTAAAGAGTTTAATACGCATGAATAGCGCTGAAATCATGACTGATCTTTCATCACATACGCCGATGATGCAGCAATATCTCAAAGTTAAAACAGACTATCAACATGCATTGCTGTTCTACCGTATGGGCGATTTTTATGAGCTTTTCTTTGAAGATGCACATTTAGCAGCCAAACTTTTAGGTATTACCCTGACCCACCGTGGCAAAGCCAGTGGTCAGCCAATTCCAATGGCGGGTGTACCTTATCATGCAGCAGAGGGCTATCTGGCTCGTTTAGTCAAAGCTGGCCGTACTGTCGCCATCTGCGAACAAGTTGGTGAGGTCACAGGCAAAGGTCCAGTTGAGCGTAAAGTAGTCCGTATCTTAACGCCAGGCACATTAACCGATGATGCTTTATTGGGAAGTTACCAATCGTCGAATCTGGTTGCGCTCTGTATTCAACAAAATCAAATTGGTTTCGCCTTACTCGACTTGAGTGCAGGCATCTTTAAAGTTCAACAACAAGACTATAAACCTGAACAATTGGCCATTGAACTGGCGCGTTTAATGCCAAGTGAAATTCTGATCGATGAAGATCTGGTGGATCAGAATATTATTGAGCAAATTAAGAAAAATCTGGACTGCCCAATCACTAAACGTCCGAATGTCGATTTCAATTTAAATAATGCCCAAAAGACCTTGTGCGATCAGTTTAGTGTATCGACTTTATCTGGATTTGGCTTAGATCCACTTCCACTGGCAAAAGCCGCTGCCGCAGCACTGATTCACTATGCCAAAGAAACTCAAAAAACGGCCTTACCACATATCCGTTCCATTCAAATTGAGCAAAGTACCGACTTTATTGCACTTGATCCGATCACCCGTCGCAACTTAGAGATTATTGAGCCATTGTTTGAACATGGCACATCTTTATTCCAGTTGATTAATGATTGCCAAACCGCAATGGGTGGACGCTTACTCAGTCGGACCTTGATGCAACCGATTCGTGATACCGCCGTTTTGGATGCGCGTCTTGATGCAACCGAGCAATTATTAAAAGGCTATCACGAATCACCTGTGCGCTTGGTGCTCAAAGAGATTGGTGATATTGAACGTGTACTCAGTCGTGTCGCTCTGGGGAGTGCACGTCCACGTGATTTAGTACAATTGCGTCAGGCATGTGCACAAATTCCATTCTTACGTCATGCCCTTGATCCTGTATTAAAAACACAGCAATCTAAACTGTTAACACAATTAGATGAAGAACTGGGTGATTTTAAGAGCCTGCATCAACATTTAATGGCTGCCATTGTTGAACATCCACCTGTGCTATTGCGTGATGGTAATGTTATTGCAGAAGGCTATGATGATGAGCTGGATGAATTACGCAAAATTCGTGATCATGCTGGACAATTTCTAATTGACTTAGAAATCAAAGAGCGTGAACGTACAGGAATTAATACCTTAAAAATTGGTTATAACCGTGTCAGTGGTTACTATATCGAGTTGACCCGTGCACAAGCAGAACAGGCGCCTGCCGATTATATTCGCCGTCAAACGCTGAAAAATGCTGAGCGTTATATCACACCTGAACTGAAAGGTTTTGAGGATAAAGTGCTTTCCAGTGAATCACGCGCCCTTAGCCGTGAAAAACTGCTGTTTGAATCACTTTTAGATGAGTTACGCCAAAATATTGCACATTTACAAATGATGAGTGCCGCGATTGCACATATCGATGTAGTGGCAAACTTTGCCCATCAAGCCCGATTGAACAATTGGGCAAGACCTGAGTTTAGCGCAGAAACAGGTATCAAAATTCAAGCGGGTCGCCATCCTGTGGTAGAAGCCTTAAATAAAGCGCCATTTACACCTAATGATACCTTTTTGGACACCCAACATCGTATGGCGATTATTACAGGTCCAAATATGGGTGGTAAATCGACTTTTATGCGTCAAACCGCATTAATTAGTCTACTGGCCTATTGCGGCAGTTTCATTCCAGCCAAGTCAGCAAAATTAGGTCCGATTGATCGAATTTTTACCCGTATTGGCTCTGCAGATGATCTCTCTACAGGTAAATCGACCTTTATGGTCGAAATGACTGAAACCTCCCAGATTTTGCATCATGCCACCAGTCAATCTTTGGTCTTGATGGATGAAGTTGGTCGTGGAACCAGTACCTATGATGGTCTTTCTTTGGCTTGGGCCTGTGTGGTTGATCTAACCAAACGGGTAAAATGCTTATGCCTGTTCGCAACACATTACTTTGAATTGACTGAACTTGGCAGTGAAGCAGGCATTGATAACTACCATGTCACCGCCCAAGAACTGAATGGCAACTTGATCTTGCTGCATAAAGTACAACAAGGCCCTGCAAGTCAAAGCCACGGTTTACAAGTCGCAAAATTGGCAGGTATTCCAGCCAATGTAATTAAAGAGGCGCAGAAGCGTTTAAAAATTCTGGAGAAACAGCAACACCAACATTTGCAAAGCAGCGTACAGAATGATTTATTCAGCGCTGTTGAACATGAAATTGAAACTCCGGTAGTTGAGCGAGTAATTGAAGTTGAAGTCAAATCTCCTGCATTGGAATTGTTACAACAGATTGATGTTGATGATCTGACCCCTCGTCAGGCGCTTGAACAACTGTATCAACTCAAAGCCTTATTTAAGACAACACTGAACCGTACCGGGTTTGTCGGAGACTTTTTTATTTAAGTTAAGCCACCTGACCTAACGGGTTAATCTTATCATAGTACATTGCTTCAAACTCAAAAGGCGATACATAACCCAGTGCACTGTGTACACGCTTTTTATTGAACCAATCTACCCAGTTTAGTGTCGCAAGTTGTACATCTGCTAAACCTTGCCAATCTGCTTTTAAATATTCAATCACCTCTGTTTTGTATAAGCCATTCACCGTTTCAGCCAGAGCATTATCGTATGAATCACCCGTTGTACCGACTGATGCTCGTAAATTTGCTGCTTCTAAACGATTGGTATAGCGAATGGAAAGATATTGCACACCTCTGTCGGAATGATGAATCACATTCTTTGGCATGCCTCGATCATGCAATGCTTGCTCTAATGCATCAAGCACCATATCTGTATTCATCCGTGTAGATACTTTCCATCCAACAATTGCTCGTGAGAACACATCAATAACAAATGCGGTATATACCCAGCCTGAATGAGTTTGAATATACGTAAAGTCACCCACCCATAGTTGGTTTGGATGATCAGCATTAAAATTACGTTTCACTAAATCATCTGCCCGTTTTTGGTCATCTCGGTTACGGGTGGTTTGTTTATTCTTACCACGCCAAACACCTTGTATACCTAGCTTTTGCATCAATCGAGCAACTGTACAACGTGCAATAACATAACCCTCACGTTTCAATTTTTGCCAAACTTTACGTACACCATATCGACCTGAACTTTCTTTCCAAATTCGTTTAATTTGTTCAGCATGATACTCATCATGTAGATCTCGTTTCGCTCGATGTTCTGGATTGTCAGTGAGATCTAAAGTTCGGTAATAGGTTGAAGGTGCAATCGGTAAAATTCTACAAATCGCTTCAACACCATATCGCGCTTTATTGTTATGGATAAAATCCACCATTATTTGTGTGGGCGGTCGAGCTCCGCCTGGGCGAAAAAAGCGGCTGCTTTACGTAGAATTTCATTGGCACGTTTTAATTCTTTAATTTCACGTTCCATTTGCTTCATTTTTTCTTGGTCAGATATCTGTTGTACTTTGGCAGGATTTAGTTGATCCAGATGCTTTAAATACCAAACACGCAATGTTTCAGGAGTACAACCGATTTTAGGAGCAATAGCTGTGATTGCTGCCCAAGTAGAAGGATAATCTTTTTCAGATTCAATTAGTAATTGAACCGCTCTTTCTCTAATTTCGGGGGTATAGTTTGGTTTTGTCATCGGGATAGTCTCTCAGAATATTGACTCTCCGACAAACCCGGTACGGTTCACACAGACGCTCGAAAGTTAATCAGCTCGAATTCAGCTCTGGTTTTATACCAGAGCTGATTTACATAGTGCGCACTAAAATCAACAATCCCTCACCCCGTTATCGGCTTGATCATGTTATTGCTGTATGAGATCAATACCTCTGTGAGGAAAATCTCATGTCTCGTGGTGATAAATCGGCTTATACAGCAAAACAGAAAAGACAAGCAAAACATATTGCACAAAGTGAACTGGAGCAAGGCCGCTCTCCAGAAGAAGCTGAGCGAATTGCTTGGGCAACGGTCAACAAACAAGATGGTGGTGGGCTGAAGAAAAAGTCAAACTAACAAGTTGAGCGCTGTTGTTGAGACTTATTATCAACAAAAGTCATATAAATAAGTCCATTTCATTGATACGAATAATAAATATCAATAAAAGGAA
Source organism: Acinetobacter sp. CIP 64.2 (assembly GCF_000369645.1). Classification (NCBI taxonomy): domain Bacteria; kingdom Pseudomonadati; phylum Pseudomonadota; class Gammaproteobacteria; order Moraxellales; family Moraxellaceae; genus Acinetobacter; species Acinetobacter sp. CIP 64.2. Next base: position 1,407,662 of record NZ_KB850122.1, read on the forward strand.
TTGTTTCTATCAGTATTTTTTGCCTAAAATACACTATGCAAAATGAAAACCATATTTTTTAGGTAGCTGTCGCCATGACCTTTGTTGTCACTGAAAATTGTATTAAATGTAAATATCAAGATTGTGTTGAAGTTTGTCCAGTTGACTGCTTCTACGAAGGTCCAAACTTTCTTGTCATCAATCCAGATGAATGTATTGACTGTGCGCTCTGTGAACCTGAATGCCCAGCAAATGCAATCTTCTCTGAAGATGAATTACCAGAAGGTCAAGAAGTCTTTATTGAACTCAATGCTGAATTGTCTGAGAAATGGGCGGGTAATAACATCACCCAAATTGGCGAACAACCTGCCGATCGTGAAGAGTGGAACGGCAAGCCAGACAAACTGCAATATTTAGAAAAATAATTTGAAAGGCCAGTTTTACTGGTCTTTTTTATACCTGAATCACACATTTCTTTGCAATTACCTCATTATTCATGGCTTATTTTGCATTAAAATAGTTCACCTACAGATTTTGAACTGCCTTTTATCATGCAAAATAAATTACAGGGTCTATTACCATTATTGATCATTCCTGTGATGATGGTGGGCTGTAGCAGCTCCACAACAAAAGTAAATCAAAACCAAGGTAAAAGAATTTACATTCCACAAGAACAAGTGACCTTTACTCGCCCGATTCCGAATAAAGTTGAACCCGCATCATATCGGCAATGGCTCAATCAAGGTGATAACTATGCACGCGTTCGTGAGTATGAACAGTTTCTGAACCGAAATAATGTCGCACACATCATTCCAAGTTTTGAGCTATTACGTACAGCACGTGACTGGCAGAAATGTGGTCGTACAGAATATATGGTTCCTAATCGTGAATTGTGGGGTAATGCCCTATCAACCCTACGAGTGTTTAAGTATTTAATCGCAGCCAAAGTTTTAACCGATTTTGAAGTCACTTCAGTTTATCGCGATTTACCCCTAAACCAATGTGCTGGCGGGGCTGGCTCTTCAAAGCACTTATTTAACTCAGCGATCGATTTTCGTATCGGGCCTGAATATCCTCAACCGCAAGACTACGCATATATTGAACAAACCAAGTTTAAGCTATGCCAATTCTGGGCCCAGCATGGCCAGAGTCTGGATTTAGGGATTGGCCTATATAGTTCTGGTCAGATTCATATTGATACTCAAGGCTACCGTACTTGGGGACCAGATCTGACCCGAAATAGCTCAATGTGCAATTTCTAAAAGTAGATTACGCAGCAAAAAGGGATCATTTAGATCCCTTTTTGCTGCAATCAAATTGCACTCTGAATATAAATGTTTAAAATGCAGCTAACAGATTGATAGGTAAATTTGATTATGCAACAGATGTGGACCGAGGTTGATGACTATATCAATTCACATTTAATTCCCACAGACCCAAGACTTCAACATGCATTAGACAATACCAATACTCAAGGCTTTTCTAATCATTTGGCTGTTGCGCCTAATCAAGGCATGTTTTTGCAGATGCTGATTCAGATGAACCAATGCAAACGGGTATTGGAACTAGGTACCTTTGGCGCATATAGCACCATTTGGCTCGCCAAAGCATTACCAGAAGATGGCTACCTACTTACCATTGAAGGTCGAGATACCCATGTCGTGATTGCCCAAGAAAATATTGATTTTGCCAATATGCCAACCCGTATTGAGCTAAAAAAAGGTCGCGGTGCAGATGTCATGAATCAACTGATCGCGGATCACAGTGAGCCTTTTGATTTCATTTTTATTGATGCAGATAAACAAAGCTACCGTGAATATTTTGAACTGAGCTTACAGCTTTCTCATTCAGGTACAATTATCGTGTTGGATAATGTCATCCGTGCCGGTGCTATTCTGGATGAAAACAACAAGAAACCAAGTATTGAAGGAATTCGTGAGGCATTCACAGCCTTGAAAGATCATCCTCAATTGCTCTCTTGCACCGCTTTACAAACAGTCGGTTCGAAAGGGCATGATGGTTTTGCAATCGCGATTGTAAAATAGCGATTAAAAAACAACCTATTTAATTTAGTTGTGTAATATCAACAAATTATATTTATCTCTAGTGCTTTTCCATATAGTTATCCACAGGAATTGCGGATAACTATATAGAATAAAATGAATCACTTAGCCACTAATAGTGGAACATTGGCATTACGGAAAATAGTCGTCGTAATACTGCCTAAGAAGAATTGATGAATTTTACTATGACTGAAAGCTCCCAATACGATTAATTGAATATCATGTTCTCTTTGATATTCAAGAATATTTTGGGCAACATCTCCATAACGATAAATAGAAACCACATCTAAACCCGCATCAGTCAAATACTTTTCCGGTTCCGCCAACATTTCAGGATGATCTCCAACATACAACAAATGGCACTGAAGTTTTTTTAACAGGTCACTTTGTGCAATGCGTTGCAACATTTTTTGGCAGGTCGGTGAATATTCATAAGCAAAGATAAAACGCTTTGGTGGCTGGAAGTGTTCCCCGACAGTAATCACTGTACAATTGGCACCACGAATAAAATTCTCAACATTACTTCCTATTGGTTTATTTTTTTCTGCCGCCCGTTCCCCAACCCGTCCGATAATCACGATGTCATTTTCATTGAGGAGATTGAAACTTTGCTCTAGAAAATCACCTTTTTCCTGAATCTTAGAACTGCTTAAGCCATACTGTTTTTCAATCATTTCTGAAATATGTTTCAGCAAATTATTACTATAATCCAGTGCTAGCTCACTTTGTTTTTGTTCCAACTCGGCAAGTTCTTTGAGAAGCATAGCATTACTCTCAAAACCAATCACCCCACTGATTTCACCTAAATGATAACTCGCTGGGTAATAGTCCAAGATTTGCAACAGTACTAATTCCCTTTGGGTTTGTCTGGCTACCCACACAGCCGCCTCTGCCAAAGCATCAATGCAGGGTGAAGAATCAATACATGCAATTACACGGTTCATTTTCGCCTCTCTCTAGGTATATACCTTAGGTCTTCTACTTATTTTTAACTTAACATAGATAAAAGCATGGTAGGTTAAATTTATGTATCGAATCTCATACGCTTTTTTAGTGCTTTTTATTCAGTACGATAGCGAATTTTTTTAGCTGGATTTCCGACAACGACAGCGTAGTCTTCAACATCTTTAGTCACCATGCTATTCATACCCACTACTGCATGATGCCCAATTTTGATTCCATCTTTTATTCCAACATGCGCCCCCAGCCAGACATCACACCCCACCTCAATTCCTTTGGACGTAACAGGTTGCTGATAAATAGGACGATCCATCCCCATTCCATGATCAAATGCATATAAATGGCTATAGGCTGCAATTCGGACTTGATCATTTAATTTGATCCCAGCTCTCCCCCCATCTAGAATGCAATGATGGTTAATCGCAACCTCATTCCCGATTTCCAAAGGACCATGTAAAGTACAATCCGCCGCGATGAAAGTATTATCCCCAATTGAAATTTTTCGACCTCGCTCGGCAAAAATATGCGCTAAAGGTGAAATAAAACAGTTCTTTCCAATTTCAATGGTTTCCATCTCCATCAAATAGGCTTGATATTCAGCTTGCCATGCTTCAGCCCATTCACGATGCTTTGGTTTTAGTGACCAATATAACCATGGCATGTAATTCAAACGTTGTTTATGCTGTTCCCGATATTTTAATAAAGGATCATGCGTCATGTTCTTGTTCCTCTATTACTTTTAGCAATTCACGACCCCGAGTCACATCTTGAAGTTTAATTCTCAAAGCTTCAATTTGATGCACTTGTAATCGGGCTAATACCATGACTCCTGTATCGGTATAGCTTTCTTGATATTCAATCTGTTGCTGCATCAATTCATACTGAATAATCGCCCATTCATTAAATAGACAGGCAAATTGAACTTGTTTCTTTTCAATCAATTCTATCTTTTCAGCCAAGAGCAGACATTGTCCTGCACAGCCCCCATAAGCACGAACCAAACCACCTGTTCCCAGTTTAATTCCACCATACCACCGATTCACCAAGACAATCACATTGGTCAGCTCATTGCCTTCAATGGTTGCAAGAATTGGACGGCCTGCTGTGCCAGAAGGTTCACCATCATCATTAAAGCGGACATGATGACCGATCTTCCATGCCCAACATTGATGCGTTGTCGACTGATCTTTATGCTGTTCCAGAAAATCTTTCACCTGCTGTTCATTTTCAACAACCGCAGCAATCGCTTGGAAACGACTTTTTTTAATGTCTTCTTCAAAAGTAACCGTACTGGCAAAGGTAAATGGCATAAAAACAAATATAAACTTAAAACATAATTATAGCTTTTTACATCACAAATAAAAAACCTCGCAGACAGCGAGGCTTTTTTTAAATCAACATCGCCTAGCGTTCGCGCAATGCTTCTTTCGCTTTATTAAATGGTTTAAGTAAGTAATCCATAATGGTTTTTTGTCCTGTACGAATATCTACCGTTGCCACCATACCTGGCGTAATACTAAAAGCTTTACCAGCTTTGTTATACAAACGGTCTGAATCCGTACGAATATAGACACGATAGTAGAATTGATCTTGCTTCACTTCATCACGAATAGTATCTGGTGATATCACTGTTACTTTTCCATCTAAACCACCGTAGATCGAATAATCATAGGCCGTGATTTTAACCAATGCCTCCTGCCCTGGACGAATAAATGCAATGTCCCGTGGTGAAATACGTGCTTCAATCAATAATTTGTCCTCTAAAGGAACAATCGTCATCAGCTTTCCGTTTTGCGGAATCACGCCCCCTAGTGTGGTAACGTCAATCTCTTTCACCACCCCACGAACGGGTGCCTTAAATACTGCACGCTGCAAACTGTCATTCCGACCATTGACGATTTGTTGTTGAGTCTGGATATCGGTATTTGCTTTAGATAACTCTTCGCGTGCTTTGACATAATACTGATTACGTGTGTCATTGATCTTATTACTAAGATCATTGGCTTCACGTTTCAAACGTAGAACTTCAACCTCACTGGCTGCACCTTTTGCCACGAGCGGCTCGGTCATTGCCAATTCCTGACGGACTAATTTAGCAGCCTGTTCATAGCCTTCAATCGACTGATTCAAGTTAGCACGGCGAGAGAGATACAATGCTGTTTCCTCTTGTACAAGTTTTGGATTCTTTTGTACTTCTTCTGGGAAACTCAATGCTGTTCCGCTGACCTCAGCACGCAAACGTGCTGCCGTTGCCTGTGCGGAAATCAACAAAGACTTAGATTCACCAACATTTGAAGCAAATCGCGTTGGATCAAGTTGGGCAAGCACTTGTCCTTTTTCAACAACATCACCTTCTTTGACATCCAGTTTAGTTAGAATCCCCCCTTCAAGCGACTGGATAATCTGTTCTTTTGAAGAGGGAATTACCTTCCCTGTACCCGTTGAAACTTCTTCTAAATTAAATAACCATGCCCAGATTAAGAGTGAAAATAAACCAATCCCAATCATCCAAACAACCAGCGTCGAACGAGGTAACTTAGGCTCCTTATAAGTTACATTCATCGAACGGCTGCTGTTTTGTTGTTGTTCACTCATAAATTTTCCTCGAACTATTAAACTATTTTTTGTTTTATCGTTGATTGTTGTAAGACTTGATCTACTGGTCCATCCATGACGATTTTACCCTCGTTCATGACAATAATTCGGTCAACCAGCTCCAAAACAGCACGTCGATGCGTAGCAACGACTAAAGTTCGATAACCTAACCAATTTTTCAAATGATCAATTAATTGTTTTTCTGCAACATCATCAATTGCAGCTGTAGGCTCATCAAGCAATAAGATATTAGGCTGACGAATTAATAAGCGTGCCAGTAACAAGGCTTGTCGTTGCCCGCCAGAAAAACCAACCCCACCTTCCAAGACCAAATGATCTAGTCCTTCTTTCTTTTCATGTACAAAACTAAGTGCTCCAGTCACTTTGAGCACTTTTAAGATATCCTCATCACGGGCTAAAGGTGCCCCAAGCGTCAGATTCTCACGGATGGTGCCATAGAATAAATGTGCATTCTGATTGAGCAGTCCCATATCGCGACGAACATCAGCAGGATCAATCAAACTAATATCCAGATCATCTAAATGTACTGAACCAGAGTTTGGAAATTGCATGGCAGATAAAATTTGTAGCAGCGTTGACTTACCAGCACCGTTACGCCCCAATATTGCAATCCTCTCCCCAGCCCGAATTTTGAGTTGTGGAATGACTAAACTTGGACGTGGATCTTCCTCTGTATATTGGAATACCACTTTGTTCAACTCATAATCACCATGTAGCACCTCTTTGTGTACCAAATGCGCTTGATCAGGTTGATCAACAGGTTTCTGCATTAATTCATCCAGGCTCTTTTTCGCTACTTTCGCCTGTTGTAAACGACCTAAAATCCCCGTAATTTGTGAAATCGGTGCAAGCATACGAGAAGATAAAATCGAACATGCCACCAATGCACCCGTTGTCATATCCCCTTTCATTACAGCAAAACAACCCACCAGAATTACTGCGGCATAAGTCAGCCCCTGAATTTTCTGTGTCCAAGCCGTGAGTACACCAACAATCTTACGTTGCTGCATACTGATATCCGCAGATACCTCATTCATGTGGTTCCATTGATTTTGGAACCGAGACTCCGCACGTAATAGCTTAATGTCTTCAATGCCTTGAACAGCCTCTACCAAGATCGCATTACGAATAGACGATTCTCTCATTCCTTCTTGGGCAAGTTCTGCCAATTTCTTTTGTGCCAAGATTGCAGGCAAAATCATTAATGGCACCACTAGAAGCATGACCCAAAATAAATCACCACCAATAATTGCAAAGATCACCAAGAATAAAAAGAAGAATGGCAAATCCGCCAGAGCGCCCATAGTGGTTGATGTAACGAGCTCCCGAACACCTTCCAGTTCACGAATTTGAGAAATAAAAGTTCCTGTTGACTTTGAGCGTTCACTATTTTTAATTCTCAAAGCGTGACCAAAGACACGATCTGATATTCTTAAATCAGCGCGTTTTCCAATAATGTCAGAAATATAAACCCGAGAAAGCCGCAAGGTAAACTCGAAAATGGCAGCAATCAGAACACCAGCTGCAAGCACCCAAAGCGTTGGAATTGACTGTGAAGGGACGACCCGATCATAAACCTGCATGGAAAAAATAATCGTTGCCAAAGCTAAAATGTTAGCAATCAGCGAAGCCAGCATAATGTCGACATAACGCTTCCAGTCTTGTAAAACGATAGACCAGAACCAGCTTTGCTCATAAGGTTTAATGTATTCATCAATACGCGCATCAGGCACAGATTGCTCAGGTCGCAGTACATATACATTCTTTATGATGTGTTTGAGTGCACCAACGGCAAATTTCTGCGAAAGGCCTTGATCACCACTCAGTTGAACACTGACATGGCCTGAACCATCGGCTTTATCAATCACTCCCACCTGCCCATCTGCAAGCTCTACAAGTATAGGTAATCTCCAGGGATTAATGACATCATCACTAAATGCAATTCTTCTTACATTCATGCCAACCTGTCGACTAATCAAAATAAGGACTTCGTCTAAATTTTGATTTTGATTCCAGTCAAGTTGTAGGCGAATCCGTTCCTCAGAAGGTTCAATTCGATAATGCTTTGCAATCGTCAGTATGGCTTGTAACCAAGGCTGATAGTTTATTTTTGTAGTGATCATGGTTGTACCTCAAATCCTTGGATTTTTATATTATTGAGGTCATAGGCTTGACGAGAACGTCCTGTCGCAGCAATGTATTGTGCAATACTGCTGTAGATATCATAACGTGCTGTTTCTGCCTCTGAGTTCGCACTATGAATCGCTTGCTCTGCATTAAGCAGATCTACCAAAGTGCGAGTTCCCAATTTATATTGTTCTTGGTAAAGTTCTCTTGTTCGTATTGTTGTCGCTTGTTGCCCCGCCAAGACCTGCATTTGACGTTGCTTATTTTCGATTTGCTCCCTGCTGGTCCGGATTTGATCCAGCACTTTTAAATATACTGCATTAACTTGTGCTTTTGCTGCCTCTTCAGCAAAACTGGCAGCCCGGGTTCTTGAGGATGTCGCCCCGCCTTGATAGAACTGACTGGTTGCTTCAAACATAATGGCACTATCAAACCCACCATCTTTTTCATTATTGGGGTTACGACCGTGTAAAGCTTGACTCAGTTCTCCTTTTACAGATAGTGTCGGATAATTACTGACCTGTGTTTGTAATTTTTGATTACGTGCAACTTCAATCCCTGCCTGTGCGGCAATCATCTGCGGAATCGTATTGAACTGCGGTGCGGCATATAAATCAGACTGTTTAACAAACTCATCTGGGATGATCCATTGTATACTTTGTGTATCAAAACCCAATAAAGTATATAAATGCTGTTGATACTGACTCAGTAAAGACTGCTGGGCGATCATTGCAGATTGTGCAGATTGTAAATAAGATTGTGCCTGTATCGGGTCAGCCTGACTACTAATTCCCGCATTTGCACGTAGATTTGCAATTTCTTGAATGCGTCTTATCCCAGCAATCTGCTGATTAGCAATCTGTATAAGCTTATGATAACGCTGAATATTAATAACTGTTTGTGCAACATCCAATGAAATATCATCAATTTTAACCAAGACATTGGCTTGCCCAACAACGACTTTTGCTTTTTCAACATCGACTCCAGACTTCACTTTTCCAAAGTCATAGAGCATTTGTGTCGCGCTCAGAGTGAGTAATTGCTGACCTCGGGTACTTTTCTTACCCAGATCTCCTGTACTTACGCCCCCCCCCACTTGCGGATAGTAACCTGATTTAGCAACATCAATATTGGCATTTTGAGACGCCAATGCTGAAATCCCTTGGGCAATCTCTGGGTTACGCTGTACTGCAATCTGGACGGCATCTTTTAATACTTTAGATTGATTCTGCCAAAAAGCCGTCGGAATCGTTTCTTGTGGACGTCCAGAACCAACTACGGGTAAATCACTCCCTAATGAAGAGTCCACAGAGAAATTACTTAATTTCTGCATCTGTGCGACCTTAAACTCATCACTGCTTTGCGGAACAAACAGTTTCGTTAGATTGTTCTTTAAAGTGTGATATTGCTCACTTGGTGGTGTTGCATGTGTCATCGGCACAGATAAGGTTGCTACATAAAGTAACCACTTGAAATCTATACTTTTTATCCACAATCCATTATTCACTTTTATATCTTTTTGCAAGTTCATATTTTTTTCGTATTGTTATCATTTCAGCATTTTCATTTTAATCATTTTTTTATAAAAAACACTATGTTCCGCACATAATTTCAGCTAATGATATGTTTATATTTTTGTAAAACAGTTCACACTTTTATAGAATATAAAAATTATACAAAAGGTATAAAATAAATATTTATCATTAACTTAAGTAAAAAAATATAAAAAAACTAATCGGAAAATAATTTTTCTTCTTTAATTTCGGTTCGATCATAAAAAAAGAACCCGTAGGTTCCTTTTTAAAGTTTCGGCTATCAGGAGCCTTAAACAACAAAATCGTCACCTAAATATACTTTACGCACTTGTTCATTGTCTAAGATTTCTTGCGGTGTGCCTTCAGCAATCACAGAACCTTCACTCACGATATAGGCTTTCTCGCAAATCGCTAACGTTTCACGAACATTATGATCAGTAATGAGTACTCCAATCCCCCGATCTTTGAGCGTCTGAATAATATCTTTAATATCACCAACAGAGATTGGATCAACGCCAGCAAAAGGTTCATCCAAAAGCATAAACTTAGGATCTGCAGCCAAGGCACGTGCAATTTCAGCACGGCGACGTTCACCACCAGAAACGCTCATTCCCAATGAATCTTTAATGTGATTGATTTTAAAATCGCTCAATAATTCATTTAAACGTTGCTGACGCTGCTGTTTATTTAAGTCTTTGCGGGTTTCCAAAATTGCCATGATATTTTCAGCAATCGTGAGCTTTCTAAAAATAGAGGCTTCCTGTGGTAAATAGCCAATCCCTTTACGCGCACGCTCGTGCATTGCGAGATCAGATAAATCAAGATTATCGAGATGGATCTCCCCTTTGTCCATACGAACAAGCCCGACCACCATATAGAAACTCGTGGTTTTACCTGCACCATTCGGCCCAAGCAAGCCCACAATTTGTCCACTTTGCATTGTAAAAGATACATCTTTTACAACCCAACGTTTACTATAATTTTTAGCTAAGTGCTTAATACAAAGCGTTTGTGGTTGTTGTCCCGACTGTTCCATTAATCACGCGCCCCTGGGAAACTTTTTGAACTAGAAGGTGGAATAATAATTTGTACCCGATTGGTCGAAGAACCTTGAGCCTCAACGTCCCCTTTGTTCATGCTGTATTTTAAGCTATTACCACGAATACTCGAGCCATCTTGATACAGATATGCTTTGCCAGTTAAGGTAATGATTCCTGTATCAGCATTATAGACAATCGTCTGTGCTTCACCACGCGCTAAACCTTTGTTAGTATCCATTTGCTGTTGAAATTTTGCAGGTTGTCCTTTAGCCGTGATAATTTGAATCTCTTTCTTGCTATTTAAATTTGCAACAAGAGAATCAGCCTGAAGCTTCATTGTCCCTTGCTCAATAACAACATTGCCAGTATAGGTTGTTATACCCGTTTTATCATTATAGGTAGCACGATCAGCAACCAGAGAAAGTTGTTGATTCCGATCTGATGGCAAAGCAAAGCTAGCAGCAGAAGAAAGTGCAACAAGAGCAGCACAAGTTGCTTGTTTAAGGAAAGCAGAACGAGATTTAGAATTAAGAGCTTGGCGCATACTTTCCTCGAATTTTATAAAACTCATATTGACCATTATTTAAATTAGCCTTTAAACCCTGACTCACGAACTCAGCAGATGGTGATTGAACCGTGACTTGATGTTGTGTTTCGAGTTCTCTTGTTTTTGGGTAACCTGTGAGTTCATCAGTGTAGAACTCCATTTTACCTTGATCAGACAATTTTGTTGCAACGACATCGCCCTGCAAGATGACTTTACTATTATCATCAAAGCCATTTGCTTGTTTGGCATAAAATGTTGCATCAGGCTTACCCTGTTTGTACATCGTCGCATTCAGTTGATCAAGCTGAGAAGTTTTTGATTGCATATTCTGTTGTAGCTGTTTAACTTCAGCCCGAATATACAGATTCCCCTTTTCATCTGTTTGCGTTAAATGAACACCTTGTGCTGAATAAGTCATATTCTTTGCTGAATCAACATCCAGCTTTTTTGCTTTGCCACTATAATAGTAATAGCCACCGCTCACAGCAGCGACCGCAACAGCGACAACATATAAAACTTTGGTATCCATAAACTGGGTTACCTAACCTTTGAGCAAATCAACACTATATTAATGTGGTACAGCAAGATATTTTTCAAGCAGTTCTTGGTAAACACCTTTTGCCATCAATAACATATCGCACACTTCACGTACAGCACCACGGCCACCCATCGCCTGAGTAACCAGATTGGCACGACGGCGCACTTCTTCATGCCCATTTGGTACAGTGACTTTCATGCCTGCAATAGCGAATGCAGACAAATCAGGCCAGTCATCTCCCATATAGATACAATCTTCGGGCAAGAGTCCTAATTGAGCACAAGCTTCACGTAATGCAGCGCCTTTATCTTCACGGCCCTGAAAAACCAAATCGACACCCAGATCAGACATCCGTTTTTCAACGATGTTACTTTTACGCCCTGTGATGATAATCACTTTCATACCCGCTTTCTGGACAAGCTTCATCCCCAAGCCATCACGAATATCAAATGATTTAATTTCATCGCCGGAATTGGTTAGTGTGACAAAACCATCACTTAAAATTCCATCTACATCAAGTACAAGTGCCTGCAAATGACGCGCTTGTTCTTGTAAAGCATAAGATGCCATAGCTTAATTTACTCCAGCCTGAATAAGGTCATGCATAGCAATCACACCAATGACCTTATTGGCTTCATCAACGACCACAAATTGATTCACTTTTTTCTCATGCATTTTTTCCAATGCTTTGACCGCACGAGCCTCCTGAGAAATCGTCAGTGGTTTTTTAGTCATTACAGCCGAAACAGGCAAGTTCACATCAAAACCTTGTTGTTGATCAATCATGCGACGTAAATCACCGTCCGTAAAAATACCTAATAATGTATCATTTTCGTCAACAATCGTGGTTAAACCCAGACGCTTATCTGAAATTTCATACAACACCTTATTCATCGGCGTATCAGGGCGAACTTTTGGTAGCTCAATCCCTGTATGCATCAAATGTTTCACATGTAAAAGCAAGCGTTTACCTAATGCACCTGCAGGATGCGAACGTGCAAAGTCATCGGCAGTGAAACCGCGTGCTTCCAATAAAGCAACCGCTAAAGCATCACCCAACACCAGTGTCGCAGTAGTACTTGAAGTTGGTGCCAAGCCTAAAGGACATGCCTCATCGGCCTCACCCAAAGTTAATGCCACATCAGCCGTTTGTGGCATTGGGCCTTTATCATCACGACTAATCGTAATTAGTGGCACCCCTAAATGCTTGATGAGTGGCATCAACATCATAATTTCATCACTCTTGCCCGAGTTAGAAATTGCGATGAGTACATCTCCACGTACCAGCATGCCCAGATCGCCATGACCCGCCTCACCTGGATGCATAAAGAAAGAGGGCGTTCCCGTCGATGCAAAGGTAGCCGCCATTTTACGACCAATATGACCAGACTTGCCCATACCTGTAATGACGACACGTCCCTTGCATTGCAAAAGTATTTCACATGCAACATCAAAACGCTCATCAACCTGTGCAGCAAGAACTTCAATTGCTTGTTGTTCGACACGCAAAGTTTCTAATGCACTTTTTTGGAAATCTATGGCTTGTGACATATGAGCTTGACTCAAAATAATACTCTATCCACCCACAGGGTAGATGATTTTAATCAAAAGAATGATGCGGATTCTAACATATCTGCAAATCTTACACGTTTCTAAATGTATAAGTTTTCATGAAAAATGGAGAGATGAAGCATGAAACAAGACTCATTATATATGAGCTAAATGTCAATCTTTTGAACATCTATGTATTCGCCACTTTTACATTCATCTATAAACGCTTGTCCCTTCCACGCTTTGCACAAAAGACTTGCTTATTATTAAACCAAATTGTATATACATATACATGTCAGTTTATACATGAACATACTTAAGCAACAAATCATGTATTTGTGAATAACGATAAGTATTTCAAGGATACGGAGTGAAAATGAGCTCATTGGATGAGAAAGAAAAACATCAGTTTATTGAAAGCCGCAGTATTGATTTCATTCCAGAACATGAAAGGCATGGCAGCATATTTGGTCAATTCACATTGTGGTTTGGTGCCAACTTGCAAATTACTGCAATCGTTACAGGTGCCTTAGCTGTTGTACTTGGTGGCGATGTATTTTGGTCAGTTATTGGTTTATTGATTGGGCAATGCTTCGGTGCCATCGTCATGGCCTTACATGCCGCACAAGGTCCTAAACTGGGTCTTCCCCAAATGATTTCCAGCCGCGTCCAGTTCGGTGTTTATGGAGCCTGTATTCCAATCTTCTTAGTTTGTTTAATGTACATCGGATTTACTGCCACAGGTGAGGTTTTGGCGGGTAAAGCCATCGCACAATTGATCAATGTAAGCAGCACAACAGGAATTTTAATTTACGCAGCTTTTATTGTGATCTTTGCAACCATTGGTTATCGTCTAATCCACTGGGTCGGGAAAGTTGCCAGTGTCATTGGCATCATTGCCTTTGTGATTATTTTAAGCCAAATTTTGACTCATTCAAATTTTGCAGCGTTAATTGCCGTTCAAAAATTTAGCTGGCCATCCTTTTTATTAGCGATCTCACTGTCAGCCTCTTGGCAAATTTCATTTGGTCCTTATGTTGCTGATTATTCCCGATATTTACCCTCAAACACCTCTTCCACACGTGTCTTCTTGGCAGTCGGTTTAGGCTCTGTACTCAGTTCCCAAATTTCGATGACTTTAGGCGTATTCATTGCACAGATTGCTCAAGGCGGATTTGTCGGAAATGAAGTGCAATATGTCGTCGGCATGAATACGGCTGCTCTTATTATTACCTTTTTATATTTCAGTATTGCCTTTGGCAAAGTCACCCTGTCAACGCTGAATGCTTATGGGTGTTTTATGTGCATTGCAACGATTTGGAATAGTTTCAAACCTCATTCTCAAATTTCAAAAATGACGCGTTTATCTATCGTGCTTGCGATGGTTGCCATTTCTACACTCATCGCGATTCTTGGTGAACATACTTTTTTAAATACCTTCAAGGCCTTTATTCTGTTCTTGCTCACCTTTTTTATTCCTTGGAGCGCCATCAACCTCGTGGACTACTATTTCATTTCTAAAGAAGAATGTGATGTTGCCGCGTTATACGATCCAGATGGGGAATATGGTCGTTGGAACCCTATTGGTATTGGTTGTTATGTCATGGGAGTACTGTTACAACTCCCCTTTATTCACAGTAAAGTTTACACGGGTGCAATCGCGACCATGCTAGGTGGAGTCGATATCTCCTGGTTAGTCGGTCTCTTGGCAACGGCTATCATTTATTATTATTTTGCAAAAAAGGCACAAATTCGAGTATCGCACCCCATCGGCCATGAATAAAGAAATATTGCAAACGAAAGCCATCTTTTTTCTACTGATAACTTTATGAAATATGGTGCATACGTTATGATGAATAACGATTTTTGTAGAGTGTTTGAAAACCCTTATGCAACCTTTTGTTCTATATAACTCTGAGCAACGTAAAAAAGTTGAATTTGTCCCACGTAAAGAAGGTCAAATCGATATGTATGTCTGTGGCATGACAGTCTATGACTACTGTCATATCGGACACGCTCGGGTTATGGTTGCATTCGACTACATCATTCGCTTCCTGCGTAGCCAAGGCTGGAAAGTTCGTTATATCCGCAATATTACCGATATTGACGACAAAATCATTGCACGTGCCAATGAAAATGGTGAAAGCATCCAGCAACTCACAGCTCGCTTTATTCAAGCCATGAATGAAGATGCAGCAAATTTAGGTTGTGCTGAACCTGATGAAGCACCAAAAGCCACCGAATATATTGATCAAATGCAAAATATGATCGGTACATTGGTTGATAAAGGAGCTGCATACCCTGCTGCCAATGGCGATGTTTATTTTGAAGTCAGCAAGTTCAATAACTATGGCCGTCTGTCAGGCCGTAAATTGGATGATATGCAAGCAGGTGCATCTGAACGTGTCGATGTTGAAGTTGAAAAGAAGCATCCTTTTGACTTTGTACTCTGGAAACACGCCAAAGAAAATGAACCTGCTTGGGCTTCACCTTGGGGTAACGGTCGTCCAGGTTGGCATATCGAATGTTCAGCAATGTCAACCTGCTGCCTCGGCAACCACTTTGATATTCATGGTGGTGGTTCAGACCTGATGTTCCCGCATCATGAAAATGAAATCGCACAAAGTGAGGCTTCAACGGGCGAACAATATGTAAACTACTGGATGCATGTTGGCTTCATCAATGTAGATGGTGAGAAAATGTCTAAGTCTTTAGGCAACTTCTTTACCATTCGCGATGTGATGGAGAAATTCCACCCTGAAGTGATTCGCTACTTCATTGTGTCATCACACTACCGTAGCCCGGTTAACTTCTCTGATGTGGCTTTAAAAGAAGCAAAAACAGCACTCAGCCGTTTCTATCATTCGTTTAAAGCCTATCAACAGGTGTACGGTCAAAAAACGGTTGAGACGCTAGAACAGGGCTTTGTTGAACGCTTTAACAATGCCATGTGTGATGACTTTAATACTGCTGAAGCAATGGCGGTACTATTTGAACTGAATAAAGAACTAAATCGTGCAGTGAAAGAAGAGCAAGCAGAACAAGCAACAATGCTTTACTCTACCCTACGCCACTTAACTAACATTCTTGGTTTAGTTCAACATGATGTGGATGAATTCCTTAAGTCAGATATTGGTCAAGAAGCACTTAAACTGTCTGATACTGAAATTGAAAACTTCATTCAGCAACGAGTCGATGCAAAAAAAGCCAAAGACTTTGCGAAAGCCGATGGCATTCGCCAGTCTTTATTGGATCAAGGTGTAGTTTTGGAGGATACCCGTCAAGGTACAATTTGGCGACGTGCTGATTAATTCAACACTTAGCATGATAAAGAGTTGACACTTGAATGAAACTCTCTATAATGCGTCCTATTGCGGGAATAGCTCAGTTGGTAGAGCATAACCTTGCCAAGGTTGGGGTCGGGAGTTCGAGTCTCCTTTCCCGCTCCAGATTCAAAAAACCCTCATCGAAAGATGAGGGTTTTTTTATTTCCCACACTTATCTCATCACCACTATTCTTCAAATAATAAGGCAAACTTTACAGCACAAATTAAATGTAATATTATAACATTACATTAAAACTTAGGAACCAAAATGAAAGTATGCTCATCCCTCAAAAGCGCCAAACGTCGCAGCAGTGACTGCCAAATTGTTAAACGTCGTGGCAAGCTATTTGTCATTTGCAAATCAAACCCCCGCTTCAAAGCAAGACAAGGTTAACTTGTCCTGCTTTACCAAAGGTTAAATAACCCTTACATTCCCTTACTACCATTTCTTTTTAAAATCTAATAACTTGGATATTAATGTTTTCACAAGGTTATATCTAAGATGAAAAAATCAATTATCGCCATTTCTTTAGCTTCTATTTTTTTAGTCGCATGTAATAAAGCAGAAACCCCTAAAACTGATGAACAAACTCCACCTGCAATGAGCACGGAAAGCAGCTCAGAAGTTGTAGATAGCGCACATACCGCAGAAAATTCATTAGACTGGAATGGTACATATAAAGGCGTTCTTCCTTGTGCAGATTGCGAAGGTATTGAAACCCAACTTCAACTCAATTTGGATAAAACCTACACACTCAAAGAAACCTATCTTGGTAAAGGTGATGGAAAAGCATTTGAAAACAAAGGTAAATTTACTTTTGACAGCAAAAACACCTCTGTTATTGAGCTCGATAAAGCGGGTGATGGCCGCAAATACTTTGTTGCTGAAGGCTACTTGAAAGCTCTCGATACAGAAGGCAAAGAAATTACTGGCGAACTGGCTGAAAAATACGAGCTACAGAAACAAGACCAATAAGCCCATCCATAAAAAGCCCACTCTTCTTGCTGGGCTTTTTAACAGGCAATAAAAAACCCAGTCATAAAGACTGGGTTTTTTTAGAAGATACGAATTACTTCGCAGCAGCTTGAGCAGCAGCAACTTCTTCTGCAAAGCTCATTTCAGCTTTCTTCTCAATACCTTCACCCACTTCGAAACGAACGAATTGAGCTACAACAGTACCAGTCGCTTTTAATACATCAGCAACTTTCTTGTCATTGTCGATTACATACATTTGGCGATCAAGAGCAACTTCGTTCAAGTATTTTTCAACTGAACCCGTTACCATTTTCTCAACGATGTTCGCAGGCTTACCAGATTCTAACGCTTTCGCTTCAGCAATTTCTTTCTCTTTAGCGATCAAGTCAGCTGGAACAGCTTCAGCATTTACAGCAACTGGGTTGAACGCAGCAACGTGCATTGCAATACCTTTACCAGTGTCAGCATCACCTGTGTAAGAAACAACAACACCGATTTTTAAACCGTGTTTGTAAACAGCCAAGTTTTCGCCTTCAACGATTTGAGCACGACGAACTTGAATGTTTTCACCGATTTTTTGAACCAATGCAACACGAGCTTCTTCTACAGTCGCACCGTCTTCAAGCTTAAGTTCAGCAATTTTCGCAGCATCAGTTTCGTTTGCAGCAAGTGCAGCAGCAGCAACTTTATCAGAGAAGTTTTTGAAGTTTTCGTCTTTAGCAACGAAGTCAGTTTGACAGTTAACTTCAACAAGAATTGCTTTGTTACCGTTTTGAATAATAGTGATCGCACCATCAGCAGCAATGTTGCCTGCTTTTTTAGCAGCTTTTGCTTGACCTGATTTACGAAGGTTATCAATCGCAAGTTCGATGTCACCGCCTGCTTCTGTTAATGCTTTTTTGCATTCCATCATTGCAAGACCAGTACGGTCACGTAATTCTTTTACCATGCTCGCAGTAACTGCAGTCATGTTGATCTCCTAAAATCGGTAGAAAATAAATCTGTTCAACAAAAACGGCCCAAAGAATCTCTGGGCCGTTTGCAATCTCGACGCTTTAATTTGCCACCATTACATGTCGCAAAAATGACAAGCTTGCGTCAAAACGCATTAAGCCTCAGAAGCGTCTTTAGCAGCGTCGTCGCCTTTAGCTTGTGCATTTGCTTGTGATTGAGCATATTCTTTACCAGCAAGAATCGCATCAGCCATAGCAGAAGCATATAAAGTTACTGCACGGATCGCATCGTCGTTACCCGGAATAACGTAATCAACGTTGTCTGGGTTAGAGTTTGTATCAACGATACCGATTACAGGAATACCTAAGTTTTTCGCTTCTTTGATTGCAATCGCTTCGTGATCAACGTCGATTACAAATAATGCGTCAGGTAAACCACCCATGTTTTTAACGCCGCCTAAAGCACGTTCAAGTTTTTCCATCTCACGAGTACGCTCTAAAGCTTCACGTTTAGTAAGCTTAGCAAAAGTACCATCTTGAGATTGAGTTTGAAGATCTTTTAAACGGTTGATAGATTGGCGAAGTGTTTTCCAGTTCGTCAACATACCACCTAACCAACGGTGATCTACATATGGTTGACCAGCGCGTTGAGCTTGTTCACGGATGATGTTAGAAGCAGCTCGTTTTGTACCAACGAACAATACTTTGTTCTTTTTGCTCGCTAGGTTGTTAACAAAGTTCAAAGCATCATTTAACGCAGGAACAGTATGCTCAAGGTTGATGATGTGAATTTTGTTACGCGCACCAAAAATGTATTGACGCATTTTTGGGTTCCAGAAACGAGTTTGGTGACCAAAGTGTGCGCCTGCTTGAAGAAGGTCGCGCATGCTTACGTTGTAATCTGCCATTTTCTTTACCTTAAAGTTTGGGTTAGGCCTCCATATATCCGCATTCTCCACCTATTGCTAGGCACCCAGAGTAATGTGTCGATATATGTGCGGATTTTTTTACGACTATTGTTATCAGATATCTTCGTAAAATCTTTTCATAAATAATAAAAGATAGTCACGAAAAGCATTTGATAAAATAGGCGGCTATTTATACCATAGACGCTTGCAAATTACCAAAAGTTTTTAGAGATCATGAATACGACTTATACAGCTCCTCGTCGATTAATCAAAACGCCCGAAGAAATTGAGAAGATGCGTGTTGCAGGCAAATTGGCGGCTGAAGTTCTAGACATGATTAAACCGCATATCAAAGCGGGTGTGAGTACATTAGAACTCGATACAATCTGTCGCAATCATATTGAAAATGTTCAACAGGCGATTCCTGCCTGCGTTGGCTATGGTGCTGCACCTGGTCGCCCTGCTTTCCAGCATTCTATTTGTACTTCTGTAAACCATGTGGTTTGTCACGGTATTCCTTCTGAAAATAAAATTTTAAAGAATGGCGATATTCTTAATATTGATGTGACCGTAATTAAAGATGGTTATCACGGCGATACCAATATGATGTATGTCATTGGTGGTGAAACTTCAATTTTAGCTAAACGCTTGTGCTCAGTGGCTCAGGAAGCGATGTATCGTGGCATGGCAACAGTAAAGGATGGTTCATACCTTGGTGATGTCGGTTATGCAATTCAGCAATATGTTGAATCTGAGCGCTTTAGTGTAGTACGTGAATATTGTGGTCACGGCATTGGCAATGTGTTCCATGATGAACCACAAGTGTTACATTATGGGCAAAAAGGTACAGGTATGCGCCTAGAGGCTGGCATGACCTTTACGATTGAACCAATGGTAAACGCAGGTGTTTGGCAGACTAAACTTTTAGGTGATAAGTGGACCGTCGTCACAAAAGATCACAAGTTATCTGCTCAATATGAACATACAATTTTAGTAACCAAAACAGGGATCGAAGTTTTAACAGCTCGCCCAGAAGAAGATCTATCACGCTTTATGTGATTAATTTTCCTTAAATTTAGTTTAAAAAGTCACTTCGGTGGCTTTTTTTATTCCTTCACAATTTCTTCATCAATTTATCTAAATCAAACAAAAAAATTCATAAGCATAACAATTATAAATCCTAACTAAACAAAGCCCAAATAAAAATCGCGTTAAGGTGGGCGCAAGAAAAATCCTAACAAACATTCGGACATGGAGTCCTCAAATGATGAAAAAGCCCTTCGCTTGCCTAATTACAGGCTTATGTGCCCTACCCACTTTTGCTTTTGCAGACTCACCTTATTTCAGTCTAAAAGATGGCGATGGTTTCAAACGCTTTTCGGTTTCCGCAGGTTGGTTACATGCTATGCCTCAAGGCAACGGCAACCCAATTAATATCAACACGAGTGTAGCCGAGGGAACAAAGTCCAAAGTCGGTGATATCACCGTTGACTCTGTTTTGGGTGCTGTAGATCAATCCACAGCAGATGGTAAGAAAAAACATGATACCCTGCAAAGTCTGGTCACTAATCCGTTAACAAAACCACTTATTACTCACAAGGGTTCTGATGGAAAAACCTATTTAAATTCAGAAGTTGCTGGAGATGCCACCATCAATGGTTTATCTAATTGGCAAGCCCAAGGAACAGGTCTGACCGCAAATAATGTCGACACACTTGGTATAATGGCCAATTATCATTTTACTGATAATGTGTCCTTAGAATTTAAAGCAGGTATACCACCCAAAGTTAACATCAAGGGAGAAGGACAAATCTCAGCACCCTTAAGTGGATCAGATAAGCCAGGAAAAGTTGCAGGCATAATCGATGCTGGACTGATTATTGGTGGAGACTTACCGCTGAGAAAAGATATTCCGATTACGAACCTCTCACAGAGCAAAAAAGCCGCGTCAGCAACTGCCTGGTTACCGGCTGCTGAACTTCATTATCAATTTGGTAAATCTGGTGTGAATAAATTCCGACCTTATGTAGGTATAGGCGTTATGTATGCCCATTTTACTCATCTAAAACTAGATGATAATGTTGGCAATGACTTAGTTGCTGCTGGTCATAAGATTCAGAATGTGCTTGATAACAAAGCTGGGGCAGCGCTTGATGGAAAAATATCATCGGCTAATCCTAAAATTAAGGTCGAAGCAGATGATGCTTGGGCACCAATGGCAACATTAGGTGCAACTTACGATTTTACCCCTAACTGGTTTGCTGTAGGCTCGGTAACTTATGCACCAATGAGTAGTGATGCAAAAATTACCATTTCAGACTCCAACACTGGCAAAGAACTCATCAAAGCCAATACCAAAATTGATATTGACCCACTGATTACCTATGTCGGTGTCGGCTATCGTTTCTAAAAGTCTTAACTCATAAAAAAGCAGCCATCGCTGCTTTTTTTATTTCCTGACATTTTTAATAGTAAACAATTTACTCAAACAAATAGAACTCTAATCATTTTTTAGAATCGAAATATCAATAGAAGTATTTTAAAATACTTTTCACTTATTCCAAGATCACAACAACAATGCCAACTCCTCAATTTTCCAAACAATTGGTCTATATGCTAATTGGAAGTGCACTGATCCTTGCACTCTCATTAGGTGTCCGCCATGGTTTTGGTTTATACCTCGTTCCCATGAGTGATACCTACGGCTGGGGTCATCATATTTTTAGTTTTGCCATTGCCATGCAAAACTTAATCTGGGGTGCAGCGCAACCATTTACAGGGGCCATAGCTGATAAATATGGAACGAAAAAAGTGGTCATGACAGGTGGCCTCTTCTATGCCATTGGTTTAGTGCTCATGGCATTTAGCTCCACAAGTCTTTTACTTAATCTTAGCTTAGGCCTTATCATCGGGCTTGCGCTATCAGCGACCTCTTTTACCGTACTGCTTTCTGCGGTTGGTCGTGCTGCACCACCAGAGAAACGTAGTATGGTGATGGGGATTGCCAGTGCTGCGGGTTCCTTTGGGCAGTTTATCATGTTGCCTTCAACCCTCTTGCTACTTAAAACGATCGGTTGGTCTTCTGCTTTACTGGTGAGTGCCTTTGCCATTGCATTTATTGTCCCGCTGGCTTGGTTATTGAAATCCCCTGCCTCTACAACACCTAAAGCGTTAAATCAACCCAGCCTCAGCTTTAAACAAGTTTTACACATTGCCAGAAAACACAAACCATTTTGGTGGCTATCTCTTGGTTTTCTGGTCTGTGGCTTCCAAGTGGTGTTTTTAGGGGTACATCTGCCTGGCTATCTGATCGATCACGGCTTTGATGCGACAACAGGAACGGTGTTTTTAGCACTCATTGGTTTATTTAACATCATTGGGACTTATGCTGCTGGCTGGTTAGGCGACCGCTATTCAAAACCGAAGTTACTGATGCTGCTCTATGGTTTACGTGGGATTGCGATTATTGCATTTCTATTGCTACCACTCAGCACATTGACCGTTTATGCTTTTGGGATCATTATGGGCTTACTTTGGCTTTCAACGGTTCCACTCACCAATGGCATTGTAGCCAACATGTTTGGGGTCAAATATTTATCCATGCTGAGTGGTATTGTGTTCTTTACCCATCAAATCGGTTCATTTTTCGGTGGTTGGTTAGGTGGCGTCAATCATGACCTTGCAGGTAACTATAATATGATCTGGCTGGCCTGTTTAGTGCTTAGCGTATTTGGTGTGGTGATCCATCTTTTCGTCAATGAAGAGACTATCATTCATGATGAATATTGAACGATATTTTACATTGATCCTGCTCGTCTGCGTTGTTGGCCTCATCAGCATCTCGATTCTGATCTGGTTTCAAACGCCTGATTTATTTGAATACTTCAATCAAGCCTTCTGTGCACATTAAGCACATATTTCGACTCTTCATTATTGTCATCTAACAATCAGAAAACTGTCATCAAATCATCAAATTTCGATGCTTTAATAAAAAATAAAAAGCTCTAAAAATGTAAAAAGCCTGCTGATTGATTCAATCAGCAGGCTTTTTACACTATGAATAAATGCATAAAATAAAAGAGCTGCACTTGAGCAGCCCTTTTATTAATCAACATCAATCAAGTTTACTACTGACGTTTAGGCAGCGGAATATATTGCGATTGTGCATTTTGCTGCACTTTACGCTCCCCAACTTTGACTTGCACAGTTTGCTGCTTACCATCACGCTCAATCACAACATCAATTAAGCTTTCTGGTGCTTGTAATGCAACATAATTAATTAAATGTGATGCAGAAGAAATCTGTTCATTATTCACCTGAATGATTTTATCACCACGTTTAATTCCCGCAGAATCAGCAGGACCTTCGCGTAGTACATCTGCAACAGTAACGCCAATCGGTTTAGCAGCCAATACATCTTCATCCAAGTTATTTGGAATCAAACTTATTCCTAACCAGCCACGCACGACACGACCATCTTTCAGAATAGAGTTCAGCACTTGCTGGCAGACTTTGGCAGGAATCGCAAAACCAATCCCTAATGAGCCACCTGATTGAGAGAAAATCGCGGTGTTAACACCTATCAGATTGCCCGCAACATCAATCAATGCACCGCCCGAGTTCCCCGGATTAATTGCAGCATCAGTTTGAATAAAGTCTTCATAGGTATTAATCCCCAAATCAGAACGTCCAGTTGCCGAGATAATGCCCTGAGTCACGGTTTGCCCCACACCAAATGGGTTACCAATTGCAAGTACAACGTCACCCACTTCATTACCACTCAATTTAAATGGAAGAACAGGTAACTTGTCTAACTCAATCTTAATCACAGCCAAATCTGTATCAGGATCAGTACCAATCACTTTCGCTTCAGCACGACGACCATCATAAAGTGCAACTACAATGTGCTCAGCTTGGGCAATCACATGATTATTGGTCAGAATATACCCATCAGCACGCACAATCACGCCTGAACCTAAACTGTTTTCATTTTGAGGCTGTTGCGGTACTTGGTTGCCAAAAAACTCACGAAATACAGGATCATTCAATAAAGGATGATTCATCTGCTTTACTTTCTGGGTCGTGAAAATATTGACCACGGCTGGCGCTGCCACTTTAACCGCAGCACTATACGACACCACCCCACCCGCACGCGAGGTATCGATCAACGGTTCAACCTTCTCGGCTGGCATTTTTACACCATCAGCCGCTACAGTTGGTTTCGGCTGATGCGATTTCTGCCAAGCCAGAAAACTAAATATAACAAGAATGAGTAATACCCAAGGTAACCATGTAAATGCACGGCGCACGTTTATTATCCTCTACGCGAAATTATGTTATGAACGTAATTTATTGAAGAACTGGAAGTTTCCACTATTGTAAAGTAAATTGCTTAAAATAAATGCAAAAGTTAAAAAAGTTTTGTCTAGCTTTAGTTACATTTAAAAATATGTTCTTATTGATCTTTAGAAAAGATGTAAACAATTGAGGAATCGCATGGCAAATTTGCATGACATTGTGCAGTGGTGTAATCAAACCTTAAAAGCAAATGAGTTTAAAGACTATGCACCAAACGGCTTACAAATCGAAGGCAAGCTTGAAGTCAACAAAATTGTCTGTGCTGTAACCGCATCAGAAGATGCGATTGATGCTGCCATTGTTCAGCAAGCTGATGCATTGCTTGTTCATCATGGCTATTTCTGGAAAGGTGAACCCTACCCAATTACAGGAATGCGAGGCAATCGCATTAAAAAACTGATTCAAAATAATATTTCTTTAATTGCCTATCATTTACCTTTGGATGCACATCCAACATTAGGCAATAACATCGCTATTGCCGATTTGATTGGTCTACACGATCTGGAAGCACTAGATCCAAGTGAAAAGCATCCTATTGGTAATATCGCCTATTTAGACGACTCGCTCAGCCCTGAACACTTCAAGGCAAAGTTGCAGACTATTTTTGATTTTAATGTGATCCATTTACCAAGTGATAAAACTGCAATTAAAAAAATAGGCTTCTGTACGGGTGGAGCGCAAGACTTTATCGCCAAAGCAGCTCAAGCAGATTGTGATGCTTATATTTCTGGTGAAGTAAGTGAGCGTACTTTCTATGAAGCTAAAGAACTTGGGGTACATTATTTTGCCTGTGGTCATCATGCCACTGAACGTTATGGTGTACAGCGCTTAGCACAAGCCATTGCCGATCAATTTTCAATTGACACTGCATATTTTGAACTCAACAACCCAATTTAACCCGATCCATCCATCAAGGGAGTGAAGTTTGTTTCACTCCTTTCCTTTATATTTCAACTCAATATTTAGACCAGCCCCTATCCAATTTAACTGATTAAAATCATGAGACGCTCCGCATCGCACTGCTTCTGACTATTTAAAATACGCGAACAGTCGGAGAGCAGATCCGCGTTACTCACCCTATCAGCTGCCAACTAGAATAAATGATAAATAAAATTTATTTTTTATCGCTTTTTATATAGATAAAAGCAAATTAAAAGATATTGATTCTCATTTACTTTTAAATAAATAATGAAGGCGCTTTAATTTATGCCAATAAAATCATTTTGATTAAAAGGAATCAAACACATGGCTTATTCTTTACCAGCGCTTCCTTATGCTTACGATGCACTTGAACCCAATATTGATACCAAAACCATGGAAATTCACCACAGCAAACATCATCAGACGTACATCAATAATATTAATGGTGCAATTGAAGGTACAGAATGGGAAAAACTCCCCGTAGAAGAATTGGTTGCCAAAGTGAATGAAGTTCCTGCCAACCTTAAAAATATGGTGATCAACAATGCAGGCGGCCATGCCAATCACTCACTGTTCTGGACAGTCATGAGTCCACAAGGAGGAGGAAATCCAACTGGCTCTGTTGCAGAAGCCATTGATCAACAACTAGGAGGCTTCGATGCTTTTAAAGAGGCTTTTACCAAGGCTGCCATTAGTCGCTTTGGGAGTGGCTGGGCATGGCTGAGCGTCACATCTGAACATCAACTCGTTGTGGAAAGTAGTGCTAATCAAGACTCACCACTGATGCATGGCAATACACCTATTCTAGGTCTGGATGTATGGGAACATGCCTACTACTTAAAATATCAAAACCGCCGCCCTGAATATATTGCTGCGTTTTATAATGTTGTGGATTGGGATGAAGTGAATCGTCGTTATCATGAGGCATCACAAGCTAAAGCGCAGTAGTTTTTCCGAAACTGGGCTTAGATCAGCATTGTTATAAAAACAGGTTAGAGTTTTTTATACCGTTCACTAAATGAACTAAAAACTCTAATCATTGTTGTATCGTATATGTCTCATAAAGAAATTTTTTGCATATTTTGTGTATTAAAAGACTGCCCTATTGTCTATAGAATCATTTACAATAAAGGCACTTAATGTAAAACCCAGCAAATTTGCAAGGAATGAAACATGACAACCATTACTTTACCTGCACTGCCATATGGCTATGATGATTTAGCGCCACACATCACTCGCGAAACTTTAGAATACCATCACGACAAACACCACAATACTTATGTTGTTAACTTAAACAACTTAATCAAAGGTACTGACCTTGAAGGTAAAACTTTAGAAGAAATCATCAAAGCATCTGCTGGTGATGCATCTAAAGCAGGTATCTTTAACAATGCTGCTCAAGTATGGAACCACACATTCTACTGGAACAGCATGAAGCCAAATGGTGGTGGTAAACCGACTGGCGCGATTGCAGCTAAAATTGATGAAGCTTTTGGTAGCTACGAAAAATTTGCTGAAGAATTCACTGCCGCTGCAACAACTCAATTCGGTTCAGGTTGGGCTTGGTTAGTGGCTGATGAAGTAAACGGTAAATTATCGATTACTAAAACTGCCAATGCAGATACACCACTTGCTCATGGTCAAGTTGCAGTATTAACAATCGACGTTTGGGAGCATGCTTACTACATCGACTTCCGTAACTTACGCCCAAAATACATCGCGACTTTCTTAGAAAGCCTAGTAAACTGGGACTATGCAAATGCAAAACTTGCAGGTCAACCAGCAGGCGTTGAGAAATAATTGATTATTTCTTGAATAAAAAACTGCTCTTGATGAGCAGTTTTTTATTGCCACGATATTTCTCATATCGCGCATCAGGACAACAGCTTTTACGACAATAAGAATGAGGCTTAATATTAATTATTCTTTGGCAAATCTTTTAAATGTAGCCTCTTGTCTGGCCTGACAGCAGAGACTCAAACAATAAACTTAGCTTCCCTTCTGAAAAGAATCACATTCAAACCACCACAGCACATCCAATTTTTAAGCAATGAAAAAACCCTGCTTTCGCAGGGTTTTCTTGAATCAGTTCAGTGCTTAGTGAGCAGCGAATTGGTTCATTGTGTTTTTAGCATCATCGTGTGCTTTAAGTGCGTTGTCACCAGAGAAGATTTCTTTGTGATCATCACCGATGTCAGAACCCGCCATTGCTTGGTGTTTAACACAAGCGATACCACCACGGATTTCTTTACGTTGTACGCCAGCAACATAAGCCAACATACCTTCAGTACCGAAGTAACCTTGTGCAAGCTCATGAGTAGAAAGCGCAGCAGTGTGGTAAGTCGGAAGTGTGATCAAGTGATGGAACACACCCGCTTCACGAGCAGCATCAGCTTGGAAAGTACGGATCTTAGCATCAGCATCAGCAGCTAATTCAGTTGCGTCGTACTCAGCGCTCATTAATTTAGCACGGTCGTAAGCAGAAACGTCTTTACCTTCAGCAACCCAACGGTCGTAAGCTTGTTGACGGAAGTTTAACGTCCAGTTGAATGATGGGCTGTTGTTATAAACAAGCTTCGCATTTGGAACTGTTTCGCGTACACGGTTAACCATGTGAGCAATTTCTTCTACGTTTGGAGTCGCAGTTTCGATCCAAAGAAGGTCAGCACCATTTTGAAGGCTAGATACACAGTCAAGTACAACACGGTCAATTTGAGTGTCAGCACGGAACTGATACAGGCCAGAAGCTAAACGCTTAGGACGGTGTAATTTACCATCACGCTTGATCAGGATTTCATCTTCTTGAGCATCAGCGATGTCAATTTCAGTTGTGTCTAAGTAGCTGATGTATTGAGAAGCGATGTCGCCTGGCTCTTTAACCACTGGGATTTTTTGAGTCAAGTCAGCGCCTTCAGAGTCAGTACGCGCAACGATGATACCATCATCAAGACCCATTTCTAAGAATGCATAACGTAATGCATGGATTTTAGCGATGAAGTCTTCGTGTGGAACAGTTACTTTACCAGCTTGGTGACCACATTGTTTTGCATCAGATACTTGGTTTTCGATTTGAAGTGCACATGCACCCGCTTCGATCATTTTCTTAGCAAGTAAGTAAGTCGCTTCTTCGTTACCGAAACCAGCGTCGATGTCAGCAATAATTGGCACAACGTGAGTTTCAAAGTTGTCGATTTGAGCAGTGATTTCAGCTGCTTTAGCTGTATCACCCGCTTCGTTTGCTTTTTTAAGTGCGCGGAATAAATCGTTTAATTCTTTCGCATCAGCTTGACGTAAGAATGTGTAGATTTCTTCGATCAATGCTGGAACAGATGTTTTTTCGTGCATAGATTGGTCAGGAAGTGGACCAAATTCTGAACGAAGTGCAGCAACCATCCAACCAGAAAGGTAGATATAACGACGTTCAGTTGTACCAAAGTATTTTTTATTCGCGATCATTTTTTGTTGCGCGATAAAACCGTGCCAGCAACCTAATGATTGAGTATATTTGCTAGAATCAGCATCATAAGCAGCCATATCACGACGCATAATCGCAGCTGTATATTTTGCGATGTCTAAACCAGTTTTGAAACGGTTTTGCAATTGCATACGAGCAGCATCTTCAGGACTAATATCTGCCCAAGTGTTGCCAAATTTTGCTTTTAATTCGCGGATTGCATCAATCGCTGTTTGATATGTAGTCATGATCTATTCCTTTGAGGATTGGCATCGAATGTGGGCTAAAAATCCTGATTTTATTTAGTCTAGATTTCAAGCGCCTCATCAACATGTATCAAAGCTTAGTCTTTGGCAAGCGATTTATCCAATATTCTGGCTTAATCTTCAGTATTTTCTAAAAAAATATATGTATAAACATTTTTCAAAAATGCGAAAAATGCAACACAAACACATGTTTTTATTTAATTTTTAAAATACGCTATCAAGTATAATTATTCGATTTCCGAGTCATTTATTAGACTCATCAGTTCAGAAAAAGCCAAAATTTGATTCTTAAAAACACTCAAAATGACAATTTTTAGCCGTGTTTTTCCACAAATGATATCGAAGAAATAATCACCTAAATACCTCTCAAATTAAATAAACCAACAGAATGTGCCAAGTTGCAGTACACATCTCGCTACTGTCGCTTTTATGTAGGATTAAGTTACACAAATCCCTTTGGATATGTCATAATTCAAGGATTTTATTTTCGGTATTTTTTTTATGAATCTGGAGCGGGTCGATCTCAATTTATTAATTTATCTTGATGTACTTCTTCGTGAAAAAAATGTCACCCGTGCAGCGGAGCAATTGGGTGTTACCCAACCTGCAATGAGTAATATTTTACGTCGATTACGCAATCTGTTTAATGATCCCCTACTCATTCGCTCTTCTGAAGGCATGACCCCTACTGAACGTGCATTAGAATTACAACCGCGTATTCGAGATGCATTGTCAGATCTTTCAATGATTCTTGAACCACGTACCGAATTCCGTCCTTATACCAGTAATCGTGTGTTCCGGATTATGACATCCGATTATGCTGAAGCCACACTTGTTCCACGCTTAGTGAAAGCATTACGCTCAGAAGCACCTAATGTGGTTTTGGATTTTTTAACTCCGAGTGATGTGTCTTATCGTGATATGGAGCAGGGTAAAGTTGATTTGGCGATTAATCGCTTCAATGAAATCCCGCAAAGTTTCCATCAAGTCTTGGTTTGGCGCGATAGCTTTAGCTGTATTCTGAACGACAAACATCCCGCAGTAACCCACCTCAATTTAAAAAGTTATCTAGATGCTCAACATATTTGGGTATCTAAAACTGGCATGGGCGTTGGTTTCGGCGTAAATCCGGAAAAACAGGCAGGTTTAGGCTGGATTGATCAAGCTTTGGAACGTATCGGGCAACGTCGCAAGATTTCTGTCTTTACCCGTCACTATCAAATGCCCGCTCTGCTCGCTCAAAATGTAGATTTGATCGCAACCTTACCCACCCGTATGGCACGTTTGCAAACTCAGAATCCTAGACTGGTTATAAAGGATCCTCCATTTTATATTCCAGAGTTTGAATTAAAAATGGCTTGGTGTCCGTTATTGCACCATCATCCTGCTCATCGCTGGCTCAGACAACTGATTTTGTTTGTTGCACGCCAAATGATTGAGGAAGAAAATCGTGAGTATTTATTAAATAATGGCAACTCACAATTACCACATAGCTTTTTTTAATTGGCCAAATTAACTAGATGAAATTTCAGCCATATCTTAAGTATGGCTGACTGTTTTAATAACAATATCAATAAAAACTTATTTCTTTTACTTATTGATACATTATATTC
The DNA here is from genome assembly GCF_000369645.1 of Acinetobacter sp. CIP 64.2. NCBI lineage: Bacteria > Pseudomonadati > Pseudomonadota > Gammaproteobacteria > Moraxellales > Moraxellaceae > Acinetobacter > Acinetobacter sp. CIP 64.2. Next base: position 1,438,393 of record NZ_KB850122.1, read on the forward strand.
TATTAAAGAATAAGCGAGTGAAATAATGCCAAAGCAAGCATTATTTACATAAGCGAACTATAGGCTGCGGCCTACCAACATAGGTGATGTATGGATATTTTTCAAAGCATGATGATTCTAGTTATTCTAGTCGCATGTTCATTCTTTTTATCCTTATCTGAAATCGCGATTGCTGGATCACGAAAAATTAAACTGAAACTCCTTGCTGAAAGTGGTGACGAACGCGCAAATAAAGTGATTGAGTTGCAAGAAAACTCAGCAGACTTTTTTGCATCAACTCAAGTCGGTGTCAATGCCGTCGCGATCTTAGGCGGTATTGTTGGTGAATCATCATTACGCCCCTATTTCTACAATTTAGCAACCGAGCTTTACCCAGGCCCATGGGCAGAAACAATTGGTTTTAGTTTATCCTTTTTAACCGTCACATCTCTTTTTATCTTATTTGCCGACTTGATGCCAAAACGTTTGGCGATGATTTTTCCTGAAAAACTAGCCATCAAAGTCATCAATCCCATTACCATCTTTATCAAAATTTGCAGGCCTTTAGCTTGGGCAATTAACATCATTGCTAATTCAATTTTCAGAGTCTTTAAAATTGATACCAAGCGTGATGACAGCATGACCTTTGATGATATTTCTGCCATCATGAATGCAGGTGCGCAAGCCGGTGTCTTACAAAAACAAGAACATCATTTCATTGAAAATGTATTTGAACTTGAAGAGCGTACTGTTCCATCAAGCATGACTGCACGAGAAAACATCGTTTATTTCACCTTGAATGAAGCTGAACACAGCATTCGTCAAAAACTGGCTGACCATCCTTATTCAAAATTTTTAGTCTGTAATGAACATATCGATCAAGTGATTGGTTATGTAGATGCCAAAGATATTCTGGTTCGTATTTTAAATAATCAATCTTTCACTCAGCTGAATGAATCGATTATTCGCAATGTGCTGATTATCCCAGACAGCCTCACGCTATCAGAACTTCTTGACCGTTTTCGCTCAACCAAAGAAAAGTTTGCGGTTGTGATCAATGAGTATGCTTTAGTGGTCGGTGTCATTACCTTGAGCGATATCATGATCACCGTCATGGGTGACTGGGTGACCCCGATGGATGAAGAGCAGCAGATTATCAAACGAGATAATCATTCTTGGCTAATTGATGGCAGTACCCCGATTGAAGATGTTAAACATGCGCTGGCAATTGAAGAATTCCCAGAAAATGAAAACTATGAAACAATCGCTGGCTTTATCATGTATCGTCTACGCAAAATCCCACGTCCTGCGGATGCGGTCGAATATGCCGGTTTTAAATTTGAAGTAGTCGATATCGACCACTATAAAATTGACCAATTACTAGTGACTCAAATTACACCAAACCTAGAAAATGATTCCCCTATCACCCAAGATGATTAAGACGAGCCATCTATAAAAAAAGCCCCTTGTTGGGGCTTTTTTTATTTCAGGACAAACCAGACTACGGCAGCCAAAATCAAGAAGATCAAAATCAAGACTTTCATTCCACTACGACTACGCTGTACCAATTGCTCCTGGATCTGTGCCTGTTCTTGTGGATGATCTTGCAGATACTGATCAATTAAGTCTTTAGATTCCTTGAGACCTAAACCTGTTTTTTCCCGTGTGATCTTAATAGCATCAATCAATTGCCCTGCCCTGAGCACATTAAGCGCTTCTGGCGGAATCTTCGGTGCTAAGGTCATAAAATTAACAATCCTTGTTATTTTCTATTGGAAACCGCATTAGAGCAGGATGTTTAGAATCCCTTAGTTTCCACCATATAATGAAATGAGCTCATCAAGTACGGCTTGATAATGAATGCTGATATCTTCTGCTAAGATTTTATAAGCATTGTCAAACTGAACCATCGGCCAGCCTTCTTTCCAGAATGGAAAAATATTATGCAAATCGTGTGTGACTGTCGCATCTTCACGGCCAATAGCTTGTGCAACCTGTGCCAACACTTGAGCAGTTTCTGCACCGTCTATTGCTAGATAGTCAATACCACGCACTTTTAAAATACGAATACGGTCTTTTTTATAACGGATCTTTTTCGCCTGACCTGCATTTAAACCCAATGCCAGTGTCACTGCTTCGACAAACTTTTCTTCAAAGCTTGTACTGAGTGCAACCAGAGCCTGTTTATGTGCTTCTTGACGCCCAGCTTTCCCCCCATTACGGATCATCTCGTTTGCTTCCGTATCCAGCTTATCTTTTTTCATAGACTGTAAAATGTCTAAAATTTCGATATCGCTTAAAGATTCAGGAGATTGCTCAATCATGGGAGTCCTTATACACATAAATAAAGACATATTGTCTCATAAAAGCGATATTAAAGCAGAATAAAAATTTAAAATGGCCAGCCATCTTTGCTATTGTTGTAATGCGTACTCTAAAGATCCCGTTTGTAAAATCAAATCTTCTTCGATTTTTTGGTTATTTATTTGCCAAATTCATTTTACCCTGATAATATTATTTTACCCAGATAAAAATATGTGATTAAAATGAATACTCAAACCACCTACACTGCATTCTCAGGCAGTACACTGATTGCAAGCGGCCAACCGACTGATCTCGTGTTGAAGATTAAGCTTATTCCTGAAACAACCGAAAGCATTTTGATTTTTAATGATCAAACAGGGCAACAAATTGATCTCGATCTTTCGGGTTCTGAACAAGAGCTTCAACAACGCTACGCCGAACCAGAGGCAATTAAAAAAGTTGGACGGCCTAAACTCGGGGTTATCTCTCGTGAAATCACTTTACAGAAAAAACATTGGGATTGGCTAGATCAACAAAGTGCAAGCGCATCAGCAGTGATCCGCAAGTTGATTGATAAAGAGCTGAATGATCCTAATTCTGAAAGCAATATCATGCTTGCCAAACAAGCGACTGATCGTTTCATGTCTGCGATGTTAGGCAATATGCCAAATTATGAAGAAGCAACCCGTGCTTTATATCAAGGTGATCGAGAAGTCTTTTTAAAGATGATTCAAGATTATCCTAAAGATATAAAAGAATATTTAATTCAAAAAACCCAAAATATTTTTTAATTTTTTGATTGTTCCGCCTCCTTGATAAGTGGAACAATCAGACATAATCTATAAAGCATCTTCATCATTTATTGAAGATGTCATCTTCATATCAATATTTTTATAATCAATGACCTGCAAACAACTTAGACACCTCTCTTTCAACTCATTAATCATTTGCTGTTGCCTTACCTCTCCACCATCAAAGCTAGATAAAGCATCAATCTCATCAAAACATGCTATTACGTATTTCAGATCGTCAGAAATTATGGTGGATTTTAAGACATCATTAGAAAAGCTCGGCCTTGCTAAAGACCATATTCCAGCTTCAGGAGAAATAATACCCTGTTGAATTCCCTCTAATACTCCCAGAGCTAGTGAAGCGATATAGAATTCAGCATTTTTATTAAGGGTTTCAAGTTTCATTTATTAGAAATATAATTATATAAAAATATCGAGTATACACAATACAACAAAAAACCCGCTTACGCGGGTTTTTTAAAATCAATTCAGTCGATTAAAGACGAACCAATTCCACAACTTTTTCAGCAGCTTCTTCAAGTGTTTCAGCAGCAATCTCGGTATCAGCACCTTCAATGGTCGTTGTGATAACCACAACGCCAGTTTCACGTAACAAGGCAATTTGCTCAACCGTTAAATTGGCTTTTGCAATCGCAACTACACCTTGTTGAATCAATAAGCTTTCTAATGCTTGAGCTTTTTCAATCAACGATGCAGACACACCAATCACCGCAGGTTTTTGACCTAAACGTGCCGCACGATCTTCAGCAGTCACAGGATTGCTATGCGCCGTCCATTCAACTGCAGCTTCAACCATGCCCGCACCAACAGTCACGTTGCTGAGACGGTCAATAAAGATAAATGAGCCAGTGTAACGGCTATCCTGATATTGATCGAAGACCACTGGCGCATCAAACTCAACCACAACATCCGCAATCGCATTCAACTCAAGCTCTTCAACTTGCGTATGTTCCAACGTATTCACATTAACACGGAAATTAATTGCAGTGACTTTCGCTGGAACAGTTTGCGTGCCAATTTTGACGTTGTAGAGCTTACCTTTCACCAACGGATGTTCATTCATCCACACCACTGAAGCACGTACACTACGTGAAATCAAAGGTTGTTCGCCTGCACGGACCAAAACGTTACCACGAGAAATATCAATTTCATCGTTTAAAGTTAACGTCACGGCTTGACCAGCAACAGCTTGTTCAAGGTTACCATCAAAGGTGACGATTTCTTTGACTGTTGATTTTTTGCCAGATGGCAAAGCAACAATTTCATCACCAACCTTGATTTCACCCAACGCAATGGTCCCCGCGAAACCGCGAAAATCGAGGTTTGGACGATTCACATATTGAACCGGGAAACGGAATTCATGTTTATTTGATTCGCGTTTAATTTCCACTGATTCAAGAATGCTCATCAAGGTTTGACCCTTGTACCACGGCGTACTTGCTGATGGATTCACCACATTATCGCCATTCAGTGCCGAAATCGGTACGAACACAATATTTTCAGGACGACGATCACCAAGTTGACTGACGAAAGCATCATATTCAACTTGAATTTCATTGAAACGTGCTTCTGAGAATTCCACCAAGTCCATTTTGTTAATTGCAACCACGATATTTTTAATACCGAGCAAGCTTGCAATAAATGAATGACGACGGGTTTGAGTTTGCACACCATAACGCGCATCAATCAAGATAATCGCAAGATCAGCTGTTGATGCACCTGTTGCCATGTTACGCGTGTATTGTTCATGTCCAGGCGTATCTGCAATGATGAACTTACGCTTTTCCGTAGAGAAATAGCGATAAGCCACATCGATGGTAATGCCCTGCTCACGTTCAGCCTGCAAACCATCGACCAGTAAGGCAAGGTCAGGTGCATCACCCGTCGTACCAACTTTTTTACTGTCACGGGTTACCGCTTGTAATTGATCTTCATAAATCAATTTTGAATCATAAAGTAAACGACCAATTAAGGTACTTTTACCGTCATCGACGTTACCGCAAGTCAAAAAGCGTAATAAGTCTTTTTGCTCATGTTGTTTTAAATAACCCAAGATGTCTTGGCTAATAAGATCTGATTGATGAGACATTGCTCAAAACTCCACATATTCTTTAGAAATCGCTTTTAATCTCCCTAAATCCCTCTTTTAAAAGAGGGACTTGCTTAAGGAAATTAGAAATAACCTTCTTGCTTTTTCTTTTCCATCGAGCCCGCCTCATCATGGTCAATCATACGACCTTGACGCTCTGAGCTGGTTGCCAAAAGCATTTCTTGGATAATTTCAGGCAAGGTATCTGCTTCAGACTCAACTGCACCCGTGAGTGGATAACAGCCAAGCGTACGGAAACGTACCGATTTCATTTGTGGAACTTCCCCTTCTTTTAAACGCATACGCTCATCATCCACCATGATCAAGGTACCGCTACGCTCGACCACTGGACGAACCGCAGAGAAATAAAGAGGAACGATTTGAATATTTTCCAGATAGATATACTGCCAAATGTCTAATTCAGTCCAGTTCGACAATGGGAAGACACGAATACTTTCACCCTTGTTCACTTTACCGTTATACAGATTCCAAAGTTCTGGACGCTGGTTTTTAGGATCCCAACGATGTTTATTATCACGGAATGAATAAACACGTTCTTTGGCACGTGATTTTTCTTCATCACGGCGTGCGCCGCCAAACGCAGCATCAAACTGATACTTGTCCAAAGCTTGTTTTAAACCTTGTGTTTTCATAATGTCGGTATATTTTGAGCTGCCGTGATCAAACGGGTTAATCCCAGCCTCACGACCTTCGACATTTTGATGTACGATCAAATCGAAACCATGGGTTTTTGCCATGTTGTCACGGAAAGCGATCATGTCTTTAAACTTCCAACCAGTATCTACATGTAGTAGCGGGAATGGAAGTTTCGCTGGATAGAATGCTTTCAAAGCGAGATGTAACATCACCGCTGAATCTTTACCAATCGAGTAAAGCATCACAGGGTTTTCAAATTCAGCTGCGACTTCGCGAATAATATGAATACTTTCTGCCTCAAGTTGTTTGAGGTGCGTTAATCTATTTTCAGTCATGTACAATTTCCCCCTTATCCATGCTATCCATAAAATCTATAAGTGGAATTACACCACCACTTTGAAGACTGTGTGGAGGAACGAGTGCCATAACAACTCCAATTTTTCATGATATCGATATTCTTACTTGTAGTAGAATGAACTACTGAGTAAAGGTTATTCATTATAATAATTTAGATTCAGTTCTTTAGCTTGTTTTTTCATATCAATATGCAAAATTATGATATGAAAATAAGATTTGAGAATAACAATAGACCCAATTTCACGTGAATTAATAAAAAAAGAAGCCCTTAACGGACTTCTCATTGATCGATTAATATCGCTTAGAAACGGAACATCTTCATTTCCAATGGAATTTCAACACCGACTGAAACACCGCCATCACGACCATTTAAATCAGAGTCACTCACCCAACCATTAATTTTTAATGGAAGTGTTGGTTTGATATAGTGTGTCCAGGTTAAATCCACACCCTTCACTGTATCTTCTTTTGGAAATTCGGCATTAATTGCCAAGTTTGATTGATTGACCTTCGCATAAAGCGCACGCGCACTGAGACGGTTCATCACATCAAAACGAATATCGCCACCCAACGAATACATTTGACTATCACCGCCAATCGAATGACCTAACGGGAAACCATGTTGATAGTAACCATCTGTATATTGGTGATGGCTATAAGAAACTCCTCTCACTTCACCATTAGTTCGAGTATCCGCCCACTCAGCATAAAGCTGATAAGGCATATTTTTATAATTCGATGAGAAGTCAGCACCTGCTAAATAGAGGTATTTTGCCGGCAATCCACCCGCCTCATCTTCACCGACAAATTGAGTATATAAACTTACTGGCACATTGAATAAAGGTTGGAGTAATAAACGACCATCGAAACCAGCAATTTGGTTTGAAGCGTTATTATCACCAATACATGTACTGTCATCACAACCATTGTCATTACCAATCATTGCATTCCAATACGCTTTAAAGCTATTTGGCTGACCTTTACCGCCAATTTGAATTGCTCGGGAAGCCCCTAATTCAAGATAAGGCAATGGTTGAGCAGAAAAACGTAAGCCAAGTAGCTTAGTGTTAGGCACAGCCTTATAATCATCCAACTGCCCTACAAATGCTTGATATTGCCAAGGGCCAATCCAAGAAAGCCACTTAGATTCAAAAGCGTTTTGTACTGCACGTTGTACCGTCACCCCATAGACTGGACGGCTTGCATCACCACGAATCAAACTTCCGTCATGCCCTGGTCCCCAATACGTTGGGATTTGGCCCGCAATTACCCATTGATTCCAGAGTTTCCCCGCAATATATGAGCCTTCAACATTCGCATCATGACCATTATCAATCAAAGGGTCTTTTTCACCATTAACTCGTAACTTTGCATCCCAGTTCTCACCGCCCGCATTAAACTCGACAGCTGCCTGGTATTGAGATTTCTGGTTATCACCAAAGGTTTGTGGAATTTGCTTGAGATCAGTACCTGCATGTAAGCCAATTTTCACTGTTTCATTATCAGCTTGCAGCGCACTCATGACAGAATTGACAACTTTCTGCTGTGCACTGTTATTGACTTTTGCTTGAGATAAAGCACGCTTAACCTCATCACCACTTAACGGCCAAGTCGATGTACTGATTTGAATCACACCTTGTTGATTCAGCCAGTTTAGGTCCGTACGTAAATTTGCATCATTTAAAACAAGGCCTTGTGCAAAAGTAGTCGCAGAAAAAGACGTAAATAATGCGAGATAAAGCGATTTTTTTAGCAGCATGTCCAAACTGTTCTCAAATTTATTTATGTGCACATGATCGTTTTTTTACACTCGCATTTCAATCATCAAACGAAACAATTACATTTTTTAACGTAGAAATAAAAAGACCACCTCAAATAGGTGGTCTTTTTACAAGCAAAAAAGATTAATCTTTACGGCGCATATGAGGGAATAAAAGTACATCACGAATACTTGGCGCATTCGCAAATAACATAACTAAGCGGTCAATCCCAATCCCCTGACCTGCTGTCGGCGGTAAACCATACTCCAATGCTTCAATAAAGTCTGCATCATAATGCATGGCTTCATCATCACCCGCATCTTTTTCAGCAACCTGTGCCTGAAAACGTTCTGCCTGATCAATCGGGTCATTTAACTCGGAGAAACCATTTGCCAATTCACGACCGCCAATAAAGAATTCAAAACGATCTGTAATATGTGGATTATCATCATTACGACGTGCAAGCGGTGAAGTTTCTGCCGGATATTCCGTAATGAATGTCGGCTGACGTAATTGAGTTTCTACTGTTTCTTCAAATACGATGGTTTGCAACTTACCTAAACCAAATCCTGGTTTTACTTTCTCTTTCAATACATCTTGAATGAACTTCGCCAAGAACTCACGATCATTGACATTTTCAGGTGTAAAGGTTGGGTTATGTTCAAGAATCGCATCAAACATTGAAATTTTCTTGAATGGACCTTTGAAGCTATAGACCTCTTCACCATAAGGCACATCAGTTGTACCTAAGATATCGACTGCCAGTTTTTCAAGCATGTTTTCAGTCAAGATCATCAAGTCTTTATAGTCAGCATAAGCTTGATAGAACTCGATCATGGTGAACTCAGGGTTATGACGTGTTGAAACCCCTTCGTTACGGAAGTTACGGTTAATTTCAAATACACGTTCAAAACCACCAACCACCAGACGCTTTAAATATAATTCTGGTGCAATACGGAGGTAAAGCTCCATATCCAATGCATTGTGATGGGTCACGAACGGTTTTGCAGATGCGCCACCTGGAATCACATGCATCATTGGCGTTTCAACTTCCATGAAACGTTCATTGGTCAAAAAGGCACGAATACCCGCAACGACTTTGGCACGAATTTCAAAGGTCTTGCGTGTCTCCTCGTTGACGATCAAATCTAGATAGCGTTTACGATATTTCGCTTCAGTATCCGTTAGACCATGGAATTTGTCTGGCAGTGGGCGCAGGGATTTGGTCAATAGTTCAAAACCTTCAAGGTGAACATATAAGTCACCTTTACCCGAACGTCCAATATAACCTTCGGCAGCAATAATATCACCGAGGTCCAAGCTTTTAATGGTTTCTAAAATATCTGCTGGCAAACCTTTACGGTCTACATAAAGCTGGATACGACCTGTCATGTCTTGGATCACAATAAATGACCCACGGTTCAACATCACACGGCCTGCAACTTTGACATAAACTTTTTCAGCACCTTCAATTTGTGCTTTGTCTTGATCTTTAAATTGTTCTTGCAGATCGCCAGTATAGTGTTCACGCTTAAATGTGTTCGGCCACGGGCTCTTACCCGTTTGTTTTGCAGTCTCTTGGATTTGCTTTAATTTGGCATGACGCTGTGCGATTAAATCGTTTTCGGAAAGTGTTTGTTCAGAAGTCGATTGAGCGTTTTGTTGCGTCATCTCTGCCTCGATTAAGTAAAAAAAGAAGTGACATAGAATAGCAGATCACAATCCATTTTCGTATTGTTTCAACCAGACAATTCAAAAAAATCAAGATTTATCAGATTTTGAATCGAGATAACGCAACAATGAGCCACTCGAAAAACACACATTGATCCCTTATTTCTCAGCTAGATGTTTAACGATAGCCAGCCCTTGATCAAAACCTTGATGAATAAATTCTGCATGTTCAGGTTGAATATCGACTTCAACATGTAATTGGGTCTCACCATTAAAATCAAACAGCATATATTTCTCTAAAACGCCCGCCCAAGATTTAACCTCCTCACTATCCAGATCTTCCTTACCATCTTTAATCATTCCGAGATGTTTAAAAACAACTTCTTTGGGTACCTGTATACTTTCAATGGTGGAGACCATACCGTTACCTCTGCCATCGCTAAAATAGGTTTTACCGCCGACTTTCCAATCGGTTTTCATGGTTGAGTCGCAAGCAAAGAATTTTGTCCATTCCCGATAACTTTCAGGTGTCCATAAAACCTCCCAGACTTTCTCTGGGGTAGCATAAATTTTTATATTATATGACAGCGTTTCCATGTACTTTTCTCCATTATCATTGTTGTGATTTATCATAACCTGTTCTTGAATGTTTATTTTTTATACACACTATATTCATACGATTATTCATTTTTAATTACATAAGCATTTATATTGCTGTAAAAAATTAGAGCAATTGCTCAAATAACAAGACTTTCAGATAGAATAGCCATATCGCTATTTGAATAAATGATTAAACTCTTGCATTTACTTTACTTAAATGGCGTTCTGCGTAAAAATCTAACTCCCGATCAACACAAGTTAGTTCTATTGCAGCGATCGTAGCGACATTATGGAATAGTTTTACTGAAAGGCAATTTGAGCATACCTATCAGTTTGGAGAGTCACATGAAAAAATATCAATGTATCGTTTGTGGTTGGATTTACGACGAAGCAGAAGGCTGGCCACAAGACGGCATTGCAGCAGGTACCAAATGGGAAGATATTCCTGATGATTGGACTTGCCCAGATTGCGGCGTTTCAAAAGCTGATTTTGAAATGGTTGAAATCTAAATAGATCGAGAAGACCATGACAATGATCATGGTCTTTTTTTTGCTATCGTTTGTTTTTAAATAAGAAAATATTGGAGATTAGAATGCATCCTATCGTTATCATCGGATCAGGTATGGCGGGTTATACCGTTGCTCGAGAATTTCGTAAACTGAGTCCTGAACAAGAACTCGTTATGATCTGCGCGGATGATGCGGTAAATTATGCAAAACCAACATTATCCAATGCCTTTGCAGGCAATAAAGCACCTGAACAAATTGCTTTAGGCGATGCCAACAAAATGGCCACCCAACTAAATATGCGCATTGAAGCAGAAACCTGGGTAAAAGAAATCAATGCCGCCAACCATGAAATCACATTAGAAAAAAATGGGGAAACGCTGACTCAACCCTATTCAAAACTGGTACTTGCAGTCGGCGCAAATCCGATTCGCTTAGCAATCGCAGGCGATGGCAGTGAAGATATTCATGTGGTGAACTCACTCATCGACTATCGCAACTTCCGTGAAAATCTGGCTAAACGCAAAGATAAGCGTGTGGTGATTCTAGGAGCGGGTCTCATTGGTTGTGAGTTTGCCAATGACTTGTTACATAGCAATTATGATGTAACCGTGATTGATCTTGCAGCACAACCTCTGGGTCGCCTACTGCCGAATCATGTCGCTGAAGCATTCAAAACCAATCTAGAACAAGCAGGCATAAAATTCGCCCTTTCAACAACAGTTGAAAAAGTCACGAAAATTAATAACGGTGAAGACTATGCCGTCACTTTAGCCAATGGTCAGACTTTAGTTGCAGATATCGTACTATCGGCTATTGGATTACAGCCAAATATTGCTTTAGCGAAAGCAGCAGACATTCAAACCAGTCGTGGCATCATTACCAATACTTTATTGGAAACCAATCAAGTAGATGTTTATGCCGTAGGTGACTGCGCTGAGGTAAATGGTACGTTGCTGCCATATGTCATGCCAATCATGCAACAAGCGCGTGCTCTAGCAAAAACCCTGAGTGGTCAGAGCACTGCGGTACACTATCCAGCCATGCCAGTTGCAGTTAAAACACCTGCTGCACCATTAACTGTTTTACCAGCTCCCCTAAACGTTGACGTGAACTGGGAAACAGAGGAGTTCGAGGATGGCATGTTGGCCAAAGCGGCTGACGGCGAAGGCACATTAAGAGGTTTTGTGCTTCTCGGTGCAACAGCAGCAAAGCAACGTTTAAGCTTAACCAAGTTGGTTCCAGACTTGATTCCAGCACAAGTTTAAAGTTTAAATACGGGAGTTGCAGAAAAAATTTCTGTATCTCCCAAACGCATAAGAAGAATTCAACTCGGAACGGATATCATGAACAGTGCGCTTCAATTTAATGTGTCACCCTATGCTTCATTTATGCAAGAGACCAAAGTCACTTTAGGTAATGGCATTGAATTGCATGTTGAAATTGGAGGAAATCCTGAACACCCAACCATTTTGTTAATTATGGGCTTGGGTGCACAAATGCTATTTTGGCCTGATTTCTTTTGTAAGGCTCTCATTGACCAAGGTTTCCGTGTCATTCGTTTCGATAATCGGGATATTGGTTTATCTTCTAAAATCCGCAATAAGGGAAAACGGCTCAACACAATCAAACTCATGAGTCGCTTCATGTTTGGCCTTGGCAATGAAGGTGCACCTTATACCCTGTATGATATGGCCGATGATGTTACCCTGTTAATTGATCAATTAGGTCTTGAAAAAGTTTACCTGCTTGGTGCATCTATGGGCGGTATGATTTCACAGATTGTGGCCGCGAAATATCCAGAAAAAATAGAAAAAGTGGCTTTACTCTTCACCAGTAACAATCAGCCTTTTTTACCACCGCCCTATCCCAAGCAATTGTTTAGCTTACTTGGCAAGCCAGCTGCACACGATGAAGAAACAATTATTAATCATAGTTTAAACGTTTTCCGGATTATTGGGTCACCCGGTTATGTCAATCCAGTCGAATCAATTCAAACCATTCGCAAATTATATCGTCGTAGTTTTTACCCTGCGGGTGTACTTCAACAGTTTTTAGCAATATTATGTACGGGTTCTTTGTTATCATTGAACAAAACGATGACTCAGCCAACTTTGGTTGTACATGGATCAAAAGATCGATTGTTACCGCCAAGTCATGGGAAAGCTGTTGCAAAAGCAATTTCTGGTGCTAAGTTTGAATTAATCCAAGGAATGGGGCATGATATTCCTGCACATTTCATTCCACAACTTAGTGGTTTGTTTGCTCACCACTTTAGATCATCACACTAGGACACTATGGCTGCATTACCCTCATTAAGACAGCTATCATATTTAGTTACGTTGTCAGAAACTTTACATTTTACTGAAGCAGCGCGTCGTTCCTTTGTTACCCAGTCAACATTATCGGGTGGCATCATGGAATTAGAGCGTTTATTGGGTGGCGTCTTAGTTGAGCGTGATCGTCAAAACGTCCGTCTAACGCCTCTAGGCGAACAGGTTGTGGCTCGAGCACGAGTATTACTTGCAGATGCCCAAGACTTAATGCGCTTAAGCCGAGAAATGAGTGAACCTTTAACAGGTGATTTACATCTTGGTATTATCCCAACTATTGCACCATTTATTCTGACGCAACTGCTTGAAGAAGTGCATCAACAATTGCCAAAAATTCAACTGCATCTACATGAAGCACAAAGCGAGAAAATTGTAGAAAAGTTAGAACACGGCAATCTGGACATGATTGTACTTGCGCTCCCTTTTGACACACGTAGTTTAAAAGTCGCTGAAATTGCCAAAGAGCATCTGTTTCTTGTATACAACAAGAAAGATAACAATGCCGCCAATGCAAATTCCCTAGATGACTTAGATCTATCGCGTTTGATGTTACTTGAAGAAGGCCATTGTTTACGTGACCATGCGCTTAGTGCCTGTCCTGTGGGTGAGCGTAAAAATGATCACCGCTTAAAAGCAAGCTCATTACCAACGCTTGTTGAAATGGTTTCTTCGGATCTTGGCTTTACCTTATTGCCAGAGATTGCATTAAAAAACAGTATGATTCACTTCAATGAAGATATTGCAGTGAAATCAATTGAAGCTGCACCAAGCCGCACCTTGGCTTTAGTTACACGTAAAAGCACTCCATTACAAAGTGAGTTTGATGTGATTTTGCAAATTCTGCAAAAAATCACAGCGCATTTAGCGTAATGCAATAAAAAAGCCTGTAATCTCATTACAGGCTTTTTTAGATCTATAACAATGATTACTTGATATCTAATAAATTAACCAGTTCGACTTGCACATCACTCATCCGCTGTCCTTGATCCAGTAGCTGATCAAAATAAGCCTCGACGACCTTGGCTTGGTCTGCCGTATTTTCAACTTTATACATGCTCTGACGAAACTCATTGCTTGAGCGTAAACCTTTGGTATACCAAGCAATATGTTTACGGGCAATACGACAACCTGAGTATTCACCATAGAACTGATACAGTTCCGCCAAATGCCCAAGTAATACTGTTTTAACTTCGGCAATATCAGGCGCAGCAAGATGCTCCCCTGTTTTTAGGTAATGCGCAATTTCTCGAAAGATCCAAGGACGACCTTGAGCCGCACGCCCAATCATAATGGCATCAGCCCCTGTATAGTCCAGCACATATTTGGCTTTTTCCGGACTATCAATATCGCCATTGGCAATCAATGGAATATCGATCAGTTCCTTAACCTGTTTAATCAGCTCATAACGCGCTGTATTTAAATACATGTCTTCACGGGTACGGCCATGCAAAGCCAATGCTGCAATTCCAGACTCTTCAGCCCGCTTGGCAACACGCATAATATTTTCATGGCCATTTAAAAAGCCTAAACGGGTTTTTAAAGTCACAGGAACATCCACAGCTGCCACTACAGCATCAAGAATACGTGCGACCAAATCTTCGTCTTGCAGCAATGCAGAGCCTGCAAGTTTATTACAGACCTTTTTCGCGGGACATCCCATATTGATATCAACGATTTGTGCCCCATTTGCGACTTGATAACGTGCCGCTTCCGCCAATTGTTCAGGATCAGAGCCTGCAATCTGTGCTGAAATTGGCGCGAGTTCACCATCAAAATTGGCTCGATATAAGCTCTTTTTACTCATGCGCAATGTCTTGTCAGCAGTCATCATTTCACTGACCGCATGTCCTGCACCAAAGTATTTACATAGCGTCCGAAAGGGCCGATCTGTAACGCCTGCCATCGGAGCGACCCAAAGTTTCTTATCTATTGATTTATCAAACAATTCTTTAATAGTGCTGTTTTTACTCAATTTCTATAGCCTCGTATAACTTCGTATAGTCGCGTATTCTTGACTTTTGGTGTTAATTAGTTGCACCTTAGATTCTTTGTGGTGCAAATTAATGGGAACAGTCACTAAACGTGCTCAAGCAGACGGTACAACTCGATATCGTGCACAGGTGCGTATTAAGCGTGAGGGCTACCCTGTTTACAATGCATCAAAGACTTTTAATAAAAAGTCATTAGCTAATGAATGGATCAGAAGAACAGAAGCTGAAATAGAAATAAATCCCGATAAAATGCTTAATCCTGCTGAAGAATTAAAGCAAGCGACACTCGCTGAATTTATCATGACTTATAGAAGCAGATAGTTTTGCCAGAACAAAAACGGGAGCACTCAAACACATTGCTAGTTTAGAGATTTCTGAAAAAAATATCTATTCTTTAACACGCTAAGATTTTTCTGATTTTGCAATTATGCGGCGCAAAGGTGACCCGATTCGTGGCACGGATGGTGTAGCCCCTTCAACTACGTTAAAAGAACTAAGCCACATTAAAGCGGTTCTACTACATGCCCATTTTGTTTGGGGCAAAGAAATTGAACATGTTATTGATGAATCTAATAAATCTATGACAGACTTACGAAAAGCCCGTATTGTCACTAAAAGTAAGACCAGGGATCACCTACCTACTTCTGAAGAACTTCAAGCTTTAACAAACTTTTTCTATAAAGGCTGGATGCGTATTAAAAATGCGGTACCAATGCATTTGATCATCTGGTTCGCTATTTATTCGGGAAGACGCGAAGATGAACTCTGCTCTTTATGCCTTCCAGATTACGATAAACACCATGCACAATGGTTAGTTCGAGATGCGAAGCACCCTGACGGATCTGAAGGAAACCATAAATACATCCACCTTGAGCCAAAAACTATCATGCTGGTTGGAAAGTTTATAGAAGCCGAAACTCGTAAGCGTATGCTTGAGCTCGGTTATAACGAAAAGCTATTAATTCGTAAATACAGCAACC
Source organism: Acinetobacter sp. CIP 64.2 (assembly GCF_000369645.1). Lineage (NCBI taxonomy): Bacteria > Pseudomonadati > Pseudomonadota > Gammaproteobacteria > Moraxellales > Moraxellaceae > Acinetobacter > Acinetobacter sp. CIP 64.2. The sequence continues at coordinate 1,454,433 of NZ_KB850122.1, forward strand.
GTTTCAAGTTACTTTACAAGAGTATGCCAACAGCTCGGTATTGAAGATTTACGGTTCCATGACATACGCCACGAAGCAGCGACAAGATACGCTGAAGAAGGGTTCACGACCCCACAATTGCAAACAATCACTTTGCATGAATCTTGGAATACTTTAAAAAGATATGTGAATCTCAAAAAGCGTGGGGAGCAACGACTAGATTTTGCTGAAGCTATGAATATTGCTGAGAGTAGTTATAACAATCACTTTAAAGAGTGGAATAAAACGCAGCGTAATATCGCAAGCATGGATATTTTTGAAGCCTTTGAGGTTGCTCTGGATGACACTATCTCTGTACCTTATAAATTCTTAGAGGATCAGATAAATGATTTCATTCAGGAATATAAGCAGAATAAATACTTTATCCGAAAACATATAACAAAGTTAAATACAGAATACCCTTTTGCTTGGAGTAAAGAAAAACAAGAGTTTTACATCAAAGAAATCCAGATAGCCTGAGAGGATTGGTTTGCAGAACATGGCCATGTAATTTGGTCTGATTTAACTGATGAAACTTCGCATTTTGGATTTAAAAATAATCGTGTGATTCGTCTATTTAAGAACAGGGTTTTAGAGTTTAATACTGAGCTTAATGCTTGGTTAAATATTTCCAATGATTACTATTTTAATGAAAACTTTCACATCAAAAAGTCTATTTAATTATTTTTTACATAAATAAAAACACCACAAGATGTGGCTTTTATTATATAACGAGCATAAAAATCACCCAAGTAAGTTTTAAATAGAATCACCTTCCATAAAAATTGTAGCAACACCACCAATCTGCATATTAAAACTAGTCTTTTTATAAAGATAAAATTCCCATTAACATTTTACGTTAAGCTATTTTAAAAAATCAAAAAGGAAAGACTTTTCCATCAATAGAAAATATTATTTTTTGTAATCTTCATTTTTACCAAAAAAATAAAAGCCTTTTAAATCCAAATACATATAATTATAAAATAATTAACAAATTTAAAACAAACAATAATATAAAATATAAAATATAAAAATACACACTAAAAAAATATATTACCTGTAATATCAATCACGTGATAATTAATCACAAACATTATTCAAAATAGGAAATTTTCAATGAAAAAGCTAACTTTATTATTAACATCATTAACTTTACTTTCTGCATCAACTTTAACAATGGCGGCAGATGAAAAAGCTGAAAATGCAATTTTCTGTCCACCAGGTTCTAAAATTTGTGTACTACCTATTTAAAGTTAGCGAATAGCAAAACCTTAATTAAATAGTAATAAAAAACCACCTAACGGTGGTTTTTTATTTGAAATAAATTATCATTTAAACTCTAAAAGAATTTCACGATAAACTGAATTTCCAATATTCTTCGCAAGATGAGTAGCAGGCAATTTCGCCCCATTTCCAATTTCAGAAGTTATTTCGATAACATCATCTTTTACATTTAAGGAAACAATGCCACCAGTAGGTAACTCAAGTACTCCACAATTTTCTCTATTTCTGTCTAGCACTTGTAAAGTCGAACCTTGAGTTGTATACCATATATAACTTTTTTCATGAGTATGTAACTCTGTTTCTTCTCCAATAGCTATTTCAAAATCCCAAAGGATAATTTTTTCATTCTCAAAAATTATTTTGTTTCCGACATTTTTTGAAGGTTTAATTGGTTGCATAAAAAAGCTCCTTGGCGTAAAAAATATTTGTAATTGCAGTATTCTTAGGTAAAAAATAGGAACTATTTAAGAACTATAGTTTCTTTATCCCTACGTATTCTTGAAATACTATTTCCTTCATAAACAGGATATGGCATATTTGTAAATGTGCTATCGTGATATTGAATCCAACCGACTCTTTCCGCAAGATTACTTTTAAAAGGTTTACCCTCTTTTAAACAATCAAGAACATATGAAAATGTATATTTAGGTTCCCATTCTAAGAGCTTTCTGGCTTTAGTATTATCATAGACTCGGTCAAATCTTGGGAATAACCTCCAACCCTTATCCTTGTAAATGTAAGAACAACCTGGGTAAATTTTATTTATAATTTTTAATGGATTACAGTTTAAGACTTTGCAATCATCTTTAACAAATGGTGTGGTACTACTTATGATAAATTTATCGAAATATTCATCACCATTGTAGTGAAAAGCTGCCTTTAAATGTGCATTAACAACATCTTCAATATCTGCTCGACGATATAACAATTCATTTACCTTAACATTATCCTGATTATAATTTTCACGAATAAATTTGTTATCATCATCCTCATAAAAAAACCGAGAGTTTCTAAGAACAATACATCTCATCTTCTTATCCAAAGAAAATAATCTACATAACTCTTCTGCACTCAACTTGGTTAATCCATAAATATTTTTGCTCTCAATCTTAGTCGACTCATTTATCCAAACTGCAGGTAGACTTTGATCTGGGGATAAAACACTACCATATACACTTGTAGTACTAGAAAAGATAAATGATTTTACCTTTTTATCTTTAGCACTTTGAAGTAAAACACATGTCCCCCAAATATTAGTTTCAATAAACTCATGTATTGAATGGGTTGCTACATGTGGTTTATGCAAGCCTGCTGTATGAAAAACAACATCTATACCTGTCATACAGCTATTTATAAAATCCTCATCATGAATATTACCAACATGCGTAGTTTCAGTAGATTCTCTTATATCCACACCAATAACACTATAACCTTTTTCTTTACAAACAATAGATAAGGCCGTACCTAGATTCCCACTACTTCCAGTAATTAAAATATTCATTTCCACCTCTTTATTTATAAAAAACTAATAATTTTGCATATTAAATATAATTTCAATTTTTAGTATTCCCGAATTCATTTAAATCATTAAAATAATATCTATATGCATTCAAAGTACCCTCTATTACAGAATTTTCGTTTTCCAAATTTAACTCCAGATTATTCACATAATTAAGAAACCTGTCCCAATGCTCCATTCTTTCATCTTTATTTCCTGCTAAATTTCTTGCTCCAAAATTCTCAGACAGACAAAAATAATTTTTTGCACATTTTAAGAAATCTAATGAATACAGTGACAATTTCTCTGAAAAATATAACCAACCTAATGCTTCATATTCATTAATTAAAACTGGGCTTTGCGGTCTATAATTCTCTAAGATAATAAATAAATCTACTACATCCCCCCTTAATAGCTTTCAATCTGTCATAGCATTTAACATTTGGAATAAAACGTGGAACATCATAAATAGAACTTATTTCAATCATTTCATAATAAAAATTATATTGCATTAAAACATAACTTTTGTATCGTTTTAAGCTTCCAAACAAACCAAAATTCGATAAAGCCTCTTGCAATATTAAATTTTCATTTTCAGTGTGGCTCAATATTTTATTATGCAAATTACTTTTAATAACAATGCTCATACCAACTCCATTTTTTAATTAGAAATTAAACCTAAAGCTAATTGCAAATTTTGAGCTGATGATCCCAGAATTCATTCCATAGATCACAATATTTCAAGCATATTTCATAAATATTTATATAATCTTCTTTTGTACAGGCATGTGCTAAAGCAAACCATAAGTCTCCTTTAGCTCCGCCTTCTTCAAGGCAATATCCACCGTCTATATGAATACCTATATTTTTTAAAGCATTACTTAAGGGTGAACTAAATATTAATGCTTCCATCTCAACAACAGCTAATAAAGCAAGAATTGATGTGTAACTAAAAAAACTATTTTCTAAATATTGACGAACTTTTTTTGCTGATTTAGATGGTATGTATCTTTTTCTAGCATCACTACCAACTTCTAGCTCATCAAGTACTTTTTCAAATTTTGGGTATCTTGCCAAATCAGGATTTCCAATATCATTTAAATCCCTTGAATTTAAATTAAATCCAAATTCTTCAAAAACATTTAAACCCAGCAAGAATCTCGGATACATTTTTATACCAGATTGAAATCTTAGCTCTAATTGCCTAGTTTGATACTGAGCCATAAGTAATGCATCTGTGAATATTTGAGCTATTGCGTATCTATACTCCAGATGAATTTTAACTAGATTTTCTCTACTTATCTTTCCATCATTCAGAGCATCAATTATTGGATGTCTATTTAAAGGATGAATTTTAAGAGTGTCTTTTAGCAGATCAATAAAATCGATATTTTCATTCCACTGCTTGTCACCTATACTTACTTTCATTTTATTAACTACTGTATCTCTTGTTTGATTAAAAACTCTGATTTTAATAGACATTTTTCATTTCTCAAAATATAACTTAGATTCACAGTAATTAAACAGGGCAATGAAGCCATACAATAATTAAAGTAGCAACAATAATATTAACAACTCTAGTATCAATAACAATTAAATTATTACCCACACCAAAAACCAATATCAAAACTTACAAATAAATTTTCTCTTCAATGGATTTAATAAAACAATACATTTAAAGCATCACCCTTCAGAAAAGCAATTAGTAACAGTAAATAATTTTCAACTTAAAAGAGAATAATTTACATATAAAACCACTCTCTCGAATCAATCAATACAGTATCTTTCTCTTAAAATATTTCGTTAAAACTATGAAATTAAAGCCCTTTACACTGTTACAAAATCTTTTTAAAATGTTTTTATTTGTATACAAAAAAATACCAAAAACTTAATTCTTTTCAAAAAAAACTATTATTTATTAGTAGATTAAGAAATTACATCTCATTTATAATTATTACAAAAAAACACAATTGAATTAAATTTAATTCATTGATTTATATGGTTTTTATTTTTTTATTACATTATCTTATCGTGATAATTTACAACTTAACCTATCACTTTTCTTCTTTTTTAAAGACAGATTTTTCATCTTTTTTTATTCAAAAATCATAAATAATTTTCTTTAACACACACTAGGTTTAAGCAAAAATTATCACATAACGACAATTTGAATTTTAAAACTAAGTTTATTAATATGAAAACCATCTCTAAATATCTATTTAACTTTTGATACAACTTGAAAATTTAAAAAAATTTCTTTATTTCACATATACATATTAAATTCCTCAAACCTCGTTAAAGTTTAAAGTGGTCCCATACTTATGCTCTATGCAATTAATTTTTACATTTAATCTAAACAGCAATGTGGTTACTGATGGCATCAAAATTCACTAATAAATATGATTACAACAACAGATGTCAAAATAAATTCCACCTTGAAAAATATTGCATAGAAAAGCGTTTATTATAACCAAATTTCAACCCACAATTGAGCAATAACTCTATTTTTAATCGAGTAATAACTCTTTTTTTTTAAAAACTTAATTTTTTATTATTTTAACACATTAATTTTACAAAAAACAAACACTGTAAATTAATATTTTTTTTAATTATAAACTACGTGATTATGTTGAATCATATTAATCACAATTTTCACTTAATAGTGAGGACCGCTTCTCCGAGTGGTCTTTTTTTTATTTATATCTCTAATCAGAAAATTTTCAAATTTATCCAAAAAGGACGGTATTGTATTTAGAAAAGGTAAGCTGACTGGAAAAATTTTAGGAGAATGGGAAGTTCAAGAAGAAGCTTACGCGATGAATTTACACTGCATTCATCGTTTTTAAATGTTTACTGAGTTGTATTTAAAAAGTGGGCAACAATTTCTTGATGGTCTAAGGAACCAAGAGGTTAAGCGTTTACCTCCAAATATGAGAAATCAGTTATTGAAGGTGGCGGCATGAGTTCTAAAAAAATTGTTTTAATTAAGCAAAATGCATTTTTGGAGGGTGTTTAAATGAGCGCTGCAAGAAAATTTTAAGATCCAAATAATAACGAGCTTTATGATACCCTTATGATGCTGCAATGGAAGTATCGTAGCCCAGTTGTTCCACTTGATCAGGTTATTCCTGATTATCTGAAGCATTTAAAAATAGAATAGGCAAATAAACGGGCTAACAAGTGTGACCTTCCATTTCCTACATTTAGGTTAGACGGTGATAGATCGCCATGGTATGTTCATGTCAAGGACCTAGCTCAATGGATGGTCAGCCGAAAAGATGGGGCTAAGCAAGACTGGAATACCATGAACAGCTAATAATTCTATAAAAATATCTGCGCGGGTGCACCATATTTGCACCACGTACCACGTGGTTTTTATTAAATCATTGTTTTATAAAAATATAATAAAAAGATCTATCCCACCTGCCATCGGAGCAACAATCAAATTATTTGACAGTTGATATGAACCAATATACATATATTTTCTTACAATTTCTGATCAACATAGTATACTTCATTCGCCCGTTCGGCTCATCTTTTTGTGCGGTGTTGTTTCATTATGAACCAAGTGTTTTCGACTCATCCTCTATTCAAGACATTTAGCCTCTTGGCAATCAGCATAAGTTTAGCAGCTTGTGGTGATAATGCGTGGTGGTCAAATGGTAAAGAGCCTGAAATGAAGGCAGAACAAATTACCAAAGTTCTTCCGCCTCGCGTCAATGACCGCCAATCATGGTCGCAAGATATCTTCGATATCATGCAACAACTCAATATTCCGAAAACCAAGCAGAATGTCTGTAGTATTGTCGCTGTGGTCGATCAGGAATCGAATTTTGTTGCTGATCCTGCTGTACCTGGGCTGGGTGAAAAAGCTGTCAAGGAAATCAATACTCGACTAAATGAAAAGTTTGAAGCCAAACTGGGTGAAACTATTGGTGGTACCGTTGCTGGTTATTTTGAAGACGTATTAAAAAACCAGCCATCGCCCGAAAATAACTACATGAGCCAAATGCGCAAAGTGAAAACCGAGCGTGAACTTGATTTACTTTATCGCGAAATTTTTGATTATATGTCAAAGCACTATCATGTTAGTGCTTTAACTGGTGCAGCCAAGTTGGTCGGGCAAGACATCGGTGAGAAAATGAACCCGATTACGACATTAGGTTCAATGCAAGTGCATATTAATTATGCCAAAGAGCATAAGCGCCAAAGTGGTAATATCGCGGAACTCCGTAATGATCTCTACACCCAATACGGTGGTTTATATTATGGAATCCATCGCTTGATGGAGTATTCTGCCGATTATGATAAAGCCATTTATCGCTTTGCTGATTACAACTCAGGTATGTATTCCAGCCGTAATGCCGCTTTTCAAAAAATGGTTGAGGTAATTCAAAATAAAGACCTCGATTTGGATGGTGATTTACTGCTTTATAATAAAGACGGTAGCCCACAATCGACCCTCAGCCAATCTGAAAAAGAGATTATCGCAGCCTTTACTAATAACAAGGTTTTAGTGACGCCACGCCAAATTCGCGCGGATTTAAAAAAAGAGAAAGAGAAAAAATTCGAAGATACACAAACCTATTTAGCCATTCAAAAGCTGTATCAAAGTAAAACCAATAAAGAACCAATTTATGCAATGATGCCTGAAGTCATCATTTCAGGCCCTAAACTCAGTCGTGACTATAATACCAATTGGTTCGCCAGTCGCGTAAATGGACGATATGAAACATGCATGCAAAGAGCGAAACACATCAGACTATAAATTTAGCTTTATTTGATTTTGATGGGACACTTTACCCAAGAGATAGTTTTACTGGGTTTATTTTCTTTGTGCTTTCCAAACGCCATATTGTCAAAAAAGGCTTGAAGATTCTCCCTTGGATTCAAGCCTATTATTTACGCCTCTACCCTGCTCATGCGATGCGACCCCGCCTGTTCGAAACCATGTTCAAAGCCATTCCAATCGATTTTGTTGAAAAACTAGCTCAGGAATATGCACAAAAACTGATTAAACACCTAGATCCAGATTTACTACAACAACTTCAACTACACCAGCAACGAGGCGATCATGTTGTTTTGGTTTCCGCCTCTATTGATCTGTACCTAGATTCAATCTGTAAACTACTGAATATCGACTTAATTTGTACCCAGACAGAGATCAAGGATGGCGTTTTAACAGGCCGTTATCGCTCAGAAGATTGCAGCTGTGAACAAAAGAAATTACGTATTTTGCAGAAATACAATTTAGCAAATTACCAAAGTATCTATGCGTATGGTAATAGTGAAGAAGATTTAGAGATGCTTTCTCTAGCAGACCATGCTTATATGGTGGGCACAAAGCAAGCCCTGCCCTCATTAAACGGTACACAATTAGAACTGGCAGACATGAAAAAGCCCGCTTAAAGCAGGCTTTTTCATTGAAAACAATTTAATAAATCGCCATATGATCCCGATGAATCATTTCTAGCGAACGTGCTTCACCTAGAACCTGATACACCTTTTCCGACGATAAACCCTTGATCATTTCTGCTGAACGCGAACTAAAATTCACACGCCCAACGGCAATACGAGCACCGTTTTTATCGACGCATTCAACCACATCACCACGATCAAAATGCCCTTCAATTGCTTTAACGCCCACAGGCAATAAACTACGATGCTTGAGCTTGATCGCTTCAACCGCACCATCGTCAATCACCAAACGACCCGCGGTTTGTAAATGTGCAGCCAGCCATTGCTGATGTGCCGTCACGCGGTCATTGTCTGTGGTAAATAAAGTTCCCAACATCTCGCCCGCCATTAAGCGTGCTAATACGTTGTCACTTTCACCACTGGCAATCAAGGTTGGACAACCTGATCGTGCTGCTAGACGCGCTGCACGGACTTTGGTGACCATACCACCACGCCCCAGTACACCACCGCCGCCTGCCATTTCAAACAGACCATCATCCAATGCACGAACAGCTGAGAACAGCTTCGCATTCGGATTACTGCGCGGATCAGAATCAAACATACCTTGCTGGTCTGTCAGAATAATCAACAATTCCGCTTGTACTTGTCCTGCAACCATTGCAGCCAAGGTATCATTATCGCCAAAGCGAATCTCATCGGTCGAAACCGTGTCATTTTCATTGATGACAGGAATCACATGCCAATCAATCAAGTTTTGCAAAGCATCACAAGAGTTAAGATAACGACGACGATCGGCTAGATCATCATGGGTGAGCAGCACTTGTGCTGTTTGAATGCCATGTTGATCCAATACACTTGACCACGTATGGATCAAGCCCATTTGACCAATGGCAGCACAAGCTTGCAAACTGGGTAGATCAGTGGGTCGACTCGCAAGTTTCATACGTACCATCCCTTCTGCTACTGCACCTGATGAGACCAAAATAATCTCATGTCCAGCATTGTGTAGATCTGCAATTTGTTTCGCCCAATGCGAAATTGCATTTAAATCTAAACCTTGCCCGTTTGCAGTGAGTAAAGATGATCCGATTTTAACAACGATTCGTTTACACGCATTGAGCTGACGTTGCCCATCGACCACTTCTATCATTTTTCCCTCGGTTTACTAGTCACGAATGTAGATGCTTTCTACATCGCCTTCATCCTCATCATCATCAAAGTCTTCATCATCGTCCAAACCAGCTTCACGCTGAGCTTTACGCATGGCACGATATGCTTCTTTTGCTGCGATGGTTTGTTCACGTGTTTCAGCTTCAAGCTGCTCACGGAATGCTTTCACTTCTGCTGCATACTCAGGATCTTCAACTTCACGCTCACGTTGCTGCTCGATCTGATCCATTAAGTAATACACAACGTCTTTAGTCCCTTCCGACATCAAACCAGAAGTTTTGAATACAGGGCCTTTCCACTGCAATTCATCAAGAATGTGCTGACACCACTCTTCTCTCGACTCTTCAGGAAGCTGATCAAGCTTGTTCAACACCAATACCACTGGAAGTTTTGCCAGTGTTGGAGAGAACTTCTCTAATTCACCTAAAATTGCGCGTGCATTGTGGGCAGGATCAGAACCGTCAATGGGTTGAACATCCACAATATGCAACAGGATACGGGTACGCGCCAAATGCTTCAGGAAGCGAATTCCCAGACCTGCACCTTCTGCTGCACCTTCAATCAGTCCTGGAATATCCGCCATGACAAATGAACGATGACGATCCGCATCGACTACACCCAGATTTGGAACCATCGTGGTAAATGGATAATCGGCAACTTTAGGTTTTGCTGCGCTAACTGCACGAATAAAGGTTGATTTACCCGCATTCGGCATACCAAGTAAACCAACATCTGCCAATACTTTCAACTCTAGACGAACTTCGCGATATTCGCCTTTGATACCATGTGTACACTTACGTGGTGAACGGTTGGTTGATGATTTAAAGTGAGTATTCCCCAAGCCACCATCACCACCATGCGCAACTTTTACGCGCTGACCATCAGCGATCAAGTCACCAATGATGTCACCAGATTCAGTATCCACAATGGTTGTACCCACAGGTACTTTTAAAATCACGTCTTCACCGCCACGGCCGGAACAATTCGCACCCGAACCATTTTTACCGCGTTCTGCACGATAACGACGTGTATAACGGTAATCTACAAGTGTGCTGGTATCATCATCTGCTTGGATGTAAATACTTCCGCCACGTCCCCCATCTCCGCCATCTGGGCCACCAAAAGGGACAAATTTTTCACGGCGAAAACTGGCTACGCCATTGCCACCGTCGCCAGCCTCTACGGTAATGACTGCTTCATCAACAAAGCGCATGTGCCAATCCTCAAATTCTTAAAAGCGGACTATTTTGCCACATTTTAATAAAATTCTCGAATAGAAAAATCAGCAAATTGTTTTTTTTAAATTTATTATTTGTTCAATATTCAATTTCATGACTTTAGTCAGCAGACTAGCAGAATTTTTTCTCCTCAATTACGGTCTTACATTCTTCAACGGTAACTGCATTTGCATATCTAAATTCGCTTTAGTCTGCTGCACAGAGTTATACATGATCGCATCGAAAGAAGAGATATTGCTCATATTAATTGCATCATTCATATAAAAGCTTGGCTTAAATTGATGCTTCACAGCTAAATCAACTGACTCATCAAAATCAAAATAAACCGGCCCATCAAAAACAATTTTTACAGGAACGGTATAGGTTCGTTTCAGTTGAAATGGAATATCTAACTTCACTGGAATATTCAAACTCAAAGGAAACTTAGGCAATAATTTATTTTGATAAATCAAATCCGTACTGGTCTCGATCGGCATCACTTCATCCACTTTCAACATGGTTTCATAGTTAATATTGACTGTGATCGGTGTCTCCACCTCAAAACTTAGATCAGCCAAATACTTGCCTTTTAATGGCAAGTGCAAAGTTTGATCAATATCCAATACCGTCTTGAGCTGACCTTCGGACTTGACCCTTAAATGATCTCCCACCTGAATTTTAGTTCCTAATGATTCAGGCAAACGAATATCCGCCTGCTGTGCAGAAACAATCAATGACGCCTGAATATTCAAATAGAACCAAAACAAGATGGCCACCAAAGTGGTGACGATCACAAAACTGATCAACAAGCTTTTAAACGATTTGGTGATATCCATTATTCACCTACTTTTACATTATGTTCAGCAGCTTGTACTTCTACGGGTTGAGTTTTGACCCGATCCAGATACATGGTAGACAATGGAATTTTTAACTCGCCCTGCGCAATTTTAACCGGTAAGGTATTTTTTACATCCACAGTAGCATTCAGCTCAGAGGTAATCGGGACATTTAAATTACCTTGAATTGGAATATTGGCATTTAATTGTGTTTTCAACGGAATGTTCAAGTTTTCTTTCAGTTCTGTACGAACAGGCGCATCAAATTTTAAATGAACTTTTTGCTGTAAGGGAACTTGAATATCAATCGGTACATCCAGTTGCAATGGAATCGAGCCTTTCAATGGCAAAGTAACATCACGACCTAGAATTTTAACCTGAACCTTGGTATCAATCGGCAGACTTTGGTTCACTTTAATGGTTTCTTTAACAGGAATCGTGGTACTGATAGGAACCATATTATCGAAATAGACACGTGGTTTCAGGGTTTGAGTGAGTGGAATATTCAGTTGTTCATTAATTGGTATCTTGGCATCGACACGTCCATTCACATCAACATTGAGCGCATCTTTAACTTTGACCCGAACCTGTAAAGGTTCTTGCAAGTCAATTGCGACATCTTGATTCTTCAATGGAATATAAATATTAAAATGCTTAAATACCCACATTGCGATGTATACACCACACAAGTTGGCAACCACAATTAAAGCAAATACCACGAACAAACGTCTGAACTGCAACAATGATCTATCCCTTGATTAATTATTTCCCTTTTCCCCTATTCTTATCGATTTTTATGTTTAATTCAGCATATATTCTGTACAGTCAATAAAAAAGCCCAGTTAAAAACTGGGCTTTTTGTTATCGCTGTGCGAACAAATTATGCATTTGTTTCAGCAGGAACTTTCGCATAGCTTACGCCACACATTTGTTCAGCAATACGTAATACTTGGCAGCTATAACCCACTTCGTTATCGTACCAGACATAAGCTGTTAAACGCGTACCAGATGCGATTGTTGCTTGTGCATCAAAAACACCTGCAGTACGTGAACCAATAAAGTCGCTTGATACAACTTCAGTTGAGTTGGTATAACCGATTTGACCTTGTAGCTTCGAGTTGATCGAGATTTGACGAATGTATTCGTTCACTTCTTCACGATCAATTTCTTTCTCTAAGTTCAAGTTCAAGATTGCAAGTGAAACGTTTGGTGTAGGTACACGTACCGAATTCCCTGTTAACTTACCTTTAAGGCCTGGCAATGCTTTTGCAACTGCTTTAGCCGCACCAGTTTCGGTAATCACCATGTTCAATGTTGCAGCACGACCACGACGGTCTGCTTTATGGTAGTTATCAATTAAGTTTTGGTCGTTTGTAAACGAGTGAACCGTTTCAACGTGACCATTTAATACTTTGTATTTGTCGTCTAAAACTTTTAATACAGGTGTAATTGCGTTGGTTGTACAGCTTGCAGCAGAGATGATCTTGTCTTCATCTAAGATATCGCCGTTGTTCACACCAAATACAACGTTCTTCATCTCACCTTTACTTGGTGCAGTTAATACTACACGTGCAATGCCTGCACATTTCAAGTGTTGGCTTAAGCCTTCAGCATCACGCCACTTACCTGTGTTGTCGATAAGAAGTGCGTTATCAATACCGTAAGCAGTGTAATCTACTTCGCTTGGGCTTGATGCATAAATCACTTTAATGAATTGACCATTGGCAATGATTGCTTCATTTTCTTCATCAACAGAAATTGTACCGTCGAAAGTACCGTGAATCGAATCACGACGTAATAAAGAAGCACGTTTCGCCAAGTCACCGTCAGAAGATTTACGTACAACAATTGCTTTCAAGCTTAAACCACGGCCCAAACCTGATTGGCTGATGATTAAACGTGCCAAGATACGACCGATACGACCAAAACCGTAAAGAACAACATCTTTAGGTGCAGCAGTAGCAGCATTACCTTTGATTGAAGCAACCGCTTGTGCAACAAAAGCGTCTACATCACCGCCTTGGTTCTTGTATTCAACAGCAAGCTTACCGATATCAACTTCTGCAGAACCGATATTGTCAACTTTCATTAACGCTTCCAAAATCGGGAAGGTATTTACCACAGAAAGTTCAACATCAAGCATACGTGTACGACGATGCGTCTTCAGAATTTGAATTACTGAACGGTTAATTAAAGAACGACCGTAAACAGAAACAACAATATTTTTCTCACGATATAATTGACCGATGAGGGTAATCATACGTTCCGCGATTTCTTCACGGTTTTTCCAACGACCTTGGTGTTCTGCATGTAGGGCAACGATTGTTTCTTTGCTCACAGTTACGTCCTCTAATTTATATATACTGGGCGTGAATTTTTAAAACGCCATTATTGTAATAGAATTATCATCAAGATTGAATCAAAAGCCGCTAAACGAGCTAAGATTTTGTCCTAATTGACTATAAATTCATAAAATACCTATAATTATTTTTGTGAATTTTGGTAAAAAGTGACTTTAATCATCAGAATAGCTGAAACTTCTCCTATGCATTCAGTGATTTTACTTATAAAAAATTTAGTACTCAGCGAAATATGATCTAAATCACCCTCTAAGTTTAAAATGCTCACCAAATCAGATTAAAAGCCAGAATCACTACACAAGATATTGAAATAAAAACAAAAATAACGTATCAACTTGGTCGGACCTAGTATTCAAAAACATGAAGAGCAAATGAATTTTAAAACATGGTTATTACTGATTAGTATTCCCCTTGCCTGTGAAATCTCTATGGGCCTTATCGGAATGATCGGGCTTGGGCTGACAAATATCGTTTATTTTCCTATTTCTTGGATTGGCGAACCCTTTTTCAACTGCAATGGTGAGATAGGCTGTCTTCCCCGAGAATATGGGCGTATTTTAATGTTTCTGACCATCAACCTGAGCTATTATTTATATGCAAAGATTAAAGGAATTTAATTAGAAAACTAGATTCGCCTCAATCTAGTCCCCATCACTCAAACGTTGCGAGTATTGTTTTAAGTTCAATTGCAAATGTTGCTTGCGGCGTCTTTGTTGATATAGATGTGTTGCACCCTCAATCACGAGCAGCAAAACGGCCAACCAAATTGGGATATACGTCAACCATTCATCAGCGCCAATTTTCTCTCCAAGCAATAACGAAACCAAGGCTAACAATACGGGCTCCAAATAGCCAAGTAAGCCAAAAATAATTAAAGGTAAGTAGCGACTCGCAAGAATGTAGCTTCCCAACCCAATCGCGCTTAATAAACCTAATCCGATCACGACAAAAACCAAGCTCGGTTGATCCAAGAATTTGAGATATGACATCTCACCAGCCTGAGTAAAGAAAATCGCAATCGGTAAAATCAGCATAAGATCCCACCAAAAACCACCTAAGTGATCGGTTTGAATCTTTTTACGCAAAATAAAGTAAGCAGCATACCCCAATGCAACAAATACCGTTTCCCAAGCAATACTGCCTAAACGCCATATTTCATGCCCAACGCCTAACACAGCCAGCAATACTGCGACATACTGGAATCTGGAGAGCTTCTCCACATATAAAAAACTCCCTGCCAACACCAGAACTAAGGGTAAAAGAAAATAACCCAAAGAAACTTGCAGGCCTCTGCCATGCATGGGGGCCCATAGAAATAGCCAGAGCTGAGCTGAAGTGAGTACTGAAGTGGTCAATAAAAGTAATAATAAGCAAGGATTGGCAAGAATCCGTTTAAACACAGTTTTGATGAGGGATAAATCACCACTTAACCACATAAATAGGGTCAGAAATGGAATTGTGGCAATAATTCGCCAACCAAAAGTCTGCTCACTATCCAAAGAACCGAGGAACTGACTATAAAAATAGAGAACGCCAAAAGTAACAGAAGCCAAAATTGAATAAGCAATTCCTTTTATCATTTTCAGCCTCTGCTTGAATAATATTTTAAAAAGTACGTGATTTATCCACTATATAAAATAAAAAAAACCATGCATGCATGGTTTTTCAACAAGTATAACTGATTTAATGATGTTCAGGATAAATAACATCCGCAATATCATAACCCAATGATTGAGCATAATTTAAATATTCATGAATCACTTCTTTTTTGGGATTAGGTATGCGTGAAAGCACCCATAAATATTTACGGCGCGGTTCTCCTACCAGAACCGTTTGATAGTCATTATCGAGTTTTAAAATCCAGTAATCACCACGGATTACAGGCACCCAACGCACGACTTCAGGCAAGAAGCTCACTCGTAATTTAGTATTAAAGGGAGCATTATCAACAAAAGCCTCTCCGAGACTTTGCTGTAAATTACCTTCACTGTCATAACATTTGTTATCAACAACAATATTGCCATTTTCATTTAAGGTGTATGTAGCAGTGACGTTATAAGCACACTTCCGCTCAAAAAACATCGGTTTTCGCGCCACTTCATACCAAACACCCAAATATTTATCGAGTTCTACTTTGTCAACTGTTGGCAAGGGTTTTGCTTGTGCATAAGCAATCGTTCCAACAGCCAGCCCAGTTAAAACGGCCCCACCAATGGCAATCTTTGCAAGGCGCCAACTCGCTTTCGGGAAATTTTTAATAAAAGGCATGAGACATCCTCAAAACGGTAATTTGTTATCAATAGTCATATAGTTAGCAATTTAAAATAGCTTACTTTGTGAACAAAAACTGTTGCGATATGTATCCCTTTTCAAGATTCCCGACCTAGATCAAGACTGTAACATATGCGATTTGAGACGAACAATCTCATCACGCAATCTTGCCGCTTGCTCAAACTGTAACTCTTTCGAGGCTTTCAGCATTTCCTTTTCCAGTTTGCTGATGTGTTTTGCAAACAGTTTTGGATCAGATAAAAGATGCTGTTCATCTGCACTGATAGTTTGTGTTTGTTCAAGCACTTTTTCATCAATTTCATCATCAGTCAGTACTTCACCTGTATCAATTTCCTTGATGGTTTGACGAACTGCACTACGTGGGGTAATACCATGTAACTCATTAAATTCAATTTGTTTATTACGCCGGCGCTCAGTTTCATCTATCGCTTTACGCATCGAATCAGTAATACGATCGGCATATAAAATTGCTTTACCTTTGACGTTACGTGCGGCACGACCAATGGTCTGAATCAATGAACGTTCAGAACGCAAGAAACCTTCTTTATCCGCATCCAGAATGGCAACCAGAGAAACTTCTGGCATATCCAACCCTTCACGCAGCAAGTTAATGCCGACCAGAACATCATGCACGCCTGTCCGTAATTCATGAATAATCTTGACGCGCTCAACCGTATCAATATCCGAATGCAGATAAGCGACTTTGACACCATATTCTTTCAGGTATGAAGTTAAATCCTCAGCCATCCGTTTGGTCAAGGTGGTAACAAGGACACGTTCATTTAACTGTTTACGAATATTGATTTCAGAGAGCACATCATCGACTTGGGTGAGCACCGGACGAACTTCAATTTCAGGATCAATCAAACCTGTTGGACGTACCACCTGCTCAACAATCTGCTCAGACTTTTCCAGTTCATAATGGGCTGGCGTTGCGCTGACGAAAACAGTGGTCGGAACAATCCGCTCCCATTCTTCAAATTTCATTGGGCGGTTATCCAAAGCACTCGGCAAGCGGAAACCATAATTGACCAAATTTTCTTTACGTGAACGGTCACCTTTATACATCGCTCCAATTTGTGGAACGGTCACATGCGATTCATCAATGATCAACAACGCATCTTCAGGAATATAATCAAATAAGGTTGGCGGCGCTTCACCAGCTCCCCGACCAGAAAGATGACGTGAGTAGTTTTCAATGCCATTGGTATAGCCCAACTGCTGCATCATCTCTAAATCATAACGCGTACGCTGCTCAATCCGTTGTGCTTCCAATAACTTGTCATGTTCTTTAAAAAATTTAAGCTGATCTTTCAACTCGTCTTTGATGGTATCAATCGCACGGGTCAAATGATCTTTTGGTGTCACATAATGACTTTTTGGATAGATGGTTACACGTGGCACTTTACGCACCAACTTTCCTGTTAGCGGATCAAACCAACGAATCGAATCAACTTCGTCATCAAACAATTCCACCCGAATCGCATCTTTATCCGACTCAGCAGGGAAAATATCAATGATTTCACCACGAATACGATAGGTACCGCGCAAGAACTCCAGTTCATTACGGGTATATTGCATCTCCACCAAACGGCGAATGATCTCATCACGACTGACGCGATCGCCTTGTACAATATGCAACAGCATTTGCATATAGGCATTGGGATCACCCAAACCATAAATTGCCGAAACCGATGCCACAATAATGGCATCACGTCGTTCTAATAAAGCGCGCGTTGCCGAAAGACGCATTTGATCGATGTGATCATTAATCGCAGAGTCCTTTTCAATAAAGGTGTCTGAAGATGGGACATATGCCTCAGGTTGATAGTAATCGTAATAACTGACGAAATACTCCACCGCATTATTTGGGAAAAAAGCTTTAAATTCACCATACAGCTGTGCCGCAAGTGTTTTGTTGTGTGCCATGATAATGGTTGGCCGCTGGGTCTGAGCAATCACATTGGCCATGGTATAGGTCTTACCAGAACCCGTTACCCCGAGCAGCAATTGATTACGAAAACCTTGGTTAATACCACTAACCAATTTCTCAATCGCATGAGGCTGATCTCCCGCCGGTTGGTAATTGGTGACTAACTCAAATGGTTGGTTTTCGCTCACACGTACGCTCGTAATAAAATTTAAAATCTACAAGTAGTATACAAAATAATTCGTTTTTTGTTGAGTAAAACTTCATCAAAAAACACTCTACTGAAATAACAAAATCAATAAGTTATTAGGCTAAAAATCAAAAAAAACCTCACCAAAATAAAAAACAATAACAACCAATTGCTCAAAAAAAATGAAGTGCAACTCAAAATAAAAACAACCAACAAATAACACCAAAATAAAATACATTTTGGGACATTTTTTTTAAAAATAACAAGGTTAAAATCAAACACTAAAGCCAAAAAATAATAACAACATAGGCCAAAAAACAAAAACAACAAAACAAATATCAAATAAAAACAACAAAATAAAAAACAAAAAAAATTTAAAATCAAATCAAAACAAAGATAAAAAATCTCAAACATCAAAATAAAAACATTGATAAAAAAAATCTAAAACTATAGTTTTTTTCATTTTAACCACCTATCAGGAACTATGCAAAAAAACAAATTTATCGGATTAGATTTATTAAGATTCACAACAGCAATTATTATGGTAATGCTTCATGTTCAAGCAATAATGGCTGAATCTTTTATAAAGTACTTAGCATATAATGGATTCTATGGGACCAGTATATTTTTTATTTTATCTGGATTTATCCTAACTCATGTATATAAAAATAAAATCATTCAAAATAAATTTTCAAACGCAGATTTTTTAATTAAACGTTTATCCGCCTTATATCCTATACATATATTCACGCTACTCATTGCTTTATCCTTTACTTTAATACTCACTTTCTCACAATCAAAAAATAGCTCTTATTTTATGGAGATCGGCATACAAACCTTACCAGGAATTATTTCAGATGAAAAAATAAATCTTAGTGTAGGAGACTTTATCACCTATATAATAGAAAGTCTTTTTCTTATCCAAGCATGGGAGTTTAAATACTTAGCATTAAATGCTGCGGCATGGTCTATTTCTACACTTTTTTTCTTTTATTTATTTTTCAAAATCTCAGTTAAAAAAATATCTAAATTAAAAAAATACTTTTTAGTTTTATTCTACATATGGATTATTTACTTAAGCATTCCTGTTTTTTTCACTTATAATCAATATTTTTCTTCTGATGCTATTGGTTTTATTCATAGAAATCCACTTATCAGGATACCAGAGTTTATTTCTGGAATAATACTATATTTCATATATCTGAGTAAAAACAACCTAATAAAAAAATATAGATATTTTTTGGGTGTAATTGGCTTATCAGGCTTTATAGTTATGGGCATTTTAGTTAAATCCTCTCCTGAAAAATGGTTTTTTGTTTCCCACAATGGTTTATTCTTATTTCCACAATTAGCACTTTTATGTGCTTTCATTAACACTCCGGTACCCACCCCACAATTCATCTCTTTATTTCAGCGGTTAGGAAAAGCATCTCTCTCCATCTATATGTTACATCTACCTTTATTACATATATACTTTACTGGTTATAGACTTATTTTAGGATTCATGAACTCAAACTCGTTATCTGAGGTAATACCTTTAGCAAAAGAAGTTAAAAATTTAGATTCTATTTCTGTCATTTTATTTTTATTTATTCTGATTTCTATAAGTCTATTTATTCAAGATAAATTATTTACTCCTCTACAATCAAAAAATTCTCAAAAATTAATTTCTGCAAGGCACAATTACAAAAATCGAAACCTCAATATGTCGAGTAAAGAATAATGTCTTTCTCTACTTGACCTAATTGTATTTCCACTGCAACATGGAGTTATACTCTATTGCAATGATAACAATATGGCTTACCAATACCATGATGAAACAATAATAACGGAACTGCCTGAGGATACTGTCTTTGTTTTTGGCAGTAACTTAGCGGGTATCCATGACAGTGGTGCAGCACGTATCGCAGCCCAACATTTTGCAGCAGTGAATGGTGTTGGCCGTGGTTGGGCTGGACAAACATTCGCGATCCCAACCCTAAATGAACACCTACAACAAATGCCATTGGCTCAAATTGAGCATTATGTAGAAGACTTTAAAGTGTATGCAAAACACCATCCAAAAACGAAATACTTCTTAACAGCTCTAGGGTGTGGGATTGCGGGTTATAAAGTGTCAGAAATAGCACCTTTATTTAAAGGGATTAACAGCAATGTGATTTTCCCAGAATCATTTCGCCCCTATATCGAAGAAGATGCTGTTTCGCAATTTCCAGACCTAACCGCCGATGCAGTACATGCCTTTATTTCAGATGAGGTGATTTTCTATTTTGATCATGGCTATGAGTCTTTCGAAGAAGCACTGGATCAGACCAATCTAAGCCCAGCGGAAAAAGCCATTGCGCTGGTGGTATTGAATGAAGAACTCTATCCACGTGATCGTTATGGCCGCGGTCGTGAACATGAAATTAATGATATTTTAGGCAAGCTCAATGGCAAGATTTTTAATTTCCATAACAATGAAGAAGGTGCCATGACCTTTGTTAGTGTAATCATTGCCTTAATGGAATTGTATGACATTGATGAATATGATTTTCTCAAGCTTTGGCGCGGCGAGTTGCAAATACAGCATCCTTTAAACCGCCAGCATTGAGCAGAAAAAAGCCAATCAACAGATTGGCTTTTTTTTAACGTTTACCCATCGAACGACGTGTACCGCGTGGTGGCATCCAAGTGCGATCGGCATATTGCTCAGGTTTTGGGCGAACCTGATTATGGGTTGCATCCTCAGAGTCATCCTGAGGAGATGGCATAGGAAATGGCAATTTCACCAAAGCCTTTTTGGCTTTAGGTTGTTGGGTAGTCATTGGAATTCTCTCGAAATCTAGATTTCTAACCGCATATTGTAATAGATTTTTGTGCTTTTGATAAAAATAAAATATGTAAAAAAACAGAATGATTTTAAAGCTTAAAATTTAGTAACTTTTTATGCGATTCAGGCAAGTTTCAGCCACAAAGAAGGCTATTTAAGCTAAGATAAGCTGCTTTTTATTTTTTAATCCCATAAGAAGGAATAATGCCGTGGACGTACGTCTCTCTGATCGTGTCAATGCTATCAAACCGTCCCCTACACTTGCAGTCACCAACAAAGCTGCCGAGCTTAAAGCTGCGGGTAAAAACGTGATTGGTTTAGGTGCAGGCGAACCAGACTTCGATACCCCTCAACACATCAAAGATGCTGCAATTGAAGCAATTAATAAGGGCTTTACCAAATATACAGCGGTAGACGGCACTCCAAGCTTAAAAAAAGCAATTATTGCGAAACTCAAACGCGATAATAATTTAGATTATCAAGCCAACCAAATTTTGGTGTCTTGCGGTGGTAAACAAAGCTTCTTTAACTTAGCGCTTGCTTTGTTAAACAAAGGTGATGAAGTAATCATCCCTGCGCCATTCTGGGTAAGTTATCCAGATATGGTGATCATCGCTGAAGGTACACCAGTCATCGTGAAATGTGGTGAAGAACAACGTTTCAAAATTACACCTGAACAATTAGAAGCGGCGATTACCCCAAACACACGTTTAGTGGTATTGAATAGCCCGTCTAACCCAACAGGTATGATTTATACCAAAGCTGAATTAGAAGCTTTGGCAGAAGTATTACGCCGTCACCCACAGGTTTTTGTTGCATCAGATGACATGTATGAACCAATCCGTTGGGAAGATGAGTTCTACAACATCGCAACTGTTGCACCAGACCTATATGACCGCACGATTGTTTTAAATGGTGTGTCTAAAGCCTATGCCATGACAGGCTGGCGTATTGGTTACGCGGCTGGCCCTGCAAAAATCATCGGTGCAATGAAAAAAATCCAGTCTCAATCCACTTCAAACCCAACTTCAATTTCACAAGTTGCGGCTGAAGCGGCATTGAATGGCCCACAAGACGTTTTACAACCAATGATTGAGGCTTTCAAGCGCCGTCATGATCTAGTTGTAAATGGCTTAAATGACATCAAAGGTATCTCTTGCTTACCTGCTGATGGGGCGTTCTATGCCTATGCCAATATCCGTCCATTGATTCGTGCCAAAGGTTTAAAATCTTGTACAGAATTCTCTGAATGGTTACTGGAAGAAACTGGTGTTGCTGTTGTTCCGGGTGATGCGTTTGGTTTAGGCGGATTTATGCGTATCTCTTATGCAACTGCTGATGAAGTATTAGTTGATGCTTTAGCACGTATCAAAAAAGCGGCTGATTCAATTGAAGGCGTTGATGCCGCAATTGCATCTATCCAAGCAGAAAAAGCTGCAAAATAATTTTTGCCGCAATAAAAAAAGAAGCTTCTCTATGAAGCTTCTTTTTTTATGTCTAATAGAAAGTCGGAATCCTACTCAGCAGATTCACCACTAAAGAGCGCAACCACCTCAGCTTCAGTCATTTTCTTGGTCGAATTTTGAAAAGCATAAAACTCAGGTTTGCAGTCAATATAGATTTCCAGATCAAGATTTAAATCTTGAGGCGACTCATTCAATGCAAAGGCGTTGATATTGCAATAATTCTGATCTTTAGTTCGCCAAAATAAATTGGTACCACAAGCATTACAGAAACCTCGCTCCCCCCAAGCCGATGAGTTATAAACAGAGAGATGGTCTTGTTTTAAAAATTTTAAGCTGCCCTGTTTCACATCAATGGTCATAATCACACCACTGGTCTGTCGACGACAGATTGAGCAGTGGCAAGCATGCACATCATGATTGCTTAATTCAACTTCAAATGTGGTTTCGCCACAAACACACTGTCCTTTCATTATAAATCTACCTGTTATTCAAAATTGTTATTGATGAATTATCGTTAGCATAAAACAAAGCAAACATGGCGCAATCAATAATTTGTAAAACTTACTCTTCAGCGATGAACTGTATTGACAGACTTGAGTGGAAAGACTACGTTATGTATAAGTTCCTTTTTAGAACTATTTAGGAAAAAAAGATGAAACACCCAAAAGAAATGAACGGACTGGAATTTCTAACCGCAATGTGTGCAGGACAAATTCCACCAGCCAGTATTAGTGAAACGATTCCTATGCAACCTGTTGAAGTTGCTGAGGGCTATATCAAATTTGAAGTACAAGCAGATCAGCGTCACCTCAACCCTCTCGGGGGTGTACATGGCGGTTTTGCTGCAACAGTACTCGACTCAGTAACAGGTTGTGCAGTTCATACACTTTTAGAAGCAGGCGTTGGTTATGGCACCATCGACCTGAATATTAAAATGTGTCGGCCTATCCCTAAAAATCAAAAGCTGACTGCAACAGGCAACATCATTAATATCAGTAAAAATTTAGGCATCTCTGAAGGCAAGATTGTCGATGCAGATGGCAAGCTTTATGCCCATGCAACCGCAACCTGTATGATCATTCGCCCATAAACAGCGCTAAGGATAGATATGGGCTATTCACCATAGCCCTATGCAATGGCTTTATTCACATGAAACTTTTTTGGTCGAATACATAAATGGCTAAAAACTGCATATTGCCAAATGCTTTTTACTTGTACTGAGACAATCTTCTGCTCTGCCGCAGACCAAGCAAGCGCAGTATTTGCACCTAAAAAAAGCTCTCCACCTAACTGAAACAAATACAAAGGTGATTGTTCATCAATATTGGCAGCACTCTTTTGTACCAAGAGGTCTTTAGCTGTTTGAATTTTCCATTTATTGCCAAACCATAATTGCAACAAATCGCCCAAGTACAAGGCCTGCTGTTTAAATGGAAAAGTATTAAGCAAAGCATGTTCAACAGGCGTGTAATACTGCGCAGGATCTTGAATAATTTCGAGATAGTGTTGTTGATAAAAAGTAAAATTTGAAAAAATAGACTGAATATTTAGAATAGTCATTTCGACCTCCAGTTTAGCCATTTTAGTGCTGGCAAGTAGGGTTAAATCCACACTGTTTAGATGAATATCTAAACGTTCTTTCTAATTCGAATCTAGCAATAGCCTGTTCAAAGTTCAAGTTTTTTTTCCTACTTTATCGTAATTGTGCAAATAAAAAGCATACGATGCAAAAATGAAGGAAACATGACATTTTTATCTTGACCAATTTAAAAAGCTGCCTATAATGGCACTCAGATTCTCCCATAGCTCAGTCGGTAGAGCGACGGACTGTTAATCCGCAGGTCCCTGGTTCGAGCCCAGGTGGGAGAGCCAAGATTCTAAAAAGCCTAGATCATTGATCTAGGCTTTTTTATTTGAACTGCATAAAATATGTTTATAACAACAATTACGATTATTTTGTTCGTTTCATGTTGAGTATCGTTTAAATTTCAACCTCCCCTCTTATTTTAACTATAAAATAAAATTTAACGATGATGTTAAGGAAAACACATAATGAAAAAGCTTCTATTCTGTTTAATATTCCTATGCAGTCCAGCAATGGCTGCCCAAACCACTTGGTATGCGGGTTCTTCCCATAAAGGTACCGTGACGGTGCCCATTGAAAATGGACCCAATGTCGTCTGGAAGTGTAATGGTCGTGTATGTAGCATGTCTGGTCCTTGGGGCAATTCCCTCTCCTTAGACTCCTGTCAAAGCCTAGTATTACGTATCGGTAAGATTAGCTATTATAAAAACTCAGCAGGTGCAAGCTGGAATGCCCAATCGTCTGAATTGGCGCAATGTAACCAAGTTACACGTTAACACCTAATATTTTAGTTAAGCGATTATTATTTATACTCATTTTACTTGACGGACTTTCATTTACCCCCTAAAATTCGCTCCAGATTCTCCCATAGCTCAGTCGGTAGAGCGACGGACTGTTAATCCGCAGGTCCCTGGTTCGAGCCCAGGTGGGAGAGCCAAGATTCTAAAAAACCCACTCTATTGAGTGGGTTTTTTTATTCGCCCTTTGATAAGCATATGTTTCAATCTAACCATCTCCTCTTTCTTACCATAGGCTTCATTAGTACAGCTTTACTGCTGTTTAGCTGCCTACGCCCTTTCTTTCCAAAACAAAAGTTCTTCGCTCGTCCCGTCATTACTTCATTCGAATCACGAATGTTTATCCGGTTACAACAAGCCTTTCCACAACACCACGTACTTGCACAAGTTGCCTTTAGTGCATTGATTACCAGTGATCATTATAAAATCCGCAGTAAATTTAATCGTAAAGTAACTGACTTTGTGATTTTGGATCAGGAAATGCAAGTGCTGGCGATTATTGAGTTAGATGACCCAAGCCATATCGGAAAAGAGTTAGAAGATAAAAAACGCGATCAGATGCTGCAAGAAGCAGGCTATTTGGTACAGCGCTATACACAAATTCCATCTGTAAAACAGTTACAGATGGATATTCGATAATAAATCGTCCTCAGAGGAATTATTCAGCCTGAGTGGTTGGTTCAGCTTGTTTTTGTTGTTCAAACTTTTTTGCGATTTCAGCATGTTGCTGATCATATTTTTTCTTGGTTTGTGCATCGCTTCGTGCCGCAAGAAAAGCCATCCCCACAATAAAAATTGGAATCAATAATCCCAACCCCATCAATAACCAAGGAACAGATCTTTTTTCAACAGGTTGCTGACTCATACGTACTTCAAACTCAAACGACATCAATTTCAAGATGCGTAACAATATAACAAAAAAGAGCCGCTATAAAGAGGCTCTTTGCTTAAAGCTTATTTCTAGCAATTATTAGAATTTACCAGTACACTGCGCGCTTTGACTAGCATCAATTTTGGTCGGATCAACCACTATATTGGTCTTTGCAGGCATCTGCGCTTGAACAAAGTTATACACTTGCAAATTTCTACACACAATCGCTTGTGTATGCGTTGCATTCAGGACAGGATCAAGTGTTACACTTGCTGATCCCAGAGCCTTTAAATTAGCAACTAATCCCTGAGTTACAGGGAATGGAACATTTGTATCAGCTGTTCCTTGAACAATATATACAGGCTTATCGATTCGCTTGGTTCCAGGTTGATTATCCACCAAGAACTTCTGAACAGTTTGATTATTCTTGAAGTTATTGGTATCTAATCCAGGATAATCCATAACCTTCTTATCAGGATTAACCGTCATAAATTGAATGATATCCGTTTTAAACTTCTCAATCAGACTTAAACTTGGATCATTTCCATCATCCAAACACAGTCCATTTTCGCCAGTTGTACCTTCTGCAAACTCAGCGAGGGATTTAGCTCTTTCTTGAAAAATGTCACGATAATTAAATCGTGGTTCATAGGCTTTGATACCAACTCCTGTCAATGCTGCATAGGCAAGTAGCGTTGCATAGGAATCCACGGATATACGGTTTGCTAAAGGTACACCCGCTGCTATCTCTTTTGCCTCTATGTCTGCTAAAGCTGTTGGTGCAACTTCTAGAATAATTTTACCCAGACTGGATGCTGGCGCACCAGCAACAGCACCTCTATAAGTTACATCAGCATTTGCATATTCTGCTGTGCCTAAAGAAGCCTGACCACCTTGCGATTGACCAATCGACATCCACTGTCCATTAAGCTTTGTTCCGTAATGATCTTTTGCTGCTTTAACTGCTGCAATCGCAGACTTCGCCTCACTGCCCAAGTTTAGATATGGATGAATTCCTGGTGTACCCAGGCCCTCATAATCAGGTGCAATCACCACATAGCCTGCTGCCAATAAACTATCCGCAAGAATTCTAAAGCGTGGATTCACTACATTATTACTGGGTGCACAGCTATCCCCTACACCAACGGTACCATGCTCCCAAACAACTACTCGGTAACCATCCTCAGGTTGGGCAATTTTAGGGAACATCACCAAAGCAGTGGCTTTGGCAGTGCGACCTTGAACATTGACCATGTTATACGTCATGATTTTGATTGATGCAGCATTATCTACCTTATCCTTGGAATAAGCTGCTTCAGACAGATAGGTTTTATCCGAGTCTACCCCAGTATAATTATCATCATTGTCATTACATGCGGTTAAAAATAAAGCCGAAATAGAGAATGTTATTGCCAATGCAATTTTAGACCGTTTCATAAAATATCCTTTTAGTCCTTGTTTTATTTAAAGCATGAAACTACATGCCACATTATTAATGCACAAAAAAAGTGCCCTGCATAGGACACTTTTCAACTATTCAGTCAATTTAAAATATGAATTCTAAAAAAATTCCAATAAAAATAATCAGTCCGACCCAACGATTATGACGAAATGCCCAAAAACAGAGTTGTGGATCCCGATCTTTGGTTTTAAAAGCTTGATAGGCAAAGTCTGCCGCAACCATCAACAATGCGACCAATCCAAATGGAAGTAATAAATTTTCCCGATACAAAGCACCACCAATAAGTAGTAAGCTTAGAATCTGTAGTAAACCAATAATCTGGATATCATAACGACCAAACAGAATCGCTGTTGATTTCACCCCAATCTTCAAATCATATTCGCGATCGGTAATTGCATATTGGGTATCATAAGCCACTGTCCATGCCAAATTGCCGAAATATAAAAGCCAACAGGTTAAATCTAGAGGTTTCCCCATTGCCGTAAATGACATTGGAATCCCCCATGAAAATGCCATACCCAGGACTACTTGTGGCAAGTGAGTATATCGTTTCATAAAGGGATAAATAAAAGCCAGTACCAACCCCGCTAAAGCGCAATAAAAGGTCGCAATAGGGAGAAAAAACAAGGTACAGGCACTAGCAGCAACCAAACCCAAAAAAACATAAACCGCTTCGCGTGGACGAATCACTCCTGTCGCTAATGGACGTGTTTTAGTTCGTTCCACATGCGCATCTACTTTGCGATCTGCGAAGTCATTAATCGCACAACCCGCCGCACGCATAAAAATAGTACCTAAGACCATGGCGATTAAAATCTGCAACGGTGGTAAACCACCCGCAGCAATCCATAACGCCCACATGGTTGGCCAAAAAACCAGTTCTGTACCAATCGGTTTATCAAAGCGGCATAAATAATAATACGCTTCTAAACGTTGCCGCCATGTTGTGTGTTGCACTGTTTCCATGATGAATCCTTAGAGTCAATGCTGTCGAATAAACTGTTCAAATGCGGGAAGAAAGGTTTCTTGCACAATAAATTTGCACCCATGCCAAGTATAACAACTTTGTCTGGTCCAACCTTCTTCTAAATAAATCACCCGTCTTTCACAAGCAGGAGTCGTTCGTTGAAATAAAAACCAGCCAATAGGCTTATTGCGGATATGTCTAAATATCCGTGCTTTCTTATGTAAGCTTAAAATTGGAAAGATACTTTTTGCTTTAACCCAAGCTTCTGTTTCACTGCCATATAAATTGGTTTCACGTACCCAGGCAATATGATGTGTCGGCATCTGCATCCACTGGCTGTCATTAAAAGTGAGTCGCTGGAAATGCTCTTTAAGGCGTTCGACATGAAACTCCCCTTCACCCAAATCAGTCAACTGTTGAGTGAGAGAGCCTGATGCATACAACCATTTTTTCAATTCAGCTGGGATCTCTCGTCCCTTAATTCTGTTTGGTCGTAAATTTCGCATGCTTGGCTCACTAAAAACATCATTAGGGTCTGCTAATACTTCAGCCATGCATTGCGTTATAGGCTAAAACCACACAAACAAGGCATGAAACGTAGACAATGGCGATACCCTTGTCAAGTTTCATAACGAAGTTTGGGGAAGTTTTAGACATAACCTTTCGGGACAGGGTCATTTTTTGATGTTACTACGTTAGCCCGTATTCATTTAGAAGCACTAAATTTCATACGACCCGCCTTGTAACATCCAAAAAATGTCCTCTGTCGCAAGCATCTGTGAAGTGCCAGCAGACCCTATGAGTGTACATGAATTTCTTAAGAAAAACGTATGACTTTCAATTGAATCAAAAACATAAAAAAAGCTCGCCGAAGCGAGCTTTTTGGAATTGGATATATTACAAGCTGTAGTACATATCAAATTCAACTGGGTGAGTTGTCGTGTTAAGACGACGTACATCTTCAGTTTTAAGTTCGATATATGCATCAAGCATTTCTTTAGTGAATACACCACCTTTCAATAGGAACTCATGATCCGCTTCAAGTGCAGCAATCGCCATTTCCAAGTTGTGAGCAACTGTTGGGATTTTTGCTTCTTCTTCAGGAGGAAGATCATACAAGTTCTTGTCAGCAGCTTCACCTGGGTGGATCTTGTTTTGGATACCATCAAGACCAGCCATCAACAATGCCGCAAAACCTAAGTACGGGTTCATTAATGGATCAGGAAAACGTGCTTCGATACGCTTGCCTTTAGGGCTAGAAACGTAAGGAATACGGATAGAAGCAGAACGGTTACGTGCTGAGTAAGCAAGCATAATCGGCGCTTCGTAGTGTGGAACCAAACGCTTATAAGAGTTTGTACCTGGGTTGGTAATCGCATTCAACGCACGCGCATGCTTGATTACACCACCGATGAAGAATAATGCCATTTCTGATAAACCAGCATATTCATCACCAGCAAACAAGTTCTTGCCATCTTTAGAGATTGACATGTGAACGTGCATACCAGAACCGTTATCACCCACCATTGGCTTAGGCATGAATGTTGCTGTTTTGCCATATTGGTGAGCAACGTTCCAAACTGCATATTTGAACTGTTGAACTTCGTCCGCTTTACGAACCAAAGTATTGAAGCTCACACCAATTTCTAATTGGCAAGATGCAACTTCATGGTGATGTACTTCTACGCGACCAGGCCCCATGATGTCTTCGATACGTGCACACATTTCAGCACGCATGTCTTGATGAGAGTCAACTGGAGGAACTGGGAAGTAACCACCTTTAACACGTGGACGGTGACCTGAGTTACCTGCTTCATAGTCTTTACCTGTAGACCAAGCAGCTTCTTCAGCGATCAATGTGTGGCGCGCGCCAGACATATCGATGTCCCATTTTACTTCGTCGAAAACGAAGAATTCTGGTTCTGGACCAAAGAATGCTGTATCACCGATACCTGTAGATTTTAAATATTCTTCAGCACGACGAGCAATCGAACGTGGGTCACGCTCGTAACCTTGACCAGTTGAAGGCTCGATGACGTCACAAGTTACAACAACTGTAGGCTCAGCAAAGAACGGGTCAAGAAAACCTGTTTCAGCATCTGGACGTAAGATCATGTCAGAAGCTTCAATGCCTTTCCAACCAGCAATTGAAGAACCATCAAACATTTTACCGTCTTCAAATGTATCTTCATCAATGGTATCAGCTGGGTAAGTTACGTGCTGTTCTTTACCCTTAGTATCAGTAAAGCGAAAATCGACCCATTTTGCGCCACTTTCTTTGATGAGTTGAAGGACCTTGTTCGCCATGCTCATTTGCTCCAATGAAGTTTTTATGCACTTGTTAAGTGCGTGTTAGTTGTTGATGTATAATTAGCAATTATCATACCAACAATTTAAAAGCATACCTAAAACATTGAAATTCTTTGCAGAAAAAATGCTTTAGGTTCCCTGTCCTATGCCTACTATAATGTATGCATTTAAAAATGCACCATATTTAAACATTCCTATTTTAGCGCGTCCCCAAAAAAGACATAATGAACCAAAATAGTGCAATACATATAACAAAGAACCAATGTAGTGCCAATTACGCTTTTATTATTCGCGTAAATTGGCTTTTTATATCATTCTTTTCAACATCATTCCAATCAATTCATTTAGACTTTCGATTCACTTTCAGTTTTATTTCTCAAGCCTTTCAATTACAAAAATTTATTATCGATTAGCAGCTCATTTCTACAAACAAAATTGGCCCTTTATTTAAGTGCTGAGATTTCCGAAATATTCAACATTGGCTATTTGTTTTTGCTATGATTATTCGTCTAAGAATTGTGGTCCATCATTCTCCATTCTTCTTAAAGTGAGTAACAATGTGAGCAATATCAGCACTCACTTGTTAAAACCTTAAATATAATCAATAGGTTGAATATAAAATGCTTCTAATGGTCGATAACTATGACTCATTTACTTACAACATCGTTCAATACTTTGGCGAGTTGAATCAAGAAGTAAAAGTTGTTCGTAATGATCAAGTAACATTAGAGGATATTGAGCGATGGCAGCCGAAATATCTGGTGATTGGCCCTGGTCCATGCTCTCCGAGTGAAGCAGGCATTTCCATTCCAGCCATCAATCACTTTGCTGGCAAGGTTCCTTTGCTTGGCGTTTGCCTAGGTCATCAAGCCATTGGTCAGGCTTTTGGCGGTCATATTATCCGTGCCAAAACAGTGATGCATGGCCGTCTTTCTGATATGCACCACAGTGACAAAGGAATTTTCAGCAATCTGCCTTCTCCTTTTGCTGCTACGCGTTATCATTCGTTGGTGATTGAGCAAGAAACCTTACCAGAATGCCTAGAAGTGACTTGTTGGACTAACCAGACAGATGGCACGATTGAAGAAATAATGGGGGTCAAACATAAAACACTGCCTGTCGAAGGCGTGCAGTTCCACCCTGAATCAATTTTAAGCCAACATGGCCATCAAATTTTCAAAAACTTCTTGGATATTTATGCTTAGATTCAAGTTCTGATTTTAATTTAAGTCCTCAGTAGCCCATTTTAATGTAATGGGCTGCTTTTATTTTGAACATATAAAAACAATATACAACTCATACATACGGGTTAAATTTCCAGCATTAAAATAAAGCAATAAGGTTTTATTTAAAAACAAATCATTCTTTTTCAATAATTAATCCACTTTTCACATGTTATAAAAAGTGAATTGAATTCCTCATTTCTTGATAAAAGGATTTCTTTTTAATTTTTTAGATTAACTATAGTCATAGGAATGATTAAGTTTCAGAGCTACTGAATGGTAGAATCCACCCCATTGTTTTAGCACCCCCCTGAAATATCGATCAGGATAACCTATTGTGAATACCTTGGTTTTATTAAATATTATAGTTTTTGTCCTGCTACTGGCAGGCTTGTTTTTCACCTATCGAAAAGATTGGAGTCTCTCTAAAAAAGTACTCATCGGTATGGTGGTGGGTATCTTCTTTGGTTTAGGATTGAAAACGATCTATGGTGATAGTCCTGTAATCGAACATTCAATCGCATGGATTAACCTTGTCGGTAATGGTTATGTTCAACTATTACAAATGGTGATCATGCCACTGATCTTCGTTTCGATCTTAAGTGCTGTCGTGAAACTACACCAAACCACCTCTCTCGGAAAAATCAGTGTATTAGTCATTGGTATTCTGTTAATCACGACGGCGATTGCCGCACTGGTCGGTGCAGCTGTGACCAATTTATTTGGTTTATCTGCCGAAGGACTGGTACAGGGCACAAAAGAAGCCGCACGTTTAGCGACTATTCAAAGCCAATACATTGGGCAAGTCACGGATTTAGATGTCCCGAAACTCCTGCTCTCGCTATTTCCGCAGAACCCATTTGCTGATTTGACTGGCGTTCGTCCTACCGCGATTATCAGTGTTGTCATCTTCGCTGCGTTTTTGGGCGTTGCTGCGCTCAAACTCATGGATAAAGACACCGTCAACGGCGAAAGAATCCGACATGGTATTGAAGCATTACAAGCCTTAGTGATCAGTCTGGTTCGTTTAGTGATGCAATTTACCCCTTATGGTGTATTGGCACTGATGACTAAAATGGTCGCTACAGCAAATCTGGCTGACATTGTAAAATTAGGTGAGTTCCTGATTGCTTCTTACCTCGGACTTGCGATTATGTTCCTTGTCCATGCGTTGCTTTTGTTATTTGTACGTGTCAATCCAATCGACTTTTTCAAGAAAGTATTCCCTGTATTGACCTTTGCGTTTACCAGTCGTTCAAGTGCTGCCAGTATTCCACTCAATATTGAAGCGCAAACCAAGCAACTCGGCGTACCAGAAGGAATTGCCAGCTTCTCTGCTTCCTTCGGTGCAACAATTGGTCAAAATGGATGTGCGGGCTTATACCCTGCCATGTTGGCGGTAATGGTTGCGCCCACTGTTGGCATCAATCCACTTGACCCCTTATGGATTGCTCAATTGGTTGTCGTCGTTACCCTCAGTTCAATCGGTGTAGCAGGTGTGGGGGGCGGTGCAACTTTTGCCGCTTTAATCGTCCTTCCCGCAATGGGCTTGCCGATTACCCTAGTAGCATTACTGATTTCAATCGAGCCTTTGATTGATATGGGACGTACTGCTTTGAACGTGAATGGTTCAATGGCCGCAGGTACAGCGACCAGTCAGTTACTGGGGGTCAGAAATCCTCAACCAGACAATGATGCTTAAACTGATACAAGCATAAAAAACACACGGTAAATTTAACATTAAAAAGGTTTGCCGTGTGTGATATCCAAATACATACTGATAAAAATTCCTGCCCACAAAATCAATAAACAACCTGTTCAAAACCTTCGAGGAATTCATTCAATATGATGCATAATGATCAAGTCAATATTGACACTGACATTGTCACCAATATGATCCATGAACAATTTCCACAATACTGCAATCTCGAAATAAAAAAACTAGATACTCAAGGAACAATGAACGCAATTTACCGTCTTGGAGATAAATTAGCTGCCAAATTTCCATTACGTTTAATTGATAACAAGCTGTGCAACGAACAGATTCTAGCTGAAGCGTCCGCAATGAAGGAAATTTCACAATGCACAACCGTACCATGTGCTCAAATGATCGGGATCGGACAGCCCAGTATAGATTTCCCAATGCATTGGATCATACAAGATTGGCTTGAAGGCGATATTGCCACACCGATTGATTTTTCATCGTCCACATCCTTGGCTCAAGATATCTCAGATCTCATCCTAAACCTGAGATCAGCACATACACATCAGCGCCGTTTTGATGGCAAAGGACGTGGTGGCAATCTGACAGACCATGATGACTGGATATCAACATGCTTAAAGAAAAGTAAAAATTTATTAGATGTTGATATGCTTCACGCTATATGGGTACGTTTGCGCCAGCTTCCTCATAGGCAACGAGATGTCATGAGTCATAAAGATTTAATTCCTGCAAATCTACTAGTTCAAAATCAGCGGCTCATTGGCCTGTTAGACTGTGGCAGTTTTGGGCCTGCGGACTCAGCTCTCGATCTGGTTGCTGCATGGCATCTATTTGACTCCCCACGACGAGAACTCATCAAAGAAAATCTTCAATCGGATGATATTGAATGGAAAAGAGGTGCTGCCTGGGCCTTCCAACAAGCACTGGGGCTGGTCTGGTACTATGAGAAAAGTAATCCAGCAATGAGTGCGTTAGGACGATCAACATTAATTCGAATTATAAATGACCCTGACATCTAAACCGCCCTTCGATATGACAGCTAAAATAAACAAGCCAACAGATTAACGCTGGCTTGTTTAGTGACTGAATCAATTACAACTTTAACTGTTGTAGGAGTGAACCGTCTTGCTTTGCCACCAAAGATTCACACAACTGGATTCGTTCCTTGGTCTGGTTTAAACCTCGTTCAACGCCCACCAACTCTTTGGTACGCGGTGCAAAGAAAGTGTTTAACTGTGTCACTTCTTGTTGTGAACATGCTGCACCACTAAACAATGCAGGGAAACGTCCCGCAGAAGACTTGCCTAAGCGATCAAACACAGCATCGTGATTGGCTTCGAACCATGTCCACAATCCACCTTGCTCGCCGCTATAATTATTAATTGAGTTGATCACGGTACGAACTTCGCCGACTTTAACGCGTGAATCCAAAACAAGCTGACGTGCCAATGGTCGTGTTTCAGTCTGGTTGGCTGCGCCTAAAGCCGTGAGAATTGCAAGGCGCTGTGTCGGTTGTGTAATATGCTTTAATTCAGCCAATAATCGATCAAATGCAGGCTTGCCTTTGTCTTGTACACGGACTGCCAGAACGGTTGGCAATAATTCCGGTGTGAGCTGTGCAAAATTCAATTGCTTCTGAGCAAACAGTGCATCGGACTGTTTTAGAAATTGCTCACGGACTTCAGGCACTTGAATTTCTAATGCAAGGAATTGAGCCAATTCACTTCGCCACAAGCTATCTTCAGCTGATTCACCTGCTTTACTGATATAACCCAATTGCTTTAGCTTTGGCAGATATAAATTTGCTAAGACTTTTCTAAAATGCTCGCGTTCAGCTGCTGTTTTTAAGATATGGCGCTGGATCGTACTCAACTGCTGGAATAATGCAGTACTAATTTGACGACTGTCAGAAGAAGCGAATTTTTTTGCCACATCAACAACAGCCAAAACGTTAATATCACCATGATTAAATGCTGCAGAAACTGCATAAGCATAGGCCAACTGTTCAGTATTGGACAGTTTCCCTGTTGCCGCCGTTAAACGTGCCAACTCTTTTTCTGGCAAACTAAACTGGTAATAGCCTGCGGCATCGGCATTTGGAATATACCAGCTGTCTGGAGTCGCCCCTTTTAATTCAATCTTGGCTTCCGCTTGGTCGATCAGTTCACACTGAACTTTACTTGGCGCATTTGGTACTTCATAGCGTACACATAATGGGACGCCCCAGAGACTGTTGGGATCTCCTTTAGAGCCTACAGGTAGATAGCGCTTTTGCTTTACATTTAAGAAAACTTTGTTGCCCTGCTGCTCTAATGAAGTACTCACTAAAGGCACACCAGGTTGGTCAATAAAGCTTTTTACTGCTTTAGCGAACCGCTCGCCCTGACCGGACTGTTCGGCCAATGCGCTAATTAAATCATTGGCAGTCGCACTGCCATATTGATGCTTTTTAATATAGTTACGTACCCCTTGCTTAAACTTTTCCTCGCCCAAATAGCTTTCAAACATATTTAAAACAGCTGCCCCTTTTTGATAGGTAATCCCATCAAAAGCAGTTTGAATATCAGCATTGCTTAAAATCGGCTGGCGGATACGACGTACACTAACCAGACTATCACTTTTCATCGCACCTGCCGTATCGGCGACACGTTCCAGATCGGCATTAAATTCAGGGTGGAGTTGTTGGGTGATTTTGCTTTGCATCCACGTTGCAAAAGATTCATTCAGCCACAAATCATCCCACCACGGCATGGTCACCACATCTCCAAACCATTGGTGAGCTAATTCATGTGCATTGACATTAAATGAACTCTGCACAAAAGACACAGGAGAGTCTTTATCTAGCAGCATCAAATAATCTCTAAATGTGATCAGTCCGGGATTTTCCATTGCACCAGCAGCAAAGTCAGGCGCTGCAAGCAAATCTAGCTTGTCAAATGGATAACCAAAAGCAAAATAGTCTTCTAAGGTTTTTAAAATAGCTGGCGTTTCAGATAAGGCATGCTGCATTTTTTCAGCCTTACCATCCGGTGCGATTCCTCGCAGTTTGATTGCCTCTTTACGCCACTCAGTCGCAGCAATATCAGGGCCTGTCTGTACTTGCCAAGACCCAACTGCCAGTGCCAACAGATAAGTCGGTAATGGCTTGGTCGGTGCAAAGCTTAAAGTTTTCCACCCCGATTTTTCGGTCTGCTCAGAGACTGGATGGGTATTGGTAAAACCTGAATATTTGCTTGGTATAGTTAAGCGAATATTAAATGGCGTTTTAAACCGTGGTTCATCGAAAGATGGAAATGACTGACGGGCACTAATCGCTTCCATCTGGGTCATGACATAAGGTTTACCTTCAAATTCGATCTTATAAATGCCATCCAGTTGCTGATCATAAGCAGCATTAAAATCGAGTACTAAACGATATTGCCCAACAGGTAAGGTCTTGGCAAACTTAATTACACTCACGCCATCGACTTCCGAAGCCTGCTCATATTTCGCTTTGGTTTTCTGTCCAGCTGCAGAGATAATACTAGCCTCTTTTACCGACAAGGATTTACCGTGAATCCACAGATGGTCGGTCGCTTGAGTAAGTTTTAAATGAATCGTGGTTTTGCCTGTATAACCTTTTTGAGCAGGATCAATTTTAAAGTCTAAATCATAAGATTCAGGCACAACCCATTCAGGTAATTTTCCAATCGGAATCTGTTCCTTGGTATTGGATGCAAAAATTTGCGTTGCTGATAAAGAAAGTAAAGTTGTAAGTAATAATGTTTTTTTTAATGAAGGTTTGACCAACATAGGAGATCTATCCTCTGTAGTTTTTAAAATAAAAGACGCAGCAAATGGTGTGCCATTCCGCTGCATCCACACATCATTTTTAGAATTTATAGTTAAACTCTAACCAAGCTTGACGGCCATAGAGAGGATAACCTGTTGCATAATAGGCCCATCCACCTGTGTAATCCAACTTATCCTTATCAAATAAATTATTTACAATAATCGAAGCCGATGCCTGAGATGAAATTTGATAAGTTCCACTCCAATTGACAACATACATCGGGTTCAACCAACCAGACTCATCGGCTTTCGGTAATTTTCCATAACGACTCAATAATACGGTCGACTCAAATGGACCGCGCTTCCAGCTCAGGCTGCTATTAAAGCGATCACGCCAATCAAGATTACTTTTATCCCAAAGTAAATCATCAGCAGGATCTTCTTTGGATTGCTGATATTTATTCTTCAGTGTACGACTAAAATTGACGCTCCACAGGAAATTACCCCAATGATCAGTTTTCCAGCGCAATTTACTGGTCAAATCGATACCACTAGAACTGACGGAAGCGGCATTGATTGGAACAATATTAATATTGCGAATCACATTCGGGTTAACCACAGCATCTGTAGGATTACGTTCAATCCGTGCAAGTGCATCTACACATTGCGTATCATTAATATTTCTGCGTCCAGCACGACAATCAGCCTCAGTTTTAAGCAACTTGTCTGCACTGATGTTCGTCACTTGATCATCAATCTGGATATTCCAGTAATCAACCGATAAATCAAAAGTTTTAACAGGTGACCAGACAAAACCAAAACCATAAGATTTGCCGTTTTCAGGTTTTAAATCTTTGTTTCCGACTTTAATATAATCTGCGCCAGGGGAATACAATCTAAATTCACAATTACTTAATGGCTGTCCTGTTTGCTCACAGCGTAAATAATCCGTCGTACTCGAGTAATATCCTTTTTGTTTATTTAAGAATAAATAGTTCATGTCAGGGGCACGAAAGCTGGTTTGGTAATTACTGCGAAGTAATAAGGTTGGGTCTGGACGAAACTCTAGCCCTGACCCAAAAGTAAATTTATCAATACTATTATCCGAAAGCGCATAGCGATCATAACGTCCAGATAAAGTTAAATTTAATGGTTTTGCTAAAGGAAGGAACAACTCGGTTCCCAGGGCTTGACGCGAACGCGTCCCACCATATTCACCATAACTGGTTGTATTAAATTTACCCTGCTCAAAAGCTTTATCTGGTCTATTTTTAAAACCTTGCCGCCCAACTTCAGCAATTGCTGCCAATTTCGCCGTTCCCGCAGGTAACTCAAATACATCACCATTGGCAGCCAAACTCACACTTTGCACCCAAGAACGATCTTTTTGCTCACTGCTCCCCCAAACTCTTCCGATCTCGTCTGGATTGAGAGGCTGGTTTAAACGTTTTAAATCTGGTGCGTAAATTGGAACACCATCTTTATCTACCCCTAAACGTGAACCTAAGAAATATTCATCTATACCAGCAAGCTGATTGATCGGGTTGCGTAAATTACTGGTATAAATCGAACCGTTGTATGCCGCTTCATAATTCCAGCTACTGTCAGCAATATCCCCTCGAATACCAAAATTTAAATTTGATGAAAACTCCTGCCATTTCTTATTAACTTTATTCAGGCCACCAAACTCCTCTGGTGCAAAAGCACGATTCCAGATTTCATAATTGCCTGAGTTTTGATTGAAAAAGTAGCCATTAGTTCCCAGCGAAGTCCATGTCGGTGAACGAGTATTATTCTGGATCTGATTTGCGCCAATCAGGATATCTGCAAATAATTGCGTTTTATCATTCAAGCTATAATCCAACCCCAAGTAACCGTTTTGGCTACGATTTTGGGTTTGTACAGACCAATAAGTTGAACGTACACGATCACTGGTACAACGATCACCATTTTTAGCAAAGTTATGTACGGAACTCTTGAAAAGCTGCTCATATGCTTGGCAACCATCCCCGCCAATGGGCAAATATTGTCCTGTCTCCGCATTCCGGCGTCCAACAATTGTTGTCGGTGCTTCACCTTTCTTTGTACTGGTAGACATGAAATGACGATCTGTTGCGAAAATCGGCTCACGCGCACTTAGTTCTAAGCCATAAACAAGGCTCAGTTTATCTAGATTATTACTGCCACTCAGTTGTAAGCGTAGATTTTCTCCGCCTTCTTTGGTAGTACCAGCTTTGAGATTGATCTGTGTGCCATCCGTTTTCTTTTTCAGAATGATATTCACCACACCTGCAATTGCATCTGAACCATAAATTGCAGAAGCACCTCCATTTAAAATCTCAATCCGGTCAATAATTGCAGTAGGAATATTGGCCAGATTGACAAAATTAACATTGCCCTCATACGCTACAGGATAGTCCGCGACGCGATGACCATTGATTAAGGTCAAGGTATAGTTCGGCCCTAATCCACGTAGACTGATGGCATTTGCCGCAGGCGTTCGGATATTGCCAAAATCGGCGCCTTGTACAAACCCCGTGTTTTGAGCCAGATTATTTAAGGCATCAAAAGCATTGGTATAGCCTTGTTTTTCAATATCGGCAGCGGTAATCACGGTTACACTGGTTGGACCATCTTTTTGTGCTTTTGAGATACGTGAACCTGTGACCGCTACACGCACCACTTTATCCGATGTTGCCTTGCTTTGTGGCTGTTCTACATTGCTCTCAGCATAACTTTCTAATGGATGAAGGCATGCAATAAAGACAACAACAAAACAACCTTTGTTTTTAGCCGCCCCAAGATATTTCAAGTAATTTAGGTACATATTTATGAATGAATAAAATTAAGACCGACCTAATATATCCACTTTTATTTAGTTGATTTATACTCATTTTTTCTAGAGATATGTATGATTAAGATATACCAAAAGGTTAAGTCCTTATCATAAAAAATCAGAATAAATTAAAACCTTTTTCCAGAAATAAATTGAACTATTCAAAAATACCACATCAATGAACAAGCAAAATTTTTAAAACTATGACCGAACGACAAAAAACTTTGTTTATTTTCTGATAACATAGCTCGTAGCTAGTGAATCATGGATCACAAAAAGCCAAACCATCTACTCAGACAACTGACTTCACTCAAAATTTTAATCATTGATGCTGTAACTCATGACTATGAATATCCAACAGGCCCTTAATCACATTACCAAAAACATTCATCTTACCCAGCCTCAAATGGAAGATGTAATGCGCAGTATCATGCAAGGTGAAGCAACGGAAGCGCAAATTGGTGCACTGATGATGGGCTTACGCATGAAAGGTGAAAGTATTGATGAGATCACCGCTGCGGCACGTATCATGCGTGAGTTTGCCATCAAGATTGATGTCAGTGATATTCCGCATCTCGTCGACATCGTCGGTACAGGCGGTGATGGTCAAAACTTATTTAATGTTTCAACCGCTTCTAGCTTTGTGATTGCCGCTGCAGGTGCAACCATTGCCAAACACGGTAACCGCGGTGTATCCAGTAAATCAGGATCTTCTGATCTACTTGAGCAAATCGGCATTCAGCTTGACCTAGATATGCAACAAACTGAACGCTGCATCCGTGAAATGGGTGTAGGTTTCCTGTTTGCGCCCAATCATCATAAAGCCATGAAATACGCTGTTGGCCCTCGTCGTGAACTAGGAATCCGCAGCATCTTCAACTTACTGGGACCATTGACCAACCCTGCTGGTGTGAATCGTTTTGTGATTGGTGTATTTTCAGATGAACTTTGCCGCCCCATTGCTGAAGTATTAAAACAGCTCGGTGCCGAGCATGTATTGGTTGTGCATTCTAAAGATGGTCTGGATGAAATCAGCCTAGCTGCACCAACCGCGGTAGCGGAACTTAAAGAAGGTGAAATTACCGAATGGACGTTGAACCCAGAAGATGTCGGTATTGCCTCTCAAACCCTCACAGGCTTAGTGGTCAATAGTTCAGAAGACAGTTTAAAGCTGATCAAAGATGCTTTGAGTCGAGATAAATCAGAGGTTGGTGAGAAAGCCGCGAATATGATTGCACTAAATGCAGGTGCAGGCATTTACGTCGCAGGCATTACCAAAACCTATAAACAAGCTGTTGAGCTGGCTCAAGATATTCTATATGGCGGACAGGCCTTAGAAAAAATGAGTATCTTGGCTGAATTTACCAAGACATTGAAACAATATCAGGCAGACTAAGGACTTCTCATGATCGATATTCAAAATACCATTTTAGGTAAAATTGTTGACCGCAAACATGAGGAGCTTGCAGCACGTTTAAAACAACGTAGCTTGCATGATGTTGAACAGTGGGCTAAACAGGCCACCCCTGTTCGTGGTTTTGCCAATGCCTTACAACACAAACGTCCAGCCGTAATTGCTGAAATTAAAAAGGCTTCCCCATCTAAAGGCATCATTCGTGCAGATTTCAATCCTGCTGAAATTGCCCAACAATATCAACAAGCAGGTGCAGCTTGCTTATCGGTATTAACCGATGTGGATTTCTTCCAAGGTGCTGATGAAAATATTGCGATCGCACGTCAGCATTGTGCTCTCCCTGCTTTGCGTAAGGATTTCTTAATTGATCCTTATAATGTAGTTGAAGCACGTGCGCTGCAAGCAGACTGTATTTTATTGATCGTGGCATGTTTATCTGATCAACAACTGGAAGAAATGTCGAAGACTGCATTTGAACAGCAGCTTGATGTGTTGGTTGAAGTGCACGATGAATCTGAATTGGAACGTGCTTTAAAGCTGTCAGAACAATGCATTTTGGGTGTCAACAACCGTAATCTTAAAACCTTTGAGGTCGATTTAAATACCTCATTGCGTTTAAAGAAATTATTGCCTGCTTCTCGTATCTTGGTGACTGAAAGTGGTATTGCCACCCCTGCTGATGTAGACATGATGCAAGCCAACGATATTCATACGTTCTTGGTCGGCGAAAGTTTTATGAAGCAGCCTCGTCCTGATCAGGCATTTAATGAATTGTTTGGGCAACCTGAACAGATTTAAATTTATAACTAGATATAAAGCCCAATTGTTTATGATTGGGTTTTCTCTTTAAGACATATAAAGTTTAATAAGCCTTTCAAATTTAAAGCTCAGGAGTTCATTTGATTCACATCAGTAAGGAAGATTTAGTCTTCATCTTACCGTCAACATCAATGGCGTTTCCTTCGGAACACTAGACTCTCCTACATATATGCCTAGCTTCATTGGAGCGTTTAAATATCTACTAACAAGCCCTTCATATTTTAATAATAATCTAACAAGGCTTTGTTGCACAAACCTATCTGTAAAGGCTTTTTCAGCGATATAATTTTCAAATGAAGAAGCCTACACACAAAATCTACCGCACAACCAATTGGCCCGCATATAACCGAGCACTCATTA
The DNA here is from genome assembly GCF_000369645.1 of Acinetobacter sp. CIP 64.2. Taxonomy (NCBI): domain Bacteria; kingdom Pseudomonadati; phylum Pseudomonadota; class Gammaproteobacteria; order Moraxellales; family Moraxellaceae; genus Acinetobacter; species Acinetobacter sp. CIP 64.2. Next base: position 1,497,062 of record NZ_KB850122.1, read on the forward strand.
ATCGCGGAAATATTGCCCTTTGGTTTGATCCTGCTACGCAATGGTATGCTCCATCAAAAGGCAAACAAGGGCGAAATCAAACCTACTCCGACGCAGCCATCCAATGCTGCTTAATGATTAAATCCTTATTCCGTCTATCTTTACGTATGGTCACTGGCTTTGTGCAAAGTCTGATTAAACTTTGCGGATTAAATTGGACCGCACCAGATTACAGTACGCTTTGTAGAAGACAAAAGCATATTGATATTGCAATCAGCTACCAAAAAAGTAGCGATGGGCTGCATCTACTCGTAGACTCTACAGGGATGAAGTTTCTAGGTGAGGGCGAATGGAAACGCAAGAAACATGGAGCTGAATATCGTCGCCAATGGCGTAAACTACATATTGGTATAGATGCCAAAACCCTACAAATACGCGCTATTCAGCTCACAACCAATAATGTCTGTGATTCACAGGTGCTTGGTGATTTACTTAATCAGATTCCACAAGATGAGCAGATTGACTCTGTTTATACCGATGGAGCTTATGACACCAAGCAATGCCGTCAGGTCATTGCAGATCGGCAAGCACATGCGGTGATTCCACCTAGAAAAAATGCGAAACCATGGAAAGATACAAAGAGTAGCTCGCTAGAGCGAAATGAATTACTTCGAACAATTAAACGTTTAGGTAGGACACTATGGAAAAAATGGTCAGGCTATCATCGCCGAAGTTTGGTTGAGACTAAAATGCACTGCATCAAATTATTAAGAGATAAACTCAGTGCAAGGAGCTTTGATAGCCAAGTCAATGAGGTTCATGCACGTGTAGCAGTCCTCAACAGATTTACGGAATTAGGTCGACCACTTACCCAAGTTACGCCTTAAATTTGGCTCAATTAGGGGCGCTTTGCCTTTCAAATCTTTGTGCAACAAAGCCATCTAACAATCGAAAACTTTCGTGAAAACTTGTACCCCAATAATCAATTTATAAACTATTATCATTTAACATTAGAAGAAACATTTGATGATTTTACAAACCTTGCGGTAAGGAACAAGACATCTATTTTTTTCATATTTCTTTTAAATATAAATTCCTTTTTTACTTATGAAAATCTTACAGAAAATACTGTATATGCTGAATATGTACCAATTACTTCTGTGGAATTTGCCTTACAAGAATTACTAAAATATATAGATTCTCTTCCATAAGACTATCTCTTTTTTGAATTAGATAAGACTCTATTAAGTCCATCCCCCTCTATAAATACAATACAGTTCAAATCATCACAAATTCAGACTATAATTTTAAACCTCTCTCGTATCTTACCTATTTTTCTAACATTATGAGTAAACATGATTCATCGCTTTCTAAAGATCAGTTTAACTTACTGAAAGCCTTTAAAAAGCAAATCTCTAACCCTCAATCCAGTGCGATTGCGAAACAGGCTGAGCTAGCGAAAACTCAAGCTGCCACTGAAGAATTGGAAGATACAGAACTTTTTAAAAAAGCCCTGCTTGGGGTCAAACCGATCGACAATCAGAACATTGCCGATACTAAAGTGACGCGTAGCAAAAAAGTCGATGCCCAGACCTTGGCAAAACGTGCAGCGGCAGAAGGTGGAGCTGAGCAAGAGCTTACAGAAATCTCGGATACTCAAGCAATCTTAAATCCTGTTGCCAGCCAGGCTGCCTTAAGCTATCGAATTGCAACTTTACAGCACAAAGTCTTTGAAGACCTAAAAGCAGGAAAAATTCGCTGGTTCGAAGCAGTCGACTTACATGGTTGTACGGTTGAGCAAGCCCGAGCAGCAGTTCTGCAAATCATTCAAATAGCAAAAGATGAAAACCAGAACGTCATTAAAATTGTACATGGCAAAGGTCCAGAAGCCATTTTAAAAACCTATGTCAACGGTTGGCTCAGACAGCACCGTGATGTACTGGCTTTCGTCAGTGCACCTGAAAATCAAGGCGGTACAGGTGCTGTTTTAGTGCTCCTGAAACGTGCCGAAAAGAACCCGAAATACACGCAATAATCTGCATTTATATCAAAATTAAGATTTTTAATCGTTTTCTGATACAATTGCCGTTTTTGTTCAACCCACCTAAGTGAACATTGTTATGTCTATGCAGCAATCGTACGCAAATATCTTAACTGCCGTTGGTGAAGACCTAAATCGCCCGGGCTTACAAGATACACCGATGCGTGCGGCGAAAGCGTTTTCTTTTTTGACTTCAGGTTATAGTAAAACCCTTGAAGAAGTTACAAATAGCGCACTCTTCCCTTCCGATAACCATGAAATGGTATTGGTCAAAAATATCGAATTTTATTCACTCTGTGAACATCATTTACTGCCATTTTATGGTCGGGTACATATCGCCTATTTACCTGAAGGTCAGGTACTTGGTTTATCTAAATTTGCACGTATTACGGAAATGTTCGCACGACGTCTGCAAGTTCAAGAAAATTTAACCCAGCAAATTGCTGAAGCAGTAGCAAAAGTCACGCAAGCACGTGGTGTTGCTGTTGTAATTGACTCAGCGCATATGTGTATGATGATGCGTGGTGTTGGCAAGCAAGAATCAACCACACGTACCGTTTCTTTTGTTGGTGACTTTAAAACTGACAAAGATGTACGTCGTGAGTTCTTAAGCGCTGTACCTGAAAACTATTAAGTTGAGCATCAGAGATGTCATCAACCATTCAGTTAGCAGGTTTTGGCGATTTAATCGCAAATGACGCAAGTATTGATTACCCTCGTCCCGATCGTCTGGTTCGAGGTAATCCTGAACGTTTAACCTATAGTTTATATGAACATCCACATATGGACTGCGGCATCTGGCAATGTGAAATTGGCGCTTGGAATATTCAATTTGCAGACAATAAACAAGAGTTTTTTCAAGTCATTGAAGGCACTGTCCGTATCCATGATGCGAAAAGCAATTCATTTATTGAAGTGAGTGCTGGCAATGCCGGAATTATTCCACCGGCATTTGTGGGTACATTTGAAGTTATTGAAAAAGTTAAAAAATACTATGTGATTGTTGAGGTTTGATCCTTATAAATTCTAGTGATCAAGCCTCGTTTAGACTTAAAAAAAACGGACATAGCCCAATCCCACCTTATTCCAGTCTTTATGATCTTGCTGTTCAAAATCCCACTTTAAGCGCAAGGCATGATTGCTATTTAAGCTATATTGAAGCTGTGTACCCACTCTTAGATTCCATTGACTCAGGTCTTGCCAATACGGCAGTTCAACTTGTACCACGCTATTGATATTGTCTGACCACTGATTCATACATCCTAAAGTTGGTCCTGCCCCAACACGCCAGCCCTTATCCAAAGCCTTTCCGCCTTGAATATGGCTTTGTAGCTGCGCATAACACAAATGTCGACGATCATAATCGGCCATGCTATAGCCCACTTGCATGTTCAGATTCATCACCCCATGTTGGGCATCTTCACTAAACTGCCCATTTTCAATGGCTTCCTGCTTCCAGCCCAAATTAAAACCCCACGTTAATGGTGATTTAAACGGTTGAATGGGGTTATAGGAGTTGACCGATAAAAGATCTAAATGTTCGAGCTTGAGTTTGTCATCACGGTATTGCAGATTGCCGTCTAAAAATAATAATTGTGCACCTGTACGATAGCCACCTTGCGGATCAATCAAGTCGTGATAGGCTTGACGATGCCCAAGTTCAATAAACTTTTGTCCTTGTACCTCGCCCACATTCACCGAAACATTGCGTGCATGATGACCTTCCACAGGTTGTTTTTTTGGACGTATCGGTTCTTGGCGCTGCTTATCAATATCAATTTGACTACGCTGTGCAAGTAACTGCCGTAATTGCGGCTGGGCAAAATCAGCATCAATCTGTTGACTGATATATTGCAGATATAAATCATCATAGGCCATTTCTAAAATCTTGGCCTGATCTTGTGGCTGATAGGTGTTTAAAATGGGTTGAATTTGATCAATCTTGGTAAACGCAACTTGATGAGCAACCTTGGCCAAAGGCGTACCATGTTGTTTGGCTTGTGCAAGCAATTGTGTTTCGAGTGCAGGGCGATAAACCACTTCCTTGACCAAATTCTGTTGATCAACTACTTTCAGGGTTTCAATTGGAATGGCGGCATAATTGAACTGCTGTTTTAGGTTTAAATTAGGACGAACCAAGTCAATCAAACCCAATAAACGATAAGCACAGTTATCGCTGACAAAATAATAAGGGAAACTCACATGCTGCATTTCCCAAATATGTTCAACCAAAAAGCGGGTTTCTTCTGGTGTTAAATTGAGTTCATATTCCCATAAATCACGGCTTTCAAAATCACCATATTCTTTTACTTTGCGATAGTACGGCATCAGGGAGTATTCACCAGGATACTGCCCTGTCAAACCTTTCCACGCATAAGACCAGTTATCCTCGCCTCTGACTGTGGCCGCATAATTTACCGCATAGGACACCAAGTTTAATTGCTTCTGATCTTTAGGGTCTAAACGCAATAAAGTATGCCCAAACATCGAACTTGGATTACCCATAAAATCTGTGGCATAGATCAAAGTGGCTTTATGTGGCTTGATTTGATTGATCCAGTCCTCAAATTCATTGCAGTTGGCTGGAGGAAGTTGTTGAGCCTCGATATTCAGCTGTTGCATCAGCCAACGGCTACGGGCTGGAAATTTACAACGAATGGATTGGTTATCTGCCGTCTCAAGAAATAAGGCTTGAATATCAGCGTGTAATTCGTGCTTTAAATTGGTTCTACCATCTTTTACATAAAAATAGCCGCTGTAAGCAACTTCACTGTTTTGCTTGTTGTCGGCATACATCAAGCGTAGCCAAGTGGTCTGCTGATCTAATTGTTTTTGATTGGCCAGATTCAAATAAGTCTGAACATCAGATTCACCCGCTGCATGGACAAAGTGAGACAACAACGATGCAAACGCAAAAGTAGCTAATTTCATTCAATCGTAATTTTTAAAATAATCAGAATCATTATAAGAAAACCCTGCCATCAAGACAGGGTTTTATCGTGCCGCAATTAAACGTATGCTTTGAGCACAGCGTCTTTTGCCATCACACTTTGTAAAGCATCTAAAACTTGTAGTGAGTTGGTATTTTTACTTGAATAAATTTCAGCAAAGTTTGCTTTAGACACAGCAAAGAAACGTGCTTTGTCATTGGCTTTAATTTGCATTAATTCAGCAAGAACATTTAAGCTTTCACCTTGACCCACCGCCATATCACGCGCTAAAGACTCAGCATTTTCATTGGTGAAGGTCACGACTTGAGCGGTAACAGTACCACCTTGACGGCATCCTAAAGTACCAAATGTAATACCTAGTAATTGGTTAGTAAAGATACCATTGGTTGTTGCAGCAAGAATTTTAGGACCAACGCCTTTTTTACCCGCCCAAACTTGTGTACCCACACCACAACCGACATCATTGTCAGCCATTGCAACAGTTGAACCAGCAGCTAACAAAGCAGCTAATGCAATTTTTTTTAACATAGGAACGATCTCCAGCAAGAATTATATTTCGCTATTCTTATCACTATTGTATTGTGTAATCCTTTTTACACATGAATTAAAATAGCGAGCTTAACTTGTTTTAGCAAACAAATTTTGAAATATATCTGAAATATTCATAACAAAAAATTAGACAACGTCTCTTAAAAGAACCTCAACCGACTTAATTTAACTTCCAAGACCCATTTTTATCTCTCGTACCCAAGATTTTTAATACCAAAACCAGACTGAGTAATAATAATAGATACCATGACCCCAACTTGCCCCAGCCGACTATATGCCATGCGTCCACTTGGCTTGGATACAGCCAAATTTTATAAAAGGTACTAATATTTTCAGCAATCCAGATCAGGAAAGCGAGCACAAGTAAAACGGGTAACATCGGGATTTTAAAATGACGTTGCTCAAGTTGAAAAGACAGCTTGGTTTTCCAGAAAATCAACACGCTCCAAATAAATAATCCAACACGAATATCTGGAATAAAGAATTTGGTCATAAAGTTAAGATACGACAATACAGCCAAGCCTAGCATATTACCGAAACTGGGAAGCTTTTCGAAAGAGACATGATAAAGTCGTAAAGAACGGGCAAAAAAACTACCAACCGCTGAATACATAAAACCAGCAAACAAAGGCACAGTGAGTATCTTGAAAACAGCTGGCTGAGGATATTGCCACGATGCGATAGCGGGATGTGTCAAAAAGATTTCCATGCCCATTGCCATGATATGGAATAATGCAATCACCTTCGCTTCTGCCCATGACTCCAGTTTTAAGTAAATCAAACAGGCCTGAATGATTAGCGCGTAAAAAAGTAAATAGTCATAACGAAAAAAACCATAATATTCATGGCTTCCCATCGGTGCACTAATTGCAAATGCAATTAAAAGCAACAATCCAAATAAGGCAGCCGAAGCTGCCTTAGTGATAAAATTAAGGGGTAAAACAATCAACTGCACGAAACTGATCCTAACGTGTTAGACCTTAAAGTATGGTTTAAATATCAGCCTAAATATTTGGCACTGTATTCATGTACAGTATCAACAAAAATCTTTGGCTGTGCAGGATCAACCCATTGGGTAATACCGTGACCTAAATTTGCGATATAACCCGTTTTTTCACCGTTGGCATAGGCATCATCCAGCATTGCTTTGACTGATTTTTCAATTGAAGCAGCTGAGCCATAAAGCACGGCAGGGTCTAAATTACCTTGTAAGGCCGCGCGACCAGCAATCACATCACGTGCAGTATAAAGTGGTGTGGTCCAATCCAAACCAAATGCATCTGCACCTGTCGTCAGCATGGTCTCTAACCATTGCCCACCGCCTTTGGTGAAAACAATAATTGGAATACGACGACCATCTTTCTCGCGTTGGAGACCTGCAATAATCTTGGTCATATAGTTCAATGAGAATTCAACATATTCTCTATGCGCCAATGCCCCCCCCCAACTGTCAAAGATCTGGATGGCTTGTGCACCCGCATCAATTTGTGCATTCAAATAATCAATCACTGAATCCGCTAAATGATCCAGTAAAGCATGCAATACTTCTGGCTGTGCATACATCATGTTTTTGGTAAAACGGAATTCTTTGCTTGAACCACCTTCAATCATATAGGTTGCTAAAGTCCACGGACTTCCCGAAAAACCAATTAATGGCACTTGTCCATTTAGCGCAGAACGAATGGTCGAAACTGCATTCATCACATAAGCTAAATCAGACTTGGCATTGAGCTTTGGTAAATTCGCCACATCCTGTTCAGTACGCACTGTTTTATGAAATTTTGGCCCTTCACCTGTTTCAAAATATAGGCCTAAACCCAATGCATCGGGTACAGTCAAAATATCTGAAAATAAAATCGCAGCATCCAGTTCATAACGGCGCAATGGTTGCAACGTCACTTCACACGCAAATTCGGTATTCTTACATAAAGATAGAAAGTCTCCTGCCTGCGCACGAGTTTCACGATATTCTGGTAAATAACGCCCTGCTTGACGCATCATCCATACAGGTGTGGTGTCTACAGGTTCACGTAATAAAGCTCGTAAAAAACGATCATTTTTCAACGGTGTCATTACCAATCTCTAAATTCTTTCATGTAGAGCGCATCATAACAAAGTTATTCAGGAATTTATAACCGCAATGCCTCACAAAAGCCCTCCCTTCAAATAAATTTCGCTTTTACACAAAACTGCTACTGCAAGCCGTATTATTTTCTGTAATACTTGCAATATCTTATATCTCAATATGAATAATTCTTAAGGTTGAATTACATGTTTGTTCGCTCATTACTCGCTATGAGTTTAAGTTGTATTCTTACTAATGTTGCTTTTGCTGCGCCAACAACTGAGCAACCATTGAATCCCAAAAAAGTCGCAGGTTCAGTACAAGATCCTATTGATCCTTTAGCTATTGACCGTTCCACTTCTGCTGTTGCTGCTGATCCAGCCTCTAGCGTTGCTGCGCCAGCAACATCTGATCCTCAAGTGAATACAGGTGCTGCATCCGTCGTCTCTCAAAAATTAGAAAATACACCAGATACAGCAGCGGCTGCGCCTGCCGCTAAAGTTTCATGGACATTGGACAGCATCAATAATGCTGAATGGCCTGAAACTTTACCCAAAGGACAGCTTCCAGCCTATGCACGCGCTCATGTGATGCTGAATAACGCGCATGCTTCACCAGGTGCAATTGATGGTTCAAATGGTAAAAATACTTTAAAAGCCATTGCATCATTCCAGCAAATGAATGGTTTAACGCCAACAGGTCAACTGACTAAAGAAACATGGGATGCCTTGGTTGCGAAGCAAACCAAACCGGCTTATGTTGAATACACCCTCACCGATGCTGACTTTAAAGGCCCGTATGCGGATTCAATCCCGTCAGACTACGCCTTACAAGCAAAAATGAAAGGTTTGTATTACACCCGCGTAACAGAAATGTTAGGTGAAAAATTCCATATGGATGAAAATTTCTTAAAGAAACTGAATCCAACGGCAACCTTTAAAAAACCTGGCGAGAAAATCATTGTTGCCAATGTCCGCAATGATTTACCAGAAGATATTCATTTGATCGTTGCGCACAAAGGTGCAAGACAGCTGTATTTATTCAACAGCCGTAACCAGATGATTGCTTCTTTTCCTGCAACAATTGGTAGTTCTGACACGCCTTCTCCAACGGGTACCTATAAAGTAGTCGGTGTTGCTCGCAACCCGTACTATAGCTACTCACCATCGAACTTTGTACAAGGTAAGAACCTTAAACCACTCACTTTACCACCTGGTCCTAACGCGCCAGTGGGGAATATCTGGATTGGTTTAAGCAAGAAATCATTTGGTATTCATGGTACACCAAACCCATCGTTGATCTCTAAAACTGCATCACATGGTTGTATCCGTTTAACCAACTGGGATGCCAATGATTTAGGTAATAAAGTACGCTCAGGCGTGACTGTAAAATTCTTGGAATAATGTAAAAATTATTTGATAAAACCGAAGATCAACATTGATCTTCGGTTTTTTTATCGCTTAAATATTTTGCTCTACGTTGGGGAGTGGCTGATAATAAATCTGATTGCGGCCTAATTGCTTCGCACGATATAAGGCTTTATCTGCTGTATCAATCAAAAGCTCCTGACTAATTTTTGGATTGCCATTAAAAACAGTTATCCCCAAGCTAATGGTCACATGATTTGCGACTAAGGATTTTTCATGAGGAATCATTAAACGATCAATGGCGCGATAAATATTAGTTGCAACCGCATAAGCCCCTTGTGCAGAAGTTTCAGGTAATAACACCACAAACTCCTCTCCACCATATCGTGCAATAAAATCCATATGCCGAATTGAACTTTTGATGCTTTTCGCGATAGCCGAGATCACCTGGTCACCCATTTGATGCCCATAAAAATCATTGTAATTTTTGAAAAAATCAATATCGATAAAGAGTACCGATAATGATTTTCGCTCCCTACAAGATAAATCATAATAATAGCGGCACATTTCTTCAAAAGTACGTCGATTTGATACATCTGTAAGTTCATCATGCTGACTCAAATGTAACAACTCAGAGGCCTGAATCCGCAAAATCTGTTCATCAATCTCTGATATTTTCGACTTTATAAATATTTTTCTTTCTTTAGAGGTTAACATCACACTAATCGAAAAACCGAGCAGTAAACTTCCAATCAGCGTCCGCCCAATCATTAAAAAGTCACTTGTATGATTAAGTAAATATAAAATAAACAAGATAGAAACTGCAGCAAATGAGCCAATCCACAACATATGTAATGGTCGAATTCCACTCAGAATAAATCCCAACATATATAAAAAGGCAATCAATACCATCGCCTGATTCTGCAATACCAGATTGGAAACGCTCATCATCAACACGGAGGTCAATACAATAGTTAAGAAAACAATGAGACAGGCTGTCGGATAAAATAAGTTGCTCAGCGTTTTAAATCTTGAGAAGACCCAAAACAAGAAAAGTGCAATACCAACGACCATTAAACTCAAAATACTGTAGATAAAGTCGAGCACAAAATGCTCACTTGCACGTATGACAATAAAGTTAGAAGGTAAAATCAGCAGAACAAAAACAGTATAGGTAATCACCCCCTGACCAAAGAACTGAATTGCATTGAGGCGGGTTCGATCAACATTAAAGGTCCAAAATTCATTTTCTAATTGTTGAGGTAAAGTTTGATGAGAACTTTTTGACTTGGAATGTTGGGCAACAAGCTGCTCTAGGTCTTCTTTTGCCCTCTGCAACTGATCAAGATCATAGCCATTGTCCATCCCATACACTCTTTTTATACTGCACTATTTTTGTGCCGCATAAAAAATAACATAAATTCTCATTTTGTCATGTGCTTTGCTTAACCACTTATCCGTAATTGTAGTTACCATTTTCACACTTTATGCATTATTATTTGTATTATTTTTAAGTTTGAAGTAGACCTTGAATACTCTTACACTTTTGCAACCAGATGATTGGCACGCACACCTGCGTGATGGTTTAGCTTTAAAACGTACTGTCCCTGATTTAGCCAAACAATTTGCACGCGCAATTTGTATGCCCAATCTTGTTCCACCCGTCAAAACTGTAGATGCAGCTTTAGCCTATCGCGAGCGTATTCTTGCCCATGTCCCAGAAGGGCTTCATTTTGACCCGCGTATGGTGCTTTATTTTACCGATCACACTTCTCCAGATGAAGTGCGTAAAATTAAAGAGTCTGAATTTGTCAATGCCATCAAGCTTTATCCTGCGGGTGCAACCACTAACTCAGATAATGGCGTTAGTGATATTCGTAAAGTGTACGCTGTGATCGAACAACTGGAAGAACATCAAGTTCCGCTGTTGCTTCATGGTGAAGTCACGCATAATCATGTTGACATTTTTGATCGTGAAAAAAGATTCCTAGATGAAGTACTGTCACCGTTACTGAAGCAGTTCCCACAATTAAAAGTCGTACTAGAACACATTACAACAAGTGATGCGGCAAATTTTGTACTGGAACAAGATCGTAATGTTGCAGCAACCATTACCCCTCAACATTTATTATTCAACCGCAATGATATGTTAGTGGGTGGCGTCAAACCACATTTCTATTGCTTGCCAATTTTAAAACGTCAAACGCATCAAACCACCTTGCTGGAAGTGGCAACTAGCGGCAATCCAAAATTCTTCTTAGGTACAGATAGTGCTCCACATGCGCAAAATGCCAAAGAGAATGCCTGTGGTTGTGCAGGCTGCTATAGCGCACCTAATGCCATTGAGCTTTATGCACAGGCATTCGACCAAGTCGGTAAACTAGAACGTCTAGAAGGTTTTGCCAGCATGTTTGGTGCTGATTTCTATGGCCTACCACGCAATACTTCAACCATTACGCTCGTCAAAGAAGACATTACCGTCGCTGAATCTTTTGATTACCTAGAAGATCAGAAAATTATCCCACTTCATGCAGGTAAAACACTGCAATGGAGAAAAGTGTGACCCAAGAAGAAAATAAAGCGCCTGTGATCGGACAGCGTTTTCGTGGATTTTTACCTGTTGTCGTCGATGTAGAAACTGCAGGTTTTAATTCGCAAACCGACGCCCTACTTGAAATTGCCTGTATCCCGATTGTCTATGATGAACAAGGACAGTTTGTCCCAGGTCCATCATTTCAAGCACATATCAATCCATTTGAAGGTGCAAATCTTGATCGTCGTTCACTCGATTTTATTGGGATTGACCCATTCAACCCAATGCGTGTTGCAATGGCTGAGGATGAACGAAGTGCTTTACGTCGCATTTTCAAATCATTGAATGAAGTACGCAAAGCCCAGCACTGTACCCACGCGGTATTGGTCGGTCATAACGCGCACTTTGACTTAGGTTTCCTGCAAGCTGCAATTGCACGTTCTGGAACCAAAAACCAGAATCCTTTTCACAGCTTTTCGGTGTTTGATACGGTGACCTTAAGTGCAGTCATGTTTGGGCAAACCGTGTTGGCACGTGCCTGTATTCAGGCCGGAATCGAGTTTGATGGTAAGGAAGCGCATTCTGCTTTGTATGATACGCAGAAAACGGCTGAACTGTTTTGCTATATTTTGAACAAACTGTCTCCTCACCTTCTTGACAGTTTGGTGACAGAACCCTAATATACACCCACCTCAAGAAGTCCCTATCGTCTAGAGGCCTAGGACATCGCCCTTTCACGGCGGTAACCGGGGTTCGAATCCCCGTAGGGACGCCAAATTTGAAAAAGCCACTGCATCTTAAGACAGTGGCTTTTTTATTTGCTTTGAATAATAAAAAGGACTCCGAAGAGCCCTAATATATCTTATGCAGACTTCCGAGAATTGACTCGACCTTTCACCACCGCTTTGATATTCCCTTTCGCATAATTTAAGAATACCAACAGTGGTGATAATTTTGGATTCGGCTTTTTACCTTGCCCAATGGCTTTAAACTGCGCTGCATACCAGATGATTTCCATAATCGCCATCTTATCGACAAATGGAATACCTGTTTTGATTTGGTTCACAGCATAACGAACATCATGCCCTGCAATTAAACGGTCTGTCAGATCCGTTTCAACCGCAAGTGGACGGGCAATCCCGATAAAATCACATGCACCACTTTCAAGTGCAGCATTCATTCCTTCTACGGTACGGAAGCCCCCCGTCACCATCAACTTACAAGAGACATGTTGGCGGATTTTCTCGGCAAACTCCAAGAAATATGCCTCACGTGCAACGGTACTGGCTTTACGGGATTCGGCTTTTACCCCTGCCATGGCTGGCGCCTCATAAGTCCCTCCCGAGATTTCAATAATATCGATCCCCGCTGCATCAATCGCCTTAAATACAGTAATGACATCATCTTCAGTAATACCACCGCGCTGAAAATCCGCCGAATTCAGTTTGACCGAAATGATGAAATTTTCAGAGGTCGCCTCACGGACTGCCTTATAAATTTCCAGCAAGAATCGCATACGGTTCTCAATCGAACCACCCCATTGATCGGTACGCTTGTTGGTCAGAGGTGATAAAAACTGGCTGATAAGATAACCATGTGCACCATGAAATTGCACCCCTTCAAATCCAGCCTTTTCACATACAGCTGCAGCCGTTGCAAAACGCTGGATGATATCTAAAATTTCTTCATGTTTGAGTTCACGTGGTGTGCCAAACATTGCTGCAAGCACTGGACTAAATGGTACCGCTGATGGCGCAACGGTCTCTTTGTTTAGACCTTTAGGACATTGCCGGCCAGGATGTGACAACTGAATCAACTGCACCATGCCATATTTTTTACCAATCGCTGCCCACTGCTGCAATTTCTGCAGATCTCGCTCGGTTTCAATCGCAACCACACCTGGCTCATTCTTGGCATCAATATTCACCATGACATTGCCAGTCACAGCACAGCCCAACCCACCCTTTGCCCATGCTTCATATAGACCAATCAGTAGATCATTGGGTTGTCCTGCATCATTCGCAAGCGCTTCGCTCATGGCCGCTTTGATAATACGATTTTTAAATGTGGTATTGCGAATCTGGATACTGTCTGCAATCTGACTCATGGTCATCCTCTGCTATAATTAGAGTATTTGCTCTAATTTAATCTAATTATTGTGCCTGTCAAGCATTCTTCCGATAAACTGACAATAGCATATGTCAATTTAATTTCAATATGAATATTCGCTGGCAGAAATGAGTTGACGCGTATATTCAGTTTGAGGCTGACTAAATAGAAGTGCTGTGGCTTGATATTCCAAGACTTTGCCCTGATGCATCACTATCACTTTTTGGCATAATGCTTGAATGACTTGTAAGTCATGACTGATAAATACATAACTGATTTTTTCTTGTAGCTGCAGATGACGTAGTAACTGAATGATAGCCAGTTGCGTGGTACGATCTAAAGCAGATGTCGGCTCATCCAGAACCAGTAACTTAGGTTTCAACACCAATGCACGAGCAATTGCGACCCTTTGTCGTTGTCCACCAGAGAGCTGATGGGGATACTTGGTTCTTTCTGCTGTAGCCAATTCGACTTTTGCAAGTACAGTGTCAATTTGCTCATGACATTGCTGCTTGGAGATACCTTGTAGCTGAAGCCCCTCTGCAATAATTTGTTCAACGGACATTCGCGGATTTAAGCTACTAAAGGGGTCTTGGAATACAATCTGGAAATCTTGGCGTATTGGTCGAAGCTGTTTTCGAGTCAATTGGTTTAAATCATTCTTCTGCAAAAGGATTTCACCTTCACTTTTGATCAACCGTGCGATAGCCAACGCCAATGAAGACTTTCCTGAACCACTTTCCCCTACAATACCCAAAGCCTCACCTTGCGATAGACTAAAACTCACAGCTTCAGCAGCAACGTTATAGGATTGAACCCGATTAAATAGCCCCCTTTTTATGGGGTACTTTACCGTGACATTTTTTAATTCCAGTAATCTCTGACTGGGTTGTAATTGCAAAGCCTGTCCAAAATCATGATTCAGTAGACTCTGCGTATATACCGTCTTGGGATGTGTAAAAATTTCATTGATCTCCCCCTGCTCTTCAACTCGCCCTAGATTAAGTACCACAACCTGATCTGCATAATGCCGAATTAAATTCAGATCATGGCTAATCAAAATCAGCGCCATCTTTCGCTGCTGTTGTAACCGTTTTAACAACGCTAAAATTTGGGCTTGTAGCACAACATCTAAAGCCGTCGTTGGCTCATCTGCGATCAAAATCTCAGGCTCTAAAGCCAAGGCCATCGCCAACATCACCCGTTGTCGTTGCCCTCCTGATAATTCATGTGGATAGCATTTGAGAATTTGCTCTGCCTCAACAAGCCCAACATCTAGCAATAAACAGAGAGTCTGTTGTCGAATATCGGCCTTACTCAGCCCAGATAAAATCAGGCTTTCAGCAATTATTTTTTCTACACAGTGCAAAGGGTTCAACGCTGTCATCGGCTCTTGAAAAACCATGGCAATTCGTTTGCCCCGAAGCTGCTGCAATTGAGCTTGGTGAGCAGACAAAAACGCTTGGCCAGCAAATTCAACTCGCCCTTGCACCGCCAGGTTCTCGGGTAACAACCCTAATAAGGCTAGCGCACTGATTGATTTCCCAGAACCACTTTCGCCAACAATCGCCATCGTTTGGGCAGAGTAAATATCAAAGCTCAAATCCTGGATCAGACAGTGTCCTATTTCATTTTGGATATTGAGTTGCTGAACACTTAATAAAGGCTGTAAAACAGTCTTAGCGTCTTGGGTCGAATGCATCACGCGCTGCCTCCCCAATATAAATCAATAAAGACAGTACAATCGCCAATGTAAAGAATCCTGACAGCACCAGCCAAGGTGCATCGAGATTGTTTTTACCCTGTAATAATAACTCTCCGAGCGAAGCCGCATCAGGCGGTAGACCATAACCTAAAAAATCCAATGCAGTTAAAGCAATGATATTTGCAGTCAACATAAACGGAATCTGTGACAGACTTGAGCTTATTGCATTAGGCAAGATGTGCCGAAAGATAATGTGGTCATCCCTCACCCCCAACGCTTGCGCTGCCCGAACATAATCAAGATTTCGTGCGCGCAAGAATTCTGCCCGTACCAATCCAACCAGCTCCGTCCAGCCAAATAGCAGCATGATCAGAAATAGCCAATACACACTGGGACTAAACATACTGACCAGGATCATGACAATGAACAGCATTGGCAAACCGCCCCACACTTCTAGCACCCGTTGTCCAATCAGATCAATCCAGCCACCGTAATACCCCTGTATTGCCCCCACAATAATGCCAACGACAGCAGAACACAGTGTCAGGGCAAATCCAAATAAGAGGGAAATGCGAAGACCATAGAGAATTCGGGCAAATACATCTCGACCTTGATCATCCGTTCCAAGCCAGTTCTGTGGACTTGGTTTTGATGGCACAGGCACCGCAAGTGATAAATTGGGAGATTGATAGGAAAAAGACACCGGTGGGGAAATCATCCAGCCCTGCTTTTCAATTAACTGCTTCACCACAGGATCTTGATAATCTGCCGTGGTTTCAAAAACACCGCCAAAGGTCGTTTCTGGATAATCCCGAATGATCGGGAAATAAAAAGACTGCTGATAACGAACCAACAGCGGTTTATCATTGGCAATGAATTCGGCAAATAGCGACAAAACAAAAATAATTATAAATAGAATAAAACAACGAAAACCAAGCTGATTATGCTGAAAGCGAGAAAATCGTGCGCGCATTAAAGGTGACATCATTGCCCACCTCTTGATTCAAAATCAATACGCGGATCAATCACTTGATAGAGTAAATCGCCGGTTAACCGCAAAATCATTCCAAATAGAGTAAATAAAAAAAGAGTTCCAAAAATGACAGGATAATCACGCTGGGTAATTGCCTCAAAACCTAATAGGCCAATACCATCCAGATTAAAGATAATCTCGATAAATAAGTTCCCCACAAAGAAAATCCCGACCAGTGTTTCCGGTAAAGCTGCCACCACCACCAAAATTGCATTACGAAAAACATGTCCATACAGGATCTGATTTTCGTTTAGACCCTTTGATCGCGCAGTCAGCACATAGGGCTTGTTCAACTCTTCTACAAATGAATATTTAGTCAGATAAGTACGTGCAGCAAAACTCCCCAATACCATACTCAGAATCGGCAAACTCATATGCCACAGATAATCTTTTATTTTTGCCAATAGACTCAGTTGGGCAAAGTTTTCCGATACCAATCCTTGCAACGGAAACCATTGTAAATAACTGCCTCCTGCAAAAAAAACAATCAACAAAATGGCAAAAACAAAAGATGGAATCGCATAACTTACCGCAAGCAACAACGAACTGGATTGGTCAAACAGCAAACCATTATTTTTGGCTTTTTTGATGCCCAAAGGAATCGCAATCAGGTAAATCAGAAAAGTGCTCCATATCCCTAAGGACAAGGTAACAGGTAACTTTTCATAGAGCAGTTGCGTTACGGGTTTATCTTTAAAAAAACTGCTGCCGAAATCCAGCGTCAAATACCCTTTAAGCATTAATCCAAACCGCTCATAGGCAGGCCGATCAAAACCATATTGTGCTTTGATTTTTTCAAGCATCTCCGGACTTAAGCCTCGTGCACCCTGATACTGTGCCAGTGTACCGAGCGTAGATTGTGAATGGCTACCTGCCCCTAAACCCTGTGCATTCTGGATCTGTTGTACCGCTTGTTCGACAGGCCCACCTGGTGCAATTTGCACAATAATAAAATTAATCAATAAAATGAAAAATAAGGTTGGGATCATCAATAACATTCTTTTCAGAATATAGTGAAGCATTTAATAAGATCCTTGATTATTTTAATTCAGGTTTTCGCATAGGCCGATCAAGTTTTGTGGCTTTTGCAGCATCAACCCACCAGTATTCCCATCCTACAGAAAGCTTTGGTTTAATTTGTGGTTGCTGATATATATCCCAATATGCGAACCATCGCTCAGGTTTTCCATAAGTCAGGATCTGATAATAACCTGCTCTCAGCAAACGATCGAGTACACGCGTATACACCACTACTTCTTCACGTGTTTTTGCCGCCACAATCTTCGTAATCATCTGATCAATTGCAGGATTCTTTATTCCTGAATAATTGTAATTCCCTGATTCATCCGCAGCAGCACTCCCCCAAAACTGGGCTTGCTCTTTGCCTGGTGTCAGGGTCTGTGGCAATTTCAATACCATCATATCAAAATCTTGATGCCGAATCCGTTGCATGTATTGCGGAACATCGACCTGTCTGAGATTGACTTGAATCCCTAAACGACCCAGATTGCGCACAAAAGGCATCAATTCACGTTGTGGATTTTCTTGCTGCATCAATAATTCAATACGAACTGCTTTTCCTTGCCGATCATACAGTCGACCTTGGCGAATAACATAACCCGCATCTTTTAAAAGCTTTTGCGCTGTCAATAAATTCTGTCGATTAAAACCACTTGCATCAGAAACAGGATAATGCCAATCCGCCAGTACTCCTTGACGCATGACTGGATCTAACTGAGCCAAGAACGGAGTCAGGATTTTTAGCTCGGCGGTACTCGGCCGGCCTGTTGCTGCCAAATCGGTATTGTCAAAATAGCTTTGTAATCGCTGATTCTGATTGAAAAATAAAGCTTTATTTTGCCATTCAAAGTCATAGGCATAGGTTAATGCCTGACGAAGATGGATATCATTCAAAGGAGCGCGGCGGATATTAAACACCAAACTCTGAATATCCAATGGCGTTCCCAAACGCGCTTTATAGGTCTTGATCAAGCCCGACCTAACTGCTGGAAAATGATAAGCAGTCACCCAATTACGGATATTTTTTTCTTCATATAAATTGAACTGCCGGGCTTTAAAGCCTTCAAAACTGACTTCTAAATTTCGATAATACACATATTTAAGTCGATCAAAGTTATAACGGCCTTTATTCACAAGCAAATCTTTGGCCCAATAGTTTGGGCTGCGCTTATAGGTAATACTACGACCTGCATCAATCCGCTCAATCACATAAGGGCCAGACCCGACAATTGGTTGTAATGTCACCCTCGTAAAGTCTTTATTGTTCCAGTCTCGTTTTGAATAGATTGGAAGGCTTGCCACAATCAGCGGCATTTCCACATTATTCTTCGATTTAAACGTAAATTTAATCTGGTATCTGGACAATACTTCTGTTTTAGCCAAATCAGACAAATACATCTGAAAACCTAAATTGGCTTTGCTTTGATACATCTCAAAGGTAAATTTGACATCTTCTGCGGTAACAGGCTGACCATTATTAAATCTCGCATGTGGATTCAAATGAAAAGTCACTGCTTGTAGATGCTCTGGATCGTAACTGACCTTTTCCGCCAATAATGGATACATGACCCGTGGTTCATCCAATGAGCGATCCATTAAACTATCAAACAGATAATTGACCCCTTCAGTCGAACTACCCTTGCCATTCATGCTATTTAAATTATCAAATGTTCCCAAACTGGATTGACTCAGGATTCCTCCCTTAGGTGCATTTGGATTGGCATAAGGCATCGCTTTGAGCTGTGCGTATTTCGGCTGCACATGCATGGCCAAATAAGGCGTGGTTTGCATTGCCGCAAAGGCAATCGGAGTAAAAAGGCTTAGTCCATAACATAGACTAAGCCTTTTTGTGAAAAGCGAAAAGCTCATCTCTAATTACAAGTTAGGCACTTTAATGACATCACCAATACGTAACTGAGTACTTGGGGTCAGATCATTCATTTCTGCCAAGGCGCTGGTCTCCAAACCATAACGGCTTGCTAAACCGATTAAGGTATCGCCACGCTTAACTTTGTATTCAGTTACTGTTTTAGGAACTGAGATACTTTGACCGCGTTGTAGACTGGCATTGGCTTTGAGATCATTTAAATCAGCCAATTCACGGCCCGACATCCCAAAACGACTGGCAATGCTGTTCAGTGACTCACCCGCTTTAACAGTATATTTTTCAGTATTTCGACTTGGTGCAGCAGCTTTAGGAGCTGTTTTAGTGTTGTCGGTTTTTGCCGCTTCAGCTTTTGGAAGATCACCTGTCAACTTCAGTTTCTGACCGAGACGCACATTACTGGTCCGAGTTAAACCATTTAAACCCGCAACATAATCCAACTGCAAATTATGGCGACTCGCGATATTGCCTAAGGTATCACCCGACTTGACAGTATAGACATCTGGGGTACTTTCATCTCTCGCTTTAGTCGTATTGCTGGTCGTCGTTTTTGCGGGTACATCACCGCTTAACTTTAAACGCTGACCAACGCGCACCCCTGCTGTTCGCTCCAGTCCATTCAAATCGGCCACGTAGCTGAGTTGTAGATTGTATTTGGCTGCAATCGCATTCAAGCTATCACCAGACTGAACCACATATTGGTCAGGTACAGTTGAACCCGCTGGAATCTTTAAGCTTTGGCCCAAACGTACGCCACTATTTGACTTCAAGTTATTCAAATCAGCTAATTCACTAAGCGAAATTTTCGACTTGGTCGCAATACTTGATAAAGTATCGCCACGTTGTACCGTATAGTTCTCCGTTTTATAACTGCTCGATGCACTTACATTTTCATGTTTTACATTGCTCTTGGCAGGCTCAGACTCTTCTTGAGTCTGAGAAACCTCATGCAATGGCACATTAATTTTTTGTCCGACGAACAAACTGCTGCTCGGGGTTAAGCCAGATGTTAGATCAGCCAATTCTTGGTTTGATAATGCATAACGATCAGCGATCAACTTTAAATATTCACCACGTTTCACGGTATACGATTTGGTTGCAACTTTTGTAGCCGTTGCTGCTTTACTTTCTGTGGCACGTGTCGTTTGATGTGCTGTGCGAGTATTCGTTTTCGGCTCAATCAAAGTGAGTTTTTGCCCTACGAATAAACCATCCGTTACAGACAGGTTATTATAATCAGCCAATTGTTTCAGCGTTAAATCAAAACGTGAGGCCAAATTGGTCAAACTATCACCTGACTGCACCACATAACTCTCTGGCTTCTCAGCGGCTTTAACAGGCTCAGCTTGAGGTTTGGCATCATAAAGATACAAACTGGTACCAACAAATAATGTGCCGTTTGGATCAATTTGGTTCCACTGCGCAATGTCACGCCAATTCACCCCATTTTTCTGAGCAATGATTGCAAGCGTATCACCGGGCTGTACGACATAGGTACTACGCTTGCCTTTTGGTGCAACCACCACCACATCAGTATCGGTTTTGATATAAGGTTTGCCCTGATTGCGCTTCGCATCATCACTATTTGCAGTCGCAGTGTCTTCAACCAAGTTCTTCGGATAAGCAAAGCCCTTACTGACTTCTTGACCTTTTTCATCAGCAACGGACTGGCTGGTCTGAATGGCAGTCAACTTAATCTTGCCATCAAATGGATCGACAATTTCTGTCCCTTTCGGTGCAATGGCCTTGATTTCCGCAACCACCTGATCTCTTTCAGCCTGAGTTGCTTGTGGCTCTAAAGCATGTGCAACAGTTTCCTTCTTACCTTCTTCCTTGATTGCTGCACTAATTTGCTCACGTTCTTTCAAAGAAATTGGTGGCTCTGTTTTGACTGGTTTGATATTCGCAGCGGGGGTAATCGCAACTGGAATACGTGGCGCACTCGGTACATCTGCAGCTGCTGCAAATGATGCTAAAGCATCGGAACCGCGTGGCGTATTCAGTTTACTGGTCGATGATGTTGTTGGGCGCGTTGTATTACTTGCGGTTAAATTCGGGGGTGTTACCGTGGCTGCGCTGCTAGATCCAGTGCTTGTCGTGGTACGAATCGTCGTTGAGGTATTCGACGAACTGTTATTCATTGCTGGTGGTGTTTTATTGCTTGCCCAGAAACCACCCGAACTTGATTTACCCGAACGAAGTTTTGCATCAATTGATGGGCTTAAATCCGCAGGAATCAAAATTCGCATTGGACTCATTGGATCCACCATTTCACCACGATAACCTGGGTTCAATGCATAGAGCTCAGCACGACTTAAACCTGTAATCGAAGCGATCTGATTTAACTCAAGTGGTGCAGCCAAACTCACTTCACGGAAGTGAGGACGGTTGGCAATTGGTGGCAAACTTACCCCATAAGCACCCGGATTTTTAATAATCTGCGCCACAGCCAAGAAACGCGGCACATAGTTCATGGTTTCTTGAGGAAGTTTTAATGACCAATAATCAGTTGGCAAACCTGCCGCACGGTTACGGTTAATCGCCTGTTGAATACGCCCCGGCCCAGCATTATAAGCCGCCAGTGCGAGTTCCCAAGAGCCAAACTGGTTATATAAGCTACCAAAAAATTCATACGCTGCACGCGTCGACTCGACAACGTCACGACGACCGTCATACAGGCTGGTTTGCTGTAAACCATAAATACGGCCCGTACTCGGAATAAACTGCCATAAACCTGCTGCCGCAGCACTACTGGTTGCAGCAGGGTCATAAGAACTTTCAATAATCGGAAGTAGCGCCAATTCGGTTGGCATACCACGGCGTTCCGCTTCTTTTACAGTGTGGTATAAATAACGGCTGGCACGTGCACTTAAACGATCCAAATAAGGTTGGCGTGAAATAAACCAGCTACGTTGTGCCTCAATACGGGAATCCCAATGGTTCAGATCCATCTTGAAACCTACCGTCATCCGCTTCCACACATCACCATGTTTCAGCACCAATAGACGGTCACCTTCTACAGCACGCATATCCGTTGCAGAAAGTAAATCCTCTAAAGAATCTAGGCTACTTGCATCCAGATAACCTGAACCCACATGTTTAGACGATGAGGTTTTGCCAGATGAAGGTGTTGAAGAACAACCTGCAGTAATTCCCAACGCGGCTAGAGCAGAAGTGAGTACAGTGATTTTGAATAATGATGTTGCAGATTTTTGCAACATCAAAGTGCTCGATTTATACATAAAAACTTCCAGTCAACTCACGCTAGTTTATTTCTTCGATTTGCCATTGTAGTAAAGCATGGCACTTAGACAAGGCAATAATTTAACGTGATTTGCATGGAAATGTTACAAGAAATTAAAAAAGATGAGTTTTGTAACGTTCAGAATCAGAATTTAGCTTTACAATACAAGAGATAGCTCAAGAATGCTAAAATTCTGGGCACCCAATCCAGTTTGGATGGGCGAAGGTCACACTTGAATATTGCTCTCGCTTTTTGGATTGCAAATACTCAATTTTTTATTCTGCTTATTGTTCAGGTTCAGATATGTCACAAACAATCACTCTTTATGTTGATGGCGCATGCAAAGGAAACCCGGGTCTTGGGGGTTGGGGTGCTTATGTCATTACCGAACAAGGTGAACATAAACTGTTTGGCGGCGAACCAGAGACGACCAATAACCGTATGGAACTACAAGCCGCGATTGAAGGTGTTGCATTCTGTCCAACTGATGCACGCTTAATCATCTGGACCGATTCCAACTATGTCAAACAAGGCATTACCGAATGGATTCATGGCTGGAAAAAGAAAAACTGGAAAGATGTTAAAAATCCTGATTTATGGCAAAAACTGGATGCGATCTGCGCCAATCGAGATATCGAATGGAACTGGATTAAAGGCCATGCTGGACATGCAGGTAATGAAATGGCAGACCAACTGGCAAATCTTGGTGCCGAACAAACAGCTCAACAATTGAAATCTGCAACACAGGCTAACGCTGATACAAAAAAGCCTGAAGCGGACTGGCTGTTAACAGACCCCTTCGGCCTAGATGTAGAGGTAGAGGCAGACGATATGATTGAAGAAGAGCCACAAGACAATATGCTACAAGCTGAACAGACTGATAACAATCAAGTTGACCAGAACATAGAAATACCGAACTTGAATCAACACCCACACATTGTCATTACAGAGGCCAAAGTTCATCTTCAAGGCCCCCGTCAGCTCATTCTTGATACAGAGACGACAGGTTTTTATTATCAAGATGGAGACCGTATCATCGAAGTCGGTGCGATTGAAATGGTCAATCGTAAACTGACAGGTAGCTCGATTCATATCTATATCAATCCTGAAAAAGCTGTTGGCGATTCTGAAAATGTCCATGGTATCAGCGATGATTTTTTAAAAGACAAACCGAAATATGCAGAAATTGCCGATACACTCTTTGCCTATTTAAAAGGTGCCGAGATTATCGCGCATAACGCCACCTTCGATATGAACTTTCTGGATATGGAGTTCAAGCGTACTGGACTCCCTCCGCTTTCAGAGGTCTGCGAAGTTACCGATACCTTGGCAATGGCCAAAAATAAACATCCTGGGCAAAAGAACTCTTTGGATGCCTTGGTCCGCCGTTACGAAATTCCAGCACGCGATCGTACCTTCCACGGCGCCTTGCTGGATGCTGAAATTTTGGCTGATGTCTATCTGGCCATGACTGGCGGGCAAGTTTCATTTGATATGGATGCCCTTTCTCAAACTGAACAAAACCAAAGCAAAACTACCCGTCAACGTGTGCAAGTGGACTTACCTGTGATTGAACCTTCAGAGCAGGAACTGAATGAACATGAGACTTGGGTCAAACAATTTGAGCAAAAACATGGAGAGCCTTGCCTTTTCGCAAAATAAATTTTCTGCTCAATGTAAGTTTTTGTATTTCAAGCCTCTAAAGTTAAGTTATATTAACCCTAAAGATTTAGACCTCCTAAAAAAGGAGGTCAATGGATATAACAACTTAGGAAAGGTGTAGGTCATATGTCTTACCAAACCTCGATTCATTTCGACCCAACGGCATTATTAATAATAAAAAATGAGATCGACAATTCGATTAAATTGGTAGAAACAGCGGTCAATACCCTTGCTGAAGAACAAGCTTTACCATTTGGAATTGATGATGCACTGAACCAATTTGAACAATGCACGCAAGTGCTTGCCTTAATTGACATGCCACATTTATCACAAATTACGCAATACTCTGCGGAGTTGATGCGTAAAATTATGGCGCAACCACAGCAAATTCAAACCAGTGATGTGGTGGCCCTAAGTGAAGGCACTACAATGTTGAAACGTTATATTGAATTCATCTGCTTACGTGAAGTAAAAGTGCCACAGTTCCTGCTCGACACACTCAATCGTTTAGAAAAAGCACTAGGTAAACCACTGACCAAAGAAGGTCAAACCGTACAGCCACTGCTTGAGTTCATTACGCCAACGTTTAATTTACCGCAAGCGCCAAGCCTAGAACAATCACAATATATTCATCAGCTCTATAAGCTGTGTTTAAACAAATTGATCAAGCAAGCAGAAACACCACTTGATCTACAAGGGATTAAATTAGTCGGTGTTTATCTGGCTGGTTTAGCGGTTGGTCAGCCAAGTCAGCAATACTGGCAACTGGTCAATGTGGGCTTAAGCCATATTGACGTGCTTTCAATTACCGAAGCACGTCTACGCACTTTAATTCAAATTGAAACCAATATTGCTAAATTCCTGTTAGAACCGGCTAGCTTTAAAAATACCATCGCCGATCTTGCCGACATCTTATGTATTTGCATTAGCCAAGAAGATAATGTGTCACACCACATTCGAGAGCAACTAAATATTGGTGATGAACTACTGAGTGACACTCAACTTCAAGTGTTAAGCCGTCATTTATATGGCCCTGACTATGAAACCGTACATACAATCAGCCAGTTAATGACTGAGGAAATGGCTCAAATCCGTAATGAGATTGAGTATAACCATCAAAATATGTCCGCTGAAAAGACTCAAGAAATTCAGCAAAAATTGCATCAGCTTTCCAATGTCTTCAAAGTACTGAATTTGAATGAGGCAGCCCAAGAGCTGACTCAACAGGCAGCCAAATTAAGTCAACCCAATACATTAACTGATGCAACTTCAATACAGCAGTTAATGAACAGTATTCTGGCTTCAATGAACTCGATTGGCATCTTGGAGCGTAATTACACATCAAGCCGTTTACAACTTCGTGTCAACAATATGCAAATCTCGCTTGACCGCTTAGATGAAGCACATAAAGCCTTACTCACTGAAACAAAAACACTGATTGAAACCTTGACACAAACCCTCAGTCTTTATGTTCAAGATCCAAGCGCGCATAGTCTGGAAGCACTGCCAGATTATTTAAAAGAGCTTTCTGGTGCCGCACTGTTCTTGGGCAGTTCTGCACAACAAATCGCCTTATTAGGCGCTGCTCATTTTGCTCAACATCGTTTAGCGCAAAATCAAGCTTTCGATACTGAACAGATCCATTGCATTTTAAATGTCGTTGCTGGCTTAGATTTACTGATTGATAACCTGAAGAATAAGCAGCCTGTATTGCAATCTATGTTTGATGTGGCATTATCAAACAGTCAACAATTACAAACCATAGCCGCATAATGACTCAACTATCACTTGCTTACATTTTTCAACACCAAAAACTGTTAGTCGACCAAAATCTCCAACTTCCACAAGTTGAAAAATTGGCAAGTGACCTCCCCATCCATCATAATGATCACGTCATTGCACGTGATCTGCTTGAAAATGAATCCATTCCCGAGGGTTATCAACTTGTTCCTATTCGGGAGTTGATTCAATCTTGGTCCAGTAGTGATTTCTTGCAAGCCAGCCGAGCCGTTCAATTATTGGAATGGCGGCGCAACCACAAGTTTTGTAGCCATTGCGGGCATGCGACAGAGATTCATCCGAAAGAATATGCAATGGTCTGTCCTGCTTGTGGCTATCATCAATATCCTCGCGTACAACCTTGCATCATTACCATTATTACCAAAGGTGATGACGAAGTCCTATTGGCCAAATCAGCCCATAATAAAAGTAATATGTATGGATTGATTGCAGGATTTGTTGAAGTTGGAGAAACCCTAGAAGAAGCGGTGCAAAGAGAAGCGTTTGAAGAAGTTGGACTGAAACTGAAAAATATTCGTTATATGTCGAGCCAACCCTGGCCTTTTCCAAGCAATCTAATGATTGCCTTTCATGCTGAATATGAATCAGGCGATATTCAATTACAGCTTGAAGAAATTAGCGCTGCACAATTCTTCAAGTTCGATCAACTGCCTGAAATTCCCTTCAAAGGCAGTATTGCACATAGCATGATCATGCAAATGATCAACAATAAAAAAGCATCTTAAACGATGCTTTTTTATTGTTTAGTGCTCTAGCGCTTCATCTAAAAAATGCAAGATGGTACGTTTGGTTTTAAAATAATGACTCATCAGACTTGCCAATGTCGCAACAATGCTAATATGCCCCGTCTTCGGAATCACAGCAATATGGCTGTGATTACCTTTTTCTCTTAACGCCTTATCTAGATCAAAACTATTTTCTTGACTAACCAGCTGATCTTGTTCAGCCATCAATAAATAATGCTTAATCTGATTCGGTTCGATAAAATAATATGGCATCACTTGTTGATACGACACTTTCTGATCAAAGGCATGTTCAGCCAATGGGTCATTCTTATAATCAAAATGATAAGGCCCCGCCATACCGACAATGGCACGAATCTTATCTTTATATTTAAAATTTTGTGAATAGGCTGAATACACCACTGACATCACATTAAAAGCACCCGCAGAATGCCCCATCAAAATGATATTGTCGGTAGAAATGTTCAGCTTGGTTTGATTCTGACTTAAGTAATGAATCGCTTGTGCGAGATCATCAATAAAGGTCGGAAAGATATGCTCAGGTGCTAGATGGTAGTTAATGACTGCAACATCATAGCCTTCCCGTGCGAAACTTTCTCCAACAAATAAATAATCGCGTTTATTACCATGTTGCCAAGAACCACCATGCACAAACACGATCAGGGGTCTTTGCTGCTTCGGACTTTTGGTTCGATACAAATCCAGACGCTGTCTGGCTTTCAGCCCATAAGCCAGATGTTCTTCCTTCTCAAAAGTATCTTTTGGGGTTAGGTAATTAATCGAATAACTAGCAAAATCATAAAGGCGAAACTCCTGATAAAATGTTTTCGCCTTGATTACATTTTCTTGTACTTGTTGGATAAGTTGCTTCATAAATTAAGGTTTAGTTGGGGTAATAGTCGCAGGTTCCGCCTGATCAGGATCAATTGCAACTGGCGTCTCAACCAGAGGCTGTGTCGTTGCAGTTCCGACCATCGGTGATGCCGCGGTTGAACTGGCTACCGTACCAGAAGGTTGATCCACATTGTCAATGAGCGTGACAATTTTACTCACATTACCCACTTTTTGTAAGACATCATCTAAATCTCTTGATTCAGCAGTATTTAAACGCCCCATGACATACAACACACCATTTTCTGTATGCACCAACACTTTGCTGTCAGAGACAACAGGTGCTTTCATTAACAGGCCACGAGTATTCGCCGTCACCGTTGCATCTTGCATGATAGTGTTATAGCCAACTTTATCGCCTACTGTTATATAGTTGTGCACAGCTTTGACATCTGACATTGAACGTAAATTGTCTTCCGCCAACTGTTTTAAATATGGATCAGGCACTTGTCCTGTTAATAAGACATTACTATGGAAACTTTCAATATTGATACGTGACTGCTTGAAACGATGATCTAGCTTGTACAAATTGATATTTGCGGTACGTTTGATTGAAGAATCAATAAAAATCTGCCCCAGACTACGTTCACCACTATTCGTTCCAACGGGTGAAGTGCCTGTACCGCCAGAAATAAAACTTGCACAACCCGATAAACTTGCAGCGCAAAGCAACGTAATCGATAAACGTTTTAACACTTGGCAAGACTCCCTATCTACAAACAAATTTGTTCAATTTTCAATATTTAGCATTATATTAGACTCATGAATCAATCTAAGGTAAATGCATGTTCAATCCATTGCTGATCATACTGCAATTTTGAAAAATCTGGTTGTACTGTTTTTGCAATTTTCTGTGGAAAATCAAAACAAATTACATCAAAACGACAATCAAAGTCATCATAATGTGGAGATTTATGTAAAAACCACTGCGCCGTCTTAATGATTTTACGCTGCTGAGCCTGCGAAATCACTTCACAAGCTCCTGCATAACTCCCCACTGATCTCGCTTTAACTTCGACAAAAACCAGCTGCTTCTCCCGTTTTACAATCAAATCAATTTCACCATAACGTGAATGATAATTTCGTGCTATGCACTCATATTGCTGCGTTTGTAAAAGAACAAGTGCTGCCTGCTCAGCCCATTGGCCTAAGTCCTGCCTGTGTGTTGACATACCTGCTCAATCTTATTTTAAAACCTGGATACCCTTTTTCTGCTGTTGATAGCAATAAGGCTGACGATAAACCTTGCCGTCTTTTACATCAATCGCGCCAGTTCGGCCTTCAAAAGAAAAATGACGATCGGAACTAGTTAAAAATTGCTGACTAATACTCCACGCATCTCCACCAAATGCCAATAAACGCTGAAACGCCATATTTTCAGGTTGTTGTTTATAAGCCACGATTAAATCCGCCCACTGACTATTATATAAGGCCGGCGTATCACAAAAACTTAAGCCGATTGGAATAGGTTTATCCTGCTCAATACTTAATGCTGTAGCATAGATATTTTTTTCAGGCAAAGTTCCAAGCTGTTCTAACCATGGCTGATCACCGAGTAGCAGCAGGCCTTGTTTGCGGGCCAGTTTTTTCGGCAGTTCATTAACCACATGAATATTTGAGCCGAATTCAGACATCAGCGCCATCATAAACAGTTCTGTTGCAGATTCAGTTCCAGCTTGGCGCAATACCAATAAGCTTTTAATCTTGTCTTTCTTAAGTAATTGATTCAGTGCAACTGCATCATGTTGCTTGGCCAAGCTAAATTGCCATACGTTGCTGGTCTGGCTATTTACATCATTTAAAGCAAGGACAGGAATTGCTGGGTTCAGTTGCATGACCGTTTCAATATCAGGTCTGGCCAATGGTCCAACAATCAATCTGGTCTTGTTATTCACTCTTTTTTTAAAAATCGTATCCACGCTATTTTTGGCTGAATCTACAAAAATGATTTTTTCTTTGCTGCCAGATGCTGTATAAGCGCTCAAGAAACCACGTTTGATGCTCTGACCAGCTCGCGCCATCGTACCAGATTCAGGTAGAATCACCAGTACGTCCGCATAAACTGGACTCACACATGCTGCCAAACATAATAGCAGCCAATATTTTTTGTAATACATTAGGGAGTTACCTTTTATGAGTGCTCAATTATTTGTTGTAGCAACCCCGATTGGGCACTTAGATGACATGACCTTTCGTGCAATTGATATTTTAAAATCCGTATCGGTAGTTGCCGCAGAAGACACTCGTCAATCTGCTCAATTATTCAAGCACTATAATATCTCAACTCCACTCACAGCGTGTCATGATCACAACGAAAGTAACAAAATTGATCAACTTCTGCAAAAAATGCTCAATGGCGAAAGTATTGCACTGATTAGTGATGCAGGTACTCCCCTGATTAGTGATCCTGGTTTTAAACTCGTTCGTGCAGCACAAGAACATGGCATTCGTGTGATTCCTGTTCCTGGTGCATGCGCGGCGATTGCGGCCTTGAGTGCGGTGGGATTGCCAAGCGACCGTTTTAGTTTTGAAGGCTTTTTACCCTCTAAAGCCTCTCAGCGCATCAGTCAGCTAGAAAAGTTAAAAGATGAAACCCAAACCCTGATTTTTTATGAAGCACCGCATCGTATTCTGGCCTGTATCAAAGATATGGCGCAGGTTTTTGGTGAAGATCGTCCTGTCGGCTTTGCCCGTGAAATCACCAAGACCTTTGAAACCATCAAGAAAATGACCTTAAAAGAACTGGTCGCTTTTATTGAAAATGATCATAATCAGGAAAAAGGTGAGATTGTGGTGGTCGTGGGTGGTGCAACTGCAGAAAAAGACATGGAACAAGATAAACTGGATGAATTGTTAAAACGTTTATTACAGGATTTATCGGTCAAAGCAGCATCACAACTGGCTGCCGATTTGACTGGTATTAAAAAGAAAGTCGCTTATCAACGGGCCTTGGAACTCACCCAACAAAATCAATAAAACAAAAGGAGGAGATTTTTAACATATCTCCTCCTACTATTCAGTGTCGCATCACAAGAATAACCATCAGGCCTTGGTCATTATATTGCCCTGATCTACTTTTCTTTCCACTCTCGCCTGCTTAATCACACTTAGACCAGAAGAAACACCCAAATACGCGATAATAAAGGCTACAAATAAATCAGGGAACATGGTGCCTGTTCCAAACACACCTACTGCGGCGATGATAATGGCAATATTGGCAATCGCATCATTACGGCTGCATAACCATACCGAACGCATGTTGGCATCCCCATCACGAAATGCATAAAGCATTAGTGCGCAGATCACATTCACAGTCAAAGCAAGTACACCAATTGCCCCCATGAGCATCGGCTCAGGGGTTAGTCCTAACCACCATGACCAAACCACTTTCATGATCACAAAAATACCGAATGCAGCCATGGTCACACCTTTTAACAAGGCCGCGGTTGCACGCCAATACAAAGTCATGGACAGCACGGCCAAAGAAATGGCGTAGTTGGCGGCATCACCTGCGAAATCCAAGGCATCAGCCCACAATGAGACTGAGCGTGCCTGTGAACCCCCAATAATCTCAACAAAAAACATCAATGCATTTAGAACTAAAGCAACCCACAAAGCCTTTCTAAACTTCGGACTAATTTTTTGTGTTGGCGAACACGTTGTATTGCAACCACATCCTGCCATGACTTTTCTCGCTAAATCTTTTATAGTGATTTAAAACCCTAGAGTAACTCCAGAGTCAAGCATGATCAGTTTTAGCATTGGACAATTGGCCAAAAAGTCAGGAGTTTCAGTCGATACCATTCGCTATTATGAAAAAATTGGGCTGCTGGATAAACCCAAACGAACGGCGGGAAATTATCGTCATTATTCTGAACAGATGCTTTCGGAACTTTTATTTTTAAAGCATTGTCGTGAATTGGGGATTACCTTGCAGGATATTCAAAAACTCAAGGATTTATCGACCAATCCCAATCAGACCTGTACACAAGTTGATCTCCTGATTGATCAATATCTTGCTGAAGTATCGCAAAAAATTAGAAATCTGGAGCATCTACACCAAGACCTGCTCCATTTAAAACAGCAATGCTCTCAACATCGTACGATTGAACAATGTGGAATTTTAAAAGAACTCCATCAGCCACTAGAATGTGAGCATGCAGCACATCAACATAAAAAAGCACCACAATCGTGATGCTTTTTAAATCTTCTCAGTTTATTCGTGAGTCTCGCCAGGTGGGACTTCTGTAATTTGTCCACCACGTGCAAGAAAGGCCGCAACTTCATCTTCCAAAGCCTGACGCTGTTTCTGTTTGGCTGTCACAGTTAAGGTCTCAGCTTCGGCAAGATCAGCATCATTGGCGCTCGACTCTTCGCTATCTGCACCACTTTCTGCCGCTTTCGCCTCTTCGTCGTCTACAGCAGAATCTTCTGTGTTTTCGTCGTAATCATTCATATCTGTCATATTATCTCCCCACAATGACTACACTTTCATCATCGCTATTTGGTCATCAGAAACTTGATGAAATTTAGCAAGCTCTTTTCATTTCGCAAAGTACAATATTGATTAAATCGTATTTTTTGCGACCAAATTCACTCTGATTTATAAATGATTGTTTAAAAAATATCTACTATTTTTTAACACGCATATTGTGTGTCTTTCAATGCACCCAATCCATTGGCCTGTTGCATAAAGCGATCTTTGAACCAGTCGAATTGTTCAACCTGTTTTAGACCAAAGTTTCGCGCCCAGACAAATGGAAACAGTTCTGCACTTTCAAGCCAACCAATCGCTGACATACTGTGCATCATGGCATCATTTTGCCCTTTGCGCCGATGCTCATAACGCAATAAGCTCTGCTCATTGGCCCAGACCCCACGTTTTAAATCATGCAGCAATACATCACATAACACAGCTGCATCCAGACAACCAATGTTCACACCTTGTCCAGCTAAAGGATGAATCACATGTGCAGCATCACCGATCAATGCCAAGCCTGACTTGATATAACGCTGTGCAGCACGTGCTTTTAGTGGGAACTGTGCTCTGGAACGCACCTCAACCACTTCCCCCAACATTTGCAGACTTTCCTGAGTCAACAAACGCATAAAGTCCTGATCATTTAGTGTCGAGTATTCATCAGCATAGTCGTCAGGCAAAGTCCAGACAATCGACTGCCAATAACCGTTCTCCTGCGCATTCAGACTGGCCATTGGTAAATACGCCAATGGACCTGTTGGTAAGAAAATTTGGCGTGCTACATATTGATTGGGCTGTGTGGTTTTAATTGCACAACTAATCGCAGCCTGCTGATAATCCAATACATCCAAGTCAATGTACGCCTGCTCGCGTACAAAAGAGTTCGCACCATCTGCACCAATCAACAGCTTAGTTTTCAAAAGACGACCATCAGCCAATTCAATTGACCAACCTTGGGGAATTTGCTCAATCCGAACCACTTTTACTTGGGTACGATAGTCTTTGAGTAGCTGCAACATTTTTTGTTGAATTGCTACATTCAAAACACTGGGTTCAACCATTGAACCTAAAGCCTGATCTGATTGAGGTTGCTGTTCAGATGCATGGCCAAAATTAATTTCGCCATAGCCATTTTTATTCCAGACTTGCATACCTGAATAAGGCATCTGACGCGCTAAATCATTCCAGACCTCAACTGTTTTGAGTAAGTGAATCGTCGCCTGACTCAGTGCCAATACCCGAGGATTCATTACAGCCAGTGTTTTCTCTTGATCAAGCACAGGCGCAGCATCCAATACCGTCGCTTGTACCCCACCTTGTGCCAACAATAAAGCCGTTAATCCACCGACTAAGCCACCGCCAACAATCACAACATCTAACAGCTCGCTCATGCTTTTAGCCCCATCGCATAATTGGCAACCAGAGGCTTAACCCCCGGAATCACATCAAATGCAATCAATCCTGTATTGCGTAATAATTTGAGGATTGGATTTTGATTACTGAAACCACGCACCACTGAATCACAGAACTTAATCACACGTTGCTGATCCTTTAAACGAGATTGTTCATAAGCCAATAAATTTTCAGGCGCGCCAATATCATCTGACTTCGCCAATTGTTCCATCAAGAAACGAACCAGCACATCTGCATCACGCAAACATAAGTTAAAACCTTGGCCTGCCACTGGATGAATGGTATGTGCCGCATTGCCCATCAGCACCACACGACCAACCGCCTGCTTATGTGCCAAAACCTGAGCCAATGGATAGCTAAAGCGCTTGCCTGTTTTTTCAAATTTTCCAGCACGGTCACCATAGGTTTCCTGTAAGGCATCAAGAAAATGTTGATCATTTTCTTCACCTAACCATTCTGCCTCAGTGCCTTTTTTCACAGGCCACACCACTGAACGGCGGTATTCACCCGGTAATGGTAACAGTGCCAACGGCCCTAATGCACTAAAACGTTCAAAGCCAACGTGCTGGTGTGGTTTAGAAGTTTGTACGGTGGTTACAATCGCGACTTGGTCATAGTCATGTTCGTCCACACCGACGCCAATGGCTTGTCGGCAAAACGAGTCGCGACCATCCGCAGCAATCACCAACTTGGATTTTAAGGAGTGGATATATTCACCATTACGCATGGCTTCAATTTGGACTTGGTCTACATCTTGAGTTAATGAAGTGACCTCAACACCATCAATCAACTCAATCAACGGCTGTTGACGCACTTGGGTTAGCAATACACGGCCTAACCATGCGTTCTCAATCACTTGCCCAAAGCTTTCTACTTTTTCTTGTTCAGCGACGAGGCGTGCCTTACCAAAACTCCCTTGCTCAGTAATATGTACTTGCAGAATTGGGGTAGCATGTTGTTGTAAGGCCTCCCACAAACCTAACTTTTGGTAAATCTGTACACTACGACGTGACAAGGCGGTATTACGCGCATCAAAACTGGAATGATAAGGGGCAACATTTTCGTCATCGTAATTCGGATATTTCACAGCTTCTAATAGCTTTACTGCGATATTAGATTTTGCCAACATTAAAGCAAGGCTGAGTCCAACCATACCTCCACCGACAATGATGACCTGTTGCTGCATAATATTATTCCTTATCAGTTTTTCATGACTTGATGTTAAGGGGGCTATTGATATTTCATCTATGGTTGCGTTATAGGCTAAAACAACTTAAACGAGGCATGAAACGTAGGCAATGGCCAATCCCCTTGTCAAGTTTCATAACAAAGTTTAAGGAAGTTTTAGCCATAACCCTGTGGGACAGGGACATTTTTTGACGCTACGGCGTTACGGCTTATTTATTTAGAATGACTAAATTGCATAAGCCATGCCTTGTATCACCTAAAAAATGTCCACTGTCGCAATGAGAGCTTTAGCTCGTAAGGTGAAATATCAACAGACCCCAGCCTATCTTACTCTAACTCAAATCAGGAAGGGAATTTGTACTTTGTTTGGTCTATGTTTTTAAAATATATTCAAAAGTTGTTTTGGGCATCAAAGTCAATAAAAAGGCCTATCTATTGATAAGCCTTTTTCTCAACTTCAACTTAATGATTTGCCATCAAGCTTTCAATCTCTTCAACGGTTTTGACCACATTCTTGGTTAGAACCAATGGGCCATTTTCAGTGACCACAATGTCATCTTCGATACGAATGCCGATACCACGCCATTTTGCATCAACCGTTTCATCATCTGGCGCAACATATAGACCTGGTTCAACGGTCACCACCATACCTGCTTCATAAGCACGCCAGTCTTCGCCAGTTTTATAGGCACCCACGTCATGTACATCCATGCCAAGCCAATGGCCAGTACCATGCATAAAGAATTGGCGGAATGCTTCACTTTCAACCAGTTCATCCACATTGCCAATCAGCAAGCCAAGATCAACCAGCCCCTGAGTTAAAATCTTTACAGCCACTTCATGCGGATATTTATAGTGATTGCCAATACGCGTTGCATCAATCGCAGCAAGCTGTGCTTCTAAAACCACATTATAAAGTGCTTTTTGCTCAGGACTGAATTTACCATTCACAGGGAACGTACGAGTAATATCCGACGCATACAACTCATATTCACATGCGGCATCAATCAAAACTAAATCACCATCTTTTAACAGTTTGTTATTTTCAACATAGTGCAAAATACAGGCATTTTCACCACCGCCAACAATACTGTTATACGATGGTACACAGCCGTTTTTACCAAAGATATAATTGAGTTCCGCCTCCAGTGCATACTCCATCATCTCAGGTTTAACCGTTTGCATGGCACGCATATGCGCTTCTGCACTGATATTGGATGCGATCTGCATCAGCTCAATTTCCTGAGCTGATTTTTTCAAACGCATCTCATCGACAATACGATCAAGCTGAATGACTTCTGCTGGCGCAGCACCACCACGACGCTGCTGTGCATCTGCCTTTTGAATCCATTGACTGACACGTGCATCAAACTCAGCATTTTGACCAATACGGTAGTAAAGACACTGTTTATTTAACAGCTTGTCGATAATTTCTTCATCGAGCAGATCAATTGCATAAGCTTCATCTGCATCATAGATTTCAATCGCACCATCAATACCCGCACGATAACCATTCCAGATTTCCATTTCACGATTACGTTCGCGGCAGAACAAGCTATAGCTATATTCCTCACCTTCTTCAAAGGTTTCGATCACGGCAACCGCTTCTGGTTCGGCAAATCCAGTCAGATAATAAAAACTACTGTCTGCACGATATTTATAGTCCGCATCGCGGTTACGATACATTTCTGCTCGAGTCGCAATAATTGCAATGCTATTGCTGCCTATTTGTTTAGCAAGAAGATCACGACGTTGTTTAAAATCAGCTTGACTTAATTTCATATTGTCCTTCTGATGAAGATGAATGATTGTAAGTATCTTTATTTATAAAAGCTTAAGGCACCGCCCGAGTTAACTCGGACGATGTGGGGTAAACATTTCTACAACCGTTTGCGGATCTGCTGCTTGATTGTCTTGATTTCTGCTTTTGGCATGAAAATTTTGCAATAAAGAACTTTCAGCAACAGGAATCTTTTTACGACCAATCGACAAGCTCACAGGGATCAAGCGTACAAACTCATACAATTCCTGATAGCTTTCTTCGCCTTCTTCATCATTATCCGAGTCTTCAAACTCAACGGCTGCAACATCTTGTAAATGTTCAATCAGCTCTTGTTCTTCGCCACGAATATGACCTGAAGCCAAACCAAAACCGAGGACTACGCCTGCACACCAATCCGCCAAAGCTTGCACACGATCTGCAAGCAAATGGCTATCATCAGGAAGCATAGGCAAGTAATCTAATTCATCATCAGATAAAGCATGAGCAACATCTTCTGCTTCATCGGTTAAACTCTCCAGTGCCTCTGCTTGTAAAGCAGGCACATTCAGGGTGTTTAAAATTTGTGACCATTCATCTGAGGTCGGCGCTTGTGTCACACAAACGATACCTGTTAGTAAACCGTGTAACTCACTTGGACTTGAAATTTCTTCAATCCCATCAAAATGGGCATTCCATTCTGTCCAACCTGAAATATCGTCTTGCATTCGTTTATCCAATCTCTATACTGCTGTATATATTACCTTTGATTGCAACTCTGTGCGACCTTCGTTATGTTAGAACAATTACAGCGTCTACAAGCGCATATTGGTGTTTTAAAAACACGCTTACATCACTTGGAGCGAGAAAACTCATCGCTCACCGAAGCTAAGCAATTAGCTGAAACTGACCATCATGCACAAGTTGTGCAGAAAAATAGCATCATCACGCAAAAGCAGGAAGAAGTTGATAACTTAACTGAACAACTGACTCAGTTACAAGATCAATTTAAACAACTGAATCAAGATGCAACAACTCTAGCAGAACGTTATAGCCGCTTAGAGAAAAGTACAACTGATTTGAAAAACCGCTTCCAAGAAATTTTGGCTGAGCGCAATGACTTACGTGTGAATAAAGAAAAATTACAAGCACAGCAACGTCATAACCAGCAAGAGATTCAGGATTTACAACAAGATCGTGATCGTCTGTTGCAGAAAAATGAGCTGGCTAAATCTAAGGTTGAAGCGATTATTCAGCGCCTTTCAATTTTAGGAACTGCACAAGATCAACATGCGCAAGAAATTCAGCAACTTGCACATCCGAATGCAGAAACTCAAGAGGAGACCTGATCATGAGTGAACCTATTGTTGTTGAGCTTCGCTTAATTGAACAGACCTTTCGTCTTAACACGACTGAAGATAAGCGTGAAGAGCTTGAACGCGCGGCAGAATTACTTAATCAAAAGTTTCACGACATGCGTCGTAGTGCACCACGTGTTGAGCATAATAAACTGGTGATTATGGTGGCATTGCAAATGGCTCAAGAGGTATTTAGCTTAAACAAATCTTTACAGCAGTACGCCCATTGTGAAAGGCTGCTGGAAACCATGCTTGAAGATGTTGAACAAAGCATCTAATCTTTATGGGAAGCCTGAAACTACAAATTTCAGGCTTTTTTATTGAATCGACTTTTATACAAAAATTAATTTCTTCCTTCTCTCATGCACTGATTGTAATTTTTATCGCTTCCTTATCTTTTGACCTGAATCGAAGTATCAGCATCAGGTCAATTCATATATTTATTTTTTAATTATTATTTCCCAAAAGTAGAATACCCCTGCTATTTCATGCATGCAGGGCTTAAACGTAAACTTACACATTGTTAAGTTATACTTACAAATAACTTTAGTGTAGTCCTTGCATCATTGCCAGAGTTGACTATAATGCAATCCATCTCTGGAGTACTCGCCAGCCGGTCTGACTCCCCTGAGCCGTGATATCCTTCTTAATCGGAAAGCGTTTCTGAATATTTAGCGTGTATGCCTGCCTAGAGTAGGAAACCCAGACAATATACAGCGCTCTGCACCTTGAACCTTAGTGTTCAAGGGTAAAGACATGCAGCGGTACTTCTGGAGATTATTTTCTTTATCAAAAAATCATTTTTTTATTATATTTTTCAACTCAATTCCCTCTATTTAACATCTTAACTGTAAACTTAAACTTACAAATCTCTCTATTTTCTCCCCTTGCGACACCCCTTAATTTCACTATAATTAAAAACATCTCTGAAGTGTTCGCCAGCCGGTCTGATTCCCCTGAGCCGTGATATCCTTCTAAATCGGAAAGCGTTTCTGAATATTTAGCGTGTATGCCTACCCCGAGTAGGAAACCCAGATAATATACAGCGCTCTCCACCTTGAACCTTAGTGTTCAAGGGTAAAGACATGCAGCGGCATTTTGGAGACCCATTATTTTTCGAATATGCATTGATTCTGTTTTAGATTTTATAATCTTATTAAACTTAATTTTCTAATTGTTAGTAAAACATACAAATCTCAATATTCCCCTCTTGTGGTGGTCGTTGATTTAACTATAATAAGAAACATCTCTAGGGTGTTCGCCAGTACGTCTATTCCCCTGCCGATACTTAAATTTATGGATGTGTTCTGTGTATTTTGAGTGTATGCCTACCCCGAGTAGGAAACCCAGTAAGTATGCGTCACCTCCACCTTGAACTCATCGGGTTCAGGGTAACGACCATGCAGCGGCATCTCTGGAGTATCTTTTTTACATATAATTAAAAATAATAATTTAGCTTCATTTAGACTTTTAAATAACTCAATTAAGTTTTCTCAATATTTTTATAATAATTCAGCGCTATCCATTAAATATTGCTGCAAAAATGCTGTAAATGAATTTTTATTTTTTCACCCCAGTCACCTGATATACAGCACCATCTGAACCAATCTGATCAAGTTGTACCGCATCCCCCAACACCACACTAGATCATCCGAAAATACAAAACAGTTCGGATATGAAAACTTGTCTCTATCATAGTAGTTTGAAGTACTTTCTACTGATTGGAATTCTGCCAGCGACAAAAATGTAAAATACGACGAACCCATTGAGTTCTAAAGAGTAGGTGCTTAAAATTGCTGATAGCTTCACTTGATACTTATATTCAAAAGCTAAAATCTGTTACCATGTTGTTAGTTTATTTAGCTTAACATATTGTTTTATAAATTTATTTTTAAGTTGGAAATACCAAGCTTATAACTTAATCCTAGTATTTCCACGATTCTCTTTTCTATGCTGCAATAGTGCCTAAAACTCATTCATCCTTTAAAGCACATTCATAATTGCTTGGGTCTTGAGAACAACGAACCTGCTTCAACAACCGCATCATATCTTTATCATAGAAGCCTTCTTTGGTCATTTGAATCCGTGCTTCACGCATCAAACGAACATAACCAGGTTTGTCACTTTCATTTAAGTTCATCCAGAATTTATCTGGAATCTTTGCTTCTATCTTGTCAACAAACTCAAAAGCTGGATTCAACTGTTTTGAAATCACTTCTCGTGCAATTGATCCCATGCCTGCTGGAAACTTATTGCGCTGCATAATCAATGTCCCTGTCACTTGTATCACAGGAAACTTGATAATTCCTCCAACTGCTTTCCCTGATTTATCGGTCATGCCTTTTTGTAATTCAAGTGGTTCAAACAAAATGGCTGGACCTGCCATGATATCAACCTCTTTATTATTAAATTTTCCCCCCACACTTACCAAATCCACAGAGACAGGTTGTGCTCCCACATTCTGTACTAATTTCTTTTGGGTTTCATCAAACTGGAACACTGCAACCTTCTTGCCTGCAGCCTTGGCCAAAGTATTGATATTACGGTCAGTAACCATAATATAAGCTGCCCCTAAAGGAACAATCCCAACCACTTCATAATCTTTATTTATCATCTTGTCATCAAATTTTGGGTTGGCCAAAACCTGAATCACAGAACTCAATTGTTTATAAGTCTGCACGGCACCAATGGCATCTACACTGCCAACAAATTTATTAAACTGTTTTGCACGTAAGTTGCTAATCCCTGCACCATCACAGCGCTTACTACGGAAATCCTCCGTCAACACCGCCTCATTGGTATACACCTTGAGATTAACCACGGTCGATGCCTGTTTTTTTAGTTTTGGATAATCAAAATCTAATTTGAATTGTAAATGCGAAGGGCGCGTCACGTTCATATTGACCCCAAATTGTTTGGCGACACGAACGATACTTGGAATTTCGGTAATATAACTGGTCGCTTGCTCAAACGCTTCGCTATGTTCACCATTCGGAGAAAATACACAGAGCGTGACTTGTTTTGGAATCTGCTGCCAAGTCTTAGGATCATTCAATAATTGCTTAACTTTGTTTTGTGAATGAGGGGAAAGGCTTAAATCCAATTTTCCCTCAGATGCCGCATAGCTTGTATTCATAATGCCTAATGATGAAGCCATAATAGATGACAGCAGAATCGGCCTTAAAACCTGTGTGAATTTATTATTTTGCATTGTTAGTCCATCCTTAGCGAGCTATTTCCCAATAGTCTTTATCCAATGTAAGAACAACGCATAAAAATAGAATTGACTGATTTTATTTGGATGGTGTCAATTCGGTCAAAGTTAGAACCATTACTCATTTTATAAAAATGAATGCATCCATAGGATATAAACACATATACAAACAAGCATTTGAATAATCTATATTTTTAATAGTTTTTCAACATTTAAATGCGGGTCATTCTTTCCTTAAATAAATGACCAAATTACGTTTTCATCTTGTCGCTTTAATAGAAAACTAGTTTGGTGATCATCTTCCACCACGATATGCTGATTCGAAATCATTTTTACTTTAAGTAAAGTATTATTTTCATAAACCAAGTCATGTTTACCTTCTTTGGTTAAGATTAGCATCTGATCAAGCACAATCAGTTTCTTTGATTCCAACATGGTTCTACCCTCTTTGAAAAGTTTGCAAATACTGAGTATCTTGATTAGTTCGATAAGTTCATATCATCTTGAATAGCAGTTTAATCGCGACTACTCATCAGCAAAAAATACTCATTTAAATTATTTAAATACATGAAACTGACATCTGAAGATGTTAGCTCACAGCCAATATTTTAGACTATTTTTTAAACGATTCCGTATCTTTTGTCAGACAGTTCACATAAATGACCATTTATGGGAGCTACTCTAAAAAAGTAAATTATATAAATAAAAATCAACAATATTAAATATTTAGCGATTCTTATATCTCAGTTCTTACTAAACTCTGGATTAGAATTCTTGACCAATTGTAAAAATAATCAATATATGATTGAAAAATAATAATTTTTAATAAATTTCTATCTGTATAAAAATGGCTCCTTTAAAGGAGCCATTTTGAATGAAGATGGATTACCAACTCACGTTAACACGTCGATTTGGAGCTAAGCACCCAACAAGTTGGCGATTGGCCTTATGTCCAGCACACTGCTGGTATAAATCAGTTTGGCTATTGGCTTGAATTTGAATTCGATTTGCATCAATCCCTTCATTCACCAATAGCTTAGCAACGGTATTGGCTCGTTGCGCCGATAGTTGATGGTTATAAGCAAATTTACCTAAAGGATCTGCAAAGCCAGCAACAATCACAGGACTATTCGATGGTGCTTGCTTAATGCGTTGAGCAATTGCTGCAACTGAGC
The DNA here is from genome assembly GCF_000369645.1 of Acinetobacter sp. CIP 64.2. NCBI lineage: Bacteria > Pseudomonadati > Pseudomonadota > Gammaproteobacteria > Moraxellales > Moraxellaceae > Acinetobacter > Acinetobacter sp. CIP 64.2. The sequence goes on from NZ_KB850122.1 coordinate 1,539,226, forward strand.
TTGAACCTTGTTCAATTGCATTTGCATTTGATCGATCGAATGCAAAAAATACACTTGATGAGCGTAAGCTATTTAAATTGGTATCTGCTGGAACTTGATTATTTGCCCCCCAAGCCATTAAACCCTCACACGCTTCGCCTTTCCACGACAAACGCTCTGACAATGATTTTTTATCAAAATCTATACGCAACTGACAACGCAAATAGTCTTGGCTATTTGGTTGACGAATATCTAGTACATAATTCCAGGTTTTGACAAAAAATATACCTTCGCTAAATTGAGGATTGCCCAAGATATGCCGGATTTGATCCTTGGTTAAACCAGTTCCCAAACGAGCAACATTATCATATTCATAACGATTTACTTGCTTCAGGTAGCTCTTTTCAACCGCTGGAAATTTGATTTCTTCTTGTTGAACCACAGCCTCATCACTTGCTGCAAATGCCATCATCGGTAAACTTGAAACGAGCCCAACAAGCAATACTTTTATCATCATATTTTTCATATTTTAACTCTCTTTATCTATTGGAGATGAGGAGAGCCTAAAGGCTCTCCTGAATAATGAACCCTTAGTCAATTACGCCACTGATACCGATACGTACACTTGGATCACCTTGAGATGCAGCAGCTACCCCCCCTGTGATTGACCAACGACCATTATCTGCAGTTTTACGTAAGGTGACGCCGACTGCATTTTCACCACCATGATAAGAAGCACCTGCTGAGTAAGTATATTTACCTGCAATGTATGGCGCTGCTTCCAGTGCCATTGCCGCAGCAATACCTGCATTGGCCTTTTTCTCTACATCATCAATACGTTGATTAGTCGAGTAGAAGGCTTGTTCAAGACGATTACTTACATTGTCAATTTTGCTATTCAATGCCTGATCTGCCTTATTCAATGCATCAACTGCTCCACCCACATTGTTATAGTCCTTACCGCCTACGTTATACGTTGGATTGGTAAAGCTATTGGTAATGTTGTCATAACCAGCACCGCCACCTAAGAACTCAACAACTTTTTGATTTGTTGCATTTAATTGAGAGCCATTGATTGCATCTGTAGATGTTTTATTGATTGCACCATCTTTAACACCAGTGACAACACGATTACCATCGGTACCAGCAACATTAACTTTAGTACCGCCAGTATCTTTGGCAACGGTAACTTCAGCACTACTATTTGCCTGTTTAACCAGACCCACCGTACCATTATTAATATCATTTTTAATGTTATTAATATTATTGGTATTGTTAGTAATTTGCCCTTGCAAATCATCTCTGATTTGCGCAACTTGCCCACCATTCACCGCATCTTTAGAGCCTTGAGCAATATTACCGTCTTTCACATTGGTAATGGTTGTTCCATTAGTACCACCCAGTGTGATCTTGTCTTTTGATGCATCGTCGTATTTCACTGCATTATTGGAAAGCTCATTCACATTGTTATTCACATTGCTAATTGCACTATCCAATTGGCCCTTGTTCACGGCATCTGTTGCATTGGTACCCGCTGCAACATTGCTGATCTGTTTATTCCCAGCATTGATCCCTTGGGTCGTGACACTTGGACCACCTGCAATGATTAAACCAGTATTGTTCAACACAACTGCATTGTTACCGATGTTGATTCCAGCATTATTCAGAACCGTATTGCCTGCTGTCACAGAATCAACCGTTAAGTCTTTGGCTGTAGCAACCTCATAGTTATCTGAACCGTCTGCATTCTTGCTCTTATTCACAACAATATTCTGACCATTGGTCACCGTCGTTTTAGAGGTTGTTCCTACCGTGCCAATGGCTTTGTCGAGTGCCGTTAATGCATCACCAACATTAGTCTGTTTCCCTTGAGCCACATTATAAGTCGGTCCGGTAATGGTGCCATCGGCATTGACCGTAGCATTACCACCCAAGCTATTCACAAGTGTGTTCTGTGTAGTTACAACTTGATTGCCTACCGCTTTCAATTGTGCAACGTTCACGGCATCTGCATCTGCACTACCTGCCGCAACACCTGTGATCTGGCGATAAATTCCATTTGCAGCATCACCAACTGCAACCGCACCTGTCGTTGATGTCGTCTTATCAATGGCCGCTTTGTCTGCGCCTGTCACAGCGGACAATGCATAACCTGCAACACCAGCACCAGTTGTTGCAGCAGAACCACTCCCTAATACAACTGAGCCAGCCACTGTTTTGGTCACATTGTTACCAAGTACAAAGGTATCATCTGTCAGTACCTGATTGTTATTACCTACAGAATAACTGTTTGCACCATCCACAATCGTTGGATCACCAATCGCACCTGAGTGATCACCTTTCACTTTGTTACCCGTACCAATACTGATAGATTGCAGGCCTGTTGCTTCGGCGCCTTTACCAATTGCAATAGACTCTTTGCCTCCAGCTTTACTGCTGTGACCTAAAGCCACTGCACTGTCTGCGCCTGTTGAAACAATTGCATTTACGCCAATCGCTGTAGAGTTGAGACCACCAGCACTTGAGTCATTGGTTGCCCCTAGATCACCTTTTGAGGTATCGGCATTGGTATGGAAGAACTTAATCCCGTCGGTATTCATCTTCTGAACCGTTTGTCCAATCGTCAGGCGATCTGTGGTTTCTTGGCCTTGCTTATCGTAGGTTAAGAACAATGAATCTTGGTTTTTGTTGTCTGGTTTGGTATTTACAATTTGGTCAATGATATTGACTTTGTTGCCATTACCATCAACAACTTCAGTGATATTGCTACTGATTGCAACTTTCAATTGCTCTTCAGTTGCCGCTCTGCCTTTGGTTGCAAAATCACTGGCTGTAATGTCTTTATTGCTCAGGCCTTCAATGGTATTGCTTGCCTTATCAACCACTACACTGCCTACAGTGACTTTATCGAAGTTCACGTCTTTTGCAGTCGCGACTTGATAGTTGCTTGAACCATCAGCATTGGTCGTTGGGGTTACAACCACGTTATCACCCGCTGTAACGGTTGTTTTCGCTTTGGTTGCAGCATCTTTAACGCTGGTGATTGCACCATCAATGGTGTTCGAACCTGTGCCACCAATGTTACTGGTCGTGATCGCACCTGTGGTTGCATCAATTGTAGTTGAACCACCAATTGCATTCTTGACGCTATCCGCGACACCGTGTAACTGGCTGCCGTTGATTGCATCAGTCGAAGTTGAGTTTACCGCACCTGCTTTCACGTTAGTGATCGTTGTGCCACCTACTCCAGCTAATGTGATTTTGTCTTTGGTCGTTGGGTCATCGTATTTAACCGCTGCATCATCCAAACCACCTAACTTGCTATCCACTGCTGCCAATTGATCTTCTGTCGCTGCCTGACCTGATACCGCTGTACCGTTCCAAGTCTTGTTACTTAAACCGTTAATCGTATTGGTCGCTTTATCAACCACCACACTGCCTACAGTCACTTTATCGAAGTTCACGTCTTTTGCAGTCGCGACTTGATA
>NZ_KB850122.1:1545717-1546223 GCF_000369645.1 Acinetobacter sp. CIP 64.2
GTAATGGTGGTGCCACCTGCGCCCGCTAAAGTCACTTTGTCTTTGGTTGCAGGGTCATCATATTTAACCGCTGCATCGTCCAAGTTACCCAACTTGCCATCAACTGCTGCCAATTGATCTTCAGTTGCTGCCTGACCTGATACCGCTGTGCCGTTCCAAGTCGTGTTGCTTAAACCACCAATAGTATTGGTTGTGCCATCAATCTTAACTTTAGTTGCACCACTGCCCACATTGATTGCATCTTTGACATTAACGGTATCACCTAAACCAAGCTGGACACCATCTGCTGTCGTGGTACTGGTGATGCTACCATCCGTTGAACCTTTAACATTCAGCGTATCGCCTAATGCAAATTGGTTACTGCTGGTACCATTACCAAACTTAATCCCTTTGTCCGCTGTCGCTTGTGCTGCATCTGCTGCATTTTGCGCAGTGGTTACATTCTGATTCGTTGTGAATAATTGGCCACCATTCACCGCATCTGTTGATGCTGCTGAACTGATATC
>NZ_KB850122.1:1551898-1552431 GCF_000369645.1 Acinetobacter sp. CIP 64.2
CCCAGTTGTACACCGCCTGCAACTGTCGTGCTGGTGATGTTGCTGTCGCCTTTAACGTTGATATCACTACCCAAGGCATAGTTGTTCTTGCCTGTTGTGCCACCAAAGTTGATGCCTTTGTCCGCTGTTGCTTTAACGCTGGTGATCGCACCATCAATCGTGTTCGAACCTGTGCCACCAATGTTACTTGTGGTGATTGCACCCGTCGTTGCATCAATCGTCGTGTTGCCACCAATGGCACTCTTAACACTGTCTGCAACACCGTGTAATTGACTGCCGTTGATTGCATCAGTCGAAGTTGAGTTCACCGCACCAGCTTTAACATTAGTAATGGTGGTGCCACCTGCGCCTGCTAAAGTCACTTTGTCTTTAGTTGCAGGGTCATCATATTTAACCGCTGCATCGTCCAAGTTACCGAGCTTGCCATCCACTGCTGCTAATTGATCTTCAGTTGCTGCCTGACCTGATACCGCTGTGCCGTTCCAAGTCGTGTTGCTTAAACCACCAATAGTATTGGTTGTGCCATCAATCTT
>NZ_KB850122.1:1559241-1813257 GCF_000369645.1 Acinetobacter sp. CIP 64.2
TTGTTACCCGCATTGATGCCTGTAGAACTGATGCTTGGACTATTCGCAATCGCTGTACCTGTGCCATCAACAAACTTGACACCATCTTTACTTATATTAATGCCACCAGCCGCATCTTTAATAACTAAACCACTGTTATCTAATTTACTATTCCCAGTGGTAACAGAAGTAAAGTTAGGGTTATCGCTGGTTGCAACGGTGATATCCTTACCATTTTGCGTAATTGCAACATTCTTACCTGCAATAAACTTCACTTCTTGGTCTGGGGAAACCTGCGTTGAAGCATTACCTGATACGGTTCCACCAGTTATAGCGCCAGTGTTAACTTTCCAACCTTTATTTGCATTACTTGCAACATCACTTACGATTTTTAATTGGTCTTCTGTTGCTGCTTGACCAGATGTGGCTGTACCACTCCAAGCCTTATTCGTTAATCCGCTAACTGTACCTGTTGTACCATTAATCGTTACAGGGTTCGTTCCGGCACCACTACCGATGGTAATGTTGTTCGCTAGGCCAAGTTGAACACCGCCTGCAACTGTTGTGCTGGTGATGTTACCGTCGCCTTTAACATTAATATCACTGCCCAACGCATAGTTGTTCTTGCCTGTTGTGCCACCAAAGTTGATGCCTTTATCTGCTGTTGTTTTAGCTGCGTCTGCTGTGCTTTTTACACTCGTGATCGCACCATCAATGGTGTTCGAGCTTGTGCCACCAATGTTACTTGTGGTGATTGCACCCGTCGTTGCATCAATGGTCGTGTTGCCGCCAATTGCGGTCTTAACACTATCCGCTACGCCTTGTAACTGACCACCATTCACCGCATCTTTAGAACCAGATGTTATCGCGCCATTCGCAACATTACTGATCTTATTGTTACCCGCATTGATGCCTGTCTTACTGATACTTGGACTATTGGTAACAGGTGTTGTTCCATCTGCCTGTACAAAACTCAAACCATTGTTGTTAATAACTGTACCACCAGCATTAACACTATCAAATTTTACAGAGTCTGCTGTTGCAACAGTAATGCTAGTTCCTGTCCGAGAAAGCTTAATATTTTTGCCATCAATAAATTTAACTTCTGCGTCTTTACCTACGACTGCAGCAGTATCCGAATTGGTGTTTAACTTCCATGTCTGATTTTCTAAGCTAGTTGTACGATTATCAATATTCGTAATAGCATCACCAACATTCGTTTTTGTAGTACCACCTACATTATAAGTTGGGGTTGTAACTGCCCCCGTCGTTGAATTATAAGTTGAACCACCACCTAAAGCAGCAGCAGTATCAGCACCTTGCTTATCTGTTATTACTTTGAATTGTTTTAATTGCGCAACTGTTACGCCATCAGAGTCTACGGCACCATCTGCCAAATTAGTTAGACGACGTTTAACATTGTTAGTGCCATCACCAACTGAAATTGTTCCTTGTGTTGTTGCCCCTACATTTGTTAAAAATGAAGAGCCTGTTTGTGCGGAAGCAACTGATTTTTGCCCTAATGCAATACTATTATCACCTGTGACTTTTGCCTCTGCTCCAATAGCAACACCTGACGTAACACTACTACCAGCTCCTCGCCCAATAGATACAGCATCCGTTTTTGTTGCAATAGAACCACTACCAATTGCAACAGAACCTTCTCCACTTGCTAACGATGTACTACCTATAGCCAAGGCATTATTTGCTAGTGCAGCTGTTGCAGTACCAATAGCAATCGCACGCTGTCCTAATGTGACTGACCCGCCGTGTCCTAAAGATTGATATAATGCATTCGCTTGTTCAGCGGTTAAAGTTTGTCCGTTGTATGATCCACCAGTAATCGCACCAACTGTACCTGTCGTTGCATTACCAGTTCCAGCAGCCTGATTAATTGTTATTGCAACACCATCCACTGTTCCAGTTAGCGTACCGGCAGTCCCTCCTAGGGTATCTTTTACTGTATTAGAACCATTAAAAACTCGAGAACCGACCGTTTTATTAGTTATTGTACCTTGCCCTAAAGACGTTGCTAATTGAATAGGTGCATTTGTACCGCTTGTAACATTCGTTGCACCATTACCAATAGATAAACTTTGTTGTCCCAATGCGGCACCACGGACACCAACCACTGCTGCACCTTGTTCTGTTGCACCAGAGAAGGCCCCTATAGTCATCCCTTCATCTTTTAACGATTGAGAACCACCACCAAAAGCAATTGCGTCCCGCCCAGATGCTTTCGTTTGCCCAACAGTTTGATATGCTGCCCCAGCTTGGCCAGCAACTACAGAAGCATTATCAATATCAGGTGAACCAATCGCAATACCACGATAACCTGTAGCTGTTGCTGAATGGCCAATAGCAAGAGCACCAGTTCCTGTTGCTGCAGCTACATTACCTATAGCTTGAGCATAATCTGCAGTTGCAGCAGATTGACGACCAATTGATAAAGATGTATTTCCTGTCGATAAAGCCGCGGCACCTATTGCTACTGCAGCAACATTATTTGCAGTTGCGTATGTCCCTATAGCAGTAGCTAATCCCTGATTTGCATTTCCAGCAGAAGCACCTGTACCAATCGCAGTATTACCACCAGATGTAGTATCAAAAGTTACTCTGCTGTTACTAGTACTAGTATTATATGGATTGGATCTATCCGCAATTACAGAGTCCTTTGCTCCAGCAATACTAGAACATCCTATTGCTACTCCATTTGTAGTAGTCGCAGATGCTGTACAAGTATTAATATTGGTAATATTAGACCCACTTTTAGTCGGGGTTCCACTAACCTCAGTACCTGCATAAACCCAATTAGGGGCAACAATAGTAATTACTGCTAATGATAAAGTCTTTAAATTTATTGTTTCGGAATGACTCTTCTCATTAGACTCTTCTACAGTCGAAATTCCCCCAACCTTCCCGTTACTACCTTTTACTTTTCCCTTAGCAAGTTCCGAAACCGCTACCCAAGCACCCAATGAGGCGTTCCATACAACCTTATAAACCTTATTCATAATATTTTTCCAAACGCAGATAAAAGTTACAACGTGTTCTGAACCGTACCGGGTTTGTCGGAGACTCAATATTCTGAGAGACTATTCCGATGAAAAAACCAAACTATACCCCCGAAATTAGAGAAAGAGCGGTTCAATTACTAATTGAATCTGAAAAAGATTATCCATCGAATTGGGCAGCAGTTTCCGCAATTGCTCCTAAAATTGGCTGTACTCCTGAAACACTTCGTGTTTGGTATCAAAAATACTTAGATCAACAAAATCCCGCCAAAGTACAACAGGTATCTGACCAAGAAAAAATGAAGCAAATGGAACGTGAAATTAAAGAATTAAAACGTGCCAATGAAATTCTACGTAAAGCAGCCGCTTTTTTCGCCCAGGCGGAGCTCGACCGCCCACACAAATAATGGTGGATTTTATCCATAACAATAAGGCGTTATATGGTGTTGAAGCGATTTGTAGAATTTTACCGATTGCAGCTTCGACCTATTATCGGGCTTTAGATTTCGTTGATAACCCAGAACATCGAGCGAAACGTGCTCTGCATGATTTACATCATGCAGAGCAAATCAAACGTATTTGGAAAGAAAGTTCAGGTCGATATGGTGTACGTAAAGTTTGGCAAAAATTGAAACGTGAGGGTTATGTTATTGCACGTTGTACAGTTGCTCGATTGATGCAAAAGCTAGGTATACAAGGTGTTTGGCGTGGTAAGAATAAACAAACCACCCGTAGCCGAGATGATCAAAAACGAGCAGATGATTTAGTGAAACGGAATTTTAGTGCTGATCGACCTGACCAATTATGGGTCAGTGACTTTACGTATATTCAAACACATTCAGGCTGGGTCTATACCGCCTTTATTATTGATGTGTTCTCACGAGCAATTGTTGGATGGAAAGTATCTACACGGATGAATACAGATATGGTGCTCGATGCATTGGAGCAAGCATTGCACGATCGAGGCATGCCAAAGAATGTGATTCATCATTCCGATAGAGGTGTTCAATATCTTTCTATTCGCTATACCAATCGTTTAGATGCTGCAAATTTACGAGCATCAGTCGGTACGACAGGTGATTCATACGATAATGCTCTGGCTGAAACGGTGAATGGCTTATACAAAACAGAGGTGATTGAATATTTAAAAGCAGATTGGCAAGGTTTAGCAGATGTACAACTTGCGACACTAAACTGGGTAGATTGGTTCAATAAAAAGCGTGTACACAGTGCACTGGGTTATGTATCGCCTTTTGAGTTTGAAGCAATGTACTATGATAAGATTAACCCGTTAGGTCAGGTGGCCTAACTTAAATAAAAAAGTCTCCGACAAACCCGGTACGGTTCAGTCTTTCTTGGTTGAAACTTCGTAGTTAGTACTACCATCTTTATTGGTCGTCTCTTTAACAACAATGTTGTCGCCTTCAGTCACTGTAGTTTTCGCTTTAGTTGCAGCGTCTTTCACATTGCTGATTGCATCATTGATGTTGTTTTCACCTGTACCACCAATGTTGTTGGTGCTGATGCTGCCATCTGGATTAACTGTTGTGTTTCCACCAATGCTGTTCTTGATGCTGTCAGAAATATTCTTGATCTGACCACCATTCACCGCATCTTTTGAACCATTCACAATTGAACCATCAGCAACATTGCTAATGACCTTATTACGAGAACTTTTGATTTGGTTTTTGTTTTGCTTTTTGCGAGTTCTGATGTTGCAACCCATGCGCCAATCGATGCATTCCAAACCACTTTATATACTTTATTCATAAAAATTCTCAGATAATTACTACAGTTATTGATGGTCTAAAAATGCCAATGAGCATTTTTAGTTCGGTGCTAAAAAAAGAGTCGCGGATGCTAATAAAACCAATGAAACTGGTAAAGTATGAATAAACATTTTTATCTATAAAGTGAGATATATTTCTCATATTAACAAAACAAACAATTGATTAAATATTTGATTAAAATAATAAAAATAATTATTTGTTTCATTTTGTTTTTATTGTGTTTTATTTTATAAAGAACATGAAAAATAGAGTAATTACTCTTTAATGTATTAATAAATAATATTCAATACCTCAAACACCCATTAATTATTGGAATAAATAATTAAAACCATATTTGTTAGAATAAATACAGATTGATATATAAGTTATTAATTTTACTTAAAAGTATAAAAAGCTTTGATTTTAGAATTCAGACAGTAAATCAGGTATGATTGCCTTTACCTCAAAACAGTTTTTTTAAACCTTATGAGTCAGACATTAAACACATTAAGAAAACAACTCCGTTCAAAAAGAAGACAACTCTCTCATTACGAACAAAAGAAAGCTGAACAACGTGTTTTGGTTCAACTTAGACAATTTACTCGATTTAAATCCGCATCAAAAATTGGACTTTATTTACATGCCTTTGGTGAAGTACATACCGATCAACTGTTAAAGCTTTGTTTTAGGCAAAATAAACACGTTTACTTGCCCATGATTTGTAATATGAATCAGCATTTAGTTTGGGTAAAAGTGAGCTCGAGACAATATTTAAATAGGAGATTTTCCCATCACCCCCTAGGAATGAAAGAGCCGATGGCAAGTCGTGGCAAACATGTTTCATATTTAGACTTACTCATTATGCCTTTATTGGCTTGTGATCAGTTTGGAACACGTATTGGCATGGGCGGCGGCTATTATGATCGAACCTTGGCATCAGCCAAACATCGTCCTTATCGTCTTGGTCTTGCTCACACATTTCAATATGTTGACACCCCGCTATTAAGGCAGAAATGGGACCAACCATTAAATGCCTTACTTTGCCCTAAAAAGTTTTATTATTTCATGCCTTAGCATGCTTTTTTTCTTATTTCCGCAATGAATCTTGAGTAATTTAGTCTTTTTTTTATATTTTCTAATCCCACCCCCTTGTATTTTTTCAAATGCACATCACTATAAAAAACATGGCAACACCGTTGTCACTCATTAGGAGTGCCCATGTCTGAATATATCTTAAACAATGAAACTAGCTTAGAGCCACAGGTTCCAAGTGTATTACCACTATTAGCGTTACGTGATGTTGTGGTGTATCCACACATGCAAATCGCGCTATTCGTGGGTCGTGAAAAATCGATCAATGCAGTGGATGTGGCTCGTAACAGTGACAATTTAGTATTTGTAGTTGCGCAAAAAGATTCGCTCACAGAAGAAATTGATCACGATAATCTCTATCAATATGGAACCGTGGCTAAGATCGTACAAGTAGTCAATCATGAAAATGATGAAAACTGCATTAAAGTACTTATTGAAGGTCTACATCGTTCTAAGTTAGAACGCATTATTGACGGAGAAGAATACTTAACAGCTGAACATCATTTAAGCCCAATGACATTACCTTTGGACGAAGAGACCCAAGAGACTCGCTTAAATGAATTACGTACCCTATTCGCTCAATATGCAGAAGCGAAACTACGTAATGCACGTGAACTCGTTGCAGCAGCAAACAAAATCGAAGACTTATTGCAATTGATGTTCTTCGTTGCAACTCGTGTACCTTTAAATATTGAAGTGAAACAAAAATTTTTAGAGCACGACGAGTTTGAAGATCACTTACAAGAGTTAATGAGCTATTTGATGAATCAATCTGCTGAACAGCAAATTGAGCAAACGCTGCATGACAGTGTAAAACGCCAAATGGAAAAGAACCAACGCGAATACTTTCTAAATGAAAAGATGAAAGTCATTCAACGTGAGCTTTCCGATATGAATGGCGGTGCTGAAGATGACGTTGCCGAAATTGAAAAACGTCTTGCTGAAGCTGATTTACCTGAACACGTCCGCAAAAAAGCTGAAGCTGAGTTTCGTAAACTGAAAGCGATGCAACCTGCGTCTAGTGAAGCGGCGGTGGTACGTAACTATCTAGAAGTGATTTTAGATACACCTTGGAACAAAGCCAGCAAAGTCAGTATTAACCTTGCGAAAGCCCAGGAAATTCTGGATACAGATCACTACGGCTTAGATGACGTTAAAGATCGTATTGTTGAATACTTGGCGGTTCAGTCTCGCGTTAAGAAACTCAAAGGCCCGATCTTATGCTTGGTCGGCCCTCCAGGGGTTGGTAAGACTTCTCTGGGTGAATCCGTTGCCAAAGCAACTGGTCGTGAGTTTGTTCGGATGGCACTCGGTGGTGTTCGTGACGAAGCTGAAATTCGTGGTCACCGTCGTACTTATATAGGTGCGATGCCAGGTAAAATCGTACAGTCATTGACCAAGGTTGGGGTGAAGAACCCATTATTCTTGCTCGACGAAATCGACAAGATGGCTCAAGACTACCGTGGTGATCCAGCTTCTGCATTGCTTGAAGTCCTTGATCCATCACAGAACAGTAAGTTCAATGATCATTACTTAGATCTTGATCTTGACCTTTCAGAAGTGATGTTCATCTGTACAGCGAACAGTATGAATATTCCTGAAGCCTTACTGGATCGTATGGAAGTGATTCGTCTACCGGGTTATACCGAAGATGAAAAAGTGAATATTGCTGAACGTTACCTTGTTCCAAAAGCAATCAAGAACAATGGCCTACGTACAAAAGAGCTAACTGTTCATGAAGAAGCAATCCGCGATATCGTACAACGTTATACACGTGAAGCCGGTGTCCGTAGCTTAGAACGTGAAGTCTCTAAAATTGCCCGTAAAGTCGTGAAAGAGGCCGTCAGCAAAAAGTCTAAAAACTTACAGATTGACGTCACTTCTGCCAATCTTCCTGAATACCTAGGTCCACATAAGTTTGACTTCGGTATTGCAGAAGATGAAGCACAAGTGGGTCGTGTCAATGGCTTGGCTTGGACTTCAGTCGGTGGTGAGTTACTCACTATCGAAGTAGCAGCAGTAAAAGGTAAAGGTAAATTCATTACTACCGGTTCACTCGGTGATGTCATGAAAGAATCGATTACCGCTGCGATGACTGTGGTACGTACCCGTGCCGATGAATTGGGAATTGAAGCATCACGTTTTGAAGAAACAGATGTCCACGTTCACTTACCTGAAGGTGCAACACCAAAAGATGGTCCATCTGCTGGTTTGGCACTGACCACTGCCCTTGTTTCGGCATTTACAGGTATTCCAATTCGTCCAGATATTGCGATGACAGGTGAAACGAGTCTTGGTGGTCGTGCGATGCGTATTGGTGGCTTGAAAGAGAAACTTCTTGCAGCTCACCGAGGTGGAATTAAACTGGTGTTTATTCCACAAGATAACGTCCGCGATTTAGCCGAGATTCCTGACAATGTGAAAGAAGGACTAGAAATCAAAGCAGTGAAAAGCATTGATGAAATCCTACCTTTAGCTTTGACAGACACGCCAAAACCTTTACCGAAGACACCTATTGTGAAACCGGTAGAAGATGCGAAAGCTGCACGTCACTAAGTAAATGATTGTAAATAAAAGAGAGCTTCGGCTCTCTTTTTTTGTTACACAATGCGGTTGAAAAACAACCAATATCTTGCATAATAAAATAGAGTCGATAAAAATAAAGGCTAAATTTGACTCTGAACTCATTTTAGCGTCATCCGAACTCCAGACGGATGACACTTTGATCGCAGCTCATACGCATTTTGAGCTGCGTTTTTTATGAGTCATTTATTTGAGTCTTTTGTATTATTTATGACTAGATAAACCACGCCCTTCCGCCATAAACCAGTAACAGCGTTATAATAGCTGTCATTTCTTTAATCAAACGCGCTTATGAAAATTCGCATTCTCACCATTGGTCAAAAAATGCCGGCTTGGGTGTTAACTGGGTTTGAAGACTATTTCAAACGTATTCAACCCTTTGTGCAAACGCAAGTCATTGAGCTCCCAATGGCAAAGCGTGGGAAAAATGACTCTGCAGCCGATATTTTAAAATATTGCCAAATTGAGGGTGACAGCATTTTAAATGCACTTAAGCCCAATGAGACTTTGATCGCTTTAGAGGTGGGTGGTCGCGAACTGAGTACAGAAAAACTAGCTGACACGATGAAGCAATGGATGCTCGAAGGCAACGATATTGCGCTTGCGATTGGTGGACCTGATGGTCATTCCGAAGCTGTCCGTAAAACTGCAGCTTGGCATTGGTCACTGTCAAAACTCACCATGCCACATCCAATGGTTCGAATTCTTCTCATTGAACAGCTTTATCGTGCCATGAGTATCAATCATAACCACCCTTATCATCGGGCTTAAACTGTTCTGATTTTAGAACAATATGTTGAATTTTAAGGGATATCATTGCTGTACAGAATTTGTCAGGATAATCATATATCCCCTTTCAGGTGTTTATTTATGGACTTGCAGACTTTACCCGGATTATTTATTTCTCATGGTTCGCCCATGCTGGCACTTGATCCCGAACAAGTGGGTCCTGCACTGTATCGCCTGAGTAGCAACTTACCCAAGCCTCAAGCAATTATCGTCATGTCAGCACATTGGGAAAGCCAAGCTTTAGAAGTCAATACCTCAACACGCCCAGAAACCTGGCATGACTTCCGCGGCTTCCCACCTGAGCTCTACAATATCCGCTATCCTGCAGCGGGTGCACCCAAACTGGCAGAAGAAATATTAGCTTTATTTGCCGAAGCGGGTATTCCAGCTCATGCAAATAGTACTCGTCCACGAGATCACGGCGTTTGGATGCCGCTTTTACACATGTATCCAAATGCGGATATTCCCGTGATTGAAATTTCACTGCCTCTTTATATGAGTGCTGATGATATCTACCGTATTGGAGAAGTGCTTTCACCTTTACGAGCACGACAAATTCTGTTGATTGGTTCAGGCAGCATCACGCACAATCTAGCTGAGTTATCATGGCATGCTGATGCCGATGTACCTACATGGGCCAGTACGTTTCGCAATACTGTCGTCAGTAAACTTAGTCACCAAGATTTTGATGCTGTACTGAATTGGCCATCATTGCCTTATATTGAGCGTAATCACCCAAGCCTTGAGCATCTTGCACCACTATTCTTTGCAATGGGTACGGGTCATCGTTTCAATATTGTGCATAGTAGCTTCTCGATGGGTTCATTGGGAATGGACATTTATCGTTTTGACTAAATAACCAACTACATCACAAAATTACAAAATAGGCTTGAACCAAATAGCAGCAAGCCTATAAATCTTCTATATTTTCCAAAATTTTACAAATAGAAACATTTAACGAACTTAACTCCTAAACGGATACCATGTTCTCTTTTTAAGAATACTTTAAGCTTATGTCTGTTATTTACTTATCGTTGTTTTGAATATGAAAATCAAATATTTAGTTCTTGCATTAATTCCGCTTTCGTTAATGGCGTGCCAAACTGTGCAAAATGTGACTGATAATGTAATTTCTCAAATTAATACAACTGCTGCAAAAAACTTAGTTGAATATAACTGGACTTATCAAGGTTCTAAAGCATCAAAACCTTTGGTTTTATCATTTAATGCTGATCAACAACTTGCAATCCAAACAGGTTGTAATAACCAAGGTGGTACTTGGAAAATTGAAGGCAATAAAATTGTAACCTCTCCACTTGTATCTACCATGATGGCTTGTGCTGATGATTTAATGCAGCAAGAACGTTTATCTGCTGACATCTTTAGTGAGAAAAAGGTACCATTTGAAATCAGCACAGTGAATGGTCAAGCTATTTTGACTGTAACAGATAGCAAAGGTCAAAAACATGTATTTACAGGTGCAAAAGTGGCAAATAGCAATGTATTAACCAACTACACATGGTCATATCAACCTGCTGATACTAAACGCCCGATCGTATTAAGCTTCTTGGACAATGATCGTTTATCTGTAAACACAGGTTGTAACCGTCTCAACACATCATGGAAAGTTGAAAATGGTTTGATCGTTACAGGTGATGGCGCATCTACATTAATGGCATGTGAGCCAGCATTGATGAAGCAAGAACAATTTGCAGGTGAGCTTCTACAAAAACGTCAAATCGCGTTTGAAGTCAATGCAGCGAATCCAGAGCAACCAACCTTAGTGATTGCTGATGCCAAAGGTCAAAAATATACTTTTGTAGGTAAAATGACACCTGAAGCAAAATACCAGTCTGAAGGTAAAACAGTTTTCCTCGAAATTTCACCAGAAACTAAATCATGCACAGGTGTTGCACCACAAACCTGTATGCAAGTTCGTGAAATTAAATATGATGACAAAGGTTTAAAAACTTACGCAGACAAAAACTGGTCATTGTATTACGGTCAAATCGAAGGTTTTGAGCACAATCCACAACAACGTGTGATTGTACGTGTTAAACGTTTTGACATTAAAAACCCTGCTGCTGACCAATCAAGTATTGCAGACGTACTCGATATGGTTGTTGAACAAGAAATTGTGAAAAAACCATAATTTAATCGTATATATAAAAAATCCGATGCTTTGTCATCGGATTTTTTATGGCAATCCCTCTTTAATAAAGAAGGATTGAGAGAGATTTTTAATAAATTCCCTGCGCGAGAATGGCATCGGCAACTTTTACAAAACCCGCAATATTCGCACCATCGACATAGTTGATCGTACCATCTTGCTGAGTCCCATATTTGACACAGTTGCGGTGAATCTCTTTCATAATCGCATGCAAGCGTTCGTCGACCTGTTCAAATGACCAGCCCAAACGATTCGCATTTTGCGACATTTCCAGACCCGAGGTTGCAACACCACCCGCATTCGAGGCTTTCCCTGGCGCATACAAAATCTTTGCTGCAATAAATTTTTCAACGGCAGCAAGCGTTGATGGCATATTGGCACCCTCTGCAACACAGATAACACCATTTGCCAATAAAGTTATAGCATCCTCAGCATCCAACTCATTCTGAGTTGCACAAGGGAGCGCGATATCAACTGGAATATGCCACGGTGTTTTTCCTTCAAAGTATTCAAAACCATGTTTCGAAGCAAACTCGGAAATACGACCACGTTGGATGTTTTTCAGATCCATGACTTCTTCCAGCAACGCTTTAGTAAAGCCATTTTTTAAATAAACCGTGCCATTTGAATCCGATAGCGTAATGACTTTAGCCCCTAAGAACATCGCCTTTTCAGCAGCATACTGTGCAACATTGCCTGAACCTGAAATCGATACTGTTTTATTGGCAAAGCTCTCACCACGGATTTTCAACATTTCTTCAGCAAAATATACTGTGCCATAGCCTGTCGCTTCTGGTCGTGCCAATGACCCCCCAAATGAAATCCCTTTGCCCGTGAATACGCATGAGGTGTCATTACTGAGCTTCTTCATCATGCCTGTCATATAGCCGACTTCACGACCACCGACGCCAATATCTCCTGCCGGGATATCTGTATTCGGACCTAGATGTCGATATAACTCAAGCATCAAAGCTTGGCAAAAACGCATAATCTCAGCTTCAGATTTGCCTTTAGGGTCAAAATCTGCCCCTCCTTTGCCACCGCCCATAGGTAAAGTTGTTAGTGAATTTTTAAAGGTTTGCTCAAAACCTAAAAACTTTAAAATAGATAAATTAACAGAAGGATGGAAACGCATCCCGCCTTTATATGGCCCAATCGCTGAATTGTATTGCACACGAAAACCACGATTGACATGAGTCTGGCCTTGATCATCCATCCATGACACGCGGAATTGAATCACCCGCTCAGGTTCAACCAATCGCTCTAACAAACCATACTGAGCATATTTAGGGTTCTTCTCAATAAATGGCCACAAGCTGGTCATGACCTCTTCAACCGCCTGTAAAAATTCAGGCTGATAAGGATCTCTTGCTTTAACATAATCCAGAAAGTCATTTAAGCTATTGTATTTCAACATTCACCCCCGAGTTAATGAATTATCTTGGTGCGAAAAATGCACCAAAACAGGATTCTGTCCCTATTAAATACAGATTACTATTTCATCACAATATTTTTTTTACATTCAACTTTTTTATCAATCAAAATCATAAACTTGAATCAAAAAATGTTCGTTATTTATATAATAAATATAAGTAAATTCAGTTTAAAAAATACCAATATTTTCATACCACAGCTCAAGAAACTCCATTTATACATAAAAATGCACCAAAAATTTTCACTATTAGCACCATTGTTAAGCATTCCATTTTTTCTATTTTTCATTTTGATATTTGAGATTGCGTCGCCGTGCTAAAGCATTATTTGCTATACTAAGCTCCCTATTTTTTTGCTTCATTCTTGATACATGTCACCTTCTGCACAACACGCACTTATTGTCCAAATTGACCAGCTTTTACCACAGACACAATGTGGTTTATGTGGACATCGTGACGGCTGTTTACCTTATGCAAAATCAATTGCTGAAGGTGAAGAAGCAAATAAATGTGTGCCTGGTGGACAGCCCGTTGCAGATGCACTCGCAGCGTTATTAAAACGTGCTCCCCTAACAGCTGAACCGAGTGTTTGGGATATTCAAGCTGATGGTCGACCACAACGGATCAAGGCAGTCATTCGTGAAGATGAATGCATTGGCTGTACCAAATGTATTAGTGCCTGTCCTGTCGATGCGATTATTGGTAGCGGCAAATTAATGCACAGCATTTTGACTGACCTGTGTACTGGTTGTGAATTATGTATTCCACCTTGTCCTGTGGATTGTATTGATCTGGTTGCAGATACCAAGCCATTACCAACCACAGACCAACGTACAGCTGAACAGGATGATTTAAGACAGCGTTATTACGCCCATATCCAACGCGAAGAAGCACGCCGTCTCAGCCGTAAAGGGCCAATTGTTCGTGCAGAAATTGATGTTGAATTCTTTGCTCAGTTCTCTCAAGCATTGAACAATGTTCCTGTGATTACCCTGACGGAGAAACCCAAAGAAAGCACGACGTTGGATGCAAAAACAACCATTGAACTGGCTAAACTACGCACCCAAGTTAAAAAACTGGAAAAGCAGCTCAGTGTTCGTGCCGATGAGTCAAAGCAAGCACAATTGCTTGCTTTACAACAACGTTTAAATGAATTGCAGGACATCTAAATGCCCGTAAAAAATATGACCAAAAAGCAGATTCAGACTTTTTTTGAACGTTTGCGTGAACAACGACCTCATCCACAGACTGAGCTGAACTATTCCTCTCCTTTTGAGTTACTGATCGCTGTGTTGCTGTCTGCCCAAGCAACCGATGTTAGTGTCAATAAAGCAACGGATAAACTCTATCCTGTTGCCAATACCGCTCAGGCTATATTGAATCTTGGGGTCGATGGGCTAAAACAATATATCAAGACCATTGGCTTATATAACTCCAAAGCCGAAAATGTGATTAAAACCTGTCAGATCCTGGTCGATCAATATCAAGGACAAATCCCAGAAACACGCAAAGAGCTGGAAGCCCTACCAGGCGTGGGACGTAAAACAGCAAACGTCGTGCTTAATACTGCCTTTGGTCAACCGACCATGGCCGTTGATACCCATATTTTCCGTGTAGGCAACCGTACCGGACTCGCGGTTGGAAAAAATGTTTTAGAAGTGGAAGATCGCTTGATTAAAGTGATTCCGAAAGAATTTATCATTGATGCACATCACTGGCTGATCTTGCATGGACGTTATTGTTGTATTGCACGTAAACCCAAATGTGGCGAATGTATCGTTTCCGATGTTTGCAATTGGCCTGATCGATTTGAGTTTGGCGCCAATAAAACCATTGCAATAAAAAACCTCAGTTAATCCTGAGGTTTTTTTTGCTGTTGCAGTTTTGGATGCAACTGGCGGGTTTTGCCATTTTTCTTATTTTCTAAAGCTTGCTGCTGTTGTACATGACGCAGCATTTTTTGGCTTTGATATAACAAAAATAAGAGTAATACAAAACTCAGGATAACCACTAAGATCAGAACAACTTTGAGCACGGGTTTTCTCCAAATAAAAAGAGCCCTACGTTAAGAGCTCTTTTAAAAATCAATAGCTTAAATTATTTATCTAAGATTGCAAATAAATCAGCTTGAACATTTTCAATTGGACGTAAACCATCTAACTTGTCATACGTCGGCGCATTTTCACCAGAAGCAGCACGGCCTTGATAGAAGCCAACCAATTGCTCAGTTTCGCTGTGGTAAGAGCCAAGACGCTTACGAATCGTTTCTTCTTGGTCATCTGGACGTTGAACAAGGTCTTCACCTGTTTCATCATCTTTACCTTCCACTTTTGGTGGGTTGTAAACGATGTGATAAACACGACCCGATGCTGGGTGTTGACGACGACCAGAAAGACGTTGCACGATTTCTTCGTCAGGTACAGCAATCTCAATCACGTGATCAATGCTAATTCCAGCTGTTTCTAATGCTTCAGCTTGTGGAATCGTGCGTGGAAAACCGTCAAAGATACAACCATTTTCACAGTCAGGCTGAGCAATACGTTCTTTAACCAAGCCAATAATCAGCTCATCAGAGACCAAACCACCTGACTCCATGACGCTTTTCGCTTTTAAGCCAAGTTCAGTACCTTCACGAATTGCAGCACGGAGCATATCACCGGTTGAAATTTGTGGGATATTGTAGCGCTTACAGATCAACTGAGCTTGAGTACCTTTGCCTGCCCCAGGTGGTCCGAGTAAAATAATGCGCATAAAAGAACATCCTCATTTAAAAACAATAAATCTTAAATTGAGCAATATCATACAGACTTATCACTCAACCAACATCAAATTAATTATAAGAAAGCAACAAATAAGTGAATTAAACCAGCAAAGAAACCAGTTACTCCACCCAGTACAATCAAGATCCACTCATCTTCTTGGAACGCAGGACGCAATAGGTTCTGGAACTCTTTCGGTGTTAGTTCACGGATGCGGTCTCTAAACATTTGAAAGATCTTCTGCGCGCGACTTGCATTCAGAGCTGGGTCACATACTGGTCCCATGGTAATTTCAATTGAGCGATCAATCAAGTCGGTCTTGAGTCTAGCATACTCTCTTGGCCCTAATGATAGCTGTAATGAGGTTCTGACCAATGGAGTTTCCATGATTTCATTGATATGACGCTTGACAATACGACGTGTTTTGTCTTTTTTACTGCCGTACATCATTTCTGTCATGATTGACTTTAAAGTAATTAAATCTTCAGTCACGACACTGGCAAACACATCTGAAACCTCCTCCTGACGCTTCATAAAGGCACCTTGAACATTATAAGTACCAATCTTCAAGACAGGCACAATCCAAGGAAATTTACGATCTTTAGTCAAGCGGAAAATCTGTGGGTAACGAATATAGTGCGGCTCAATTGGGTTAAACACCATCCAGATGGCAATCCAGTTGGTTAAAAAGCCCCAGATCGCCGCCCAAAACGGTACGGTCCAGTGCCAAGGCACCACAAACCATACGATCATTTGAAAAATACCAAAGAACATCCCGATTAAGGCGCTGATATGCCAAATAAAATTGATCTCTTTCTGACCCACTTTCAGAAACATTCGCACCATTAAACGGCGGTCACCTTCCATTTGGCTGACCACCATTTCACGCATATCCACCAGTGACTCAACGTTCATGGTCAGCTCAGTCACTAGTTCTCTTAAGGTATTTGGTAATTGTTTATGGGCTTGTGCATAGATACGGCGTTTAATTGAATAAGGCAGGTTTTCCCAGAGCACCGCATTGCGATCAATCATCACCTCATCAATCAGATGCTCAAGTTCAAAACCGACTTGTTCACCAATAATCATTGCCATATCTTCTGGGTCCATGGCTTCTAAAAATTCACGCAAGGAACCCAGTTTAGATAAAGTATTATCGGTAATAATGCCTGAAATACGTCCAGCTTTCCGTGGCACAATCCCTTGCCAACCTACAGGTAATGGTCCTAAATGGAATCCCCAAAAGTTGATTGGGTAAAATACCATTTTCAATGCCATCCACACGTGCGCCCATGTTACAAAGGCGGTCACAGGGATGATACTCAAGACTGCCAGATGGTCAGGTCGATTTAGGAAAATCTGCCACAATTCATTGACGTAATCAAACATGCATGACTCTCTGAATTATTGATACATGATGGCCTATAAAAGGATGAACGTTAATTTCCTCTTATAAACCAAAACTTAAGGTATAAGAAAACTGAAGGACCGGCTCGGATTTTTTCACCGTATTGCCATTGCCGTCTTCTATTTTTTCTCGTACCCCTGCGCCCACACTGAATGTACTAATACGTTCACTATTCAACCAAACATAAGCAATATCAGCACCCACACCTAAATTGCCCTTTTGCTTACCGCCGTAGTTCTTACTGTCGAGATGTCCCGCATAGACGCCCAGATAATAGCCATTTTTATCTGTTCCCGTTAAATAGTATGGATAGCGGAAGCCAACTTGCGCACCAGGCTCATTGTCATCATTTAAAAATGCGCCTGCTTTGGCATAAGCAATACCATAAGGATTTACCCATTCAAGGTTGGCATGTAATAACTTTTTGGTAAAACCAGCACCCACATTCCATGTTGAAACGTTTGCATCTTTTAATTTAGGCTCAGGCTTAAACGGATTTTCGTCAGCATGGGCTAAGCCTGTAAGTGTTAAAACCGATAATAAAAGGCAAATTTTTCTCATTATTTTCTCCATTTTCCCTAAGAGTGTATTGGAAAATCCTATTTCGAATAGTTTGTGACTTTAACAGAATTATTTTGCTTCTAATATACAAGACCATACAATTTTCATGTCTGCAAAGTCAAAAACTGTCGCAGCATCATTTGCATGATTTGTTGAAAATTCTACAGTATGATCATGCAACTTACGTTAAAATGCGTAGCCTTGTTCCTCTCTCCATTTTTGTAATTAAGTCGACACCCTATGAAACAGCACTTTCCTTTAAAAAATATGCAACAAGAAAAGCGCATTTATAAGGGTCGTATCTTTTTTGCAATCTTTCTGGTGGCGATTTTTCTACTTTTGCTCATCTGTCGTTATGCATATTTACAGATTGTTCATTACGATGATTTTACAACCGCCTCAGATAAAAACCGGATTCGTTTACAGCCTCTAGCACCGGCACGTGGTTATATCTACGATCGTAATGGCGTATTACTTGCCGATAACTACCCAGTGTTCACAGCAACACTTAGCCGTGCCGATGTAGCAGATATTGATGAAACCATTAACCGTTTAATTCCAGTTTTAGGTTTAACTCAGGATGATGTTGATCGTTTTAAAAGCCGTGTCAAAACCGCTCGCAAAACAGAACGTCTTGCAATTAAGCTAAATTTAACGGAAGCGGATATTGCCAAATTCAGTGAAGTCAAATATGCCTTTCCTGGAGTCAAGATCGAAACCCAAATGACGCGTTACTATCCACATGGTGAACTGTTTGCACATGTGATTGGTTATGTGGGTCGTATCAATGATAAAGAACTGAAATCGATTGATAAGGACTTATATGCGGGCACCAACCTGATTGGTAAAATCGGGGTCGAAAAAAGTTATGAAGACTTGTTGCATGGGACGCCAGGCTATGAATCGGTCGAAGCTGATGCACACGGCAATGTCTTGCGTAATTTAGGCCGTCAAAATCCAGCACGTGGTAATGATCTGTATTTATCACTTGATTATGGTCTGCAAACCATTGCAGCAAAACAATTGGCAGATCGTCGTGGCGCAATTGTAGCAATGGATCCACGCACAGGTGAAATTCTGGCTCTCGTCTCTAGTCCAAGTTTCAATCCGAACCTCTTCGTGACAGGCATTAGCTCCAAAGACTATAGCGGCCTCCGTGACAACCTCGACCAGCCCCTCTATAACCGTGCGGTTCAAGGTGCTTATCCACCAGGTTCAACGATTAAACCGATGTTTGGTTTAGGGGGGATTCATTATGGTCTAGTCGATTGGAGTACTGCAATTTCCGATCCAGGTTATTTTTCACTGCCAGGTGACAGCCATCGATTCCGTGACCATAAGAAGACGGGTCATGGTTCAGTGAACATGCATAAAGCTCAGATCGTTTCTTGTGATACTTATTTCTATGTCCTGTCTTATCGAATGGGTATTGAAAAAATGAATGACTGGATGCGTCAATTTGGTTTCGGTGAAAAAACAGGTGTCGACTTGCCAAGTGAAAGTACAGGTCTCTACCCAAGTCCAGAGTGGAAAATGCGAACACGCAAATCCAAATGGCTTAAAGGTGAAACCATCTCAGTCAGTATCGGGCAAGGCGCCTTTACCTCCACGCCTTTACAACTGGCAATGGCAACCGCCATCACTGCCAATAAAGGTTCACATGTGACACCACATGTGCTCAGAGAAACTAAAGGTGCGAAAAAATTTAACGTCCACAATGCACCTGATGGCAAAATTAACTTCAATGGAACAGAACAAGACTGGATCAATATGCATGAAGCCATGGTCGATGTCATTCAATCGGGTACAGGTCGTGGTATCAAAGGCGGATTACAATATTCAATTGCAGGTAAAACAGGAACCGCACAGGTTAAAAGTATTGCCCAAGGTAAACGCTATAACGAAGCTGCGCTGTCTTCTCGACAATGGGACCATGGTTTATTTGTTGGCTTTGCTCCCGCTGATAACCCAGAAATCGCGATTGCCGTGGTATGGGAAAATGGTAAGCATGGTGGTTCAGCCGCCCAACTGGCACGTCCAATATTTGACTACTGGTTAGTAACACGTAAAAAGAACCCACTTCGCCCTGCAGGCCATCAAGTCAGTGGAGGATTAATGACGGCAGGAATTAAACCTGGCGAACTACCAAGTGGCAGTATTGCAACGACGGAACAAAATACACAGGCTGCATCAAGCCCTGTAACGTCTGTATCTGCGGCGGCCTCTAGCCCTGCTGCGAATAATATGCCTCAACCCGCGGATGGAATCACTGAATAATGAAAAATCAATTGCGTATTATTGGTGGTGAATGGAAACGTCGTAGCCTTCCTTTTGCGAGTATTGAAGGTTTACGCCCAACACCAGACCGTGTCCGTGAAACATTATTCAACTGGCTCATGTGGGATATTCAAAATGCACAGGTTTTAGATCTGTGTAGCGGTTCGGGTGCACTCGGCTTTGAGGCACTCTCTCGCGGCGCAGCAAAAGTCGTTATGATTGAGCCCAATCCAGCCCAAGCACGCTTTTTAAAAGATAATATTCAACTGTTAAAAGCAGAAAATTGCCAGTTGCTGGTCACAACAGCACAGTTGGCATTAAACAAGTTAAAAAATAACTTTGATGTCGTATTTCTTGATCCACCTTATGACCTTGATTTATGGCAAGAGCTTGCTGAACTTAGCAATCCGTTGATTAGTGATAAAGCCTTGATTTATGTCGAAGCTGATCGCGACCTAGCGCAACTCAACTTGCCCGCAACATGGCACAAAATCAAAGAAACCAAAGCGGGGATCGTCAGAGCGGGTTTGTATCAAAAAATCAGTTAAAAAATCCGTAACCAGAAAAACCGGATCAGTTGTCCACGATCAAAAGGAAAACTGGACAAATATTCATAACCGATCCGGTTGGTCTGATTCAGTTGATACATCATTCCATAGCCCACTGAAATCGAGAAATCATCCAGAGAAAGACTGCTGGTATCACCCGTCAACATCTTATGGTTAAAATGATTGGTTTGATACGCAGTATAGTTATAGACTCGCCAACGTTCATTTTGAAAAAACTGGTTATGCAAAACGGAATATTCTGTTTTCATCTGAGGATAAGCTGAATCAAACATTTCTTCGGTATCATCATGATCCTCTGCAAAAAAATTGTAGCCATCTGCATAAGACCAAGTCGTGAGGCTGCTCAATAGAGCAAATAAAAAAATGTACTTCAGTTGCATAATCCAGATATTGCTAACGGCGCTTATCTAGCATAACGCTAAAAATTATTTTGTATCAATCAATTAGGGCTTGTTGAGAATTAACAAAGGGTACTGATTAATTTATAATAGTACTATGGATAGATACATACTTACTGATGCCCAATGGGCAAAAATGGAACCTTTTTGCCTAGGTAAAGTGACTGATCGAGGTCGTAGTGGAAAAGATAATCGATTATTTTTAGAAGCAGTCCTATGGATTGCCCGTACAGGCAGTCCATGGCGTGATCTACCTGCTCATTTTGGTAAATGGAATACCGTCTTTAAAAGATACCGTGATTGGGTGAAAGCTGGTGTATTTGAAGCTATTTTTGCATCTGTAAATGAAGATGTTGATTTGGAATACGCCATGATTGATGGAACGATTGTTAAAGTTCATCGACATGGCCAAGGTGCAAAAGGGGGACTTTCAAACAGTCTATAGGTAAATCTCGAGGTGGAATGAGCTGTAAAATTCTTGCCTTAGTGGATAGTCTAGGCAACCTCATTAAGTTTCGATTAATGCCTGGTCAATATCACGATTTAGTAGAAACCAAACCTTTAATCGAAGATGTTGATTTTCAAGCATTACTAGCGGATAAAGCATTTGATGCAGATTGGCTCATCCAAGAACTCAATGAACGTAAAGTGAAAGTGGTGATCCCACCTAAATCTAATCGAAAAGTAATGAGAGCATTTGATACGATTATGTATAAATGGCGTCATCTCATTGAAAACTATTTCTGTAAGTTAAAAGAATTTAAACGTATAGCGATGCGTAGTTGTAAAACAGATACGAGTTTTGAAGCCATGATTCAATTGTGCGCGAGTTTAATTAACTCTCGGTAATTCTCAACAGACCCTAAATCTATTTTTTATCTTTACATCTTGAACCGATTGAAATTTTGCTTAGATCAAATGACTGAGCATCAAAATTTTATCGTGTCAGACATAAATAATTAATTTATAAAATTCATCATATATACAATAATAGCCCCTTTAAAATTTCACTTGATCGATCATGAAACTTTTGTACTTGCTCATTGTCACTGTGGGCTTAACCGGTTGTCTGTTTGGAAAATCAAACGAGGTAAAACGTGCAGAAAAAGTCCTACAGAGTTTTCAATGTAATAATATTGAATCTAGTGAGTTAGCAAACTCATCTATCTCAAATTTTTATCAGCAATCATTGGCTGTCAACAAGGAAAAAGCGGCGTCTTATATCGAACAATATAAAAATGGTGAAGATCTTTTTGACATTCCACTCGATGAGGTTGTAAAACAAAAATATCAACTCTATAAACAAGCATGTCAGGCACTCGGTGGCGTCTCTACAAATAAGGAAAACGTCACTGTAATGGCAACAGAGTAAGCACTATAAATAATTTGCCTGACTGTAACTTAGGATACAGCATGATCGAAAAACAACTGGGGTTAAAACATTATCTTGCACTTGTAACTGTACTTCTGGCGGTTGCGATTGCAAGTATTCAGCCTCTTGAGTTTGAAGCCTATTTACTCCATCAAGCCGGTACCGTTTTGATGCTGATCATACTCATCATCGCGATGAAAAAGATTGGTCTCAGCTTTTATTGTTTTTGTCTCTACCTCGGCTTTCTTCTGATCCATATTTTGGGCGCGCACTACTTATATTCTTATGTCCCGTATAATGACTGGATTGGACAGATTTTTGATTTTGACTTGAATAAAAGTATGGGTTGGTCACGCAACATGTATGATCGGCTGGTTCATTTTGCGTATGGACTTCTGCTCTACCCTTTCTTTTACCGTGGCTTTCAAGTCTGGTTACCTTCAGCCAAATCATTGACCCTATTTTTACTTGTTATTCAATTTGTCATGGCATCCAGCATGTTTTATGAATTGATTGAATGGTGGATAGCAATCAGTTTGTCCCCTGAAGATGCTGAAAATTATAATGGTCAACAAGGCGATATTTGGGATGCACATAAAGATATGTTGCTTGCAACCATCGGGGCAATCTTGATGGGTAGCATCCAGCTACTCAAAGATAAAACGCTTATTCAAAAATAAGCGTTTCTATAGGACATCAGTTAAATAATGGAATGTTGCAGCACGGCCAGTTGATCCAGCGGATCCACCTTGACGGTTTGTGCATAATCAGAATGAACCAAAGCAGAATTACTTGTATTTGTTGTTACAGGCGTCACATTGTGGTTGCTAAGCAGTTGATCCAAAACGCTATCCAACTGATTTGATGTTTGAACTGAAGAAGGTAATAACTCATTCAAATTCGCTTTTTCAGTATTCATCACTGCAGTCTCTGGCAGATTACCGTGAAGCGAATTCAGATCAACCGTATCTGCCAAAGATGCTTTAGCAACGGGTGCCACCACATTAAAACTAAATGCATCACTGACTTCACTTATATTTCCCGCAGCATCAGTCAATGTTAAAGTAATTTTATGTGTCCCTAAACTTAAATCCTGATTAACATTAAAGCTCCATTTGCCATTATCTCCAACCGTTACAGTTCCAATTGGCTGACCATTATCATAGACCGTCAGTAGCGCCTTTGCTTCACCTATGCCTGATAAGGTTGGCTTTGTATCATCGGTATCACCACCAGCAACAATCGGGCCTTTTACTGGGCCAACGTCATCTGTCACCGTTTGTAGTATGGGTTTATTCGGTGCAATCGTGTCTTTTGTTCCAATAACATCAGTCGCATCAGAACGATTGCCGGCAGCGTCTATGATGTAAATTTTACCGATATTTTTATCGGTTAGCGCCGATGATAACGTAATCGTAAACTTTCCGTCTGCTCCCACCGTACCTGAACCATACAATGTTTTACCATCAGCACTTCTAATTTCAATCTTACTGTTTGCTTCTGCCGTTCCAGTCACAGTATCCCCAGCCGCATTGATTTCAGCAACAGCTTTATCAGGGGCAATGGTATCTTTTCCGGCTGTTATTTCAAGTGGCTTAGACTGATTGCCCGCAGCATCCTCTACAACAAGAGAAGCTTTTTGATCCGTCGTTAAGGCAGGTGAAAGTGTAATCTGAAATTTGCCTTGGGCATCTGCCGTTCCACTACCGATAATTTGTCCATCTGCATTTTTAATTTGTATTTTGCCATTGGCTTCTGTCCGCCCCTGAATAGAGTTCCCTTCTTTATTAACCTCAACTAGCGGTTGGTCTGGTGCTACAGTATCTTTTCCAGCAAAGACCTGAGAAGGTTTTGACTTGTTTCCGGCAGCATCTTCAGCAATAACGGTTCCGCCTTTTTCACTTGTTAATGCTGGTGACACATTGATTGAATATAAACCTTCTTTATTTGCGGTGACAGAGCCAAGGAGTTTACCGTCAGCATCATAAATGGATACTTTGGCATTTGCTTCTGCCTTACCTGTGACAATGGTACCGTCTGCATTGAGTTGTGCTGTTGGTGCGTCGGGTGCAATGGTATCTTTATTGCCTGTTACCACAGTTGCTTTCGAGACATTGCCTGCATTATCGACGGCAGTCACACTCACCTTTCCACCATTGACCAAAGGCTGATCCAATTTAACACTATAGTTTCCTTCTGCATCGGCTTGGCCAGTTGCAATCACTTTACCTACAGCGTCTCTAATTACAATTTTTGCTTGGGCTTCTGTTTTACCTGTAATCGTTTGAGTATCTGCACCTAAGTTTGCAGTTGGGGTAACTGGTGGTGTAATGTCAATTGGTTGCGTACTTTTGTTCTTGCCTGCATCATCATCTTTTACAGCCCATAGATACACACCTTCAGCGGCTAAGGCTGCCAGACCAACTTTGAGCAACTGTGATTTACTAATCCCCGATTCATCAGCAGCAGCCGAAGCAGATGCAGCTTGTGTCGTCATCGCTGTATGTTGAAGCTGAGTCGCTTGTGTCATCGTTGAATAACGCACAAACTTTCCTGAATCATCGAACTCCGCAACAGCATAAGTCCCATCACCTTTAGAAAGGGCCAAACTGTGCTCTGTGAGATTGGCTTCGTTATAAAAATCACTGACAATGATTTTCTCACCACTTTTTAGCGTAATAACAAGATCATTACCCTGTTTGACAATTGATTTAATATCACCCTGATTTACACCAATTTGCACAATTGAGGGCTGGTCTAATAGCACTTTTTGCAATTGCGCATCCTGTAAAACATTCGAGTTTTTCTTTGAAAAAACAACGACTCTTGTCATTATTATGCTCACTTATCAATTATATTTTTAAGTACTTTTTAGATTAATGAATAATTAAGTAATTCATCTTGCAGTTAAAATATCAAATGATCTGAATTGCCACAATCTCTTCGATCAAAAGTTTTGTCATGTTTGTTTAATTCACCAAACATTCAAATCCCAAGCATAAAATATACAGAAATTGATTCTGACTAAATAAAAAAACCAGCCCGATAGTACTGGTTTTTTAGCAAATTCGAATTAGAATTTTGGATCACGCATTTGTACCAGTGTACTGTTGGCTTTAGCTAAGCTATCTGTAATTTTACCCATGACAGCAGGAATCAAGTTCTCAGCCATTTGAGCCGCCTGTAAACCTAGTTTTTCACCCAAAGTTGGACGTTTACGCGTATTAATCACATAAATATCATGCTTGCCAAGCAAGCTTAATAAATACTCATCAGAGGTTTGCAGTTTGTCCACCAAATTCAACTCACGTGCATCCTCACCATACCAGTGTTCACCCGTTGCCACTTTTGCAACGTCCAACTGCGGACGATATTTTTCAACGAAGTGTTTAAATAGTGAATGTGTCTGCTGTAACTCTTCTTCAAACTTCGCTTTACCTTCTGGGGTATTTTCACCGAACATGGTCACAGTACGTTTATACTCACCAGCCGTGTAAAGTTCAAAATCGACATTATGCTGCTTGAGCAAACGATTGAAGTTTGGTACTTGTGCAACCACACCAATCGACCCAACAACTGCGAAAGGCGCAGAAATGATTTCATTGGCGATACATGCCATCATATAACCGCCACTTGCCGCCACTTTATCTACACAAATAGTGACATGGAACCCTGCGTCACGTAAGCGCACCAACTGAGCTGCAGCCAGACCATAGCCATGCACCATACCGCCTGGGCTTTCCAGACGAACCACAACACGGTCATGCCCTGCTTTCGCAGTTGCCAAAATCAAAGTAATTTCTTCACGAATGGTATCAACAGCGGAAGCCTGTACATCGCCCTTAAAATCGAGGACATAAATTTTTTGATCATTCTTTTTACGAACTTTCGCTTCTTTCGCTAATTGTTGAACCAGCTGTAATAACTCCAGACGAGATGCTGTAGTTTGCGCAATTTTTTTTCTTTGTTCATTCACACGCGCATTTAAATGACTAATACGTATTTCAGCAGGAAATTTAGGTAAATGGAATAACATAAAGTATGTGCTCTATAAGTTCGGCATTATTTACCTAAGATGTGGTCTGCTCAATAAAAATTCAATAGCGATTTTGCAAAATAGACTCATTTTCATCGCTATAACAAAAAAGGGCCCGCAGGCCCTTTGATTGATCTGATCCAGATTAACCAAAACGCCCTGTAATATAAGCTTCAGTTAACTGATGATCTGGTTGAGTAAATACTTTTTCAGTCGAGTTCACTTCAATCAAGTCACCCAAATGGAAATAAGCAGTACGGTCAGAGACACGCGCCGCTTGTTGCATTGAGTGCGTTACAATTGCAATCGTAAATTGTTCTGACAACTCAGAAATCAACTCTTCAATTTTTGCTGTTGCAATTGGATCAAGTGCCGAACATGGTTCATCCATCAAGATCACTTCCGGGCTCACGGCAATGGTACGCGCAATACATAACCGCTGTTGCTGACCACCTGACAAACCTGTACCTGGCTGGCTTAAACGATCTTTAACCTCATCCCATAAGCCTGCTTTACGCAAGCTATTTTCCACGATTTCTTCTAAATCATATTTATCACGTGCTAGGCCATGCAATTTAGGGCCATAAGCAACATTGTCAAAAATAGACTTTGGAAATGGATTTGGCTTTTGGAACACCATGCCCACTTGAGCACGCAGCAACACCACATCAAGGTTTGGATCATAGATATCTTGATTATCTAAAGTGACCTTACCCGTCACGCGACAGCTATCAATAGTGTCATTCATACGATTCAAGGTACGCAAGAATGTCGATTTACCACAACCTGATGGACCAATGAAAGCAATCACTTCATTTTGGTAGACATCTAGGTCAATCCCTTTAATCGCTTCAGAATCACCATAGTAAACATGAACATCTTTGGTACTGATTTTCACTTCACTGGTTTTTGGCTTTTTATTCGAAGCAGCCGTTTCGAACTGAGAAACAAATGCCGTGTTCGATTGCTGAACTTGCCCTTCAGGTGAAGTAAATTCTGTTTGCTGTGGATTCACTGATTTATCCTTTTCTACGGCGTTCATAATATCAATCGTATTCATTGTACTCTCCTCTATTACCAACGCACTTCAAATTTCTTACGGAGCCAAATAGCAAGGCCGTTTAAACCAATCATGAGTGCAAGTAATACAATAATCGCTGCTGCGGTACGTCCTTCAAAGAAGTTACGCAATTCATTACCTTGCCATAAATAAATTTGTACAGGTAAGGCCGTTGCTTGATCCAGCGGTGTGGCAGGGATATTGGCAACAAATGCACTCATCCCAATTAACAGTAATGGTGCTGTTTCACCCAAAGCTTGAGCGACACCAATAATTGCCCCAGTTAAAATACCTGGCAATGCTAATGGCAAGACATGATGGAAAATGGTTTGTACTTTTGATGCCCCAAGACCAAGTGCGGCTTGACGAATCGATGGCGGTACGGCTTTTAATGAGGCGCGTGTGGTAATAATCACAGTAGGCAAGGTCATTAAGCTAAGCACCAGCCCCCCCACCAATGGTGCAGATAGCGGTAAATGCATCCAGCCAATAAAGATAGCAGCACCTAACAAACCAAATACAATCGAAGGAACCGCAGCCAAGTTGTTAATGTTAACTTCAATGATATCGGTCATCATATTCTTGGGTGCAAATTCTTCAAGATAGATTGCACTCGCAACACCAATTGGAATCGAAATGGCAATAACAATGAGCATCATGAATAACGAACCCATGAAAGCACCAGCCAAACCACTTGTTGCTGGCGAACTTCGTGAGTCTGGACTGACAAATAAATTGGTATTAAAAGTACTCTTGATGATTCCTTCTGCTTTCAATTTATCTGCGAGTTGACGTACCTCAGGTTCAAGTTGCTGCTGATCATCTGGCAATGAACGATCAATATTGCCTGCTAACCAAACATCCACATTGGCATCAGCCAAGAATTTGATCTCTTGCTTACTGCCAACTAAAGCTGGATTTTTCAATACCATATCACGTAAACGATAGGCCTCAGAACTGGTATATAAACTGCCCAAATAATCGCGCTGAGATTCTAAAGTTTTATCTTTCGCCACCATACCATTGACGATTAAAGCATCCCAGTCCACCATCCCCATCTCAGTTTGCCAAGCCACAAAACGCTCTTCGAAATGTGCAGGTGTTTCACCTGGCGTTGGTTTTGGTTTTGCACCAGCATTGATAATGGCTGGGTCAAAATAGATAGGTACCGTAATACTGTTTTGCCAAAAGGCAGGTAAACCTTTACTTAAAATACTACTGAAGAGTAAAGCAACAAAGGCTAGACCAATCACAACTGCGGAGAAACCCGCAAAACGAAATGTTTTTTCACGGCGATGACGCTTGGCTAAAGAGCTTTGAATTTTTCTTTTGCGCTGTTCACGTTGTTCAGCAGCCACTTGTGGATCTAAGCTATTCGGATCCAGAGAAGTTGTATTTGATGAACTCATTCGTATTGCTCACGATATTTACGCACGATGTACAGTGCAATAATGTTTAAACCCAACGTGATGACAAACAACGTCAGACCAAGGGCAAATGCCACCAGTGCTTGTGGGCTGGCAAAATCAGTATCGCCAGTTAACTGGTTCACAATCGTCACTGTAACCGTAGAAACTGCTTCTAATGGATTAACGTGTAGTAATGGGCTATTTCCGGCAGCGAGTACCACAATCATGGTTTCACCGATTGCACGGGATGCCGCTAATAAAAATGCGCCAACAATCCCGGGTAATGCGGCAGGTAAAACTACCTGACGAATCGTTTCTGATTTTGTTGCCCCTAAGCCCAGTGAACCATCACGTAACGCACGAGGAACTTGCGTAATAATGTCGTCAGACAGTGATGAGACAAACGGGATAATCATAATCCCCATCACAAAACCTGCGGTGAGTGCACTGGTTGCATTAATATGTAATCCAACATGCTCCCCCAGCATTTTGAAGAATGGACCAATAATCATCAGTGCAAATACACCATAGACGATAGTTGGAATACCCGCCAACACTTCAATCGCAGGTTTAGCCCAAGAACGTAAACTTGATGATGCATATTCAGCCAAGTAGATTGCAATCATTAAGCCAATCGGCACGGCCACAAGTAAGGCTATACCACTCACCATCAAGGTGCCCCAAATTAAGGGTAAAATGCCATAACTGCCTTCTGCATTGCCTGATGTACTGAAACCTGGATTCCATTCAGTCCCGAAAAAGAAATCAAATGGACTAACAAAACGGAAAAAATGCAAAGCTTCATTCAACATTGATAAAACGATTCCGATCGTTGTCAAAATCGCAACACCAGAACACAGGATTAAGCCGACATTAATGGCTTTTTCAACTTGATTACGTGCACGGAATTGCTGGCTCACATGACGTTTTGCCCAGACCAAACCTGCAAGAGCTGCACTGATCACCACTGCGATCTTTGCAAAAGAACCAATCGTTTGAAATTTTGCCAGTTGTTGTGCTGCTACAATCTCATAAGCTGCAGGCTGGTCAGTCACCCCAAAACCAGATGCAATTGCCTTTACTCGACTGGTCAAGACATCGCGCCCTGCACCATCCAGAG
Source organism: Acinetobacter sp. CIP 64.2 (assembly GCF_000369645.1). Taxonomy (NCBI): domain Bacteria; kingdom Pseudomonadati; phylum Pseudomonadota; class Gammaproteobacteria; order Moraxellales; family Moraxellaceae; genus Acinetobacter; species Acinetobacter sp. CIP 64.2. Next base: position 1,589,040 of record NZ_KB850122.1, read on the forward strand.
TCGAACTTACAGAAGCTGGGATATTATTGAAAATAATATGTTGTAAAACGCTCGGTTCTACCAAGTTCCAAATGATCAAAATTAAAAAAGCAGGAACACCACACCACAAAGCAACCAATGTCCCATAATAACCAGGGCGAGAATGTAGTGCTGCTGAGTTATTTCCCTTACCTGCTAGGTTACGGCTTTTGCTCAGCCCGATTTGATATGCAATGGCCACAAGGGCTAATAACACACCGATAAGTAGCAGATTCATGTAATCTCCACTGTTTTCTCAATTTTCATGATTTGAAAAAACTTAGCTAGACAAAAAGGCTGATGAACCTAAGTCTCACCAGCCTCCCTTTTAACAATGTTACTTAACTGATTTACCGGCTTTGAAATCAGCAAGGATTTTGGCACGCTCTTTGTCGCTTAAAGGAATCAAGCCCGCTTTTTCTAACTTAGAACCTTTACCAGAAATTTTCTTGTTCAAGAAGAATTCTGCATATTGAGATAAGCCCTTGATCGATTTCAAATGTTCGCCTTTTACATAGAAAAATAACGGGCGAGAAACGAGATAGCTACCATCCAGTACAGTTTTCTCAGACGGTGTTACACCGTTCACTGTTGCTACACGTAACTTATCACGGTTTGAATCATAGAAACCTAAACCAAACACGCCCACCGCACTTGGAGAAGTTTTTAAGCGAGCAAGTGTTTCAGTATAGTCACCTGAAATTTCAATCACACGACCGTCTTTACGGAAGTTAGAGCATGCTTTCTTTTGCTCTTCTTTATCCAGGTTTTTAAAGTAATCAAATGATTCACAACCCGCATCGATCATTTTTTCTTGGAATACTTCACGAGTACCATGGTTTGATGCAGGAATAACCAAAGTAATTGGTTCATTTGGTAGTGATTTGTCGATTTGGTTCCAAGTGGTATATGGGTTTGGAACTAATTTACCATTTGAAGGTAATTGTGCTGCCAATGCAGTGAATACATGAACAGGTTTTAGTTTATATGCCGCTTTTTTTACATTTGAAGCGAATACAATCCCGTCGTAACCTACTTTGATTTCTTGTACTTGGTTTACGCCAGATTTTTTACACGCATCAAGCTCTGTATCTTTAATTTTACGCGAAGCATTTGCGATGTCGATGGTGTTATCGCCCACACCTTGACAGAATTGTTTCAAACCACCACCTGTACCGCCTGAGCCAACAACAGGTGCTTTAAACTGAGGGAAAGTATTGCCAAACTCTTCAGCAACAATACTTGCAAAAGGTAATACAGTAGATGAACCAGCAATTTGAATCGTTTCACGAGCTGCATTTGCAGTCGTTACAACAGTTGCCCCTGATACAGCTAATGCAATTGCGATGTGACGTGGATTTAAGCGCATTCTATTTTCTCTCATTTATGCAATTTGGTTTACAACTCTTTTCAAGTTAAGTGTTGTACTTTGGTTAACTGCATTTTGAGCAGATAATATGACAATTAAGTGACAACTTTATGACGCTTTTGTGATAGCCATTTTTCACAATTAGCTTTTGGCAAGTTATTCGTCACAAATGCTTGTTTTTCACTCCACTTTTGCAGTAAAGATGTTTTAGAGTCATTTAAAACAGATGATTAACAATTGATTTTATTGATAAATATAAAACTTAACATATATCTTTCTTCACAGAAAGCACCTTAATAACTGTGACTAGTTTATATATGTTTTATGACAATTCTCTATAAAAAAGGACAGCTACAATGCTAAATCCTGTCACAATTGAAACACAAATGCTGATTCGTAAACCCACCACCCAAGTTTTTACAGCCTTTATTAACCCTGAAATCACGTCAAAATTCTGGTTCAGTGCATCGACTGGTAAATGGCAAGGTGTTGAATGGACATGGAAAAAATATCAGCTTTCAACACCCATCTTTGTGAGGAAAATCATTAGCAATGAATTGATTCAGATTCAGTGGGGTGAACCGAGCAGTACCGTAGACTTTATCTTTGAAGCGATCAATGACGATCAAACCTATCTCAGAATTCAAAATTATAATATCCCCTTACAAGGTGATGAGCTGATTGCCTTTATTATTGATAATACTGGTGGCTTCACTACTGTCGTAGATAGCTTGAAAGCCTATTTAGAACATGGGATTCAACTCAATCTAGTTCAGGACAAGTTTCCACCCTTCTAGATCGATACAACATCGATGCAATAAAAAAGGCACATAACTGTGCCTTTTATGATTTATAAATTGGATTGCACTTCAGGTAAAACGACTATTTTTTTACGGTATTTAAAGAAATACATCGCTGCCAGAATCGCGAGCCAGATCGGACCAAGAATCACAGCCAAGCGCATATCAGGTGTCATGGCCATAATAATCAGAATGAAACAGACAAAGCCAATGGTGAGATAATTACTCCATGGGCTCAAGATGCTTTTAAACTTGGTTTGATGCTGCTTGAGTCGCATGGCCTTGCTAAATTTTAAATGCGTGACAGAAATCATTAACCAGTTGATCACCAGTGCTGCAACCACCAACATCATAAATAACTGAAATGCTTGACCTGGAATAAGATAGTTCACAACCACACAGATCGCTGTAATCGAAGCAGAAACTAGAGCCGCAGGCACTGGAATACCACGCGCATTGACTTTTTTCAGTATGGCAGGCGCATTACCCTGCTCAGCCAAACCGTGCAGCATACGACTATTACAATAAATACAGCTGTTATACACAGACACTGCAGCAATCAGCACCACAAAATTCAGCACATTGGCAACACCATTACTGTTCAGCGACTGGAAGATCAACACAAATGGGCTACCCCCTTCCGCTACCATATTCCACGGATAAAGGCATAGAAGAATCCCGATTGCACCAATATAAAAGATTAAAATGCGGTACACGATCTGATTGACTGCTTTCGGAATAGTGGTTTCAGGTTTTTTGGTTTCTGCTGCTGCAATCCCAATCAGCTCAAGTCCACCAAAAGCAAACATGATCACCGCCAGTGCCATAATAAAGCCATGCGTACCATGTGGGAAAAAGCCACCATGCTGCCATAAATTGGCAATACCAGCTTGAGGACCAGCCGAGCCGGAAAGCAATAGATAAGCACCAAAGCCAATCATACTTAAAATCGCAACAATCTTGATACAGGAAAACAGAAACTCAGACTCACCAAAGAATCTAACGTTCACCAGATTAATTCCGTTAATCAAGATAAAGAAAATCAAGGCAGTCAGCCATGTGGGCACATCTGGCCACCAAAACTGAATAAAGGTACCAATCGCACTCAACTCTGCCATACTGACCAATACATACAGCACCCAATAATTCCAGCCTGACATAAAACCAGCCATTCTGCCCCAGTACTTGTTGGCAAAATAACTAAAGGAACCACTGACAGGCTCTTCCACCACCATTTCGCCTAAATGGCGCATAATTAAAAACGCAATCACGCCTGCAATCGCATAACCTAATAAAATAGACGGTCCTGCCAGTTTGATGGTTTGGGAAAGACCTAGGAACAGCCCCGTCCCAATCGCACCGCCGAGCGCAATCAGTTGAATATGTCGATTGGACAGTCCTTGTTTTAACTCATGTGTATGATTTGCATCCATCAATTTATCTCCAATGTGTGTGTCACATCCTGTACACCTTTTTATGCAGCGCTGAATCCGAAGCTCAACATCGAACTTCGAATCAGATGCGCTCTCTTATGAATTTATAAATTTGAAGATTTTTCACTTTCCTTCAGATCAGAAGGAAATCGCTTTTTTACACGGCAATGCTTGGGCGCGTTGCTTTAATATTTCATAACCGCGATCACCATAATCAAAACGCGCAATCACCGACGCAAATTTTTTCAAGCTGGATGGGGCATCCATGGCAGGTAGTTTGAGTTCAATAAAGCTCATTCCGTCGAACTGATGCATATTGTCCAAGACCTGCTTTAACTGCCCTACGGTTTCTACGACACAACTTTTATAGTCTTGACTGCCATTAAACACCCGAGGAATCTCAGTATAATTCCAGTCCTGGATATCGTTATAAGCCGCATTTTCCCCCATGATTAAACGCTCAATGGTATAGCCGCCATTATTGAGTAAGAAGATAATCGGCTTTAATCCATGACGAATAATGGTCGAAAGCTCCTGCACAGTGAGCTGAAATGAGCCATCCCCCATAAATAGAATTTGACGGCGTTCAGGTGCCGCGAGCAAGCTACCCAACAAAGCAGGCAAGGTATAACCGATAGAGCCCCAAAGTGGTTGAGCAATATATTTTGCCGTTGCAGGTAACTTTAGCCCAGACAAGGCAGAGTTAGATGTCCCCACCTCACCAATAATCACATCATCTTCTTTTAGAAAACGTTCAACATAGTGCCAAAGGATGTCTTGACTGAGTTTTTGCTGTTCTGGCACATCTAGGGTCTGTTGTACTTGCTTCTCCAACATCGGCTGAGCTAACTTCCGTGGAGCAACTTTTTTATTCAGCTCCACCAGCAGTTGTCCGATTTCAATACCTGGAAAATCCTGCCCGAAAATCGTCAAACTATAAGGTCTGATTTCAATATAGTTTTCAGGGGCGATTTGATGGGTAAATACTCCTGTTCCGACATCGCTGAAACGGACACCGACACCAATCAGACAGTCGGATTGCTCAATGGTATGACGTACATGCGGCTGACTTGCGCCACCGACATAAGTGCCTACATAACGGGCTGAACCTTCATCCATAATATTCTTAGCGGTCAGCATACTGGCAAAAGGGATCGCACATTTTTGTGATAAATCACTAAGCAACGAAGTCACCCCAAAAACCGAAGCTTCATTATCAATCAGTAGCGCTGGACGTTTGGCTTGTGCAATCACTTCGCACAGTTTGCTCACCGCACTTTGCAACAACTCTGGCTCAACCGTTGGATAAGATAAATCGAGTGAACGTTCTGTAAGCTCAATTTTGACGTGCGTGATATCTGATGCCAATTGGATATGTACAGGACGACGTTCTAGAAAACATTGACGTAACACCCGATCAATTTCAGAGACGGCATTGGCTGGTGTCAGGCGCGTTTGGGCAACGGTAAACTCTTTCATGCAGTTCATGATGTTGTCATAGTTACCATCGATCAGGGTGTGATGGACTAAGGTCCCCTTTTGAACGACATGCAGAGGTGGAGTCCCTGAAATATGTACTACAGGCACATTTTCAGCATAAGCGCCTGCAATACCATTCATCGCACTTAAATCACCGACCCCATAGGTCGTGGTCAAAGCAGCAAAACCATTGATTCGTGCATATCCGTCAGCTGCATAAGCCGCATTTAATTCATTACAGTTACCGATAAATTCAAGTTCGGCATCGGCCTCAACTTGTTCGAGATAAGAAAGGTTAAAATCACCAGGTACGCCAAACAGATGCTGGATACCCATTTGTTTGAGACGAAGATTTAAAAAATCACCGATTTCTATGAACATTGCTTTATATCCTTTCAAGTCAATTTTTTATTCCATAGAAAAATAATATTTCATCTACCTGTTAAATTTCGTGCATAATAAAAACGCATTTTAATAAAAATACAATATTTGTGTATCATAAAAGGATTTTATGCAATGGATAAGTTCGACTGGCAAATCATTCAGGCCCTACAAAAGAATGGACGGCTCACCAATCAGGAAGTTGGAGATTTAATCGGTTTATCTGCTTCACAATGCTCTAGAAGAAGACAACTGCTTGAACAAAAAGGCGTGATTTTGGGCTATGCAGCACGCATTCATCAACAAGCCTTAGGCTTTGAGGTGACGGCTATGATTCATATTAATTTAAGGATCCACGAAGCAAAATCACAACAAGCTTTTCAGGATTTAATCGAAGCAGAAGACCATATTCAAGATGCTTTTTCAATCAGTGGCGATGCCGATTTTATCTTAAAAGTCGTTGCAGAAAATCTGGAACAATTGTCCCAGTTCGTCACGGAACGGTTATTGTCTTATGGCTTTATCGGGCATATAAAATCTTACATTGTGTTAAAAAAAATAAAAGAACAGAATCACTTCCTTAGCAAATCCAAAAATCATAACTATCATCCAGCCACTTAAACCAAGTGATTGAACAAAATAAAAAAGGCGGATATCACATCCGCCTTAAAAATAAGCTCAGTTAAAGTTTATTGATGTGTCGTGTTTGCCCAACGGTATTCTCCAACAAGCCTTCTATACCAAATTCGGCACCGACACCAGACATTTTCCAACCACCAAAAGGTGCATGAGGTACAATTTCAGCATGGGTATTGATCCAGACTGTGCCGCACTGTAATTGTGAAGCATAAAACTCTGCAGCATCTAGATTAGAAGACCAAATTGAACCGCCCAACCCGAATTCACTGGCATTCGCGCGTGCGATCGCATCATCAATGCTGGTATATTTTAGAATCGGCAACACTGGGCCAAACTGCTCTTCTTGTACGACGCGGCATGTTTCATCCAGTCCTGTGAGAATAGTCGGTGCAATAAAATAGCCCTGTTCAGGTAATGCTTGATCACCCGATAAAGCATTCGCTCCCTGTACAATCGCATCAGTGATCAAGGCTTTGACTTTCTGGTATTGCAACTGGTTTTGCACTGGCCCGAAGGTCGTTTCAGATGCCATGCCATCACCGACAACCTGCGCATTGGCAATATCAGCCAGTTTTTGTGCCAAAGCCTCATATTGGCTTTCATGTACATATAAACGTTTTAAGGCTGCGCAGGTTTGTCCAGCATTTAAGAATGCGACGTTAAAAATTCGATTGGCAATTTGGTCAAGATCGGCATCAGGTAAAACAATTCCTGCATCGTTGCCACCCAGTTCTAAGGTCAGGTGCTTTAAGGTTTTTACGGCTCCAGACATAATGTGCTGACCCGTCTTGGTCGAACCTGTAAAAACAACTTTCTGGACATCAGGATGGCTCGACAAAGCCTCACCAATATCACCTTTACCTACCACGATTGAAATCACGCCCGCGGGCACTTCTTGCTGGATGATTTCGCACAGTTTCAAAGTCGCTAATGGGGTAAATTCAGACGGCTTATTAATCACCACATTACCCGCACGCAAAGCAGGCATAATATGCCATACCGCAATCATCAGCGGCCAGTTCCACGGCGTGATTGAAGCCACCACACCCAAGGGCTGATAATGGCGTTCAATTCGCTTCTGTTCGCTGTCTTCAATAACATCAACTGGCAGCTCTAGACTTGCGGTATAACGTGTCCAGCCAATTGCACCCTGTACTTCCATTTGAGCCAACGCCAATGGTTTGCCCTGCTCGAGTACAATCAGTTCAGCCAAAGTTTCAGCATGTTGCTCAATCCCATCCGCAATCTTATTCAGTATGGTTTTACGTTCCTGATGGGAACTGTGTTGCCAAGATTTAAATGCTTGTTTTGCTGCATCGATGCTCTGATTCACTTGCGCAATCGAAGCTTGTGCACATTGTGCTGCAACTGCACCTGTCGCAGGATTGATAATCTCAAGTTCGCCTGCTTCACCCAGACAAGATTGACCGTTAATAATGAGTTTAAATGGGTTTTGCATATTCAAGTGTTGCATACCTTGTTCCTTCTATTCATTGTAATCATGATTTTTGCCTTATCTAACCTACGCGGTTGCAAGTACAAAATGGATGACATCTATCCATCAAAATATTGAGCATCTATCACTACAATATGGAATTTGTGCATCACAGTTTATGCATAATTATTTCTGATTGAGATTTAAAATGCACATTTTGTGCATAACAGCGACATTTTTCTACTGAGTTATTATAAAAAAGCATCGTATTAACTCTGGACAGAATCTATCTAAACAGCAAGTCAAATGCTCTTCCTTCTACAATGCCAGTTTCAGGCATTGCATCAAAAATTTCAGCCCAGCTTCTGCGTTCTAAAAGTTACGACACTTCATTCAATTAATTGAAATTTCTTAGAACAGCTGGCTTCGTTATATTCAATACAAATAAGCCAGAAGATAACAAGATGAATAGCAAAGTGATCACAAGCTTTAATCCTATAGATTTGCCCGTACATATGACGTTTTCAGAGCACGATTGGCAACTGCTTGCTCAGCACTGGTACCCCATCGCGCTTGCCCGTGATATTTCGGAACAGCCAACAGCAGCCATGTTGCTGGATATGCCATTGGTGATTTACAAAATGGCAGATGAACTGATTGTTGCAAAAGATATTTGTCCGCATCGCGGTGTGCCCCTCAGCTTAGGCCATAATGACGGTCAGGGCATCGTGTGTCGCTATCACGGATTACGCTTTGGGCATGAGGGAAAATGCAATCGCATTCCAGCACATCCACAGCATAAAATCTCTGAGCGCTTTCATCTCACCACCTATGCCGCCACTGAAAGGTATGGACTGATCTGGTGTTGCTTAGCTGCTCGCCCTGATGAGGAAGCGGTTATCCCCAACATGCCCTACTGGGAAGATTCAGACTACCAACAACTGGTATGTCCATTTGTCAATTTAAATTGCTTTGCGGGTCGCCAGTTAGAAGGGTTTATTGATGTCGCCCATTTTGCTTGGGTACATCCTGATACTTTTGGCGACCCTGACGATGTTGAAGTGCCAGACTATCACACCACAGAAACCAGTTATGGATTCAGTGCGGATTATGTCAGCAGTGTCGGTCGCTATCCGATCGGGACAGCGCAACGCGGGCAAGACAATTTTAACTGGCTCAGACATTTTGAAATCAGCCTGCCTTTTACGGCAACACTGACCATCCATTTCCCAAATCAAACTAAACAGGTCATCATGAATGCCGCTTCTCCCGTAAGTGCGCGACAAACTCGCCTATTTGCACCCATCTGCCGTAATTATGATAAAGATTTACCTGTTGAGGATGCCTATGCATTCAATTTACAGATTTTTGAAGAAGATCGCCTGATTGTCGAAACCCAGAAACCTGAATATCTCCCCCTGGATTTATCGATGGAAGCACACTTCCCCGCTGACCGTAGCTCAAGTATGTATCGTCGACTGCTAAGAAAAATGGGATTCAATCCAATTTTTGCGGCCTAGTCCATGCTTAAATTTAATCTTAAAATGCAATAAAAAAGAGGCCCCGAACGGACCTCTTTTTTATTTTGATGGATGTGCCAGACTGAAATTAATCAATCGCTGGAACATAAGTTCCCGCAGCAATTGCATCTTTAATACGATCAGCTTCAGCAAGCACAAGTGCAAGCAAGTTTTGAACGTTTTCAAGCGTTGCAACTGGGCTTAAAGTCGTCATTTTCAATGATTGAACATTACCTACTTTGGTTACACCAATATTCGCTTCACCACGAGCAAATAATTCATCTGCCACGTTTTGGTTTAAGCTATCGATGAACTCAGTAGGATAAGATTCTGGTACCACACGGAACAGGACTGAAGCGAATTGTGGTTCAACCAACAATTCAAGACCTGCAGTTGCTTTAATATAATCTGCAACTTCACGTGTTAATTTCACACCATGATCAATCATGGAACCATAAAGCTCTTCGCCTAATGCTTCAACCGTCATCCATAATTTCAATGCATCAAAACGACGTGTCGTTTGTAATGATTTAGACACAAGGTTAGGTACACCATGTTCTTCATCATAAGCAGAGTTTAGATATTCTGCTTCATAATGCATAAAGCGATAGTTTGCTTCGTCTTTCAACAAGAAAGCACCACAGCTAATGCTTTGGAAATAATGCTTATGGAAATCAAGCGTGATTGAGTCTGATAATTCAATACCATCTAACATTGCACGATGGTCATTTGAAAGAATCAGTGCACCGCCCCAAGCTGCATCGATATGCATCCATGAACCATATTTAGTGGTAATTTCACGGATTGTCTTGAGTGGATCAATCGCACCAGCATCTGTCGTACCCGCGGTTGCAACAACACAGGCTACGATTTTGCCTTCAGACTGAAGATGTGCCATGGTTTTTTCCAGTGCATCAACATCCATCTGTGCATTTTCATTCACAGGAACAGTGACAACAGACTGGAAGCCCATTCCCATCATGGCCATGTTCTTTTGCACAGAGAAATGTGCATTTTCAGAACAGATGACTTTGACGTTCTTCATCGCTTCTGCTGGGATACCATCGCGCTGAACCGACCATGGCTTGCCATTTTCGTCTTTCCAGTTTTTCGAGATACACCAGTCACGCGCCAGCAATACACCCATCAAGTTTGACTGTGTACCACCAGAAGTGAACACACCTGCTTGACCTGCACCATAACCCACTTTTTGACGAAGCCAATCAATGAGTTGTACTTCCATCAAAGAACCCGCTGGGCTTTGATCCCATGAGTCCATTGATTGGTTGGTTGCATTGATCAACACTTCCGCAATCTGGCTCATCACCATGGTTGGGCAGTGTAAGTGTGCAAGTGAATGTGGGTGATGTACTTTTAAGCTTTTGTTGAGAAAAAGCTCAACCATACGTTGTAATGATTGCTGTACACCTAAACCTTGTTTTGAAGGAGCAAAAGAAATTGCTTCGCGCAAATCTTTAATGCTGCCACCCGTGTACATTTTATCATTTTGCAACCATGCTGAAACGGCCGTTACCGCCTCGCCCATTGCTGACTGATAGTCAGCAATGGATTGAGCATCATTGCAGAGTAACGCTTTACGATGTTCTGCAAAATCAACCATGAATTAGCCTCGTACTGCTTTCAATGCTTCAGCAACAGCTTTCTTGAAGCGAGCAACCGCTTCTACGCACTCTTCTTGATTGATAATCAATGGGCAAAGTAAACGAATTACAGTACCGTTACGACCACCTTTTTCAAGCAATAATTTATTGTTGAAACAAGCCGTCTGGATCGCAGCAGCCAATTGAGCATCCGCAGGTAATGAACCCATATGGTCCGCAGGTTTACGCTCGTCAACGATCTCAACACCGATCATCAAACCACGACCACGTACGTTACCAATACATGGGAATTCTTGCGCAAGTTTCTTGAACTCGGCTTGTAAGAAATCACCACGCTCTTGCGCATTTTGAGCAAGGTTTTGTTCTTTGATCACTTGAAGTGATGCTAAACCTGTACCCATCGCAAGTTGGTTACCACGGAAAGTTCCCGTGTGACCTGCAGGCTGCCAAGCATCAAACTTGCGTTTAATACCCAATACTGCAAGTGGTAAGCTACCACCTACCGCTTTAGACATCACCACAACATCAGGCTCGATTCCTGCATGTTCAAAGGCAAACATTTTACCTGAACGTGCAAAACCAGCTTGAACTTCGTCCAAAATTAAAACGATGTTGTGCTTTTCAGTCACTTCACGGATTTTTTGCAACCATTTTACTGGTGCAGTAACAACACCACCTTCACCTTGAATCGCTTCAAGGATCACAGCTGCAGGCTTGGTGACACCACTTTCAACATCTTCAATGAAGTTTTCAAAGAAGTAAGTTAAAGCGTCAACACCTGCTTCCCCACCTAAACCAAGTGGGCAACGATATTCATGTGGGTATGGCATAAATTGCACGCCTGGCATTAAGCCATTCACCGCATTCTTGGCTGACAAGTTACCTGTCATTGCAAGTGCGCCGTGCGTCATACCATGGTAGCCACCAGAGAAACTAATCACTGTGCTACGACCCGTATAAGTTTTCGCTAATTTAATCGCTGCTTCTGTACCATCTGCACCAGATGGACCACAGAACTGTAGGCAATATTCTTCTTGACCACCTGGCAAATAAGCCAAAAGCGCTTCAGTAAACGCATCTTTTAAAGGAGTCGTTAAGTCTAAAGTATGCAATGGCAAACCACTTGCCAATGTGTCTTGAATACTTTGAATCACCGCAGGATGATTATGGCCCAAAGCCAATGTTCCTGCCCCAGCTAAACAATCAAGGTACTCTGTACCTTCAACATCAGTAACCCAACAGCCTTGTGCTTTTGCTATCGCTAACGGTAATTTACGTGGATAACTACGAACATTCGATTCCATCTGACTTTGGCGAGTCAGATAATATTCGTTAGTTGCATTAGCGGCAGGATTTACGGAAGTAACGCTCATATCGAATTACCATCTCTGATATGGGTAAAAGAAATAAGTCTGGTGACTTGCGGTCGTTTGACTCGGTGCTTTTTAGAATCTAGTGCAGACACTTGTTTATATCTTTCAACTAGGAGCGAGATGATACCTAATTTTGAAATAAAATAAACACTTTTTCTGTCTTAGCTGCATCTAAACGTATTGAAAAGATGTCTCATTCCAATCGTTATGATGAATTATCATCATACTATGTGACAAGCTAAAGAAAGTAAGCTTTTTTTAATCCTGCCTGCGTTTTTAGATAAATGGTCAAATCAATACATATAATCCTTTCATTTATAATAGTTTTTGTTTTATTTTTTAGTTGCAAAACACTGCTAATCCCTTACAAAGTCACCACAAAATATGCTGAAGTTCACCATCAGTTCTTTTTAATATCGAACGAGTAAAAATAATTTTTCGATACCCAATTCTAAGGACATTTTTATGCGTACTTTAGCACTTGCTACATTAATGATCGGGGCAGCATTAAGCCCAAACCTTTTTGCTCACGAGACTGAGAATTTGAACTACAACATCGTTAATATCCAGGCGGATGCCTCACGCCAAGTCGCCAATGATGAAATGCGTGCCGTATTATTTATTGAGAAAAGTAACAAACAACCTGCAGAGCTCTCTAGCCAGATCAACCAACTGATGAATCAGGCGCAAGCGATTGCCCGTAAATATCCACAAGTTAAAGTCGAAACAGGTGCACAAAGTACCTACCCGGTGTACGACAATGACAGCAATAAATTGAAAGAGTGGCGTGCTCGTGCTGAAATCCAGCTGGAAAGCAAAGACTTTAAAGCAGCAAGTCAGTTGATCAGCGAGTTGCAACAGAGTTTCCAAACTCAATCGGTTAACTTCACTGTCTCTGATGAACAGCGTAAAAAAGTTGAAAATGAACTCATGATTGAAGCATCGAAAAACTTCCAACAACGTGCTCAAGCCATTACCCAAGCATGGAATAAAGGCCAATATAATCTTGTGAGTTTAAACTTGAATACCAGCAATTATTTCCCGCAACCAATGATGCGTGGTGGCATGGCCAAGTTTGCAATGGCTGAAGCTGCACCAGCACAGGACATGGCTGCAGGTGAATCAAAAATCACGGTCAGTGCCAATGGTTCAATCCAGTTTAAATAAGTCAATATGGGTCGAGGGCGTAGTAGCGTATACGCCCTCTAAAATTGCGTGAGCAATATTTAATTTTTATCCAACGCTTCCAATTAGAAATAAATTGGTTGTTCTAAAGTTGAGTCTTATTGAATAACTAAAAAATATTAAAAACGATAGTCACCCTGATGAATTGCATCATAGATTACATGATCTATAGGGGAAAAATGGAGAGCTTTGGGCAATAGCACAAACAATCTATCATTGCCCACTTTTTCAGGATTAAAAGCCTCTTGTTTTAAACTATGCTTCTGATATTTAAATGTTGCCGTCGTTTCCACATTTTGCCGAATACGAACAAAAAGTGGGACCGCATAGTTCGGCAAATTGTCTTTTAAATGGTTTAACAGCACGCTTAATTTTATCTTGTCGATAGCAGATCCGCCTGCGAGTGTAATTGCGACCATCCCTGCGCGCCCATTCGTCCCCGCGATTTCAACACCATAGACCACTGCATCTTGCACAAATGGCAAACTGCTAATGATATTTTCAACTTCTGTTGTTGAGACATTTTCACCTTTCCAGCGAAAGGTATCCCCGGTACGATCGACAAATTGCGTATGACGGAAACCAATATTCTTGACCAGATCTCCTGTATTAAAGTAACAATCACCCTGTTTAAATACATCTGTAAGCATAGAACTCTGACTTTTACTGGCATCTGTGTAACCATCAAAAGGGGTTCTTTTGGTAATTTTACCAATCAACAGACCTGTCTCATTACGTTTAACACGAATTAAATGGCCTTGTTGATTGCGTAGCGGTTCGCCAGCCACCTCATCATATTTCACCACAGCATAAGGCATAGGTGAAAAGCCCATGGTATTATCAAAATTGAAAACATTGCTAAAACCAATGTTTCCCTCAGATGAGGCATAGAACTCCATCACCTGTTGCACACCAAAACGTTGCTTAAACTCCATCCAGATATTAGGACGTAAACCATTACCAATCATTTTAGTCAGTCGATGATTACTATCATATGCTGATGGGGGTGTCTCCAATAAATATCGGCATAACTCCCCAACATAACCAAAAGCAGTTGCCTGAAACGCAGAAATATCTTTCCAGAACGCAGAAGCCGAAAACTTACGCCGCAACGCAATGCCGGAATAACCAGCCAAAGCCGCCCCCCAACAGACCACCATCCCCGTTGCATGATAAAGCGGCAATGTAACATAAATAATATCGTCTTTATCAAGTTGCAAGGTATATCCGAAACCACCATAAGCTTTCATAAAACGGGCATGATTAAATATCGCAGCCTTTGGTAAACCTGTTGTCCCCGAAGTATAAATCAGAAATAAACCATCACTGCCACAAATACTATTGGTCGTAGCAGGGTTATGTTTTGCAGAATTTCTAATCAAATGCATCAAGTTTTGTGTATTTTCAGGTTCACAACCCACGTCAATACGAGTATCCGCATCCGCTACCCAATAGATTGCAGCCTGTGTCAATTCAATATTGTGTTGTGACTGAGCCAGTACTTCATACATTTCCTGCCCAACAATTGCTGCTCTTGGCTTAACCAGATTAATACTGTGTTCAAGTACTCGACCACTTTGTGAAGTATTAATCAGTGCAGCAACGCCCCCTATTTTGGCCAAACCCGCAACCAAAACCAATAATTCAGGCCGGTTTTCCATTAGAACAGCAACGACATCCCCTTTACGAAAACCCTGTGCCTTAAAATAGTTGGCAATCTGATTAGCCCAAGCATTAAACTCCTGATAGCTCAGTTTTACATCTTGATAAAGCACTGCCGTACCTTGAGGGTTTTTCTTGGCTGCCTTTTCTACAGCCCAGCCTAAACCAGTCTTGGACTTGGCATTGCTATTTTGAGTAATCAATAAGCCCTGCAACATTTTTGGCAGCTTCCTAGCAATAAATGGCAGCTGATAGGCAAAACGGTTTAGAGAAATGTAATTGGTCTTGCTCATGTTCTAACTCGATATTCTACAGATAGTAAAATGCCATTTGCTGAAATGACATCATTCAAAAGAAATGCATATAGATGCTGATGACGGGATTTGTTATAAACAACCATGTTCTGAATCTATGAAATTTGGCAAATCATGTGACTTCAACGATTGCCAAGGAAATCTCCCGAGTCGATGGCGTAATCGGTAAGAAACAGTTCCATGTAAATTTGTTGCAAGCCATCCGATTTGGCTTAATGGCGTTATTTTAAAAATCCAATATTGATCACGAATGGGATCAATAGGTTTTGGCATATCGATAGAAACATCAGCAGCAACGTGGCCTTCGCCATCATCGTAACCAAGTCTTACTAATATTTTCCCTGAAGAATCACATATCTGAGACTCACCAATCATTTCAGTTTGCCAGTTGACTACAGGCAGTAAAGGGGTATTGCATTGAATTTTTCCCACATGCGCAGCATGCGCCACGGGTACGCCAGTCAACCTAGCCACTTGTCCTGGTAATTGACGTTGTTGCTCGCGATACAACGCATGTTCCGCTCTCAAGAGGCGGCCTAGCGGGCCGTACCAATTCAAGGGCATTGACCACCAACACATACCACCAAGCACCAGTTGTACCTTTTCATTGCGCACACGGGCAGCTGTCCCCATACGGGCCCACTCCCAACCAGACATAAGGCCAACTTTGCAACCTAAGCTTTGGCATTCCACGACACCATTATCTTTGCCACCAATATAAAAGTTTTGCTCCCAGGCCGTAGGAATATCCTTGTCATGCAGATGCACGACCCCATTGGGTTCAGCTAACAGATAAGTGCCATACGTATGCTTCCCCCGAATCGAGAGGAAACCACCAGCCAGAACTACACCTAGTTCTCTTGCCAAATTTCTCATCAATTGAAATGGGCGGCCATCAATTGGCTGTGGCGTGGTTCGCAAGATAGGCGAATAAACATTAGGTGAAGTAAAAGCCTCAGGAACAACGATAATCTCGGGTGCATGTTCACGATTGGCGTCGCGAATTAAAGCCTCAACTCGTTTCAGATTCGCATCAACCTCACCCAGCAATAAAGATGGCTGAATTACTGCAATTTTCGTCATGCATTTTTCTCATCTAAGCGATTATCCATAATGTGCTTACACTTACACATCCAAAACCAGTCTGTCAGAGCGTGGCAGGCTGTTACAGGTAGTAATACGTGTATCAGGGCTAGCCTTATGCTCATCGAGGTGGGTCAAGCCTTCAAGTTTGTTACATACACACGCACGACACAGTCCTCTTTCACAGCCTGAGGCAATGTGAACCCCAGCTTGCCGAGCTGCTTCTAGTAAAGTTGTACCGCCATCGACAATAATCTCTACATCACTTCGCGCAAACCAAATGACATGGTCTTTGCCATCGGTCGGGTGCTCTACACTCGGTGCGGTAAAACTTTCAGTATGAAACTGTGTTTCAGGCAAACCCAAGTCTAATAGCATGGATTTTGACGCGGCGATGAATCCTGGCGGGGCACAAACATAGACTTCACGTTGCGTGATATCTGGCACCAGTGTTGAGAGCAGTTCAGGGCTTAATTTAGCCTGCTGCATCTGTCCCCGATGTGCATCTTCCGAATTGAGCGCATCACAGATAAACTGTACGTCAAACCCTGATGCATCAGCAATTTCACGTAGTTCATGTTCAAAAATAATTGAGCTTTCATTGCGGTTGAAGTACAACAATGTCCCTCGACTATCCGGCGCCTCGCGATGTGCTTTACGCAACATACTGATGATCGGGGTAATGCCCACACCACCCGCCAAAAACAATGATTGTTGTGGCACTTCTTTCATAATAAAATCGGGTGATGATTGCGGTGTACCGACGACAATCATTGTCGAATTGGTCTTGATGTGGCCATTGATATAGTTTGAAACCCGACCATCCGCAACGCGTTTAACGGTAATTTCCAGGCTATTCCCAGCATCAATACTGTCTTTTAATAAGCTATATTGGCGAACAAGCGATTGACCATCGACCTCGACACGGACTGAAATAAATGCGCCAGCTTCCCATGTCACCTCATCCCAGCCCAAAGGCTTTTGCAGATGTATTTTAAGGGCTTGTCCCTCAGCCTGTGGATAGGCCGCTACCACTTTAACTGGCACATTATAAAACGATGCTTTTTGTAAATAGGTCATGCTGTCGGGTTGTTTATAGCGAGTACCATAAGCAATGCGACGCAGCAGTTCCATCGGTTTTTTTAGAATTTTTGTC
The DNA here is from genome assembly GCF_000369645.1 of Acinetobacter sp. CIP 64.2. NCBI lineage: Bacteria > Pseudomonadati > Pseudomonadota > Gammaproteobacteria > Moraxellales > Moraxellaceae > Acinetobacter > Acinetobacter sp. CIP 64.2. The sequence goes on from NZ_KB850122.1 coordinate 1,606,509, forward strand.
GGCTTCCCTTGTTCAAGTTCACCAGTTGGCAAAGTGAGTTTAAAAATATTTTTAATCATATAAGGAACAACCGTTTCAAACGGTGTCACGTTATAGGGCAGCCCATATTTTAAACAAAGCTGTTTAACCAGCGGTTGAATTTCACGTTGGCGATTACAGGGTAAATCGGGAAATAAATGGTGCTCCAGATGAGTATTTAAGCCGCCATAAAATACGTCAAATGGTGGCGGGTGATCAAACTTCACTTCTTCCGCAAGCAGTTTTTTAAAATAATTATCTAGGTCGGCATACGGCGTAAAATTACTGGTTGCTAAAATTTGACGACGGAAATATTCCTCTTCCGACTCATCACCAGGGTCACTAAATAATTCGACATTCGGGGCATGATGTTCCAGCAATAAAACTGCGGTAGTCAGAAAGTAGCCCAGTACCGTACTCGCATAATTCCCTGCAAAGGTCGGCAACACTCGCTTAGGGGAGACAGAAAGCGGTTCTTTTATAAAATTTTTTAAAGCATGTTGCTGAATAAGTTTAAACGATTGGGCTAAAGTCTCTTTACTTAACACACGACGCCCTTCTGTACGTGCAGCCGATGTTCCCGTGACAAAGGTAAAATAATAACTTGGTGTTAAAGCTATCGACCAGAGTAATGGAAATTGAATAATATTATGCCCATACCAACTCTGACCAGGTTTTAAACGCAGAAATGAATAGCCTATATCATGGTCTTTACCAACAATATTGGTAAAAGGATGATGATTTTGATGGTGCATCACACGCCATTCATGCGGATCTGCAACAATCTCCCACACCCAGCGCGCAGAATGGAATTCACCACAATTTGGCAAATGGTCATAACTACCATGCATAATGTTATGACCCAGTTCAGAAAACTCTAATAAGATATGCAACGCACCCAATACTGAGCCTCGCAGTACAGCATTGGGTTTTCCACCTTGTTGAATCAGCTTATCACTACGCGCTTTAATTGCTTTTGAATACGCAGCAACATTTCTGATATGAGCTAAATCTTCATCACCAACTTTTGCTTTAGTTGTATCATATAAAGCCTTTAACTCAAGGGCTAAACTTTGATTATTACTAGAGCCATCGTTGTGTGTGGCTAACATTTGCAACCTTCCAATCTAACTTGACAACATGGTCAAAGATATAAAGGATTGCATCACAAAAGAATGACTTTATAATAGAAAACATGACATTTCGTGACATAAGTATATGCAACATCACTGGGATTTTCCACGCCATATAAATGCTGTTCGTGTACTACTTGCCGTCGGGCAATCGCATGGTTTGACCGTTACACAATGTCTAAAAAATAGTGATATTACCCTTGAAGATTTATCGAAAATTCACCATGAAATTAATGTTCAGCAAGAATTTCAAGTATTACGTAACTTAATTGATTTATTAGGTTCTGAAATCCCTATAGGGGTTGAAGCTGGTTTAAGACATCATACCACCACCTTTGGGGCATGGGGGTTTGCCATTCTCAGTAGCCCAACCATCGAAGCAGCTTTACATCTCGCCTTAAGATATTTGCAGTTGAGTTCTTTTTTTTGCAAACTCGAAACCAGTAAAGTTGGGGAACATACTGTTATCACCTTTAATCATGATAGCTTACCGCAAGATTTGGTCTATTTTCTCGCTGAGCGGGACTACACCACCATCATGTCACTACAAAAGGATATATTGCCGCTCTCACTTCCTGTCATGGAAATTAATGTCGCTCTCCCCACTCCGGTGTATGCGGATCGATTTGTAGAACTGACAGGTTATGCCATTAATTTTGACCAACCTCGCAGTTGCATTATTATTGAGACCCGTCTGTTAAATTTACCTCTGCCTCAAGCCGATCACTTTACCCGTACCTATTATGAAAAAGAATGTCAAAATCTTTGGATACGTAGAAGTACCATCGGCAAGTTTAGCCAAAAAATTCGCAATATCCTGTTATTAAAACCCTCACAAATGCCTAATATAGAGGAGATAGCAACACAGCTTGAAATCACCGTTCGGATGTTACAACGGCATCTAGCAAGTGAAGGCATTACCTATGAGCGCTTAGTGAGTAATATTCGTGAAGATTTAGCAGAAGATTTACTTACCACAACAGAATTAACCATTGAAGAAATTGCCGCACAGTTGGGCTATTCTGAAGCTTCTGCCTTCTCTAGAGCATTTAAACGCTGGAAGAACGTTTCACCCAAATATTTTAGAGCTAACTCATCACAACTTTAAATGAATTATTTAATTTATATTGATTAACCAAGATACTATTTAACAGTGTAGCTTCGAATGATTTGCTGTCATCATTTATGCCCCTAATGCTCTTGATCTGATGGAACTTTGCTTAAATGTTGTAAGGAATCCCAAGCCGCCTGCGCCAAGCTTTCTCTATACATTTTAGGATTGGTTACTACTTTTTCAGACAACCAAGCGCGACAATAGCTTTCTGTTGCACCAATCACCAAAGACATCATTAACTCGGTTGGTACTGATTTGAATAAACTGGCATCTGCATAATTGGAAATATAACCGGCAATCTTTTGATTCCTGAGTTTATTTTTATCATTTAAGCTTTGCCCATACTCACCCTGCCGCACATTATAATGGGCAAGTAATAAAAACTGTGCAAACTTGGGCTGATCAGAGACCCAATCCGTATAACTATAAATCAGCGCATAGAGCAGTTCTTTCAGCGATTTTGCTTGTTGTAAATATTGATCTCGCAATTGTGCCTGATCATCTAAAGCCGCAAATACCAATGCTGCAACGACCCCATCTTTATTCTTAAAATGATGATAAATCGCCCCCACACTACTGTCAGATTTTTCCCTAATCATTTCAATACTGGTGGTTTCCAAACCATGTTCAAGAAAACAAGACAATGCATCTAACAAAATTTGTCTTTTTAGCAACGATCGACGTTGTGGATATAAGCGTTCCAATAACTGCTGTGCCGTTTGCATAGTTCAATCAAATTTACCAATGGTCGGAACTATTGTGTATGACTTGACCACGACTTGTAAACAGAATTATATTCTGTAAAAGAATTTAATTCTGCAAAAGGAAATCTAACCATGGCTTCAACCTTAGAATTATGGAATAAAGTCTCAGTCTTACCTGCAGGAAAGTGGACATTCACTCGACTACTGTGTGTTAAAGCCCCTTATTTCAGTAGCATCTCGCCTTTGTTTGAAGAACTAAAACCCAATTTTTGTAAAATCAGCATCAAGAAAAAGCGCTCTGTGCTGAATCATATTGGTACGGTACACGCAATTGCGATGTGCAATATGGCCGAACTGGCAGGTGGTACCATGACTGAAGTCACGGTTCCAGCAACACATCGCTGGATTCCCAAAGGTATGACCGTTGAATATTTAAAGAAGGCCGAATCTGATCTGGTTGCAATCGCTACCCCTGTTGATGACCATTACGATTGGGACAAAGCTGGAGAATACTTGGTGAATGTCGATGTCCTTAATCAGCACAATGAAAAAGTTTTCCATGCCACCATTACCATGTGGATTTCCAAAAAGAAGAAATAAAATAAAATAAAAAGCCCTGAAGCAAATGTATTCAGGGCTTTTTTTAAGGCTTTATGGCTTACTTTTTAAAAGGCAGTGCATATTTAAAAATACGCCCAACCACTTCACTAAACTGCTTCACAAAGCTGGCATTGTTATAATGCAGACCATATTTTTCACACACGGCTTGCACTTTGGGAGCAACTTGGCGATAGCGACGTGCAGGAATATCTGGGAATAGATGATGTTCAATCTGATGACTCAAATGCCCAGTTAGGATATGGAAAGCTTCTGATCCCGTAAGATTAGATGAGCCACGGATCTGACGCATATACCAATGTCCGCGGCTTTCATCTTTTAAAATCGACTTCGGAAAAACCTCAACATCCTTGGTAAAATGGCCACAGAAAATAATACTGAATGTCCAAACATTACGAATCCCATTCGCCACCAAGTTACCTGCAAATACAGGGAGTGCTGCTGGGCCTGCAATCAATGGGAAAAATACATAGTCCTTAAACACTTGTTTCATGATTTTCTTTTGTGCAGGCTGCCATTCACGTTTAAATTCAGCCATGCTTTTACGCTTATACAGCACTTTACCCAATTCAAGGTTTTGAATTGCGACGCCCCACTGGAATAACAGACTAAAAGGCACAATATAAATAGGCTGAATTAAGGTAAATTTCGACCAACGCTGTTCTGGGAATAAACGAAATACACCATAACCAACATCGTCATCCATGCCTTTTACATTGGTATAGGTATGATGTTTATAATTATGGGTTTGGCGCCAGTTATCTGACGTTCCAACCGTATCCCATTCATAGGTTTGACCGTTAAACTTCGGATCATTCATCCAGTCATATTGACCATGCATGACATTATGACCCAACTCCATGTTTTCCATGATTTTGGCAAAGCCTAATAACCCAGTACCTAACAACCATGCTGGTGGAAACCATCCTAAGAACAGGCAAGCACGTCCAGCCAAACTGCTATAGCGAATGGTAGAATAAACACGGCGGATATACCGAGCGTCTTTTTCACCCAAATCATCCAGTACCTCTTGTTTGATTTGATCCAATTCACGAGCAAAAGCATCTAGTTCTGCAGTCGTTAAATCCCGATTTTTTGGATTTTTAAAAAATTCATTTTTAACAAGCATGTTCATAATCAATGACTCTCTTATAGATCAATCACAAGATCAGACTGGGCTGAATTGACACAAATTTTTAATAACTGCGTTGGTTCATTATTGACAGCTCCATTCAACAAGTTCTTGGTTGCCCCCTGCACCTTATTACATGCACATTTATTACAAATGCCCATCCGACAACCATGATCCGGCTTGATCCCTTGATGTTCCAAGCTTGTAAGAATCGACTGCCCTTTAGGAATGGCAATGGTTTTATTGGATTGCGTCAACGTAACGTTAATAAAGCCAGTCTCGGATTGCTCTTGCTCAAATTGGCTTAAGCTAAATGCTTCTGTGTGCAGTGCGGCAGCATTCTGAAACAGACTTTCTGCTGTTGCAGCAAAACCTGAGGGACCACAGGCATACACGGTGGTTTCATTTAAAGATACCAATTGATCAACATGACTCTGATTTAAACGTGAGTCCTGCTCTTGGGTATATAAAATTTGAGCGCTAAATTTTGAAAAATTTTCTGACACTTCTTTCAGATATTCAGCATAGGCCGCATCTGCATGAGTTTTTACCCAATACATCAATTGGACCGTCGTAGTATTCAATTGTTTTGACTGACATAAAGCTTCAATCAAACTCAACATGGGCGTGATACCACTTCCTGCAGCCAGCAATAATAAGTGAGGGGTTACAACAGATTGCTGCATCTCGCCGTAGGGATGCCCTAAGCGTAAAATGTCACCTGCTTGGCTTTGCTCAACCAACCATGAACTCACCAAACCTTGATCCACTTTTTTCACGGTTAAACAAAGATGATCTGCATCGACTTGCATCATGCTATAAGTCCGTTCGTAATGACGCCCTGCAATCTCGAGCGTCACAGGGTGATGCTGCCCTGCAACCCCTCGAATAACATGTCGGTTGCATTGCAACATTAGACTGACCGTATCTTTTGCCACAATTTGTTTTTCTACGATTTTGGCAAGAGGCTGATTAATGGACCACAATGGATTGATTTTCTGTAACCAAAAATTGGCGTCATGGCTATTCATGACACTTTGAGCCAACGAATTAAATAGAGAATTTCTCTTTTCAATTGCTTGCATGAGCAGTTTTACTCTGGTTGTTTGCTAATTATTATACATATGTATATATATTTGTATATACACTCGTATAAGAATTTACATTTCACAAGTCCACAGACAATCGTTATAATCCCGAGTAGCTTACTTATATATTGAAAACAATGGTTCATTCTTCTTTTTTACCGCTCGGCAATGACAACGTAAATGAACAAGATGTCATTCCCATGAAATCTCCTGTGCGCTCTGTAGGTAGAAAAGCAACCATTACCAAAGAAGAGCTGTTTCAGGCCACACTGAATCTGATCGGCCCACAAAAAAGTATTGCCTCTCTCAGCTTACGTGAAATTGCACGTGAAGCTGGTATTGCACCCAATAGTTTTTATCGCCATTTCAAGGACATTGATGAACTGGCTATTGCCTTGATTGATCAATCTGGCTTGGTGCTGCGCAGAATTATTCGTGAAGCTCGCTTGCAGGCTTCAAAGCAACACAGCGTTATCCGCAGCTCGGTAGAAGTGTTTATTCAACAATTGAATACCGATGAAGGCAACCTGAGTTTGTTATTACGCGAAGGCTATACGGGCTCAACCTCATATAAAGCAGCGGTTGATCGGCAACTCAACTTCTTTCAGCAAGAGCTTCAAGAAGACCTGATTCGTTTAGAACAAATGAACAACAGTAAAATCAGTCATGCCGATCTTGTCGCTAAGGCCATTACTCAATTGGTGTTCAATATGGGGGCAAAAGTGCTGGATTTGCCTGTTGAACAGCGTACCGAAGTCGCTGAACAGACCATGGTGATGATCCGTATGATTCTAGAAGGCGCACGTCATATTGATAAAATGGAAATTGATTAAGCTCAATTATCGGCTTAAACTCTCCGAATGTAATCAAAATCATACTTTTGTCCTTTAGCATAACAACAACTCAAATCAGGCATATAGATCATGAATCTACTTAATGACCGTCAAAGTATCATCGCCAGTTTTATTCTGATGTCTTTATTTTTAATGATGGTCATTCCTTTACATCTGTTACCGAGTTTTTTTGCTGGTTTTCTGGTCTTTGAAATTATTAATAGCTTAAGTTCAATTGTTGAGAAGCATATTGATGGACAACGGGCACGAATCTTTATCAGTATTATCTTAGGCGTAGCCACTATCGTTTTGCTTGGTTTCTTTATTACCAGCCTGATTAGTTTTGTGATCTATGATCTAAAAGGAACCGGGCTTAATTCATTTAACTTTAAAATTGATCAAACACTGATTAAGTTTCAGACGGAGATGAGCCAGTATTTACCAGGTTATCTACCGCATAGTGTTGCCGATATCAAGAACCAGATTTTATCCTTTATCAAAAATAATATTTCGATTGTCAAAAATACAGGCACAGATATTCTGCACAACCTTGCGACCATGGTCATTGGCCTGATTGTCGGTATTTTGGTATCGATTCAGAATTTTAAACAACATGCGCCACAACCTGCATTTAAAGCTGCAATTTTGCATCGCATTCAAAAGCTCTCAATTTCATTTAAGAATGTGGTATTTGCCCAAGTAAAGATCTCCCTGATCAATACTGGTCTGTTTATCATTTTCGTTTTTATCGTTTTACCGATTTTTAATATCCACTTGCCTTTTGCGAAGACGCTGACCATTCTGACTTTTATTTTTGGCTTACTTCCTATTATTGGTAACCTGATCTCAAATACCTTGATCATCATGGCAGGCTTAACCATTTCGCTGTCTGTGGCAGCCATCGCTCTTGCCTATCTGGTGATTATTCACAAGCTTGAATACTTCATCAATGCCAAGATTATTGGTACTAAAATTAATGCCAGTGCATGGGAAGTGTTATTGGCAATGCTGATTTTTGAATCCATTTTTGGATTAAGTGGTTTAATCGTTGCCCCTATTTTCTATGCTTATATCAAATTGGAATGCAAAGATGCGGGGCTGATCTAAGCAATGCTTAACATGCAAAAAGACCCTTTTTCGAATGCAATGATCCATGAGTCTGAATTAAAACAGCTATTATCAAAAAGAGAATAGATGATAAGCAAACTTACAAAAGCCTAGACAACAAAAACACTCAAGTGCACATTCAAGCGATAAGCTAGTGATGTAATGAATGGTTTTTATTCACAATGTTTCATCACATTAGAATTGAATGAGGTAACTATGAATTCTTCAACAGCAAAAGCTTTAAAAGTATATACACGTAATAATTTAGATGACTCGATCAAAGAGTCCACCATAAAAATCTTAAATCAAATCCTTGCCAACTTAATTGATCTTTCCTTGCTAACCAAGCAAGCACATTGGAATATGCGGGGGAGCAACTTTATTGCAGTGCATGAAATGTTAGATATGTTTAGAACATCACTCATCACTCACTTGGACAATGTCGCCGAACGTGCCGTACAGATCGGTGGGACCGCACTGGGCACAACGCAATCGGTTGCTAAAAGTTCACATCTCAAACCTTATCCCGTCACGATTCATGCCGTACAGGATCATTTAAAAGAACTGGCTGATCGCTATGGCGTGGTCGCCAATCATTTACGTGACACGATTGACGAAATTCAAGATCCCATTTCTGAAGATATTATCCATGCAGCACTCGAGGATCTGGATCAATATTTATGGTTCTTGGAAGCCAATATTGATCACTAAAAAGTATTGAAAATAAACAAGAGGACTGTAATGGTCCTCTTTTTTTATTGCTAAAACTTAAAAACGATATCCTATTTTTAGTCCGTAGCCTAAAAGATGGTTATTTTCAAATTTTGCAATCGATTTTGACGTTCCAAATACTGATGCGGTTTGAGCATCTGCATCGCCAACTTTAAGATATTTCATCCCGCCTGCGATGAAGTACTGATTATTGGGGCTATACTGCACACCTAAACCTGCTCCCCAATACCCCTTGGTTGGCCCTAGACTAGAGGCTGGATGCCCTGCTCCAGAGTCCCATAATAGAGAACCATTAGCAGACCAGTGTTGATTCATCTTATAACTCAAACCTATTGAGGCTGAGAGCTGATCTTTCGCATAGGTCAATAAATCAAAACCATTCGGATTATCAGGCGCTAAACCTTGTTTTCCTAAAACTTCAGAAATATCTCCAAATTTTGCAGGCCTAAAGGAAAACTGCTTCCAGTTCACCCATCTAATGGAACTCAACATGATCAGTTGCGGAGCTAATGCAGTTTGCAAATCAAGATTCACAGATTGTGGCGTAATAACTTTGGTTTTTGATCGCTCATTAAAATAAGCAGCTTCAGGATTGTTATCTTCAATTGCTAGAATATTACTTTGCCCAAACTCATTTGTGGCTAATTGATGGGTTATTTGGGAACGATAGCTTATTGTAGCTTTTGAGGCACTCCGTGGAATTTGGTAAGAAATACCTGCGATATATCCTGTTGCTCCTCCCTCCTGTAAGTTTGCATTATAGTGTCCTAATGCATTAGTTCCGCCACCTGCGGTTCCACGAACCTGTATATTGGTTTGAAACGTTTGATAGGCACCACCTAAAAACAAATTCCAATTCTCATCGGGCTGATAACCAGCCAAAAACGAAATATTTTTTGCACTGGCCTCCACCTTCGTATTCTGCCTACCACTATAAAATAACCCAGATTCATCAGTTCGATGCGGATCAGAGGTTGCAAAGGCAACATTTGCTCCAAAAGGCTCATCATAAATCAAGCCAAAAGAAAAATGCGGATTCAGTTGAAGCTTAAGTGCCATCTGGACCGAATAATAACTTTCAGCCATATCACTGATGACACCACCACCATTTGCATTATTGGCTCTGCCTGAGATTGTGGGATCTACTACGGAAAAGCCTGCTTCAAAATAGTTATGATTCTGTAAAAAAGCAGAAATCGGTTGTGCTGTTCTTTCTAAGCCTGCTGCAAAAATAGAAGTTACAGGCAAACAGAGGGTAAGAGTGACCAGCTTTATTCTGTAATTCATCACCATCGCATTTCCTTTATTAAAATAATTTTAGTTATTCCATTCAATTAAAGGGTAAATATATTTATATCTGTGTGGAAAATGGCTAAATAAAAGGAAAAATCCATTTCTTTTTTTAAGCGCAATGACTTATTTTTTTATTCCCACACAATGGATCTTTTTTGATTTGCCCAAGATTCAAGATAAGGTTCATATTTTTCTTCGATCTTATTCCGTTTTATTTTCATGGTCGGGGTCAACAAATCGTTTTCCATTGTCCACGGTTCATCAATCACAACCATAAAACCGAGTTTTTCATGAGGCTCTAAGGATTTATTTATACTTTCTTTTAATTCATTAATTGCTAATTCAATCACCTCACGTTTATTCCCATGATTCAGCTGAGCTCTAACCTCTTCAGCTAACATCATAAATGCCACGGGTTGATGCTGACTTGAGCCCCCGACACAAACAGATTCAATGAAATCATGTGCAGCTATTTTTTGTTCAATCGGTACTGGCTTAACATATTTTCCTTTTGATGTTTTAAAAATATCTTTGACTCGCCCTGTAATTTTTAAGCAACCTGTATCATCAATTAATCCCATGTCACCCGTCCTAAAAAAGCCATCCTCCGTCATATCTTCAGCTGTTTTTTCAGAATTCTTGTAATAACCCAACATGGTTCCTGGGCTCTTGACCAAAATCTCACCATTACTATCAATTCTACACTCCACTCTAGAGTGCGCATGTCCAACATAACCACTCTGATATTGTCCAACCCTTGTAAGATGAGAATAACCACAGTTTTCAGTCATCCCATAAATTTCAAGCAGTTCCAATCCTAAATTTCGGTACCATTTAATGACGCTTGCAGGTAATGGTGCTGAACCAGTAAGTGCCACTCGAATATGATTTAAGCCTAACTTACTCAATAATTTTTTCTTTAATACACCACTCAAGATTGGCAACTTAAAAACCATACGTTGCATTGATGGGGAAATCTTATGATTAATTCCAGATTGAAATTTAATCCACAAACGAGGTACTGTAAGAAAAACCGTTGGTTTCGCTCGCTTTAAATCTTCAATAAATGTCTCTTGAGAATTAGAAAAATAAATAGTGCAAGCATTAACAATTGGAATAGATTGAACTAATATCCGTTCCGCAATATGAGCAAGAGGCAAATGTGAAAGTAGACGATCATTTGAATTAATTTCAAATGCATTTTTCAACTCTTCTACAGGTGAAAGTAAAGTCTCAAAACTTTGCATCACACCTTTCGGCCTTCCTGTACTACCCGAAGTATAAATAATAGTTGCAACCTCTTTGGCATTAGGAAAATCGATTTGTTTCAAAGGATCAGTTATAGAAACTATTTCTTTCCATGTTAATCCATCAAACTCAGGTGCTTGTGGCAAAAAAATACATGGCATATTTTTTGAAATTACATTCTTTACCTCATTCCAGCTATCTCCTACGGCATCCAACTTTCCAATAAATAAAAGTTTTGCTTCACTATGCTCTAACACATATTTAATGCCTTCACTATTGAAGGTACTATATAATGGAACTGAAATATGCCCTGCCAGCCAGATTGCTAGGTCAGCCATGATCCAATGAGCACTATTTTTTCCAAAAATAGCAATTTTACTTTTTGGCTCAAGCCCTAATTTATTGATATATGTTGCCATACAACGCACTTGGTACGCTACTTGAGCCCATGTGTAGTGCTCGACCTTTCCATTAGGTAAAGGTTGTATCAAATAATTTTTATGAGGCTTTTCCTTTTCCCAATGAGCTAAATAATGAATATGTGTAGATGAAGCATCTAAAATGACATCCGTAGTTTTTATTTCCATTAAAAGACCCTACCACCTTAATAATAAAAATAAATGCATTTATTTTAAATCCATCAAAATTAAAAATGCACTCAGAGAATAAAAATCACATAAATTACCCAATATGATTCAACCTATGTTTCAAACATCTTAATAAATTAAAAAATTACCGTCTAAAACAAAGTTCAAATCATTCAACATTATTTAAAAATAAATAAAAATGACAAAAAATTCCAAAAAAACACATTAATTTTGTCAAAAAAACATTATATGCCAAACATATATACACATTAGGACAATACTTAAGATCCCTTGAAAACTGAATCAAAAAACATTATTAATAGGCATATACAAATCATTAATATCTATCAAAACCGTTAACAATGATTCTTAATTCTAGATTTAAGAATGAATTTCTATAATTTTAATTACAAGGTATACCCTAATGTTGGATTATTTAAAAAATCAGACCCCACATCTAAATTTTGATTTAATCGATGGTATTTTAACTATTTCAATTCTGCGCCCCAAAGCTAAAAATGCATTAAATAGTGAAATGTATACACAACTCGCTCAAGCATTTATTGATGCAGATGAAGCAACCGATATACATGTGATTATTCTACGAGGTAATGAAACGGATTTCACCGCAGGCAATGATATGAGCTACTTTTTATCTTTGGCTCAAACACAAGCAACCACTTTGGATGAAGATATCTTTCCTCCATTTCATTTCTTAAAGGCATTAGCGCAATGCTCAAAACCAATTATTGCTGCAATTCGAGGATGCACTATAGGGGTTGGTGTAACATTACTGTTTCATTGTGATTTAGTCTTTGCAGAGGACAATGCTATATTCCAACTTCCATTTGTCAATTTGGGTCTCTCTGTCGAAGGTGCCACAAGCTTATTTATGACACCTCAAGCTGGCTATCATCTTGCCGCGGAATTACTCCTGACTGGCGAAAAGTTTAATGCTGAGAAGGCACTCACAGCTCGGCTGATTAACCAGATTGTTCCAGATGCTTATACGTATGCTCACCAACAAGCGCAAAAAATGGGGCAACTCTCATTAACCTCACTTAGAATCATCAAAAAACAAATTAAATTTCCAATTGAACAAATTCTTCAATGTATCGATCAAGAAGCAGAAATTGTAGCAACACGGATTAAATCGGCTGAAACGCTAGCAGCAGTGAGTTCCTTTTTACAAACGCGTTCACTAGAGTTTCCACAATTTCCTAAAAACTATTCATAAATAAATCACTGCGTCTCAATCAAACCCATCAATTTAAAAACCTTGAAAATAAAAAAGCACCTGATTTTTCAGATGCTTTTTTATTGCATTTCGTCGTGTTAAGGTTTAACAACAACCAAAACTTGAATTGCTTCTGGCGTCACAGAAAGACCATCTAGGAGACCTAGGCCCTCTTTCTGGAATTTCTGTAAACGCTCAATTTCATCTTGACGAATACTTGGATTAAATTGCTTGAGATAGCTTAAACGATCAATTTCATACTGCCATTTGCCGCTGTAATGCTCTTTGGCTTGCTGCATTAACTCTGGTAATGATCCTTTTGCAATCTCTAAAGCTTGTGCATAACGTGACTCAATCACTTCACGGCGTGCTTTCACCACTTGGCGACAGCTATTGCCATCAAGATGATGCAGATATGGACGTAAAATGCTTGGATCGATCTTGGCAGACAAGTCCTGACCATTTTCACTGAGTAATACACGAATCAATTGTTTCGGTAAACTTGATGGCAAGTTCAATGCCTTTGGTGCAACCACATCAACTTTGAACCAGACTTCAAGTAAAACTGAACCTTGTTTCAAAGCATTGGATTTCAGCAAAGCCACATTGGTACTACCGAATGATTGTGTACGGATCATTTCCATCACACTTTCAATAAACGGATGTTCCAAAGTCAAATATTGCGCATCTTCACGGATCTGTGCCTGATCACGATAGAAGGTTGCTGTCATACCTTCTTCGTCCAAAGTGAGACCTTGAACCTGCATTTGATCCGTTGGCTTGATGATCACTGTACCGTTGCTCTGCTCATCAAAGTCAATATTGGTGGATGACATGAAACGCTTCACAAACATTGGCAGAGTGGTATTGTCATCATAATCTTCAAGCGCTTGGACAATCCCCTGCGCCACGATTGGACGACAAGAGTTATACTCGAGCAAACGGTCACGACCTGCCTGTAGTTCTGCTTCCAAGGCTTGACGTTGTACATTGACTTCTTCCAGTAAATCTTCAAAAGTCTGGCCTTGATCTGCCAATAAACAATCCTTCAATTCAACAATGAAGTTCTCTTGTAACGTTTGTGCAGTTGGAGAAATATTGCTGAAAATATTGAGCGCTTCGTTATACCAGCGGAACATACGCTCCTGTGCTGTACCCATCAGATAGGGCACATGAATTTGAATCCGGTTTTCCTGACCAATACGATCCAGACGACCAATACGCTGCTCCAATACATCCGGGTTTGCAGGCAGGTCAAATAAGATCAAATCACTGGCAAACTGGAAGTTACGACCTTCCGAACCAATTTCCGAACAGAGGAGAATCTGAGCACCATAGCTATCTTCAGCAAAGTAGGCTGCCGCTTGGTCACGTTCCAATAAGCTCATGCCTTCATGGAACATCGCGGTACGAATACCCGCATGTAAACGCAGTACATTTTCAAGTGCTTCAACTACAGGGCCGCTACGCGCGATCAACAACACTTTTTTGTGTTTTAACTCTTTGCGTAGCACTTCCATTAACCACGGCACACGCGGATCATTTTCCATCCATGCACCATCGAGTTGACCTTCTTCTGGCCACATTTGCTCGCGCATTTTGCCATCAAATGACCAGTCTTCTGGTGCTGGCAAAGGCGCTGGCTGGCAATCACGACCAGGGAAGCCTTGAATCGCTTCACGGGTGTTACGAAACAAGATACGACCTGTGCCGTGACGGTCTAATAATTCGTGAATCGCACGCATACGCTGTTCAGGCTGATCATCAATACGATGACCCAATAAGCCATCCAATGCAGCAAGATGCTCTTCTGTCAACGCTTGATCTGACATCAACACTTCAGCAATTTTAGCGGTATGTTGATATTGCTCTTCCTCATCAAGGAAACGGTCAAGACTACTGAAACGTTGCGGATCAAGTAAACGAAGACGGGCAAAATGGCTTTCAACCCCTAACTGTTCCGGCGTTGCCGTGAGCAGTAATACGCCTGCGGTCTGTTCTGCCAGTTCTTCAACAAGGTCATAGCGATCATTACCGCCCTCTTCCTCACTCCACATCAAGTGGTGCGCTTCATCCACAACCAGCAAATCAAAACCAGCTTCCATGGCTTGCTCACGCAAGTCATCATGGTCAACCATCAGGTCGACACTGGCAATAATGCATTGTTCAGTCAGGAATGGATTCAGCTCAGGATCATGTTCTTTGATCGAAGCAGTGCGGGTTAAATCGAATAGCGAGAATTGCAAATTGAAACGGCGACGCATTTCAATCATCCACTGATACTGCAATGAATCAGGCACTAAAATCAGGATACGTTCTGAACGTCCTGTTTTCAGTTGTTGGTGGATAATCAAACCTGCTTCAATGGTTTTGCCTAGGCCCACTTCATCCGCTAACAAGACACGTGGTGCAAAACGCTTACCGACTTCATGTGCGATATAAAGCTGATGTGAAATCAAGCCCACACGTGCACCGAGAAAACCACGTAAAGGGCTGGTATGCATTTGTGCTTGCAACAACATCGCTTCAATACGCAGGTCATACCATTCTTTATAATCGACTTGGCTGGCCAACAGACGTTCTAAAGGTTTTGACAGTTGGATTTGTGCACCGATACGGGTTTCGTTCAGTGACTTGCGCTCTTGTTCGCCATCTTCCAATGTACGAACCACATCATAACGAAGTACGCCATGACGATCTTCAATCGACTCAACAATCCACTTAAGGCCTTCTTGGTCTTGGACTTCATCGTTTACATTAAAGATGATGCGAGATAAAGGCGCATTGTTGCGTGCATAGACGCGAGTTTCATCACTTTTAGGGAATAAAATGCTGATAGAACGTTCATCTACATCAATAAGAACCCCTAAACCGAGTTCAGTTTCAGTATCTGATAACCAACGTTGACCAATAGCAAACTGCTGCAATTTTTCCACCTTTATCTCAAGTTAGCCTACACATTTTATGCCCTGACCCAAATAAAAGTTAAGGCATTTTATGTAGTTTTCAACGATGTATTTTGACACAAAGCGCAATCAAATAGCGTGCATCACATCGTGTTTCATAAAAAAGTTTTTAGACTAAAACGGTACAGGACAATCGAATGTCAATTGTGCACCTGTTTTAGGATGAGCGAAGCTTAATTGCGTTGCATGTAAGCACAAACGCGCATAAAGCTGCTGCTGTTCGGGTGTGGCATATAAGGTATCACCCAGAATCGGATGACCTAAATATTGCATATGCACACGAAGCTGATGCGAACGCCCTGTAATCGGAATCAGTTGAACTCGAGTTACAGTTTGTCCTTGAATTTCTAAATGTTCGATCGCTTGCCATTCTGTTAATGCAGGTTTGTGATAAGAGGCATCCACAATATGTAAGGGTGGACGGCTTGGATCATAAATTACAGGAATATCGACGGTGCCCTGACCTTCTAAATGCCCAGCAACCAAAGCTTGATAAATTTTGGAAGTCTGACGATCCTGAAACTGACGTGAAATCGTGCTCTGTCCAAATTTGGATAGGCCAAAGACCAAGATACCTGAAGTGTCACGATCTAGACGATGAATCAGTAAGGTTTTGGGTTCTAGTTCTAATAGACGATTGATTAAACAATCTTGTAAATCTGGCGTTTTCCCTGGCACAGTGAGTAAGCCTGCAGGTTTATGGATGACCATAAAATCTTCATCACGATGAATCAAATGTTCACTTAGAAAATCACTCAAGGTAGCCTTCCAACGACTGGATGAAAACAAGCGGGCAATCATAAAAAGCTTAGCGCTGAATTACAATGCATGACACGTATTTTTACTAATTTTTTTCGTGTTTCTCTCGATATTTCATCCAGAATCGAATTTAAATGATGATTTAGGTTTGTTGCTCTAGAAATTGTTGAATTGCATACTGGGCAATTTCTGCATCTTGAAAAGATTGTACCCCCGAAATCCCTACAGCACCGACCACCTGTGCTTGATACACAATCGGCTCTCCGCCTTCTAGCATGCCTTTTGCCGCATTAATCGTTAAAAAGCCAACTTTTCCATCACGGATCATATCTTCTGATACCTTGGTTGCTCTACGGCTGACCGCAGCAGATTTGGCTTTTTCTTGACAAATCTCTGTTGAGAGTACCGACGCACCATCCATGCGCTTCATCATTAACAAGGTTCCACCGTCGTCCACAACTGCAATGCTGACATTAAAGCTATGCGCTGTTGCATATTGCAAGGCTGCATCAACCAGAATTTCCACATCAGCGGACGTTAAATAATGTTTAGTTTTCATGTTTTACTCCATTCCTATGGGTTTCTTATAAAAAAGCTTTTAGATGTGATACAACTGCAATCTACAGCCTACGCAAGCCCAAAGCACAGCCTAAGACCAGCGCAAATATAGTTTATTATTCAAGCATTATTTTAGCTGGCGGTACAATAAAGATTATTTATCTTTTTTGTTCATCGCTAAGGTTTATCCTATAAACAGGTAGCAAATCAGTACGGTTGCATTAAGGCCAATCCTTATTTTTTTAATACCTTAAGCTTTCTATTCATTTCAGATTAAAGATATATCCATTAAAAAAGCCCGAATAAATCGGGCTTATGTATGTATCGCAGCGTTATTTCATTTCAGCAAAGGTTTCTTTTGCTGCCTGAATGGTCTCTGCAATATCCTGATCAGAATGCATTGATGAAATAAAACCAGCTTCAAATGCTGATGGTGCAAGATAGACGCCACGCTTTAACATGCCGTGGAAGAATTTCTTGAATGCTTCAACATCACAAGCCAACATTGAATCAAAGCTGGTGATATCTTCTTGATCGGTAAAATACAAACCAAACATACCGCCAACTTGCTGGGTTTTAAATGGAATCCCCGCTTCGTCTGCCGCAGCCTGTAAACCTGCCAGTAATTTGGCTAACTGTGCTGAAAGCTTGTCATAAAACTCAGGTTCACGAAGATGCTTGAACATCGCAATGCCTGCACGCATGGCCAATGGGTTACCCGACAAAGTTCCTGCTTGGTAAACACCACCTAATGGTGCAATGCATTCCATGATTTCACGTTTACCGCCGAAAGCACCGACCGGTAAACCCGCACCAATAATTTTACCCAAAGTGGTTAAATCTGGTTTCACGTTATAGACCGATTGCGCACCGCCCAAAGCGACGCGGAAACCCGTCATCACTTCATCAATAATGAAGACTGATTTGTATTCATCACACACATCACGAATCGCCTGCAAGAAACCATCGATTGGTGTCACCAAGTTCATGTTACCTGCAACAGGCTCAATGATCACACCTGCAATCTCATGACCAAACTTGCTAAAGCATTCTTTCAGCGCTTCGATATTATTATATGGCAGCGTTAAGGTATGTTTGGCAAAATCAGCAGGCACCCCTTTTGACGTTGGCTCACCTTCGCCTAAAGTCAGTAAACCTGAACCTGCTTTTACCAATAGTGAATCGGAATGACCGTGATAACAGCCTTCAAATTTCACAATTTTGTCACGGCCAGTATAGCCACGTGCCAGACGAATCGCGGTCATGGTTGCTTCTGTACCTGAACTGGTCATACGCACCAACTCAATGGATGGCATAATGTCACAGATCGTATCTGCCAGCGTCGTTTCGTGCACAGTTGGCGCACCAAAACTTAAACCATCTTCCGCCGCAGTTTGTACTGCTTGAATAATATCTGGATGTGCGTGACCCAAAATCATTGGGCCCCATGAACCGACATAGTCTACGTAGCGTTTGCCATCAACATCCCACAAATACGCCCCTTTTGCCTTTTCGATAAAGACTGGCGTACCGCCAACACCGTTAAATGCACGTACAGGTGAGTTAACCCCACCTGGAATATGTTTATTTGCTTGTTTAAATAGCTGTTCTTGCTTTGGAGATAAGCTCATAAAAGACTCAACCTAGAATCGAGGACGAGGAACGTTGTCGTTCCGAGAAACAATAAAGGTTCCGCGAAGCGGATACATATAATTAGTCAAATAACTTTGCCCATGCATCTACACGAGCAGGAATTTCGGCTGTTGATCGGCCTAATATATCACTAATTACTGCACAAAGGCTCGCACCAGCCTCAATCACCACTTGAGAATTTTCAACGGTCAACCCGCCAATCGCACAAATCGGTACAGCAAACTTTTGTTTCGCCTGCTGAATGACTTCGATGCCTACATTACCCGCTTCTGGTTTGGTTGAGGTGGCATAGACCGCACCAAATGCCACATAAGTCGCCCCATCCGCAATTGCCTTTTCAGCCAGTTCTAATGAGTTTAGACAAGTCCGCCCAATAATCACACCTGATGGCAAACGTGTAGCCGCATCGCTAATTTCACCATCGGACTGTCCAAGATGCACACCTAAACCAAATTGTTCAGCCAGTGCCAAATTATCATTAATCACAAATGGGACTTGATGCTTTTCACAAAGTGCTTTGATCTGTTCGACTTCACTTGGCTGATCAGCTTTTGCTACTTTTTTACGACGATATTGCAGAATCGCAATCTGTCCTGTTGCTAGAGCCACATCTAATTTTTCTAATAATAGTTGGATTGGATCATCATTGGTAATGAGGTATAGACCGCGCATAAATCACTCAGTTAGAACACTTTTCAATTGATACTGTAAAGAATATTGATGTCATAAGCTATATTGATTGTGCATAGAAGCTCTGATTGCTACCAAGATCAATAAAGCACTTTAAATTTTGCTATTGGTGAAACTACAGTACAGTTCGATCTATATTACATTTCATCGGATAGTTGTCTAAACGAGTCATTTTTTTATTTTTGCTCATTTTCGTGCTCATGAAGCTATTATAAAATAACTGAAATCATTTGATTTCTTTCCGTGGTTTTAGATGGATCTAATCAAGCAAAGAGCAGTCATGAAAGTCTTGGAAAAAGTTCAAGATATTGATGACTGGGTCATGTTTTTGGAACATCTGAATCATGCTTTTAATATACAATTGTCTCAGCTTCTAGCAGTTGATCTGCAAGTCCAAGCACTGTCTTTTAGTGTACATCATGGTCTTAGTATTGATGCAGATTATCTCAATCAAGTGGCTTTGACCAATGTACGCCTAGAAATTGACGATGACCCACGTTTAAAAAAATCAATCTCAGCCCCATTTCAGGGCTGGATGCATGATTCACAACATTTTACAGAACAAGAAATTAATCAAACACAAGTCTATCAGCAGGTCTTACAACCACTGAATATACAATTTGGTTCTGCAATCCAACTCATTTATGATCAAAAAATTTGTGTGATCTTGGCACTCCTGACCAGCCCGCATCGTGGGGCGTTGAGCAGTTCAGAATTACAACCTTTTTATGACATGCTACCGATGTTGCAACAAAAAATTCAGCAGCATCGTCATCATTTTGAATATTCAACGCGGACTCTATTAGGCTCTCAGCTGATCCAAAAAATTAAACAACCAATTGCAATCATCAATTTGAATGGAACTGTCTTAGAGTTAAATGATGAAGCAAGACAATTATGTGAAAACAATCCGCACCTACGTATTGATCAACGAAGCTTCACTTTTAATGAATATTGCCAAAGCCTGTTTAGTCGGCATTTATTTGAGTTAGAGCACAATTACAATCATTATCAAACATTGGATTATGCTCAACGGACTAAAACAATGATGCTTGACCATGATTTATTTTTAACCTTGGATTTACTCATTCCTGAAAAAGCGCATAAAATTTTTGGTTTACGTCCTGTCGTATTAGCGACCTTTTCTTGTTTGAAACACAAGGCTAAATATCAAAGAGAGCTATACACACAGATTTTCCTCTTTACACCTGTAGAAAATAAAATCTGTGAACAGTTGTTGGACTCCAAAACATTAAAAGAGATTTCGCATACTTTCAACATTCAACTGGATACTGTCCGAAAACATTTACAATCAATTTTTACCAAAACCAGAACACATCGACAAAGTGAGTTGGTACAGTTATTAATGAAGTTTGTCTGAAATTTAAAAGTTCTAACGACAAACACTTTTTCACAATCTCAGTTGATAAAATTAGATTAGCTGACATTGCATTGTCCATCTTCGATCAAGTTTTGCAAAAGTCGAATTCATAGGACAAGCTACATAAATAATACTTCGTTTAGGCTTTTGGATTTCATCCGTACGTAAGTTAGTTGTATTTAAGTGAACAAAATCATGGCTACCAGAAGCATAACCATCTCCTTCCCACCATAAAATTTTAATATTTTGTCCACAATTATTAGGGTCTGTTGAGAATTACCGAGAGTTAATTAAACTCGCGCACAATTGAATCATGGCTTCAAAACTCGTATCTGTTTTACAACTACGCATCGCTATACGTTTAAATTCTTTTAACTTACAGAAATAGTTTTCAATGAGATGACGCCATTTATACATAATCGTATCAAATGCTCTCATTACTTTTCGATTAGATTTAGGTGGGATCACCACTTTCACTTTACGTTCATTGAGTTCTTGGATGAGCCAATCTGCATCAAATGCTTTATCCGCTAGTAATGCTTGAAAATCAACATCTTCGATTAAAGGTTTGGTTTCTACTAAATCGTGATATTGACCAGGCATTAATCGAAACTTAATGAGGTTGCCTAGACTATCCACTAAGGCAAGAATTTTACAGCTCATTCCACCTCGAGATTTACCTATAGACTGTTTGAAAGTCCCCCTTTTGCACCTTGGCCATGTCGATGAACTTTAACAATCGTTCCATCAATCATGGCGTATTCCAAATCAACATCTTCATTTACAGATGCAAAAATAGCTTCAAATACACCAGCTTTCACCCAATCACGGTATCTTTTAAAGACGGTATTCCATTTACCAAAATGAGCAGGTAGATCACGCCATGGACTGCCTGTACGGGCAATCCATAGGACTGCTTCTAAAAATAATCGATTATCTTTTCCACTACGACCTCGATCAGTCACTTTACCTAGGCAAAAAGGTTCCATTTTTGCCCATTGGGCATCAGTAAGTATGTATCTATCCATAGTACTATTATAAATTAATCAGTACCCTTTGTTAATTCTCAACAAGCCCTAGTGAAATAGTCATAATTATCAGATGAAGTATCGTCATATTTAATACAATAATTTAGATTACTAAATGTCTTTTTTCCTGTTTTTATCTGCTGCTGTGCGATTTGTTGACTTGCTACACCAGTCCAAAGGGTTGTACTTTGTTCAGCATCCAATGTCCCACCCAATGTAACGACATCTACAACTGGACCAACAATAAGTGAATATGCCCCATAAAATGTTCCCCATCCATAATTTCCTTTTTTAATCTCATCCTTGCTTTCTCCAAGCATTTGCATGGTTGTACATCCACTTAACAAATTTAAAATCATTACAGATAAAATAGTTTTTGAAAGATTTAACATATATGCTCCTTTTTTTAAATCATTAAAACTTCGTATTAAAATTTTTAAGTGTACAAATACCTGATTGCTCCTCAATTTTTGTGGTCCTAGCAAATTCAGTTTTTCCAAACTCTCGACCAATATATTTAAAACTTTCGTCAATTCTTGATATTTCAAGATCCTACGTTCTCTCACAACTTAAGCGAGCAATTACTTCATTAACTGTGCTAGGTTATATTGTGGTTGACCGTGCCGATAAAAATGGCTTGAGAATTGCTGTAACTCATCTTTATCAAAAGACATAAATTCCGGAATGCAATCATCTCCATAACAGCTATCATTTACTTGATTAAAAACTTCATTATTTTTATACGTTGTCGTGCTCTTTGTTACTTTACAAACGAAAGCCTCTGCTGCTTCAGCTAAAGCAGTTTGATTTAAAAGAAAAACAAAACTATATAATACGAATTAAATACTTCATTTTAACTTTTTCAAGGTATTTTCACGCATATGCTTTTCTTTATTAATTAGTTGAAATAAAAATAATTTTTGGTAAAAATAAATTTGGGACTTATCATGAACTCAAATAAGTCCCATCAACTTAATTAATCTCTGCTTTCTGCTGCACAAACCCAAGTTCCATTACTATTTTTTGAGCAGTCACAATCACTTTTAGGTTTACCTCCTCCAGTCGTTTCAAGAAGTTGTTTAGCTCCAGTGCATGCTTCAACTCGTGTAAGACTTTCCCAAGTCACCACTTTAGCCGTAGCCAAAGATGACAAGGTTGCACATAAAATAAATACTAATTTTTTCATCTTCTTATCCTTAATTAGCTGATTAATTTAATTAATTACAGATACAAAAATGTACCTGCGTATTAAATTATGGAAGGCTCTAATAAACCTGTCCATTCCATAAACATGGAATAGACTTTGTCTATTTTTTATAGTTAAACTTTTTAGATACTTGATTTGTCTTCTTTTTAAGCAATAAAAAGCCGCATCAAAAATACGGCAGAAGATAGATGTAGTACTTATTTTTTACACAAGTCTACATCTGCTTGATAATTCTTAAATGCTTGATTTTGTAGTTTCCCCCATTCTATTGGGTTTGATGCTGAGTAATTTGTACTATAGTTATTCATACTATTAGTAGCCACAATACCGATATTATCATAAGGTTTTGAACCACAAGTACTTACTAATTTATCAATTTTATTTAGAACATTAGGCCAGTCAGAATTCACTCTACGACAAGCAGCTGATTTTATAGTTTCACCAGATACCACAACTTGATCAGAAGGCCTTACATACTCAAAATTTTGACCAAAATCAGCATATGCACTTGCACATGACATAGATATATTAAATCCACCATTCTGTGGAATAGGATATGATGATAGTGGAGCAGAAACAGTAATAAAATAATTTTGATTTTGAGTTCCAAACGTATTCATTTCTGTATTAGGTGAGGTAGTTGGTTGAGTTACACCATTACTATTACTTAGTGTTCCAACCACATTAATCATTTCAAAATCATCATAATCCCCAGATGCGGGCTGTGAATTTATCTGCAAACGAATAGTTGAATCACTATTCTTATTTAGGGCAAATGTTGATAAAGAAAAACAGTGGGAAATATTAGTAAAGGCACCAGAAATATCACTATCCTTAAGTATTTGGACTATATATGTACCAACCTTGCCATCTTCAGACAAACTAATATTATCGTTTG
The DNA here is from genome assembly GCF_000369645.1 of Acinetobacter sp. CIP 64.2. Classification (NCBI taxonomy): domain Bacteria; kingdom Pseudomonadati; phylum Pseudomonadota; class Gammaproteobacteria; order Moraxellales; family Moraxellaceae; genus Acinetobacter; species Acinetobacter sp. CIP 64.2. Next base: position 1,630,493 of record NZ_KB850122.1, read on the forward strand.
ACGGTTGTCCTTGATTACCTTGACTATTTATTCCTCTGGCAGTCATGTTAATACAAATTTGATCATATTTATTTTTTAAATTTGAAGTAAATTTAAATGTATCAAGCCAAACTTTTCCTTGTGATGGAACTTGTAATTGTGAATTAGATGAACCTTGAAAGCTATCATCTCCCAAATGAATAATATCCAAACCTTGAAAGAAAATAACATCGCTCTCTCGTATTAAAGGTAACTTTGGATTCGCTGAGTTTACATCTTTTGCTAACGCACCATTACTATAACTAAACAGTAATGTTGAGGGCATATAACCATCCTTTTTTATAATTCCAGCAAAAGTAGAAGGATAATTATATTCTTTAGGTGTCTCAAGATTATATGTTCCATCATCGTGAGATTTTGTAGCATATGTAACTTTTCCCAATCTCACCGAAATATCAGCATTAGCGATTGGGCTACCTTTCTCATCAACAATTTTTCCGCTTGTTTTCCAGACAGCTCCATCAATTCTCCCCTCTGTATTTGAGCCTCCACCACCACACCCAACCAACAATAAACTACCCACTAAAACACTTAATATTGAATATTTCATGTTGCTCTCCTCACTAAAAGCATAGTTCTAGTGTTAGAGAATTTTTTATTTTCGTCTATTCCATAAATGAGGAATAAATCTCATGAAATAAATAAAAAAACTGCCGAAGCAGCTTTGCGACACCGAATGTCGCTTTATAATTTTTAAATATACGTTGATTTACGACTCAATTTTATCAAACTTACGATCAATCAGACTTAAACGACCACGTGCAACATCAGACAACATGCGCCAATCCGAAATAAAGCTATACAGCGGTTGTTTAAAGCTGGCAGGCTTATTATGTTCAAAGAAGAAGTGCCCAACCCAAGCACAGGCATAGCCTGATACTAAACCATATACCGCATATTTTGCCTGACGTTTACGGATGGCTTGACTAAAGAAATATAAACCAATCGAACTGCCTGCTGCATGTAAACGGCGACTGGCGATATTGCGGTGTTCGGTTAAATAAAAATGATAAAATTCGTCATAGTTTTTAATGGGTAATGAAAATTCCACTGGCTGGGTAATATTCGCTGGTGCATTCATTTTAAGATCATCCTAATCGTGCAAGACTCTCCACACGTTAATGCATTTTCTGTACAAAATAAAGTCATTGCGTGCCATCCTTTCCCTGCTTAAAACAACTTTACAATGATTTTTGAGATCAACAAGTTATACTATTTTTATATTTATCATTCTCGGTGGTCAGGAGTCATAACATCATGGAAATAGAGCTAAAATTTCAACTCCCTGAATCTAAGAAAAAAAGTGTGTTGCAGCTTTTAAGCAAACAAAAAGCACAAAAAATTCAGCTACAAGCCAAATACTATGACACTGCTGACCGTTTACTGGCAAAAAATTATGTGGCTATTCGTTTGCGTCAGGAAGGTGAACATTGGGTGCAAACCTTTAAAGCTGCCAGTAAAAACCATTTACAACGCATCGAAGAAGATATTTATTTAGGCAAATGTACAGAAGAACCTGAACTGGATTTATCTTTATATCAACATAATCAAACGGTCCAAAACGTACTTCGCGATGTGTTAGGTGAAGAACCTGCTGAACTACAGTTGCAATTTCAAACTGACGTACAGCGTACATTTCATGTGTTCGAGTTTGAAGGGACTCAAATTGAAGTCTGCTTGGATGATGGCGAAATCCGAACTCCAACTAATCAAGCTAAAATCTGCGAAGTTGAATTTGAATTAAAACAAGGCTCAGCACAGTCTCTGATTGATTTTGCTAAAACCTGGGTAGATAAATATCAACTCTGGCTCGATGTGCGCAGTAAAGCTGAACGTGGCAATTTATTGGCTATGGGCAAAACGGTATCCCCTGCCAGCAAAGCGAAATCACTCAGCCTACAGAAAAATGTCAGTGCTGAACAAGCAATCAAACTGATTATCGAAAATACGCTTAATCATATCTTACCTAATGCAGCCGCAATTGCCGATGGTGTAGCCGAAGCAGATCATATTCACCAAGCTCGTGTTGGTTTACGTCGTTTACGTTCTGCTTTAAAACATTTTTCGAACTGGTCTGCGCAAATTGATCCTAGTTGGGAAAGCCAATTGGCTGATATTTTTAGAGCATTAGGTCAATCACGCGATAATGATGCGATTCAAGATTCTGTTATTCCTTTAGTAAAAAAAGTCTGTGATTTTGACTTCCCATTCCCTGAAAATGTTGACAGTGGTGTTTTTCAATTATTAAGCCACACTAAAACCACACAGCTATTTTTAGCATTACTCAGCTTCACCTATAGTGAGCATGAGTCTAAATCTAAACTGTCTAAACAAGCAGCTAAAAGCTTAACCAAGTTGTATCAAAAAATTCTTAAAGATACCTCTCAATTTTCGAAGCTAGAAGTCGAGCAACAACACCGTACCCGTAAACGCGTTAAACAATTGCGTTATTGCATCGACTTTATTGCAGGGATTTATCCTGAAAAACAAGTTCAACAATTCTTAAATAAGTTGCAGCCGATTCAGGAGTATTTAGGTTTTTATAATGATCTCTTTGTCGCCGAACAGATCTTTGAACAACAGGCTGTGAAGCATCCACAATTTTTATTTGCTTTAGGTTGGGTCAAGGCACAACAACCACATGTGGCCAAGAAAGCGAATAAAAAGCTACAGGGTTTATCTGCTAAAGATATTTTTTGGGATGAGGATTGATTGCTGCACAAGGGAAAATCACCTCACTCTGTTATCGTGCTGGCGGCATGGATGCCGCCGTTAAGCTGTGGCATCAAGGATGTGCCATCAGCTTAACAGAGGGGTTTTGTTACTTTTGCCCAGTCAAAAGTAAGGCACCACCTATACAAAAGGTATTCGGTTATTCATAATTTTTGAGGTCTTACTCACCTTAACGGAAAATGAAAATTAGTTCTTTAGCAGGCAGATAATATCTCCATATTAAGCTTAAATCATTTACCGATATTTCCCAAAAATCTTCCACGTACCATTATCAGCAATCGGATCACTATAACTATCATTACGCTGCTTACGTGGCTTGTCCCGTGCATCCACCAATTTAAAATGCGGCTCTACACTTAAAATCACGCCATTCATATAAAACCGAGTACGGGTATAGTCACTTTGCCCATGCTGAAATACATAGGTACGTAAATCAATAAATTCACGATGTGCAACTAAGGCCGCAGTATCGTCACTGCCCAACCATTCCTGCATCGCAAAAATCTGATCGGTCTCAAACTGGCCACATTTTTCTAACAAAGCCGCCACACCGCGAAAAGTTTTAGACTCTTTGGCACGGGTTTTATTGATCCGAATCCGATCCACCTGAAAGAAAAAAAGCGGCAGATTTAAGTGACTGGGTAAGTGAATCGCATCCACAATTTCGTCTTCCATAAAAGGCTGACATAACTGTTGTGCTCTTTCAATCAGCGGTTGCCACTGCCGATAATACTCATCTACATCCTCTTTCAGCCCATAATAAATCGGCAAGCCTTCGACATGCTCTAAATATTGGGGTGGATAAATATGCTGGCGTAATAAAGCAATATCCGTTTTTAAGCTTTGAATCGCGATTGCATCTTGCATAGTGGTTATTCTAATTGCTTAGGCTATTTTAGGTTAAGGCAAAGGTTTAGTTTCGACAAGGCTTTGTCTATAATAATGTGTCTTAACTTGTCGCTGGGAAAAACCATGTCTCAAAAAATTAACGCCACTGATGTGACGGAAGAAGAAGCTTTAAATGCAGTCTTTTTTGAGCGTGCAGATGAGTTCATTAAGCTTGCCAATGATTTCTGCCGACCACCCAAAGGTCAGCAAGCTAAACCAGAAGAATTACGTGGTCAAGTCAGTGCAGCCATGTTATTCGCCACTGCCCGTTTTAATACCTGGGTTGCAGCCAATAACTTTAAAGACGGCGAAGAAATGCGTGATGCCAAAGAGCAAGTAATGTCTTATCTACTGCAACAATTCCAAATGATGCTGGAAGACAACTTTGACGAATACTGTGAACAGTTTGAAAACTACTTACGCTTCCGTAAGAATGAAGATTTTCATGCGCATAAACATGATCATTAAACATTTCTGCTAAAAATAAAGCCACCGATTTGGTGGCTTTATTTTTATGATTTATTTCAGATCTTGTGCTTGCCCGTATTGGTCAGCCATGACTTCGACAAACTGATCAAGTTTGATGTATTTCTTGATTACCGCATTGACATCTTCTTTGCTCAGTTTCGCAAGTTCTTGATCTCGCTCAGCACGATCCAACAAAGTCTTGTTACGCTCTAACTGCCCCGTGAGCATGCCATGAATATTGCGCTCGTCCTCTAAAGCGGTCACCCGTTTTTTCATGATATCGGCTTTGGCTGCTTCCACTTCCTGCTCAGTCACGCCTTTGCTCAGTAACTCATTCAATACCTTATGTACCGATTGCGAAACTTGCTCAGAACGACCAGAAGTATAATTTGCAGTGATACTCAACGTACCATCATCAATATCTGGATCAAGATCTAGGCCACTACCAAAGCCATATACCAAGGCGTTCTTCTCACGTAACTCTTGTGCCAAACGCGATGAGAGTTGCGAGTTCCCCAAGATATGACTCAGGATAATCAAAGCTGGTGCATCTTTATGGTATGAACCAACAGGCAACGCCAGTACACTTTGATAACTACCAAATTCACGCTGTTCCGATAAAGCATGTACTTTCTGCGCTTTATACACCGTATATTGACCTGTCACTTTCGTGAACGGCTGCTTTGCTTTCCAAGAACCAAAGGCCTTTTGTAAGGTCTTCTGCATTTTCTTAGCATCAAAATCACCTGTCACAGCGATTTGGGCATGATCCGTCACAAAGAATTGCTCATAGAACTGTTTAATTTGTGGCTGAGTGACTTCACTGATCTGCTTTTTCGCAAGTTCTGGTTCAAAGTGATAACGGATATCTCCTGGTTTATAGATTTCCAGAATTTTAGATAAAGTCATCGATGACACAACCGCAGGTTCTGTATATGGACGATCCAGTACCGATAAGCTCTGATTTTTTGCCAAATCAAACTCAGTTTGCGAGAATTTTGGTTGTTTAACCACATCCACAATAAAGTTGAAGAAATCTTCAAACTTGTCTTTCTTCGCCTGAATCACAATGGTAAAACCATTGCCATTCGAACTGACCGATGCCCCACCACTTGCAGCAATGGCTTTATCCGTAATTTCTTGCAAAGTATGCTTTTCAGATCCACGTAACATCAAATAACTGGTTAAATCTAAGGTCACACCTTTGCCAAATAATGTTTTTTCATCACCAAAATCTAAACTAATGGTGGCATAGGTTTTATCATCACGTGTAGGCGTTGGGAATAGCGCGTAGCGAATACCATTCTTTAACTCGCCACGCTGAATTTTCTGCTCATTCTTTTGCAATTGTTGAGCAGACTGCGTCATAAACTGGCTGACTTCCTGCTGATAAACACTGACATCCTTTAATGGTTCAGGTTTTTCTGCACTTTGATCTAGCGTTTTTGGCTGATTATCGGCTTTTAACGTCATCGCCTTCTTCTGATCTTCAGGTGTTGGTAAAATATCACCTGAAATACGATGTGATGACACTAAAAACTCTTTTAAACTTTGATTGGCATCTTTTAATTTTAAATCTTTAACTGATTGTAAATCTTTAAAGTACTGATCCCACTGACCATGAGATGAAACGGCATAATCACTCAGACGTGAGCCTAATGCCACCGCATCATTCATAATGGTATCCGCATCATTTTGTGTGATATTTTTAATCCGTTGTAACTCGGCCTCACTAAATTCATGGCTATTTTCTACACCCGCCGTGAGCGCGTCATTAACTTTTTTGGCATCATGATTCGGTGCATAAATTGCGCCCATAAACACCAAATTAAAATCTTGATCTAACCATGTGGTTGACTGCACTGCAGTACTAATCCCCGTCTCCACCATACTTTTATACAGGATACCACTAGGTTGCATGGTATAGAGTGCCGGTGCCAATGCTAACGCAGGCTGCAGCTTGGTATTTTTACCATTCATATAGATGTGGAATTTGGCTAAATCACTGCCCTTTTGCACGGTAAATTGGCGCTGTTCAATTTTGCTTGAATCCAGAACAGGCACTTGTACCTGGGCAGGCACAGCACGTGCTGGTATTGGACTAAAATATTGGTCAACTTTATTTAAGACTTCGGTCTTATCAAATTTACCTGAAATCACCATCACCGCATTATTCGGCGCATACCAAGTTTTATAAAACTGATTCAATTCATTCAGCTGAATGGACTTTAACTCGGGTAGATCACCAATCGGCAAACGACCCAAATATTGGTTGCCATAAGCGGCTTTCCACATTTGATCCATCAATACCGCAAAAGGTTGATCCATACGGATTTCACGTTCACGTTTGACGATCTCAATTTCAGAAGGCACAAATTTTTCTTGCAGTACCAATTTGTCCATACGCTCAGATTCGAGGTACAGAATTTCATTCAATGCATTCTTTTCAGGACGAACAATATTTAAATATTTAGTCGAGTAGTAATCGGTGCTGGCATTGGTCATCAGGGTAAATTGATCCAGGCGACGCTGGAACTCATCGCCTTTCACATTCTGCGTGCCTTTAAAAGCCAGATGTTCCAATAGATGTGCCAGACCGCCTTTACCCTTCGGGTCATTCAGTGAACCCGTAAAATAAACCGTATTTACATAGACTTTGTTTTCTTTATCATTTGGCGCAAGAATTACACGAAAACCATTATCTAATTTATATTCTTCGATATTTTTTTCACTTTTTACGAGTACTGTCTGAGACCAAGACGTCGCACTCAACCCGATCAAACAAAGAGAGAGAGTAAGCTGCTTAAACCGCATTAACATAATTTATCCAAGTAATTTTGGTGATTTAAATAAAAACGTCAAGCTATAGTAGAGAACGATTCGCATTTTTAATAGTTATGTTTTGAAAAAAGCTGTTTATTTAAACAGCTTTTATCTTTGTTTTTGCACAATTTAAGCTAAAAATCAGATTAGCAATTCAGCTTGCATATATAATTTTGCATAACCTGAAATTTCAATACGCTGTTCAGATTCAATCACACAGTCCAGAATCCCGCCACGTGCAGAAGCTTGAAAAGCCACCAATTGTTTCTTGTTTAATTTATCGGCCCAAAGCGGGACAATCGCGGTATGGATCGAACCCGTGACTGGATCTTCATCAATGCCAATTGCGGGTGCAAAATAGCGAGAAACGCAATCAAACGTCCCTTCGCCGCGTGCGGTAATGGCAACATCCGGCTGTGAAGCAGTAATTGCTGTACGAACCTTGCCAAGTTGTTTTAATTTTTCCAGATCAGGTTGTTCATCCAATACATCCTGCACGGTTTCATATTCAACAATATAAGCTTGAGCATTACGATAAACAGCTTTAAATGGTTTCGTCAGCGCCTCACGTAGTTCCTGAGGAAAATCAGAGACTAATTCAGCTTTTCGAATTGGAAAGTTCATTTTGATTTTGCCATCAGCAGCTTGGCTGACAATAAAAATTCCGAGCTCGCGCACATGGAACTGAATGGTTGTGGCTTGAGTGAAATCTTTAAACAGTACAAAAGCACTGGCTAAAGTCGCATGCCCACAAAAAGCCACCTCATCCAGTGGAGAAAACCAGCGAATCTCATAATTACTGTCATCAAGTGTTCTGACAAATGCGGTCTCTGATAAATTATTTTCCATCGCAATATTCTGCATCAAATGGTCATCTAACCATTCATCCACCACGATAACCGCGGCCGGATTTCCTTTAAATAATTGTTGGGTAAAAGCATCAATTTGATACATCTTCATGACACAACACTCTCTCTATTTTCCAGTTATTTTGAACATCTGGTCTAGAAATGATAGATACAGATTTTTCTAAATTTACGATACACCACAGTTTTTCTAATTCAACCAGCTTAAATGTTTAAAATTTAAGCTAAAAATATGTTCCGCTTGCTAACAGATCAGGCCAAAAGTCCACTGATTTAGCATAATTCAAAATAAGCCATACAGAATATTCACAATAAAAAATTTGCAGCTCTCTATGGTATTACGCAGATTAAACAAGTGAGAAAAGCAATGCGTATCCCCGTTAATGCCATCGTCTTTGAAGATTTTGAAACCCTCGACATCATGGGCCCTGTCGAGTTGTTTGGCTTATTGCAAGCGCACTACCAAGTGCAGTTTTATAGCCTAAATGGTGGCTTGGTTTCCAATAAGCATGGTGTCTGCATCCAAACCCAAGCTTTTAGTGAAATTGAAACCAATGCACAAAGTATTCTATTGGTTCCGGGGGGGATCGTGACATTTGAACTGATGAATAACCAGCAGTTTCTTGATGAGCTTAAAACTTTAGCGACCCAAAGTGCACACGTACTCACAATATGTACAGGCAGTTCATTAGTTGCAGCGACTGGTCTTTTAAATGGACTTAAAGCAACGTCGAATAAAATGGCATTCGAGTTTGTACAAAAACTCAATGACCAAGTGTTATGGCAAGCCCAAGCCCGTTGGGTAATTGATGGAAAATTCTATACTTCATCAGGTGTGAGTGCAGGTATGGATATGACTCTTGCCTTTATTCATAACACTCAAGGTGAACAGGTTGCGCAACTTTGCGCGGAAGAGGCTGAATACATCTGGAACAGTAATCCTAAAATTGACCCTTTCTGCAAAGCAAAAGTGGACTAAGACCTACCAAATATGAAGATTTATTTATTGTCGCTAGCTGTCGGTGTATTGGTTGGCGTGCTGTATTACCTCCTTGATGTGAAAGCTCCCGCACCGCCAATTGTTGCATTACTGGGTTTATTGGGTATCGTGATTGGCGAACAATTGGTACCTTTTATCCGACTCTATCTGTCCTAGCCTAAAGAAAACTGATTTTATCTCCCATAAAAATGAGTGGTACATCCCACTCATTTTTATCAACACCATTACACAGCAACTCAATCGAGCCTGACATCAAAGCCCAAATTTTCTGCAATCAGCAAGGTTTGATCAAGTTGAATAATTGCATCCTTAATTTGGGACTCTTTCGGGTCTAGGGCACTCAGGTCACTCCCCCTTAAATCGCATGCAGTAAAATCTGCACGGTGTAACCACGCCCCAGATAAATCACTGTTCCGAATTGAACTGCCTTGACAACGGGCGCCGGTCAAATCTGCTTCTCTTAAACGGGTTCTTAAAAATGCAGCCTTTTCTAAATCTGCACCGGGCAATCCCACAAAAGCCCAATCACTATCTTCAACCCGCATATAATGAAACTGACAATCACTGAAGATACTTCCAACAAATTTACAGTCGGTAAATTTACTGTCAAAGAAATTACACGAGATAAAGGTACAATTTAAAAATGCACTACTTTGATGAACGGATGCATTAAACCGTGCTTGTCGAAATGTACATTCATTAAAAATTACCCCAGTGCTTTTCGCCTCAGACAGATCCAGATCAACAAAGAGTACCTTTTCATATTTCTGATTATTCAGCTCTTGTCCATACCAGTCCAAGCTGGAGAATGTTTCGATCGTTTTAGCTGCAGCCTGACCATATTTTCGTTCTGCCATAATGCCCAGATTTTATTTTATAAAACCCTAACATAGGTTATATCTGCAGTTTTGTATATTATTTTAATATGACTTCGTTCACTCATTTAAAAATAAAAAGAGCGGTATAACCGCCCTTTCTCTGCAAGTGAAAATTAATCTTTCATATGTTCAATAATGGCTTGAGCAAATTGCGAACACCGCAACAAAGTTGCATTTGACATGAGACGCTCAAAATCATAGGTCACTGTCTTGGCTGAAATCGCTCCAGAAATACCAGTAATGATGAAGTCTGCTGCTTCCGTCCAGCCCATGTCACGCAGCATCATTTCAGCAGACAAGATAATCGAACCCGGATTGACTTTATCTTGTCCCGCATACTTGGGTGCTGTGCCATGAGTGGCTTCATACATGGCAATCGCGCCGCCAATATTGGCACCCGGTGCGATTCCAATTCCACCCACTTCTGCCGCCAGTGCATCAGAAATATAGTCCCCGTTTAAGTTCAGGGTCGCAATCACCGAGTAGTCTGCAGGGCGCATTAAAATTTGCTGCAAGAACGCATCAGCAATGACATCTTTAATAATGATGTCTTTACCATTTTTGGGATTTTTAATTTTTACCCACGGGCCACCATCCAGTAACTGACCACCAAAACGTTCTATAGCCAGTTCATACCCCCATTCTTTAAATGCACCTTCGGTGTATTTCATAATGTTGCCTTTATGCACCAAGGTCACCGAAGGCTTGTCATTATCAATTGCAAACTGAATCGCTTTACGCACTAGGCGCTGAGACCCCTCTTTAGACACTGGTTTAATCCCGATACCACAATCTTTAGGAAAACGGATTTTGGTGACGCCCATTTCTTCTTGCAGAAATTTAATTACTTTTTTCGCTTCGGGAGAATCTGCTGGCCATTCAATCCCAGCATAGATATCTTCCGAATTTTCACGGAAGATCACCATATCGGTCAGTTCAGGATGCTTCACGGGTGAAGGTACTCCTTTAAACCAACGAACAGGCCGCACACAGACATATAAATCAAGTTCTTGGCGTAATGCCACATTTAAAGAACGAATCCCACCACCAACAGGTGTGGTTAATGGCCCTTTTATTGATATAATAAACTCGCGTAAAGCATCAAAAGTTTCTTCTGGCATATAGTTGCCGTAAATTTTGTCTGCTTTCTCACCGCTGTAGACTTCCATCCATTCGATAGAACGTTTGCCACCGTAAGCTTTTAGCACAGCGGCATCTACTACTGCTTTCATTGCTGGTGTAATATCCACACCAATACCATCACCTTCAATAAAAGGAATGATCGGACGATTTGGAACATTTAGTGACAGATCTGCATTTACTGTGATTTTGTCTCCATCCGTAGGAACCACGATCTTCTGATAACCCATTTTGTAGGTTCTCCCTCATGTATTTTAGCGATTATGTCTATGCCTTCTCTGGCATACTTTCGTTTTTTATTGCATGAAACAGTTTAGTTCAAAACTGGTTTTTTTGAGATTTATACGGGAAATAACAACATTTTCCCATTAAATAGAAACCGTTATTGTTATGATGCCGCCCATAACCAAAGTAGTATATTCATATGAAAGTAGTCGTATTTAACAAACCTTTTGACGTTTTGTCACAGTTTCGCGAAGATGAAAAACATCTAACAGTTTCAAGTTTTATCAAAGATCCTGAACTTCGTATTGCAGGACGTTTAGATTTAGACTCTGAAGGTTTAATGTTTCTTACGGATCATGGTGGTTTAAATCAATTCATCACCCATCCAGACAATAAGAAATATAAAACTTATCTGGCTCAAGTTGATGGTGATGTCACAGAAGAAGCCATTGAAAAACTGCAAAAGGGTGTTGAACTTGCAGATGGGATGACCTTACCTGCCAAAGCCCGTAAAGTCGATCAACCTGAATGGCTATGGGAACGTAATCCACCTGTGCGTTACCGTGCCAATATTCCAACGACTTGGATCGAATTACAAATCTGTGAAGGCCGTAACCGTCAAGTGCGTCGTATGACCGCTGCTGTGGGTTTCCCAACTTTACGTCTGATTCGTACTCAAATTGGTACAATTGATCTGGTTAAACTAGGTTTACAGCCTGGTGAACAACTGGAAATCGAACCTTTGCTTTATCCAGATTTTAAAGATGTTCCAGCCGATAAGCCTTATGAAGGTCGTTCTTTCGCGAAAAAATCGAATAATAAACCGCATTTCTCTCGCGCCAAAGATAAAGCACGTGAAGAAAAAGGTGAAAAACCATTTAAAGGCAAGAAAAAAGCAGGTGGTGGTACAACCCGTATCTGGCAAACTGACGAAGCAGATAAACCACGTCGTAAGACCAATGGCACAACCCGTCCAAACACCAAAGCACCGCGCGGTCGTAACCGTAATGGCCGTTAGAATTTAGATGTTTTAAAGCCCACTTTCGTGGGCTTTAAAACATGCGCTAAACAACAGATGATTCAGAATACAAAAGAATAAATATCAAAAATACATTTTATGAAATAACCCAACATAAGTAAGGGACAACCATAAATTATAAAGTAATCATATTTATATTTATTTAACTGTCTTTCACGAAGAATTTTACACCAATAAATCAAGATCGAAAGATTTACGCAGAGAGCAAAAATAAGACTGATCATTAATTTACCAACAAGTGTTGATAATGATGGAGAAAAAAACTCCCTATTATTTATAATTTTATATTTATCATTATTAATTAAGTCAAAATATTTAACTCTAACCGACTTCACCTCACCTAAATCATTCACTCGGGCTTCGTAGGCTAAATTTTCGACTTTAAAGCCATACTGATAATCACTCCACTCCCGACATAAATGAATCATAGTAGCACCACAGAAAATATCTCCGAGATAAGAACCATCATTGTAAAGCTCAAAATAGTATGTCGTTTTTTTAGCCTGATATTTTTCTACATAAACTCTTATTTTCTCATCTGCTTCAACATATTCTTGTTTCTTTTGATAAATATGATTTTCAATAAAACTGTAAGTGGATTCCGAAACGATATAATAAGCTAGATGTAACAATAAAAAAGCTGCCATAAAAACAGAGGAATGCGTATCAGCCCGAGTTTGTTCCATCTTTTACTTTAAAACCCCAAAAATCGAAAAATCCGACTCATATTAATAAAAAGCCGATGCTTTCGCATCGGCTTTTTTCACGACCAACAAAATGTCAGTAATATTTTAAAACTTAAGCTGTTTCAAGTGCTGCATTCAATGTAGAACTTGGACGCATTACAGCACTGACTTTCGCAGGGTCAATGGCGTAGTAACCACCGATATCAGCAGCTTGACCTTGTACTTGCGCAAGCTCAGCCACAATCTTCTGCTCATTTTCAGCCAATGCTTTTGCAAGTGGCGTAAATTTCGCTTTTAACTCAGCATCTTCGTCTTGAGCTGCTAATGCTTCAGCCCAGTACAATGCTAAGTAGAAGTGGCTGCCACGGTTATCTAATTCACCTGTACGACGTGATGGAGACTTGTCGTTATCAAGAAGTTTGCCTGTTGCTTGATCAAGTGTCTTGGCAAGCAATTTCGCACGGTTATTGTCTTCTTTGATACCAAGCTCTTCTAAAGACACTGCCAATGCAAGGAACTCACCGAGAGAATCCCAACGTAAGTGGTTTTCTTCAACCAACTGCTGAACATGCTTCGGCGCTGAACCACCCGCACCTGTTTCGTACATGCCACCACCGGCCATTAACGGCACGATTGACAACATTTTTGCTGAAGTACCCAATTCCATGATCGGGAACAAGTCAGTTAAGTAATCCCGTAAGATATTACCCGTTACTGAAATGGTATCTAAACCACGCGCAACACGTTCAAGCGTATAACGCATTGCACGTACTTGTGACATGATTTGGATATCAAGACCTGCGGTGTCATGATCTTTCAAGTATTTTTCAACTTTCTTGATCAATTCATTTTCATGTGGACGGTACGGGTCTAACCAGAAGATTGCAGGCATGCCAGAGTTACGTGCACGTGTAACTGCAAGTTTCACCCAGTCACGGATCGGTGCATCTTTCACCTGACACATACGCCAGATATCGCCTTCTTCTACATTCTGACTCATTAACACTTCGCCAGTATCTAGATCAGTGATGTTGGCAATACCCGCCTCAGAAATTTCGAAAGTCTTGTCGTGTGAACCGTATTCTTCAGCTTTTTGCGCCATCAAACCAACGTTTGGCACAGTACCCATGGTACGTGGGTCGAAGTTACCATTCCACTTACAGAAATTGATCATTTCTTGGTAAATACGTGCGAATGTCGACTCAGGCATGACCGCTTTACAATCATAAGGTTTGCCGTCAGCACCCCACATTTTACCACCACCACGGATCATTGCAGGCATAGAAGCATCGACAATCACGTCATTTGGTGAATGGAAGTTGGTAATGCCTTTTGCAGAATCAACCATTGCAAGCGCAGGACGGTGTTCTTGGCAAGCATGTAAGTCTTCGATAATTTCTTCACGGAGTGAAGTCGGTAAAGTTTCGATCTTTTCATAAAGACCCGCCATACCGTTGTTCACGTTAATACCGAGTTCGTCGAATAATTTACCGTGTTTTTCGAAAGCATCTTTATAGTAAATTTTCACACAGTGACCGAAAACGATCGGGTGTGATACTTTCATCATGGTTGCTTTAACGTGCAATGAGAACAGGATGCCTGCTTCACGACAGTCTTCGAGTTCTTTCTCGTAGAAATCGCATAGGGCTTTTTTGCTCATAAACATCGAGTCAATGATTTCACCGTCTTGAAGCGCAACTTTAGGCTTAAGCACAATGGTTTCACCTGACTTGGTGATGAGTTCCATTTTCACATTACGCGCACGGTCTAAAGTCATAGATTTTTCACCGTGGTAGAAGTCGCCTTCGTCCATGTGAGAAACGTGAGTTTGAGACCATTGTTTCCACTCGCTCATTGAATGCGGGTGTTTTTTTGCATAATTTTTCACAGCAGCTGGCGCACGGCGATCAGAGTTACCCTCACGCAATACCGGATTCACTGCCGAACCAAGGCATTTACCATAGCGTGCCTTGATTTCTTTTTCTTCTTCAGTTGTTGGGTTTTCTGGATAATCAGGAATTGCATAGCCCTTCGACTGGAGCTCTTTGATACAAGACACTAACTGCGCAACAGAAGCACTGATGTTTGGAAGTTTAATAATGTTTGTATCTGGATCTTGGGTAAGACGACCTAACTCAGCAAGGTTATTGTTTACCTTTTGCTCATCTTTAAGGTAATCTGAAAATTCTGCGAGTACACGTGCTGCAACAGAGATATCACTTTTTACAATCTCGATGCCAGCAGGTTTGGTAAAGGTCTCAATGATCGGTAGCAATGAATAAGTCGCTAATAACGGCGCCTCATCAGTCAGTGTGTAAATGATTTTTGACTTTCCACCAGCCATATATAGCCCCTTGTGTTGGATTGAGTTACGGAAAACTGCGCTTTTGGCCCAGTTCCTAGAACCGATTTGCTGAAACAAACTTGAGAGTATCAGCGTTCATCACATGCGAGTCAACGCAATATCCTGTGATAACGACATTTCGATAAAAAATACTACAAAATGATATAATAGTAGCATTGTACGATGTATATATGCGGTCAAGTTTTGTCTTTTCAAATACAAACCGCTACCAGCCTTAAAGCTACACACCGAATTGATCATTTAGCAAACAAATACATAAGTCACTAAATAAGCAGGCTTATTCTGACAGACTTAGATGAATAATTCGTTAATTCTTTAGTGGTAGGATCAATTTAAATGCGATACCGTTATGGTGATTTGCGACGGCTGCTATACCGTCATGCTGTTGCATAATTGACTTCACAATAGCTAAACCTAGCCCTCCCGTTCGTGCTTTTTGATGCCGACTCTGATCGACTTGATAAAATCGGTCAAATAGATGTGGTAAATGTTTTTCCTCAATAAAAACACCTTCCGTCTGCACAATGATCCCCACATGTTGATCAGATTGATAGGCCTGTAATGCAATAGTCCCCTGTTCTTTACCATGCAATACCGCATTACTGATTAAATTCGCAATCGCTCTCTGCATTAAGGCTGCATTTGCCACAATACTCAAATCATCTGGCAGATCAAACACCAATCTCATTTGACGTTCTTCAATTACGCAATCAAAATAATCCGCAATCGTCTCGATTAGCTGTTTTACATTTAACGCCTGTTTTTCCAGTCCGTATTCTGCATGCTCCGAACGGGCAATGAACAACATACTTTCAATCATCTTGGTCAGCCGTTCATATTCTTCTAAATGTGAATATAATAAATTTTCCAACTCTTCGACCGGACGAGACTGGGATAATAAGATTTGAGTTTGCCCCATTAAATTATTCAGAGGAGTTCTGAGTTCATGTGCAATATCTTCTGAAAACTGCGATAGTTTTTGATAATCCTGCTGAATCTTATCTAGCATTTCATTCATCGCCTGACTGAGTTGCTGAACCTCAATGTTGTTTGATTTTATGGATACGTGAATTAAGCTTTTGAACATTGATATTATTGGTCTCAGCGATCAAATGCCGCATCGAACGGAACAGATAATGTCCTACCATAAAACCCAACAAACTCGATAATAAAATGCCCAAACCACTATAAAATACAATTTTCCAGAAATATTGTTTGAGCATCGTATTGACTGCTGCCCATTGCTGACCTGCAATTAAATAATACTGTTGTTGGCGGCCATATTGAATTGTTTGGAAAGCAAAACGAGTACTTGGATATTCCGTTGTATTATTCGCATACTGAATTTGATTTGAATAATTGAATGCTGGAATACTGACCTGCAGCGGATTGATCTTTATCAAATCATGTTGTGCATCTTTGACGATAAATATACTGTCTTCATGCCCCACCATATTTTCATAAAGCTTGGGATATTTTACTAAAATATTGGCTGAATGAGCATCAGTCAAAAAGACGTCCATCCGCCTAATTCGCGCAGCTAAGGCTTTATCTTGTTGGGTATAGACTATTGCTTTGAAGTTTTGGTAAGACAACCCGCCAATACTGATAAAAACCACACAAGAAATCAGACTAAAAGCCAGACTCAGGCGCGAAGCCAAAGACAATTTACCCATTATGTCCATCTTTTAAATCGACCTTATAGCCCATGCCCCGCACGGTATATATCAACTTGGGCGCAAAATGATCATCAATCTTTGCCCTTAGGCGACGTATTGCAACGTCCACCACATTAGTATCCGTATCAAAATTAATATTCCAAACCATTGAGGCTATTTGCGTTCGTGTTAACACTTCTCCACGATGTTGAAGTAACAGTTGTAACAACACAAACTCTTTGGCTGTTAAATCAATCTTGGTGTCGGCTCGATGAACTTCCCGACTCAAGCGATTTAAACTCAGGTTAGCAATTTGATAAACCTCTTTTTCGACCTTTGGCACACGACGTAATAAACTTTTAATTCGTGCCAATAATTCTACGTATGAAAATGGTTTAACCAGATAGTCATCTGCGCCAAACTCTAATCCTTTCACCCGATCCAGAACATGATCTTTTGCCGTCAGCATTAATACTGGTATTTTCGAAAAAGTCCGTAACGTTTGCAAAACTTGCCAGCCGTCCAATTGTGGCAACATCACATCCAAAATCAATAAATCAAATACTTCTTGTTGCAAACGTGACAATGCTTCTATGCCATCTGCTGCAACGGCACAGGTATAACCAGACTCATGTAATCCTTTCGCTAGAAACTGTGCGATTTTGAATTCATCTTCAACAATTAGAATATGCATTCCACATCTTAACCTTGTTTATCCCTCGCTAAGATTACAAATCGGTAATCCAATTGTCATCATGATCAAATTCATTTCTTTTTACCATGTCCTGAGGAAATAAAGATTTTCTATTACTCAGTCGCCTTGTTTGATTTTGGGAAAATGAATATGGACAACCTAATTACTCGCCTTACTTTTTCTTCTATTTTACTTACCAGCGTATCACTCAGCTCTGCCCAAGATACCAATCTTACGGGCTATTTTGTCTCGGCAAAAGTGACTGCTGCGGAGCTAAAGGCGAAGAATATGCAAACCAGTTTACGCCCAGGGATTGGTCAATTTGTAACAGGTAACGATCAGGATGATTTAATCAATACATCTCTTGGATTTGGCTATGATTTTGGCAATGGCTGGCGTACAGAAGCTGAATACACCTTTAAAAATGATGCTGAGTTTACTAGCGGCTCAACCAATTTTCCCACGAGTTTCAATCATCACAAAGTTGAGACACAACGTTTAATGCTAAATGCTTATCGTGATTTCGAAGTAATCCGAAATGTAGCGATTTACGGCAATCTCGGCTTGGGAATAGCACGTACACAATCATCCGGTTGGCAAGGCAATATATCACGTCAATACCTTGCCAATACCGAAACACAATTGGTTTATAGCTTAGGTGCAGGCACAACCTACACAGCCATTAAAAATTTAAATCTAGATTTGGGTTATCGCTATGTCGATTTAGGCAAAGCCGAGAGTGGTTTAAATAACTTTACGAATGCCCGCACTCTTCAAGATGAACAGATGAAAGCACACCTATATTCAAGTGACTTTTATTTAGGCGCAAGATATTCATTTTAAAATTTTAAAGCACTGATTAGCATTGTTTTTTGCACTCTTATCCCATGCCCATGTATTGCCCTCACAACAACTGACGGCAATACAGACGAAAACATTGATCAACAAAGGTAGAATATTGTTATGTATAAAAATCTATTCACCATCGCCGCACTATCGGCTTCAAGCAGCTTATTCGCAGCAACAAACCCATTGAGTGTGCATGTTCTCAACCAGCAAAATGGTCTACCTGCTGCTGATGTCACCGTTGTTCTCGAAGCACAACAAAAAAATCAGTGGATAGAGATCAATCAGGCCAAAACTGATCAAAATGGCCGAATTACTGCCCTTTATCCGACGCAACAACAATTAAAGTCGGGTATTTATAAAGTGACTTTTAAAACAGGTGACTGGTATAAAGCGCAAAAGCAAAGTAGTTTTTTTCCTGAAGTTCCAGTTATTTTTGAAGTTGATGGAACCTTACCGCACTATCACATTCCATTACTGCTCAGCCCCTACGGATATTCGACTTATCGTGGGAGCTAATAAAAAGGACGCTTATCGCGTCCTTTTTACTAAGTCTTAGCTCTTCAACCAACGATCAACTTTTTGCTGATCTTCAACGTTTAATTCAACCGTGGTCAATTCATTTTCACCCGCTTGAAGTTCAAATTGCAAAAGCTCATCACGACGGAATGCATAGACCGTAAATGTGCCGTGTTGTTTTGCGTACTTGGCTAAAAGCTTCTCCGAAGCCTTGATACCATCAATCGCAACAATCACATCATTGGCAGATAAACCCGCTTGTGCTGCTGCACTATCACGACGAAGCTGTTGCACTACAACCCCTTCAGCTTTATCTACAACTTTTAAGCCAAACGGTAAAGCCTTGTCACTTTTAACGGTGTAGCTCAAACCAAACTCTGGGAACAGTTGATCAAGTGGTAATTCATCAGTCGTGTTAATTAGATGATTGATCTGCTCAATCCAGTTATCGCCTGTCAGTTCACTACACAATTCAAAAATGGTGCGATCATTGACTTGAATTCCATTCTGGGTGTTTTCATATAAACGACGCATTAAAGCATCAAGGTTTGAACCACGTAAACGTAGTCCTAAATCTAAACAAAGTGCCACTAAACTGCCTTTGTTATAATAGCTGGTTCCAGCATTATTCGAATTTTCATCTTGACGATAGAATTTGATCCACGCATCAAAGCTCGACTCTGAAACCGATTGAATCATACGCCCAGGATTTTGCAGATAACGATCAATTTGTGCTTTTAATAAATCTAAATATGATTGTTGTGAAATCACTCCACTACGCAACAAAACCAGATCATCATAATAAGAAGTAAAACCTTCAAAAATCCATAATAAGCTGGTATAGGCTTCTTTATGTAAATCGTAATGGCTAAAGTTTTCAGGACGAATAAACTTCACCAACCATGAATGAAAATACTCATGACTACATAACCCTAAGAAACGTTGGTAATCTTTTGATGGTTCTACTGCTTCATCTGCCTTCGGGAGATCATCACGTGGCGTAATTAAACTGGTGCTATTGCAATGTTCCAGACCACCATAGCTACTTCCTGTCGCCATGGTCATAAAGGTATAGTTCTGGAAGGGTGCTGAACCAAACATCTGAATTTCAGTTTGACAGATCTTTTCAATATCCGTTTGTAAACGGGTCAAATTGGTGCTGTGTTTTCCTGAAATCACAAACTCATGCGGAATGCCATGGGCTTGAAAACTAAAGCGAGTCTGATCAGCCAATTCAAATGGGCTATCAATCAACTGGTCGTAATTGTCTGATTTTAAAGTAAAGCGTCCTTTGACCAAGCTTTTGTTTGGCAAACCAGTCGCAATTTGAAAATGCTTTAACTCATCTGGTAGAAAAATTTCCAGCTCACATGGCGATTGCTCTTGATCTTTTAATCCTAAACAGACACAAGCAGGGTTCACGTACAAACGAGTTTGATCGACATAGGCACCGCGTACTGACAGATCATACGCATAGACATCATACTCAACCGTAATCAGTTCATGATCGGTATTGAATAAGCGCCAACGGTTTTTCTCGGTTTTTTTAATACTCAGTAATCGTCCTGCTTCATCAGAGGCCTTCACTGATTCAATGTGCTTGGAAAACTCCCGAATCAAATAACTGCCAGGAATCCAAGTTGGCAACCACAATTCTTGGTTTGGATTGGCAAGAAAGCGTAAGGTGACATGAATCAGGTGTTGGCGATAATCGTCGAACTCAATTTGATAGTGCAACATAATTTCTAATCATGAAAATGGGAACAATTTCGCACAGCTTAGCATTTTTTTACAAAGTCATGCGTAGATGTCGTAATTGTCAGCAAAAGTTTAGGGGCTATTGTCACTTTATCTATGGTTGCGACAGTGGAGATTTTTTAGGCGATACAAGGCATGTCTTGTGAAATTTAGTCATTCTAAATGAACAAGGTATAACGTAGTAGCGACAAAAAATGCCCCTGTCCCAAAGGGTTGGGGCTAAAATACCCTCATACTTCGTTATGAAACTTGGCAAGGGAATAGCCATTCCCTGCGTTTCATGTCTCGTCTGATGAATTTTTAGCCTACAACGCAATTCATATATAAAATGTCAATAGCCCCTAGATTCTTCAACAAAAAAGTCATAGCATTCTCCTCTCACATTTAAGGCCACTGGATCGGCTATACAAGGTATTCACGTGAAATTTCTTCTCCCCCTCTTTACATTGTTGAGTCTCATCTGTGCAAATCTGGCACATGCAAATTTACTGAGCATTGCTCCTGAAACAGTTGAAGCTCAAGCTTGGTCGGTGATTGATGCCCAGTCAGGGCAAATCATTGCAGAACATAATAGCCATGTTCAGCGAGCCCCTGCATCTCTTACTAAAATGATGGTGGCCTATATTGCCTTAAAAGAGATTGAAGCCGGTAAATTACGTAAAGAAGAAGTTCTAACCGCAACACCAGTTGTGAGTACTGTGATGTGGGATGAATCACAAATGTATCTGAAAGCTGGTGAACAAATTTCGGTTGATCAACTTTTGGCAGGGCTGATCGTGATGTCTGCGAATGATGCAGCTGTGACTTTAGCTGAAAAAATCTCGGGCAGCGTGCCACAATTTGTTGCGCGAATGAATCAGGAAGCACAAGCCTTAGGTATGAAAGATACCCATTTCAGCAACCCTGCTGGGATTACCATGACCGATCATTATTCAACTGCGGCAGATCTCAGCTTGTTGGCAAAAGCGATTGTGAAGCAAACTCCTGAATACTTATATTATTCAAAAATGCCAAGCTTTAGCTATAACCAGCATTTTCACCATGCTACCAACCTTGCCTTGAAAATGGATCCAACTGCAGATGGTTTAAAGACCGGCTTCACCAAGGCAGCCGGTTATAACCTAGCCTTAACCGCTGAACGCCCGACCTTGAATTCACCAATTGAAAAGCGTCGCCTTATCGTTGTTGTTTTAGGTACACCAAGCGCAGTGAAACGTGCTGAGGTTGCACACAAGTTAATGAACCTGGCTTATACCTATACCCGTGATGAAGAAGTTATTCCTAAGCAAAGATTGATTGCAGAACTGCCCGTGATTAAATCAACCTTGAAAATATTTAAGGTCGAAACACAGCAGCCGACCATTGTGACAACCTCTTTATATGGTCAAACAACACCAATTGACTTAAATACCTTTGATTTATTGACTCAACGCATTCATTTGAGTGATGCCAATCAACAAGTCACCACGGTTGAACCTCTTGAAACTACCAATACACGCATTAATATTGAATTGAATGAACAACGCTTAACTGCACCTTTAAAACAAGCTATGAACTTGGCTACCGTATCAATTTATCAAAACAACCAGTTGATCCGCAGCTTACAAATCGAGAATGATGTACAGATTGAGGAAGCCAATATTTTCCAGAAAATCATGATCTGGTTTTCTAATCTGTTCAGTTTTTTTTCAACAAATGACACTAAAAACCCAAAAGTTTACCCTTTAAATCAAGGTTAAAAAAAACCTACTTTTTCTATCAAGATTACCAATACAATCTTGAAAAAAGGATGGCATAATCCAGCCATCCTTTCACAAAAAAATTAGGTTAATCATGAGTAAAACCTTACATCATATCGTGATTGTAGGCGGTGGTGAACCGTACCGGGTTTGTCGGAGACTTTTTTATTTAAGTTAGGCCACCTGACCTAACGGGTTAATCTTATCATAGTACATTGCTTCAAACTCAAAAGGCGATACATAACCCAGTGCACTGTGTACACGCTTTTTATTGAACCAATCTACCCAGTTTAGTGTCGCAAGTTGTACATCTGCTAAACCTTGCCAATCTGCTTTTAAATATTCAATCACCTCTGTTTTGTATAAGCCATTCACCGTTTCAGCCAGAGCATTATCGTATGAATCACCTGTCGTACCGACTGATGCTCGTAAATTTGCAGCATCTAAACGATTGGTATAGCGAATAGAAAGATATTGAACACCTCTATCGGAATGATGAATCACATTCTTTGGCATGCCTCGATCGTGCAATGCTTGCTCCAATGCATCGAGCACCATATCTGTATTCATCCGTGTAGATACTTTCCATCCAACAATTGCTCGTGAGAACACATCAATAATAAAGGCGGTATAGACCCAGCCTGAATGTGTTTGAATATACGTAAAGTCACTGACCCATAATTGGTCAGGTCGATCAGCACTAAAATTCCGTTTCACTAAATCATCTGCTCGTTTTTGATCATCTCGGCTACGGGTGGTTTGTTTATTCTTACCACGCCAAACACCTTGTATACCTAGCTTTTGCATCAATCGAGCAACTGTACAACGTGCAATAACATAACCCTCACGTTTCAATTTTTGCCAAACTTTACGTACACCATATCGACCTGAACTTTCTTTCCAAATACGTTTGATTTGCTCTGCATGATGTAAATCATGCAGAGCACGTTTCGCTCGATGTTCTGGGTTATCAACGAAATCTAAAGCCCGATAATAGGTCGAAGCTGCAATCGGTAAAATTCTACAAATCGCTTCAACACCATATAACGCCTTATTGTTATGGATAAAATCCACCATTATTTGTGTGGGCGGTCGAGCTCCGCCTGGGCGAAAAAAGCGGCTGCTTTACGTAGAATTTCATTGGCACGTTTTAATTCTTTAATTTCACGTTCCATTTGCTTCATTTTTTCTTGGTCAGATACCTGTTGTACTTTGGCGGGATTTTGTTGATCTAAGTATTTTTGATACCAAACACGAAGTGTTTCAGGAGTACAGCCAATTTTAGGAGCAATTGCGGAAACTGCTGCCCAATTCGATGGATAATCTTTTTCAGATTCAATTAGTAATTGAACCGCTCTTTCTCTAATTTCGGGGGTATAGTTTGGTTTTTTCATCGGAATAGTCTCTCAGAATATTGAGTCTCCGACAAACCCGGTACGGTTCAGTGGCGCAGGTGGTTTAGAACTTGCGACACAACTAGGTGAACGTTTTGGGAGACGTAAGAAAGCCCGAATTACCCTAGTCGACCAAAACCTCACGCATATATGGAAACCTCTCCTTCACGAAATCGCAGCTGGCTCGCTCAATCCCCACGAAGAACAAACCAATTATTTTGCCCATGCCGAAAAACATCATTTTGAGTTTGTCCTTGGTACTCTCGTTGATGTTAATAAAGATAAAAAACAAATTACACTTTCTCCTCCACAGCTTTCCAAAGAACATACCCCTCTTATCCAGACGCTAAACTACGACACACTTGTGCTTGCTGTCGGTTCCGTATCCAATGACTTCGGCACAGAAGGTGTACGTGAACATTGCCATTTTCTCGATAGTCGTCAACAGGCCGATATCTTCCAACAAGATTTGTTCCATCTCTATATCGAAGCACAAAGTCAGCCAAATGAACGTGCCTTAAATATTGGAATCGTAGGTGCAGGTGCAACGGGGGTTGAACTGGCAGCAGAACTGATTGAAACCACCAAAAACTTCTATCGGTATGGTCTAAAGAAAATTGACCCTAAACAAGTCAAAATTACCCTGATTGAAGCTTCTGATCGTATTTTGCCTGCCCTCACAGAGAAAACCGCTGCACATAGTGCCAAACAACTGAAGAAAATGGGGATTGAAATTCTGACCCAACATAAAGTACAAAAGGTTGATGAATCAAATGTCTATTTTAGTAATGGCAGTGTCTTACACTCAGATATTACAGTATGGGCAGCCGGTGTAAAAGCACCCAAAGTCCTAGAATCCTTCCATGATTTTAAACGTGACAAAATCAATCGCTTAATGGTCTATGCAACCTTACAAACCTACTCTGATCCCAATGTGTTTGCTTTCGGTGACTGTGCCAACTGTCAACTTGATGCACGTCAGCCACCATTAGGACCACGTGCCCAAGTAGCAAGTCAGCAGGCCACTTTTTTGGTCGATGCAATGGCTGCACGTTTATCTGGCTCGCCTCAACCAATGTTCACATTTAACGAGAAAGGATCTCTAGTGTCACTTAGCCACAATCAAGCTGTAGGAGAGTTGCTGGGTGATGTAAGCGTACAAGGTTTTATTGCCAAAACCATGTACGTCTCGTTATATCGACTGCATCAGGCCAATATTCATGGCTATACTCAAGCAGGCATGCTCACCATGAAAGATTTTTTAACGCGTCGTGTCCGTCCAAAAATTAAACTGTATTGAGTTGAAATTTGATATTTCGTCTCAATATTTGACTAAATCGTTTCAAAAAGTGGAAAATGGTCAACAAAATCTGTTTTTCACTTTATGATATTACAGTTTAAAACTATTGATGACATGGATTCAAAACATGACTGCTATTGCAAATAACCACGTGGTTTCATTCCACTACACTTTAACAAACGCTGAGGGTGAAACACTTGACCAATCTCAAGGTGAACCACTTGCATATTTGCACGGCGCGGGCAACATCATTCCTGGTTTAGAAAATGCACTTACAGGTAAAACTGTTGGTGAAAAATTCACTGTAAACGTTCCAGCTGCTGAAGGTTATGGCGAATATAACCCAGACTTAGTTCAAGAAGTTCCAGCTCAAATGTTCCAAGGCGTGGACAACATCCAACCAGGTATGCAGTTCCAAGCTCAAACTGATGACGGTGTTCAAATCGTAACCGTTAAAGCAATTGAAGGCGACAACATCATCGTTGATGCGAACTTCCCACTTGCTGGTCAAGATCTTACTTTCGAAGTTGAAATCGTTGAAATCCGTGATGCTTCTCAAGAAGAATTAGATCACGGCCATGTTCATGGTGCAGGTGGTCACCACCACTAATTCTTTTTGAATTAGATGGAAAAGCAAAGCTTCGGCTTTGCTTTTTTATTGCCAATACTTTTACAAAATTAAAAAATCGCTTAAGGTCTAGATATTCTCTTCTTAAAATAGCTTAATGATGTCTACTGCTTATCAATTGATTTGGTTCCGTCAGGACCTAAGAATTCATGACCATGCTGCACTTTGGCATGCGACTCAAGCTGGCCCCTGTATTGCAATGGTGATCCTCTCACCGGAACAATGGCAGTTACATCACGATGCACCCATTAAAATTGAGTTCTATCTACGCCAACTCCAAGCCTTAAAACAGCAACTTGAACATTTGCATATTCCCTTATTAGTGCAAATCATCCCACTCTGGAAGGACATCCCTGATTTTCTCAAGCAACTTGCCCAACGCATTCCTATCCATAATATTTATGCCAACATCGAGCTAGCAGTTAATGAATTAAAACGGGACCAGTCTGTACAAAAATTTTTGAATCAGCAACAAAAAGAATTGATACTTTTCCATGACCGAACCCTATTTCCTGTCGCTTCGATTCGCAACCAATCTAATCAACCCTATCAAGTTTTTGGTGCATTTAAGAAAACCTGCTATCAACGTTTACAGCATGGTTTGCCACAATGCTACCCAGCACCTCAGACTCAACACCCTATAGCACTGGACGATTCGCTTTTTCAACAGAGTGATCTTCAGCAACTGCATAGCAATTATATTCAACAGATATCAACCACTCGCTATACTGAATGGCAAGTGGGCGAGCAACACGCACTCATGTTACTCGATCAATTTATTGATAAACAATTGGCTGGCTATAAAACGGCACGAGATTTTCCTGCTGTAGCGGGAACTAGTCAGCTTTCAGCCTATTTAAATATCGGAATTATTTCCATTCGCCAATGTCTACAAGCGCTATTTCGGCAACAGCATGGCCATTTTGAAATTCAGTCTGAAGGCCAACAAACATGGTTAGATGAATTACTTTGGCGCGAGTTTTATCAACATGTCCTGTTTGACTTCCCTCAGGTTTCAAAACATCTGCCCTTTCAAGCTGCCACTAAAAAAATCCGCTGGCGGGATGATCCTATTGCTTTAAAAAAATGGCAACAAGGCCAAACTGGAATTCCAATTATTGATGCAGGCATGCGGCAAATGCTCGCAACAGGTTGGATGCATAATCGTGTTCGTATGATCTGTGCCATGTTCTTAAGCAAAAACTTGCTGATTGACTGGCGTAAAGGCGAACAGTGGTTTATGCAGCATTTGATTGATGGGGATTTGGCTGCCAATAATGGTGGATGGCAGTGGTGTGCCTCCACAGGAACCGATGCTGTACCCTATTTCAGAGTATTTAATCCTATCACTCAATCACAGAAATTTGATCCAGAAGGTGAATATATTCGTCAATGGGTTCCAGAACTGGCCCAGCTTGATCACAAAACAATCCATGAACCTTATGCAAAGCATCAGGGCTTATCGATAAACTATCCTCAGCCAATCGTTGATTTAAAAATGAGCCGTCTTCGTGCAATTGAAGCATTTAAGCTTCCTTCCTGAAGATTACATAAAATAAAAAAAACTGTTATCTTGGATGTTTTTTGTTCTAAAGAAATACATACTATACTGTATGTAACTGTTTATAAAATTATTTTACAAAGCCAACAACAGAAAAACTGTCGTAAAAACCGTAAAATAATGCTAACTTGGTTATAAAAGACATTTATTAAAATAAAATTATTATGCAAAAAAATCCAGCTCCTGCACTCGTCTTATGGATTATTTCAGCTCAAATCTTTATGGGTATAGTGGCGTATGAGTGGTTACCCGCAAGTTATCGTGGAAGTTGGGTTTTTCTACTTTTACTCTTAATCGCTGGCGCATTCCTCAACGTTGGCATGGCATTACTGCTAGGGCTCATTACCTTTATTGGCGTTGCAGTATATTTCTTTCTTGATTTGGCCAATCAAACCTATATTGAACGCCAACTTTTGTTATTGTTTGTTCTGCCAATTACTCCAATTTTTCTCAGCGCAATCCGTCATAATATTCAAAATGCCCTTAAAAGTTTCCGTGCAATCCAAAGCTATGACCGTAATTATCAACATGATATTTTGCCATTAACAGCGCTAACGCATTTTCAGGTTGAACTCAGAAAGCTTTTAAAATTAACGCAGAAAGATCATTATAAAATTATTAGTACCCATATCAACAATACTGTACTTATTCGTGAAATGCTGGGTGAGGATATCTGGAAAGAAACGCAAAATAAAATTATGGCAATCCTGTCTAATGAACGAGATAGTGTAATTTACCATTTTATTAATGAAGAACTCAGTGAAATTAAAAGTATTGTCATACACGATTCAACACTTGATGAACATCAAAGCTACCCCTTATTTATTCAAGATCTTCAGGCACTCACTGTACTTAAACTCAACATTGAACAACATATAGAATACCTGGCTCCTGCAAGCAGTGAGGTGCGCTAATGTCTTTACTGCTCAACATTTGCGGTATCTTGGTCGCCACCAGCCAGTTTCCTGATACGACCCTACAGCAATTTTATCAACAGTACTATCATTGTAATATTCAGCTTGCCAAAACGGACTCGAGTACTCAGCTTGAAACCCCACAAACCGTTGCGGAACTTTTCCCCCAACCCGCTACATGGTGGCCAATATTTACATCTGACCAATTAAACTCAGAAAGTTTTAAGCAATTGATTGCCAAAGGGATTAGGCCTGGTGTGATTTTACCAAATGAATATTTTAGTGCGATTAAATATTATGAAATCAAAAAAGCGGTCAATCAAGGCGCCATTCCCATAGCTTTCTATCAAATGACCCATTCAAAATATTTTGCTGCCAAAGCCACTTTTTCAATGGCAATTGGATTACGTCCTCTCGCTGCACTAATTGAAACAGGTTGGGATGAAAACATCATTGCTCAACCTGCTGGCAGCTATATCATTCAATCGAATAGCCCTGATGAATTGCCGATTCCTGCACGAAAAATTCAACATCATCAACACTATTTTTATCAGGCTATTACCGATCCCTCACAAAGTACGGGGTACCAAGTCGTGATTAATCCACCGCTCGGTATGCCGCTCAATAACATCGAATACCCTCAGCTTGGGATTTCTTGGGATTTGAATCGTACCCAGTTTACCAGTACCCAAGAGGGTATAGAAACGAGCCTATGGGGCTATATCCTGATTACTCTGAGTACTGTCGTTATCCCGCTCGACTATATTTATTCAGCGCATTATCCAAGCCTGCTGAGTACTTTTGGAAGTTCAATTTCTTGGATTTCATTATTACTTGGTGGTGGACTATTGCTGATCCTGATTATTTCAATTATCCGCAGGAGAAGAATAAATGCCCGCAATTGATATTCTTTTCTTATTTGGCTTTCTTGGGATCTGGATTCCACAAGCATTCTGGGCTTGGCTAAGTTTTCAGGCATGGAAATACTCTAAAAATGCGGCGAAAGAACTCGAAAATTTGCCTGTGCCTGAACATTGGCCCGTTTTAAGTGTCTTGATTCCCGCTTATAACGAAGGAGTCGTCATTGAAGATACCTTACATGCCATTGCACAGCAGGATTATCCAGCACATGCCTATGAAGTACTACTGATTAATGATGGTTCTAAAGACAATACTTTGGAAATTGCCGAACGTATGGCTGCCATTTACCCCTGCATTAAAATTGTCAATGTGCCCAAAGGAATGGGAGGTAAAGGAAAATCCCGTACCCTGAATAATGGTTTACCCCATGCCAAGGGGGAGCTGATTGTGGTCTACGATGCTGACAGTACTCCAGAACCTGACTGTGTCCGTCTCTTAGCTCAAACCTTAATGGCAGATAAAAAATTAGTTGCAGTAAATGGTAAAGTTCGTACCCGTAACTGGCGAGACAGTATTTTGACCCGTTTTATTGCGATTGAATTCATTTTCTTTCAGTGGATTTTTCAAGGCGGCCGTTGGCAGCGTTTCGAACTTTCCACCCTCATGGGGACAAACTATGTCATTTGGCGAGATGCTTTGGAAACGCTGGGAGGATTTGATGAAAAATCCTTGGTAGATGATACAGAGATGAGCTTTCGTATCTTCCTTGGACAAAGACGCATTAAGTGGGTTCCTTATGCCGTGGGTTGGCAGCAAGACCCTCCATCATTAAGTGTCTTTATCAAACAGCGCTCACGCTGGACTCAAGGTAACTTCTACGTCACCAGTAAGTATCTTCCAATTGCGCTCAGAAAACCTTTTCCAATTGGTATCGAAATCTTCAATAACATCATGTGCTATGTGTTGTTTGTTCCAGCGCTGATCTGGAGTCATATCACCTTAGCTTTAGGTCTACTTGGTATCGCAGGGATTACTGTTCCAGGGCCATTTACCCTGCTCTGGGGCTTATCCTTCTGCTTATATGTGGCGCAAATGTGGTTCACTCTATCTTTAGAAAAAGCCAAACCTCAACTCTATTTCTTCTCAGTCTTATCTTACGTTACGTATTCACAAGTGTTCTTATTTATCGTGTTTAAAGCTGCTTATGACATGCTCAAAAATAAGATCCAAGGCAATTCATTACAATGGTATAAAACTGAGCGTAGCAAGGAGAAAAAATAAATGAAAAATAAAACTTTACATCATCCGCTCTTCAAAGTCTTCGTTGCAAGTGTTGCTCTCTCCTTGCCCATCTTTGCATCGGCAGATACCTTGAATACATGGAAGTTTGATAATATCAATACCTCCAATAAATACACCATCGAGCCACACTTCTTTTATGTGGGGAAAGGTTCTGAATGGCAAAATATCCGCTTCATCAGTGATTATTCTACTGAGCATTTCACCACCCTTTTGGTCAAACTGGATGATAAACTGATCTACAACACCACTGAACCGTACCGGGTTTGTCGGAGACTCAATATTCTGAGAGACTATTCCGATGAAAAAACCAAACTATACCCCCGAAATTAGAGAAAGAGCGGTTCAATTACTAATTGAATCTGAAAAAGATTATCCATCGAATTGGGCAGCAGTTTCCGCAATTGCTCCTAAAATTGGCTGTACTCCTGAAACACTTCGTGTTTGGTATCAAAAATACTTAGATCAACAAAATCCCGCCAAAGTACAACAGGTATCTGACCAAGAAAAAATGAAGCAAATGGAACGTGAAATTAAAGAATTAAAACGTGCCAATGAAATTCTACGTAAAGCAGCCGCTTTTTTCGCCCAGGCGGAGCTCGACCGCCCACACAAATAATGGTGGATTTTATCCATAACAATAAGGCGTTATATGGTGTTGAAGCGATTTGTAGAATTTTACCGATTGCAGCTTCGACCTATTATCGGGCTTTAGATTTCGTTGATAACCCAGAACATCGAGCGAAACGTGCTCTGCATGATTTACATCATGCAGAGCAAATCAAACGTATTTGGAAAGAAAGTTCAGGTCGATATGGTGTACGTAAAGTTTGGCAAAAATTGAAACGTGAGGGTTATGTTATTGCACGTTGTACAGTTGCTCGATTGATGCAAAAGCTAGGTATACAAGGTGTTTGGCGTGGTAAGAATAAACAAACCACCCGTAGCCGAGATGATCAAAAACGAGCAGATGATTTAGTGAAACGGAATTTTAGTGCTGATCGACCTGACCAATTATGGGTCAGTGACTTTACGTATATTCAAACACATTCAGGCTGGGTCTATACCGCCTTTATTATTGATGTGTTCTCACGAGCAATTGTTGGATGGAAAGTATCTACACGGATGAATACAGATATGGTGCTCGATGCATTGGAGCAAGCATTGCACGATCGAGGCATGCCAAAGAATGTGATTCATCATTCCGATAGAGGTGTTCAATATCTTTCTATTCGCTATACCAATCGTTTAGATGCTGCAAATTTACGAGCATCAGTCGGTACGACAGGTGATTCATACGATAATGCTCTGGCTGAAACGGTGAATGGCTTATACAAAACAGAGGTGATTGAATATTTAAAAGCAGATTGGCAAGGTTTAGCAGATGTACAACTTGCGACACTAAACTGGGTAGATTGGTTCAATAAAAAGCGTGTACACAGTGCACTGGGTTATGTATCGCCTTTTGAGTTTGAAGCAATGTACTATGATAAGATTAACCCGTTAGGTCAGGTGGCCTAACTTAAATAAAAAAGTCTCCGACAAACCCGGTACGGTTCACCACCTTAAATGGTGACGGTACTCTAAGTTTCAATATTCCAGTTACTCAAAGTGGTTTTCATCGTTTAGATTTTATTTTACAGCAATACTCCCCCACAACCTCTCCAGCTGCTGATAAAACCACGTTCTGTAGTGAAGATGTGGATCAAGTGACTTATTTAAGTAATTCCAAAATTGAGTATATTCGTCACCGACCGATTTATCGCCTCAAAGATTTACCTGACGCTTTGTTTAACCCTCAAGTCGTTCGTCCTGCACCTTTTGTCGGGGTACTGAAATACAACCTAGCAAATGTCAATGAAGCTTCGATGTTAGGACGTTTAATGAGTGCTTGGGGTTCTGTCACTCCGATTCAGTGGTATGAACAGAATGCGCCCGCAGAACAAAACCCAAACTTTTATATTGAAATTATCAAATCAGCAACTGCCTTACCAAAAGGAACACTGGTTCAAATCAGTAGCACAAATGATATTCCTACATTACAAATTCAATATGATCAGCCAGAAAAACTGGTCTCGGCAATCAATGGCTTACTCAATCCAGATTATTTACAACAACTGGATACCTCTGCAACGTTCCTGCCAAATAAACTTGCCGCACCAGAGTGGGCTAAAATAAGACAAATCCATACCTTGGCAGACTTAGGTATCAGTGATTTCCGTTTAAATCAGGCTGAAAAAAACCTGTTCCTGAATTTCCCTGCCGTCTGGCAACCCACAGATATTTTACAAGGGCAAATTGCGCTACGAGTCCAAAGTGGATTACTGGAAGGTTCCAACATTACCACATGGATTGATGGTGGACTGGCAGGCAGTTTAAAAACAGCCAACTTAGATTCAGATCCAGTGAATCGCCAATTTAACTATTTTGCGAAAACCATTTCAAATAACACAACCTTTAATCTAAAACTTGAAAATTCTGTGATTGTAAACTCACAATGTTTACCAACAGCCAAAGGTTCTCTGTGGATTGATACACAAAAATCGACGGTAAAATTACCCCATAAGCTTAAAAATGGGGTTGCTTCACTGTCAATGAGCTTTGCAACACATCCAACCATCGCCATTGATGGCAATGCTGGAAGTCTGGAAATTGCGATGACCACCAGTCAAGTGGCAAAGAAAATGCTCATGACCAATGATCCAATTCCCTTAAATCTGGTGAAATTGGATCCGAATAAACCAGAGCTTCTCAATGTTCAGGTGAATGCCAATATTTATCGTCAACAAGTTTTAATGCATCAAAATACACTTTACCCACCTGCAACAGCGAATGGTTTTTTAGTCAGTTTCCATGACCAACGGTTTGATATTATTACCGACTCCATTCAAGGTGCGCAAAACTTCAGCAAATTATGGGAGAAAATTCAACAGAATATTCCCAACAATGCCAGTAAAATACTGGTCACCGAAAGTGGGCAAGTCTTTATTTTACAAAAGATTCTTGTCGGAAATCAAAAAGCGCCTCTTATTAAACAATCATCATTCTTTATCTTGGTTGTTATAATCTCTGCTATCATGGTTTTGGCAATCTTGCTCTGGTACTGGCGAAAAAGACCAAATGCTAAAAATAAAGCTGAATAAATCAACAGTTTTAACTACACTCGCTTTATCAACCCTCTTGTTTTTAGGAGGTTGTGCTCATATTGAAACAGATGTGCAGCCTCCACACATTGAAGGTATATTTTGGCAGCCAGACTTAGACACAACCCCACCAAATGGTAACTGGGATCTGCTCGGTGTCTCTACGTTTGTTCCCCAATGGTCTGTGGTGCAATCCAGATCATGGCTAGACCATGATCTTGGTCTGGAAAAATGGGATAAAAATATTAATCTAAAAAAGCTCCAGCAAAAAACATGGGCACAAAATATTCTGCTCGGCTTAGCTGGAGAGTATGATGAAAAACAAGCACGTTCCAATGTATTACAACTTGCCGAACAATCCAAAAAAATTATTCAGAATACAAATAATATCGCACTTAAGGGATATTATTTTCCAGTCGAGGCCGATCCCACCTGGATCTGTGTGGATGACCTTGCCAAAGCAATTCGAACTTTACCAAAACCACTCTGGATTAGTATTTACAGCGCTGAACAAATGCCAGAGCACTTGGATTCTTGGTTAAAAAGCTGGTTACCCAATCACACTGGTGTATTCTTTCAAGATGGTGTTGGTGTCGGCACCCGTACCCCTCAGCAAGCACGGGCAGTTTTAGATGACTTACAAAAAGAGTTTGGGAAAGATAAAATCGTGATTGTCCTAGAAGCCTTCCGTCCTGTAAAGGAAGGACAATTCCGTTCAGCTTATCCATGGGAAATCATTCAACAGCTCAAGGCCTATGAAGGACAAACCGTATATATTTTTGATGGTCCACATTATATGAACCGTTTCAGCGTCTATAGTGTTGCCTTATGGTATAAGCTTAAATATGGCTTTAGCACAAAGACAACATCATAAATTAACCTAAAGCGATCTGGTCCAGAATTCGCTGTGATGCTTTGCCATCACCAAATGGATTTGGCACATTTGCCATTTTGGCATAATGAGCTTGATCCGATAATAATTTTTCTGCTTCCTGAACAATCTTGTCTTGATCAGTTCCAACCAAAATCCCCGCTCCCACCTGCACAACTTCTGGGCGCTCAGTTGTTTCCCTTAAAATAAGTACGGGCTTATGGAATGAAGGACTTTCCTCTTGTAAGCCACCCGAATCTGTCAAAATAAAGCTCGCCCGATCAATAACGGCAAGTAGACTTGGATAATCCAGTGGTTTAACTAAGTGTATTTGAGCATGTCCATCAAATCTTGCATGAACAACATCATGCACAGCAGGATTTAAATGCACAGGCCAAACGAAATGGACATCCGGATATGTTTCTGCCAAATACGCTACAGCATTACAAATATTTTGAATCCCTGTCCCAAAGTTTTCACGACGATGTGCAGTAATCAGCACAACGCGTGCCTGTGCTGGAAAGCTGAGTCCATGTTGCTGTAATTGATTCAGTTGCGTACCCTGCTGCTGGATGAGTTCACGACCTAAATAAACAGCATCAATCACAGTGTTACCGGTTACTGTAATTCCTTCCGCAGCAATATGCTCTTGTCGTAAATTTTGTTTCGATTGCTCCGTTGGTGCAAAATGCCACTTGGTAATTCTGGATACCAGTTGGCGATTTCCCTCTTCTGGAAATGGATGCTCTAAATCATATGAACGTAAACCTGCCTCTACATGTGCCACAGGAATTTTCATAGAAAAAGCAACTAAGCCTGCGGCTAGAACTGTAGTGGTATCACCTTGAATGACAATTGCACTACGCTGTTGACCATCATTAAAAATATCTTCTAACTGGCTTAAACCCTGTATCAGTAACTGATTTAAACTTTGCCCAGCATTCATCATTTTCAAACGATGATCAATTTTTATTTGAAAAAATTCAATGGCATCTCGGACCAATTCGTCATGCTGCCCCGTAAAAATAACCTCAACCTGAAAACGAGCATCCTGTTGAGCCAGTAGAATAACTGGTGCTAATTTAATCAGTTCAGGTCGTGTTCCAAAGACAATTGAAATGAGTTTTTTCATTGTTAGAAATCCTTATAAAATACAAGTTCAGTACGTGTGTTGTTATAATTTTCTGTTCCATCGGCTAGAGCATCTTTTAAATAACGGCCGTATAAACGCTCAACCCGCAATTTTACAGGAACATAGTTAAAAGGCTGCCAGGCAAGCCCTGCCCCATATTCAAATAAATTATTATAATTTTCGCCCTTAGAGTCCGCGAGGGTATGCAGTTTGCCATAGGCCTGTACCGTACCCGCCTCACCGCGATAAAGATTAAAACCAGAACGTAATCTCAGGTCAGCAATGATGTTATAATTTTCTCGTGAATAACTGGCGACATTGCCATATAAATCAGTAAAGTAATCATTCCAGATTGTGCGTTGTTCTAAGGCTGGATTGGCGTACCATTCCTGATAACCGGTAACACCGCCGACTACACTTTCACGAAATTTATCCCGATTACGGTCAATCAAATCATAGCTACCACCCACTTCCAGATAAGCACGGACTGGAATAGATTGCCAAGGCTGATAATTTGCCCCGACACCGAGTGTTACAGCATTTTCATCAATAATTTCTGGGCGTACCCCACCTTTGGATTTGGTGTCACGATTCAAATTCACAAAGCCATACACTTGGGCTCGACCACCCTCCAAGTTTTTCCCGTAACGCATTTTTAATGGGAAAATGAAATCGTCATAGCGTGACTCATAGGAAGGAGCAAAATAAATATCTTTAAAAGTCGATTGCACGGCTGGACCACTTAAGTTCTGTACGGCTTGTTGTGATTTTGCGGCGATCTCTGCATCTGATGAGGTCGATAAATGTTTAAAAATGACCAAAGCCTCTTGATTTCTTTTCTGCTGATTCAATAAATAGGCTTCTTGCAGTTTGAGTTGCTCATCTTGCGGCGCTAACTGTTCAGCTTTACGTACGCTTTGAATTGCGTCCTTTTGCTTATTGAGACGAATCTGCAAATAAGTCAAGCTCTTCCATACCTTAATATCTTGCGGTGTCAATCGCCCTAATTCGATCAGAATTTTTTCAGCTTCTTCTGGCTGGCTTTGCTCAATTTTATAAAATTTATCCCAACGGTCATAAAT
The DNA here is from genome assembly GCF_000369645.1 of Acinetobacter sp. CIP 64.2. Taxonomy (NCBI): domain Bacteria; kingdom Pseudomonadati; phylum Pseudomonadota; class Gammaproteobacteria; order Moraxellales; family Moraxellaceae; genus Acinetobacter; species Acinetobacter sp. CIP 64.2. The sequence continues at coordinate 1,667,042 of NZ_KB850122.1, forward strand.
TGGATTGCCTGGTTTATATGCTGCATCCCCTTCTTTAACGAAATCAGGCTCGGCACTCATGACCTGTATCGGTAAAGTGAGACCTAAAAGTAATAGCGTATGGCTCAGCAGCGTATTTTTGGAATTTTTCATCGCAGATCTCAACTAAAAATACTCATAATATGGACAATAAAAAATCAATGTAACCCAAAAAGTTAAAGTGTTAAATTATTCATATATAATAACCAAATCATGGTTATGCTATCGTTAAAATAAGTTATTTTATAATAGATTAAGTTTATGAATCATCAATAGAATTTTACAAACAAATCATACATTACCCTGTAAAACCAGATTAGATTAAACCCTGTTTAAAGAGCAAAATTATGTCTTTTTCTCAACATGCAGAACCTCATGTGATACAACGTTCAGGCTGGCTACGGGCCGCTGTTTTAGGCGCCAATGATGGCATCATTTCCGTAACCAGTTTAATTATGGGAATGGCTGCCAGTGGTGCAAGCTCACATACTCTATTGATTACTTGTATTGCTGGGTTAATTTCAGGTGCAACATCAATGGCAGCTGGAGAATACATTTCCGTCAAATCCCAAGAAGATATTGAAAAATCAGATCTTCGTTTTGAAGCCAAAGAGCTGGAAAAAAACCCACATGCTGAACTCAAAGAACTCACACAAATCTATATTTCGCGCGGCCTAAACCCTGAACTTGCCCATGAGGTTGCCACGCAACTTACTGAGCATGATGCGCTTGGCGCCCATGCACGCGATGAGATCGGTATCCATGAAAATACCGCAGCCAATCCTGTCCAAGCAGCGCTTTCCTCTGCCGCTTCTTTTTCTTGCGGTGCTGCCTTACCTATGCTGGCAATTCTGCTTAGTCCAAGCACATGGATCGCACGTTCAGTCCTGATCACAGGCATTATTTCACTGGCACTGCTCGGTGCTTTATCCAGTTATTTTGCACGCACCTCGATGTTAAAAGGTAGTCTGCGGATTACAGTATGGGGCATTTAGGCGATGGCATTCTCAAGTTGGGTCGGTTCACTCTTTAATGTCACCCCGATTTAAAATACTTTTTAAGTCTAAAAGTCTGTCTATATTCAATACTTAAATAGCGATTATTATTTGCATGGTTTTTTGTTTTTACGTTAAGGTGATACAAAATGTAATGAGTCTTGCTTCATGTCAATTTTAGAATTATTAGAAATCAGGCATCCAATTTTACTCGCGCCAATGGCAGGTGTTTCTACACCAGAACTCGCAGCAGAGGTTTCCAATCAAGGCGCTTTCGGTTCTTTAGGATTAGGAGCCAATACAGCAGAAAGTGCCAAAGCACAAATCTTAAAAACTCAAGAACTGACAGATCAGCCCTTTCAGGTTAACTTTTTTTGCCATCAATCGGTCTCCCTGCAGCAGGAAATAGCTCAACAGTGGATTGATTATCTTCGCCCCCAATTTGAGAAATTTGCAGCGAAAGCGCCAACTCAGCTCAACTGTATCTATCCCAGCTTTTTAGATAATGATGATTTCCTCAATATCGTACTGGAAACACGCCCCAAAGCAGTCAGCTTTCATTTTGGCATCCCCCACCCACATCAAATACAGGCCTTAAAAAATGCGGGTATTGTCACACTGGTTTCTGCAACCAACTTACTTGAAGCACAAGCGATTGAAGCCGCAGGTATTGACATTATTATTGCTCAAGGAATCGAGGCAGGCGGGCATCGTGGTATCTTCAATCAACATTTTGATGCTGCGATAAAGACTGCTGATCTGGTTCAACTCATCACCCAGCACTGTCATCTTCCGGTGATTGCAGCAGGTGGTATCATGAATGGTGACCATGCCAAAGAAATGCTAAAACTTGGTGCATCAGGTGTACAACTAGGAACCGCTTTTGTTCAATGTAAAAGTTCAAGTACCAACAACGCCTATCGTAAAGCCCTGTTCAGTCAACCATTAACCCAAGTCAGTGCCAGTCTCTCAGGCCGTCCGGCACGCGGTTTAATTGGTACATGGCATACCCAAATCGATTCACCGCATCGACCCGCTACACCACCATATCCTTATACTTATGATCTGGCCAAACAGCTCATGAGCATTGCCAATGCACAGCAGGATTTTAGTTATGGCGCCTTTTGGGCAGGCAGTAATGTAGCACAAATCAGAGAATTAGAAGCAGCTGATCTGGTCAATCAACTGGTCCTAGAAATGAAAACCAACTAAATCTCGACAATAAAAAAACCGACCTCATCAAGGTCGGTTTTTTTATGAACTTATTTAATTGCTTCTAGCAAAGTATGCTGTGCATTATGCGGCTCTTCACCTTCCACGGGTCGTGCACGATCCCAAACACCATCGCCTTGTAACACCCATGCTTGCTGATTATCTTTGAGATAATTCAATAAACCGAGTTGGTAGATCCGCTTTTTCAATGCAGGATCTTCAATCGGGAAACAGGCTTCAACACGGTTGAATAAATTGCGATCCATCCAGTCCGCACTTGAACCATAAATACGTGGATTACCATTATTACTAAAATAGTAAACCCGAGTATGTTCCAAGAAACGCCCGACAATCGAACGAACACGAATATTTTCCGAAAGATTTGGCAGACCAGGACGTAGACAGCAAATCGAACGAATGATCAGGTCAACCTGAACACCGGCCTGCGATGCTTCATAGAGTTTATTAATCAATTGAACTTCGGTTAAGGCATTCACTTTAATAATGATTTGTGCAGGTCGGCCTTCTTTGGCATTGACAATTTCTTCATCAATATAATTGATCAATTGTGCATGCAGAGTGAAAGGCGCATGGAGTAGCTTTTTCGGCTTCGCCATTTTCCCCATACCCGTTAATTCCTGAAAAATACGGTGTACATCTTCACACAAGTCTTTATCGGTGGTCATCAAACCATAGTCGGTATAAATACGTGCATTGGTGGCATGATAGTTCCCCGTCCCCAAATGCACATAACGTACCAGTTTATTGTTTTCACGGCGTACCACCAGAATCATTTTGGCATGCGTTTTATACCCAACGATGCCATAAACGACCACTGCACCCGCTTCTTGCAAAACGTTGGCCACTTCGATGTTTGATTCTTCATCAAAACGGGCACGCAGTTCAATTACTGCCGTCACCTCTTTACCATTGCGGGCTGCTTCTGCAAGTACCTGTACGATTTCTGAATCAGCGCCGCTGCGGTAAAGGGTTTGCTTAATCGCCAACACCTGGGGATCACGGGCCGCTTCACGCAACAATTGAATCACTGGTGCAAATGATTCAAACGGATGATGTAGCAAAATATCCTGTTTTTGCATTGCGGCAAAAATACTTTCCGACTTTTTAAATGGTTTTGGAATCACAGGGGTATGCGAGTCATAACGTAAATGTGGACGTTTAAAATTCGACAGTAACCGCGCCAAATTCACTGGCCCATCTACTCGATACAATTGCTCTTCGTTCAAATCGAACTCATCCAACAAGTATTCATAGATATGCTTTGGACAGTTATGTGTGACTTCCAGACGTACTGCACGGCCAAAACGACGCGAGCTCAGCTCCCCTTTCAACGCTTTGGCCAGATCCTCTACATCTTCGTTCAAGGCCAGATCGGCATTACGAGTAACACGGAACTGGTAACAACCTGTTGCTGTCATCCCAGGGAATAAATCAGAGACATGTTCATGAATAATCGCTGACAGCATCACATGATGTTCTTTACCATTAGTAAGTTCATCAGGTAAGCGTACTACACGTGGTAAAGAGCGCGGAGCTGGGACAACTGCGAGATCAATCTGACGTCCAAATGCATCTTTCCCTTCCAAAGTCACAATGAAATTTAAACTTTTGTTGACTAAGCGTGGAAATGGATGTGCGGGATCAAGACTAATTGGAGTGAGTACAGGAGCAACCTGCTCTTGGAAATACTTCTTAATCCATGCCGATTGCGCAGGCGTTAATTCACCACGGCGCAAGAAGCAAATATCTTCTTCACGTAACTTCGGCAATATTTCTTCATTTAAAATCCGGTATTGACGTTCAATCGCAGCATGTGTGGTTTTTGAAATTTGTTCTAACACCTGTTTTGGGGTTAAACCATCTGGAGTACGACTTTCATTGCCTAAGGTTAATTGCTCCATCATCCCTGCAACGCGAATCTCAAAGAATTCATCGAGATTGCGTGAAAAAATCAGCAGGAAATTCATCCGTTCTAATAATGGGTGAAGTGGATCGACAGCCTGCTCAAGTACTCGAAGATGGAAATCGAGAATTGAAAGTTCACGATTAATATAACGATCGTTATAACTATATTCTATTGGCGCTGTTGTCGTCACTGCAGTATTCATACTGAACCTTGTCGCATTATCATTCATCAAGTGATGCTTTTAGTATGCTGCAAAATTATGTCAATTTGGTAAAAAAAGCCCAAAAATATTGAGCTTTTTTTGAAATTCAGCAAATTATTGCGGAAGTTGTATGGCATTCATATATTTTAAAATCACACGTTTACGATACTGCAGCTTACGATCATTGCGATTGTCTTGATAATACTTTGGATTTGGGAGTAAAGCCGCCAAGAAAGCCGCCTGCTCTCGACTTAGACTTTTCGAACTTTTGCCATAATAGAATTGAGCTGCGGCCTCAACGCCATAGATATTTTGACCAAATTCAACCGAATTCATATACACTTCTAAAATACGGCGTTTTGACCACATCCGTTCCATCATCCACGTTGCAACTGCTTCTTGACCCTTACGGATGAAGGAGCGCTGATTATAGAGAAATAAATTTTTAGCCAGCTGTTGTGAAACCGTTGAACCGCCTGCCACCAGCTCACCTTTTTCAGTATTTTTTTCTAATGCAAATTGAATTCCCGCCCAGTCAAAACCATGATGATGAATAAACTTGGCATCTTCGCCCGCTAAAATAGCACGCTTGAAATTATCACTAATATCATCGTAATCACGCCATTCCTGTTTGATCGGTTTAAAGTCGGTTAAATAGTCCCAACGCATAAACATCGTGGTTTCAACAGGGTGGGTACGCCACCATAGCAAACTACTAAAAATCCACAGTTGGATCAGGAGAATGACGCCAATAACCAACATTACTAAGCGTGCTAAAAAGGCTTTCATTAAACTGCATCACTCCATCGTGCAATAAATTCATGCTAAGCTATTTTATATATCAATAACTAGCCTAAACATATGACTGAAACGACTCCACCACAAATCAATCAAAAATTGCAAATACAAACCTGGTGGTTTACTGCGCTACTGATTGCAGTCAATGTCGGATTATTTGGCTGGCAAATTCTTTCAGGTGTGAATATTACCGACCCTGCCCCAGTAGATGCAATTGCCTGGGGTGCAGATTTTACTCCACTGACTTTTACTGGTGAACCAGAACGCCTATTCAGCAGTATGTTTTTTCATTTTGGCATGATTCATTTGATGTTGAATATGTGGGCGCTGTATATCTTTGGCAGTATTGCGGAACAACTGTTTGGACGAAGTTATTATGTTGGACTATATTTTCTTGCAGGTTTAATGGGCAGTGTCCTATCAAGCTATTTAAGCATTCGTGATGGCTATGAACTGTTGCAGCACTTTGATCCAAATCTCTTACCACGGATCAGTGCAGGTGCATCAGGTGCAGTGATGGGTCTCGGTGCAGCACTCACCGTAGTGTCCTTATTTCCGCCCTTACCGCAGCAACGTTTCTGGCTCGATAAAAAATCATTACTGATGATTATGGGGATTAACCTCATCTTTGGTTTTACCGTTTCAGGTATTAATAATGCCGCACATATCGGTGGCATGCTGATGGGTGCTTTACTGGCAGCAACATGGTATTTCAGCCAAAAAATGCAGAATAAAGTTGTATTCCAAATCATGGCTTTAATGATTGGATTTATTTTACTTGCTGCATTTTATTGGTATTGCACGGCGTTAAGCACAGGACTCAATCCTTTATGGCATGAAATCTTGCGCCAGAACCAGTCAACATTCTAAGACTGATGGATTTCTCTTCGGCGTTGTAGAGCGAAAATTACAATGATAGCAGTAGGAATCCATCATGGAGTGCGCTGTGTTGAGCCTCATAAAATACATGAATACACTGTTCTTATTGACTAAATTTTCACCTCTGATTATGCTGATTGAGTCTAAAACAGATTAGGTTTGGGAAGGTTGGCCCATTCCCCCGTCAATACGAGTTCTTCCGTTATTCCATGAACGGCCCATGACGAATAATACACTTATGCTGGATAAGTGTATCTATGAAATCAAAAGGGATATAGATATGAAACCACGAATTTCTGTTTTAACACTTGGTGTTATCGACCTAGAACAATCTCTAATTTTTATCGTGATGGTCTTGGATTTCCAACTGAAGGCATTATTGGACGAGAGTTTGAACATGGCGCTGTCGCCTTCTTTGATCTTCAAAATGGACTCAAGCTTGCAATCTTTGCGCAAGATGATCTCGCTCGGGATGCAGGATTAATCAAACATCCTATCAGTTCAACTGCCATGTCGATTGGACATAATGTCATTCACAAGAATGAAGTTGATGAGATCATGCAGCACGCAAAAGAAGCTGGAGCCACCATCATCAAAGAAGCTCAAAGTACATTTTATGGCGGTTATGCTGGATATTTTACCGATCCCAATGGGCATCTATGGGAAATTGTCTGGAATCCGCAGCTCATCCCCTTAGAGGGCTAATCTTTACAGTGACCGTATGATCACTCCTCATTACACCAGCACAGGATTCGACCCGTTAAGGCATAGAATCCTGTGCCAAAAAAAGTAGTTAAGCCTCTAAGACTGATTGATTTCTCTTAGACTTTGTAAAGGTGGGATATCGCATAAATAGCTCAGGCGATAACGACCAATCAAGGTACAAATGATCATCATACTCAGCGGTAAGATTAGCCAAATCTCAGGATGCCATTGCACTGCCATTTGCATCCTGTGACTGGCAATCGCACTAATCACTTCGGCGAACAAACACGCCACCACACCGGCCAACAGGCCAATAAAACCAATCTCCAGACTAAGCATACGTTTTAACTTACTCTTGGCAACGCCAAATGAACGTAGTAAAGCAACCTCTTTACGGCGTTCATCCATCAGCACATTCAGACATGCAATCAATACCAATACGCCAGAGAAGCCGACTAAGGCAGCCAGTACCGTTATGATCTGTACCAGCACATTCACCAAGCGTTTAATTTCATCCAGCACCCGCCCCACATCAATAAATACTGTATTAGAAAACTGTTGAATCAATTGCACCATTTTCGGTTGATCCGCAGGGGGCAGATAAAAACTGCCCAAATAACTTCCTGCATTTTCATCCATGGTTTTAGGTGAGAAGATAAAGAAAAAATTCGGACTAAAGCTCTCCCATTCAACGGAACGTAAATTCACTACCGTTGCTGCTAATGTTCCTTCTGGCAAACTAAAACTGAGTTGATCCCCAATTTGAATACCAAGCTCCTGTGCGGTTTTTTGCTCGACTGACACTTGCCCTATTTTGCTAAATTTGGCAACGCCTTGGGTAATCACATTGTCTTTAGGATAATGATCTGTTTGAGTCAAATTCAATTCACGGCGCAATGAATTGTTTTGCCTGACCAGTTCGGGTGCAAAGGCATGACCATTTTTAGCAACCAAACGCCCACGAATATTCGGATAAAGTGGCGTTGACTGCCAACCATTTTGCTCAATTTGCTGTTTAAACTGCGGCATATCAAATGGTGGCAGACCATAAACAAATTGATTCGGCGTCCCCACTGGCAATTGTTGTTGCCATCGTTGTAATAGGTCAGTTCTTAGCACACTCAAGACTGTAATCAAGCTCAAGCCTAAAGCCAATGCTGTGACCTGCAAAGCGGTTTGATGTGGAATCCTTACATAGGCAGCAAGAGGATGTTTCAGTTGTTTAATCGTCTTGAGTAGCAGCCAAATCACCACATACAAAATCACGCAAAGCAACAATATTGCGCTTAACACCAACAGGCTTAATTGTAAGTTATCACTCAACACCAAACTAAATAGAATCAAACTGACAATACCAATTGCGAACATTGCCAGATAAGACTTACGTGAACGCTCTTGTTGGCGAATCACCCGAATCGGAGGAGTATTTAACAATTCCCAAATGCTCGGCAAAATAAAGCCAATCAGCACCATCACACTGGTAAAAATTGCAATCGGTAAAGCATAAAGCAAATCAGCCAGTGCAAAGCTCAATTGCAGCTGTGGAATCAGTTGCAACATCAATTGTAGCAAACCATAGCCCAACGCAATTCCAATTAAGCTCCCCAGTACAATTGACAAGGCACTGACGATGCCAAGCAAGGCAATATACGCCCATAAAATTTGTCGCTTACTCGCACCTAAACAACGCATCAACGCAATATGATCCTGATTCTGTTGCACATAACGCTGACTGGTTAAAGCAATCGCGATACCACAGAGCAAAATGGTCAATAAATTGGCAAGCTGTAAAAAGGTATCCAGATTTTCGATCGGTTTCATCAAACGGCTATTGGATTGGCTGGCATCTCTAAGTTTCAGCGAACCCTGCTCACTCTCCAGCTGTTGATCTACTGGCTGATCAATCTCCTGTTCAAGCTTTTGAGATTGCTGAAAAGCTTTTTTAAAGGCTTGGGTTTGCTTTGGCTCTCCTGCAAGGAGCAGTCGATACTCAATTCGACTCCCGACCTGAACAGCATTGGTTTTGGCGATATCAGCCTGATGAATAATCACTGTAGGAGAAAAACCAGAGAAACCCATTTCCTGATTGGAATCACGCTCAATAATGCCTGTAACCTTAAACTGACCATCTGCGATCGCAAGCGGCTCACCTAGTTTGGTCTGCAACAGATCCATCGCCCACGGACTTAGCCAAACCTGACCTGGCTGTATCGTTCCTGCATTGGGTTGAATCTGTAATTGGCCACGTAATGGGAAATGATCATCTACCGCTTTGACATTGACCATCACAAACTGATCTTGGTTATGTGCCATCGAACTAAATACAGTCACTGCTGCATGTTGTAACTTCAGCTTATCTGCCTGTTGCAGCCAAATGAGTTGAATGGGCTCCTTATCAGATAGAACCAGATCTGCACCCAACATTTCAGCTGCTTGTAACGCAACAGCATTTTGCACTTGGGTATTACTGAACTTAAGTGCCGTGGTTGCACTGATTGCCAAAGACAGCGCAATAATCAGGAGATATAAACCACCTGTACGAAAACTTTGCTGCAGTAAAGGTTTCAGCACTGAACTCATATCCCCTCCGGCTGCTTGACGATTTCCTGAATTTGACCATCAACCAGTTTGACATGCCGTTGGCAAAGTGCAGCCAAGTTTTGATCATGAGTGACCAGGACTAAGGTCGTACCTAACTCCTGATTTAAATCAAATAACAGTTGCTCAACCTCTCCCGCAGTTTGTCCATCCAGATTGCCTGTCGGCTCATCAGCAAAAATGATTTTCGGCTCCGCAATCAAGGCACGTGCAATCGCAACACGTTGTTGCTCCCCTCCGGATAGTACTTTCGGTGTTTGCTGTGCTTGTCGAATCAGGCCCACCCGTTCCAGCCATAGCAAGGCTTTCTGTTCCGCCTGCTTGAAATTAAAATCAGGCTGCAAGCGTAGTGGCAGCATCACATTTTCCAATGCGCTTAACTGGGGTAACAGTTGGAAAGACTGAAATACAAAGCCAATATTTTCTAAACGAACACGGGCCCGTTGTTCTTCCGTTAAAGTATGCACAGCTTCCCCACACACCCATAATTCGCCCAGACTTGGTCGATCCAGTGTCGCAAGAATGCCCAATAAGGTTGATTTTCCTGAACCTGATCGACCTGTAATCGCAATCTGTTCACCTTGATAAATGTCTAAATCAATGTCTTTTAAAATGCTGAGACTTTGCTGATTGATTTGAATATTTTGTGTAACTTTTTGGGCAGAGATAATCGGTTGTGGCATGATGTCACGTATCCTTTAGGACAAATTTGAAATACGATGCAAAAATCTAAAGTTATCTGGTCAGTATCAAAAGCAATTGGGATCATCACAATGTGTTTGACCCCAACATGGGTTTCAGCAAAGACTATTTTAATTTTGGGTGATAGCCTCAGCGCAGGTTATGGCATTGATGTAAAGCAAGGCTGGGTTCAGTTATTACAACAACGCTTAGACCAACAGTATCCGAAACAGCACAAAGTGGTCAATGCAAGTGTCAGTGGTGAAACCACCAGCGGTGCATTGGCAAGACTTCCGAAACTGTTACAAACCTATAAGCCAGAAGTCGTCGTGATTGAGCTTGGAGGAAATGATGGCTTACGGGGCCAACCGCCACAAATGATTCAAAAAAACCTTGCACAATTGGTACAGCTTAGCCAAAAACAGAAGGCCAATGTTTTATTGTTTGGTATGAAAATTCCGCCGAACTATGGAACTGCCTATAACACTGCTTTTGAAAATAATTACAAAGTGGTTAGCCAACAATATCAAGTAAAGCTGTTGCCCTTCTTCTTAGAAGGCATCGCTGGGCATAAGCATTTAATTCAAAATGATCAAATTCATCCCAACGCCAAAGCGCAACCCATGCTGTTAAATTTAGCTTATCCTTATATTAAAGGCGCTTTATAAATCACGCATTGATTACTAGCGCGTCAGCCAATGTGTTTCTTGAAATAAACCACACGTTCAGTTTCATGAAAACCAAGCGCCTGATGCATCGCATGGCTAATACGATTGTCGAGGGCTGCATCCGAGGCAAATTCAGTACATCCAAACGGTTTTGCCCATGCTTCTACTTGTTGAATCAGATGTGTTGCGATGCCTGAACGTCGATAATCAGGAAGGACATAAATTCCTTCAAGAAATGCAACTGGTGAAGTTTGCGTGCCATTTACATATTCATATCGAATCGATGCTTCCAGCATGGCAATCGCTTGTTGAGTATCTGAATATGCAAGTAGCTGCAAGCTTTGTGTCTGTTGAAGTAGCTGCTGCATTTGCTGTAAATGTGCCTCGTCATGATCAGGCCAGAGCAGTTTTCTCAATCCCAACCAATCTGCCATCAGGGATTCAGATACAGGCATAATATTCATTGCAGAATGCTCTTTGGGTTGAAACATCCAGATTTTATCAATGAAGGATATAAAGCATTAATCATAAAATTATGGCGAGTTTCTCAACTCGCCATCTACTTTAAAAATCGAAGAAACTAACTTCGCCCGTTTCTAGCGAATATTCAGCTCCGACCACGATCATTTTGCCTTTCTCAATTAAACTTTCTAACACAGCAGAACCGTGACGTAGTTGATTCACTGAGGCAAATACATTGGAACGAACTGCATGGGCCGAGAGTTTTTTCAAATCGTTTTTCAATTCGGTTTGCATCAAGATTTCAACCGAAGGACGCACACGATTCACGATCGACATCAAATTCGATGACGGGGGTTGCTCTGGATGCATCAAGGTATCAATGGTCGCTTGAATCGCTCCACAATGGCTATGGCCTAAAACCACCACGACTGCACAATCATAGCGCTCTGCCGCAAACTCAACACTGCCCACCTGTGAAGGTGCAACAATATTGCCCGCAACACGGATTACAAACAGGTCACCTAAACCTTGGTCAAATACCATTTCAGCAGGTACACGTGAGTCAGAACAGCCTAAAACAATGGCAAAAGGATTTTGATCACTTGCCATTTCGGCACGTTCCTGATGAGACAATAATCTTTGTTGAACTGCCTCTCCTTTTACAAAACGGGCATTACCAGCTTTTAAACGATCTAATGATTCTTGTGCGGTGAGCATGCGTGTATCCATTTATAATTGACCTGAGCGGACAGTTTAATGTGCACCTGTTTGAAAGTCACTGACAAAAATAAAAACTCTCAGAACACTTGCTAATCTTTTAATCAGGAAAATAAAGGAAAAATGATGATTTCATTGGCAAGAATTTCCATACAGCTGTAGATTATGCAAATGACTCCTTTCGCACTTTCCCCAATAATCCATGAGTGTAAAAATAGATCAAGGATAGAGCAATGAATACAAAAAACCAATTTGCCATGCCCTTTCGCAGGACATTAACTGCGGCTTTACTGGCATGCAGTTTGACTACAATCGCGATCAGCACCACGCAGGCTGCGGAAATTGAGATGAGTTTCCAAAATCTGCTCCAACAAGAACGTACTTGGGCTGGCTTACAAAGCAAGACCTTAAAGGTAGGAGATATCACCTGGTCTTATAGTGAAGGCGGTCAAGTGGGTAAACCTATTGTCATTTTAATTCATGGCTTGGCTGGCAGTCGAGACAACTGGAATCGTGTTGCACGCGCCTTAACTGCAAACTACCATGTCATCATTCCAGACCTACCCGCCAGCGGTGAAACACAGGTTCCCAAAGATTTTGACTATTCAGTACCTAACGTAACTGAAAAATTACGTCGTTTTGTCGAAGCAGCCAATCTGACAGGGCCAGCTCATGTTGCAGGTCATTCATTAGGTGGTTCAATTGCCATGCTATATGCAGGCCAATACCCATTTGAAACCAAAAGCCTGTTCTTGATTGATGCTGCGGGGGTCTATAAATCTGCTAACACGCCTTATCTTAAAGACCCAACCCAAGTAAAAAACATGATTGTGAGTAAGAAAGGTGACTTTAACTTCTTAATGCAACAAGCCATGTTTACACCACCGTTCATTCCAAAGGAAATTGCACAAGCACAAGAGAAAATGATGATTGGTCAAGTTGAACAAACCAAGAAAATGGTCGACCAAATCATTGCTTTGAATAAGCTGTATACACCGGATTCATTTGCCTTACTGGCTCGCTCAATCGATGCACCAACCCTGATCCTATGGGGAAAGCAAGATAAGATTATTAATGTTGAAGTAGCGCCTGAGTTAAAATCGCTCCTGAAGAATGCCCAAACACCCGTAATCTTGGACAATGTAGGTCATATGCCGATCTTGGAAGCAGATCAATTGGTGGTACAGCAATACCTTCCCTTTTTAAGCAAGATTCAGGTACAAAAGCCAGCAACCTCTTCTTCACCCTAAATTTACCGTAACGATTTGAGATTTTATGTCTAAACAGCCAATGATAGAACAACTGATTGATGCACAACTTGACTTTTTAGAGCATGAGTTTGCACAAGCAGAAACCATTCAACATGAGTTTAAGCAGTTCTATCATTGGTTGCGCTTACAACAGTTAGGACATCTGTGGTCATTTGAACAAATCTTTGACCTGATTGAAAAGCAGATTTTAGCTACACCTGCCAGTCCATTTTTAGTCGAACAAATTGCTGAACATATCCGTTTTGCCTTGATTCATCCCATCAATGATCAAACTCGCATTGAAGATGTGATTCCAGTCCTCACCATTGATTCGATTGCGCAATACGTAGCCAGCAAAAGTGGACATCGCCAACGCCTGATTAAAACCATCGTCAATAACCCTGCTTTTTCTGCACTGATCACCCAACTGATTCAACACTCTATCCAAGACTATCTGGATAATTCCATGTCTAAGCGTGTGCCAGGTGTGGGACATTTTATGAAAATGGGGAAATCGGTCTTAGAAACCGTGACCGATTCAAATCTAAATGAAGCGATCGGAAACTACTTACAAAAGAATATTCAAAAAATCAGTCAAATGAGTGAAAAGGTATTAAACCAGCACTTCAATGATGACAAGCTATATCATTTTCAGGCCAATCTCTGGCATAAAATCAAAGTGATGCCTTTATCTGTATTGAAAAATTATATCGAAGTCCAAGACCTGCCGCAGACCGTGGGCATGGGACATGAGATTTGGGAACATATTCGTCAAACCCCTTACCTGAAGCAACAAGTGCATGATGGCGTCTATGCATGGTATGCCCGTAATCAGGAACGTAGCTTTGATCTTTTACTACGTGATCTGAATATCGACGAAGCGTTGATTGAAAATGAGCTCAGTCATTTGCTCAGCCCTGTTTTACAGCAAGTGATTAGCACGGGTTATTTAAGACAGCGTGCACGTGCTTATTTAGAGAAATTTTATTATTCTGAGCCAGTCAATCAAATTTTAAATAAAAAAGGATAAGGCATTTTCTGCCCTATCCTTTTGCTGCTTCGACTTAGAAACTATATGTCACGCCAAGATTGTAACGGCGGCCATCTAAGACATAGTTATAGGTATCTTTATCAATTTCTTTGTCAAATAGATTATAGATCCCTGCTGCAACTGCGATATTTTGTGTTGGCTTATAGTTTAACCCGACATCCACCATGGTATAGGCAGGTTTGCCTTTCGCCATTGCAGTGCGGCTTAAATAATCCGAAGTTTTACTGCGGTAGTTAACACGGCCCCAACTTGAGAACTGGTCATTAATTTCCCAGTCCGCAGTCGTATTGAACATATGCTTTGGCATTTCATTTAAAGGCTTGCCTTTGTTGATACCACTTTTTTGCTCGGTATCGGTGAAGGTATAATTGGCACTCAAGTTGACATTTGCTAAGACTTGCCAGCCAAAGGTCGCTTCTGCACCACGCATACTGGCTTTATCGACATTTTCACGCAAGCTGACAAAATCAAACTTCTCGCCTAACCAATCACATTTCATCTCACCAAGTTTACCCTGACAAGTTCTGACTTCAGTGATCTTGTCTTTAAATTCACTATTAAACAGAGTGAGCCCTGCGTTCAGGGTATCCAAATTATCCCAATTAAAGGAAACCTCATAGTTGACACTTTTCTCAGGTTTTAGATTTGGATTTCCAACAATTACCCCTTTACTTTGTCCACCACCCGTTGCTTGGCCCCATTCCGCAACTGTGGCACGAAGTGCTGGTGTTTTATAGCCTGTAGAAACACCACCTTTGATCACCCAATTATCATTGAGCCCCCAAACTCCATAGACTTTGGGGCTCCAGTGATCGCCAAACTTTTCATCTTTGTCTAAACGCAGCGAGGTTGTTAAGCTAAAGTCATCCACGATATTCCAGGCATTCTCAGCAAATAAGGCCCAACTATAACGATCAAGGTTCGAAACGGGTTTTGCCCCGCCCACACTTAACTGATTGCCTTTGTCATCCAACTCTTCCTTTAAGTACATTCCACCAAAGCTGAGGCTATTACGTCCTAAATTAATTTTATTGATGGTATTAACGGTGGTGTTGGTCGCTTCCATATTACGAGATGGGTTTTCATTTTCTTCACGCTGAATATAAGAATGTGTTTCAACTGCAGCAATCTTGCCACGATGGGTTAAACTATATTCAGTACGATAATAGTCAGTTAACGAATTTACAGGTCGGTTCCGTCCTGTTTGTACTGGAGAAATACTTTTCCCAACTGTTGCATCTCGATTTTGAATCGAACGCTGGTATTCAAGATCAATGCTATGATCATTGTTGGGTGTCAGACTGAATGCCGCCCCACCCGCACGAATTTTCTGTTTGCTATACCCACCGTAAATTTTATCTTCATCACGCTGAGAATACAGTCCATTGGCTTTAAAAGATAAAAGATTCGCAATTAATGGGCCTGCAATATATGCATTGCTCTGGTATTGATTTCCTGAGTCCGAGTTTTCTTGTAATGTCGTATCGACCTTAACCGAGCCAGTCCACGCGGTGGCATTCTTTTTGGTGATGATATTAATGACACCACCCATTGCATCTGAACCATATAAACCAGACATTGGGCCACGAATCACTTCAATACGCTCAATCGCCCCAATATTGGGCAACCAGCCCTGTTCAATCCCGGAGTTATCACTATTTGGTCGTACCGAGCGTGAATTTAATTTTTTCCCATCCACCATAATCACGGTATAAGCACTGCCCATACCTCGGATACTGATATCACTTGAGCTTCCCCCGCCTGTAACCACCACCCCGGGTACATCTTTCAAGGCATCGGTTATATCGCGATATGCTTTTTTGTTGATTTGTTCTTGCGTCAGTACTGAAATAGATGCTGCTGCTTTTTTAATATCCTGCTCAAATCCACTTGCCGTTACCACGATCTTGTCTAATTGCACTGCATCTTTATTGGTTTGAGTTTCTGCTGCATGTGCAATTGTCATCATACCACTCAGCACGGAAATGGTAAGCAATGATTGACGCACGATTGTATTGGACATATTCCCACCCGATTCAAAAAAATCTTAAGATCTGCTTAAAAATTGATGAAGATTCTAACAAAAAACAAATAAAACTCAATACAAATGATAATTATTATTATTTAAATATTCATTATTTTCTAATACATCTATTTATGAAATAAAGAAAAAAGCCCCCCTGTTTTGATCAAAAAATAAAAAAAGCCCTTTAACAGGCTTTTTTTATTACGGTCACTTTCAAGCAATTATTTAAAATAAGCGCCTTCAGCCTGCGTATGATCGGTTTGATCCACTACGCGCTGTAACTCAGGCACGTGTTGTCTCAACGTTGTTTCCACACCTTGTTTTAAGGTGACATCAATTGCAGAACAACCTTGGCAACCCCCACCAAATTTCAGCACTGCGGTCAGGCCATGTTCCGGGCTATCCTGTACTTCAACTAAACTACAGTTACCGCCGTGCCCTGCTAAACCTGGGTTAATTTCAGATTGCAGCACATAGGTAATACGTTCTTCAATCGATGCATCTGGCCCAACACGTGGCACTTTTGAGTTCGGTGCGCGGAACGTTAATTGACCACCAAAACGGTCTTTGTTGTAGTCAATCACCGCATCAACCAAATAGGGAATTGATGGCGCGTCGACATAAGCAGGAAAGTTAGGATAATCCTGTTTATAGTCTGTTGGCACCACTTCTTCAGGTGCGCTATATGCCATACAACATTCAGCACGTGGAGTACCCGGATTCTCTACAAAAACACGAACGCCAATCCCTGGTGTATTTTGCTTTGCTAATAAATCACCTAAATACTCTTGTGCAGAGGGAGTAATTAAAAGGTTTGGAATTTCTTCTGCGACAGCAGTGTTGGTGTTCTCAGTCGACATAACAATAATCCTCAAGCTGATGTCGTTATATTAACCGAAGATGGAGGGTAATAAAAAAAAATCAACCATTTTTGTAGGAATTCTATGCAAGATCATTGTTTATTAAGTTTTTAATGGCATTATTGCTTAGACACTGATCAATTTAAAACCTATATGTTACCTCTACCCTTTGGTCACACTGTGACTCTGATCATTATTACCGTTGCAATCTCCTTATTGGCCTTCTCCAATCAGGCGGTGATGAACCGTTTAATTTTCTGGCCTCCTGCCATGCAGCGTGGACAATATGATCGTTTTATCACGCATGGCTTTATCCATGCCGATGGTATGCACCTCCTGTTCAATATGATTACGCTGTTTTTCTTTGGCAATATCATTGAAAGCTTCTATCGTCAGTTTTTCTATGACATGGGCTTTGTTTTATTCTATTTGGGCGGACTAATTGTTGCCATTTTACCGAGCTACATAAAACATCGCGACGATGCACGATGGGCGAGCTTAGGGGCTTCTGGTGCGGTTTCAGCAGTCCTGTTTGCTTATATCCTGTTCCAACCTTGGAACTTGATCTTCGTGTTCTTTATCCCAGTTCCTGCCATTATTTTTGCCATTTTATATGTGGCTTATAGTATCTGGTCAGGTCAACGCGGCAATAGCAATATTAATCACAGTGCTCACCTGTGGGGAGCTGCCTATGGTGTGGTCGTGACCATTATTCTGGAACCAAGAGTGGTTCCGCATTTTCTCAATCAGCTCACCAAAATTCCATTTTAAAGCATTCCAGAACAAAGCCCCTCGCTCGGGGCTTTGCTTTTTTTAAGATTAACAATCAAATTTTAATTATTTTTATCATAAAAATCATCACTCTAAACTTGCCTTAATCCTTATAGAAAATTAAGTCGATTCTCATGTCTCGTAAAAGCCTCCTGAGCACGCTTTCAATTGCATTATTTAGTCTGTCAATTTCAGCTTGCAGTAATAATGATTCTGATAATTCCAACACTGTCGTTGAAACCAAAAAGCAACCTAACATTTTATTCATCATGGCCGATGACTTAGGCTATTCAGATTTAGGGGCTTTTGGTGGAGAAATTCGTACTCCAAACATTGATGCCCTGACGCGAGAAGGCCGCATTCTAACCGATTATCATACTGCACCAACCTGTTCTCCAACCCGCTCGCAATTGATTTCGGGCACAGACCATCATTTGGCTGGTATTGGTGCCATGGCTGAACTTACACCACCGCACCTAAAAGGACAGCCAGGTTATGAGGGCTATTTAAATGAACGCTCACTTTCCATCGCAGAGGTGCTCAAAGACAATGGTTATCGCACCTATATCAGTGGCAAATGGCATTTAGGCTTAACCGATGCAAGCAATGCACATGCCAAAGGTTTTGACCATTCCTTTACCTTGTTACAAGGTCTAGACCTACATTTTAAACAAGCGCCTTCGGCCTATAAACGTAATGCAACCTATACTGAAGATGGCAAACCCGTCCCAATTTCATCCTTGCCTGATAATTTTTTCTCAACCGATTATTACACCGATAAACTGATTAGCTATTTAGACTCAGGTAAAAACTCTGGAAAGCCCTTTATTGCCTACGCAGCCTATACTGCTCCACATTGGCCCTTACAGGCACCCACCGAATATCGTGACCGCTATCGTGGTGTTTATGATGTCGGCTATGATGTGATTCGAGATGCACGGATCGCCCGCCAGAAACAACTCGGACTGATCCCCGCCAACTTTACAGCTGCAGACCCTATTGCCACACAAAATGCACCACAAAAATACGGTAAATGGAATGAACTTTCACCTGAGCAAAAGGCCTTGGAAGCACGCAGAATGGAAATCTATGCGGGTATGGTCGAAAATCTGGATGCCAACATCGGTCGGGTCATTCAATATCTAAAACGCAATAATCTATATGACAATACTCTCATTTTCTTTGTGTCTGACAATGGCGCCGAAGGTTTTATCCGTGGTAATTATGGGGCTGAATCTGGGTTTGATAATAGCGTTGATAATGTCGGAACCTCAAGCTCTTACCATTATGTCGGGCCACGTTGGGCAGAAGTCAGTGCTGCACCCTTTCACCTTTGGAAAGATACGGCAGGCGAAGGCGCAACAACCGCACCTGCGATTGTAAAGCTACCTGATCAAAGCAAAGCGCAAGCAACCTATCATGGCTTTGCTTCCGTTCTGGATGTTTTCCCAACGGTTCTTGACTATGCCAACATTGCCATTCCACAAGGCCAATACAAAGGTCGCCAAATTAATACACCAAGTGGCTATTCTTGGAAAGCCATACTTGAAAATAAGGCTCAAGCAATTCGCCCTGTGAACTTTAGTTTTGCTGATGAATTACATGGCAGTAAATATGCACGTCAAGGAGACTGGAAAATCGCCCTACAAGGAACATCTGGACTTGGGACGGGTACATGGGAGCTCTACAACCTCAAAAATGATCGAGGAGAAACTCGAAATCTTGCGCAGGAGAACCCAGCCAAGCTGCAAGAGTTGGTGGATGTCTATAATAAATACACCCAACAAAATGGCGTCAAGGAATACTTCCTTAAATGAAACTCTCGCCCATTTTAATCTCACTCTGCAGCCTGTCCCTTGTGGCAGGCTGCAGCAAAGTTGCCCCAGACACCACAACGTCCCATCGCCAAACGGCGACCGCCACAGCATCCCTTGGCTCATTGCCGCAATGCCAACAGTATTCCGGCTTACCCCATGCTTGGCAACACAGTAAAACTGCGGGCATGGTTTGGATTCCGAAAGGAACATTTCAACTCGGTTCCAATTTAGCCTACCCTGATGAGCTGAATTTTGGCAAACCACAACGCCAAGTTGAAGGGTTCTGGATTGACCAAACGGAGGTGACCGTGGCCCAATTTGCCAGTTTTGTCAAAGCAACAGGCTATGTCACCGATGCGGAAAAACAAAAACAGGCCGCTGTATTTTCCCCTGATGTCAATCATCCGAATCAATGGTGGCAACTGAAAAGCGATTACTCTTGGAAAACCCCCAACGGCGCTGCAGGTCAAGCTCCTCTTCCCTCCGAACCTGTGCGTTATGTCACCAAAAATGATGCAGAACATTATGCGGTCTGGTTAGGGCGAGATTTACCTTCCGAACAAGAATGGGAGTATGCCGCCAAAGCTGGATCAACAACAGATACCCCTTTACACCAAGCACCTCAAGATACGCATCAACATCCCCAAGCCAATTACTGGCAAGGTGAATTCCCACTTAACAATACAGCGGAAGATCACTTCGACGGTGTAGCGCCAGTCGGATGCTATCCCGCCAATGCCTTTCGATTATTCGATATGATTGGCAATGTCTGGGAGTGGACGTCTTCTGTCTATCACGGCGCACATGATCAACACATGGGCAATTATGCGGAACTGCGACAACAAAACAGCACTGCAACGCAATATGTATTGAAAGGCGGTTCTTTTTTATGTGCTTCTAACTTTTGTGCTCGTTATCGAAATAGTAGTCGTTACCCACAAGAATTTGATTTAGCTGCAACCCATGTCGGGTTTAGAACCATCTTACGCACGCAATCCTGATATCGACTGCTGTTCAGCATTTTTGACGACCTATGCGTAAGAAATTCAATATCGCGTTCAAAGTGAATAAAAAAATAATGCATCAAATTTCTGGTGCATTCTCTTTTGCACTCGTTCTGTTCAAGCTGATTGTTTAGTGATGAAATTGAACCTTTCCCATTACAAAGTAATTATGAATCCAGCTTAAGTTTTTATAGGTTTAGGTATCTTATCGCCTTTTTATTTATACCAAATAATCCACTTCATCCGATAATTGCATAATAAATCACATTTTTTCCAATTAGTAATTTCATTTATTAACAACCGATATAAACTACAAGGATATATTTTATTCTTCTGATGGAATTTTTAGATGAATCTAATCCAACATGGCGCTGTCCTCAAAATATTGAACAAGGTTCAGCATGCTGATGATTGGATGATTTTTCTCGAACAGTTGAACCATTACTTTGATCTGCAGGCATCCCAACTGCTTGCTGTTGACCTAGAGGTACAAGCGCTTTCTTTCAGTGTTCATCACGGCATCAATTTTGATGCCAATCAACTTGAACAAGCCGCACTAACCCAAATCCGCTTGGCCATAGATGATGACCCGCGTTTAAAGAAAATGCTTTTAGGGCCAATGAAGGGATGGATGCATTGCACTCAACATTTTCAAGAACATGAAATTATTCAAACTCAAGTCTATCAACGTGTACTGCAACCGCTGAATCTACGCTTCTGCTCAGCCATTCAGGTGATTTATGATCACAAAGTTTGTGTCATTCTAGCCTTTCTCACCAGTCCTGATCGTGGTGCTTTAAACTGCACTGAGTTAGAACCCGTGTACGAGATTTTGCCGATGCTGCGGCAAAAGATTCAGCAATATCGGCATCATTTTGAATATTCCAGCATGACCTTACTCGGATCACAACTGATTCAAAAAATGAATCAGCCGATCGCAATTATTAATCTGAATGGCGATATCCTTGAAATTAATACTGAGGCAGAACAATTATTAGCATCGAATGAACAGATCCAGATTAAGCAACGCCGCTTTCTGTTAAGTGAGAATAAGCAACAACAATTCGATCAGAACTTGATTGAATTAGAACGTCTTTATAAAAATCATCACGATCTGGCACATGCAGAACGCAGCAAAGTCATGATGCTAGATCAACATTTATTCCTAACACTGGATTTACTCAGCCCGGAAAAAACATATAAGATTTTTGGTTTACGCCCAGTCTTACTGGCAACATTCTCAGGGCTTAAGCCTAAGCCCAAATACCAGAAAGACATTTGTACGCAACTTTTTATGTTTACCCCTGTTGAGCACAAAATCTGCGAGCAACTGCTTGAAGGTAAAACCACCAAAGAAATTGCCCTGATCCATGACATTCAAGCGGATACCGTGAAAAAACATTTACAATCGATTTTCAAGAAAACCAACACGCACCGACAAAGTGAATTGATTCAATTGTTGATGCAGTTGGTATAATCTCGAATCCCCCTTATGCAATCTCGGCGGGGAAGGCAATCACCTGATCAATGTTGAGCTGGTTCATGACCACCATCAACAACCGATCCACACCTAAAGCAATACCTGAACATTCTGGCATATTCGGTAGGGCTGCTAACAAATGCTGATCTGTTGGAATGACAGGTAATCCCTGCTGGGCACGCTCTGTATTATCTGCCTGAAAACGAGAAGCCAAAACCTCGGCATCCAAAAGCTCATCATAGGCATTGGCTAGCTCCAAGCCTTCGATATACACCTCAAACCGTGCTGCAACCAGTTCACCGTCTGCATCCTGTTTCACTTTTGCCAGCGAAGCCATTTCAGGCGGAAAATCCGTTAAAAATACAGGAGTATCAAAGCCTAAGCTAGGTTCTACAACATGAGAAAATAACAGATCCATATAGCCCAAACGGTCATCACCCAAATCAAGATTCAGGCCAACCCGATTGGCCGTGTCTTTAAGCTGTTTCAGACTTGCCTGTAAAGGATTAATTTCCAAACGATCCTGAAACGCATGTTTATAACTGAGAACAACAGGACGGATCTCGCCAAAGCGATGCGCCAAACAGCTTTCTAACAGATCAGCAGTTTCATGCATTAATCCTTTCAAATCGAGCCCAGGTCGATACCATTCCAGCATGGTAAATTCACTATTGTGCTTACGACCATGCTCATCATCGCGGAAAACTTTACAGATTTGATAGATCGGCCCACTGCCACTGGCCAATAAACGCTTCATTGGAAATTCGGGAGAGGTCTGTAAATACTGGGTATTTAATTTGCCATGAATATGGCGTTGCACCTGTACTGAAGCCAAATGCACATCGGTTACTCCCGCCTGCGACAAGACTGGCGTTTCCACCTCAAGCACTTGACGCTCGGCGAAAAACTGGCGAATCTTACGATACATTTCTGCACGTGCTTTTAAAGCATCGATTGAACAGGTCGGTTGGTAGGTTTTCATTACTTGACTCATGCTTTTGGCCCACCGTGTGCAGCCCACTCACGGCGCAAAGGATAGTTTTTACGAAGTAAATCAAATGCTTTTTGCTCAACCTTTCCATTTTGAACACAGGCACGAAGTTGCTGATCATCCGCAGCGATATCATAAATCTGCGTCAAATACTGCTTAAGTACCACTTTTAAATCCTGCTGCTCAAAATATTGTTCTACTGGTGGCAATTGACTTTCAAAATGCTTCGAGATGTCATATTTAAAACTATGGCAAAAGGCTTCATAAATCATTTGCGTGCCTCTGGCCTTACCTTCCAAGCTATAACCTGCAATATGCGGGGTCGCCAAAGCCAGCATGTCTAAAAGTGTTTGCGAAATCTCTGGCTCAAATTCAAAGACATCCAGCACCACTTGGCGTTTTGTCTTTGCAATATCATCCATTAACGCAGTTTGCTGAATCACAGGACCACGTGCACTATTGATTAAAATCGCCGTTGCTTTCATCTCAGCAAATGTGACCGCATTAAATAAATGCTGTGTTGGATAATCACCCGATACAGTTAAAGGTACATGAATTGAAATGGCATCGGCACGCTTTAACAACTCAGCAAAACTTATATTTTCAATGCCAGCCAATTGCACATAAGGATCATAGCCAATCACATTCCAGCCCAGTAATTGAGCCATCACAGCCAGACGACTTCCGACATTGCCTAGCCCCACGATGGCTAAAGTAAACGCCTTATTCTGTTCTAAAAGATCGCAATCTAAATGGAGTAAAGCGGTAATGACATATTCTGCGACTGCCTGAGCATTACAGCCGGGTGCGTTACTCCAAGCAATATGTTGTTGTTCTAATGCTTGCAGATCAAGATGATCTGTTCCAATGGTGGCACTGCCCACAAATTTTATTTTGCTCTGATCAATCAACGCATGATTCACTTTAGTCACCGACCGAACCAAAAGTGCATCCGCATCCTGCACATCACTGTTTGTCAGCGTTCGTCCTGCACGATGCTGTATTTCTGCAAATTCCGCAAAGAAATAATCGGTAAATGCCAAATTTTCATCTGCGATAATTTTCATACAGAAGCTTCCATCAATAAATCTCTGCCTATTATCCTTAGCAGGCTTCTAATTGACAATTCATAAATACAACTCTGCAGCGATTAAATGACCGAAAAATGCTGCTCTTGCTACACGCATGCGACATATTGCCAATTTACTGCAACATCTTTGCTCTTATACTAGGACTTTCCCTAATTCCTCCATCGTAATGACGCAATACTCTCCTTATAAAGGCAAAAATGGCATTAAACGGATTCTCAATGCCACAGGCTATTCAGTTGCTGGTTTTAAAGCTGCTTTTCGCTATGAAGCTGCTTTCCGACAAATTTTATTGCTCAATGTAATTCTGGTCCCGCTCAGTTTCTTCTTGAATGTCACCGCAGTTGAGCAAGCCCTAATGGTCGCTGTCTGCTTACTGGCGATTATTGTGGAACTATTTAACTCAGCCATTGAAGCCGTCGTTGATCGCGTTTCCCTGGAAAAAAATCCACTGTCTAAAAATGCCAAAGATATGGGCAGTGCTGCGCAATTTGTCTCTTTAGCGATTATCTTTTTTACATGGATGATTATCCTATTTCGATAGAAATTTGATCTTTTTACATAAAAAAAATCCCTGCATCTGCAGGGATTTTTCTGATCTAGACGAAGATGTATTACATCATGCCGCCCATACCACCCATACCGCCCATATCTGGAGCAGCTGGTTTATCTTCTGGGATATCAGTAATCATACATTCAGTTGTCAACATCAAACCAGCAACAGAAGCTGCGTGCTCAAGTGCAGAACGCGTTACTTTCGCTGGATCAAGAATACCCATTTCCAACATATCGCCATATTCGCCAGTAGCAGCGTTATAACCGAAGTTACCTTCGCCCGCTTTAACGGCATTGATCACAACTGAAGGCTCATCACCTGCATTCGAAACGATTTGACGAAGAGGCGCTTCGATTGCACGACGTAAAATGTTAATACCCGCAGTTTGATCTTCGTTAGCACCTTTTAAGTTATCTAACACATTCACTGCGCGTACCAGTGCAACACCACCACCTGCAACAACACCTTCTTCAACTGCAGCACGCGTTGCGTGAAGTGCATCATCTACACGGTCTTTCTTCTCTTTCATTTCAACTTCAGTTGCTGCACCAATTTTGATGACTGCAACGCCGCCAGCTAATTTAGCAACACGTTCTTGAAGTTTTTCTTTGTCATATTCAGACGTTGATTCTTCAATTTGTGCACGGATCTGTTGAACACGTTCAGCGATTTGCGCTGCATTACCAGCACCATCGACAATCACAGTGTTCTCTTTAGAAACAGTGATCTTATGTGCAGTACCTAAATCTTGAAGAGAAGCCTGTTCTAAAGACATACCCACTTCTTCAGAAATCACAGTCGCGCCAGTCAAGATCGCGATGTCTTGAAGCATTGCTTTACGACGGTCACCAAAACCAGGTGCTTTGACCGCACATACTTTGATAATACCGCGCATGTTGTTCACAACAAGTGTTGCAAGCGCTTCACCTTCAACATCTTCAGCGATAATAAGAAGTGGTTTACCTGTTTTAGCAACAGCTTCTAATACAGTGATCAATTCACGGATATTGCTGATTTTTTTGTCAACAAGAAGGATGAATGGATTTTCAAGTTCAGCAGTCAATGTATCTTGCTTGTTCGCGAAGTATGGAGAAATATAACCACGGTCGAACTGCATACCTTCTACAACGTCTAAAGCGTCTTCGAAGCCAGAACCTTCTTCTACAGTGATTACACCTTCTTTACCCACTTTTTCCATTGCTTGCGCAATCAACTTACCAACAGTAGTGTCAGAGTTTGCAGAGATCGAACCGACTTGTTCAATTGCCTTAAAGTCATCTGCAGGTTTTGCATTCGCACGGATATTCTCAACAACCGTTTTCACTGCAATGTCGATACCACGTTTTAAATCCATTGGATTCATACCTGCAGTTACAGATTTGATCCCTTCATTTAAGATTGCTTGAGCAAGTACAGTTGCCGTTGTTGTACCGTCACCTGCGATGTCATTGGTTTTAGAAGAAACTTCACGAACAAGTTGAGCACCCATGTTTTCAAACTTGTCTTTTAAAGAAATTTCTTTCGCAACAGTTACACCATCTTTAGTAATGTGTGGTGCACCGAAAGAACGATCAATCACAACATTACGACCTTTAGGGCCTAAAGTGACTTTCACCGCATCTGCAAGTACGTTTACGCCTGCAATCATTTTTGAGCGCGCTGAATCACCAAATTTTACGTCTTTAGCTGACATGTTAAACTCCGAATCTTTTTAAATTACTGTATCTGATAATTTTTGAGTTATGTTTGGATTAACCTTCAAGTACCGCTAAGATATCCGACTCTTTCATGATCAAGAGCTCTTCACCACTTACTTTTACTGTTGTACCGGCATAAGTACCGAACAATACTTTATCGCCAACTTTAACGTCTAAAGCACGAACGCCACTGTCAGTAATCTGACCATTACCTACTGCGATTACTTCACCTTGAGATGGTTTTTCAGCAGCAGAACCTGGAAGTAAGATACCACCAGCCGTTTTAGTTTCTTCTTCTACGCGACGAATCACAACACGATCATGTAATGGACGAATGTTGCTCATAGTTAACTCCATCAGACTTAGTCTTTTTGATTAATGTGTACCGCCAGTTCTTGGCAATACATAAAATTTTGATATGCCACTTTTGTGGGGTTGAAAAAAATGGCTTCAAGGGGGAAATGAAAAAAAAATCTATTTATAGATGTTTTTTTAATCACAACAGTATGGCGCTGCTGAATTAAACAACATTTTCTGATTTCAAAAAGGCTTGCTGTGTTTCATCTAACCAATAATGTTCCACTGTTCCATCATTCAAAATCACATTAAAACTATTGGTTAACCCAAAGCGTAATCGATTCGAAGTTGCTGTACCGGCATGAATATCTAAAATTGGATGATCAAATCCCAACTGGAAAATCTGATTTAAATCATGCACAGCCACGTTATGTAGATGTCCATGCAATAAACCCAATAAGCCTCGTTCCCCCCAACGCTCTAATGCAATTTTCGCGAGCACAGGACAGTCCTTATCCCCATGCTGATTGGGAAAAGTATAAAAAGGCTGATGGAAGGTCACCAACTTAAGTTTATTCAACGGCGCATGCTTTAGCTTTTCGTCAGTTTCGTGGATTTGCTCCAGCGAAATATGTCCACGCGTATGGTATCTACGGCGAATGCTGTTCATCCCTACAATATAAAAATGCTCTGTTTCCAATGTGGTTTCCAAGCGACCAAAAAACGCCTGATAACGAACAAAAGGCGAGAAAAAACGGTTCCAGATATGGAAGAGTGGAATATCATGATTGCCAGGAACCACCAGATAAGGAATCGACAATGCATCTAAAAATTGACGACATGCATAGAATTGCTTAAAACGTGCACGCTGGGTGAGGTCACCACTGACAACCACTGCTTCTGGTTGATGCTCTAAACAAAACCGCTTGATCGCCTGAATACAAACTTCACGTTCCGTTCCAAAATGTAGATCAGACAGATGTAGTAGCATTAGGAACCATCACTTTTAATGCAGATTTTTCAACTGAAAATTTTAACGGGGTTTGCATTTCCATAAGCTCTCCATCCACAGCTACGGTTAATTTTGGCTTTTTACAGTCAACCTGTATATGCTCGGCACAAAATGAATACACATCAGCAGCTTGATCAATTTTGCCCTGAATGAGTTTCCATAACATTTTCAATAAACTGAGACGATCACTTTTCGCAACGACAACACCTGCCAACTTGCCATCTGCAGCACATTTCGCAATTCTTAATTTCATATCACTAAGCTGCAGTTGATTATTACCAAAGAAAATCAATGGGGTCGCAACTGGATATTTTTGACCATCTACAGTGACAGCTAATTTCAATGACTTATATTCACGCATCAATACATCTAAACCCGATGTATAGGCATTTAAGGGAAAACGCCCTAACCGTTGATTATAAAGTTCACGTTTCTTAATAAATAAAGGATAGAGCCCCAAACTCGCATTATTCAAATAAATCTGGTCATTGATCGCTGCCACATGAACATCTTGTATTTTTCCTGTTGCAATTACTTCTGCCGCTTGAGCAACATCAATTGGAATATTTAATGCCCGAGCCACATAGTTAAACGTTCCCAACGGTATAATTCCCATCGGGATATCGGTATGAATTAGCTTCTTGGCAACCGCATTCAGAGTCCCATCCCCACCTGCAGCAACCACTACACCACGAAAATCAGCCTGTCGATGCCGAAGTAAAACATCTTGCATCATCTCATCAAAGTTGACCTGCTGATTTAATTCAAATACCTGGATTTCGAATCCATATTGCGTCCAGAAGGTCATGAGACGCTCATATTCTTCATCCTGTTGCGCTGCATGAAAACCTGATTTTTGATTATAAATAATAGATAAAGGCTGTAAATTCTGAGTCATTAACATCAACCTTAAGGGCGAGAATAATCATATTTTTGTTTACAAAATCAACAAATAAAAGCTTGTTTATGTAAATTTTGAATGAGCTTCATTCATATAATCAATAACAATTCTCAAAAAAGCAAAAAATAAATTAAACCATTGTTTTAAAACATGATTTATAACAAAAATAATATATATAAATAAACAAAATACTAAAATATAAAATAATAAAGTTGTTTAAAAACAATAAAATAAAAATAATTATCCCTAAGTACCTTAATCCCCCCACCTATTCTTTAGTCTTATATTTTTTATGATTTTATGCTTTAATACAGCCACTTTTTTACTTCCTCTGTCTTACTGCCATCCAGTAGATAGAACTTGTACGTTGTACACACTTTAAAAAGGCATCACCATGACCCAAGTGAACGCACCAGAATTCGTTCGTCACCCTAAGCTAATTGCATGGGTGGAAGAAATTGCAAAATTAACCAAACCAGCAAAAATCGAATGGTGTGACGGCAGCGAAGAAGAATATCAACGTCTGATGGACTTGATGATCGCTAACGGCACCATGCAAAAACTTAACCAAGAAAAACATCCTGGTTCTTATCTTGCAAATTCTGACCCTTCTGACGTTGCTCGTGTTGAAGATCGCACTTATATCTGCTCTCAAAATCAAGAAGATGCTGGCGCAACCAATAACTGGGTTGCTCCTGCTGAGATGCGTGCAAAATTAAATGGATTATTTGACGGTGCAATGGAAGGCCGTACCATGTATGTGGTTCCCTTCTCGATGGGTCCTTTAGGAAGCCACATTGCTCATATTGGTATTGAGTTAACAGATTCTCCTTACGTTGCTGTCAGCATGACAAAAATGGCACGTATGGGCAAAGCAGTTTATGACGTGTTAGGCACAGATGGCGAGTTTATCCCATGTGTACACACTGTTGCTGCACCGCTTAAAGATGGCGAGAAAGATGTTGCTTGGCCATGTAATAATGAAAAATATATCGTTCACTACCCAGAAACACGTGAAATCTGGTCTTACGGTTCTGGCTACGGCGGTAATGCACTACTAGGCAAAAAATGCTTGGCATTACGTATTGCGTCTGCAATGGGTCGTGAGCAAGGCTGGTTAGCTGAACACATGCTTATTTTAGGCGTGACCAACCCACAAGGTGAAAAACACTACATCGCAGCAGCATTCCCTTCTGCTTGTGGTAAAACCAACTTTGCAATGTTGATTCCACCAGCGGGCTATGAAGGTTGGAAGATCGAGACTGTAGGTGACGATATTGCTTGGATCAAACCAGGTGAAGATGGTCGCTTATATGCCATCAACCCAGAAGCTGGTTTCTTCGGTGTTGCGCCGGGTACAAATACCAAGACTAACCCGAACTGTATCGCAACGATGCATAAAGATGTGATTTATACCAACGTTGCAGTGACCAAAGACGGCGAAGTATGGTGGGAAGGTCTAACTAAAGAAGTTCCAGCAGACCTGATTACTTGGAAAGGTCAACCTTACGTTGAAGGCGAAAAAGCAGCGCATCCAAACTCACGCTTTACTGTTTCTGCAGGTCAATGCCCTTCGATTGACGCTGACTGGGAAAATCCAGCAGGTGTACCAATCTCTGCATTCATCTTTGGCGGTCGTCGTGCAGACACAGTACCTTTAGTTTCTGAAGCATTTGACTGGGTTGATGGCGTTTACAAAGCAGCAACCATGGGTTCTGAAACCACTGCCGCAGCTGTTGGTCAACAAGGTATCGTACGTCGTGACCCATTCGCAATGCTTCCATTTGCGGGTTATAACATGGCTGATTACTTCGGTCACTGGTTAGACATGGGCAAAAAAGTCGGCGCGAAAGCTGAAGCTGCGGGTAACAAACTACCAAAAATCTTCAACGTAAACTGGTTCCGTCGTGATGCCGAAGGTAACTTCGTATGGCCTGGTTTTGGTCAAAACATGCGTGTTCTTGAGTGGATCATTGATCGTTGTGAAGGTCGTGCAGAAGCGACTGAAACACCGATTGGCTATGTTCCAACTTACGAACAATTGAACTGGACTGGTCTTGATTTCTCTAAAGAGCAATTCAACACTGTTACCGCTCAAGACAAAGATCAATGGATCAAAGAGCTTGAAAGCCACACTGAGCTATTTACTAAACTTGGTGCTCGCTTACCTCAAGCGCTTAAAGATCGTCAAAATGAATTATTAGCAGCGGTTAAATCTGCTTAATCATCATTGACATAAAAAGGTCGCTTCGGCGGCCTTTTTTGTCATTTTAAGCTGACAAACTATAATATACTAACAGCCTTAAACGTGATTTTCACCCATCGAAGATGAACAAATTAAGACTTTAATGTGCAAGCAAAAGTCAGTTTAAAAATATAAAGAGATCTGTATCTCATCGATTTAAACAGGAAAAGTTATGCAACAAGACATTACAACTGCACAAGATTTTTTAAAATTACTCCCAGACTCAGACACTGTCTTTGCAGCCAGAGACTCCTTTCTCACAAAACATTTACTCCCCCTCATTTCGATTAACCTTGCCCAGATCAATCCTGAATGGCAAGGCTGGATTCATTTAGTCAATCCCATTGAACCTTATGAATGCTACATCGGCTCAGAAACAACGGAGTTCCACAATGAATTTGCGCATGAAAATTGGTTTATTTTACAACTAGATGAACAATCTCAATATCATTGGCTAGCTGATCAGCACTATTTTATTCTAGAAAATAACAATCACGCTTCATATACTGACGTTTTTAATCATAGCCAAGAAATGCATGCGGATTTTCAACAGGTCAAACAACGTTTCTTAGAACAAAAAAGAGTAATTAGCACCTCTGATGTCAAGTATCAGAATAAGAAACCCGCCATCTTACTCAATCAATTGGGTGGTGATGCAAGTTATGGCAACTGGTGCTATCCCATCGAAGAACAACTTAAATTGAAAAATATTGAACAAGATGACAATTGTTTTGTACAGATCTTTGATCAACATGAACGACGTTATTATTTTATTGCTTCCGCATCGGGTTGGGAATATTGCAATCACGGTGCCGACAATATCTTGATGTTTTATCAACCCGAAACTCGACGCGTCTTATTTACCTTTGACTGGACATAACTGATCACAGGTCGCTTCGGCGGCCTTTTTTATTGTCGCCTCTTCGAAAAATTCTATTAAATTCGCCTATCAATACAACTATTCCCATTAACCTAACAATGAAATAAATTGCAAAATTAATAAATATTAACAATAATTATAATAATAATATTTCTCATTTACATGGTTGTAGACATGAGCCTCTCCCCTTTTTTTAAGCGTACACCTCTCTTTTTAGCCATCTCAGGATTTATCTCCATTAGTTCATACAGCCATGCGCTAGATGAAGGGGCACAACAACTCCCAAGCATCAAAGTGCAAGCGATTCAAGATGATGATAATAGTGAAAAAACTCAGGCATACACGATTAAAAACAGCGCTAGCGCTACTAAACTCAATATTGAAGCCAAAGAAATCCCTCAAACCATTAATGTGGTGACACGTCAACAAATTGAAGATTTTGGATTAACCAGCTCTAGAGATATTTTAAATAACACACCAGGCATTATCGTCAACTCCTCCGAAACTGACCGCTCAGTGTATATGGCACGGGGGTTCGAAATTTCAAATATTCTGGTCGATGGAGTCGGATTTCCCGCGAGTGGCTGGAACTATAATGACACCAATCCAGATAGTTACTTCTATGACCGCATAGAAGTCATCAAAGGTGCAGATGCACTGACCAATGCATTTGGCGATCCAAGTGCGACCATCAACTATATTCGCAAACGCCCAACCAAAGAATTCCAAGCCAATGCAGGTTTAAGCTATGGTTCATGGGATACTCAACGCTACGAAGCTGATGTTTCTGGTAGCCTTTCTTCAAATATTCGTGGTCGTCTGTCTGGATTCGAGCAAACGGGTCATTCCTATTTAGACCGTTATTCATCTGAGAAAAATGGGATTGCAGGGGTTATAGAAGCGGATATTACAGACCAGACGTTATTGACTATCGGTGCCAGTCAAGAAAAAAACAAGCCGAATGCCAACAATTGGGGCGCGCTCCCTTTGATGGATGCTTCAGGCAAACAAATTAGTTATAACCGCTCTTATAACCCGAATCCAGATTGGGCTTACTGGGACAACACATCACGCAAGGCCTTCATTGAGTTAAAGCAAAAATTCTTAGAAACATGGTCTGCCAATCTAAGCTATAACTATAACGAAAAAGATCGCCAAAGCCAGCTACTCTACTATTATGGCTACCCTAAAGCAGACGGTTCAGGCATTTCACTCACTCCAAGTGGCTTTCTGGAAAACAATAAACTACATACTGCCGATTTTAATTTGCAAGGTAAATTCGACCTATTCAATCGTGAACATGAAGCCATTGTTGGTTATACCTTCTCCAAAAGTCATCAAAATGACCATGAGAAAAAAGGAACACTTCTGGATAGCAATATCAGCTATGTTGACAATAGCCCCTATACAACCGATTGGGCGAGTTGGACACCCAGTAGTGTAAGTTGGTCTAATTTTTCTCAAACAGCTGACTATACGCAACGCAACCAATCGGTTTATGCTGCCACACGCCTTCATCTGAATGACGACCTCAAATTAACCTTAGGCGCAAACTATGTTCAGGCCAAAAGTGAAGGCTCAAGCTATAATGCACCAATGAATTATAATGAAAGTAAAGTTTCACCTTATGCAGGCCTTAGCTATAACTTCACACCTGAATATACAGGCTATATGAGTTATACCTCTATTTTTAGACCACAGACCTCAGTTAATGAAGCGACGGGGAAAGTCGCAGATCCAATCAAAGGACAAAGTTACGAACTTGGATTCAAAAGCTCATGGCTAGATGACAAGTTAACGGGAACACTGGCCATTTTCCGAACGGAAGAAAATAACTATCCGCTACGCGCTACGGATGGCAATCCACTTAATCGTAAAGTCGCAATCAGCGACCTACGCTCACAGGGTGTAGAAGTTGGTTTGGCTGGTCAGTTGACCGATCAAGTCAATATTTCTCTGGGTTACACTCAATTTAGCTTACAAGATTTAAAAAATGGTGGTGCAGCCAGAACCTACAACCCGACACAAAGCTTTAACCTCCTCACCACCTACTCTCCAACACAGTTACCAAAACTGAAAGTTGGTGCCGGTTTAAAATGGCAAAGTAAAATCAGTCGTTTAGACCCTACCTATGCCACTTACCTTCAACAAAGCGATTATGCACTGATCAATTTAATGGCAAGCTATGAAGTTAACCCGCGTTTCAGCATTCAAGCCAATGCCGACAATGTGACCAATAAAAAATATCTAAATAGCTTTACCGATGGTCAATCCTTTTATGGTGAGCCAGCGAACTACACCGTTGCACTCAAGTTTAAATACTAAACCGTAAAGGTTCAGCCCAAACAAAAAATAAAAAAGCCCCTTGTCCATGCATGAACAAGGGGCTTTTTTATCAATAACTTTTAAGCAGCAACCGTGGTGTTTGGTTTATTTGCCAAATAAGCATCTAGGTTTTCAATTTCATTTGCTGTGAAGTTCAAACCGAGTTTAGAACGTCTCCACAAGATATCCTGACTGTTCGTTACCCATTCAGAACCACACAAATAGTCGACTTCTTTTGCATATAAGCCTTGGCCAAAATACTGCCCCAGCTGTTCAACCGAGGTTGCTTCGCCCAAAATACTCCAGATACGTGAGCCATAAGCAGATGCCCAACGTTTCGCTAAAGCTTCTGAAGCATCTGTGACTTGTGCGCGAATTTCTTTTGCCAGCTGCTCAGCCGACTCCATATTTTCACCGCCAGGCAATGCTTCTGTTGCAGTCCAGCTCCCCTTCATTTCAGGGAAGAATGGCTTTAATTGCTGCATTGCAGATTCTGCCAGCTTGCGATACGTGGTTAACTTACCACCAAAAACCGAAAGTAACGGCGCTTGCTCATCACCCTCTTTAGACAATGCCAAAGTATAGTCACGCGTAATCGCCGATGGATTATCTGACTCATCATCACACAGTGGACGCACGCCTGCAAAAGTCGAAATAATATCCGCTTGCGTCAATTGATTCTTAAAGTGTGCATTACTCACTTCAATTAAGTAATCAATTTCTTCTTGTGTAATTTTCACTTGTGCTGGATCACCTTGGTATTCACGATCCGTCGTACCAATCATGGTGTATTGGTCTAAATACGGAATTGCGAACACAATACGACGGTCATCATTCTGCATAATAAAGGCTTTATCACCTTCATACAGCTTCGGCACAATAATATGGCTACCTTGAATCAAGCGAATGCCATAGGGTGATTTAAGCTGCAAATCTTGCTTAATAAACTGTGCAACCCATGGACCCGCCGCATTCACCAAAGCCTTGGCTTTAATCTGGAACTGGCCTTGTGCATTTTCCAAGTCAACAACCCAGTACTGCCCTTCGCGTTGTGCCGATAAACAACGGGTACGCGTCACAATGTCAGCACCCTTTTCACGGGCATGCATTGCATTGAGCACCACTAAACGAGAGTCATCAACAGCACAATCTGAGTATTCAAAACCACGCGTAATCGCTGAGTTTAATGGGCTGTCTTCTTTAAAATAGACATTATTTGAACCCAATAACTTTTCACGTTTACCCAAATGATCGTAGAAGAACAATCCTGTCCGAATTAGCCAAGCTGGACGCAAGTGTGGACGATGCGGCATGATAAAACGCATTGGTCGAATAATATGCGGTGCTTTTGCCAATAACACTTCACGCTCGGCCAAGGCTTCGCGTACAAGACGGAACTCTTTATGTTCAAGATAACGTAAACCACCATGAATCAACTTACTGCTTGCAGAAGAGGTATGGCTGGCTAGATCATCTTTTTCACATAGGAATACAGATAAGCCTCGACCCGAAGCATC
This sequence comes from Acinetobacter sp. CIP 64.2, assembly GCF_000369645.1. Taxonomy (NCBI): domain Bacteria; kingdom Pseudomonadati; phylum Pseudomonadota; class Gammaproteobacteria; order Moraxellales; family Moraxellaceae; genus Acinetobacter; species Acinetobacter sp. CIP 64.2. The sequence goes on from NZ_KB850122.1 coordinate 1,702,672, forward strand.
TGCGGCAATACCAACACCATTGATACCACCACCAATCACAGCTAGGTCGTAAATTTTGTCATTTGACTGAGGAGAAGTTTGCATAAGTCACCGCAAATTTTCATTATTGTTCAATAACGAACATTAAAACATGCAAAATGAAAATAAACAACAAAAAATAGTCAAAAAAATGCCAATTTATAGGCATTTTTAGATAAATAATCAAAACTGAAAATAGATGTATACAAAAAGATCACGATTGAGCAATGCAAAGACCGCTCGGGCTTACAACATTCTTCTTATTTAAATAAACCTGAGCCAGAGACACTCGGCTCAAGAAAAGTAACAATTTTTCGAAAGTGAAGATCTATTCGGCAACAACCAGAGCAACATCTAGCTCACGGATTGTTTTCATAAATTCTTCGCTTGGTTGTTGATCGGTAAAAATACAATCCACCTGCTTTAGCGACCCCAAACGAATCATGGCATTACGGCCAAATTTACTGCTATCTGCCGCAAGAAATACCTGACGTGCACTAGATACAATTTCCTGAGACACACACACTTCCTGAAAATCAAAATCGAGTAACGTACCATCTTCCTCAATCCCACTAATCCCGACCAGCGCATAATCTGCTTTAAATTGTTTAAAGAAGTCTGCCGTCGCCTGACCAATGACTCCACCATCTGGACGAACACGCCCACTGGCAATCAAAACTTCAAAATCTTCTTTGGTACTAAGGATTTTGGCGACATTAAGATTATTGGTAATAATCCTTAAACCCGTGTGATTCAACAAAGCATGTGCAATGGCTTCTGTTGTGGTTCCAATATTAATAAATAAAGAGGCATAATCAGGAACAGCTGCAGCCACTGCGGCTGCAATCATTCTTTTTTGTTCCAGCATGTGCCCAACACGCATTGTGTATTCAGTGTTTTCTACACTCGAATCATGCGCCGCCCCACCATGATAGCGACGGAGCAAACCTTCATCTGCCAATTGATTGATATCACGACGAATCGTCTGTGGGGTAACATCAAAATGTTGAGCAAGTTCTTCAATACTGATATAGCCACGTTCTCTCACTAACTCGAGGGTTTTCTGTTGGCGTAGTATCAAGCTCATGCTCATCCATCCTGTGTTGTTTTAAGTCCGCTTAAATTGGAGCTATTTTAGCTTAATCTTCCGCCCAATCACGAGTGCGTCCGACTGCTTTTAACCAACCTTTATAAAGTTTCTCAGTCACATCTTGACTGCACTCTGGCACAAAGGTGTTTTCGATCGTCATTCTACTCTTCAATTCATTCAAATCCGACCAGAAACCGACTGCCAAACCAGCCAAGAATGCCGCCCCCATCCCCGTGGTTTCTTTCATTGCAGGACGTTCTACTGAAGTTCCCATAATGTCAGCTTGGAATTGCATCAAGAAATTATTGGCAGTAACACCACCATCAACACGTAAGGTACGTAACTTTTCACCCGAATCCTGCTGCATGGCATCCAGAACATCACGGGTTTGATAAGCAATCGACTCGAGCGTTGCACGAATAATGTGTTCGATGCTCACACCGCGGGTAATCCCCAAGATTGCACCACGTGCGGTAGGATCCCAGTATGGCGCACCTAAACCAGTAAATGCAGGGACCACATAGACACCATTGCTGTCTTTGACCTTGGTTGCATAGTATTCAGAATCATGCGAATCATTAATCGCCTTGAGTTCATCACGCAACCACTGCACACAAGAACCACCATTGAATACCGCACCTTCCAATGCATAGTTCACTTCACCGCGCGGACCACACGCGATTGTGGTCAATAAACCATGATCAGACTGAACAATACGTTTGCCCGTGTTCATCAGCAAGAAGCAACCCGTACCATAGGTATTTTTTGCTTGCCCCACTTCCACACACATTTGTCCAAATAACGCAGCTTGTTGATCACCTGCAATACCTGCAATCGGAATTCCAATCTCTTGTCCGCTAATGGTATGGGTATAACCATAAATTTCGGAAGAACTACGGACTTCAGGCAACATTGCTTTTGGAATGTTTAACGCTTCAAGAAGTTTGTCATCCCATTGCAAAGTCTCGATATTGAATAACATCGTACGTGAAGCATTGGTATAGTCTGTGACATGCACTTGACCGTTGGTCAATTTCCAAAGTAACCAGGTATCAATCGTACCAAATAGCAACTCACCACGTTCTGCACGTTCACGGCTGCCTTCAACGCGATCCAGAATCCACTTAATTTTAGTTGCCGAGAAATACGGATCAAGTACCAGACCTGTTACTTTGTGGACATAATCCTGCCAACCGTCTTGGCGCAGTTGATTACAAATTTCATTGCTTTGACGACTTTGCCATACAATTGCATTATAAATAGGCTTGCCGGTCTGCTTATCCCAAATCACCGTGGTTTCACGTTGATTGGTGATCCCAATCGCTGCAATTTGCTCGCTAGAAATACCTGCTTGCGCTAAAGCTTCAACCCATACGGCGCTTTGAGTCGCCCAGATTTCCATTGGATCGTGCTCAACCCAACCTGGCTGCGGGTAAATTTGCGTAAACTCACGCTGAGCAATACTGATGACATTCGCATCGTGATCCAACACGATCGCACGTGAACTCGTTGTACCTTGGTCAAATGCAACCACGTATTTCTTTTGACTATCTGTAGAGATCATGACATACCTATCCAGACTTGCTTAATTGAGGGCTAAGTCAAATTTCAACAAACCCTATCTTGCAATAAATTAAATGCCCGTTAAAAAACGGGCTCCAATACTGCAAAAAAGCAATGACTTCTGTATTAAATAAAAAACTTGGCAGATTATATGCAAAATTGTTCGAAAACGAAAATTCTTTCTTTAAATTTGAAGCTAAAAAACGATGAATAGCCTGTATTTTAAAGATTCCTCACAATAAAAAACTTATTTTATGCGATACTAAAAGCAGAAATAACGGGATCATTGATATGAAAAAAACGAATTTATTGTTAATTGTGAGCGGTGCTCTTGTTCTTGCAGCCTGTCAAAGTAGCCCACATCAATATAATGGTATGACAGGATACCAAATCGAAAATAAAACAACGTCTTCTGCAACAATTTCTTATACGCTTGCGGCCCGTAGCAATCGCGATGTGGATGAGAAAAAATTACAACATGCGTGCAAACAAGTTCTTGGTGTAGAAAAAAACTACAAAATTTCAGTACTGAGTGTTAACGAAATCATGAATCCTGCTCAACAGGAACAATATGGTGTAAAACTGGGCAACAGTCGCACAACTTTTGGCCTGTCGAACTCACCCGATTTAAATAATAGTGAAGGTTATGCAACCCGCCAAGCACTTGAGGCACGTCCAACGACACTTAAAGTGGTTCGTTATACTTGTTCTTGATGGTTTTGTTCAATCCAAGTGGATGTGTTCAAAACTGAATACATCCATACTTATTTTTATACTTTTAACACATCACGAATCGATGGATCCTTATCAAATACAGATTTTGCAAAAGGACATAAGGGAATTACTTTCACCTCACGCTCACGCACAAAAGCGATCAATTCATCAAGAAGCTTACGTCCCACTCCCTGACCGCGAAAATCCACATTCACATCGGTGTGATCAATAATCAACATCTCACCTCCAGCCCAAGTATAGGCCATTTCACCTGCCAACACTTCACCTTCAAATAACTGAAATGTGCCGTGCTTACCATCATCAGACTGCTGAATCGCCATATCATGCTCCTTTTGCTTTTCGCCGTTGATTCACTCAATAAAGTTGAAACTTATCGTGTCGCTCTTTCACTCAATGTTTTAACATGGTGTTTCAGACTGTTTTGTTAAGATTTTTATTGCTTCACCCAGCGATTTTCATCTTGCTCATTGGTTGGACGTGGTTTATTTAGTCCGATAAAAACTGACATTTCGGAACTCTTTGGCTTCATCCAAATCAGGCCAAGTCGTTGCACTACGCTCATCAATTTTGAGATATTGTGGATGACTAAAGTTTTTGACACGGCTATCCGCCACCCATACCTCAGGTGCAAACTTTAAAAACTCATCAAGAAAGAAACGATTGGACTGGTCATATAGTACATCTGCCGCCAATAACACATCGACTGGCTCGGACTGATACAAATCATCCAGATATTCAAGTTCAACATCGTTTAACAATGCATTTTCACGACATGATGCAAGACTGGCTGGATCAATATCACAGCAAATCACCCGCTTGGCACCCGCCATTTTTGCGGCAATTGCCACCACACCAGAACCCGCCCCAAAATCCAGCACCACTTTATCTTTAACATGATGCGGTTCTGCCAACAGCCATTGTGCCATCGCCAAACCTGAGGCCCAGCAAAAGATCCAGTATGGCGTTTCATTCCAGATTCTTCGAATGACTTCATCATCCAAGCGATCGGTTGGGAAGACAGGTGGAATCAACCAGAGTGAAATCGGCGTTTCAGGTAACTGTTGCGCCAGCAAATCGGTGTTTGGAATCACCTCATGCAATGCTTTAAGCAATTGCTCAGGTGCTTTTGCAAATTGAAAAGTACAGCTCATATTTGTTTAGTTCTAAAAAACCCCTCTTCGCGAGGGGTTATTAATCATTTTACGCTAATGCTTTTTCAGCAGCTTCTACAGTTTGACGAATCAAGGTGGTGATCGTCATTGGACCTACACCACCTGGAACAGGCGTATAAGCAGAAGCAACCGCTTCGATACCAACTAATTGGATATCACCAACGCCACCGCCATCACGTGGATGGAAACCTGCATCAACCACAACCGCACCTTGCTTGATCCAGTCTTTTTGAATCAATTCAGCCTTACCCACTGCGCCAACAATGATATCAGCTTGTTTTACGAAATCAGCAAGGTTTTTAGTCCGTGAATGGCAAATCGTGACGGTTGCATTGGCTTGCAACAACATCATCGCCATCGGTTTACCCAGAATTGCTGAACGACCCACAACAACAGCATGCTTACCTGCAATTTCAATCTTGTTTTCTTGCAAGATGGTCATAATACCTGCTGGCGTTGCAGAGCCATAAGCAGCTTCGCCCATCGCCATACGACCAAAACCTAAACAAGTCACACCATCTACATCTTTTTCCAGTGCAATCGCATCAAAACATGCTCTTTCATCAATTTGTTCAGGTACTGGATGTTGCAGCAAAATGCCATGCACATCTGGATTGGCATTTAATTTTTCAATTTCAGCCAATAACTGCTCAGTTGTGGTTTCTTTTGGCAACTCAACTTTCAGCGAGTCCATGCCAACACGGCGACACGCATTGCCTTTCATACGCACATACGTTGCAGATGCACCGTCATCACCCACCAAGATCGTTGCCAAGATTGGGGTACGCCCCGATTTTGCTTTTAAAGCTTCTACACGTACCAACAAATCCGTTTCAATTTGTTTTGCTAATGCACGACCGTCTAAAACCAATGCCACAGCGCATCTCCAAAGTGGGTATGAATCAATTGCGTAAATAATACATGATAATTTGAGCAATATTCTTTTAGATGTTGTTTTTATGTGCATATTCGCGAAAAACACTATTGTTTTTTTTTTAAAGATTGCTAATATGTGCATCACCAAGAGATGGCGGGGTGGCAGAGTGGTCATGCAGCGGACTGCAACTCCGTGTACGCCGGTTCGATTCCGACCTCCGCCTCCATTGGTAAAGCCCGAGTGGTGAAATCGGTAGACACAGGGGATTTAAAATCCCCCGCCCACAAAGCGTGCCAGTTCGAGTCTGGCCTCGGGCACCATGTTTCAGCTACTGAAATATGGTGCAAATAAAAATCCAGCGCAGGCTGGTTTTTTTATGCCTAAAATTTAGCTCAGAATAAAAAAGCCAAGTACATTGACTTGGCCTTCCCTCGCTTTTTTAACTTTAAGCCACTTGCTGCCCTGTTTTTACTGGCAGTAAGTTTTTATCTAAAACCAACTGATAACCACGGCTTGTATCAATCACATATTCAGGTTTTTTGATCGAATCGACATAAATCCATTGTGATTGCACTTGTGCAGTATCAAATTGAACAATCAAATAGCCTCTCTGATTTAAGTTGCAGTAATTCAACTCATCAATCAAGGTCGTGAATGCAAATTCAAACTGCTGTAATTGTGCAAGTGGAATATTTAAATACTTTTCCAGACCTGGTGAAGACACTGAACTGGTTGCCAACTCCACCCCAACAAATGCCCCATCTTTGCTGTATAAGTTTGACGACCAAGCATTATGAGTATCCCCCGCCAGCACCACCACCTTTTTCTTTAATTGTGCCAAAGCACCATACACAATCTCACGCTCAGCAAAATAGCCATCCCACGCATCCAGATTATAAGGTGCAACAGTTAACACACGCGCTTTTTCTTGTGCTGTTAAAGTTGGATCACCTTTTTGCAGGCGAATCTTTAAAGTCACCAATTCAGTAATTTGCGCATTCATTTTATTTAAGGTGTCCGCACTCGGATTACCTGCAGTAATTTCAGCCAAAGCCAGTAGTAATTCCGCTGGAACCAACATCTTGGTCATCAGAATCTGCTGACCGAGTACATTCCATGCTGCATTGGACTGCTGTAACTTACCAATTAACCAGTCACGTTGGGTATAGCCCATTAGAGTACGTGCCGGGTTAGTTAGATCAGCCTGAAATCTGGCAATATCCAAACCTGTAGCCGTCATATAATTGGCATAGTTCAACTGCTCATCACGCGCAATAATACGGGTATCCAGCATGGTCAATTGAACCAGATTACCGAAATCGAATTGGCGATAAATCTTGGTGTGTTGTTCATCCACAGGACGGATTGGCATCCATTCAAAATAAGCCTGTAAAGCCGCGAGCTTACGATCAAGGAATGGCCCTTCGTTTGGCTGATGGTTTTCAGCCCCATCGCGCCATGCATCGTTCGCAAGTTCATGATCATCCCAAATCACAATAAATGGGTGACGATGATGTAGTGCCTGTAAATCTTTGTCTTTACGATACAGCGCATAACGTTTGCGATAATCCTCTAGTTTGATAATTTCCTTATTGTTGTCTGCTGCAAGTGTCCGCCCCAATTTCGCTGCATCTTCTGCTGCATAGCCATCTGCACCATATTCATAAATATAGTCCCCCAGATGAATAACCACATCAACATTTTGCTTAGCCATTTCACGATACACATAGAAATAGCCTGCTGGATAGTTGGAACATGAACATACCGCAAAACTTACCTTTGAGGTACTGGTTGGTAAGGTCTTGGTTTGTCCAATCGGTGAAAACTTATCGCCAAAGCTAAAGCGATAGAAATAACTTTGATCTGGTTTTAAACCTGTCGCATCTACTTTCACAGTAAAATCTTGGGCTGCTGCAGTCGTGACTTTATCAGTTTTAATAATTTGCTTGAATTTCAAGTCTAGTGCAATTTCCCAAGTCACTTGTAAACGCGCACTACTGTCACTTGGTGTTAAACGTGTCCATAAGATCACTCGATCTTGCAAAGGATCCCCACTAGCCACTCCGTGTTCAAAGTTCACTTGTAATACTGCTGTTTCTTTATCCGAACTGTCATTACAACCGGTAAATCCCGCAGATAAAGATAATGCCCCGAAACCGAATAGACTTTTTTGAATGAGTTCCCGTCGTGAAATTTTTGCTGTCATTTGGATAGCTACCTTAACTTTTATCACTATAAATAAATGACTTAAATTAACTCGCGTAGATGAAACTTTGATCTCAGTTTGATGAAAGAATCATGAAAGTTATATGACAGTGCTTAATTTTCATCAGATAAACACATGAATTGATTGAAAAGAAAGCAAATCGTCTGTTTTACTCTTGCCAAGCTTTAATGTGTCCTCTATTATTGCGCACATGCCCGAGTGGTGAAATCGGTAGACACAGGGGATTTAAAATCCCCCGCCCACAAAGCGTGCCAGTTCGAGTCTGGCCTCGGGCACCATGTTTCAGCTAGTGAAATATGGTGCAAATAAAAATCCAGCGTAAGCTGGTTTTTTTATGCCTAAAATTTAATAATCATGCATAAAAAATGCCTTAATAAAAATATTAAGGCATTCGATATTTTTGATTTTAATCAGTCAACTTATTCTACGCGAATAATCTTACCATTCTCATCATGATGCACGATGCTGACTTTCTGCTGACGCCCTACCTGAATCTCTTGCTCAGGCAATTCAAAATAACGTGCATAATCTGGCAAGGTCTTTTCTACCGCATGCTTTTGGTGTATACGTTTTGAAGGCAAAAAGCTCCATAATAATAATGCAATTGCACACATAAATAGTGCTGTAACACCATGCTCAATCCCATCACCAAAGGCCGTCATTAAACGCTGTGCGATATGCGTTTTTTGTAACTCAACCAACACCCACACCAAAATAAATGGACGCCACAACAGCAACCACCCCGCCCACATCATTGCGGTTGTTGTCGTTGAAAAATAACGTTTATGCCATGGCAACTGGCGACGTACATCAATAATCAAACTGTCTGCTTTCATTGCTTTTTACTCAGCAAAATAAATCTTTAGACTCAACGAATTCCACGATCTGGGCTAATCCAACGGGCACGCTTCCCATCATTACGCAACAGTACCTTTGGAAAGGCGACGATTGTAGCAGTAATCGTGATCAACCAAAACACAAAAGGATACCAAATCATCCAATAATAATTTTTCCCAAGGTTTGGTTCATAACGACTATCCATCCATTTGCTTAAAGCAAACTGAATTAAACAGGTCGCACCTAATAAAATTCCACTACCATATGGTAAAAATGGTGAACTCACCACAGCCAGAGCTGGAATCGCAAAGATAAAATGCAGTAACCAGATCACGGCCATTATAAGCATTAAATATGACCAAACGAGTGTTAAACATAACTCAAACATCAATGGCCATAAAAAATTAAGTTTGGGTTTAAGGAAAACATCAATATTCTTAATCAGTACCTGTGCCCCACCCATAGCCCAGCGCAAACGCTGTTTCCACAAACCATTTAAGGTTTCAGGCATTAAGATCCACACCAAGGCATTTGGTTCAAAGCGTACATCCCAACCTGCACGTTGTAGCTTCCAGGTAATATCAATGTCTTCGGTCAACATATTTGGTGACCAGTAATCAACCTGATGCACGGCGCTTTTACGGAAGGCCGTAATTACGCCAGAAACTGTAAATAGACGACCAAAGGTTCGTTGAGCACGCTTAATCATGCCGACAATTGAAGAAAATTCCCCAACCTGAATTCGCCCCAATAGGGTCGAACGCGTACGGATACGTGGATTACCCGTGACTGCCGCGACTGTTGGGTCTTCCAAGAAGTGGCGCACCATCCATTTAGCCGCATAGGGATCCAGTAACGCATCCCCATCAATTCCAATCAAAAATTCAGCATCGGTCATCAAGCTACCCGCTTGTAGTCCCATCGCCTTACCCTGGTTTTGCGCCAAATGAACGACTCGTAATTTTTCATATTGAGTAGCCAAGCGATCTAGCACCTCACCAGTATTGTCAGAACTGCCATCATTAATCGCAATCACTTCAAAATTTGGATAATCCAGCTTAAGTGCATGACTAATGGTTTCCTCTGCATTATCACCTTCATTAAAACACGGTACCAATACCGCAACTTTCGGATATTCAGGCAAAGCGGCAGGTTGCTGATATGGTGGATCTTGGCGCTCTTTCCAATAAAAAATGATTGCCCCGACCATCCATAAATACGACATAAATAATGGATAGTAAAAAACAAACTTAATGGCGTATGACCACAATAAAGCAATCCAACTCATCTACATTACTCGACTATGGTACTAATTGAGATGATTTTAGACTAAAAGCCTTATGCATGGTTTCGACATCTGGATGTCCTTTGATCGGATCATCTGGATAATACGCCACATGCATTGCACCCTGCTCATATAAAGACTTGATCGTCGCTGCCATTTCTTCAGATGGAACTTTTTGATCATTACGCCAGTTTACTGCCTGCAACTCCATCACGGTCTTTTTAATGCCGTTCGGATATTGCTTCACACGATTGAGAATATCCGTATAAAACTTGGTTGGATTATCCGATTTTTCCATATATGGCATTGCCATAATTGCAGTAAAATCATAACGATTTAAGGATTGCTCCAAAGATTGAGCATACCAGTTTTCAGCATAGGCATTTAAAGCCACCTGTGCATACAGATTACGAGCTGTCACAAGGAAGGGTTGATATTGACGCACCTCCGCTGCAAGCTCCATCGCAAAGTCATCTAGATAACGGGTTTTATATGCTGTCCATTTCTGTAAATCTGCATCATTGTCACGAATCTTAGCTAAATCTGTTGGTAAACCTTGTTTTGCATAGGCCGCCAAGGCTTCTGGACTCGCATCTTCATAATCGGACAATGTCACATCATCATGGAACAACAAACCATCGAATGGTGTCGATTTCGCTAAGTCCTGATAAATCTCTTTAATGGTTTGACGCGCTTCTGGCGAGAATGGGCTGAGACGAATATAGCCCATATTCAGATGCTCACCTGCTTTAGCCTGCTGAGTTTCGACCAAATCTTTTGATACAGGATCCGATTTTGGTAGTTCCCATGCCAACAGCGGCATCCAGGCATATAAACGCTGTACAGGTGTCCGTGTCTGAATCTGCCAAGCGACACGGTTAAATAAGTCTGCACGCATTGGAATATGGCGATTTGGGAAGTAAACCATATCTGCAGAACCATTGGCATCAGGATCGGAGAAGGCTTGCAAATAAACAGTATTCACCCCCATACCATTAATACGATCAATTAAATGATCTAGATTACGTTCTTGCTGTTTGGCATCTGGGTCATAGATATAATCTAAATCGACATGCATGATTTTTTGCGGTCGATTATTGTCATTTAGATTCAATTCCCGATTTTTAATCTCTTGTGCCAAGGTACTGGTCGACATATTCCCTTGAATTAAGATACGACTCATATTTTGCAGCGATTGCTTGGCATGGTCTGCCCCATCATCCAAAGTAATGGTAATCGGCATCCCTAACTGTTTAGATATCTGCACCAGCTGCATATTATAGCGACCATACGGCCAAACCATCACACGTGGTGAGCGTAAACCATGTGACTTTAATAACTCATTATTTTTTTTAAGATCCTTGAAAACTCGTGCCTGATAAGCGGCATCACTTTCATAACTCTTGGTTTTAGGATCATAAATACGGGTGATCGCAGCAGGCTCTGAATTTCCCTGCGGATTACCATTTACCCCTTGATGTAAATGATAACTATGACTGGCGATTTCAACCAGACCACTGCTTTGCATTTCCTTAAGCTCATCCCAACTCAGAATTTTATTTCGCTCAATCAGTTCGCCACCAAAATCGACTTTCTGTCCTGCTTTGGGTTCCAGCCACGAACCAACCACAGCCAAAACCACAGGGATCTTTTTCGCCCGAATAACTGGATAAGCATTTTGATAAAAAGACTGATAACCATCATCCACTGTCAATAACACGGGCTTAGTTGGCAACTTATATTTACCTTGGTGAGCCTTGATTAGTTGATCCACATTGATAAAGTGATAACCATTCTTTTGCAACCAATCAATATGCTCATCAAACTGTTTTGCTGTAACCGCGTAACTTGGGATCAAGGCATCTTTTCGATCCGTGATTTCATGATATCCAATGACGGTTAATGTGGTTGCATCAATTTGCGAATTCGCCGCAACAGTTGTGGAGCAGGCAACTACTCCAAATACGAGACCAAGAAAAACTTTTAAGGTCGGAGACACGAAACGTGTTGTCATAGAGATATCGTCTCAAAATTGGAATTCAATGATCGCAGATCATGCCTTTATCATCTTACAGTTTAATGGACTGATAAGATATTTTTGAATGGTCAGCAAGAACTAAGGATTGTATTTATAATTTTAAAAACTGAAAATAAACTTAAATATATTTTTTATGAAATCAATCACACTTTAACTGAATATATTTTAACGAGAAGAACAGCCTCAAATCTATTTGATCAAGATTAGAGGCAAACTAAGACAGTTATCTATGTTAATACTGAATTGACTGAAAGTTCGGATGATCGGCGAGCTGCTGTAAATAATGACGCTCTTTCTGATAAAAATACTTATTCAAACGATTCACCCACTCTCCTCGACGAAAAGTCTGGATTCTTTTATGCACCCCATCATAGTCCAATAACACGACATTCGTATCATTCTCACCCAAAGCCAAACGAGTGATTTTATAGTCATGGGGAGCATATTGATGTGATGGTTGCAATGACCTGAGAATTTCAACTTTATAATTCCCATCCATCCAATAATGTTTATCAGTCAGTGCTTTTTCGTTGACCCAAAAGCCTGTTTGCGCACCGTCATGGGTATCTATCAGAAAAAAATGATCCAACTCTCTTAATAATTCCGATGCCGTGATATCCAGATAATCATTCATATCAGCCTCTACTCACTCAATTTTTATCTTATTTATGTTACATTTTTATAATCGGTTGCTATCAAGGGATTCACCCCAATCCACTTCTAGCCACCCAGAGAGCAAAGTTTCAAACACTTGAAAAGCACATTGCTATTCAAAATTAAAGCTGATCAAAAAATTGCCCTTTCAACTCAAAGATATACAGGACTGTATGTAGAAGCAATATTTTTTTCATAGCCTGTAATAAAATTCAGATAAAAGAAATAGTTTTAAAATCAGAATCTTATTATAAAATCGACAGTACCAACTTATACATATGATTTTCAAGTGATTTTGTTGAAAAACCTAACCCAATCACTTGAATTTCAGTACGTGCGAAATGTTATTCGTCGCGTGTTTTTACATCAAAAAGCTCAATTTCAAAAGTCAAATTGGCATTGGCTGGAATAATTTTACCGATTTTACGAGAACCATAAGCCAAGTGAGCTGGTACAATCAGTTTACGCTTTCCACCCACACGCATGCCCATAATGCCTTGATCCCAACCTTTGATCACACGACCCGTTCCAATCACGGTCTCAAAATAGCTGCCACGATCAAGTGACGAATCAAACTTGGTACCATCCTCAAGCCAGCCAGTGTAATGTGTCGTAATTAAAGCACCTCTCACTGCTTCTTTACCCTCACCCACTTTTAAATCAATGATTTCTAATTCTGTGCTCATTAATATCTCTCCAGATCACTCAAACTAAAATTATTGCAATTGCTGCCACTGGATGTCGACTTGACCTTGATCACTTAACAAGGTCCATTCACCATCCATAATATTGAGCTGTAACTGCATGGTTCGCTCACATAAGCCTTCAAGTGCTTGCGTAGTTTGGGGTGCCAACCGCCATACTTCCACATTGCTCAGGGTTTTAATTTTGGTGTTTTTCTGCCACCAATCATCGGCTTGAGAGCCATAGGTCACCACTGCAACCTGTTTACAGCGTGCACTGGCTTTTTTCACTTTATCTTCAGACGGACAACCAACTTCAATCCACTTTTCTAATAATCCCGTCAAATCTTTTTGCCATAATGCGGGTTCGTCTGTTTCGAATAAATCTTTGGTAAATTCTAAACGTTCATCAGCATAACGTGCATAAGCCAGAATACGAACCATCAAACGCTCAATGGTTTCAGATGGATGTAAAGCCAGTGTCAGTTGATAATCGGCATAGATATGCTCATCCATATTGGCAATATTCAGATCTGCCTTATATATTGTTGCTTTTAACGCCATAAACGATACTCTTCAATACGGTGTACTCAAATTTGGCGCTAAGCATACTCTATTTTTTCAACAAAAATATGTGCTTTGATCATCTTAGCCATTAATCTGATCAATCCGACAACTCAATAATTGTGTTTCAAATAACAGCCAATCCTGTGCCGATTGGCCAATAATCTCAATTCGGTTATCAATACTCTCTTCAGCAGATTGATAGTTAAATTGCTGTGGATTAAAGTTAAAACTTTTCCACCCCTGATCGGTATTAAATATACCTTTGATTCGTAGCCAATCCTGCTGAGCACACAGCAGATCTAACAGATCATAAAAGCTGAATTGCCAACGCTTAGGCAACTTCCAACCTGCTACCGTATAGCCTTGAGCCATTTCAACATAATGATAGGGAAGCTGCTTTATTTGTGGCAGTTGCTCAGCAGCGAGCTGTGCTTGTTGCAACTTGAGTAAAGGTTGAATCTTGCGTTGCAACGGTTGCTGCACAACATCAATCTGCTGCATCTGCACTTGCCCATGTTCAGCTTCAATCCAGTGTTGGACATACGTTTCATATTCTTGTTTTAAGGCTGTATAGGCCTGATGGTCTGCTGTTGTCATGCAGTCCGTATGCGACAACACCACTATTTGTGCAGCTTTTAATTGATCACGATATAAATTCTGCTCGACCCAGTCCTGATCATGTAAGCGACTGCCATCGACCACAATCACCAATGCCCGCATGGCCAAGCTATTTTGCCAATGTGGTTCAGTGAGTTGTTCTAATAATTGTGCAGGATGCCCTAAACCTGTTGGTTCAATAAACAAACGATCAGGCTTACTTTCACTAAGCAAACGAGCCAATGCGATTTGCATGGGCAACTGACTACTGCAACATAAGCACCCACCTAATAACTCTTTCACTGCATAACCGGATTGCTGTGTAATCAGTTGTTGATCCACTCCAATTTGCCCAAACTCGTTCATCAGGATTGCCCAGACTTCCTGCTCTGGTTTTTGGGTCAATAAATGCTGCAACAATGTGGTTTTACCTGCTCCTAAAAAGCCAGAAATAATATGGGTGGGAACTGTTTTGGGAGCAACAAATTTCACGGCCAACTCGTCTTAAGAATTTATTTCATTCTAAAGAGAAAAATGAATGAAATAAAATAAACTCTAAAATAGTGCAAGCAATCCAACCCAAACAACACTAAATAAAAATAAAGAGACATCTATCACAAAGTAAATCTAAAAATCTTATTTACATTCTAAATATAAGTGATTTATCCAATTATTCGTTTTTAATAAAACTTAATCGAATGTTTAAACGCGTAAAAAACAAGGTTAATTTTTAATCAAAAAAACATATTTTCATACATTTTCATCCTTAATTTCTTCATGATGTTTTACATAGAAACTACATAAGGAGATTCAATATTTCATATTGTTAAGATTGACGTAATAGATTGTTAAGAATATTGCCGCATCAGCGTTTGGCACATAGCATGAACCTCATGCCGAATAAGCGATTTAGATGCCCTAAATCATTTTATTGAGGCTGTTATTTTAAATGAAATAAAGGATGCCAAACATGAAACTTATCAAAACACTTCTTGCGACGACGCTTACACTTGCAGCAGCATCGACATTTGCAGCACCTGTAGAGGCTCAAACTGAAGATAAAGTCGTTGTTTCAACTCAAGAACAACCAGAAACTCAAGCAGCAACTGATGCAACTGCGACTGAAGCACCAGCATCGACTCCAGCACCAACAAACTAAACCGATCTGAAGGTTCCTCCAGACCTTTAGACCCACATTTGTAATGACTTAACGCTTATCTCATTACAAATGTAAAAAAAGATCGAACCATGCTGCGGTTCGATCTTTATTTTTTAAAGCATGGATAATGATTTAACATTGCGTCGATTTTTTAAACACACTACATGAAGGTTGATGAACTTCCTGCAAACGTGTTGCCTTACGTTGCTCCGCTGCTTCAAAACGACAACGTTTCCATTCAGTATCCAGATTTAATGCTGGAACTTC
The DNA here is from genome assembly GCF_000369645.1 of Acinetobacter sp. CIP 64.2. Taxonomy (NCBI): domain Bacteria; kingdom Pseudomonadati; phylum Pseudomonadota; class Gammaproteobacteria; order Moraxellales; family Moraxellaceae; genus Acinetobacter; species Acinetobacter sp. CIP 64.2. The sequence continues at coordinate 1,718,441 of NZ_KB850122.1, forward strand.
TTTCGGCTTACGTTGCTCATCAACAGCAACCATGGTGAAATAACAGGTGTTGGTGTGTCGTATGGTTCTTTTTTGAATATTTTGCGCTTCTACACGGATGCCAATTTCCATTGAGGTACGCCCAACATGATTCACGCTGGCAAGGAAAGTAACCAGTTCGCCCACATAAATGGGTTCTTTAAAATTGACACGATCAACAGATAAAGTTACGACGTAGCTACCCGAGTATCTGCTTGCACAGGCATAAGCGACTTGATCAAGCAACTTCAAAATCGTTCCACCATGAACATTACCTGAAAAATTAGCCATGTCAGGTGTCATCAAAACAGTCATCGTCAACGCTGACTGATCGTCAGGTGCTTGGTTAGCTTGATCTAATTGATACATGGAGAGAACTCATAGAGACTGTAACGTGATTATTATCCTTTATTCACGCCTATAAAAATATGCGTAAAGTGCTAGGGCTTGTTGAGAATTAACAAAGGGTACTGATTAATTTATAATAGTACTATGGATAGATACATACTTACTGATGCCCAATGGGCAAAAATGGAACCTTTTTGCCTAGGTAAAGTGACTGATCGAGGTCGTAGTGGAAAAGATAATCGATTATTTTTAGAAGCAGTCCTATGGATTGCCCGTACAGGCAGTCCATGGCGTGATCTACCTGCTCATTTTGGTAAATGGAATACCGTCTTTAAAAGATACCGTGATTGGGTGAAAGCTGGTGTATTTGAAGCTATTTTTGCATCTGTAAATGAAGATGTTGATTTGGAATACGCCATGATTGATGGAACGATTGTTAAAGTTCATCGACATGGCCAAGGTGCAAAAGGGGGACTTTCAAACAGTCTATAGGTAAATCTCGAGGTGGAATGAGCTGTAAAATTCTTGCCTTAGTGGATAGTCTAGGCAACCTCATTAAGTTTCGATTAATGCCTGGTCAATATCACGATTTAGTAGAAACCAAACCTTTAATCGAAGATGTTGATTTTCAAGCATTACTAGCGGATAAAGCATTTGATGCAGATTGGCTCATCCAAGAACTCAATGAACGTAAAGTGAAAGTGGTGATCCCACCTAAATCTAATCGAAAAGTAATGAGAGCATTTGATACGATTATGTATAAATGGCGTCATCTCATTGAAAACTATTTCTGTAAGTTAAAAGAATTTAAACGTATAGCGATGCGTAGTTGTAAAACAGATACGAGTTTTGAAGCCATGATTCAATTGTGCGCGAGTTTAATTAACTCTCGGTAATTCTCAACAGACCCTAAAACATCATCAATTATTTTTATGATCTTTCTATGATTTTATTCAAAATAATGACATTGAAGCGCTTTTATCTAATAGAAATGCCATGAACGTGCAAATCAAATAAAAGCTGCTCCAATCTCCTCAGTGCAACTCGAAAACATTCCTTAACCAAGATTAGCAGAGCGAATCAAGCCGACAATACCATTCACAATCATATCAATGGCAATGGTACCAATCAGCAGCGCCGATAACCGCCCAACAATATCAAAATAGCGGTCAATATATTTTGCATGTTTATAGCGCAAATGATCATGACCAAATTTCATCAAAATCAAAATACTGCAAGTCAAAATCAAGGTCAGTGCAATAACCGCCATTGCGCCAGTAAAAGGTACACTCACCCCAGTCACAACAGCTGCACTGATGGTACCAGGACCAATCATAAAAGGCATGGCAATAGTACCAGCTAAATGCTCAGGCGCGCCGCGCATCTCACCAATCGTTTCAGCACCTTGGAACACATAGCGGTAACCAATGACTAAGAAAATGAGACCACCAAAAATCTGGAAAGATTCAAAACGCACATTCAAATAGCGACTGAAAATATTCTCCCCACCCCAAGCAAACAGAATAAACACCCCGAAAGCGATCAGACTCCCTTGAATCAAGGCCTTACTAAATATCTTCGCATCTGTATTACGAATCATCCCCACCATATAGACGCTCATAAGGAAAGGATTTAAAAGTGAGAAAAATAATGCAAATGCATGAATATAAGGAGAAAACATAGCACTCTCTTGATCAGCGGAAAACATGAAATGCCGTCATGACATGGAATAAGATCTAGCGATAGATTTATGATCCACTCAAAACTTGCTTACAACGTACTGTTACATGCTTCAATTGATCATCTTTGTTTAAGTCAAAGGTTCCCCCCAAGCCCAACAGACTCATGTGAATCTTGGCGTTGTTATTGTTTAACTCTTTCACGTTAAACTTTATCCCTTGATCGGTGTATAGCACACTATCGACCAACTTTACCTTATACGACATCAGCTCTTTACCATCATCGACACAGAACATCCCACTGCCCTGACGATTCAAGCTTAGAACGGTAGAAGAAGGCCCCACCACACCCGCCCAACTTCCTGCAAAAGGAATCTGAGTAGTTGTTAATTGATTAAATTGAGCAGGAGACATCGTGGTAATTGAAGTACAGCCCACCAAACTAAAAGCGAAAATTACGGGTAATAAAATGTTTTTCACAACCATCACCTAAAATGATAAAAATCAAATAATTCTTATTATTTTCCCATATTCATACTTTTTTTAATTGGTATTGCCTGTATATCACAAGTATGGAAAATGTAAAAATACTTTAAAAATTCATCTCTGTATTTTTATCAATATTCAAATTTCATACAACTTGATTTAACCACAGCATCATATTACCCCTTTCCCATGATTCAATTAAAATTCATATCAGCCATAACCTAATATGAATGATCAGACATTAAAGCGCACCATAAATAAAAAATTATCCCTTGATTTTTAGTTCAATCATCTGTAGATTTTCTTTTTGAGCGAGTAATTCAAATGACTTTCCAAGCGATCTTTGAAACGTTTCAAACTCTTCCAAATGGAACGGATGCCTACCAACAATTAAAAAATGAATGTGAACAAGCCATTATCAGGGCAGAAAATCCACTCGAACATTGTTCATTATTTCTTATTTATGGTTTTGCAAAAAATTACGTCTTACTTTATGAAGATCAAGCTGTCACGCCAGTTTTCGCAGACAAAGTGAAAGCACAAATTGTAACGTATATGCATGAGCTGAATGAAGCATTAAGCACGAAAGATACTAGCCGTATATTAACCGCCTTAAATAATGTCTCCAAACAATATGTTGGAAGCTCTAGAATTTTCTAAGCATTGTCGTCCAATATAATATTTAGGCTTGTTTTAGTTTTGACATTACTTCTAAACATTTATTAGGTTTCATTTCGCCGATTAACCGTTTTAGAAGTAATGTTAGCTCATGCATTTAAAATCTTACTCTATACATGATATAATATTTTTTATTGTTACTCTCTCATCTCAGGCCAAAATTAATCGAGCATGATTTACAATATGTTCAGTAAGAAGCTGCAAAGGTTTCGATTGTTGAGTCCAGTGATGCCAATATAATGGAATTTCGATTTTTGCTTCAGGCAATAATTCCTCTAGTCCATCTTCTTTATTTTCAGCATTCAGCTGCAATTCAGGCACCATGCCATAGCCGAGTCCAAACTTAATCGCCGTAACAAAAGACTCTGATGATGGAATCAAATGACAAGGATAGGTTCCTTTCATCAAACCATATCTTTTTTCCAAGATATCGAAATGCATACGGTCTTTGTCATTAAAGATAATGGCTGGCGTCATCCGAAGGTTCTCTCTATGCACCCCTTCGGCAAACCATTTTTTTCGAAAGTGTTTAGTCGAAACCATTCTATAACGCATCACACCGAGATATTCAGCATTGCAGCCCCGCATCGGTTTATCCTCAATCGAAATACAGGCACTGACCGTTCCCCTCTCCAATAATGAATAAGTATGAGACTGATCATCGGTTCTAAGCTCAATTACAATTTTTTCTTTCAATAAAACTTCTTTTAGTGCTGGAAGTAACCATGTTGCTAAAGAATCTTCATTTGAACCAATCACCGTCTTAAAAAAATTCGACTCGGCACTCCCCGTCAAACCGTGTAATAAATTTTGTTCCAAACGTCTTATATGCTGCAAATGTTCAAACAATTGCTGCCCCGCTTGCGTGAGTACACAGGGACGACCACGAATCAGCAATAATTGCCCCAATTCCTTTTCAAGCGCCTGCACCCGCAAGGTTACGGCTGAAGCAGTAATATAGAGTTTCACACCAGCCTGTTCGAAGCTTCCATTTTCTGCGACCGCAAAAAAGGCCTCACATTGTTTATTATCCAGCATATAAACCTTAGAAAAATTTAGGAAATCCCCGGTATCTTTAATTTTACTAAATTTCAAAAATAAAAAAAGATAACCGTAACAGTTAAAGTTTCTATCTGAAAAATTTCCCATTCCTTCGACAAGGGTTCTAGCTACTTTCAGCTCGAATTCTGGTCTACCTTGGCGTCACTCATTTTTCCAAGATCGTTGCCGGTTCCCCCGAATCCTGACCAGCACAAAGGACTTAGTCCTGATTGATGTAGATCAGCCCAATCGCTTTCTCAAATAAATAATACTGAGTAAGGCAAATGCCAAACCTATAAACGACGGCGCATAACCAAAAGGTGTGGCTAGCAACCCAACAATGACCGCACCTGCGACCGCGCCGCCATAATTAAAAATATTCACACGCGCAATAATTTCATCTCGTCGGTTTTCATCTAAACGGCCAACAGCAGAATAGGTCAGTGGAATCAATGCGCCTACAGCAACACCGGCCAGTGCAAAACCTAAAATAACGGTCATTAATGAATGGCTTATACCAGCTAATACACAACCCAATGCGCCGATCAGGAGTGTGACCAAAGCAACCCAGGTCGCTGTTTTAAATTGCAGCAGATAATCGAGGCTTAAGCGTGTGAGTAAAATCCCTATTTGATACGCTGCATAACCTAAAGGAGCAATCGTTGCAGAGCTGGCTAAAACATCTTTGAGATAAATTGAACTCCATGTACTGATTGCGGAATCGACCGTAAATACAATCAGAATAATCACCCCAAAAATGAGAAGTTGCTGATATGGAATTGCCGGTTTCTCTTGCGGATGTAATTCTGAACCTTGTTTCTGCTGAAATAACCAGCGTCTAGAGAGTTGCGAGGTGAGCAATGCAATCAATACCGCAATGCATAATGCTGTCGTTGCTCCCAATGAAGTTGAAACAGTGGCTGACATCATTAATGCACCTAAGAATGCAGCCGCTGTATAGCAAGCAAAGAATCCACCAAATACACTTTTACCAAGCCGCTGTTCCATCATAACAGCTTGCATATTTAGTGCTGCATCTAAGCAGCCGAGTCCAAGCCCATAAAGTAAAAAGCTAGCAATCATCAGGATCACATTGGGACTCAATGCAGCAATTGCGATTCCGATGGCTTCAAAAATAAAACCCGTCACAACAGCAGCTCGTGATCCAAGTTTGACTGCTATCCGATCAGCTAAAATTGAACCGAGTGCCGCTGCAATGCATACTCCCAGAATAATCAGCGATAACTGATCATCCGAAAGCTTGAATCGGCCTTTTATCGTAGGCAGTGCTGTCATCACGGTAGCGTAGCCAAGACCTTGTGTTGCAAAACCGAGCGCAATCACTTTTCGTGTTTTGATGAGCATTAGATTGTTTACACTCTGGATATTATGACTAAGGTCCATGCCTGACTCACTGACTTATTTTTTTTAAATGTTTGCTTGGTTATTGCCTCGAACACTTCCTGTGTCGACTGTTTTTAATTTTTATTTAAAATGATTCCAAAAATAAGGGGGAATAATGGAAAAATAAGGGGGGAAATTCGGACAACACTATTTTAAGTCGTTTTGTTACACAAAGCTGTTCCTATACGCTGCTTATTCAGCAATATAAATTTCAGATAAGTAAACCTGTAAGCACAATCTATCGCACACGACATAGGCTTTGTTACAACGTCAAAACACCTCCTCTTCAGCGACCACAAAAGAATACCTCACATTGTTTTCTTATTCAGGATATAAACCTTAAAAAAATTTAGCCAAACTCAAACAATCTTAATTTTACTGACTTTTAAAAATAAAAAAAGATAATAGCCAAGAGTAAATTTCAACAGGAAAAGCCTCTAACACTTGATCCAAGCGTTAGACGGAGTGCTTTTGCCTAAATTCATCTGTAAATGACACTGTGATTCTTTTCAATCCAAAGCCAGTACAGACTACCGACATGATTGAGGAGCTAAAATATGACTGCATTTTTCTATGGGCTTGGCATCGGCTTTTCTTTAATTTTAGCGATCGGGGCACAAAATGCTTTTGTCCTGAAACAGGGCTTGAAGCAGCAACATGTTTTCTGGGTCTGCTTAATCTGCGCACTTTCGGATTCTATTTTGATTTATCTCGGGGTCACGGGTTTTTCTAAAATCGTGATCGACTTTCCTTTGATTGTCACAATTGCCAAATATTTCGGCGCTGCTTTTTTATTTTTCTATGGACTTAGAAATTTTTATTCAGCCATAAAAAATAGTTCGGCACTCAACCCGAGTGATATTGAAAAAGATTCACTGCTTAAAATTATCGGGATGTGTCTTGCCTTTACTTGGCTCAATCCACATGTCTATTTAGATACTGTGATTCTGGTCGGCTCGATTTCGGTACAGTTTGTGGATCAGCTCTATTTATTTGCGGCAGGTACAATCCTCGCCTCATGGATTTTCTTTTTTGCACTCGGCTATGGTGCAAGAGTTTTGTTGCCTTTGTTTAAAAAGGCCAGCTCGTGGAGAGTTTTAGATGTGTTGGTTGGCATGATGATGTGGGCGATTGCAACCAAATTAATTATCTAACCCATCCAAGCATAAAAAGCCCTTATTTCAACAAGGGCTTTTTATGCTTTATATCAATATGTTAGATCATTGACTAGTCTTATTGCATATCACGATTCATATACTGAGTGACGAGCTATCCTTGTAATATACTCCATATTTGTTTGGTGTCATTGCAACAATTGACTGAAACCAGATAATAAAAGTGCACTTCCAAAAAAATCAAAAAACCTAGAAATATAGGTCACTCTTTACGTCTAGCGCTCTAAACATTTTGCAAGAGCGACTCTCACTTCCTGTAAAATTGAACCAGAGTTACGTCCTTCTGCACCTAACCTTCTTATTAAGGTTCTAACGGTTATATCCATGTCTTTTGTGGCTATGTGTCTAGAAAATGGAGTTTTTTCAAGCTGTATGGATATTAAAGCTACTATGCAGGTTTGAAAATACCTAGACTGTTTCTTGTTATTCTTGATTAAAAAACACAGGACATTCAAAAAATTTGCATGGTGTTCTTGCACTTCAAAATTACGATCCCGATGCTCAAGAATTAACTGTTTTATATAGCCATATCAATACATGAACAAGCCAAGCTAACTTAATTCAATCCAACTTTTTATGTGGGGTAGATTGAAGGATAAATATATAAAAAATAAGCCCTTGCAAAAACAAGGGCTTATTTAGATATTTGGCGGAAGCGGTGTTAGTCACATTGAAAACTCAAACTATTGATTAATAAATATAAAATATTTTAAATTTAATTTTTTACTGCTATTTTTACTACAAAAAGTCAGTTACCGTGAAATACTTCTAACATATCTTTGACTATGCTGATCGACATCAATTCATCATAGAATTACTTAGGCTATATTGATTCTAAACAAAGTCGAGTCATTACTACACATGCATTTTAGTCTACTTTTCGTGATTGGTCAGCTGACAAAACCAATTACCCTCGTGAAGTCTGTGAGCATGTACTCGCTCACAAGCTACCTGACGAAGTTGAAGCTGCTTATTTACGTGGAGCTTATCTAGGATAAACGTAAAGTATTGATGGCTGATTGGGGTCTGTTGACATTTGCTGTATAAAAAAATAGCGAGAAAGTACAATTCAATCGCCAAACTAAATCTACTTCTCGCTATACCTCGTACAATGCTGACTGATCAACACTGGTCAAAGCTGAAATCTATTGTCCATAATTTTGGTATCTATCTCAAACATAATCTCAGAAATTTTATTGAAGCAATTCTCTATAGAATTAGAACAGGTTGCCCTTGGCGAGATTTACCAAAGTCCTTTGGTAAATCTAATACGATCTTTAAACGGTTCACCCGATGGTCTAAAGATAATAAGCTTTTAAAAATATTTAAGTTATTGTCAAAATATGCTGATCTAGAATGGGTATTTATTGATACTAGCCATATTCGGGCACATCAACATGCCACAGGACTCAAGGATCAAGCTATTTCAAGAAGCATTGGTGGAAACAGCTCTAAAATCCATTTAGCTGTAGATTCAAATGGGAATCCAATTCAATTTCTTATTCATGATGGCACAACCCATGATATGAAAGTTGCTCCTGCATTGGTTAATAAAATAGACTTAACAGATACCGATGTTCTTAGTGCTGATAAGGGATATGACTCGAAAGCATTGAGAGAACAGATAGCAGAAACAGCAACCAAGGCCAATATTCCAAAGAAATCCAACACACGATCGAACAATAATTACATGGATTGGTACTTATATAAAATCAGACACTTGGTTGAGAACACATTTGCAAGACTCAAGCAATTTAGAGGAATTGCTACACGCTATGACAAGCTAAAGCAGAACTACGAAAATTCAGTTGCTTTAGCTTGTATATTTATTTGGCTACCATTATGAAATGTCAACAGCCCCTAATATTATAAGAAAAAGTAATACTTCCATAAGTTATTATCAATTATAGGCCGTACCCATTTTCTTTTAAATATTTTTCCGCTCTTACTCCTAATAAACAGCGCCTCACAGTAAAAAATGATGGCCACTTTTTCTGAAACCACTGTTGAGGTAACTGTTCAAGAAGCTGAGGATTTTTATTTATTCTAGCATTTTTAAGAAGACGATTATATTCATGTAACACCGTAAGTCTTTTTTGAGCAAGGCGATCACAATTCAGGTTTAAAATATCAATCGTATTTTGGACCAGCTCTGCAAAACTTCTATAATTATTTGGAGTATAAGAATGCAAAGTTTGACAAATATCAAGATTCGGATTTAAAAAACCTGTGGCTTTATCAAAAGTAAAGAGAAGATCATATGGAATCTCCAAAGGATTTAGATACTCTCCCTCCATGCTGGCAGACTTTTTTGATTTATTTTTAATATGATTTTTATGACCATCACAACTTAGATTCCTAGGTAATGCATGGGCTTCTTTTTCATCTACCCCCGCATTACAAACACCGAAAACATTATTCCAATCTAATGCCCAGTTAGTTATCGTTAAGTCTTTATCAGATTTATCATGGAAATGTTCTATTTGAGTCTTGCTTTTATCAATATTTATTACTGAATCCTCACAATACCCACATAAAAACCCCTGATCCTGAAAAATTATCTCTTTAAGCTGATCATAACTTTTAGCTTTTAAATGCAGCCTAAAATCCTCCCAATCCAAATGCTTATGTTCAGAAACTGAATAGAAAACGGTTAATGGGTTCGGAGGTAAGGATTTATTGATTTTTTTCAAACTCTAACTCCCACTCCCTATTTTCAATGTATAAATCTAATTCACTTAACAAGGGCTCCTCATCACCAAATGCCTCATCTAATTCTATTCTTAACGCCAAAGCTTCTTGTAAATTCCACTTATCATCATATACATACTTAGCATAGGTCTCTAATTTATTTGTAATTTCTAAATTATCAGGACGCGTATTCACATTGAATATTCGCTTTAACAATCGCGATGACTCTGCACCACGACTGCCTTTTGGAGCATCATACTTTTGACCATCTTCAATTATACAAATACTTGCAGAACTAACCGTAGTTAAAACTTGAGGGCTATGAGTGGTCACAATAAATTGTATATTCTGAAAGGCTTTTTCCAATGAAGAAATTACAACTTGCTGCCATTGAGGATGAAGATGCATATCAATTTCATCAATCATAACTAGTCCTTTTGAAAGACGAGCAGCATCTTTACCTAAATGCCCATTAAGCAAGACACAACGATAAGCAATATCAGCAATCATACCTATCATATTTTTAATACCATCACTCAGCTGAGACATTTTCATAATCCCATGTAAATTATGCTCTAGTACTAATGATTCATATTGTTGACTATAAGCCAAGTTTTCCCATCCAACTGTTTCCAAAATAATATTTACAGCTTCTCTAACAACTAAAATTGTATCATTTACTTTCGGTAAATTTGTGGCGCCTCTCTCTACAGCTATCATCCTTTTATCAAAATCATGTTTATATTCAGCAATGAACCAATCTTCAAATTGTTTAAAACTTGAAGCAGGGTCCAAACAATCGATATATGCTGAAGTTCTAATTCTAGTATTAATAATATTAGTACGAGAATCCCTCTTACTTTCCACTAATCGTTTTTCTTTCCAGAGTCGCCCTGTACCATAATACCCAAAAACAGGTAAGTCCCTTGATTCTTGTCCAAAATCTCGAATTCTAGCTTGTAATTGTGTTGCGTAATCCTTTAATTTTTTAGTATCACTATCATCTTTTGTTTGTGAACGTTTTGCTTCACTATCACGAGTACGTTTCCAAGAAAACTTATTTTCTTTAAAATCACAAGTAACAGATATAGAGGAAGGTAATTTTCTTGCCATTTCCAATTGTGATGAATCATTTTTTTTGATGGTACGTACATCATCAATCGTAATTGTGTTAGCTGGGTCTGCAAATTTAGTTTTGGCTAGATCAAATCGACTAATATAAGGCCATAGAGCTATTCGGATAGCATCAAGAATTGTAGTTTTACCTTGACCATTTATAGCAACTAATACTGTCGTTCTCTCTCTAAAATCAATTTCTAAACTTTCATAACAACGAAAATTTTCGAGAGTCATTTTTTGTAAAAGCATATAAAAGCCCATAACCCAAAAGTTTGTATAACTTTTGGATTGTCTCATAGAAAATAGAAAATAGAAAAACTAGATTCTTAATAATTCATAAATTAGACAAAATGCAGAACGCTTGAGTGGTCCACATTGCAACTAATTTAAAGTTATCGCTGATAAGCAATTTCAAAAGATTTAACCTCTTCTAAAACATACCTAATATGGTGACTTGTATCTATTGCAACCCATTGAGTTGGATTACCTATAAAATCTTTAATGCCATGAGCACACTCAAAAATTTTTTGATCACCCCAACTAAAATCAGCACCCTCGTAATTAGTAGAATTAATCAAACGCTCTGCTAATTGCTTTCTATGAGCATGACTACCGCCGTCTCTTGAAAAAGGATGTCCACGTACAACATAGTAATTCAGATCAGTTGTATAAATAATCTTGCCATTAGTATGTTTATTACGAATTTCCTTTTCTGGAGCTGGGTGTCTAGCTCCATGATCACCAAACGTTAATTTAACATTTGGGAACATTTTTCTTAAAGTTTGCCATACCACCATTTCTTTTCGTAGAACAGGCCCATCTGTATCATGATCATCAATTGCCTCTGCGACACTTGAAGGATACGAAGCCCCACTAATCGCAATGTATTTAAAATTATAGTCTGACAATATTTCTAAAAAGTTTGTTGACTTCGCTAACATTTGTTCAATTGTTATACGATTGACACTCACATCCCCAAAATCCAATAAAATAGAACAATTAGTTTCTACTAATTTTAAATCGGAGATTATTGACTCTATATGCTCTTTAAAGAAATCAGGCTCATCAATATCATACATTGCATCCCCATCCAATCTAATACAAAAATAGGGAGCATTAGGATAATTTATACCTCTCATTGTTTGGTTATAAAGATTGCTTCCTTGGTCAAACCAACGGTCATATCCAATCACAGGGACTACCTTTACTCCCAATGCAAACAATTTATTATAGGTATATGTAAGAAAATGCTCACCATTTTCCAATAATGCTTCAGATGGTTTCCAAAAGTAACCATCTACTAAAGCTATATTCCCATTCCACAAGCTAGCTATTTTCTCACAGCGTTTTGTAACATCAGCAAGCCTTGATGCTCCTTCTTCATACACATTTGGCATCTCAAACAAAGGATGGAAAACAGGTTGTATTTTATACTCTAACTGTTCTAACCTAATGGGATTTAAGGCATCAAACTCACCTTTTTTTGCTTTCATAATTGGAACATATTCTGGTACTGTCATCGTCTCTATTCCTCAACATTTATTAAATGAGAATTGGTTAATAATGTTTTGACCTGATACTGAACAATCAAATCTGAAAACAAAGTATAATTTCCCAACTCTTTTCGAATACGTCCTGCAATGATTGCTGGATGAATCCTTAATTCTTTAGCTAATTTTTCAATAGATTCTTTGCTTGGTGAGATAAATGCTTCTGTTCGCCTCAAAACTCCTCTAGGTATAAATGCCTCTCTTGCTAGTCGATTAGCTTCCGCCTCTCTCCGATCTTCTGAAGTTGACGCATCCAGATCATCAAGAAATGCTTCTGTTTCATCTACATGCTTCCAAATATGAGCGCATTCATGTAATAACGTAAACCAAAAATTATCCAAACGATCATATCGTAGGCTCATCCCAATAATAGGTGTACCATCACTATCTTTTAAAGCGGCACCATCAAGATGCGTTCCTTTCAAATGTGGTTCAATAATCACAGCTATGCCATGTTTTTCTAAATATTCAATTGCTAATATTGGTCCGTGCTCAAACCAACTTAATTGTGCTAATTCTCTTAAAAAGCCATTATTAATTAGGTTCGGATCATATTTGCCTAAAATATCTTTTTTCTCTCTAGCCTGTAGTATTACTCTAGCCAACCATGCATACAGGGCATACATTGTATTTGGGGTTTGAGCATCACCTGATAGCTTCCTTTTAAAAGAGGCTGCTCCAATTTGTAGTCCTGACTGAGCAATGTATTTTTGAATAATGCTCTCAGTTGAATCAGTCGTATTTGAGAGTAATGTTTTTAGCCATCCTCTATTCTTCATCTCTTTAACAGGAAACTTTGACCAATCAATATTGTTTTTATCCAATGTATTTTTTGAATTAGACAAACCAATTAATGTCTCTACTGATAATCCCAAACCTATGGATAAGGCACGAATCATATCAACTGTTAAAGCTCTTTTCCGATTAAGAACTTCAGATACCCTACTCGTAGTTCCAAAATAAGGTGCTAAATCAGCTTGTTTTAATCCTTTTTCATGCATTCTAAATAAAATTGCATCAATAGGGTCTGGCGCTTCTATTGGATACTGCTTATTTTCATAATCCTCAATAAGAACTGATAACAGTTCTAATTGATCACTTTCAGGACTACCGATAGTAGGATTGAGCATAATTAAAGAATGCACTTCGTCAAGATAAGCTTGATACTGCTCTCTTGTACGAATAACTTTAAATTCCATTGATAGCATCCTTAATATTTACATCTTTAATAACCGCAATCCCCTGAGCGAACGCGATTTGTAGACAAATAACCCAATTGGAGTTATGTATCGAAAATACAAAACAATGATTTTCCAAAAGAGACACCCTTGGAAATTGTTTCACAATATCTTCAGCATGCCGCCAATGGGCATCACGTATTTCAGAGATCCAGCTTATGAGCCACTTTTTAGCAATCTCACATTCAATCACTGATATTTTATCAAGGCCTAAAAGTTTCATTTAAAATATTCCCAATTTGGTAACAAACTACACCAATAATAAAAACAATTCAATTCCCAGTTTGGTAATTTTTAAAATAATATTGACTTTCTCTACATCTCATTAGTTTGTTAAAGATTGTTCTTCTTTGCTACTATAAAAGTAACCACTTACAGTCTGATTAAATGTCCAAACCTCAACTCTCACTCAGTGACTATCTATCAACCGTACAAGAAGTCATTCGCCTGTCTTTTGATGAGCCTGTTTGGGTTAAAGCTGAGATACGCAACCTGAGTATCAAGGGTGGGCATTACTATCTTGAGCTGGCTGAAAAAGAAGAGGATACCGACAAGGTCATCGCAAGCTGCAAGGCAACAATTTGGAAATTCACCGCCGTAAAAATTGTGCTCAAGTTTGAGCGTGAAAGTGGCATTGAGCTTTCAAAAGACTTAAATGTTCTCATTAAAATCAAAGCCCGTTTTGATCCTCAGTACGGGTTTTCTGTCAACATAGAAGAAATCGACTCTAGTTTCACACTAGGTGATATTGCCAAACGCTACCAACAGATTCTTGCTCGTCTAAGCTCTGAGGGTTTGGTGAATCTGAACAAGTCACTTCCTGTCCCTTTTGATATTGAAAATGTTATGGTGATTGCACCAGAAAAGGCTGCTGGTCTGGGTGACTTTAGGAAAGATGCCGATGCCTTGGACAAGGCTGGCGTATGCCACTTTGTATATCACACAGCTACTTTTCAGGGTAATACTGCTGCAAATAGTATTATGGAATCTGTAAGTTCAGGACTACGCCAGTGGGCCAAGGATTATGTTATGCCGCCTGACTTGATTGTGGTGATTCGTGGCGGTGGTGCAGTAAATGATTTGGCTTATTTAAATGACTATGATCTCGCTGCCCTGCTATGCAAACGGAAAGTGCCGATTTGGGTGGGCATTGGTCATGAAAAAGATCGAACCATTCTGGATGAAATCGCTCATCGTTCCTTTGACACACCGAGCAAAGTGATTGCAGGTATTCGCAATGTGATTTCAGAACGTTCTCAGGATGTTATGGATTTTCTGCAAACTATCAAGCTACTGTCACAGCATCAAATCACAGCGTATCAAAGCCAGAATGAACAGTTGATGAATGCCATCAAGACTCATGCCCAGAATCAGGTGAATACAGCCAACAGAAACCTTGACCTAGCTAAATCAACAACGCAGTATTTTGCCCAGCAGCAGCTTAAGCTTGCCATTACACAGGTTGAGTCTTTAATGCGTGAGACTTTATTACAGAATCCAAGGAATGTGCTTGCCAAGGGCTATGCTATTGTACGGAGTCAAAACAAGGCGATTCGATCTGTACAACAGGTCGGTTCAACTGTTTCAATTGAGATGCAGGATGGCTATATTAATGCCAGTGTAAGTGAGGTAACGGATCATGAGTAAAAGTAAAAATGAGTTAAGCTTTAAAGACGGTTATGAACTGCTGAAGAAGAATGCCGCCCTGCTGGAATCTCAGGAAGAGCCTGACATCGACAACCTGATGAAGATTGTGGAAGAGTCAATGATCGCTTACAAGGCATGTAAGTCACGAGTGGATGCAGTACAACAAGCATTGAATGAAACTTTTAAAGAAAACTAACCTTCATCGTTATGATTCAAATATCCCAACTTACTACGGAACAATTACCTAAAGCACTCATGCTAGCCATGCGGCATAAAACGACTCCCACTATTGATTGGGAGCTATGTGGCAATATACTCGAACATGAAAAGATTAGTTTAGTATTCTTTGGAACACATTGGGTTGCCATGGAAATTAATCCGTTTGGTAACCATCCCAAAGCAACTCAGAAATCTGTCTCTGCATTAGATGCAGTTATCAAATGCTATATACAGATTAAACTTGGTGACGCTATCAATTTAAACTTGAATGAATAATTTTCTCATGATCCATATACTGAATTGATTTTTACTAACACAACAGAATATAAATCTTTAATAACCAATAAAATCAATATATTGAAAAATAAAACTGCTACTTTGTTATTGATTAATTCCCTTTAATATTTCTTTTGATATAAGAAATCATTTCTTTGTATTTGTCCTTTTAATTTTTAAATGTAATATATTAAACAAATAAGTTGATTATATTACATGAAAATATCCTTACTCATATCTTCACTGCCTACGCAGAACACAACCACACGTATGAGAGTCTGGCGATCACTCAAAGCAAGTGGTGCAGCAATTCTAAGAGATGGCGTTTATCTACTTCCTATTTCTCATAGCGAGAAATTTGATCCTATTGCAAATGATGTTATTTCAGAGCAAGGAACTGCTTATGTGTTTCACGCTGAGCAACCCTTAAATCTTGAACTTGTTCATTTTTTCAGTCGGAAAGAAGAATACGACGCTCTCTATAAACAACTTACTGAATTAAGAGAGCGTCAAACTAAAGATAAAAAGAAGGAACTACTCAAGCAAGTCCGTAAATTAAGAAAAAGTATCGATGCACTTGTAGAAATTGACTATTACCCTGATGAAACTCAAGCACAAGTTTTAAATGAGCTTTCCTCTTTAGAACTTTCAATTGCACGTCTGGGCGAAGCAAATGAACCTCAAGCAATACAAGCTCATATTCAACTTCTAAATAAAAGTAATTATCAAAACAAAATATGGGCAACTCGTAAAAGACCTTGGATTGATCGTCTAGCCTCTGCGTGGTTAATCAAGACATTTATTGATACCTCACCAACATTCATTTGGTTAGAAACACCAAGTGATTGTCCTAAAGACGCATTGGGATTTGATTTTGATGATGCAACTTTCAGCCACATCAATCACTGGGTAACTTTCGAAGTTCTTTTACATAGCTTTAATTTAGAAACGCCCGCTTTAAAGAAAATCGCTGAAATTGTTCATTACCTTGATATAGGTGGTATTGAACCTCCCGAAGCGATTGGGATTGAGAAAATTATTCAAGGCATTCGAAGCCAAATTAGCAATGATAATCAACTATTTGAATTATCCAACCATATTTTTGATGGCTTATATGCCAACCTCTCAAGAGAATAATCATGGAACAAGAACTGATTACACCGCCAGAACCTGAGATACAGCCTGTTTCATTTTGGCAGGCTTTTCTATTCTGGCTTAAACTAGGATTTATTAGTTTTGGTGGGCCAGCAGGTCAAATCGCTGTCATGCACCAAGAACTGGTTGAACAAAAGCGTTGGATTTCTGAGAAGCGTTTTTTACATGCTCTAAACTATTGCATGTTGTTGCCAGGACCTGAAGCCCAACAATTAGCAACATATATTGGCTGGTTAATGCATAGGACAGTCGGCGGATTAGTAGCAGGGATTCTTTTTGTACTACCATCCCTTTTTATTCTGATTGCCCTTTCATGGATCTATGTAAAATTTGGTGATGTTCCTATTATTGCAGGGCTTTTTTATGGGATTAAACCAGCCGTTGTTGCTATCGTTTTCCATGCAACACACCGTATTGGTAGTAGATCATTAAAGAATAAATTTTTATGGGCAATTGCCGCTCTTGCATTTATTGCTATCTTTTTCTTCAATTTGCCTTTTCCTTTAATTGTTCTCTCCGCTGCTATTATTGGATATCTAACCAGTAAAAAATATCCGACCCTGTTTTCTGGTGGAAATTCACATAAACAAAGTAAAAAGGATTATGGTCGGGCTTTAATCGACGATGATACACCTACACCAGAACATGCAATATTTAGTTGGAAACGATTAGGCAGTATTTTACTCATCGGTGGTCTACTATGGTTTATTCCTATCATTAGTTTAAGTTTAACTCTTGGATGGGATCACTCGTATACACAAATGGCTTGGTTCTTTACTAAAGCGGCTCTTCTAACATTTGGTGGTGCTTATGCAGTATTACCTTATGTTTATCAGGGTGCTGTAAATTTTTATGGTTGGTTGAGTCCAACACAAATGATTGATGGTTTAGCCCTTGGGGAAAGTACCCCAGGTCCTCTAATCATGGTTGTAGCATTTGTTGGCTTTCTAGGTGCTTTTAATCAGGCATTATTAGGCTCAGAACATCTCTTCTTAGCAGGGGCTATTGGGGCAACGATAGTTACATGGTTTACATTTTTATTTTCTTTCATATTTATTCTGGCTGGCGCGCCTATCATTGAATCAACTCATAATGAATTAAAATTTACTGCCCCATTAACTGCAATCACTGCTGCCGTTGTTGGTGTAATTCTTAATCTCGCACTGTTCTTTAGCTATCACGTATTATGGCCAAATGGGTTTAGTCATCCCTTCAACTATGAAGCTGCTTTAATCGCAATTGCTGCCTTTATTGCTTTATTTCATTTTGAAGTCAAAGTGATGTATGTCATTTTTGCTTCTGCACTATGCGGTCTGATCTTGCACACAGTCATATAACGATTTTATATTTTGAAAAATTAAAGAGTAAGCTTAGGCTTACTCTTTTTTATTAGTGGCAGTGACGATCCTCTGTTTTTACTATTGGTCTGACAGCCTGAATAATCTGTACTGCCTAAATGAACGAAAGCATTAAACACTCTAAGCCATTAGTCGAAAAGAATTATTTAGGCCATTTTTGATGGTAGTCATCAATCACATATGCATGCACATGCACACCATCAATCTGATGTTGAACTAAATGCTCATGATCTGCGGGCAAGTCATCATGACTATGCGGTAGAAAATCTTCATCATTTTTTGGCCATAAGCGTAATGCAAGGGTTAAAGCAATCATTGCTATTACAGCCATAGGAATAAAAGTCTGTAAAGTTCCGATGTTGGTGCTTAGCCATCCAACCAATGGATAAGTGATCAACCAACAGGCATGAGAGAAAGCAAATTGAGCAGCAAACAATGACGTTCTATTCTCACTTGATGCAGACTTGCGAATCAAACGACCTGTAGGTGTTTGTGAAACTGAATATCCAATGCCAAGGACAAACCAAAGTGCTAACAAACCATTATAAGATGCAATCAAAGAACCACTGAATAATCCAATGACAAGAATTGTAGTTCCCGTCAACATAACAGAACGATCAGAAAACTTATCCAAGATTCTTGGCAAAACAAAAGCGGATAACATTGACCCAAGCCCAAATAAACCAAATGCCCATGTCGTAGCATTTTCAGTAAGTTTAAATGTCGATTGAACCAATACAACAGTATTTACAATCACAACCGCACTCGCCGAAGCAATGGCTAGATTGAGAGCAAGCAATGCTTTAAGTCTTGGTGTATTAAAATAAATTTTAGCTCCCTGCTTTATACGACTATAAACACCTCTAAACTCAGGCACTTTGGCAACTGGTAATTTTGCACTCACCACAAACAAAGCAGAACCGATAAAACCTAATACTGTTCCTAAAAACAGATTATGGTAGCTCATCACAGTAAGTAAGAAACCTGCCAGCATTGGACTGATAATATTTTCCAAATCATAGGCTAAGCGAGACAATGACAAAGCATTCGTATAGTCTTTTTCTTCAGGAAGAACATCTGGAATCATTGCTTGAAATGTTGGCGTAAATGCAGCAGAAGCAGATTGCAAAATAAAAATAAGAATATAAATTTGCCAAATTTGCGTCACAAACGGTAGACACAATGCTGTTAATGCTCGAATAACATCTAGTCCAACCAATACTTGTTTTCTTGGTAATCGCTCTGCGAATGCCGATGCTATAGGTGCCACTCCAATATAAGCAATCATCTTAATTGCCAATGCAATACCGAGAACTTGGGCTGCTTCCCCCTTTGCAATATCGTATGCCTGTAAAGCTAGGGCAATTGTGATTAACCCCGTTCCGATTAGTGCTATTACTTGGGCTAAAAACAAATGCCGATATGTTGTGTTTTTTAGTACTTCTAGCATCTTATGGATTCCTTTTAGAACCTGACTTCTTTAGCAATTGAATCTCCTTGGAATAATATTCCAAGGAGATTGATCAAAACTTAAAAGACTTTCTTCATTTCACTAAACTGCCCTTCTACAAGTAGAGTTACAGTTACGGGATTTTCCGTACGGTTACGCCAGAACCAACCATGTTTGCCATCAAAAGCTGCCTTTAAGACACCCTGCTGAGTTGTCTCATTCTTTCCTTTTCCATAGCCATGATAGAACCCTTTAGGAGCATTCACTGGATCACCATGAGTATCATAGTTAAGACCACCTCCCACAGCTTTCCAATCAAAGTTGACACTTGCACTTTGCGGCATCGTCAGTTTCACTTCCGTTGCTTGATCTGGTTTAAGCTCAATACTAATACTTTCTTTATTAATAGCAGGCATAACCATTTGAGTATTATCAGTTGCCGTTTGAGTCGAAGTTTTTACTGATATTTGTTCAACACTATTCACTGTCTGTTCAGCATTGATACCATTTTCTGATTCTTGAGCGAGTGATTGTTTGATTTCACCCATTTTCGTTAGGCCAAGCACTTTACCCATACCTGTCAGATCAATGGCATACTCCGCAGGCATGACACAGGTAACTAGCACAACAACGGCACTTACGGCAGCAATTGCTGTTGATTTAATTAACTTTTTTGATGAAGGTAATTCGATATCTTTTGGAATTTCAGCGTTATACATAATTTAGATCCTTATTGAGTAATGAAGCCAGTGAGTTGATAGCCAACAAGTAAAAAACCGAGGAACATGAGGAAGACATTGCTTTGATAAGCTGTTTTAAAGAAATAAGGTGTCTTTCTCCAAAACGTCATTAATAACAAGATAATGCACAGAGCCATAAACTGACCTAATTCAACCCCAATATTGAAAGAGATTAAATTTGCCAACAGTCCATCACTCGGAACTTCATATTCCTGAATTTTTACTGCGAGTCCAAAACCATGAATCAGACCAAAAATTAAAGTCGCGATTTTCGTGTTTGGTTGAAAACCAAACCAACGCTGATAAGCCCCCAAGTTATCTAGAGCCTTATAAACAATCGAAAAACCAATGATTGCATCAATGATGTAGGTGTTTATCGAGATATTGTAATAAACACCCACCAGCATCGTAATCGAATGCCCAAGTGCAAATAGGCTAACGTACAAGCCGATATCTTTCATTCGGTATAAGAAGAAGATAATGCCAACAAGAAATAGTAAATGGTCATATCCAGTGACCATATGCTTCGCACCCAAATAGATGAATGGAATCACATGAATGCCATAAATTTCTTGAATATAGCCCTTATCACCTTCTGCTACTCCATGAGCAAAAAGTGTAGGACTTACCAATGTAATCAATAAAGCAAGTAGTAGCTTTATGTAAGCACTTAATTTCACAATGTGTGAAGCAATAATTTGCATGTATATCAAACTCCAAAATTTAAAATGAATTGAAAATCCATTAACTTTTTTGGCGGTTTAAAAATACGACTCACCATCAGATAAACATATTCTTTTGATCTATCTAGAATCGATATCCCCTTGAAGAGATGTGCTAAAGCGGTCGATTTAAGTACGTCATAGCCAACAAAATGTTCATAGTAATTATCTTGGTGACTATGTGAATGTTGTTGACTTATCTCATGATGGTGAGAGTGAATTGAATCAATTGAAACGTGTCTCTGAAATTCATTTACAGTTACATGCTCATTAAAGTGCAAACATAAAGCGAGACTGATCATGCAGACTAGCCACATCATCACAAATTTGCTTTGTTTATCTCGCAATATATTTGTCATTAAAGATGCCCCTAAACCACCTGTTCAGCAGCATCGTTTGATTTTCTTGACCTACCTTGGTTAAACCACACATATAAGGTTGGCAAAATAATCAAAGTCAGTAAGGTTGATGAAATAATCCCACCAATAACGACAGTTGCAATTGGGCGCTGAACTTCAGAGCCAATGCCTACGTTTAAGGCCATCGGAATAAAACCTAATGAAGCGACCAAAGCTGTAATCAACACGGGACGGAGTCTTTCCATTGCACCATGTCTCACCGCATCAATGACACTTTCCCCTTGCACTCGAAGCCTTTGAATGGCAGAAACAAGAACTAAGCCATTCAGCACAGCCACACCTGACAAGGCGATAAAGCCGACGGCAGCAGAAATTGAGAATGGAATATCACGTAGTGCTAAAGCAATCACACCACCTGTTAGTGCAAATGGTACACCTGTGAATACCAAGACACTGTTTCTAACATTACCTAAAGCCATGTAGATCATGGCAAAGATCAGAATTAAAGCGATTGGAACAACAACCATGAGTCGATTCGATGCAGACTCCATTTGTTCAAACGTACCGCCCCAAGTCAGCCAATAACCATCTGGTAATTTAAAATCAGCATTCAACTTAGATTGTGCTTCTGAAATGTAACTACCAATATCTGTACCTCGGACATTTGCTGTGATGACAATACGACGCTTACCATTCTCACGAGAAATTTGGTTTGGTCCTTGAACATTTTTTAACTCGATCAATTCTGATAAAAGTACACTTGAACCATCAGGCAGATTCACAGGAACTTGATAGAGTTTTTCTAAATCTGTGACAGAGTTTTGATCCATTCGAACAACAATATCGAACTTTCGATCACCTTCAAATACCTTACCTGCTGTCTCACCAGTAATGAGGCTAGAAACCTGTTGCTGTACATCCTCAGCATCAAGTCCATAATTGGCAATCATGTCTTTTTTCAGCTCGACAGATACCATTGGTAAACCCGTCATCTGTTCAACTTTCAAGTCAGCAGTACCATTAACCCCCTCTAAAATTTTAGCGGCAGCGTTTGCTGATTCGAGTAACTGATCGAGATCATCGCCATATATTTTCACAGCGACATCGGTACGAACACCTGAAATAAGTTCGTTAAAGCGCATTTGAATCGGCTGGGTGAACTCGTAATTATTTCCATAAACACCTTTAGCTACTCGTTCAATATCTGCAACGACTTCAGCTTTTGGTTTCTTTGGATTTGGCCATTCACTACGTGGTTTCAACATGACAAAATTGTCAGCTACATTAGGTGGAACTGGATCAGTGGCGATTTCTGCTGTTCCGACTTTGGCAAACATGGTCTGGACTTCAGGAATTTTCACAATTTCTTTTTCAAGCGTGTATTGCATTTCAACGGCTTGAGTTAATGAAGTGCCTGGGATACGCAAAGCATGTAATGCCACATCCCCCTCATCTAAAGAAGGTATAAATTCTGAACCTAAACGAGTTGAAAGACCTGCACTGAATATAAAAAATATTGAGACAAAGGCGATCAGTAAATATCTGTGATTTAAAGACCAATCTAAAATTGGGCTATAAAACTTCTTAATAAAATAAACAATCTTTGACTCTTCTTCTTTAATTTCGCCTGTAGTAACTAATGCCACCATTGCAGGGACAAAGGTAATTGACAGAATCATTGCACCAACTAAAGCCATAACTACCGTTGCAGCCATTGGTGTAAACATCTTGCCTTCAACACCAGTCAAAGTCATCACAGGCAGATAAACCAAAATAATGATCAATTGACCATAAAGAATCGCTTTTCGAGATTCCTTTGTTGCTTCAAACACAGTCGTAAAGCGTTCTTTTTGAGTCAGAATACGTCCTAACTCTTTTTGCTTCATGGCTAATTTAGCGAGAGATGCCTCGACAATAACCACAGCACCATCAACAATAATTCCGAAATCGAGTGCACCTAAACTCATTAAATTGGCACTGATCTTTTGGTTCACCATACCTGTGATTGTCATCAACATGGATAATGGAATCACTATCGCAGTAATCAGAGCTGCACGGAAATGTCCAAGAAAAAGAAAAAGTACAACAATGACTAGAATTGCACCTTCAAATAAATTCTTCTTCACTGTTTGAATCGTTGCATCAACCAAAGTTGTTCGGTTATAGACTGCTTTTGCTTCAACACCTTCAGGTAGCGACTTTTGAACCTGTTGTAGCTTTTGATCTACAGCATGAGCAACATTTCGAGAGTTTTCCCCAATAAGCATGAACGCTGTACCCAGTACAATTTCTTGCCCATCTTTGGTCGCAGCACCTGTTCGTAATTCATGACCAATCGATATTTTTGCAACATCTTTCAATCTGAGGATATAACCATTGCTCGTTGTGATCGGAATATTCTGGATCTGCTCAATCGAGTTAATTTGAGAATCAGAACGGATTAAATACTGCTCACCATTTTTCTCAATGTACCCTGAACCTTTGTTCATGCTGTTCTTAGAGATCGCCTCTAAAATCGCCTTCTGATCCAGCCCTATGCTACGCAAATAAGCATAATCAGGTTGAACAACAAATTGTTTTAGATAACCACCAATGGTATTGATTTCATTCACACCCTCTACATTTCGAAGCTGAGGTTTAATGACCCAATCCTGTAAAGTTCTTAATTCAGTGGGTGAAAGTGGGTTTAGACTATTCTTGGCATTTTCAACGGTATACATGAAGATTTCGCCAAGCCCTGTAGAAACAGGTCCCATTGAAGTCGATATGCCGCTTGGTAGTGTTGGTGTCACGCCTTGCAATTTTTCATTGACAATTTGACGGGCAAAATAGATGTCCGTCCCCTCCTTGAATATCGCCGTGACCTGAGATAAACCGTATCTCGACACTGAACGTGTATATTCAAGATTAGGGATACCTGCCAAAGCTGTTTCAATCGGGTAAGTGACTTGTGACTCCATCTCCATAGGAGACAAGCCTTGTGCTTCACTGTTGATTTGGACTTGTACATTGGTGATATCAGGAACAGCATCAATAGGTAGTTTAAAATAGTTATAAACACCCAATGCACCTACGAATAGAAAGACGATCAGTACAAGCCAACGATTCTTAATCGAAAGCTTAACAATTTGATCAAACATGGTGCTACCCCTTAATGATCATGAGTAGCGCCAGATTTACCTAGCTCTGCTTTTAATAAATAAGAATTGCCTGCCGCATAAACCTGACCTGCTTTTAAGCCTGACTTAACTTCAACAAACCCATTATATTTTTCACCCAACTCTAAAGGACGTGCTTCAAAGTCATTACCTACACGAATGAACACCACATCCCAATCACGGAAGTTCTGTAAAGCATCTTCACGAACCACCATCGGCTTCAAGCTTTGATTTTCAAAAATATGTGCGGTGATCAATTGACCTGAACGCCATTTAAATTGGTTGGCAATTTCAACAAAGACTTGAGCAGTACGTGTTTTTGGATCAATGACATCACTGATGTATTTGATCGTCCCCAATGCTTCTTCTGTGCCTGATTGAATTTGAGGTTTTACAGTCACCTTAGCATTCGGGTTAATTGTATTCAGCTTATCCGCAGGAACGTTGACTACTGCAAGTAATTGAGATGTATTGGCAATTTTAAATAATGGTGTAACTGGTGTAACGTTTGATCCAACAGCCGCTAGCACTTGTAAGACTGTGCCAGACATCGCAGCCCGAACTTCAATTGTACCGTTGCCTGAACCACCATAAGAGCTGATTAAATTGTTCAATTCATTGGCACGAATCTGAGCATCATCAAATTCACGTTTTGCATTAATGTAGTCAATTTCAGGCGATACTCGTTTTTGAAATAGCGTTCGCTCTTGCTCCATTTTTTTACGTGCAAATTGCAAATTATCCACTGCAATAGAACGCTCAGCATTTAAGCGGATCAAGTCTTGGCTTTGTACTGTAGCTAATAAATCACCTTGACTTACTTTATCGCCAATCGTGCGATATGTTTTGATGAGTGTTCCACTTGCTTTCGGTGTGATAAAACTTTCAAAATTATCAGGGAACTTCAATTCTCCTTTTAACTCTAAAGCATTTTCAAACATCATGGATTCAACTTTTAAAAGCTCTAAACCGCTGCTCTTGATACTACTGTCCAACATGGTGACACGACCTTCTTTGGTGTCCCATTTCCACGTATGTTTTTTACCTTGATAATCAACGTTGATAATCATTAAAAATGAATGTGGTTCATAGACAATTTCTTTACCGATCAAGTAGTCACTCTCTGGTTTAAATTGAATATTTTGCTCAGCATCCAAACGTTTGATGTAAACATTTGCCGTTAATGCTTCAGGTTTAAGCGGTTTATCTTTGAAATACCCATAAACACGGAGATGTGGTTCTACGCCCTGCTCAAAGATTTTTACTTCTGCTGAGAAATCCCCATCACGATATAAACGTCCACCATAAGGTCCTTTCTCGTCACCTGCTACTGCAACTTTTTCTGCTATTGCTTCCCCATGTGCTGAAGAAGACTGAGTTTTTTGACCTGTCTTGTACCATGCGACAGCGCATAACACGACAAGCAAGGCAATAATGCCCGTAGCAATTAAAGTATTGGTTGGTTTATTCATATTCTTGCCCTTATTCTTGGTCTAAATGAGTAATGTAGTTGCGCTCGACTTCTGCAATTTCAGTCTGCAAAGCCAACCACAAATCGAATCGAGCAAGATGTTTGTCTAACCAAATTTGCTTAATGCTATTGAATTCAAGTAACGAGTTTTTCCCTGCTTGGTATCCCATCTCTGCAATGCGAAGACTTTCATTGGTTGCGGGCAAAACGGTTTGATCATATTGATGGATTACATCAATTAAGTTAGAAACCTCAATAGATTTGTTTTCCAATTCAATTTTAGAGTTACGACTCACAAGCACAGACTGCGTTTCAGCTTTCATCTGTTCCGCTTGGGCAATCGCAATATTGCCTTTATTTCGGTTGAAGATATTGAGTGGTATTGAGGTTGAAACTTGGAAGACTTTGTCATTGGTTTCTTGATAGTTTTTGACCCCAACACCCAAAGTGATATCAGGTATTGCCTCTTTACGAGCGAGTTCAAATTGTGTCTTTTTCAATTGTGAATTCAGTATCGCTTCTTGCTCAGCCAAACTAATTTTGTCTGTGAAATTAAAACTTAGAGGAACTTCTAAGGCGTTACTTGGTAGATTTGATGTGAACTTAGAGCACAGATTTTTTTGAAACTGCCCCTTTTTCACTTCATTTTGATAACGTAGTTTTGATTCAGATGAAAGTGCTGCACTGAGCTGAGCATCCGAAGGAATGACTCGCCCAAACTTGAGCCTTCCCGAAAGAACGTTGGCTTGTCTTGCATTCAACTTGCTTTCTGTTGAATAAACTTCAGCACGTTGAGTTGCCACATACCAGTTCGCCATACAGATTCTTAAATCTGCTTTGAGTTCAGCCTGTCGCTTTGCTATTTCGAACTGATTACGATCACCTTGAAAATGCGCAACTTGTTTTCTCAAGGAGAGTTTATTACTGAGAGGAATCTCTTGTGACAACCCCAATAAGGCTGTTGGACCATCCAAATCCTTCAATTTGGAATTACCAAGATTATCCAACTCCACATTGAAAGTCGGATTATTTAATTTGCCAGCAAACTTTTGGTTGATTTCATAAGCTTGCTCGGACTGCTGTAGGCTATTGAGTACAGCATCACTTGCGATAACCTGCTTTTGTAGTTCAGCATAATTCGTTTCTGCAAATGCGTTTGCTGCCGTTACTACAAAACCACAGGTCAGAAATATCTGATATTTTTTAGACATGACTTTACCTATACAAAAAAATGAAAAATTATTTTTTGTATAGAAAGATCAATTACGCAGAACGATTAAGTCTTTGGAGTAAGTATAAGAGTTACTAAATACGAGAGGGGGTCGCCGTTTTAAGAAAGCTCGATAAACGGGCTTCTCAAAAAAATGAAAAAAGAATAAAACGAGTGGAAGTGCAAAACTAAGAATAAAGACAGGATCT
Source organism: Acinetobacter sp. CIP 64.2 (assembly GCF_000369645.1). NCBI lineage: Bacteria > Pseudomonadati > Pseudomonadota > Gammaproteobacteria > Moraxellales > Moraxellaceae > Acinetobacter > Acinetobacter sp. CIP 64.2. The sequence goes on from NZ_KB850122.1 coordinate 1,745,842, forward strand.
ATGCTTAGATCGCTATCAGAAGAAATAGGCTTCACCGAATGATGATAAATTGGCTCATCAAAATTCTTCCAAGTATGTGTTTCTACATCATGATCAGTCGTACTTGTAAAAGAATCATCTAAGTGCAGCAAAGACCAATGACTAGATGCATCATCTTCCACAACAATACTCAGTTCATGTTGATGTTCAATATTTTCAAGTAAGACAGGCGCCCACGCATGAATCCCCGTAATTGTTATTGTAAACAAAAACAGGATAAATGCGAGTATAAGCTTGGTCGTCCCACTTGAATGCATATCAAAGAACATACATCTAACTTGCCAACAAAATACTAAAAAGCTCTATTAAAGTAAATCTAATTTAGCCTCACATTTACACATGAATCAATTTCAAACCTCCTACCCCAAATTTGCAAAAAAAAAGAGTACAAATACTCTTTTCTAATTAAATTCATTTTAATTCAAAGCCTGAACCGACTGCTGCAACCCTTTCTGAATATCCTGAACATGAGTGAGATCATGCGTTTGCTGATGCTCTGATTTGGAATCCTCCGTGTAAAATTCCTCCACAATTTCCAAGCCCTCTTCCCCACCGACCTCAAAGCAGGCATTGCCATAGCCCTGCCGTGCCACATGATCTAAAGCTTCCTGATTAAAACCACACAACTTACTCTTCTGATTAATCTCCTTAGCAGTTTGAATCGCTTCTTGTAAATGAATGTCCTCACGTAAAGTTAAATCTACGTAATAGATCGGAGTACGATAACTCTGAGTAGTACTTTTGCCTCGTAAAGTCAGTTGCAATGGTAGACATGAAAGTAAGCCACCCGATGCAGCAATGTAATAACGTAGCCGTGCTGCTAAGGTGCGAATGCTATTAAAGCCAGTGGTTCTAAAGATAAATGTGCCAAACTCATCCGATTCATCTAAATTCATATATAGCCTGCCATAAGGCTTACAGAGTCCTCCTTGAGCAAGTGAGCATAAATCAGGGGATGGACAGGGATGATGCTCAACCCCTTGATTAGTCAGTCGCTGACAGGTTTCACCATTACCTGAGCAGATTAATCGTCCAGTTTGGCGGTCAAATAAGCTGTACTCTGCCCGTAGGTTCAGTTCAGGATCATTGAAGATCATACGGACTGGTATGGTTCTGAGTTTTTGGTTTTGGTTCGGTGCTTTAGCTCTAAGTTGTTCATCGAGTGGATGTTTGACCCATCCATCCTTATTTTGGATTTGGCTAGTAATGGTAAATTGATCATCTTTTTCAGGCAGACGTTTGCCATTCTTTTCGACAATTTTTCCAATACTGATACGACCGAGTACAGGTGGTGTAATGGCTAAACCTTTAATCATGGTGATGTCCTCTATATAGATGTATAAATAAAAATTGAATAGGTTCAATAAAATTTTGGGCATAAAAAAATCCCAGACCTGTTGCGGTATGGGATCGGTTGGGTTGGGTTGGGTGCTGGTTAAATCGAAATGGGTTGCTTGAGTATCAGCCTTATCCACCATTGGGATAAATCTGAAATCTTCGTGTTCCTGCTTTGGTTTGTGGAAATTGCTGTAAATATTCAGGGTATTGTTTAAGCAGTGATTTACTGAACCGTACCGGGTTTGTCGGAGACTTTTTTATTTAAGTTAGGCCACCTGACCTAACGGGTTAATCTTATCATAGTACATTGCTTCAAACTCAAAAGGCGATACATAACCCAGTGCACTGTGTACACGCTTTTTATTGAACCAATCTACCCAGTTTAGTGTCGCAAGTTGTACATCTGCTAAACCTTGCCAATCTGCTTTTAAATATTCAATCACCTCTGTTTTGTATAAGCCATTCACCGTTTCAGCCAGAGCATTATCGTATGAATCACCTGTCGTACCGACTGATGCTCGTAAATTTGCAGCATCTAAACGATTGGTATAGCGAATAGAAAGATATTGAACACCTCTATCGGAATGATGAATCACATTCTTTGGCATGCCTCGATCGTGCAATGCTTGCTCCAATGCATCGAGCACCATATCTGTATTCATCCGTGTAGATACTTTCCATCCAACAATTGCTCGTGAGAACACATCAATAATAAAGGCGGTATAGACCCAGCCTGAATGTGTTTGAATATACGTAAAGTCACTGACCCATAATTGGTCAGGTCGATCAGCACTAAAATTCCGTTTCACTAAATCATCTGCTCGTTTTTGATCATCTCGGCTACGGGTGGTTTGTTTATTCTTACCACGCCAAACACCTTGTATACCTAGCTTTTGCATCAATCGAGCAACTGTACAACGTGCAATAACATAACCCTCACGTTTCAATTTTTGCCAAACTTTACGTACACCATATCGACCTGAACTTTCTTTCCAAATACGTTTGATTTGCTCTGCATGATGTAAATCATGCAGAGCACGTTTCGCTCGATGTTCTGGGTTATCAACGAAATCTAAAGCCCGATAATAGGTCGAAGCTGCAATCGGTAAAATTCTACAAATCGCTTCAACACCATATAACGCCTTATTGTTATGGATAAAATCCACCATTATTTGTGTGGGCGGTCGAGCTCCGCCTGGGCGAAAAAAGCGGCTGCTTTACGTAGAATTTCATTGGCACGTTTTAATTCTTTAATTTCACGTTCCATTTGCTTCATTTTTTCTTGGTCAGATACCTGTTGTACTTTGGCGGGATTTTGTTGATCTAAGTATTTTTGATACCAAACACGAAGTGTTTCAGGAGTACAGCCAATTTTAGGAGCAATTGCGGAAACTGCTGCCCAATTCGATGGATAATCTTTTTCAGATTCAATTAGTAATTGAACCGCTCTTTCTCTAATTTCGGGGGTATAGTTTGGTTTTTTCATCGGAATAGTCTCTCAGAATATTGAGTCTCCGACAAACCCGGTACGGTTCACTTGATAATGATCATGAATCATTTGCTGAACATAAGTCAAAAAGCTGATTTGATTATCTGATTCCTGCTGCCTGAATAAGCGAATCTCATCTAGAATCAGACTACGGTGATCTTTCAATCTTCGCACTAACTTTAATACTTCAATTGGTGATAGCTGCAATAAATAATCCTCAATACATAAAGTCCCTCTTACTGCCTCGATGACTTGAGTCATATCTTTAAAAGCCTGAATGGATGCACTGTACTCAATATCGTCTTGATCAAAGATCTGAAATGCAGGAATCAGTGAGCAAAGATGTATGATAAAGGAAGATTGATTTAGCTCCAGATTCAGCACCCAGTCAACGAAGCCATCTACGGCTTTGATGACGCCAGCTTGATGAGTTAAGTCATATTGCATTGAGATGCTCCTTTGTTATGTTTGGTACATAACTAAGGAGAAAACATTATTTTTTTATGTATAAAAAAGCTTACATGGCGAATCCTACACCAAGATCCAGATCGATCTCAGGGTTAATCGTGATAAGTTGAATTTAGGGATAGTAGCGAATTAATTGACTGTTACAAGATTCCATAGACATCCCTATTAAGTCTCTAATTTCACTATGAGAATATTAGTGAAGTGTTTATGATTGAATTCATTAAGTATTTATTAATATTAATTTAATAGTATTATTTACCGACTTATCACAAGACTCAGTAGTTGCAAAATCAATCGATTCATAGATCAATCTATTTTCCGCCACCCTATAAACCCTGTATTTTCAGAGAAAATCTCATTTACGAGAGTTAAGGCAGAAATTAGCATTTCTCATACAAAAGTCACTCAAATTTATCACCCAAGCATTTTTCGTTGAGTAGACCTAACTCGATTTGTTTCTTTAAATCGTAGTCTATTTGCTTGATAGAACGTTTATATGCCTTAATGACTGCTGATTCATAAATTTTAGGATCTGTAATCTTTGCCTCAGTGTATTGAATACAAAACAGCTCATCATGCTTAAGATGAGAATCAGAACTAAAGTAAATTTTATGAGACATTGATTTGCCAACGCAACCTAGCGGCACCACTTTATTGTCATGTTTACGATCCGTAATCTCAGCCAGAACATCCAAAATATGGCTCAGCTCACTTCTATAGACATATTGTATAAGTAAAGACAGAATTTGCTGTTTCAAATGATTTTGAGCCATCATGATATCAGACAGCTTTATAAGAAGAGTATTGGCTTTTCGCTCTATCTGTTCTACAACCCTAACCTCCTTAAACGACTTCACCATCATAAGTTTTACATTTTCAGGCACCAAATGACCCTGTAGTTGGTGAATAGTTAAAGTGATATTAGGACAATGAGATGCAAGATAACAAAACATATATTCCAGTCTTTTAAAATTTAATTCTTCTGTGTTTAACAATAGTTCTTTTTGTTCGGAAGCATGGCTACGTGATAGCTGAAACTCCTGATGAAACTTTGTATTAAATATTTCGCCTGTTTGCAGGATATTCGGGATTGAATATTCATTAGATTCGAGAATATAAGCATTTTCTACAGAATCTGATGTTTTATTTCGGTTTAGAATAAACTCTGTAGTTTTAAATTTACTCAAGGGTTCATTAGGATCCCATCTATCAACTGATTCAAGAAGCTGTTTTAAAATAGTGGTCTGTTGAGGGCGATTGAAAATTAAATATCTCCCAAAAATTCGTTTCTCGCCCCAAATCGCGTGAGAAAGGTTGAGAAAATAGATCGCAGAAACAAAACTCAAATATACATTGTTTAATGTCCCATCAAGTTTAGTTCGAAGAATCCCCATGCTAAGTAATTCTGCAATCGCGCGTTGTAATGCATTACGGCTCATTCCTGTCCAATTAGATAATTCATAAGTTCCTACATTTAAAACAACTCCATTAGAATCACTTGACAACACGATGTTCACTAACACAAGCCACTGCTTATAATTAAGCTCTAATAATTGATCAGCATTTTTTTGTTTATGGCTTATTTTGACATCAAATATTAGTCCAAACAGAATTTCTAAAAAATCATATCGCGGATAGCGAGCGACAAGTTCAGAAGCCGTTTTTTTACCCCCGATTATTTTATGACTTTTTTTTGCCGATTTATTCTCTTTTAACTCTGCTGTAGATTGATCACCTTCTTTTGCTTTTTCCAAAGTAACAATCAACCGATCAGATGGCGTCCACCTCCATCGATAGCCCACTTGTCTGGGTAGAAGTCCTATATTCAACTTAAAGGATTTTTCATCTACCTGCTCACATAATCCTTTTTCGGCTAAAGCTTTTAATGATTTTTTTAATGTTAACCAATTCACCTTAACTTCTTCAGCTAGAGTTTTTAGGTCCGCTAATGAAATTTTCCGACCTCCATAACAGATCAATAATCTTAAAAAAATAATACGATCAATAGGAGCTAAATTGATTTCCATCTGCCTGAGCATAAGTATTGCAATCGCCTTTAGTTCTTCTTGTCTATTTAGCGATTTTTCATATGTTTTCATAAAAACAACTATTAAAAATAAATAATAGACTTCCTTCATAAATCATTTTTCAATCAATTTAATTGTTTATCTTTCACCCAATCTAAATTGTATATGCCAGCAAGTAAATTAAACCGCAGGTTTAATCTTTTACGACGATTTCTATATACACAAGATAAAATCTTAAAACATTTCATCCTTCCAAATACATGCTCTACTTGAATTCGTCTACGACCAATCTCTTTATTTAACTTTTTTAATTCAGAATCTAGTTTTTCAGTTTTCTTTGCTTTAGATGGCATGAGGCATCCAAAACCCAATTTCTTTATCCCTAAATAACCCTTATCAACGATAAAAAAGGGCTTAAATTTTAATTTCCTCATGCTTTTTTTAAATATTTTAAAATCATGCATGCTTCCATGACTTCCACATACACTCAGTATTTCACCTGTTATATAGTGCATAGATAGCTGAAATTTAAAGGTATGTCGCTTTTTTTTACCGCTATACCATTTCTTCTGTTTTTTTTGGACGTTGAACTAATATTTCAGTGGCATCAATCACAACAACTTCCCAATCCACTTCATCTCGATTAGGAAGTTGTTTTGGCAAGTTGAATTTTCCAGAACGGATTAAGGTATCTTCAATAACACGTGTGATACGAATTGCACTCGTTTCAGATACACCGTAACTCATACCAAGATGGAAAAATGTTCGATATTCTCTCCAATATTCTATACATAAGAGCAAACGATCTTCCAACGGTAATTTATGCGGTCGTCCTTTACCAATATGACGAGGTAAATGCTTATTTAGCTCGGCCAACATGAGGTTAAATGTAGCCCAACTAACACCGGTAAGCCTACGAAACTTAACGTTTGATAATTTTTGAATATCTTTGAATTTCATCCAAGGATTATCTCTTGAATTAAATAATTTTGCTGATTAATTTAAGATCAAATAAATTGTACGTTTTTTGATTTATGACGGAAGTCTAATGATTAATTTAACTTAATATATAATGTTTATTAACATAAATAATCAAAAATCGTTTTATCCTTAGTTTTTAAAAAATAAAATCGGTTTATTAGATATTTGAATTGGAGCTAAAAATGGGTCGACCTCAAATTTTTTTAAAAGATTGGTGCTTAGAAGACAGTCTGCTTAAAGCAGAATTTCTAAAAAAGGAAAGTGAAAATCAGGAAGGTCTTGTCAGAAGAACAAATGGAGGCTACATACCAAATTTGGATATCTATCCTCAATTCCAGCTGCAAGACTCAATTCATGGAATATTAAGTAATGGCATGCAAATTTGGCTCTCACCATCCTGTTACGAAAAGTTAAAAGCTAAGTTCCGAACTTTCAAGAAAAAAGTAAAAGACAAAAATAAAGTCAAAAAGCAATATCAACTAAACAAAGAAACTGCAAATTTTTTATCTGCATTTAAAGAACAGAATCATTATGATCGTGAGGAAGTTGTTGTTGAATATTTGGTCACAAAATATCAAAATCAAAAATTACAATTCGAGCATTTCGATAAGTTAGATAGATCTTCTATTCGTGTTCAACATTTAAAAAATGAACTAGATCATTGCAAAAAATTATGTGCGCAAAATGAAAGTGATAAGTTGTTTTTACAAGTTCATGTCAATGAGTTGAATGACCTCTTAGCTAGAGCTTACCTTTTTAATGAATTCCTTAAGGAAACACTAAAAGAACATGAAATAGAATATTATCAGCCAGTAATCAAAGATGATGATGTTGAAAAGTATAAAGCTGAAATAAGAAATAATTTACGAACCTATCTGAAATGAGATGCTGCATATACTTGTATTAATGTAATGTATCTCTAGATGCCCCGAAAGCCCCCCTATTTGGAATCTTTTTCAATAATCTCTGCAAGCAGCTCTGGACAATTCCGTACATGATTAAGAAGTGTTTGTTCTTGATCATTCGAGTTAAAAGCGATTTTTTTCTTCAAAATATCTGCAACATTGTACGCTTTTAAAGCTTGTCTAAATTCCCTGTTTTTTTCTTCTAAGCTTTTAATGTAGTTGATGTATGTTCGATCCTGAATTTTGATATCACCAGCACGCTTATATCGCTTTTTATTATTTTCTAAAGCCTCCTGTAATTTTGCAATTTTGCTGGTATTTTCTGCTATACGATTTTTAACCCAATTTTGATCAAAAGCTTTGAGTTCTTTTTCCAGTGTCGGGTAAACATCATTAATTGCAGCCGTTACAGATTTCCAGCGTCCATTTGTATTTGCACTTTCTCGCAAAACACGGTAAATAATTTCTCGCTTTTCGTAGAGATTACCTTCGTAACGCTTTTTCACATTTTTTATGCCATTAATTCGGCGTTGTAACTTGGGATGCTGAAAAACATGCTGATCGAAATCAAGTTCTAGGTATGCATAAAGTATAGGTTTATAGCCAACCACGCTGTGTTTATTTTTTTGATTATCTTCCATATCCAATAATTCTTCTTTTAGTTGAACAATCCGATCTAGTAACCGATTCAGCTCATAAAACTGTGAGAATTGAGCTTCTCCTCTGAGTGAAATCTCATCAGCCATACATTTTTTTATAAATTCAATTTCTTCAGCGGAGAATGCCTGTTGCTCTTCTAAATGCCCTACACCACCAATATGGTAAAGGTAACAATTAAGCATTTCTGCTTCTAGAATATTGATGTCTTCATTAGTAATCTTCATCATACTTAAAATTAAAATATTATAATAATTATAAATTTAACACATATTCTAGTATAATATTTTTTTATCTTTGTAGTATGCTAAAAAAAAACTCACTGAGTCACTACCATTAGGTCATGGACAGTCATTAAGTCGGCATCACATCAAAAGTCTGATTGAATCGAATTGATGATTGAATAAAGTTTGGCTCAATGGAAAATAGTAAAATGTTAGAGTCCCGTTATCGCGTAAAAGATTTAGTGAACTACCCTGAACGTCCAGCAAAGGACTATGTGGATCGTAGTGGTCGTAGACGCAGAGTTTCATACAAACCTGCAAGTAAAGGCTTGTTGAATATCGCAGAATCTACTTTTTGGAAGATGATTCGTCGTGGTGATTTTCCTGCACCAACCTACCTAACTGCAAGTATGCCGACCTGGACTGAAAGTCAAATTAATGCTTGGCTTGAACAGAAAGTACTACAAGCGGCATAAATACAAACAGCCTGTCATCGACAGGCTGTTTTTCTTATACGTTCACATCATGTACAAAATATTGTCTGTACAGAAAATTGACATTTTCACACGAGAGTTTTATAGTTACTATGCTTAGTCGCAATTGTAAGAGTAATAAGCTAACTAGTGTCCATCTAAGTATCTAAATTTAATGCCCAAAAGTGAATGACGAAAATACAGCCAGCCATAGTGTCCAAATGTAATGATCAATGTATCTAAAGAAGTGACCAAAATAGTGCTAAATGAAATGTCAAAATATAGTGGCGAATATCCTACAGATCGTAATTAATGACTTGTAATGCTTGAGTAATAGGAAAATTAAGACTATGCAAATTTTCACTTATACCGATGCTCGCAATAATCTGAAAACGGTTTTAGACCGTGTTATTGATGATTCAGATGTTGCAGTAATTACGAGGAAAGAAGGTCAACATGCGGTTGTAATGGGACAAGACTATTACAACAGTATAATGGAAACATTGTACCTCATGTCTTCTCCAAGTAACGCAGCGCACCTGGCGAAATCAATTGCAGAATTACGGGCATCTAAAGCAATCGAAAGAGAACTTTTAGATGAAACGGAAGACTAGTTTTACCCCAACCTCTTGGGAGGATTATGTCTATTGGCAAAGCCAAGACAAAAAGACTCTTAAGCGCATCAACATATTGATCAAAGAATGTCTCCGTACACCCTTTGAAGGTATTGGCAAGCCTGAACCATTACTCGGTGATTTATCGGGTTTATGGAGCAGGCGAATAGATGAAAAAAATAGATTAGTTTATGAAGTAACTGATGTAGCGATAACTATTATTTCTTGTCGTTATCACTACGAATAAATGAGAAGCCCTGACTTAGTGTTGGGGCTTTTTGGCTTCAGCATAAATGACTTTAGCAACGCCAACAGGGTTTAGTTTTCCATTTTCTTTTTATCATTGTGGCACTAGCAACGATTCCAAATAATCAGCCCACTCCTGCATCATCGCCCGACGATTATTTAGAAACTTGGTTCGGTTGTAGGCTGTGCCATTGTTGTCTTTTACCTTATGAGCTAACTGATGTTCAATAAAGTCAACTCGCTGCTCCAAAATCTCATCCAGCATGGTACGTGCAGTTGCCCTAAAACCATGTGCCGTCTGTTCCCCACCATAGCCCAAGCGTTTTAAAGCGGAGTTAATGGTATTGTCAGAAATAAAGGTTTTACCATCCCGCCCCACAAAAATGTATTCGCTGTATGGGTGCAGATCAATAATTGACTCAATCAAGTCAAAAGCTTGATCTGATAATGGCACAATATGAAGTTGTTTGGTTTTACTGGCTGTAAATTTAAAGCAACGCTCTTCACGATAGAAATACTCCTTTTTCAGTTTGCGTATCTCCCCAGGTCGCTGAAAGGTCAGCACAGAGATTTTTAATGCTACCTGTGTGGTCAGTAAACAGCGTGTATAAAGCTGAGAATAGTTCCAAATTTTATTGAGCATCGGAGCCAAGTTCTGCTCTTCTGTAACGGCTGCAAAGTTTCCACCCTGTGGTTTTGGTAATTCAATATCTTCAATTGGATTATATTGGATGAGCTTTTTCTTACGTGCTGATTTAAAGATTTGGTTCAAGTCAGATTTAAGCCGTTTGGCAACAGACAAGGCTCCACGCTCAATAATGCGCTTAAAGACCTTAATCTCAAGCATTTCCAAGGTAAGCTGTGGAAAGGTTAAATCACCAATGTAGGGATAGACATCATGCTTTAAACGACGGATCGTCTCTTCATCCTGTTTTTGCTCTAGCTCACGTTTATATAGCCATGCTTCAGCAACAATACGAAAGGTGTTTTCTGCTTCTTTCTGTTTCTGGGACTTGGTTTCAATCCGCTCCATCGCGGGGTCTATGCCCTGCTTGATGAGTTTCTTATATTCATCACGAATAGTGCGGGCATCATCCAGTTGAACCGTACCGGGTTTGTCGGAGACTCAATATTCTGAGAGACTATTCCGATGAAAAAACCAAACTATACCCCCGAAATTAGAGAAAGAGCGGTTCAATTACTAATTGAATCTGAAAAAGATTATCCATCGAATTGGGCAGCAGTTTCCGCAATTGCTCCTAAAATTGGCTGTACTCCTGAAACACTTCGTGTTTGGTATCAAAAATACTTAGATCAACAAAATCCCGCCAAAGTACAACAGGTATCTGACCAAGAAAAAATGAAGCAAATGGAACGTGAAATTAAAGAATTAAAACGTGCCAATGAAATTCTACGTAAAGCAGCCGCTTTTTTCGCCCAGGCGGAGCTCGACCGCCCACACAAATAATGGTGGATTTTATCCATAACAATAAGGCGTTATATGGTGTTGAAGCGATTTGTAGAATTTTACCGATTGCAGCTTCGACCTATTATCGGGCTTTAGATTTCGTTGATAACCCAGAACATCGAGCGAAACGTGCTCTGCATGATTTACATCATGCAGAGCAAATCAAACGTATTTGGAAAGAAAGTTCAGGTCGATATGGTGTACGTAAAGTTTGGCAAAAATTGAAACGTGAGGGTTATGTTATTGCACGTTGTACAGTTGCTCGATTGATGCAAAAGCTAGGTATACAAGGTGTTTGGCGTGGTAAGAATAAACAAACCACCCGTAGCCGAGATGATCAAAAACGAGCAGATGATTTAGTGAAACGGAATTTTAGTGCTGATCGACCTGACCAATTATGGGTCAGTGACTTTACGTATATTCAAACACATTCAGGCTGGGTCTATACCGCCTTTATTATTGATGTGTTCTCACGAGCAATTGTTGGATGGAAAGTATCTACACGGATGAATACAGATATGGTGCTCGATGCATTGGAGCAAGCATTGCACGATCGAGGCATGCCAAAGAATGTGATTCATCATTCCGATAGAGGTGTTCAATATCTTTCTATTCGCTATACCAATCGTTTAGATGCTGCAAATTTACGAGCATCAGTCGGTACGACAGGTGATTCATACGATAATGCTCTGGCTGAAACGGTGAATGGCTTATACAAAACAGAGGTGATTGAATATTTAAAAGCAGATTGGCAAGGTTTAGCAGATGTACAACTTGCGACACTAAACTGGGTAGATTGGTTCAATAAAAAGCGTGTACACAGTGCACTGGGTTATGTATCGCCTTTTGAGTTTGAAGCAATGTACTATGATAAGATTAACCCGTTAGGTCAGGTGGCCTAACTTAAATAAAAAAGTCTCCGACAAACCCGGTACGGTTCAAGTGAAACTTCAGGATAAGTACCTAAAGATAAATCATTACGTTTGCCTAAGAATGGACGGGTGTAATTGTAGATCCAGTACTTGCTACCGCTTTGGTCAATACGCAGATACAAATTTCCACCGTCTGACAACTTATACATCTTGTCAGGATCAGGTTTGGCTTTTTTGACTTGTAAAGCACTAAGCTTATTGATTCCACGAGTTGCCATAATTCAGACATAAAAAAATGCAGTAAGAAATAATCTTACTGCATTTTTTACTACTTTATAACCACCGATTGGCGTAGTGCGTCACGGCTTGTCATATCGTATATTTCTAACTTTAACCTTATAAATCATAAACTTATATAGTGTTAAACAGTGTCAGAAATTTGAATTTGGCGGAAGCGGTGAGATTCGAACTCACGGAGGACTCACACCCTCGTCGGTTTTCAAGACCGGTGCATTAAACCGCTCTGCCACGCTTCCAATGGCGGCTATCATATAAATAAAAGTTAGACTTGGCAAATCTTTTATTTAAAAACATGCATCAAATGCTCAAAATAAACTCAACAACCTGTTTTTTTATGCATTTTCAGGCTTTTCATAGCGAATTGAGTTGATATACCACAGTTTTTTACCTAATGGTGTATGCACTTCTACTTCATCATCGACCTGTTTACTCAGTAGTGCACGTGCCATAGGTGACTCAATCGAGATATGTTGGGGGTGGTGGTCATAAATTTCATCGACACCAACTATACGCAAGCTTTTTCGCTCTCCAGCCTCATTTTCGATTTCAACCCAGGCACCAAAATAGACCTTGCCCTCTTGCTCAGGTACATAATCTACAATTTTTAATTCTTCTAAACGTTTTCCTAGATAGCGAACACGACGATCAATTTTTCTCAGTAATTGTTTATTGTATTGGTATTATAACCCCATGACTAAACATACTATTTACAACCCAATCAAATTGACAATTGATCAAATATTGTTAGCCTAATAATTAAACACCCAATAATATGTACTAAAAATTATATGCCTTACGTTCGAAAGATTTATGTAAATTACACTGACTGTACTACAAAACGAGTATTAACTTTACCATCGATTCTTACTGAAAAAGGTGTGGTGATTTCTCACTTAAGGTATTTGGCTTGGTTCAACTCAAAAAGTGAGGCTTGGAAAGAACGCTCAAGTTTCGCTTTGCAGCTTTTGCTGAAATATATCAATGCCGTTCCGAATATTGAAAGTGCTACGATACTACTCAAATCATTTACAGAATCTCTAGCTACAGGGACAATCAATTATAAAACCCTTACTGATCCTCTCGATCTTTATTGGCGACCTAGAACTATCACTGACACTAATAACTTATTATTTCACATCACACACTATACTGACTTCTTAGCTCTACAAGATGAATATAACTCTCCAAGAGTTAACCCTTTTCGTAAAGCAACCAGCTATGAGGAACGCCTTAATTGGTGTGCCTATTACCACAAACAAGCAAATGTATTCCTAAACCATTTAACAAATAAAGACAAAGTAAATATTACCCAACAACAAGTACGTTTAGTTGGTTCATTACAAGAAAATCAATATGATACGGAATATGCAATCCGTTTCCCTGAAAACCAAATCGAAAAGCTTCTCTATTTAGGTTTTGAGAAAAATGGGCTATTCGACTATAAATCACAAGCTATTACAATGCTTATGAATTATGGAGGGTTAAGAAAAAGCGAGGTTTTTCACCTTTTCATTTCTGATATTACTTTACACCCGAATCACTCGAAAGAAGCTTTGGTTCGTGTTTATCATCCAATTATAGGAAGTTCACCTGATCCTAATTATAGAAATAGGCAAGAGTATCTTCTTTCCAAAACATTATATAAGCCAAGAAACACTTACTCATTTTCTGAACGATTATACTCCGGCTGGAAGACACCGTTATTAACTTCTAAAGATGGCTACTTTGAAGTACTTTTTAACCCACCCGAAAAAGCACGAGAATTTCTAGTAGTTTGGATAAACTACTTAAAATATCAACGTATTGAGCCGCCAAAAAGTAATCCTCACCCTTTTGCATTTACTAATAGCTTAGGAGCACCAGAAACAATTAAAAACTTCCAAAGACTTCATAAAAATGCAGTAGAACGAATCGGCCTAGAATGTAAAAAAGAACTTGGTACAAGTGAGCATGGCCATAGGCATGCTTATGGCTTCAGGGCTAGAACAGCGGGTCTAGATCAAGTAGCAATTCAAAAAGCAATGCATCATAAAAGTCCTATCTCCTGTTTGGTCTATATCAAACCAACGCTAGAAGAAGTTAAAGAAAAATTAAGAGGCATAAAATGATAAAACACTTCAATCTAAGAAATATTAGTGAGCCAGGACTTGCAACCTCTTATTCACCTTTTCCAAATTTTGAAGACTTGAAAAAAACTTGTAAGCAATTAGGGATTACAAATTCTGTTATTTATAAGAAAAGCTATCGTCAGCATAATTTACCAGCACATCCTGAACGTATTTATGATGAATGGATAAGCTATAAGGACTTTTTTGATATTCCAGAAATTATTACTTATCTAGATTTAAAGAAAATTATTCATGCACAAAACCTAAAGAATGCAAAAGAATATAAAGACTTTGTTAACAAACAAAATGATTCATCAATACCACTTGATCCACAAGGTAGCTACGGAGATGAATGGGAGAATTGGTTTAAATTCTTAGGAAAAGAGGAGCCCTTTAAACCCGAATTTATTTCTTATGAATATCATGACTGGGCTACTAAAATAATTGAATTTATGAAAGTAGCTCGAGGTGGTGGTACAAAAGAAAGTCATTTATGTCGATTTGTACGTCTATATATAGAAAGATTTGATAAAAGTAAATCTCCTCATATTTTTCTAGTTCAGGAAAAGTTCGACGTTAAACCCTTTCGAAATATTCTTGAAAATTTCGAATCAGATCATATGAGAAGAAAACTTGTGATTGCGGTAAACGAGTTTCTTGATTATATCATTAATAATGACTTGACTATTGAAGATGAAGATACAGGAGAAATTGTACGCGTTGATAATGCGCGTAATCCCTTTACTCTATTATTAGCTCAACAGAATATTTCATCTTCCTCTTTACGCTCTGAAACAACTAAACCTTGCTTACAGTATCATTTTGTTAAAAAAGTACAAAATTGGATTATTCCCGTAACAGCAAAGAATTTCAGAGATCTTACTCACTTACAAAAATTTGATGTTGACTGGGTTAAGATTAATTCCAATTTGATTGACCCTAATGATAAGGATTGCATCTACAAAAAAATAGATGATCAATACTATTTGTGGTGTCCAATTGATTGGATACATACATATGCTTTAACAAAGGTGCCATTAAGGGGTAGACAAATTGCTTATAACGACTCAGGTGAAGCCGATAAGTACATTGCTGATATTGATGAACATAATCAAATTATCTGGATAGAAAATCCGTCGTTATTTGCAGGCTTGACCAAAGAGCAATCCTTTATTAAACGTATGCCAGATGGACAATTGGGTATGTTCACTACGACCAATAAAACCAATAATAATGGATTAGGTTATACCGTTCCCTGGATTCCAGAAGATCTTGCATATTGGCTAATAAAATTAAGAAAATGGCAGCAAAAGTATAATGCTATTAAGGCCCCTAGCACTTGGTTAGATTGCCAAAGAACTAACTTAAATGAGTTACAAAGAAAATCTAAAGGTATAAATTGTTTTTTATTTAGAAGATTTGGGGATTTTGAACCAGCAGCGGTGTCTAATGCATTAACACCTCGATTAGCAACCGCTCTTTACTATATACAACCGACTAATCTTAACTTATCAACTCTTGAAGGTAATCCAGCAACAATAGGTGCATATAAATCAAAATATACCCCACACAGTATGCGTGTAAGCCTCATAACAGCATATGTCATAGAGATGGGCATGCCTATTGAGATAGTTATGAAAATTGTTGGGCATAGTTCAGTAATTATGTCCATTTATTACTGCAAAGTTTCTCAACAGGACATAAGGACGAAGCTAGAAGAAAGTGAAAAAGTTATATTAAAGAATGAAGCTGAAGCAATTCAACATACAATTGAACAGAACAAAATTGAAGATATCAAAAATCAACTAGTTGGCAGTAACGCTGAACTATTACAAGCATTAAATAATGATATACCTGCTGGAAATTATATTTTTAGAGACTATGGTATTTGCCCTTTTGCAGCATCAAGATGTCAAGATGGTGGAGAATTAATTCAAAGTAGCTCATTCTATACCCCGACCCCTCAAGGTTATTTGGGGATTCAAAATTGTATTAGATGCAGACATTTTATTACTGGACCAGCATTCTTAGGTGGACTTCTAGCGATTGCAAATGAAATTTTACTACAAGCAAATACACAATCAAATGCATGTAGCCAATTACAAAAAAAAAATTACTTCACTAAATCATGAAATTAATAAATTAGAGCAAGAAGAATATATAGCAAATCTCAAACAACAAGAGTTCTTAGGTAAGACACAACGCCCTAAGCTCGAAACTGAATTACGCAATTTTGAATCCGAATATGAGTTAACAGCGAAGAAATTAGATATGTTGCTATGTGATATCCAAGCAACATATGGGCATATAACTCGTTGTCATAACTTAATAAATAGTACTCCCTCAGATACAAGTACAAACGAGCTATCTCTCATTACGATGAGAGATGCAGAACTCATTATTGAAATGGAGGAGGTCAATCATTATCAGCAACTTCAGGAAGTCTGTGAGAATGCAGTAATCTATAAATCATGTAATGCTGATCAGGCAATTTATCCTAGAACGCAATTGATTGATAGAATGGCTATGTTTAATGAAATTATGCCTAGCCTTTTCACTCTCACTAAAGAACAGCAACTCATGGCAGGAAACCAAATTTTTAAATTATTAATGAACAGATTAAAAACTTGGGATAAAGTCCAACAGGTAATAGACTGCCGTATCAAATTCACAGAATTAGCAGACACTGAGCAAATTTCGAAGTCAGATATTGAACTTATCATGACGAACTCAAAGAATCTTATTGAGGGCTAAAAACATGAGTCCTGAAAAACTACTTGAACATTTAAAAAGCGATGCTTCAAGCAAAATACAGCAATCATTGACAGCTATTTATGATATTTGCATGGAACAACAAGAACGAGGAATATATGACTTTTCTATTTCTACAATTGCAAAATTAGGATGCAAACGTGGAGTTCCCCAAGCACAAAGTATTCGCAATAAAACAGGTGAAAAATACCGAGCTTTGATTCAAGCATTTGCTGATTCTACATCCAGCAAGAAGAAACTTAAAAAACTTTCTAAACAAGAAACTGATTGGATTTCCGAAATTGACAATCCTAAGCATCAATTATTGATTAGGGTCATGGCCTCAGAGCTCAAAGAAGCACAACAGATGCTCCGAGAAATTATTCCTCCAAAACAAAGAATTGATATTTATGACCATAAGCATATGATATCAGACCAATCATTTAAATTAACAGATCAAGAAGTACGAGCTTTGCAATATTTACTATCATCAGACTTCCAAAAAAAGTGGAACTTGAAATCTACTGAATACGGAGCTTTAGTAGATGAAAAGAACCTGCCTGTTTTTAAGGTAGCAACTTTAGATGCATTGCGTAAAGCTTTGGAATATTTATCATGAATCGCAAATTACTGACTGCTGAAGGATATCAACGTTTACAAGATGAACTTAATGACTTGGTTCGTAAAGAACGCCCTGAGATTACAAAAATTGTATCTTGGGCAGCAAGTTTAGGCGATCGGTCAGAGAACGCAGATTACCACTACAACAAAAGAAAATTGCGAGAAATTGATCGTAGAATTAGATACCTAACCAAACTATTTGAAGTCGCGCATAAAGTTGAATATAGCCCTGAACAAGACGGGAAAGCATACTTTGGGGCATGGGTTGAACTAGAAAATGATGAAGGTGAAACTATTAAATTTCGTATTGTGGGAGATGAAGAAATTTATGGTCGTAAAGACTATATTTCTCTCCAATCACCTATGGCGAAAGCCTGCTTGGGTAAGTCCGTAGATGATGAAGTTCGAGTACAGACACCTAATGGTTTAAGGAATTGGTATATCATCTGTATTAAATATAACTAGATATGAGCTAAATAATACTTAGAAAAATAGTAAACTAATTAGCTTTGATATTGTTTTAAGACGAAGATCTGCATGTCTAGAAGCAATGATAAGTCCATTCTTAGATAATTCAATTATATAAGTATGCTCATCAAAGTAAGAAATTTTTACTTTTGATAGATCATAATAGACGTCACCAAAAATTTTTTCAAAATCTAAAATTGCATTTTGAGTTGATGTAACCTCTAATGAACCCTTAGAGTTCTTTGAAAGAGACAACTCATTAAATCTTGCCTTTAATATCTGAAATTGATTTAAATTTTTTGCTTTACTTACAAAATCTTTAAGGTTTATTTGTTTATTTTTAAATAAAATTTTCATTCTAAGAATATTATTAAAATATTCAAGTAAATATTTAGTATACTTACTTGGTTCACTTATAACAAGAAAAAACCTACCATTAATATGGTGAAATGAGAAATCTTGATAAAGATAGTAGTCAAAAGAGATTAAAAGCTCTTTACCATTCTTATCAATAGTCTTTTCTGCACGTTTAACTTCTTTATAAAAAGTAGCCACCAAAGTACTTTGATCAAATTTAACATTTAGAAAATCATTAAAATTTTTATTAGCTATAACAGAAAACAGCTCATCGAATGTAATTTTTAAGTTACACTCAATAATATGAAATTTCATTATCCATCACTCCCATTTGATTCAAGATTGGAGTTTTCACCCTCATTAATTGGGGCCAACAATCTTAAAGGTTGCGTTGTTAAACTTTCTATCAAGCTGATCCCTTTAGTAAAAACTATTTTATTAAACTCTAAATCCAAACTATTAGGAATAGGGTTAAGTGTTTTTGAAAACCTACCATCTTTATTTTTATAAAACCCTTTAGAAATAAATGAGAAATTGCTTTTCCCATTTTCATCATATGTAACTTTAATTGATAACCGATATTTATCTGAGTTAGTTATATTAGAGTCCACACAATCCCAATTAAATCTATATAATCTATAGCCTTCTTCTAGCTTCTCCATAAAATCTGCTGACATATGGAGTTGATTACCTCTATAAGATGCACTTATAAGCTTATAAGTTCCTTCATCATCGTCATCACTATTACTACTATTAGGATCTTTAAATAGTATTTCAACAACATTTGTACGAGTATATCTATCCAAACTTGATGTTAACTCATCAAAAAACTGCCAATATAAGCTTGGTTTCGTTAATCCTATTAAATCAATTTTATCAACGCCTAACGTAGAATCTTGCTCCTTTAATATATTTATAACAGACTCACTCCACAATATCATTTCAGGTGTAGCGGGATGCTCTAAATAGAATTGCTCTTGGCCATCTATTTTTTTAAAAGTTAAAACAGACTTTTTATTTTCTATTTGAGCAAAAAGTTGCTTTTCTGGATGAAACTTTTCATAGTCAAACTCAAGAGATAGAACGTTATTATTCATCTTTTGTGAAACATTTTTAAGCTGTATATTACCAATATTTAGATCCAAAGAAGATTTTATACTTGAAATAATAGGTACAACATCAGTAATTTCTAACTGTGTATTCAAATTTGTAGAAGATGTATATTCAGATCGTTCTACTTTACTATGTTGTGCTGAGATTACCTCAAAATCCTCAAAACCATGCATAAATGAAGAAAAATAATCTGCTTTATTCTCTCTAGTTGTTTTACCACCTAAAATTATCCCTCTTTTAAAAAAAGAGTATTAATAACAGAATCTGAAACTTTACCAGTACTTAATGCACTATATATATTGTAATCATTAGGTATATTATAAGATTTGCTCATAGCTTATTCCTGAACTGGAGATCTATCAATTTTTTGATTACAAAAGATTTTTTGGATTATAGTAACTTCAGCAAACTCAATCCTATTAAATATATTTTTCATACTGTCGCTGTAATCCCACATAACACAATATTTTTCTATAGCCGCATGAAAGTTCTGCATAGCCGTACTTGCTTTATCTCGCGCACAATGACGTATGCGAGTCTCACAATTTTCAGAAATTAACTCGTACATCATCAATGTTTCAATTAGATAAATAAATTCATCAACCGTACTACCACTTTCTTTGTAATATATAATATTACCTCTACTCTTTTGTATAATGGTAGGGTTTGCTGGTTCTAATGGGTTAGGCTCAAAATCTGTATAATTATCATAATTCATGATAAAAAAAGGTCCGCTTATCAATTCTATTGTTGCTGGACACTCTTGTGGCGTGATTCGACTTTTAAACCGTTGTCTATTTGGATAAAAAAATGAAATAGGAGCATAAGCATCCGACCGTGGAACTTTTTGCTCTGTCCTTAAAACATTTAAATCATGCTTAATTGATAAGATACTATCTATTAACAAAGGTTCAATGATATGAATTTTAATATTTGCAGGTACATTCAAATCCTTTAAATGAAATCTTGCAGGCGCTCTTCCAGGCCCGACATGTGGGGGATTTGGATAATCATGAATAAATGAATAAAATGGTTTATCAAAACGCCCATCATGGTTATAGACAAACAAAAGTCCCCTTATATCATAACTCCCCTCTATACCATATCGTTGTTTCCATTCCGCACTTGCTAAGCTACATACAGTCCCCTTAGTAATACTAATCAACCATTCTTTAACAACTTTATAACCAATTGAATCAGAGGCATAACTTTTTAAATCAGTATTTAGGAATACTCTTTTATTTTCATAAGGATCATCATAAAAAATAACTAAATCTGTAGGATGGGTCTTATCAGCCGTTTCAGCAGCACCTACGAAATGTTGAGGTTTCATTAAGCAAGGAAAATCTAAATCATTTTCAGGATGGATCGTCCATTTGAGAAAGTCACCGATCTCTTGAGTGATTAAATTAGCTAATTCAGCAATTCTTATCGTTTCTGACACGCGTCCCTCTACAATTTATTAAGTTGAAAATTAACTCTTCTAAATTATAAAGCGAAGAGCAAAATTAATAATATCTCTATATGCTCTTTAAGTGTATGGTTTTATAAAATAAAAATCTATAGTTTTAATATAAAGGCGTCAGTCTGTGACGTTTAATATTAATTTAATGGTTTTTCATATTTCTAACCTAGCCTAATTAGCGCTTTTCTCATTTCATCCAGTCTAAGACGTTGCCCCTCTACACAACTTTTATGACGCTCAAACATTAGTTGCTCTTTATCTTTCCAGTTGTTAAGAATTTCTTGACCATGTTGAAGTTCGTTTTCTAATTTACCAATCCTTATTTTAAGTGCTACTTTTGCATTCCATTGCTGCAATAACTCAGCTTCCACCTCTGCGTGTGTAACCTCTCCCCTAACCATTCTCTCAAAGTCTTCCTCAGATCGCTTTTCTGCAGCCTCTATGACATTCTGAGGGTAAGAGTGACCCATGATACTTTTTGCTAACATATGGGCTGTATGGAGCTCTACAGCTTCTTCATCTGTATATACATGTCGCTCTACATTCATTTAGATTCTCCAAACCTCTTCGTAATATCCTACCTCTATTAAAAAAAACATGGAACACTTGATCACTCTGATTTTATTGATAGTTTACTCAACCATGTAGAAATGATTTCTCTTGTGCTCATTCCAGCCCAATTATGTTGATTATCAAAAAGACTCAAGCTTACAAATTGCTCGATTCGTGAGAATTGCCAATTATCTGGTAATTTTTTAGGATAGTTTGGTTTTTTTTGCGAATTAACTAAATATTTGATATAAGAAGCAATTTTGTTCGAGTACTTGTTTTTGTGCTTTTCACGATCAATTTCATCTTTAATTTTTTCTCCAAACAATTCCCCTGCTAACATTTGTGCCTGATAAAATAAAAGGCTATATGAGTGTTCTAAATCAAAGTGTTCCGAAAGTTCGAATAAATTAGTTTCTAAATTTAAATTTTCTTCATATGGAATTGGAAATTTCGAGTAGATCCCTAGAATTAAATAATATATTTCTCTCAGCCTAATATTTTTGACAAAATCTTCTATTTGTTTAACATTAGCTATATCTAGTTTAAAAGTATCAATAAAGCCGCCAATAAATATTTTCAACTCATAATTACTAACATCCTCATCTATAGCTAAATAAATACCATTTTGCACTCTAACTTGCATAATTCTTACCAATGAGCCATATTGTTCTCTACTAATATTAGAGCTATTTTCTTGCAAGAATAACTTATTTGCTCTTTTAAATTATTTAAATCTTTGTACTTATCAATTATGGCTCTTTTATCAAACAAGGATTGAAGCACAATATTTGCCTCACCTCTTTCTTCTTCATAAAAACTATCCCACACTTTCTTATTGATAAATCTTTCTTCTTTCATTGTGTCAAGAGATAGGAATAGAAAAAGGTATATCATTTCAAGATAGCTAAAATCGAATTCAGAAAAGGTTTTTTCCTGTAATATATTTTTATAATCATCAACAAAATCCTTAGCTTTTTTATTATTCTTTTTTAACTCACAATTTACACATAAATAACCTTTCTTAAAAAACTCTTTATAAATACTCCTATTCTTAAAACCTACTCTTGAGTGACATTTTCTACATTCAAAATTAGTATCTATAAGTTCCAAGCAGCTATGTAATTCAATAAAATTTGATAATTCTTTTGTATTTGTAAATTGATATTGTTCTGTAATTGTTTTAGCACTAATTGCAAATTTCAGATCACCAGTAGTTGTGTAAGTTAGTAACCAATAATCTTTAACTATTTGAAGATCTTCGCCATGTAAGTTGCTCAATAATTTTATTTCAAAAGACTCAGGTCTCATAAGGATCACCCTAATGTTTGGATTGAGTAGTTCTAGTTGTTCGTTTTAATCGTTAAATCTTTTTATAGTATATTTTTTAGTATATGTACTATCTCTAAGGTTATGTTTTTGTTATTTTAAAAATAAAATAGTACAAATCATAGGGTTATAAAATCAAGTCCGCATTTTCAGAACGATCACCTAAACTTGCTGCCCAATTTACCTTCTTGGTAATTTCAGGTCGCTCCTCATGCCAAAGTCTCTTCAACTCAGCAACCAATAGATCATGTCCAGTACGCGTAATTAAATTCGATTTCATAAGCCCTAATACGTGAATACAACAGTCCATTTACAAGTTTTTGCATTGTATTCCTTATTTCACCATGACTAAAGTGTATAAATTTTATTCTTTTTCGAATCATAGGTTTGTGATGCAATTCTCGCTTTTTTATTGAGCAAAATTTGACATTCTTTATTTTGCCGCTTAATATGCGCCCCTAAGTTTGTTTTTGTTTATTTTTTATACACTTTGTAAATATTGTGAAATATTTGCATTATTTTCCCTTTAATTAATGTCATTTTGAATGACGTTCATGACTTGCCCACCCCTTATTGAATTTATCAACTTTTAAAAGTTAAGGCATTGTTTTGCTGAAATTTTTGGGCATAAATTACCTGTAGCGGAGACAACATGCACAGTAATTCAAGTTCTGGGTCGAGGCCTAGCCTTAACTCTTTATCTTCCAAACGACCTTTTCAAGCTTTGGCCTTAGGCGTTGCAATCCTGCCGTTCAATAGCTTGAATGCTGAGAAATCACATCAATACAATACCGTTGTGAACACGAATGTCCTAACCGTAGTTGCTGTTGAAAGCCCAACAACCGTCTTCCAGGAAGATAAATTCCTACATGGTTTTGGATACGATTTAACGCGCAAATATGCACAAAGCTTAAATGTAAAACTCGATTTCAAAACCGTTCCAGACAATGCCACAGCATTAAAGTGGGTTGCACAAGGTAAAGCAAACATTGCGATGACAACCGCCAATCTGGCTGCAATTGAAAATAAACAACTGGTTTCATTTTCGGCAAGTTGCGGTGATCAGGCAAGTTTGAGCAAAAATGGTTTAAACCCTCAATTGAATTGGGTATTTAAACAGGCCGATGATCCACTCACACTAACTGCCAGTGGTTTTATCTGTCAAAGTAAACAATCTGGTATGACACAGCAACTGGCCTCATTCTATAACCGAAATGTGGTTAAGCCTGAGTCTTGGTCAACTATTCAAAGAGATTTGAAGCAACGTTTACCAATTTACAAGGCCAGTTTCAAACAGAGTGCTTCTAAATACAATTTAGATTGGCACTTGCTTGCAGCCATTGGCTATCAAGAGTCCTATCTGAAACCGACTTCAGTTTCTCCCACTGGTGTCCGTGGTTTGATGATGTTGACCAATAGTACAGCACAAGCGATGGGAGTAAGTAATCGATCCGATCCTGTTCAAAGTATTCAAGGCGGTGCCAAATACTTTGATCTGATGTTAGATCAGTTTTCTAACGTACCTTATCCGGACCGTAACTGGTATGCATTGGTTGCCTACAATATGGGACCAGGTGCAGTCAGCCAGATTCAAAAAAGAATCCGTGCACAAGGTAAAGATCCGAACCAATGGGTTAACCTGTACGATCATTTACAGCGTAATCAAGCACGTAACGGTCGTTATAAGCAAGCTGTTCAATACGTTACCCGTATTCGTACCTATTTAGAGCATCTCAAAACCAACAACCGTGTAGATGTCTAAATTAAATGAAAAAAAAGCTTACCTCAGGGTAAGCTTTTTTTATGAAGAAAAAAATTAAGCAGTTTGCTCAAGAACTTTCTTGAATAAATCTTTTTGCTCTTGGCTCGGCTTAGCGGTTTGTAAAGCCATGAGCTGAGACATATCACCTTGTACTTTGATTTTGCCTGTCATGAATGCCTGCATTGCAGCAGCCATATCAAACTCTAAAAATACTTTACGTAGTGTTTCAGCATCCATGTTCAAAGTCGTTTTAGCATTTGAAGATAAACCTTTTTGGATTTTACCCGCATCTAAAGCCAACTCTGTATTACCGGCTGCATCTGTTACAACCAAGTTAATCGCTAAATTCGCAAGTGCAGGTGGCAAGTTTAAATCACCAGCTTCAGCAGTCAGTTTTTCAACAGTTGCAAACCAATCATCAGTTAAAAATGCAGCCATGATTATTCCTCAAATGTATTTGTTCAATTTCTTGTGCCATCTATCCAGACAACATCACATGAAGCAATTTGCTTGTGCCCTGTTATAGCATGTAATTTTTATTTTAGGCTATGATTTTTTGTACGCAGGATTCAATTTTTAGATTTTTTATAAAAAAAAGGTACTTAACAAGTACCTTTTCAAAAAGTTTTACACTTTACTCAGCAGCAAAACTCAGATTGACCACATCCAGACGGTTTTTCATCTCTTCTGGATCTTTCAGATCAAATTCACGTTGGCCATCCAACGCTTCGAAATCAAATAATTCACGATCCGCCAGTTGTGATGGAGAAACGTTCTGTAGTGCACCAAAGATACTGTGTAAGCGTTTTGGATGCTGCTTATCCCACTCACGTAACATGTCGTTAATGATGGCGCGTTGCAAGTTCTCTTGTGAACCACATAAGTTACACGGAATGATCGGGAACTGGCGTAACTCAGCATATTTAATAATGTCTTTTTCTTCGACATAGGCCAAAGGACGAATCAAAATATTCTTTTTGTCGGAAGAAAGCAGTTTTGGCGGCATTGCCTTCAAACTACCACCATGGAATAAATTCAAAAAGAAAGTGGCCATGATGTCATCACGATGGTGGCCTAGCGCGACTTTAGTTGCGCCAATCTCTTGAGCGAAACCATATAACGAACCACGACGTAAGCGTGAACACACCGCACAATAGGTTTTACCCTCAGGGGTTAGGCGCTTAGTAATGGTATAGGTATCTTTTTCCAAGATGTAATATGGAATATTGTTTTCTTCCATATAGCGTGGCAACACATCTTCAGGGAAACCTGGCTGTTTTTGATCCAGATTCACCGCCACAATATCAAAATTGATCGGTGCAATACGTTTAAACTGCAACAAGATATCCAGCAAGGTATAGCTGTCTTTACCACCAGACACACATACCATGACCTTATCACCATCTTCAATCATGTTGTAATCACGAATTGCATGCCCCACCTGACGACGAAGTTTCTTCAACAGGCGATAATACGCCGAACTTGTCGGAAGTTCTGGCTTGAAATTAAATCCTTGATTGGACTCCACTGGCGCGTACATAGACGTGATTTACTCATAAACAAAAATACCGCAAGATTTTATCTCATTCCGAAAAGATGCGCATCTAAAGAATTTTTCAATTTCTTTCAATCGTCATATTTGAGTTTCATACTGGTAAAATTCTGATCAAAATAATCCTAGATGCGCTGGATTGCTTATAATTCAAACTTTTCCACAGTTGTCCACAAAAGCTGTGGATAAATT
This sequence comes from Acinetobacter sp. CIP 64.2, assembly GCF_000369645.1. Taxonomy (NCBI): domain Bacteria; kingdom Pseudomonadati; phylum Pseudomonadota; class Gammaproteobacteria; order Moraxellales; family Moraxellaceae; genus Acinetobacter; species Acinetobacter sp. CIP 64.2. The sequence continues at coordinate 1,772,210 of NZ_KB850122.1, forward strand.
TGTGGATTTCTTAGCTATTGACAAAGTGTTTTTATCTTAAAATAAGGCTTCCGATTAGATTGATCATTTTTTAACCACCTATTTTATCAAATTAAAAACAATGACTTACATAAGTCAAGACTTAGTTTTTAAAATTTTTTTTTAATTTTTTTTTGCTGAACATTCGAACAAATTGACTTGATTTTTGTCTGACAGTGAAAAATAAAAAAATTGTAGCAAAAGTTCTTTTCTTACTTTTTTTTGTTAAACTTCGGAATAGAACTTATGCTCATCCTTTCGTGAATATTATAACGATGAACAAAACAACTTATTTTTTTGCTCTTTGTCTGGGATCAATCGTTTTTTTTAATAGTACAGCGTCTAGTCATGCTGGGCAGACCATTTACCAATTTAAAGACAATAATGGCACCACCCTACTCACCAATAAGAAAAAAGCCGAGTACAGTCACTTAAAAGTGATTAAAGCGACTTATTACCCTGACAGCAATATTCATAGTTATAGTAACTGGGGCACAAGTGAAGCTTCTGTCTTACCCAGCTATAGTCGAAATAAAAATGCCTTTGATCACCTGATTCGCCAAGCAGCACAACAACACGGTGTCTCGGAAGGGTTAATTAAGGCAGTGATGCATACCGAATCGGGTTTCAATATTAATGCGCGCTCCCCTGTGGGTGCTCAAGGCTTGATGCAATTGATGCCTGCAACAGCACGCCGCTTTAATGTCAACAATGCCTATGACCCACAGCAGAACATCTTTGCCGGCGCACGTTATCTCAGTTGGTTAATCAAACGTTTTAATGGCGATACCCGACTTGCAATCGCAGCCTATAATGCAGGCGAAGGCAATGTTGATAAATATGGCGGCATTCCACCATTTCGTGAAACACAAGATTACGTCCGTCGCGTCACTAGCCGTTATCAAAATCTCTATGCCTCGGGTCTCGGCACTTCGCTCAACAATTCAAACAATGCTGCGACTAATGGCCAAGTCTTAGCTCAATCGGCAAATTATAGCGCCCCTGTCAATGAAGCTGTAGAAGCAGCACCTCCTGCGCCAAAACAATATAATCGCCAAATTATTACCTTGGCGGATGGTACCTTTACCGACGCGCCATCAGGCACTTACACCACCACCAATGCCACCGCTTCAGCCCGAATACATTTCAGTAATTAATAATTCTGGGGCATTATTCTCACAGGATGATTTTAGCTGATATTTTTTGAACAAAATCCTCTTTAAGTCCCTGTTTCACATTCAATTCACTGTTTTATAGGCTAAATGTATCTATGCCTATTTTTTGCTTGAATTTTTAGGGTTCGCCCTGCATATTAGCGTTATGATTTATAATTTATAAATCAGATCAGTTTTAATTTATAAGAGGATTTTCTCAATGATGCGGATTGGTTTGTTCTTGCTTACCAACCTCGCGGTACTGGTTGTAGCTGGCATTATCTTGTCACTCTTCGGTGTCGGTAGTTACCATGGCGCGGGTGGCTTGAATCTAGGCAACCTATTAGTCGTCTGTTTTGTCTTTGGTATGGTGGGTTCTTTAATTTCCTTATTCATGTCGAAGTGGATGGCTAAAAAAACCACTGGAACTGAATTAATCGACCCAAATGCACCTCGTAGTCAAGCAGAAGCTTGGTTATTACAAGAAGTGGCTCAATTATCCCAACGTGCAGGTATTAAAATGCCTGAAGTAGGTATTTTCCCTTCTTACCAATCCAATGCATTTGCGACAGGTTGGAATAAAAACGATGCGCTAGTATCCGTCTCTACGGGTTTACTTGAGCGTATGAACAAAGATGAACTTCGTGCAGTACTCGCTCACGAAATTGGTCACGTTGCTAATGGCGACATGGTCACGCTTGCCCTGATCCAAGGTGTGGTCAACGCCTTCGTCATGTTCTTTGCACGTATTGCAGGTGACTTCATCGACCGTAATGTCTTTGGTCGTGAAGATGGTGAAGCACCAGGACTTGCTTATTTTGCCATTACGATTGTACTTGACATCGTCTTTGGTATTTTGGCCTCTGCCATCGTGATGTGGTTCTCTCGTCAACGTGAATACCGCGCAGACGAAGCCGGTGCACGTTTAGCAGGTAAACAAGCAATGATCTCTGCCCTGCTTCGTTTACAAGCTGAATCAGAAATGCCAGATCAAATGCCAAAAGAAATGAAAGCATTTGCGATTGCGGAAGGTAAGGAACAAGGCTTTAGCTTAGCGGCTCTTTTCCAAACCCACCCAACTATTGAACAACGTGTTGCAGCATTACAGCAATTAAACGTTCAATAATCAGTATCAGATAAATGATAAAGCCTCCATCTTGGAGGCTTTATTTTATTCGGTATATCTTAAGGAGCTTGGAAAGATCGATAAAAATCCCACATATAACTCAAACCTGCCCAGACCGCAACCACCAATAAAATCAATACCGCGATTCCTAATAAATCGGGAATACGCAACCAGATCCAGCTCACCACTGGATTACGCCAAAATGCGGATGTTTTCTGCTTTTGTTCCAGTGACTCGTGTAAAAACGGATGAACCACATGGATATCACTGTGGACCTGATATTCCTCACGGATATGCGCATGTACAATCTCAAGCGTCTTTCTGCTAGGTCGGATAAACACGTCAAAGACCGTACCAATAATCGGGATAAAGCCGACTAACATATCCATAATCGCCAGTTTCACCACCCCCTTGAGTTTGTGCTGTGGAACACCGACTTCTCGGGCTTTTTTAAAAGCGTATAGCGTTAAAACAAAACCTGCGACATCACCGGCAAAAGGAATGGTACTCAGTGCGGCATCCGCCCCCACGCCTTGTTTGGTAAATGGAATCCGAACCAGACTGTCCATGGTGTTGGCGAATTTTGCTAAATCACGCTCAATAGCAATGGCTTGCTGTTGAGTTAATTTTTTTTGTTGTGATCGATCAGTCATTCACTTAACCTAAAACAATGTTTATGCTTGAGAATAAAGTAGTTTTGAACTTTTGTCGGTACAATTATTATTACGGTCTAGAATAAAATCATCGATGCAATAAACAAGTACACAATCACCCCTGTCGCATCACATATCGACGTCACCAAAGGTGCAGAAGCACTGGCAGGGTCTAAACCGACTTTATTCAGAATAAAAGGTAAACTCATGCCTATCAAACAGCCCATTAACACAATCCCCATCATACTCAGGGCCAGTACCAAAGCGACCAATTCGTCCCCACGGAAATAACCCAACAAGGAAACCGCAACGGCCATCGTTCCGCCAAGACATAAAGCCACCAGACTTTCGCGCCCAAGTAGATAGAACCAGTCTTTAAACTGGACATCCCCTGTTGCCAACGCCCGAACCATCAAGGTAGAAGATTGAGAGCCTGCATTACCGCCACTTCCCACCAACAAAGGCAAGAAAAACACCAACACCAGATGCTGTGCAATCACATCTTCATAGTGTGCAATCCCAATTCCTGAAAATAAACTTCCAAAAACCAGAAAGACCAGCCAGAATACCCGCTTCTGATAGAGTTGCAGAATAGGAGCCGATTTAATGCTTAGTTTGGACGATGCATTGACCGCACCAACCTTCAAGAAGTCTTCGGTTGCTTCTTCACTCGCCACATCCATGGCATCATCATAAGTCACAATCCCGACCATCATCTGTTGATGATCAATAATCGGTAAGGCCAGTAAATCATAACGGGCAATGGTTTTGGCCACCTCATCCTGATCGGTATCGACATAGGCTGTCAGGACATTGGTTTCCATCAGTTCATTAATATTTTGCTCTTCAGGTGCAAGAATTAACTGCTTTAAAGTCAAAACACCCAAAATTTTACGTGCTTCATCCAGCACATAGGCAAAATAAATCATTTCGGTATCTGGTGCTTCTAGACGCAACATTTTAATCGCATCTTTGACCATCATATCGGGTTTGAGCGTGGCATATTCCGAGCTCATGATGGCCCCAGCGGTTCCTTCCACATAGGATGAAAGCTGACGAATATCTTCTCGTTCCGCCTGCGCTAATGCGGGCAATAGTGCATTTTGCTGCGCTTCATCCAGACGCTTGAATACATCGGCCCGTTTATCCGATGACATTTCCCCAATAATTTCAGCCAAAATATTTCTTGGCATGGTTTGAGCAAGTTTGGCTTGTTCATGAGGGGGAAGATAAGAAAAAACATAAGCGCGTTCTGGTAAATGCGTCAGTAGTAATTGACTTTGTTCTACCGATAATTGTGTCAATACATCCGCAATATCAACAGCCCGAAAAGTTTTAACCGACGCCAGTGCAAGTTCAATATGATTATTCTTTAACGCATCATTTAATAAATATAAAAAATTGTTGTAGCTCATATCCGCCTCTTCACTACAATTATCTGCAACGAAGAGCCAAATACAACAGATTATTTTACTGTCGAGTAACGGTCTTCATTCAGATTTTGGGAAATATAAAAACGTGTAATTCTTGAAAAATTACAACTCTGGGTGTCCATGTAGGCAATCAATCCTCATTCAACCGCTTATACGGCACGGCAATACTACAAATATTTTTTTATCTTCTCAACTTAGACAACAAAAATGAACAATTCGAACCGTTATGCAGGGCACGAATTGTTCATTTCTACTGCTAATTTTACTGCCTTTAAGCAGTTTCTATTTTCGCTTTTGGTTTAAATAAGGTTCTGACCAAGACATACATAAATGGAATAAAGATCAGTACCAGAATGGTGCCAAACACAACCCCACCAAATACACTATAACCAATCGCCTGTCGGCTTAAGGCGCCTGCACCACTCGAAAACATCAAGGGGATCACACCCGCACCAAAGGCAATTGAGGTCATCAGAATTGGTCTGAGACGAAGGCCTGCTGCCTGTAATGCAGCTTCCAGCGCACTTCGTCCCTGTTGTTGCAAGCTTGCTGCAAATTCAACCATCAAAATGGCATTTTTACAGGACAGACCAATAGTAGTCAGCAGTGCAATCTGGAAATAGATATCATTGGCGAAACCAAACCAATAACTAAATAAAATTGTTCCTCCAATCCCGAGTGGAATCGCCGCCATCACCACTGAAGGAATTGACCAGCTTTCATATAGTGCTGCAAGGCAGAGGAAAATAAAGGCAACCGAGATTAAATATAACCAGATCGCCTGATTGCTGGACTCTTGTTCCTGATAAGACAAGCCACTCCACTCCAACCCTACATCAGGCATTTGATCAACTAAGCCACGAATGGCTTGCATCCCTTGTCCACTACTAAATCCATTGGCTGCGTCTGCTTCCAAACTGATCGCTGGATAGCCCATGAAGCGCTCTAACATTGGTGGGGCACCTTGCCATGTAATCTGGCTAAATTGTGAGAATGGCACCATTTGACCATTGGTATTTTTTACATACCAATAATTCAGGTCTTCAGGCTTAGAACGATATGGCGCATCACCCTGTAAATAGACCCGTTTAATTCGTCCACGATCAATAAAGTCATTGATATAGCTGCCACTCCACGCCGTCGAGAGAGTTCGGTTAATTTCACTGACATTAAGACCATGAATCATCGCCGCCTTATGATCAATTTTGATATTCAGCACAGCCTGGTCGTCATTGCCTTTTTTGTCGAGATTTGCGACTGGGCCTAGCGCATTGCCCTGCTGTTGTAGCAATTTGAAAGAGTTCAATAAACTTTCTCGGCCTAGGCCCTTGGTGTCCTGTAACCAGAACTCCATTTTGTCAGAATTACCTAAACCACGAATCACCGAGGGCATCAACACCATAATACGTGCTTGATTATTTTGTGAAAGATATTGCATAGCCCGTGCACGAATCTGCTGTGCGCTGTTTTCTGCACCTTTGCGCTCATTCCAATGTTTCAGTGACACAAAGGCTTGACCAAGATTCTGTCCTGTTCCAGAAAAGTTACGACCATGAATCACCATGACACCATTCAGGTTGGCTTTTTCATGTTCAAGAAAATAATCTGAGATTTGTTTGCCTACCTCTTCAGTCTTGCTCATCGGTGTTCCTTCCGGTAAACGGAATTGAACGCCTAACAAGCCCTGATCTTCTTGTGGTAGAAAACTGGTTGGCAGATCACGATAAACCCAGATAAAACAGCCAATCAGCAACACAATACCCAACAGTGAAATGGCTTTTAAATTAATGACTTTTTGTGAAACATTCAAATAACGCGTTTTTATATAGTCCAGTCCATGATTGAACTTGATCGCCCAACGCGCCTGTTTTTGCTGTGGTTTCAATAAAATGGCACAAAGTGCCGGGGTTAAAATCAACGCCACAAGTAATGAAAGTCCCATTGCGACCACGAGGGTAATCGAGAACTGACGATAAATAATGCCTGTCGCGCCGCTAAAGAATGACATTGGAATAAATACAGCTGTGAGAACCAAGGTAATCCCGACTAAGGCTCCACTAATCTCATGCATGGACTGAATTGAAGCTTCCTTGGCACTGAGTTGCTGCTCATGCATCAGACGTTCAACGTTCTCTACCACCACGATCGCGTCATCGACCAACAAACCAATCGCTAATACCATCGCAAACAAGGTCAGAGTATTGATACTCATCCCTAAAACGGCTAATACGGCGAAGGTTCCGAGAATGACCACAGGAACCGTGACTGCTGGAATCAAGGTTGCTCGCCAGTTCTGCAAAAAGATAAACATCACCAAGACCACCAGACCAATGGCTTCAATCAAGGTAGACACCACTTGTGACATCGACTCTTTCACGAAAGGTGTATCATCACGTGGGTAAACCACAAAATAACCTTCTGGTAATGCTTTCTCTAAACGGGCAACTTCCTTATAGACCGCATCGGCCACCTGCATCACATTGGCCCCGACGGTCAAGGACAGTGAAAGTCCTGAAGCAGGATAACCATTTAAACGGTTAAAGACCTGATAATTTTCAGCACCGACTTCAACCCGTGCGACATCTTTTAAATAGACAAAACTGCCATCTGTATTGGCTTTGACAATAATATTTTTAAATTGTTCAGGTGTTCTTAACAACGAACCCGACGTTACCTTGGCATTTAAATACTGGTCATCCGCTGTTGGTAAATCTCCAATTGCACCAGCGGCGACTTGCGCATTCTGATTTTCAAGTGCCGTACGGACATCACTCACTTGTAATTGATAACGTTCCAGACGCTGTGGATCCAGCCAAATACGCATGGCATATTGCGAGCCAAATACGCTCACTTCCCCAATGCCTTCAATTCGGCTGAGATTGAGTTCAAAGTGATTGGTGAGATAATCTGAAATATCCAAATTGGTTGAACGCCCTGATTTATCCCCCAGACCGATCACCATAAAAGAATCACTTAAGGATTTACGAACATTAACTCCCTGACGCTGTACATCTTCGGGTAAACGGTTGATCGCACCATTAATTGCATTTTGGACTTGTACCTGTGCTTGATCGGGATCGGTCCCCTGATCAAAGAACAGACTAATTCGGCTATTACCACTGGCATCACTACTCGAATTGAAATAGAGCAGATGATCAATACCTTTAATTTGTTGTTCTAAAACCTGAGTAACACTGTCTTCTACCGCTTGAGCATCTGCTCCACTATAGTTTGCAGCAACAGTGATTCGGGGTGGTGCAATATCGGGATAACGTTCTACAGGTAACTTTAAAATTGCAAATAAGCCAACAGCCATAACAATAATAGCGAGAACACTGGCAAAGATTGGGCGATGAATAAAAAACTTAGATAACATGGCTGTTCATTCCATTGTTGAAACAGTCAATTTTTTCAAAAATACGATAAATACAAATACGCTCAGTCCATGATCATTACCGAGCTTTCATGCAAACGCCATCCCTCTTAACATATCATTTCAAAAAGCGGGAATTGAGGAGAAATGATGGATTTTGAACTGCTTCAGCACAAATCATTGCGTTGAATTTTCCCGATTTAAACAGTTTAGCTGTAATGTTTACTTTAATTTGCTGTGCAATCAAATACTTCTCAATTTGTAATTGACAGGTCTGATACTTAAACCGATATTAGCACGCTCATTTCCCCTCCCGATTTTATTAGGCACATATGAAGGCCAGCTTAAAAAACTTAAATATTCTGCTGTTAATTTTGCTACCCGCCCTCATCACAGGTGGGGTACTCATTATCGCAGGTAATTTATCAGATGGTTTGAGGCTCGGCTGTTTATCTTTGCCAGGTGTATTGCTCATTTATTTAGCGATTACTCGCCAAAAGGGATATTGGTATGTGAGCACCGTTGCTTGGTGGTTTATTGCTTGGCTCGATGCCTTGCTGCGTTCGAGTACCTGGTTTTTATTCAATAGTGATAATGAAGCCTATTTTATTATTGAAGCGATTGCCAATACCAACCATCAAGAAATCTGGGAGTTCTTACAGCTACATCTGCTGAGCATTGCTGCTGTAATTTTTGCTTTACTCTGTGTGCTGACACTATATAGTTTATCCGTGTTTAAACTTGTGAAGCCCATCCACTTCAAGCAGCTTTGGGCCAGTCATTTTTATCGTGGCTGCATTATTCTGCTTATGGTACTGACTGTAACCAGCTACCTGATGAAACCTTCACGTAAGGTACATCCTGTAATCTTCTGGTCAGAGTTCCAAACAAAAATACAGGATTTCAAAGACCGTATTAAACAGCATAAAGATGTTCATCAGCAGTGGGATGTCAGTGCTCGTCAGAATCTTGAACTGACCCAACACGCTGCAGGCAAACAGACCCATGTTTTAATTCTTTCAGAAAGTCTCACTAGCTTAAATTTAGGGGTGTGTGGTTATGCAAGAGATACCACGCCGGAACTGGCTAAACGACTGGCTGAAATCAAGGTATTCTGCAATGCCTTTTCTCCATCCCCCTCAACCATTAACGCCTTGCGAGTCTTGTTGACAGAAAGTCCAGCCGCTGAACATGACAAATATTCACCAGAAAGTATTTTGGCTTATGCACGTGCTGCAGGTTATAAAATCTATTGGCTCAGCAACCAAGATGATACTTATTTATCGTCATTATTTGGTTCCTATGCAGACAAAGCCATTTATAAAAATACCCGTTCCGGCCGAAGTAGTACCTCTTTAGACGAAAGCTTAATTCCAGATTATCAGCAGGCACTTGCTGATCCAGATCCCAAAAAACTAATTATTCTGCATTTGATTGGTGCACATCCAAACTACCAAGAGCGATATCCTGCAGCATTTAATAAATTTAGCAGCGCCAGTAATGATCAAGTAGAGAGCGAACTAAAAAGTCGTAAGATTGATCCATGGATACGTTCGTTACGGAATGATTATGATAATGCCGTTTTATACGAAGACTCGCTACTCGCCAAATTTTTAGATGCATTGCAAGCAGATGGCGCACCAGATTTTAGATCTTTCACGGTTGTGTCGGATCATGGCAATGAAGTTGGACACGAAATTGACTATGCTGGACATAGTCCAAATACCAAAGCAGGTTATCAAGTGCCTGTAATTATGTGGTCCGATCACTTACAGGTCACGGGTGTCAATAAAGACAAAATTTTGAATACTGCTGAACTGGATAATAACCTCATGCATATCATGGGACTAAAAGATAAATCATCTCCTCAGCAATCGTACTGGCAAGATAAAAATTATCAGTTTACCCCAGAGATCAATTGGCCTTATTGGAAACAAAAAACTTAATCTGTGCCATGAAAATCCGGTTTTTACCCAAAGAAGACTGGATTTTTTAATGGCAAATCCCGTTTCACTATAAAATTCTTGATATTTTCACAAAAGCATCATCAAATTGTCATTTATTTGAGAACTTTAGCTTTCACACTAAGGGCTTAAATAAAAACTGATGAGTTTATACATGTTTAAAAAAGCTGCTCTTTGTCTCTGCCTAATCAGTCTTGCAGGTTGTAATGATGACAATAATAACCAAGGTAATACCACTCAACCTGAATACCAACTTCCAAAAATACTAGTGATTGGACACCGTGGTGCAAGTGCTCTTCGCCCTGAACATACGCTTGCGTCTTATCAAAAAGCCATTGATGATGGCGCAGATTTTATTGAACCAGATTTGGTTTCAACCAAGGATGGTGTTTTGGTTGCTCGTCATGAAAATGAAATTGGTGGAACCACTAACGTTGCCACCCTGCCTCAGTTTGCCGACCGTAAGAAAACCAAAGTCATTGATGGCGTGACATTAGAAGGCTGGTTTACCGAAGATTTCACCTTAAAAGAATTACAGCAGCTTAAAGCACGTGAACGTATTCCACAATTTCGACCTGACAATCAAAAATACAATGACCTCTATCCTATTCCAACCCTAGAACAAATTATTGAACTGGCAGAAGCCCACTATAAAAAAACAGGAAAAATCATTGGTCTTTATATTGAAACCAAACATCCAACCTACTTCCAGCAACAGAATTTGGCGCTGGAAGACCCGCTGCTTAAAACACTGTCTAAGTATCAATATAGCCGCGATATTGCGCCAATTTATCTACAATCATTTGAAGTCAGTAATTTAAAATATTTAAAGAACCAACTCGATCTACACAAAAGTGTTAAACGCGCTCAATTGATTCAACTCTATGATGCGCCAGAAACAAGACCAGCAGATTACGTCGCACAAAATAATCCTAAAACCTATGCAGATCTGGCAACGGCACAAGGTCTCAAAGACGTTTCAACCTACGCCAATGGTGTCGGCCCTTGGAAAGTCTATGTCTTTAAAGATGCGGCAATGACACAAACCACTTCTTTCATTACAGATGCACATAAAGTCAATTTAAAAGTGCATCCTTACACTTTCCGTCCTGAAAACAACTTCCTGCCAGATACACTGAAATGTAGTACAGATAAAGCCAAAGCAGCTGAACGTTGCCCTACAGGATCGCTCAAAGAAATGCAACTGTATTTCAAAGCGGGTGTGGATGGTGTCTTTACCGATGACCCTGCTTTAGGTCGCCAAGCGGTACAAAACTATCAAGCGACCTCGAAATAACCTATGAGCTATAAATAAGGGCAGCTCAGCTGCCCTTTGAATCAAGAGGCTAACTGTTTCCCCTTGACCTGCGTCCATTGCCACCAGCCATAAGCGGCTAATCCAACAAAAGCAGCGTAGAGTCCTGCGGTCAGGAAAACTTCTTTGTAACTAAACATCCCCACATAGATGATGTTGACAAAAATCCACAGAATCCATGTGGCAATATGCTTACGGCTCGTCCAATAAGTTGCAAGTAAACTAAAGGCCACCAGTTGTGAATCCAACATCGGGACAGCAGCGTCGGTAAAGTGCTTCAGAATCAAACCAAACAGCACACCAAAAATTAGCGCTAAAGCCATTTGTGCCAATACCGTGGTCTTGGCAATCGGCTCAATCCGGATATCATGCTCTTGACGTTTACCTTTGAGCCAGTAATAAAACCCATACACATTCATCGCAATAAAGAAAAATTGCAGGATCGTTTCACCATATAACTTGATGGTAAAGAAAAAATAGGCGTATAAGCTACAAGCGAGAAAATTAAACCACCAGCACCACATATTTCGTCGAATGGTTAAGGTCACACCAATCAGGCTAATGATCACCGCAAAAATTTCTAAAGCAGACAAGAGCTAACTTCTTTCAGAATTTGATCGCATCATTATGGAAAAATCTGCAATTTAAGCAATGCCCAATTGTTTATTCTCTTGACTGATATTTTTATCTTAATTTGAGAAAACGACTATTTTTCACCCAAAGCCTATGCTATAAAAATCTAAACCGTATTTAAGATTTTTGATATGTTCAGCAACAAAGTTTCTTCAGCACTCAACATGATTATTTTGCATGGCATTTCTGCCCATGCAGCGTGGCGACGTGTCTGCATTTCCTTGCAAGGAGACTTTGCCCCCATTCATCCGATGACTAATTAAAACATCATTTGAACTGCAAGGTCGCCACAACAGCGACCTTTTTTATTGTCTAAATTTTTTAAACCGATCTACCGTTGCTATAACAGGAGTCTCAGCATGAGCCAGTTACCCGAGAAGAATCTTATTTCCAGCACACAGATACAACCGACTGTGGCCCTCGTTTCCCCTCGCCTTGCTACAGTCGGTCAATTTATTGCAGTGGTACTCATTTGGTCATTCACACCGTTGGCCGCAGTTTTGACAGTGCATGAAATTCATTGGGCTTGGGGACTGTTTTTTCGCTTCAGTATCGCCATTCCATTGGCATTGATTTGCCTATTTTATTTTCGACAAAAGCTTATTTTGACACCTCAAGCTTTTATTAGTTATAGCGCGGGTGCAGTGGGTTTATTTGGTTCGATGACCTTTTGTTATATGGGCGCAACCCGTGTTTCCTCAGGCATGATTTCAATTATTTATGGCACGGCACCCCTCTGGTCAGGTCTAATTGCAGTCTTTATTTTAAAACGAGAACAGTTTGTAAAACGTCAATGGTATGGACTAACCGTAGCAATTTTAGGTTTATCCCTGACACTGGGGATTGGTGCTGATCATATTCAACTGGATTTGCTTGGTCTGCTTTATGAGTTCATTGCAGTTTTACTGTATGTGCTTTCAATGTTTGCCGTTGCCAAAGTTGGTGCCGAGATTCATCCCATTATTCAAACCACAGGCTCAACTTTGATTTCATGGTTCGGCTACTTGTGCTTATTACCCTTTTTCCTTACAGAAATGCCGACACAACTTCCCAGTCTGCAGACCTGTCTGGCATTGTTATATAGCGCCTTATTTTCTTCTGTGCTGGCCATGATTTTTTATTTTCATTTAATCCAGAAACTTAATCCAACCACCGTGATGCTGATTACCATTCTGACACCCGTGTTTGCCACCTGTTGGGGGATCTGGCTGAATCATGAGCCTATCAGCTCACATTTGGTCATTGGTTTAATATTGCTGTGCCTCGGCCTATTTCTTTATGCCTATCGCAATCGACCACGCCTACAATAAAATATGCAAACGGATTGGTCAGGCAACACGACCAATCCGTGATAGTAACTCTAGATTGACTCAAGTACACTGTAGCAACACTCCGCACGACGTCTCATAGATTTGATCAAGGATGAAATAATCGATGCGCTCTTACGTTTTATGGCTTTGCTGTAGTCTAATCTTGCTCTTACAGGGTTGTGTATATGCGACAACACCGCCCGTTTCGATGACGCTTAAAACCACAGAACTCAAACAGCGCTATTACCAAGCCAAAACCACGGCATCCGACGGTACAGTCATTGCGTTTACGGTGTATCAACCACAGTTAAAATCAGATCAAACTGCCCCATTATTGTTACATACCCATGGTTTCGGTTTGTCTCGGATGAAGCGCCCAGAACTCAGTTTATATGGTTTTTTATTACCCACAGGGCAAGTTGCAAAAACAGCGTGGCAGAAGGGCTATTGGGTAATTAGTTATGATCAACGTGGTCATGGCGATAGTCAGGGAAAAATTCGCCTCACCGATCCAGAAAAAGAGGCACAAGATGTCATCACGATAATGAACTGGGCTGAAAAAAATCTACCACAACTGGCCAAAAATCAGAACGGCGTCCGTACCGGTATGATTGGTGAGTCCTATGCGGGTGGTGTGCAGTATCTTGCTTCAGCAATAGATCGACGTTTGCAAGCCATTGTTCCGATTACCACCTGGTATGACATCGTGGATAGCCTTGCACCGAATGGCGTGCCGAAAAGTAACTGGATTGGCTTTCTTAATCTGATTGGAGACTGGTGGAACTGGAATAAATTTGATCCAGCTCTCAAACAAGCCTACTTGGATACCCAACAAGGGCAGTTAAAGCAGTCCACCTATAATTTTCTCAACACCCATCAAGCCAGCTGGTTTTGCAGTCATAATCAAGCGCCGCAAGCAGATGCCCTGATTATTCAAGGTTTCAGAGATGTGCTCTTCCCTTTCAATGAAGGAGTTAAAGCAGCGCAATGTATGCAACAAGCGCAGCATGAAGTACATTTGATCGGGGTACAAGGTGGACATTTACAGCCTTTTGTTCAGCATTCACCCCATGGAAGTACCCCATTTTGGTATATTGGCCAATCCGTACATTGTGGAAATCAACAGCAGTACAATCTACAAAGCACGATCTTGGCGTGGTTTAACCAAAAGTTAAAAGATCAATCCCCAGCTGAATCATTACCAGCGTTATGCGTCGATCAAAGTCCCGTCAATCATTTTAGCGATCTTCACCCCATCAGCAGCTATGATTTGAAAAAAACATGGATCGCACCCACAAAAGTCCAAGCTGTCTTTGTACCCATCCATACTGCCCAGCAGCCAATCTCAATCACTGGCTCAGCGCTGCTGAGTTTAAACATGGAAACAACATCGAAATATGCAGACTCGACCATGTTTATCTCCATGGCAATTAAATCAAAGAGCACGGGAAAATATACCATTTTAAATGACCAAACCGCCCCATTTAACCCAGTAAAGAAACGGAGTTATGATCAGATTCGACTAAACTCAGCAAGTCATAATGAAAAAACGCAAACTATCGAATTACCAAGTGTTTATGGACAACTGAATCAGGGAGATACACTAGGCTTGTTGATCAACAGCGAAAGTGTGTATTATCAGAGAATACAACAGCCTAAAATCGAAGCATGGATTTCAGGGCAAATTGTTTTGCCAAAATTCTGGAATAAAGTTGCTACGAAATAGTTGTACTTATTATAGAAACCAATCGAGAGTGTAATTTACCACTCTCGATTGGCAATCAATTCTTCCATTTCAATGTCGAGATAACCGACATCTTGCACCACCATCATCATGGCTTCCGCAATATAATCTGCGGCAGTATCGTCTAAACTAGACTCCAAATCTTCAAACTGAGGTTTCATTTCGTTAATTTCGCTCAGGGTCTGATGTGCATAATGATAGATTTCAGTTTCAGATAAATCGGTACGACTGACCTTTTTAGAAAACTGTTGAATATGCTGCTTCACTTCAGCAACGAGAATATCGGGATAATATTCATCGTCAAACATGGGGAGGAGTAAATCTTCAAACATAAAAAATAATATGCCACTAAAACGCCATGCTTATAACATAATCTCACCAAAATCACGATATTTAGCCATAAAAAAAGCGGCCTTTCCGACCGCTTTTTAAAAAATATAGCTTAATCTTTTTTCGCACTTAAGCTTTTAGCAATCTTGGCAAGCTCTACGAATTCTTCACGCATTTGATAAGGATCTGGTTGTGCAGATTGCTGTGCCAACTGAATAATTTGATCCCAGCCCATCGCACCATTGTATTGCCCACCTTTTAATTGCTGCGCATAAGCAGCCACTGCAATCGCAAAACGGGTATCCGAATTGGCTTGGGCAAGTGTTTTGCTGTCGGCTTTCACCGCTTGATTGAGCAAAATACTTTTTTCCTGATTTGGCAATTTATAGCGCACATTGACAAAAGCATATTCAGACTTTTTCGCTGCATCTGTTTTTGTTGTTGCTTGATAACGCGAGTCATTCAGCCAACCTTGTTGACCAACTGGAATGATTTCATAAAGTGCGGTGACATTATGTCCTGCACCAATATCACCAGCATCGACTTTATCGTTATTGAAATCTTCCTGTTTCAACATCCGGTTTTCATATCCCACCAAACGATATTCTTTCACTGTAGCAGGGTTAAACTCGACTTGAATTTTAACATCTTGTGCGACCGTGGCGAGAGTCGATGAAAGCTGGCGCTGTACTACTTTTTTCGCTTCATTTTTATTATCGATATAACTATAATTGCCATCTCCAGCATCTGCCAGTTGCTCCATCAACTGTTCATTATAGTTTCCTGTTCCAAACCCTAAAGTCGTTAACGAAATCCCACTTTTGCGTTTCTCAGCCACCATCCCCTTTAAAGTATTAAAATCGGTAATCCCGACATTAAAGTCGCCATCGGTCGCTAATAAAATTCTGTTAATCCCGTTTTTAACAAAGCCTTTTTCAGCTTGCTTATAGGCCAGTTGAATCGCCTGCTCACCAGCAGTTGCTCCGCCCGCTTGTAAACTATTAATCACTGCGAGAATCTTGTCTTTCTGATTACCCGCAGTCGGCTCTAAAACTAACTTTTCACCACTGGCATAAGTAATAATCGTAACCTTGTCTTGGGCTCTTAATTGCTCAGTGAGTAAGCGTAACGTTTGTTTGACCAAGGGGAGTTTGTCTGCTGAGTCCATACTGCCAGAAACATCCACTAAAAATACCAGATTAGCAGGGGGTAATTGCTTGGTGGTGAGATCTTTGGCCTGAATCCCAATTTTGATCAGCTTGGCATTTTCTTTCCATGGTGAATCGACTGTTTCCGTTGTGACCGAAAATGGATGTACGCTATTCGGCTGCGGATATTGATAATCAAAATAATTAATCATCTCCTCTGCACGGACCGCATCAACAGGAGGTAAACGGCCATCATTTAAAAAACGACGGGTATTGGTATAACTACCTGTATCGACATCAATACTAAATGTTGAGACCGCTTCATTCGCAACACGATGAACAGGATTGACCTCATTCTTTTGGTACTTTTCAGTATTCTGCTCTAAGCGTGGTCGCTCCATACTCGGCATAATAGCAATATAAGATGCTGGTGCGATCATTTTTCGTGTCTGAGCCAAGCCCTGATTTGACATGGTCATCGGGGCTGGTGACACAGGCATTGTCGTTTCAATCATTGCCTGATCATTGTGTTTAACCGGCAGACTACAAGCCATGATCATGCAACTGAGCAAACTAAGTGTGAGTATTTTTGTAGATGGATGCATGCTTAAATTCCCAAATTCTATTTTGTCTTTTCAAATGAAATAAATATGCAAAGATTGTATGCAAAAAAATAAAGCGACATCGTATTTGTATGTATCTTTCTAAGACGGCTTATCAATGATTTAAAGCTAAAGCTTTATTCAATCGCATAATTGATCGTCACCACCACACGGGCAATTTTGTTGATGGTGGCCTTGTCATAAGCTCCTCCATAATCACTGTCATCGTCAGAGCCACTTTCAGGCAGAATATAGAATGCCCCTTGGCTGGCTGAACGCATCATCCCGACTTTGGCTCCACCGACCTTGGCAAATTCATTTGCGCGGCTATAGGCATTCTTGGTCGCATTGGCAATTAACGACATTTTGATTTCTTCAAGATTAGACACCAGATACTCTGGCTTCTGTTCAATGGCAATTCCTTTTTCATCAAGCAAATAAGCATCACGGGCTGCCTTTTCAATTTTCTTGATATCACGACTGCTAATCACAAAAGACTGCATGGCTAAATAGCCTTTAAACTCACGATTGATGCGTCCCTCCCCCATATTCACTTCCTCATAATACGGCTGTGAACTTTTATTCCCCAATTGCATATCAGCAGCCTTAAAGCCATGTTCAACAAAAAAATGCTGCAATGCCTGCATATGCTGATCCAGTAACTGATAGGCTTGTGGAATCGTGTCAGAAGTGTGGTTGGTTTGTAATTTGATTTCCCAGCGCGCCGAGTCTGCTTGAATCGGTTTTTCAGCTAATCCTTTGACTATAATTGAGTTTTTATTGTTATTTAACTGTTTAAGCGCATAACCCATCACCGCAGCCGAGATAATAAAACCAAGACTTAGAATCAGTGCGCACAGCCATAGACTTCTATATGTAATTGTTTTAGCTTCCATTTTATTATATTACCCATCTTATCTTATAGGCTTGTTATATTGAATCTTCTTCAGCAAGTCAATAGAGCCTTAAGCGCTCTACTGACTCAGACTAGCTTAGTTATTTTGCATCATTTTCCATACTTTAATGGCATCACTGGTGGCTTTCACATCATGAGCACGAACAATACTGGCACCCTGTTGAATACTCAACAAATGTCCCATTACGCTCCCCACGGTACGTTCTTGCGCAGGTACACCATTCAATGCTTCACCAATAAAACGTTTCCGCGATAACCCAGATAGGATGGGATAGCCCATTCGATTCAACTTCCAGAATTCATTCAGTAACTGAAAATTCTGTTGTGCATTTTTAGCAAAACCAAAACCAGGATCGATAATGATATTTTCAGCTTTAACACCAACAGCAATCGCTTGATCCAGACGTTGTTGTAACTCCAAAATCACCTCTTCAGTTACATCCCGATATTGATCCAACTGGTTCATATTGGTGGGTTCACCCCGCATATGCATCAAAATTACAGGAATATCCAATTCTGCTGCTGTTTCCAACGCCTGTGGTCGTGTCAAAGCACGGACATCATTCCAGATATGCGCACCTGCCTGTACGGCTGCACGCATCACTTCTGGCTGACTGGTATCAATCGACATGATCACATCGTATCTGGACAATGCTTCAACCACAGGGACGACACGGCGGATTTCTTCTGCTAAAGCAACAGGTGATGCATTCGGACGGGTTGACTCTCCACCAATATCAATGATGCTTGCCCCATCTGCCATCATCCGCAACGCATGTTGGATAGCTTGATCTTTTTGATGATGCTGCCCACCATCACTAAATGAATCAGGTGTCACATTCAAAATCCCCATCACTTGGGGTTGTGAGAGATCTAATCTAAAACGGCCACACTGTAACTGACACGGTGCTAATGGCATCAACTGCATCAAAACGCTCCACATTGCAATGTGACTATATTAACAAGACTGCCATGTCGACGCTGATGATTTATTTTCAATTTAGAATGAAATCCAAACAAAAAAGAGCGACCGAAGTCGCTCTTTTTATCTCATCGTTGATTAGCCCATTGCTGGTAACGGCGGTGGTGTAGATGGACCATCTTTCGGTGGTTCAAATGCAGCCACTGGATTATCAGCAACATAAACTTTAGGTGGTTGAGGCTCACGACCTTCCATGATGTCACGGATTTGGTCACGATCGATTGTTTCCCAATCCATCAATGCTTTTACCATTGCATGTGCAATATCTTTGTTATTTTCCAAGATATCACGTGCAACTTTGTACTGTTCATCCAAAATACGGCGAACTTCTTCATCTACTTTTTGTTGCGTAGCTTCAGAAATGGTACGGCTACCCACATTACCGAAGAAACCGTTTTGGTTTTCATCTTCATACACCATTACACCAAGCTTATCTGACATACCATATTTGGTCACCATTGCACGCGCCATTTTAGTGGCACGTTCAAAGTCGTTAGATGCACCTGTCGACATTTGGTTGATAAAGACTTCTTCTGCAATACGACCACCAAACAAGATTGAAAGTTCATTCAACATCTTATCTTTATAGTGGCTGGTCTGATCTTGCTCAGGCAACTGCCAAGTCACACCCAATGCCCAACCGCGCGGCATAATCGTTACTTTATGCACAGGGTCAGTACCCGGTAAGATCTCAGCAACAATCGCATGGCCTGCTTCATGGTAAGCTGTCGCACGACGCTCTTCTTCACGAATCACCATCGATTTACGCTCTGGACCCATGTAAATCTTGTCTTTGGCATCTTCAAAGTCGTGCATATCTACCGTGTTTTTATTACGGCGAGCAGCGAACAATGCAGCTTCATTGACCAAGTTTGCAAGCTGCGCACCAGAGAAGCCCGGTGTACCACGTGCAAGTACTTTAAGATCTACACCTGTCACTGAAGGTAATTTCTTCAAATGCACATTCAAGATTTGCTCACGACCACGGATGTCTGGTAAACCCACCATCACCTGACGGTCAAAACGGCCTGGACGAAGCAAGGCTTTATCCAAGACATCAACACGGTTGGTCGCAGCAATAACGATGACGCCTTCATTGCCTTCAAAACCATCCATCTCAACAAGCATTTGGTTCAGAGTTTGTTCACGCTCATCATGACCACCACCTGTACCTGAACCACGATGACGACCGACTGCATCAATCTCATCAATAAAGATGATACATGGCGCATGGCGTTTAGCTTGTTCGAACATGTCACGAACACGAGAAGCACCGACACCGACAAACATTTCAACGAAGTCAGAACCCGAGATGCTAAAGAATGGAACCTTAGCTTCACCCGCAATTGCTTTCGCCAATAATGTTTTACCTGTACCTGGAGGACCAACCATCAGTACACCACGTGGAATGGTCGCACCCAGACGTTTGAATTTGGCGGGGTCTTTTAAGAAATCAACGATTTCAACCACTTCTTGTTTTGCTTCGTCACAGCCAGCGACGTCACTAAATGTTAGCTTGATTTGATCTTCAGATAACATTTTTGCTTTTGACTTACCAAAGCTCATAGGACCGTTTTTGCCACCAGCGCCACCGCCCATATTACGCATGAAGAACATGAATAATAAGATGATGAGCAATACTGGGAAACTCGCAATGAGAAGTTGCATCAAAATGCCTTGACGTTGCGGCGCTGTGCCTTCAACCACTACATTTTGTTTATTCAAGCTTGGTAGCAACTCAGTGTCTTCAACTTGAGGACGAACCGTCTCAAATGAAGAACCATTGGTTTTTTCACCATTAATATTTAAACCGTCGATTGTGACTTGTTTAATTTGCCCAGCATTCACCGCTGCAACGAAATCAGAATATTTCATCGCTGCAGGCTTATTGCGGTCACTGACGTTGCTAAAAATCAAAATCAGAACACCGAGTATGATGAGCCACAATACGGCATTCTTGAAGTAATCGCTCAAGGCTTTATTCCCATATCAATCTAATTTGATCATACCTAATCTTGGCTGACCTTCACAAAAACAGCAATGAATTTGCGTTGCAAAAAACTTAAAAGGTACAAAATGCACAATTTTTAACAACTTGGCAAGTACACTTTTATTGCAATGCCTTTTTACGACCTTGGCCAATCAAAAAAACTTCTTTCGATCGAGCACGTGATGCCGCAGGTTTGGCTGTTTTTAATACATCAAAACTATCGACCACCTGTTTTCGGAATTCATCAAATCCTGAACCCTGGAACACTTTAACAATAAACTGTCCGTTTGGCCCAAGTACTTTTTGAGCAAAATCCAAAGCCAGCTCACATAAGTAAATCTGACGTGGTTGATCAACAGCCCTATTACCTGATGTATTGGGGGCCATATCTGAAATTACAACGTCTACTTGACGTCCATTTAAAATATTTAACAATTTTTCGAAAACTTCTTCCTCTCGGAAGTCACCTTGCAGGAAGGTTACATCTGGAAGTGCGTCCATTGCCAAAATATCTGATGCAATGACCAAGCCATTGGCACCCACCAATTTACCCGCAATTTGCGACCAGCTACCTGGTGCCGCACCCAGATCAACCACGGTCATGCCGGGCTTGATCATTTTATATTTTTCTTGAATTTCAAGTAACTTATATGCCGCGCGCGCGCGATAACCTTCCTTCTGTGCTTTCTTTACAAAATGGTCATCTAAGTGCTCTCTCATCCATGCACGACTGCTTTTAGACAATTTTTGATTGGTAATGCGTGTCGCCATAACTCACTAAATTTCAAAAAACTTCTGATGCATCATTGTACGTGAAAATTACTCTCAATACAGTACGGATGTACTTCATTCACACGAACTTTTACAGATTTTTTCCGATTATTGTCATTGATGATTTCGTCAATTTTTCACATATTTGTTGCAAGTGCTATGCTCATGAATCTATCTTAGAATCGGGATGCAAGTTATACTAGGTCGTTTTCCAAATCAGGTATTTTTAATGGCGGCTTTATCTATCCATGAACGTAAGCGTTTACGTCAAATCGGTCATGCACTTAATCCAGTTGTAATGATTGGTAGCCAAGGTCTTACAGAAAACGTCATTGAAGAAACAAATCGTGCTTTAAACGATCACGAATTGATTAAAGTGAAAATTGCGGGTGAAGACCGTGATGCACGTGGCGCAGTTATTGATGCCATTGTTGAAGCAACAGGCGCTGAGTCTGTACAAAAAATTGGTAAAATTGTTTTGCTTTATAAAAAAGCAGCCAAACAGAACCAACACCTGTCTAACTTGGTTCGTTTTGCTCATTTAAGTAATAAGTAATTACGATGGCAAGTTATGAACTGTCGGCTTTTGATCGCTTTAGTGCCATTACCGTGGTTGGAGCGATTGAGCAACAAACACCAGCAAGCTTAAATGTTGGTTTTTGGGTTCGTGACCCAAATCAATTTTTGATTTACCCAGATCAAGTCACAGCGCACCCACGTCGTGACTTTTTATGGGAACAAACTTGCTATGAAATTTTTGTAGGTGTGAAAGATCAGGATTTCTATCGTGAAATCAACCTTTCCCCTTCTCAAGCTTGGCAAGTCTATCAATTTGAAGAATACCGCTTTCCTGAAGATATGCCGCCTATCGCTGCCTATGATATAGAACTCAATCATTTGCAACGTACGCATTATGGATTGAATGTCAGTTTAGATCTGTCTCAATTTATGCGTGAGCATCAACTCAAATGGGCTGACCTCTATATTGGCTTAACAGCGGTCTTGAACACGACACAAGGTCTGCATTATTTTGCAATGCAACACAGTAGCCCTCAAGCTGACTTCCATAATAAGCGCGACTGGTTACATCAGTTTTAAATAAAAAAAGCGAGAAAAATTCTCGCTTTTTTCATCGCTATGCCAAATTAGCTGGCACGAACCTTATTCCAAGCTTCAACTGCTTGTTCTTTGGTACGCTTAAAGCTACCCACTAAAGTATCTTTATGCTTTACTGAAATCTGGCTAATGTCATCTTTCAGTTCTTTGCTCACTTTAGTTAAATCTTCAATCAATGCGTTTAACTCAGTTTTCAATGCATTTTTCAATTCAAGCAAGTTGCCTTGAGAAGAATTGAGTTGGGTTTTAATCACTTCAATACGCTCTAAGATATCCTGCTTCAGTTGAGTCAATTGATTTTGAATGTTTTGGTTCAACTCTTTCGCTTCGGTCTCAATTTTCTCTTGTGTTTCAGCCAGTGCTTCTTTGACCTGACCTTGCGTTTCAGCAATTACGTCTTTTGCATGTTCCTGAGTCTCGGCAATCACTTCTTTTGCCTTTGCTGTTTTCTCTGCCACCACTTCTTTCGCTTTTGCAGTTTTTTCAGCAACGACTTCTTTTACCTCAGTCGTTTTTTCTGCAACGGCTTCTTTGGCTTTGGTCGTTTTTTCAACGACAACCTCTTTCACTTCTTCAGCAGTTGCAGCAGGTGTTGTTTGATTTGCAGCCATTTTAATTTCCCTCATTTTTGATTGTTGATTTTTCGGCTAGACATAAGATAAAACGCTCATTTGTTAAACACCTTAAAAATTGTTAGACAATTTGCATAATATCTCATCATATCGATATACGGATGATCGATTTTGCAATAGACAGCTTTGTCCGCCTCTTAAAAAAGAATTCGAGAATTCCTGACTTTAATAAATAAAACACATAGACTTTTCACCCACTCATGCGTATAATGCGCTGTTAAGTTACAAGCGAGCAGACTGGAAGGAGGGGCATGTTTTTTTAAGACGGCCTGCCTTTTTTTATGTCTACTCGCTTTTTTACAGCCCTATTTTTGTGGTCTTAGTTCAGGAGCTTTGGTTTGAGCACCCCCGCCATTTTAGCCCTCGCAGATGGAACGATCTTTAAAGGAACGTCTATCGGTGCATCGGGTAGTACGACTGGTGAAGTCGTTTTTAATACCGCCATGACTGGTTATCAAGAAATTTTGACTGACCCAAGTTACGCGCAACAACTTGTGACGCTGACTTATCCTCATATTGGAAATACTGGCTGTAATAGTGAAGACGTTGAATCAGGTCGCATCCATAAAGTATGGGCGAATGGTTTAATTATTCGTGATCTTCCTTTATTGCACAGTAACTTCCGTGCTGAACAATCATTAAGTGAGTACTTGGAACAACACAATGTTGTTGCAATCGCTGATATTGATACCCGTAAATTGACGCGTATTTTACGTGACAAAGGTGCACAAAATGGTTGCATCCTTGCTGGCGAAAATATTACAGAAGAAGAAGCTATTGCCAAGGCACGTGCATTCGGCGGTTTGAACGGTTTAGATCTTGCAAAAGAGTGCTGTGATCCGACGGGTTTCGAATGGACTGAAGGTTCTTGGACTTTGGGTCAAGGCTTTACTCAACCAGAATTTAAATTTCATGTTGTTGCATACGATTATGGTGTCAAAACCAACATCTTACGTATGCTCGCAGACCGTGGTTGTAAATTAACAGTTGTTCCTGCACAAACCCCTGCTGAAAAAGTACTCGCATTGAATCCAGATGGCGTGTTCTTGTCCAATGGTCCTGGTGACCCAGCAGCATGTGACTATGCCATTGAAGCAGTGAAAACCATTGTTGAAACCACAACATTACCTGTATTCGGTATTTGTTTAGGTCATCAAATTTTAGCGCTTGCTTCGGGTGCGAAGACCATGAAAATGAATCACGGTCACCACGGCGCCAACCATCCTGTACAAAATCTTGAGAATGGTACAGTGATGATTACTTCTCAAAACCACGGCTTTGCTGTCGATGAAACTACCTTACCTGCAAACTTAAAAGTGACACATCGTTCACTGTTTGACGGTACAAACCAAGGTATCCATCGTACGGATAAACCAGCATTCAGCTTCCAGGGTCACCCTGAAGCCAGCCCAGGTCCACATGACTGTGCTCCATTGTTCGATCATTTCATCGAACTTATTGAAGCCGCTAAGAAGTAATTAAGGAGCGAATAATGCCTAAACGTACGGATATTAAAAGCATCTTAATTATTGGTGCTGGTCCTATTGTCATTGGTCAGGCGTGTGAGTTTGACTATTCAGGTGCGCAAGCATGTAAAGCGCTTCGTGAAGAAGGTTACCGCGTTATTTTGGTGAACTCTAACCCAGCGACCATCATGACTGACCCTGCAATGGCGGATGCAACCTATATCGAGCCAATCACTTGGCAGACAGTTGCACAAATCATTGAAAAAGAGCGTCCAGATGCAGTCCTGCCAACCATGGGTGGCCAAACTGCATTGAACTGTGCCCTTGCCCTAGACGAGCACGGTGTTCTTGAAAAATATAATGTAGAACTGATTGGCGCATCAAAAGAAGCGATTGAAAAAGCAGAAGATCGTAAACTGTTTGATATCGCGATGCGTAAAATTGGTTTGGAATGTCCAAAAGCAGCCATTGCTGAAACAATGGAAGAAGCGTTGGCGATTCAAGCGGGCTTCGGTTTCCCAGTGATCATTCGTCCATCATTCACCATGGGTGGTTCTGGTGGTGGTATCGCGTATAACCGCGAAGAATTCCTTGAAATCTGTGAACGTGGTTTCGACCTCTCTCCGACACACCAATTATTGATTGATGAATCATTGATTGGTTGGAAAGAATACGAGATGGAAGTTGTTCGTGACAAAAACGACAACTGTATTATCGTCTGTGCGATCGAAAACTTCGACCCAATGGGCGTTCACACTGGTGACTCAATCACCGTTGCACCTGCTCAAACATTGACAGACAAAGAATATCAATTGATGCGTAATGCATCGGTTGCAGTTCTTCGTGAAATCGGTGTTGAAACTGGTGGTTCGAACGTTCAATTCGGTATTAACCCGAAAGACGGCCGTATGGTTGTGATCGAGATGAACCCTCGTGTATCACGCTCATCTGCACTTGCATCTAAAGCAACAGGTTTCCCAATTGCAAAAATCGCAGCGAAACTTGCGGTGGGTTATACCCTTGATGAATTGAAGAATGACATCACGGGCGGCGTAACACCAGCATCTTTCGAACCGTCGATTGACTATGTTGTCACGAAGATTCCTCGTTTTAACTTCGAAAAATTCCCGCAAGCTGAGCCAGTATTGACGACTCAGATGAAATCTGTGGGCGAAGTGATGGCAATTGGTCGTAACTTCCAAGAATCTGTACAAAAAGCACTTCGTGGTCTTGAAGTGGGTGTATGTGGCTTTGATGAAAAAGTTGAAGCGGGTACAGCCAATGCCAAAGACATCATCTTAAAAGAGCTTAAAGTGCCTGGCCCTGAGCGTATCTGGTATGTTGCCGATGCATTCCGCCACGGTTTCTCTTTAGATGACGTATTTGAAGCAACCAAAATCGACCGTTGGTTCCTGATTCAAATTGAAGACATCATCAAAACTGAAGCGCAAGTAAAAACTTTAGGCTTTGGTGACTTAAACGCTGACAATATCCGTTCGTTCAAACGCAAAGGTTTATCTGACCTGCGTATTGCCAACTTAATGGGTATTTCACAAAAACAATTCCGTAAGCATCGTTGGAACTTGGGTGTCTATCCAGTTTACAAACGTGTGGATACGTGTGCAGCCGAGTTTGAATCGGGTACTGCTTACATGTATTCAACTTATGACGAAGAATGTGAAGCAAATCCATCAAACCGTGACAAGATCATGGTGATTGGTGGTGGTCCAAACCGTATCGGTCAAGGGATCGAGTTTGACTACTGTTGTGTACACGCTGCGCTTGCAATGCGTGATGACGGTTATGAAACCATCATGGTGAACTGTAACCCTGAAACGGTTTCAACTGACTATGACACCTCTGATCGTCTCTACTTCGAGCCAGTAACACTTGAAGATGTACTTGAAATCGTACGTACCGAGAAGCCTAAAGGCGTGATCGTACAGTACGGTGGTCAAACCCCATTAAAATTGGCGCGTGCTTTGGAAGAAGCAGGTACTCCAATTATCGGTACATCTCCTGACGCAATTGACCGTGCAGAAGACCGTGAACGTTTCCAGCAAATGATTCAACGTTTACAGCTTCGCCAACCGAACAACAGCATCGTAAAATCTGCTGAAGAAGGTATTTCAGAAGCTGCGAAAGTGGGTTATCCACTGGTTGTGCGTCCATCTTATGTATTGGGTGGCCGTGCAATGGAAATCGTGTATAACGAAGATGAACTTAAACGTTACCTTCGTGAAGCAGTTCAAGCATCGAATGAAGCCCCTGTCCTGCTCGACCGTTTCCTTGACGATGCAACAGAAGTTGACGTGGACTGCGTATCTGACGGTAAAGACGTTGTGATTGGCGGGATCATGCAGCACATTGAACAAGCCGGGATTCACTCAGGTGACTCAGCATGTTCGATTCCTCCGTACTCGCTTTCACAAGAAGTACAGGACGAAATGCGTCGCCAAACTGTGGCTATGGCAAAAGAACTTGGCGTTATAGGTCTGATGAACGTTCAGTTTGCGGTTAAAGGTGACGACATTTATGTACTTGAAGTGAACCCACGTGCATCACGTACTGTTCCTTTCGTATCTAAATGTATTGGTGACTCTTTAGCAAAAGTTGCGGCGCGTTGTATGGCTGGCCAATCTTTAGCATCACAAGGTTTCACCAAAGAAATCATCCCAACACACTATGCTGTAAAAGAAGCCGTGTTCCCGTTCGCCAAGTTCCCTGGCGTAGACCCAATGCTTGGGCCTGAGATGAAATCTACAGGTGAAGTCATGGGTGTAGGTAAAACTTTTGGTGAAGCATTCTACAAAGCGGTATTAGGTTCAAATGAACGTTTACCAGGCTTGCCAACTGAAGGTGAAGTCAAACATGCATTCTTATCGGTTCGTGAATCAGATAAGAAATACATCGCTGATGTTGCGAAAAAGTTGATTGCTTATGGCTTTAAACTTGTTGCAACAAATGGTACACATCGTGTGCTCAAAGAAGCGGGTATCGAGTGTGAAGCAGTCAATAAAGTGACCGAAGGTCGCCCACATATTGTAGACCGCTTGAAAAATGGTGAAATTCATCTTATTGTCAACACAACTGAAGGCAAACAAGCTCAGTATGATTCTGCCATGATTCGTCGTGCTGCCCTCCAAGGCAAGGTGTATTACACCACGACAATTAACGGTGCAGAAGCAGTTTGCCAAGCATTTGCTGTGAAATTGCCAATGGATGTATACCGCTTGCAAGATTTACAAACTGTAGGTTAATTCTCTACCGATAAAGTCCCGTCACCTTATCGGTGGCGGGCTTTTTCTTTTTTTAATCCTGTATTTTCCCAACCAATTTAGAGGGGACCAGAATGCAACGTTATCCTATGACTCCCGAAGGCAAGGTTGCCTTAGAGAAAGAATTACAACAGCTCAAGACAGTGGATCGCCCACGTATTATCCAAGCGATTGCTGAAGCTCGTGAACACGGTGATTTAAAGGAAAATGCTGAATATCATGCTGCGCGTGAACAGCAAGGTTTCTGCGAAGGTCGTATTCAGGATATCGAAGGTAAACTGGGCGCAGTACAAGAAATTGATGTCAAAACACTTGAGCAAAATGGCCGTGTGGTCTTTGGTGTGACCGTAACCATTGAAAATCTGGATACGGAAGAACGTAAGACTTATAAAATTGTCGGTGATGATGAAGCAGATTTTAAAATCAATAAAATCTCAGTGAATTCACCGATTGCACGTGGTCTTTTAGGTAAAAATGAAGGCGACGAAGCGAAAATTCAAACACCGCAAGGTGAAGTTGAATACGAAATCGTAAGTGTGGAATATATTTAATATTCTATATGCAATTAACCCCTCACTTTGAGGGGTTTTTTATATTTCAGATATTAGATAAAACATAATTTAGCTATATATTTTTCAAAAAACCTGATGCGAAAATTTGAAAAGCATTTAAGGCTTCGGGGAGTAACTGTTCAGGATTTTCACTAGAGGCTACCCATAATGCAGCATTCATGGCAGCGCCATTTAAAAATACTGCTGCTGCTTCTGGGTCTATCATTTTAATTCGATTTGCTGCCAAAAGTTGCTCAATACACTCACGTGTAGACTGCAGACATCTGCTTTGACTTGGCCAATGCGCTGGATCACCCAACACTGCAGGTCCATCACGTAACACAATACGCTGAAACTCAGGATTTAAAGCATTTTTAATATAAGTCTGCCCTTCAAGTAATAATCCTTCCCAGAGGTCATCTGGCTGCTCCAGATGCTGCTGAGCAAATTCAGCCATCTGTGAGTCAATCTGATCAACAACTGCGGCAAATAAACCACGCTTATCACCAAAATGATGGTAGAGCGCCCCACGAGTTAGCCCTGCTTCTGCTGTGAGTTTATCCATTGAAGTATCGGCATAGCCATATTTAGCAAATGCTCGGCGTGCTACTTCAATCAGCTTTATACGAGTTTCCGCCATCTTTCGTTCACGAACAGACATGTATTTCACCAGTTGATCATCACAAAAATTTTAATTGACATACGCCTCGTATGTCAATTATATTTACATACGAGGCGTATGTGAAAGTTAAATGATTTTTACTGATTGCTAATTTAAATATTGAAGGAGAACAGACATGACGAGAATTGCAATATTTCCCCAAGACCGCCATGCTTTATATGAACAACATGGTTATTCAGCTGCAATTCAATCGAAAGATTTACTCTTTGTTTCAGGGCAAGTGGGTAGCCGTAAAGATGGCTCGCCTGAACCCGATTTCGAGCAACAGGTAGAACAAGCTTTCAAAAATTTAGCAGCGACATTAGCAGCGGCTGGCTGCACTTTCGATGATATTGTTGATGTCACTACTTTTCATACAGATCCTGAACAACAATTCGATAAAATCATGAAAGTTAAAAATCAGATCTTTACACAAAAGCCTTATCCCAACTGGACTGCTATTGGCGTGACTTGGCTGGCAGGTTTTGACTTTGAGATTAAAGTCATTGCGCGTATTCCTCCCAATACTTAGCCGTCAGCTCACAGGCTGAATTGAGATTATTGGTTCAGCTTGAATTACAATTCGGTATAATGGCGAATTCCCTATTTTTTATATCTCCTTTATGGCCGAACAGTTAATCAACTCCCCTGTTAAACATTGGTGTGAGTTCGAGTTTATTGCAAAAACGGTGAAAAATCCGAATATCCATATCAAAGGCAATTATTCTTATTATTCGGCTTATTGGGATCAAGGTTTTGAGCGCTGTGTGGTGCGCTATCTGCATGACAAGGCAGCTACGCCTGAGAAGCCCATTGACCAACTACATATTGGCAACTTTGTCTGCTTTGGGGCTGAATGCGTGATTATGATGGGTGGTAATCAATTGCATCGCCCTGACTGGATCTCAACTTTCCCATTTGATACACGTAGCTTTCAGACTGCAGGTGATACGGTGATTGCCGATGGTTGCTGGATTGGTAGCCGTGCCATGATCATGCAAGGGGTCAAATTGGGTGAAGGTGCGGTGGTTGCAACAGGTGCTGTGGTCACGCAAGATGTACCGCCTTATGCGATTGTCGGTGGTGTCCCTGCCAAAGTGATTAGATACCGTTTTTCTGAACAAGATATTAAAAAACTGCTTTCCCTGAAGCTTTATGACTTAGATGAAAAGCAGATTTTAAAGATGCGTGAACAATTGCAGACTGATGATGTGGATGCACTGATTCAATTCTTTGAGCGTAATTAAGACCGCTTTTATAGATAAATTATGGTGATACATGTCTTTTATTTTCATGGAAATTTCATCTATTCTTGAATCCATCCAAACTTAACCATAATGCTATAAATAATAACTATCCCTATAAAAATGCTAGGTTTTATTCTCATCCTAACAGGTTTAGAATAGAACCATAGCTTATATATTAATCAAATTTTATTGACTGAATTCAACGTAAAATCATAAATATAAGGAGTATCCAACATGGCTTATCAAAAAATCTTAGTGGCAATTGACGACTCTGAAATTGCTGCGAATGTCATTCGTGAAGCAGCTCAGTTGGCGAAAGCCCTAGACAGTGAACTCACGGTGGTTGAAGTGATGACTTTAGATCCTTATCTTGCAGATGCCTATATTCGTATGGGGCAAAGCAATGATTTAATAGAAAGAGTCCGAAGTTATGCTCAAGACAATCTCAGCAAAGCTGAAAAAAAGTTTGAAGAGCATGGTTTGACGGTTGCAACGCAAGTTCTGGAAGGGTTTTCAGTGCATCAAGAAATTATTGGGGCAGCACAGAACCTAGGCGCAGACTTGATCATTATGGGCTCGCATGGGCGCACAGGCTTTAAACAGTTTGTGCTCGGTAGTGTAGCGCAGAAAGTTTTAGCAGAAAGTCATATTCCCGTATTGATTGTACGTTGATAAGTACAGTCAGCAAATTTGCAAATCGGCATTTTGAGACAATAGATCAATAAAGTACTGAATATCATCTTGGTTAAATTTTTGTTTTGAGTATTCAAAATTTTTCCATACGATGCGTAAAGGATACTGAATTGGTCTAATCTCATCAGTCAAACAATCTCTTAATGCCATAGAATTACACCCCATATAACCTAATACCCCACAAACTTCTTCGCCAATATAGCAATATAAATCTAATTCAGATTCTATATACGCCCCATCCAAAATAATTTCTTTAACAATACGATCATCCTTTTGCACTAGTTGAGCTCTCAGATAACTAACATCCAACCAGCACTTCTTATCAAAATCACTGAGAGCAAACCAATATTTTTGACCACATTCACCCTTTAAATATTTATAAATCAGCTCTTTTCTCTTAAAGAATTCATTTAACTCCAATTCTGCGTCCTCCTCCCCATCAAAAGAATAGAAAATAACTAAATCATTATTTTGATATGCAAAATCGAAGCAAAAATATATTTGATCACTCATCTTTTCATGGAGGTTCTTTTGATGACAGCTTAAATAGAGTCCAAAGAGATAATCTTTTTTTGTTCTAGTGAATAATTTCAACGCGTCCATTTCAGTAATTATCTGAGGATTGAGACAATTATGAAAAATAATTTTTTCTTGGTCATATTGATATTGATCTACATTTAAACCATAAAGTACGGTATCTAATTCATTTTCATAGTCATGTTTTATAAATTCAATTTTCATTTATGTTTCACTGATAAAATGAGCTAATTTAAAAGTTAAGGCTGCCAAGCAAAGATTTTTAAACTGACCTTGCCATTTAATAAATACACCCCTTCCTGCTCTAACAAATTCTGCTGAACATTTTCACCTTTCTCATTGATTCGGGTCACACTGATCTTGCCTTGCGAATTAATCACACGATACCAGGGAATCTCACTGTCTTTGTCTAAATGCTTAAGTACATAACCGACTAAACGTGGATGTTTAGGCAAACCAGCCAGCTTGGCAATTTGCCCATAACTTGCCACTTTTCCATAAGGAATCAAGGCAATCACTTCTAAAATTTGTCGATGTAGTTCATTGGTATCTCGCACCATACAAGCTCCAAAAATCTGCTAAGATGATCAAAATCATGCGAAAAGCTAGCTTTACAACAATTAAAACACAACAACTTGAGAGAATAAAAAATGCGATTAAAAATCACAGCGCTAAGCTTATTATTCTTGATCATCGGTACATCTTGTACAACTCAAAATTCAACCGTAAAAACGTCCCGTTCTCAATATCCTCAAGAAAGACGTGATTTACCTGTGGTTAATGTCAGCTTTATTGTGACCAGCAATCGCCCTGAAGTTCAAGCCTTAGATAACAAAGTGCAGATGAATAAAGAATTGGCCATTCTGAATCAATATTTTGTCGATGAAAATAATCATAAAATCTTTACGTTTAAAATCCACCATTACTATTCATTCCAAGAGTTTAGTAAACGTAAATGTGATCTCGCCAACCAGTTAAGTCAATCAAAAGTAATCATTCCCGCAAAACTACCAAGTGCGGTTAACGCTTGTTTTCCTCGCAGGAAAAGTAAAGAAGTTTTATTTATTATTTACGATGCTTATAGTGAAAAACTCAAAGATGCCGATATCACCAGTTGGGGATTTCGCAATCAAGGGCAACCCTTTATCCTGATTGACTGGAAAAGACTCAATTATCAAACCCAAGCAGCCAGTATTCATGAAATGGGGCATGCCTTTGGCCTCGGCCATGTATGTTCTCCTAAAGCCACCAAAACAACACCAACCAATATCATGAGCAGTTATGACTGCCATTTAGGTAGTGGCGGTCTGCGTAATCTTGGCTTTACAACAAAACAGGTCAATACCATGCTCAATAATTACCAGCAATATCCTTAAAAACTGAATTGAATATAAGTACCCAAATGATCTTGCCCCACACTGTAGTGAGTTGGGTCTAACTGACAAGTCAATAATGCTCTGGCTTGTTGAAACTGTTCCTGATCAACGATACGTGGTTGCCAAAAGGTTTTGCGGTTATGTGTATAAATCGGATACAGCTTTAACTGCCACTCCATGACGTTGATTCGAACAATGGCTCCATAGGGTAAAGCCTGATATTTCTCAAAATCACCATTGCTATTAAATACACCATTCCCTATTCCAAAAATAACAGGTTTTTGATTGATTGATTGAATCGGTTGAAGGGTATGTGCACCATGTCCAATCACCATATCTACCCCGATCTGTGTCAGCACATTTGCCAGTTTCTTTTGCTCAGGATGGATAGGTCTGAAATCAACACCCCAATGACAAATCACCATGATCTTGTGCTCTGGATGTGCTAAACGATATTGCATAATCTGTTCAAATAAAACGGCATTAATACATGCCACCCCAGCACTATGACCCAGTGCATAAAAATCGTAATCTTGATAGGCCGTTTGCCGATGCCAATAGCCATTAAAAATAGCCAAACATTGCCCTGCATTATTGATGATTTCTAGACATTGATGAGCTTGTTGTTGATCATTGCCCGCTCCAATAAAATCAATATTGGCAAGCTCTAACTGGGTTAAAGTGTGTTTTAGGCTTGCGTCGCCATAGTCTTTGAGATGGTTATTACCCAAACACAGCGTATTGAGATGAATATGTTTAAATTCGTCTAAAGTTTCCTGCGCTTTTGCCCCCAAAATATAGTCTTTTTTTCCCAATAAAACAGAATGTTCATCGAGATTAAAAACAGCTTCTAAATTGGCGATATTAATATCATCTGCGCCAAAGAATGGTTTGATCGCTTCAAAAGAGTGACCGTAACCATAGCGTTGTAAGGCATCGTCAATGCCTTTATTTTTTCTTTTAGCTGTATAAAACTCACCGAAATAAGTATCACCAATAATATTGATCCATTCTGTCTTGGCTTGGCGCTGCTTGGTGGGTAACCGACCTTGTTGGAAATAATGATAATACGGAGCTAAATGATCAATACGATGTAACTGATCTAATAACTGGAAAATACCAAGTGTCTGATTGTGATGGAGGTAAGAAAAGTAATAATCTTGCTTTTGATCAGTGAGATAAAGAATTGCATCAAGTGCCTTACACGTCATTAAGGAACTGGTGGCTGCAATATCCAGATCATTTAGATTCAGTGATTTAACAAAAACTTGTTGTAACAACACCCTTGGCATACTAAATATTGCCTGAGCCAAACAGTATAAGTTTTTAAGGCTATTTTTATCGCCAATGTGCAAATCAAATTTTCTGGCTTTTTCTGTAAGCTTCATCCGCATCTTGGCTAAATTACGAAATAGCTGAAAACCAAGAACCTGTTGGATGTTTTGAGTTGGATTAAAAGTCAGCAATTGCAATGAGGCTAGAACAGTATAGCGTTGTTGCAAGATCAAATCGGAGAGATCAGCCTGTTCGGTATGTAGTGCATGGTCTGTAGTAAGCAGCTCTTGAAGTTGCAGCTTTCCATCGATCACTCGTTCTAAAGCCTCGAGTAATAGCAGCCAATATGAACAATCCCCTGCAATTTCTGTCTGCCAAACCGGATGTTGAAAATCTTCATGCCCCATCTGACTCATAATTTTTATTTCTTGAGGTGTATTCATTTAGTTCACCCTCAAGCTTCGGTTTCAAAATACTGTACATAAGCAACATAGCCTGAAAGATTATGTTCTTGGTCATCGATACGTACACGAAAACGATCATGCCGGACATAAAAAGCATTCAGTATTTTATCTGGGCGCGCCATATACATCGCCACTTCAGGATAGAAAAAACCGGTGCGCTGGAATTCAGTTCGAAACTCAATCATCTTTTTTAATTCATCGAATCGTGCTTTGACAGACAACTCCTGTAAACCTAAATCCCGCATGCGCTGCACCATTTGATAAGCAGCCATCATCATTTCAAGTAAGGTTGCATAAGCTGTTTTACGATTTCGAATAAACATCATATGTTTTAAATAATTATTCATGCCAAATTGAAAATATTTTTCCTCTGGGCAAATTTTTGTCAGCTCATTACTGCAGTAGCTCAGCCAATGGTCATGATAACGGTCATATTTTTTTTCAATAAATCGTTCAAACATGCATTTGACGGTTTCAAGTAGTTTTTCATCTGCATCAAGCTGATAGAGACGCAATAAAGCCAAGGCTGCTTCACCATCATAGTAAATGATGCGGAATTTTTCTTTGATGTCATAGCTTGGATAATGCAATACATGCGTAGTTTCACCAGCTTCATTGATCATCGACAGGATGCCATTGGCCAAGGCTTGGGCATCCCCAAGATAGTGATCATCTGCTGTGATTTCCTGATATTTGGTCAGCATCAAAATTGCCGCAGCATTGGCTCCCAATTTAATTTCATCCAACTGTCCCTGCTCTGTTCCATCGAGCATATAGGCCAAACCTGCCTGTTTTTCGATATAAAAATGCTGTAAGGCATAATCGATTGCAGAGCGAATTTTTTCTATCAGCATTGGGTATGAATGAAGCACTAACGTCTCAATAAGTGCATAAACCGAAGTACAGTGCCGAACTGTGTTGTAACTACGAATTTCACGATCATAGGCAGGGAAAAAACCATAGTTGAATTTGCCGTCCTGCTGGATTTGTTGAAAGAGAAACTGCGCATTTGTTTCAATCATTTTTTTAAAATGATGTTTTTTGGGTTCAAGCAAGCAACGCACACCATTTTCAGTGAACTGACTTTGCAATGGAATCAGTTGCCCCTGTTCATACATCACCGCATAGGTATCGAAGGTCCATAGCTGCCGAATCTCTTTTATTTTTATAGTGTGATGCTGATCTGGATATTTTCTTAAAATACTGCTATTTAAATTTTTCTCATCAATAAAATTTGGTGTGCTATAGCTGAGTGCCCGAATAATTGCCTTACCATAGAGCTCTTGCTCCAAAAAGCAGATCTTAAAGTCTGCATCCAAACTCATCCCTTTACGATAATGATTATTATGGAATTGGTTTTTTAACGTTTGTTCGATGTGCTGCCATTGTTCGACTTGGATATTAAAGGCTACGTCAATTTTAACAAATGTGCTGAGCGCTTCAGCCGATGAAAATTGCTGCTCTAGAAAATCAAATAATTGTTGCTGTGTATCAGAAAAATCGGAGCAGGATGAATTCCAAACTTGGCAACGTTGTGTCTGTTCACCAAAGGAGCAGAAAATAGCAGTTTTAGACACATCAATATGAGACCGAAGCGGTTGAAAGAATTGCTCACTGAGTTGCTGTTTTAATTGCTCAAATGCTGAAATCGTTGTAATGCTCATATCTTCAGTTTTTAGAATTTTTTAAGTCTTTTAAATAAGATACCACATATTTTGATCATCTTCTCAAAATCAAAAAGAGAGCCCGAAGGCTCTCTTTTTGAGTTAAGGATTTGGATTAGTAAATGATTTGACCATTGTTGAGTAAATCATTGAGTGTCAATGATGCTGTCGGATGATCTAAATGCAGCGTCAACAATTGAGTACTTGTATAAGTTCCGCCCAGACCATCACGATCCACACTAATGGTCGCACTTTGAGTCGTCGCATCGTAGCTTACTGATACATACGAACCAATGGTGAGACTATTTGGAGTACCAATTAATAAGTTGCTGATGTCAATCTTGTCAGCCTGATCATCCGTAGTGACATTACCGAGATGGAAATCTGTCCAAGTATCCACGCCACCGGCTGTTGTATTACCACCTGTTGCGCTAACCACACCCGCAGCCGTTAAAGTATTGTAAATCAAGGTGTCAGAGCCATTACCGAGTGTGAAGGTATCATTTGCAGCAGTACTGACGGCTAGACTGTTCAACTCTTGACTCAAATGAATTGTTAAAGTGCTCGTTGACTCGGCACCTGTAACAGATACAAGTTTATAGTTAATCGTATCAATGGTTGCATTCGCTGCGCTATCAAAAGCTTTGTAGTAATACGAACCATCATGGTTGAGATACAATGTCCCTTCACCCGTATTAATCGCCTGACCTGCCGCAATCTGATAATTGCCTGGTGATACTTCAACAAACAATTGAGAAGCAGTTGTCGTATCTGCGACACCACCAGCAGTATCACCCAACAGGATATTGCCGTGAATCCAGTCGCTTAAACCATCTGGTGTATAGCTGTCCAAATGCGTTGTTTTGGTTGTTACCACAGAGTCAAGCGTCACAGCACCAATTGGAAGCAGACTTGATAGACTGAAGACCACTCTATAAGTACCTTCAGACAAGTGATTAACATCCGCTGAATAAGCTGGAGCACCTAAAATACCAGCTAGCGCTGTCGCAGATCCCGTATAAACAGTGTTGACCCATGTACCACCAACCAGTTGCTGAATGGTATAACCAGCAGTTGGTAACACCGAAAGACTCAATGATGTCGTGTAATTCAATTGTACATGCACATCATTAACCGTATTTGCAGCAATCACAAATTGGTTAGATGTTACAGTACTACTCAACACAGGAAGCGGTGGGAAACCTGCCAAATTACCGATAGTGACATTACCGCTTGGTACATCTACTGCCGCATCCACCACAGGTTTCATACTGATTGTTGCATCATTCGAATCCGCGTTGGCAACTGGAGCAGGAATAACAGCATCTGCACCTGGATTTGCGATATTCCAGTTGAGATTCACATCCGGCGAACCAATTTGGATATGCAATGTCGCAGTATCAGTTTTACCTGTTACAGGATCAGTGACCGTATAAGTGAAGCTGTCCACTTTACCAATGTTCAAGGTATTTGCTGCTGCTTGGTAACTATAACTACCGTCCGCATTAATGGTCAAAGTACCGTATGCGCCAACAATCGTTGTTGCTGTACCTGCGATGACACCAGCTACATTACCATTTTCAGATGTGACAGCAGTCACAACCGTCGTGGTTGTAATATAGTCTGGCTTATAATTCGAACCATAACCTGCCGAATTATCATCAGAAAGAACATTACCCGTAATTGGGTTTACAACCAAGGTAGGTACTTGAGTAATATCACCATTATTCAAAGTAATACCAGCCGTAACACTACCAAGCGCAGTAAGCAGTGTATTGCTCTCCATAAATAACTCATATGTACCTGCACTTAAGTTATCCACTTTGAACTTCACTTCAGAACCGAAGATACCCAGCAAATCAAGTATGCCAGCATTCGAGCTATCTGCAATTACCGTACGCGTACCGTCTGGATTGACTCGGGTTAATACCACATGTAAACCATCAACCACCGTTGCAACTGAGCCAAAGTTCACTGCAAAAATTGCTTCCGTAATATGACCAGGAGCAACCGTGAATTGCGCTGTACCTTGTTTAGTACCAATCACAATGCCACCAACACCAAGTAACCAGTTATAGCTAATCGCGTTCGCAATGACTTGTGTCGTCGTTGGATAAACGAGATCAATCGCAGCAGAAGCAACGTTATCCATTGCATCCACAGGGACTGGACCTGTAATGACTGCTGGTTGTGATGGATCGTTAGCATTCCAAGTCATGTCCACATTATTACTATCCAAGTGAACATAGAGAATCGCTTGTGAAGTATTGCCCGTAGCTGGATCCAGTAAGGTATACGTAAACTGGTCAACCTTACCGAGATTCAATCCATTCGCATTTGGTGTATAGGTGTAATTACCGTGTTGATCAATCACTAAGGTACCGTAAGTACCTGTAATTGTTGTTGTCCCTGTTGCAGCTACAGCATTGCCATTTACTACTGAGATGACAGCATTATTGCTTGCTGCATCCACTGCTCCGTTTAGACCTGCGTCTTTAATCACGTTGCCAGAGATCGGATCCACTGAGTATCCAGCTACAACATATGGGTTATAAACATCCATTGTACCTGTTAATGTTCCACCTAGACCGACACCCAGCAATCCGCCATAACCGATAAAGGCACGATATTGACCAGTGGCTAAACCATCAACCACAGCCGTTGCCACGCCTCCAATCAACGATAGGTTAACCAAAGTGGCTTGTGGGTTTGTTCCACCAACAGAAACCCATTGTTGTGTTGTTGCATCATATTTTTGAATAACAAGTGAATAATCACTTAATACATTCGCAGTGAGTAAACCACTGAACGTAAATGTTGCTGAACTTTCTCGATCAGCATCTACGTTAAATGCAATCGTTGAGTTACCTAACAGTTGTAAATTCAAGCCGAGTAGCGAAACTGCTGCCACATAACTTGCACTACCAAGCGCAACATCATTCGCAACAAGTAATGACTCTGGATTAATTTCAGCCACTGCAAGGTTATCTGCAGCTTTCACAGAACTTAATTGGATATTCAGTGCTGCTTGAGCCGTATCGCCAGAAGCAGTGTCTTTTAAGGTATACACAAAGTGATCTACCTGTCCAAGCCCTGCTGCATTTGCATTAGGTGTATACGTATATGAACCATTCAAATTGATCACTAAAGTACCATAAGTACCCGCAATCACCGTACCATCTGCAAGAACAGGATGGCCATTCACTGCATTAATCACTGTTGTTGGTGTTACAACATCAACCTGACCGCCTGCATTGGTATCAAGAATCACATTACCCGTCGCATTTTCGGTAAAGAATCCACCAATTTGCGTCGTATCATAGATATCCATAGTCCCGGTTAAAGTACCGAGTAAACCAACACCTGCAATACCAGTATAGGTCATAAACGCACGATATTGACCCTGTTCCAACCCATCGATAACGATACCTGGTGTAGAACCCAATAAAGTTAGTTTCAGAATATCTGCTTGACCGCCACCATAAACCGAAGTCCATTGACCAGTCGCTGTATCCAGTTTCTGTAAAACAAGCGAGTAGTTTGATAACGCATTCACACCGATTAAAGCACTATAAGTGAATGTCGCATTCCCTTCTTGATTCGCTGCAACGGTAAAACCAACGCCATCAGAGCCGAGTTGTAAATTAAGGCCTAATAGTGAAACAAGCGCTAAGTAGGTTTTACTGCCCAACGCTGCATCATCTGCAATCAATAATGGTTCTGGTGCAAGAACTGCGGTAGCAGTATTGTCATAGGCAATGATCGTTGTGTTTGTAAGGGTATAGCTTTGTGAACCTTGAATGCTACTACTATTCCCTGCTGCATCAGTAAATGTTGCTTTTGCCTGAATTGTCAGATCTGTATCAGCTGCAAGTTCAGTACCAGGGACAATGGCCGTCCATGTATGTGTCACAGGATTAACCACTGCTGAGTAATCTATACCATTCACATTCACTTGAATCGTGGTGGTTACCGCATCTGCTGGAATGGTTAATGTACCTGAGATTGAGACTGGGCCAGATACTTCTAACGGATTAAGAACATTATCGCCAGTAATTGGATTAATTGCGATTGCAGCAGTACTAATATCCGGAGGCGTCGTATCCACCGTGATCGTAACATCTGTTGTGTTATCGACATTACCATATGCATCCACTGCTTGTGCATGAATAACCAAGGAGCCATCGCCAGCCACTGCAACTGCTGCAGTGATGTACCCATTGAGTAAATCTGCTGCTGTCACGGTGTGGTTGTTTCCATTCACAGTCACAACAGTGCCTACAACTGCATTTGGTCCTAAAGCAACACGGGCATTGAAGCTAGCATCATTGCCTAATTCCGTGGCGTTCAGGATACCATCGCCATTTAAGTCATCTGGTACTGTGATCGCACCAATCAAATCAGCTGGAGTCGCAACTGTTTCTGTACCTGGTAAGGATACATTCCCTGCCGCATCTGTTGCTGTCGCAGTCACCGCCTCACCATTCAACAAGCCACCCGGGTTCGGTACACTCCACACCCCAGTTACTGGGTCTGCAGTCACCTGTTCGGTACTGCCATTCGGGAAGGTCACTTTCACCGTTGAACCTGGTTCTGCTGTACCGGTAATCGGATCAACTGCATTGA
>NZ_KB850122.1:1814372-1815091 GCF_000369645.1 Acinetobacter sp. CIP 64.2
GGATAGTTCACACCATCAACAGTCACCACCACTTTCGCATCTGGATCATTCACTGTACCCGTTAATAACGGAGTGCTGTCATTGGTTAACAGATTGTCCAAGGCAACAATCGGTGCCACCGTATCCACAAGGCCCGTACCTGGTAAGGATACATTTCCTGCTGGATCTGTTGCTGTCGCAGTCACTGCCTCACCATTCAACAAGCCACCCGGGTTCGGTACACTCCACACCCCAGTTACTGGGTCTGCAGTCACCTGTTCGGTACTGCCATTCGGGAAGGTTACTTTCACCGTTGAACCTGGTTCTGCTGTACCGGTAATCGGATCAACCGCATTGATTGGATGTAACACAGGGGCATTCGGTGCAACCGTATCAACGGTTACTGTACCTGTGGTTGTACCCACATTCCCTGCCGGATCAGTCGCTGTGACGGTCACGGTATGCGGACCATCGGTCAACGTTGGCAAGGTGTTGTCTGCAAGCGTCCAGGTACCATTGCCATTGTTGGTGGCTGGATAGTTCACACCATCGACGCTCACCACCACTTTCGCTGTTGGATCATTTACCGTACCCGTTAATAACGGGGTGCTGTCATTGGTTAACAGATTGTCCAGAGCAACGATCGGCGCAACCGTATCCACAACGGCTGTACCTGGTAAGGACACATTGCCTGCTGGATCTGTTGCTGTCGCAGTCACCGCCTCACCATTCAACAAGCC
>NZ_KB850122.1:1819377-1820227 GCF_000369645.1 Acinetobacter sp. CIP 64.2
TCGGGAAGGTCACTTTGACTGTTGCACCAGGCTCTGCTGTACCGGTAATCGGATCAACCGCATTGATTGGATGTAACACAGGGGCATTCGGTGCAGTTACATCTACGCTATAGGCATGGGTGGTTGTAACCGTACTGCTATTGCCTGCTGCATCTGTAAATTTAACATTGGCATCAATGATTTTATCTGTATCTGCGACCAGGCCACTGCCTGGAACACTGACACTCCATGTACCATTCGCTGCATTCACTATAGCAGTATAACTTACTCCATCGACAATAATGGTGACTACAGTCTTCGCCGCATCAGCAGGTACACCGGTTAATGTTCCTGTCAAGGTAACATTACCAGTAGATTCTGCTGCATTGAGTACGTTATCCGCTGTGACTGCATCAACCGTAAATCCGACTGAGCTGGTATCTGGCGCAACCGTATCCACAATTCCAGTGCCTGGCAAGGAAACATTCCCAGCCGCATCAGTCGCTGTTGCTGTAACGGTCTCACCATTGGTCAGGCCACCCGGATTCGGTACACTCCAGACCCCGGTGACTGGATCGGCGGTCACCTGTTCGGTACTGCCGTTCGGGAAGCTCACTTTGACTGTTGAGCCTGGCTCTGCCGTACCTGTAATCGGATCAACTGCATTGATCGGATTCACGACAGGTGCATTCGGTGCAACCGTATCAATCGTAATTGTACCTGTCGCTGTACCCACATTTCCTGCTGGATCAGTCGCTGTGACTGTCACGGTATGTGGACCATCGGTCAGTGCTGGCAAGGTGTTGTCTGCAAGGGTCCAGGTGCCATTGCCATTGTTGGTGGCAGGATAGTTCACACCATCGACGCTCAC
>NZ_KB850122.1:1824187-2184319 GCF_000369645.1 Acinetobacter sp. CIP 64.2
CTGCCGGATCTGTTGCAATCGCAGTAACTGTACCGCCATTTGGTAAATTACCTGGGTTCGGCACAGTCCACACACCTGTACCTGGATCTGCTGTGACGGTTGTGGTACTGCCATCAGGGAAGGTCACTTTCACCGTTGAGCCTGGTTCTGCTGTGCCCGTCACTGGATCAACACCATTGATCGGATTTAAGACTGGTGCATTCGGTGCAGTCACATCTACGCTGTAGGCATGGGTAGTTGTAACCGTACTGCTATTACCTGCTGCATCTGTAAATTTAACATTGGCATCAATGATTTTATCTGCATCTGCGACCAAGCCACTACCTGGAACACTGACACTCCAGGTGCCATTCGCTGCATTCACCGTAGCGGTATAACTTACTCCATTAACAACAACAGTTACTACTGTAGTCGCTGCATCAGCAGGTACACCGGTTAATGTTCCTGTCAAGGTAACATTGCCTGTAGATTCTGCTGCATTCAGCACGTTGTCCGCAGTCACTGCGTTGATGTTAAATTTTACACCATCTGTATTAGGCGGCGTGCTATCTATACTATTGCCTCTGCCACCTCCATCACCCCCACCACTTGCCGCTGCAGCAATCCCACCAATAGCAAGAACAGGTAATGCCCATAACCATGGACTAAAACCACTCGCCGCAGCACCGCCTGCATAAAGTAAAGGGTCCACAGCCTGAATTGGCTGTAATGCTGCTGCTTCAACAGGTGCTGCAGCTGCTGCTGGTACAACAGCAGGCGTTTCTTCTAAATAAACAGCCCCTTCATGATCATCATCAGAATCGGCATCCGCATCCGCATCTGCATCTGCGTCTGCATCACTTTCCGCATCTTTAAAATGTGCCCATACTAATTGATTATCTTCACCTTGAAGCACCAAACTATTATCTGCTACTTCACCATTATTGAAGAAATCCTTAATAATAATTGTTTCGCCATTTTTTAATACTACAACCGCATTTACACCATCTCTCTTAACAACTGAAATATCATTTGCAGAGACCTTAATTAATACAACTGAAGGTTCAGAAGGCAATGTGGCTGTTTTTCCCGTTATATTTACAAGGGTTTGGTGACTTTCCTTGGAAATAATTTGTATTTGAGACATGGTTATATTCCTCATTATAAATTATAAATATTTAATCAATTCTTAATTACATTATTAACTTAAGTTTAAATTATTGTTTCTAAGTGATAGAGTTCACAGCACCACTTTAATGCAAACAAAATAAATGTTAAATAGCGCACAAAACAAAAATATAAAAACACATTGAAATACTTTTTAAACAACGAAACAAGATAATGATTTAAAAGGATAAAAAAAATAAAAAACGATTTATTATATTTTTTAATTTACATTTTTAAACAAATGAAAATAAAGAAAGATAAATTCCCAAAAGGCATTTAAACAAAACTTAATAAAATTTTAAATTAATTTTAAAAGAAAAATTACAACAAAAATAACACTCAAATAAAATTAAACAATATTATTAATTTTAAAAAAGAAAAAAGCCTTTATTTTATAAAGGCTTTTTTAAAAGTTTAAAATATAAGGTTAAAAATTATCAGGATTTTCCAATCGTTTTACCTCTTCTCTCTTATTCGGATGATGCATTGTTGCAACACCATCTTCTGTCTTCTGATCCAATAAAATCTCTGGATTATAAATCGTGATAGTTTCTCTACCTAAAGCATCTTCACCTACAATGTATTTAAAGCCACGGCGGTTCATCTTATTGCACATACGCTGATACCAACCTTTCAAACCGTCTTTTTGTTCACTTGGATTATAGTAAAATGCATTCATCACAGCTGGCAGGCCAAGACCACAGACTACCCCCGACAGCAATACGCTAATAAAGGTATAACCAATCAAGATGCTACTATATTGGCTTAATTCAGGAATATTCGCGACAGCAAGAATCAGCGCCAGTGAAATCCCGCCACGAACTCCCCCCCAAGATAAAATTGCTAAACTGCCGTTATAGCTTTTTTTGCGGAATGATGGAAACAGGGCAAAAGCGGCAAAATTTGCAGCAAACCGAGATAGGTGCAGAATAATAAAAGCAATGATCCCACCAATAATCAGGTTCGCACTCAAATCAAGAATAAACAACTCCAAGCCAATCAAGGTGAATAAGAATGAATTAATGATCCCCTCAACCGTATGCCAAAAGTGATTGACCTCACGGATTTCGCGCTGTTCACGAATTTCTTGCCATTTATTTCCAACGATAAGTCCGCCAATAACACAAGCAATAGGGGCAGAGGCATGTGCAAATAAAGCCACGAGATATGATCCACTGGCAAGTAAGGCAGTGGTTAAAATCA
This sequence comes from Acinetobacter sp. CIP 64.2, assembly GCF_000369645.1. NCBI lineage: Bacteria > Pseudomonadati > Pseudomonadota > Gammaproteobacteria > Moraxellales > Moraxellaceae > Acinetobacter > Acinetobacter sp. CIP 64.2. Next base: position 1,826,537 of record NZ_KB850122.1, read on the forward strand.
GAGATTCCATCTCATGTTTACCACGGAGTAAACGTAAGATCGCGAAACCAAATGCAAAACCGATAATTACAGCAACAAAGATTTCATATAATAATGTTTCAACTGTTGCCAATAGTGAAAAATGCTCACCTTGTAAAACTTTTAATAACGTCATAAATAAGGCAATACACATTGCATCATTAAATAATGATTCTCCTTCCAGTTTTACAATAAGATGATGAGGTGCCCGAATAGAACTCAATACCCCTTTAACGCCGATTGGATCCGTTGCCCCCAATGCCGCACCTAATAATAGCAACACACCGATGGGTACGGGATAGCCAACCAGCCATTGGAATAAATATAGCAATCCTGCATAAAATCCTGCACATAGAACTAATGCAATCGTAGCTAAGATACTAATTGGCTTCCAATGATTTCTTAAGTCTGAAATTTTAAACTTCAAGGCAGAAGAGGTTAGAATAAAGCAAATGACACCATTAATAAGAAAATCATAAAAATCAATATTTCTTACAGCTGCTTCAATATTCTGAATATTAATGGTAATAAATTGATTACCATTAAGTAGGCTTGCACCCCACTGTAAAATAAAGACAAAAATAGCGGAAACAATGGGAACACCAATAGCTTGAGGAAAACCCAAGATCCTTTTATTAAAAATTGTAGTGGCAATGGATAAAGCAAAAATCACAGTTAATGCTTGTAAAAGAAAATAATTACCCATACAACCTCTTTATTTATTTCGTTTTTAACACAAAGACTTTATTTAAACTTTATAATCCCGATCAACTATAAAATCTAAAAGCGTTTTTTTGCAATTGAATAGAAAATGAAGGCCTATGCTGCAGTTTAAACATCTCATATTTTATTTTTTATTCAAAAATGATTTAGATGCAATAATAAACCAATCATCCTCAACTCAGCATAGACCTTGTTATTCTACGTTAATTATTCTTGTGATTCGTATATCTTCCGTATAAAAATCAAGGACAAATATCCATCAATCCTATTTAAAGGTATTACATTGATTGATATCTCCTGATTTCAAACCTGTTTGAAACCACTGCATTCGTTGTTCACTAGTACCGTGGGTAAAACTATCAGGAACGACCTGCCCTGTTGCACGACGTTGCAAATAATCATCTCCAATCTTCTCTGCTGCATCCATCGCTTCCTCAATGTCTCCCTGCTCTAAAAACTGGGTTCGTTTTTGGTTTTGATGTGCCCAAATTCCGGCAAAACAATCCGCTTGTAGCTCTAGCCGAACAGAAAGTTGATTACCTTGGGCTTGATTCACCTGCGCACGTGCCTGTTGCACTTGTGTAGAAATACCCAATAAGTTCTGGATATGATGTCCCACTTCATGGGCAATCACATAGGCCTGCGCGAAATCTCCAGCCTGATCTTGACGAGAAAGCTCAGTTTGATTCTTCTCACCAGAAATCCCCATTTGCTGACGCATATCTTTAAAAAAAGAAGTATCGATATAAACTTTTTGGTCCGCAGGACAATAGAAAGGCCCCATAGCAGATTGAGCTGTACCACAACCTGATCGAACCACACCACTAAACAGTACCAGCCGAGGCGGTTTATAAGTCATTCCAAGCTGTTTAAAAACAGGTGTCCAGGTATCTTCTGTATCTGCCAACACCGTGCCAACAAAATCACTGGCCTCTTTCTGCTCAGCAGTCAAGTTTTGTGGTGCACTGCCTTGCTGAGAAGATTGTGCATTGGTGACCGCCTGTGTAGCTTGATAGGCTTGTTGAGGATCGACCCCAAAAAACTTCCAGGCGACAAAAGCCACCACCAGACCAATAATACTAATCCCACCTGCTTTTGCACCGCCACCCCCGCGACGGTCTTCAACATTGGTACTGACTCGACGATCTCTCCAACGCATAGCTACCTCATATAATGCTGATGATGACAATCTAGGTTTAAGCGGATGCCTTCGGCCAAGCTTTCTGAAACAGATTAATAATCATCAAAACCACGATACCTGCAACTAAGCCAACACCCAAATTAATCAACATTGGTGTTACTGCACCAATAATTGAACCAATACTCGGGATTAACTCTAAATGATCAACCGTTTCTTCAGTAAAGTGATGTAATAAAGGTATGGTATGACTAATAATGCCTCCACCCACTAAAAACATTGCAACCGTTCCGACAATAGACAATATTTTCATTAAAATTGGAGCAAACGCCAGTAAACCTTGACCTATTTTATTTTTGAATTCAGAAGCTTGTTGGGTTAAATATAAACCTAAATCGTCAATTTTCACAATCATTGCAACCAGACCATACACCCCGATCGTCATTATGATTGCAATAATACTTAACACTGTCACTTTAGTCATAAATGCAGCTGTTGCAACCGTACCTAACGAAATCACCACAATTTCAGCCGAAAGAATAAAGTCTGTGCGAATTGCGCCCTTTACTTTTTCTTTTTCAAATTTGGCGAGATCCACCTCGATTTCCTGCAAATTTTGGCTTGCCTCTTCACTGGTGTTTGCCTTTTTATGTAGCAACATATGAATGACTTTCTCAGCACCTTCATAACATAGAAACAATCCACCAATCATTAACAATGGATTAATCAACCAAGGCGCAACCACACTAATTAGTAGGGCCAATGGAACTAGGATCAGTTTATTTACAAATGAACCTTTGGCGACGCTCCAGACTACAGGCAACTCCCGATCAGCACGGACACCACTCACCTGTTGAGCATTCAGTGCCAGATCATCGCCCAGTACCCCAGCCGTCTTCTTTGCTGCCATTTTACTCATCAGCGCTACATCATCTAATATTGTTGCAATATCATCTAATAATAGTAATAAACCACTCGCCATTTTTATTCCTTCGCTTTGTATTTATACGGCTATTGTAGAATTACATGGTGAAAGCACAATACGATTTTTAGAAAAAGTTAAAATAATCGCTGACGAAAAAAATTTATTTCTCGTACAATAATATCAATCTTATATCTATGAAATAACTGAATCTTGGAACATAGCATGAGTAATATTGATCAACGTCCTATCATTTTGACAGGCGACCGTCCAACCGGACAACTTCATCTGGGACACTTTGTCGGTTCATTACGCTCTCGTGTAGGTCTACAAGACAGTCATCACCAACATCTGTTATTGGCTGATGCACAAGCAATGACAGACAATGCTGATAATCCAGATAAAGTGCGCAACAATATTCTTCAAGTAGCGCTCGACTATCTTGCTGTTGGGATTGATCCAACTAAAACCACCATTTGTGTGCAATCATGCTTACCTGCACTGAATGAATTGACCATGCTTTACCTCAACTATGTGACGGTGGCTCGCTTAGAACGTAACCCAACCATTAAATCTGAAATTCAAATGCGTGGTTTTGAACGTGATATCCCTGCTGGCTTCTTATGCTACCCAATTGCACAAGCCGCAGACATTACTGCATTTAAAGCCACTGTCGTACCTGTTGGGGAAGATCAAATTCCAATGATCGAGCAAACCAACGAAGTCGTACGTCGTGTCAATCGTCAAATTGGCCATGATCTCCTCCCAGAATGTAAAGCCCTATTATCAAATATGGCACGTTTACCTGGTTTTGACGGTAAAGCCAAAATGTCGAAATCTTTGGGTAATACCATTGTGCTGAATGCTTCGGATAAAGACATTAAAAAAGCAGTCAATGCAATGTATACCGATCCAAACCATTTACGTATTGAAGACCCAGGTCAGGTTGAAGGCAATATCGTATTTACTTATCTCGATGCCTTCGATCCAAACAAAGAAGAAGTGGAAGAGTTAAAAGCACATTATCGTCGTGGCGGTCTAGGTGATGGTACCGTGAAAAAACGCTTAGAAGGCGTACTTAAAGAATTAATCACGCCTATTCGTGAACGTCGTGCGGAATTAGAAAAAGATCCTGATTACATCATGGATATTCTAAAACATGGTACCGACAAATGTCGTGATATTACTCAACAAACACTGGATGAAGTAAAAGCTGGATTAGGTTTGTTCAAATTTTAATTTACGTTACTTTTCTCATAAAAAGCCCATAATTGGGCTTTTTTTATTTTAACTCTTTGATTTAAGTTTAATTTTGGAACTCTACAAAAACCGCAAAACTAACAATTTTCGTCACTTATTAACATCAATTAACAGTAGTTAACATGAATACCTATGAACTTAGTCAGGTTTTTTAATAGTATGACCCTGTAGGTTAGCTAACACTAATCTCATGACATTTCTCCTTTCAACCGAAACTGTTTTAAACAGATTCGTTGTTCAACGCAATGACAACCCCAATCATTGCGTTTTTTTTCGTCTATAAGAAAATGAATGATTTAGATTGAAATTTAGACAAAATCTCTTTACTCTTATAACTGTTTTATTTTTATAAAAAAAATTTGTTAAATCGCTCTAAAAGAAATAAGAGTAATCGTGATGATCCTGGATCTCTTGACACATCCTTCTAATCTCGTTTTTAGCATTGCTTTGATGCTATGCCTATTTATCGGTATTCTTGAATTTATACTGCTATTATTTGGCGGGAGTTCCAGCTTTATAGAACAGTTCTTACCTGATAGTCTGACCGATGTTGATCATGCACATGTTTCCTTAGAACAACCTGAAAATGTACTGACCCAACTTCTGGAATGGCTTTATCTAGGCAAAGTTCCCTTATTAATCTGGTTAATTATCTTTTTAACCCTTTATGCACTGACAGGTTTAATTATTCAGGATCTTTTTTTCCAGTTCACTGAACAATATCTATCTGCCTGGATCATTGCACCCGCTTGCCTGGTCCTGTGTATGCCACTGGTCCGTTATAGCGCTGCGCTGATTGCCAAAATTATTCCAAAAGATGAAACCACAGCAATCCGAAGCGATGATTTAATTGGTAGAACAGCACATATCATTCTCGGGGAGGCAAAACCAAACTTCCCTGCACAAGCCAAAGTGAAAGATCAATTTGGCCAGACCCATTACGTCTTGGTTGAGCCTGAATTTGATCTAGTTTTTCATCCAGGCCAGGACGTTATTTTAACGCAAAGAACCAAAATTGGATTCCAAGCGATTGCAGCTTAATTTTATATCAATTACTACTACATGAGGGTGTTTACATGTTGAGTTCAGCATTGACTGAAATTTTAATTATTGCTGGTGTTATTTTTGCAGCACTTATTTTTATTGGCTTCATCATCGCACGTTTATATACCCGTTCGAGCAAGGAAGTCTCTTTTGTCCGTACAGGTTTTGGCGGTGAAAAGGTCATTTTAAATGGCGGTGCAATTGTTCTCCCCGTATTGCATGAAATTATTCCAGTCAATATGAATACTTTACGTCTGGAAGTGAAACGTGCTGCAGACCAAGCTTTGATTACCCGTGATCGCATGCGTGTTGACGTCATGGCTGAGTTCTATGTTCGCGTTAAACCAATTGCCGAATCAATTGCAACCGCAGCCCAAACCTTGGGACGTAAAACCATGTCTCCACCCGAATTAAAAGATTTGGTTGAAGGTAAATTTGTCGACTCTCTCCGTGCCGTTGCGGCTGAAATGGCGATGGAAGAGCTACATGAAAAACGCGTCGACTTTGTTCAGAAAGTTCAACAAGTCGTGTCAGAGGATTTATCGAAGAACGGTTTAGAATTAGAAACGGTTTCTTTAACGGGTCTAGACCAAACCAGCTTTAAATTCTTTAATCCACAAAATGCCTTCGATGCCGAGGGTTTAACCAAACTGACCGAAACCATTGAAGATCGTCGTAAAAAGCGCAATGACATTGAACAGGATGCAGATTTGGCAATCCGCGCCAAGAACTTGGAAGCAGAACGTGCCCGTTTAGGGATTTCTCGCGAAGAGGAATATGCCAAACTAGAACAAGAGCGTGAAATCTCGATTCGTAAAGCGGAACAACTCGCTGAAATTGCCTCACAAGAAGCAGGCAAAAAACGTGAAGCAGAAGAAGCACGTATTGCGGCAGAACGTGAAGTCGAAATTAAACGTATCGCCTCTGCTCGTGATGTAGAAAACGAAAATATTCAAAAAGCGCAGTTAATTCAGAAAGCCCAGGTTGAGCAGAAGAAAACCATTGAACTGGCAGAACAAGATCGTGCCATTGCGATTGCTGAAAAATCTCGTGCTGAATCTGAGGCAAAAGCACATGCCGACAAAGCCCGTGCTGAAGCTGTGAAGGCAGAAGAAGAAGTGGTAACCGTCCGCGAAACACAACGCGCTGAGCGTCAAAAAGCAGTTGAACTGGTTGCTGCAAAGCAAACAGCGGAGAAAGAAGCGATTGCAATTACGGTTGCTGCTGATGCAGGTAAAAAAGCTGCTGCCGATGAAGCTGAAGCTGTGCGTATTGCAGCAGAAGCGGAAGCTGAAAAGATTCGTTTAAAAGCCAAAGGTGAAGCAGATGCAAAAATCTTATTTGCTCAAGCTTTAGAAAAACAATATCAAGTCGATGCTGAGGGTACCCGTGCAGTCAATGAAGCATCGAATGTACTTTCGGCCGAACAGGTTGAAATGCAAGTCCGTTTGGCCTTGTTAAAGCATTTACCAGAGATCATTCGTGAAAGCGTCAAACCAATGGAAAATATTGATGACATCAAGATTTTACAAGTCAATGGTTTAAATGGCTTTGCAGGTGGTTCTGCCGTTTCAGCTGAAAATACCGAACATGGCACAACGGCTTCATTATCCGATCAGGTTGTGAATAGTGCCTTACGCTACCGCTCACAAGCGCCATTGATTGATAGCTTAATGAATGAATTAGGCTTACAAGGTGGCGATATCAATGGTTTGACTCAAGGGTTAAAACCTAAAAGTGAAATCTAAGGTGTAGATTCAAAATCTTAGGGCTAAAGTACTTTAAATCATTTGAAAAATCGGTTGCCTTGCAGCCGATTTTTCATTTTTATAAAGCCAATCTGCACTTACGCTTTTATTCAAAAATTCACATGATGCTGTCATCATTCATTCACTTCGGCTTCTCATACTGCAAAATCTCCACCTCAGTAAATAAATGAGATGTCAATATGTCGCAGTTTATCCAAAGCCGTCGTCGTTTCTTGATTAATAGTGGGAAATTAGCGGTCGGCGTTGCATCCTTCTCAACACTGGCTGCCTGCGGCCTAAGTGACAACAAAGCTCCGGCAATTATTCTTCCAGAACATGCCAGACCTAAACTGCCTTCTGGGATTCAAATCGGTGATGTCCGCAATGGCAATGCAACCATTTGGGCACAAGCGGATCGAGCTGCGAAACTACGTGTAGAATATGACTTTACTGACCGTTTTAAACAACCTAAAGTTATATCAGGTCCAGTAGTAACCGCAGCCAGTGACTATACAGGACGAGTGAACCTGACAGGCTTGCCCAATGATCAGCATATTTTTTTGCGGGTTAGCTTTGAAGATGCGACCCAAAACAATGCCATCAGTGAACTCTATACCGGTAGCTTCCGCACAATGACAACAGGTACCTCCCCCATTCGTTTTGTGTGGGGTGGCGATGTTGCGGGACAAGGTTGGGGCATTAATCCCGATATTGGAGGTATGAGAATCTGGGAGACGATGCGCCTACGTCAGCCAGACTTTTTTATTCATAGTGGCGACACCATTTACGCGGATGGCCCAATTCAAAGTAGCGTGACTTTACAAGCAGGACAATCCTTAAAGCCAGATGAGCAACGCATCTGGAAAAATATTGTCACAGAAGAAGTTAGTAAAGTCGCCGAAAGCCTGAAAGAATTCCGTAGTCGCTATCGTTATAATTTTATGGATGAAAACTTACGCAGATTCGCTGCTGAAGTCCCCCAAATTTGGCAATGGGATGACCATGAAATTACCAATAACTGGTCTTCAACGAAAGACCTCAGCAAAAATAATGCTTATACCGAAAAAGACATTCATACGCTGAGTTCTCGCGGTAAACAGGCGTTTTTAGAATACTCTCCTATGTCTTGGACAAGCGAGGCGCTCAGCGATCAACGCATTTACCGTAAAATCAGTTATGGCCCATTACTCGATGTGTTTGTACTGGATATGCGCTCGTATCGTGGAGGCAATAATACAAATTTGCAGACGACTTTAAATGCAGACTCCGCATTTCTAGGTGAAACACAAGTCAACTGGCTGGTAAATGAATTATCAAATTCAAAAGCCGTATGGAAAGTAATTGCAGCGGATATGCCCATCGGCTTAAATGTGCAAGATAATTTTGGCGTCGCTGACGGTATTGCTAAAACCTGGGAGGCAATTGCCAATGGCAACAATGGAGCGCCTCTTGGTCGTGAACTGGAAATTGCAGGCTTACTCCGTCGTATTAAAGCAGTAAAAAATATAGTCTGGCTGACTGCAGATGTTCATTATTGCGCCGCACATTATTATGATAATACTCAAGCTCAATTTACTGATTTTTCGCCCTTCTGGGAATTTGTCGCAGGACCACTAAATGCGGGTACTTTTGGCCCCAATGAAATGGATGCGACGTTTGGTGGGCAAGTGATCTTTGAAAAAACCCCACCTGCGGATAAAGCGAATCTCTCGCCTTTGGATGGTTACCAGTTCTTCGGTGAAGTGAATATTGATCCTCAAAGTAAAGCATTGAAAGTCGAGTTTTTTAATCTGGATGGTATTTCTCAATATACCCAAGAATTAACAGCTATGTTGGGTTAAAAAAAAAAGTACTGTAAAACAAAATTGAATAACCCTACAACTCAATAAAAAACCCCAATGTTTCCATTGGGGTTTTTTAAAGATTAAAATCTAACGTATTACGCTAAACCTTTCTCTTTTAAAACTTGCAACATAGTAGAACCAAGCTCAGCTGGGCTACGTGTGTAAGCCATTCCCGCACGTTCAAATGCAGCAAATTTCTCTTCAGCAGTACCTTGACCACCAGAAATGATCGCACCAGCGTGACCCATACGCTTGCCTTTAGGCGCAGTTACACCAGCGATGTAACCCACTACAGGCTTAGTCACGTTTGATTTGATGAATTCAGCAGCTTCTTCTTCCGCTGTACCACCGATCTCACCGATCATGATGATTGCATCAGTATCTGGATCGTCTTGGAACAATTGAAGTGCTTCAATCTGGTTCATACCTGGGATTGGGTCACCACCGATACCGATACAAGTAGACTGACCTAAACCAAGCTTAGTTGTTTGAGCAACAGCTTCATAAGTCAATGTACCTGAACGTGAGATGATACCAATACGACCTGGTTGGTGGATGTGACCAGGCATAATACCGATCTTACATTCACCTGGAGTGATCACGCCTGGGCAGTTAGGACCAACTAAACGAGTACCGTTACCGTTAGTTTCTAAGTAGCGTTTAGCTTTAAGCATGTCGATTGTTGGAACACCTTCAGTGATCACAACGATTAGGCCAACACCTGAATCAACCGCTTCAACGATTGAGTCTAAAACGAATGGAGCTGGTACATAGATAACAGATGCGTCTGCATTTGTTTCACGTACTGCTTCTTTCATTGTGTTGAATACTGGTAAGTCAAGGTGAGTTGTACCACCTTTACCTGGAGTAACACCACCGACAACTTTTGTACCGTAGTCTAAAGCTTGTGCAGAGTGGAAAGTACCGTTTTTACCAGTAAAACCTTGTACCAATACTTTAGTGTCTTTATTAATTAATACGCTCATGATTGATACTCCTTACGCTTTAACTGCAGCTACAACTTTTTCTGCGGCATCAGATAAACCGTTCGCAGAAATTAATTTCAAACCTGATTCATCAAGTAATTTAGCACCTAACTCAGCGTTGTTACCTTCTAAACGAACAACAACTGGTACAGTTACGTTTACTTCTTGAACCGCTGCAATAATTGCTTCAGCAATCATGTCACAACGTACGATACCACCGAAGATGTTGATTAAAACACCTTGTACAGACGTATCAGCAAGGATGATTTTGAACGCTTCGATTACGCGCTCTTTCGTAGCACCGCCACCAACGTCAAGGAAGTTTGCAGGCTGACCACCATAAAGTTTGATGATGTCCATCGTTGCCATTGCAAGACCAGCACCATTCACCATACAACCGATGTTACCTTCTAAAGCAACATAGTTAAGATCAAATTCAGATGCTTTTAATTCACGCTCATTTTCTTGAGATTTGTCACGTAAAGCAGCAACTTTAGGTAAACGGTAAAGCGCGTTAGAGTCAATACCTACTTTCGCATCTACACATAAAATATCGCCATTTTCACGAACTGAAAGTGGGTTAATTTCAAATAATGCAAAGTCATTTTCAACAAATGCTTGGTAAGCAGCAGCCATAATTTTTACAAATTGACCTACTTGCTTGTCTTTCAAACCTAAAGCAAACGCAACTTCACGTGCTTGGAATGGTTGTAAGCCAACTAAAGGATCAACTTCAACTTTGATAATTTTTTCAGGCGTTTCTTCCGCAACTTTCTCGATTTCTACACCACCTTCGGTAGAAGCCATGAAAGTAATACGACGGCTAGAACGGTCTACAACCGCGCCTAAGTAAAGCTCACGCTCAACTGGGTAAACATCTTCAGCAACGATGATGCTGTTTACTGGCTGACCATTTGCATCTGTTTGATACGTTACAAGACGAGTACCAATGATGTTGTTAGCAAATTCAATGACATCTTCTTTAGATTTTGCAACTTTAACGCCGCCAGCCTTACCACGGCCACCAGCATGAACTTGCGCTTTCATTACTGCGAATTTACCACCAAGCTGTTCAAATGCAGCAACTGCTTCGTCTGCATTTGTTGCCAAGATACCTTCTTGTACTGGCATGCCATATTCTTTCAATAATGCTTTAGCTTGATACTCATGTAAGTTCATTTAGTTACCTACTATGTTGTTTGTGTGATACAGCCCAGATCTTCTTAAAATCAGACTGCTACATATTGAATAAATGATTGCCTGAACCAGACAATCATCATCATTCAAAAAAGTGTGGCGAACCACACTTTATGTCTTATTTACGCTTGCGTTGAATCGCGTGGATTGCACGACCGTCAACAGAAAGCGCCGCTTCATGTACAACTTCAGAGAAAGTTGGGTGACCGAAAGTCATCAATTGCAAGTCTTCAACAGAAGAAACGAATTCAAGCGCGATCATACCTTGGTGTACGATGTCAGATGCATTAGGACCCACAACGTGCATACCTAAAAGACGATCTGTTTTCGCATCAGCAACGAACTTCACAAAACCAGCAGTATCACCAGCAGCTAATGCACGACCATTCACCGCAAACGGGAATTGACCAGCTTTAACTTCATGACCTTTTTCAGCGGCTTGTTCTTCAGTTAAACCAACCCAAGCTGCTTCTGGATGCGTGTAGATAACGCTGATGATGGTGTCGTAGTTCACTTGAGCAGCGTGACCGTGAATACGCTCAACTGCCATTACGCCCTCTTCCATTGCTTTATGTGCAAGCATTGGACCGCGTACCAAGTCACCAATCGCATAAACACCTTCAACAGATGTTTGACACTGATCATTGACATCAACCAAACCACGTTCAGTTAATTTAATGCCAGAATCTTCTGCCAATAAACCCTCTGCATATGCTTTACGGCCTACACAAACGATTAACTTGTCAAAAACTTGTTCTTTGTCTTCGCCAGCTTGGTTATATTTAACCGTTACTTCGCGACCATTGGTTTCAGCACCAGAAACTTTTGCACCGATACGGATATCTAAACCTTGTTTTTTCAAGATTTTTTGATATTCCTTCGCCAATGCTTTGTCTGCCATTGGTAAGAAAGCATCTAATGCTTCAAACACAACAACTTCTGAACCAAGACGACGCCATACTGAACCAAGCTCTAGACCGATAACACCTGCACCGATCACACCAAGACGCTTAGGAACTTCTGGGAATTTTAATGCGCCAGTAGAGTCAACAATCAAGTCTTCATCAACAGGAGCGACTGGAATATTTACAGGTACAGAACCAGTTGCAAGGATCACGTACTTCGGTTCTAAAACCTGTACATCACCTTCAAATGGTGTGAATTCTACTTTTTTACCTGCAAGTAATTTACCCGTACCTTGTAACCACTCGATACCATTACCTTTTAGTAATTGAGCGACACCGCCGGTCAATTGATCTACAACTTTGTCTTTACGTGCCAACAAAGTGTCTAAATCAAATTTAACTTCGCCCGTGGTGATGCCGTGTTCAGCAAGCTCGTGAACTGTAGCTTCATAACGGTGAGAAGAGTCAAGCAATGCTTTAGAAGGGATACAACCCACGTTTAAACAGGTACCACCTAAAGATGGCTTACCGTTGTGAATACGTTTTTCGATACAAGCGACTTTGAAACCAAGTTGAGCTGCACGAATTGCCGCTTCATAACCACCAGGTCCACCGCCAATGACAACAAGATCAAACTGTTGAGACATCTTTATCTCCAATGAATCTCCCCTATCTTCTTTTATCAGAGAAGAAATTTCACAAACCTTAAAACTGATCAAACTTGTGAAAGTCCCTCTTGTAATTCAAGAAGGACTTAGGGGGATTTTTAAATAAAAAATTATAGGTCAAGAATGAGTTTAGCTGGCTCTTCTAACAATTCTTTGATTGTTACCAAGAAACCTACTGCTTCTTTACCATCGATTAAACGGTGGTCATAAGAAAGCGCTAAGTACATCATTGGCAAGATTTCAACTTGACCATTGACCGCCATAGGACGCTCTTGGATTTTATGCATACCCAAGATTGCAGTTTGTGGCTGGTTTAAGATAGGAGTTGAAAGCAATGAACCGAAAGTACCGCCGTTCGTAATTGTGAACGTACCGCCAGTCATATCTTCGATGCCTAATTTACCGTCACGTGCTTTGAAAGCATAGTCACGGATACCGTTTTCAACTTCTGCATAGTTCATACGGTCAGTATCACGAAGTACTGGAACAACTAAACCACGGTCAGAAGAAACTGCTACACCGATGTCATAGAAACCGTGATAAACGATATCGTCGCCATCAATAGATGCGTTTACAGCTGGGTAGCGTTTTAACGCTTCAGTTGCAGCTTTAACGAAGAAAGACATAAAGCCTAAACGCGCACCATGACGTTTTTCGAAAGCATCTTTATATTGCTTACGCATTTCCATGATTGGCTTCATGTTAACTTCGTTGAACGTAGTTAACATTGCAGTTTGCTGTGTAGCTGCCAATAAACGCTCAGCAACACGCTTACGTAAACGTGTCATTGGAACACGTTTCTCGATACGCTCGCCTACAGCAACGCTTAATGGTTGAACTGATGCAGCTGGCTTATGGTTCGCAACATCTTCTTTGGTGATGCGACCACCACGGCCTGTACCTTGAACATCAGCAGCATTGATACCTGTTTCAGATAATGCTTTACGTACTGCAGGTGCTTGGTTTTGATCAACTGCTTGAGTTGACGCAGCAGCCGCAGGTGCAGATGCAGCAGGTGCAGCTTCTGCTGGGGCAGCAGCTTCAGGAGCAGCTGCAGAAACAGCACCAGCTTCGAATTGAGCAATCACTTCGTCAGAAAGAACGGTATCGCCTTCATCTTTGATGATTGCAACTAAGCTACCATCAGCTGGAGCAACCACTTCTAAAACAACTTTATCGGTTTCAATGTCACAGATCACTTCATCACGTGATACAGGTTCACCTACTTTCTTGTGCCAAGTTGCGATCGTACCGTCAGCAACTGACTCTGGAAATACCGGTGCTTTAATTTCGGTTGCCATTATTTAGAATCTCCTGATTGATCAACTTCAATCGCAAGTGCGTCATTGATAAGCTGAGCTTGTTGTTTTGCATGCAAGTATGGCGAGCCACAAGCAGGTGCGGCAGAAGCGTCACGACCAGCATAGCTAATACGGATTTGTTTACCAGATTTAAGAACGTCTTCATACAAACGAGGAACGATGAATAACCAAGCGCCTTGGTTCTTCGGCTCTTCTTGTGCCCAAACAAGTTCTTGAATGTTTGGATACTCAGCCATAACTTCAGCCAAGCGTTGCTCTGGGTATGGATACAATTGTTCGATACGCACGATGGCTACATGGTTTAAACCAAGTTCACGACGTTTTTCGAGTAAATCGTAATAAACCTTACCACCGCAAAGCACTAAGCGAGTTACGTCAGCTTTGTTGATTTGATCAATTTCATCGATCACTGTTTGGAATGAACCATTTGCTAATTCATCTAAAGTTGAAGTCGCAAGTTTATGACGGAGTAATGATTTAGGTGACATTACGATCATCGGTTTACGGATCGGACGAACTGCCTGACGACGTAATGCATGGAAAATCTGTGCAGGCGTCGTTGGTGTCATCACTTGCATATTGTCTTCAGCACAGAGCTGCAAGAAACGCTCTAAACGTGCAGATGAATGCTCTGGACCTTGACCTTCATAACCGTGTGGCAACAACATGGTTAGACCACATACACGCTCCCACTTGGTTTCACCCGAAGCGATAAACTGGTCAATCACCACTTGCGCACAGTTTGCGAAGTCACCGAATTGTGCTTCCCAAACGATCAAGCTTTTCGGTAATGTAGTTGAATAGCCATATTCAAATGCAAGCACAGCTTCTTCAGACAATAAAGAATCGTAAATCGCAGTACGCGGTTGATTCTCTTTAATATGGCAAAGCGGAATGTAAACAGAACCATCAACCTGGTTATGTAATTTGGCATGACGGTGTGAGAATGTACCACGACCCACGTCTTCACCCGTGATACGCACAAGGAAGCCATCATCAAGCAAAGATGCATAAGCTAAAGTTTCAGCAGCACCCCAGTTGAGTGGCATTTCACCTGTTTGCATTTTCACACGGTCATCAATCACTTTTTGAACTTGGCGTTGCAATACAAAACCTTCTGGTAATGTATTCATTTTCAAACCAAGCTCTTTCAAACGATCAATGCTGAACGTTGTATCCCAAAGATCGGTGTATTCATGGCCCAAATAAGGTGTCCAATCGACGAACATCTTTTTATTTGGTTCACGTACCAAGGCATTGGCAACGTGGTTACCTGCTTCTAGATCAGAACGGTAGCCTTCAACCATCGCATCTGCGCTTGAGCGATCAAGTACTTTCTCTTGCACCAGTTGATCCGCATACAAGGTACGTGTCGTCGCTTTCTTGTTGATCACTTGATACATCAATGGTTGAGTTGCAGATGGTTCGTCTGCCTCGTTATGACCGCGACGACGATAGCAGAACAAGTCTAGAATAACATCTTTACGGAATTCATGACGGAAGTCATGTGCAATTTGAGTCGCGAAAATAACAGCTTCAGGATCATCACCATTGACATGGAAAATCGGCGACTGAATCATTTTTGCAACGTCAGTACAGTATTCTGTAGAACGTGTATCGCGTGGATCAGATGTCGTGAAGCCCACTTGGTTGTTGATCACGATATGAACGGTACCGCCCACTGTGTAACCACGTGTTTGTGACATCTGGAAGGTTTCTTGGTTTACACCTTGACCTGCAAATGCAGCATCACCGTGCACGATAACAGGCAGTACATCATCACCACCAATGTCACGACGACGAACTTGACGTGCACGTACTGAACCTTCGACCACAGGGCCAACGATTTCAAGATGGGATGGGTTAAACGCCAATGCTAAGTGAACTTCGCCACCTGGAGTCATGACGTTTGAAGAGAAACCTTGGTGATACTTTACGTCACCAGAACCTTTTTTATGCAGGCTCTTACCTTCGAACTCACCAAAAAGATCCGCAGGGTTTTTACCCATAATGTTAACAAGAAGGTTGAGACGACCACGGTGTGGCATACCAATCACAACTTCTTTACAACCGACACTACCTGCACGTTGAATGATTTCGTTCATCATTGGAATAAAAGACTCACCGCCTTCTACACCGAAACGTTTCGCACCAACGAATTTGTTACCAAGATATTTCTCTAAGCCTTCTGCAGCAGTTAAACGCTCCAAGAAACCTTTTTTCTGATCATTAGTAAAATTGAATTTACCGCGAACACTTTCCAAACGCTGTTGAATCCAACGCTTTTCTTTAGTGTCAACGATGTGCATGTATTCTGCACCAATTGAACCACAGTAAGTTGCTTCCATGGCATCAACCATTTCAGACAATGTTGCTTCTGCTTTGCCAATTGCGAGATTGCCTGTATTGAATACAGTATCAAGATCAGATTTCGTTAAACCGTGAGCAGATAAATCGAGGTCAGGAACGTCTTCACGTTTCGCCAGACCTAATGGATCGAGTTTAGCTTTTTGATGACCACGGTTACGGTAAGCAGCGATAAGTTGTAAAACACCAATTTGACGACGCTCATGTTCTGTACTTACAGTGCTTTGTACAACAGGCTGAACTCGGCTTGCATTACGCCCCAAAAGGAGGAATTGCTCGCGCACACTGCCGTGTGGTTGATCACCTTTAGGGTATTTATCGAAATATTCACGCCAATCCTCTGACACTGAGGTTGGAGAAGTTAGGTACTGTTCGTATAGCTCTTCAATATACGCTGCACTATCAGCGGAAAGTTCAGTGTCAAGACGCAATGCGTCAGCAACTTCTTGCATTTTTGGACCCATTTCCTATTGCAAAAAATAATACAGGCTGCCTTTTAAGCACACCCATGATTCATAGTGTCAAATTGGTAAACACGACACTACTACTCAAGATCATCCAACCTTGAGACATTATTACTACACATCAGGAGTATTCCCTTTGATGTAACAAATGAGCTATGCACCTTCAATTCAAGATCCATAACTCATTTTTCATACTCGATGAAATCGAGCAATTTTTTGCAAATCATTTTAGAAAAATTAACTAAATTTTTAACTTTTCTAAATTGACTTTTTTGATGAAACCTGTACAAATCTACAAGACCTTATCCAATGATAACATCCAGAATCTGTTTATTTTTTGATTTCATGTGTGGCAGAAATCCTAACATGTTCTCATGCTTGGATTGATTTTTTTGACACATACCATCCATAAAGCAGCGAAATACACATATCAAATTATATTCTAATATACCGCCCTTTTGATAAAAGTTGCACTCTAATCGATCAAAAATAAACATTCTCTACAAATCTTGCACAAATGCTATTCAATTTGATGAAAAATAAACCAATATTTTAAATATATTGATTGTTTTGATTTTATTTAACAGCAAAATCTATAAATATTTTAGGCCAAATTGCCAAAATTCAAGTCCCAAATTAACAAACAAGCATTTTCATTTCTCAATCAAATTCAAATAAAAAAAGAAGCCCCTTTCGGAGCTCCTTTTTCACATTAGAAAAACAGATTAACCTGCTTGATCTAACAACATATTACGAATGTGACCAATTGCCTTTGTCGGGTTTAAACCTTTAGGACATACAGATACACAGTTCATGATCCCTTTACAACGGAACAAAGAGAACGGATCATCTAAACGAGCCAAACGTTCTTGTGTTGCCGTATCACGAGAATCGATGATAAAGCGGTATGCATTTAACAATGCAGATGGTCCAAGGAACTTATCAGGGTTCCACCAGAATGATGGGCATGATGTTGAACAACATGCACAAAGAATACATTCATACAGACCATCTAAGTGCTCACGCTCTGCTTGAGACTGTAAACGCTCTTTCGCTGGTGCTGGCTGATTGTTAATCAAGAACGGTTGAATCTTGTCATATTGATCATAGAACTGGTTCATATCTACAACCAAGTCTTTTACTACTGGTAAACCAGGTAAAGGACGGATCACAATCTTCTCTGGTAAGTCGTTCAAGTTCCACAAGCACGCCAAACCATTTTTACCATTGATGTTCACACCATCCGAACCACAAATACCTTCACGGCAAGAGCGACGGAATGTTAATGATTCATCTTGTACTTTCAACGCAAGCAACGCATCAAGCAACATACGGTGCTTGTCGGTTAACTCGAGTTTGAACGTTTGCATGTACGGCGCTTTATCCTTATCAGGATCATAGCGGTAGATTTCGAATGTACGAGTGCCTCTACTCATCTTTGTTCTCCCGATTAGAATGTACGTGGTTTAGGTTCAATTGCTTCAACCGTTAATGGGCTGAAACGTACTGGTTTATATTCAAGACGATTGTCTGATGAATACCATAATGTATGTTTCATCCACTCATCATCACGGCGACCATATGAATAGGTTGGGTGGTCAGGTGCTAACTCATAGTCAACAACCGTATGCGCACCACGACATTCTTTACGCGCAGCAGCTGAAATTAGAGTCGCTTTCGCCACTTCATACAAGTTTTCAACTTCTAATGCTTCAACACGTGCTGTGTTAAATACTTTAGATTTGTCTTTCAAATGAATGTTACGAACACGTGGCTCAATCGCAAGAATTTCTTTTACACCCTTATCAAGCAATGCTTGAGTACGGAATACACCCGCGTGATCTTGTACGATGTCACGGATTGCATCAGCAACTTCTTGTGCATTTTCACCCGTGGTTGAATCATCCAACTTACGAATACGCTCTAGGGTGTTAACCAAGACATCAGTTGGAAGCGGTGCATAGTCATCGCCATGATGCTTAGTCACATAATCAATGATGTGTTCACCTGCTGCCTTACCAAATACCACAAGGTCAAGCAATGAGTTGGTACCCAAACGGTTTGCACCATGTACTGATACGCAAGAACATTCACCAATTGCATAGAAACCTTTTACAGGTTTCACATAATCACGCGTACCTTTATAAGAATACTCTTTAGTATCTTTATCATAGTGTGCAGAGAATTCCCCCTCTTCCACACCATGCGGAACAACCACTTGACCATGAATATTGGTTGGGATACCACCCATTTGATAATGGATTGTTGGTACAACTGGAATTGGCTCTTTGGTACAGTCAACGTTTGCAAACTTCTTACCAATCTCGAATACAGATGGCAGACGTTTCATAATGGTTTCAGCACCTAAATGCGTCATATCCAACAAGATATAATCAGCTTTAGGACCACAACCACGACCTTCTTTAATTTCCTGATCCATTGAACGTGATACGAAATCACGCGGTGCCAAGTCTTTTAAAGTCGGCGCATAACGTTCCATGAATGGTTCGCCATCTTTGTTACGAAGAATCGCACCTTCGCCACGACAACCTTCCGTTAACAATACGCCTGCGCCAGCAACACCCGTTGGGTGGAATTGCCAGAATTCCATATCCTGTAATGGAATACCCGCACGAGCAGCCATACCAAGACCATCACCAGTATTGATATAAGCATTGGTTGATGCACGATAAACACGACCCGCACCACCTGTAGCGAACAAGGTTGCTTTCGCTTGGAATACTGCGATGTTACCTGTTTCTTGGTCAATTGCGGTTACACCAAGAACATCACCCTCTTCGTTACGGATTAAATCTAATGCAATCCATTCAACGTAGAACTGGGTGCCCATTTTAACGTTGCTTTGATACAAGGTATGCAATAAGGCATGGCCTGTACGGTCAGCAGCAGCACACGCACGTGGAACTGCTTTTTCACCGTAGTTTGCAGAATGACCACCGAATGGACGCTGATAGATCGTACCATCTTGGTTACGGTCAAACGGCATACCTAAGTGTTCAAGCTCGTAAACAACTTTTGGTGCTTCACGCGTCATGAACTCGATTGCGTCCTGATCGCCTAACCAGTCAGAACCTTTCACCGTGTCATAGAAGTGGTAATGCCAATTATCTTCCTGCATATTACCTAACGATGCGCCAATACCGCCTTGAGCAGCAACAGTGTGCGAACGTGTTGGGAATACTTTGGTCAATACTGCAACTTTTAAACCCGCTTGAGCAAGTTGGTAAGCAGCACGCATACCTGAACCACCACCACCAACGATGACTGCATCAAAAGTGAGGTTTTGAATATTTGAATAATCTTCTTTAGGGTTAATTGCGCCCATGATCTCTTCCTATCAATTTGCCCAGAAAATCTGGATACCCCAGATTGCGTACACGAACACTGAAATAATGACAGCAGAAGTCAGTACAAGGCGTAAACCTGAAGCTGAAGGACCCATTTGACGAGTCGTTACATAATCAGTAAAGACTTGCCACATACCAATCCAAGCGTGTGCAACGAGCGCCAATACTGCCAACAAAGAGAAAATCTTCATTGGCAAAGTCAGCATAAAGCCCGCCCATTGTTCATAACCAAATCCGCTATTGCAAAGGATCCAGCCAAACAAAACCACAGTGTATGCAGCTAACACTACAGCACTGACACGTTGGATATACCAATCGCGAGAACCTGAACCTGTTAAACCTGTAGCACTTTTCATCAGAACATAATCCATACGAATGCTGCGACGATACCAATCGCAGACAAGATCAATGACACTGTAGCAGCGATACGACCGCTTTGAAGTTCTTCAGCAAAACCGAGGTCAGCAAGTAAATGCTTCACACCTGCGATAAAGTGGAAAATCAAGCCAGCTACAAATACCCATACGATGAAACGTACAATGATATTTCCGAAAACGACATTTTTAACGTAGTCAAATCCTTCTGGTGAAGATAAAGATTTATCCAAAATCCATAAAAGAACTGCGACTAATAAGAATACGATTACACCTGATAGACGGTGTAGAATTGATGCAATAGCCACGGGTGAGCGTAAATTTACCGCTAACACCTGACCCATGGACAAATTGACAGGTCTGTTGCTTTTCACAGCGGGCATCCTGTAGGTAGAAACTCCATCCGGAGTTTGTTTGAATTAATTCAAAGGAAAGCTGGCATTGTTAGGCAAGCACAGCACATGCCTAACCTATAAACGACATCGAATTATAAAACGTGAAATATCAAAATACAAACAATCAACTTTCGCTTTAGTCGAAAAAAACTTTAAATAAGAATCATTCACACACATAATAGCAGCGATAAATCCATCAAGTCCAATCAAAAATAACTATCTGATTGTTTTGTAATGATAAAAATAAAATACTATTTTTTATAGATACTTTTTTATTTTATAAATTCTTTTCTTGTTATTTCACAAAAAAGTTCATTTTTCGCATTCTAGCAGCATAATTTTTCGACCTTTATATATAGTCAAAAATAATACTGCTCATTTATATAGTAAATATAATTAATTAATAATCTATTTTTATGATTCAATTGTTCAAAATCAATCAGTCATTTTTTAGACAACCAATTACTCTATAAGCCCTCAATTATTAGGCTACATGTAAAGTTTTTAATCGCTTTCTGAATGAACAGTTCACTCCAAAACACAAGCCATATAGGGCTGCGAAGCGTGATAAGTATTTATTTTATAAGCAGCAACATCCCAGCCAAATAAAAATTTACTTACAATTGGACTGGTGCTTCATTTTTTTTATGCACCTAAAACTTGATTTGACATATTATACTCGACCGGTGCTGTGATTTTACTCAGTTTTTTCTTCGATACTGAATGACTAATTGACTGTAGCAACGTCATTTTTTATCCCTAAGTATAATTGACAAAATTTTAGTAGCCACTAATCTTATAGCAAATTTTGACACCGTCTGATTCGCACATGACAAGATTAGTATTTCGAGTCAGATAATCATTCACCAGGACAGGAGATCTATTGAATGTCTGCAGCAACTGGCAAAAAAGCCGTATTACAGCTTGATGGCAAAGAAATTGAATTACCAATTTACAGCGGCACATTGGGCCCAGATGTAATTGACGTTAAAGATGTATTGGCATCTGGTCACTTTACTTTCGATCCTGGTTTTATGGCGACAGCGGCTTGCGAATCTAAGATCACATTCATTGATGGTGACAAAGGTGTGTTATTACACCGCGGTTATCCAATTGATCAATTAGCGACTCAAGCAGACTACTTAGAAACTTGCTATTTACTTTTAAATGGCGAGCTTCCAAATGCTGAACAAAAAGCAGAATTTGATGCGAAAGTACGCAACCACACCATGGTTCACGATCAAGTTAGCCGTTTCTTCAATGGTTTCCGTCGTGATGCTCACCCGATGGCTATAATGGTTGGTGTTGTTGGTGCGTTATCTGCGTTCTATCACAACGGCTTAGACATCGAAGATGTTAATCACCGCGAAATTACTGCAATTCGTTTAATCGCGAAAATCCCGACACTTGCAGCATGGAGCTACAAGTACACGGTAGGTCAACCATTCATTTACCCACGTAATGACCTTGGTTATGCAGAAAACTTCTTACACATGATGTTTGCTACGCCTGCTGACCGTGATTACAAAGTAAATCCAGTTCTTGCTCGTGCAATGGATCGTATCTTCACGCTTCATGCTGACCATGAACAAAATGCGTCTACGTCTACAGTTCGTCTTGCCGGTTCTACTGGTGCGAACCCGTATGCATGTATCTCTGCTGGTATCTCTGCACTTTGGGGACCTGCTCACGGCGGTGCAAACGAAGCCGTACTTAAAATGTTAGATGAAATTGGTAGCGTAGAAAACGTTGCTGAATTCATGGAAAAAGTAAAACGTAAAGAAGTTAAACTGATGGGCTTCGGTCACCGTGTTTACAAAAACTTCGACCCACGTGCAAAAGTCATGAAAGAAACATGTGACGAAGTTCTTGCTGCATTAGGCATCAACGATCCGCAATTGCAACTTGCAATGGAACTTGAGCGTATTGCACTGAACGACCCGTACTTCGTTGAACGTAAGCTTTACCCGAACGTAGACTTCTACTCAGGTATCATCTTAAAAGCGATTGGTATCCCAACGGGTATGTTTACCGTGATCTTCGCACTTGCACGTACCGTTGGCTGGATCAGCCACTGGTTAGAAATGCACAGTGGTCCTTACAAGATCGGTCGCCCACGTCAGCTTTACACAGGCTCGACCCAGCGCGACATCAAACGTTAATTTCGATTAGCGTTGATAAAAAAGGATGCAGATGCATCCTTTTTTCTTTTTATCGGTTATGCTCTTCAAATAAAACTTAAACAACATTTTTGGCATAACCAATCACTAAGCTGATGATAAAAAAATCCTCTGTTTTAATACAGGTCACCCTACTCATATTTGAAATGAAAATTGCGTCCTTTGCGCTGTTTTTGTTGATGATCATAATGACTTGGGCGGTTTTCATTTACTTTATTTATGATTCAAGCCTGTATTACTTTTATCAGTTTATTCCTTTTTTCGCCCAGCTTTTCAACATTGCCTTGATGTTCGGTTTATTGCTTGCCATTGTTTACCTGTATAACCAGCTTTATCTGAAATGGTTTAGGCAGCCAATCACATTTAAGCTGTATCAACAAGGAATCTCCGTAGATCGCTCAAATCAGGTTAATTTTTTCACTTGGCAAGATCTGATTCAGATCCAACTTCAGCAGCAGCAAGCTCAAATTCACAGCTTTGGTCTTCTTAGCAAAACCGCACCCAATCGACAGTATTTTTATTTTAATTCATGGATATGGCCAGCTACTTTAACTCAACAGCACAGTGATTTTTTCAAGTTTTGGAAAAAGCTGGAATCTCTAGCGAAACAAAACCAGTTGCAACGGATCAGCAGCGCAAGCCTGCACAAGAAAACCCATATTGACATCATTCGCCTCATTGCAGATCAGCAAGCGCTAGACACTTTTCAACGAAAACAGAGACGGTTTGCAATCGGATTAACGCTTGGTATTTTAGTCAGCTTTAGCCTTTTTATGAGCTATCTACTTTGGCATGAATTTAACGATGGCAGCGTCGAAATCCCCCATCAACAAACACAGGCAATCTCTGGCACAAATTTTGAAACCTATCAAAATCGGGTTTATATTCTTAAACAGGGTCAAGGGACATTTTTACTCCCTCAAGTAAAAGCTGATCAGTTTACTGGTTTAGCCTTGAATAACCTTCCTGATCGTGCGCCTGAGCTGTATAGCAATGTCGGTAAAACACTACAGTATGTTTACTGGCAAGACCACATCTTATCTGGCTTAAATTCTGCCCGAACAAGCTATTTAGGCAATGATTTCAGCAAAGACGATCAACAGGTCTACTTTCGAGATAAACACTTAGCCAACGCGAATGCGGCTAACTTTACTGCGGTCTTGCATCCTACTTTCAATGCATTGGTCTATTTTTACGTAAAAGATGATCAACAGGTCTACTACAAAACACATGCTTTAAGCGGTTTAAACCCACAACAGAGCCAAGCATTTTCCAATAGCAGCCAATATATTCATGATCAAAGCGTTGTATACTACCAAGATAAAAAGCTTCAGGGGCTTAATGCTAAACAGACTCAAATTATGAGTGGCAGCAATCGTTTTAGTCAAAATCTGAATTTAGCAACCGATGGCCACGCTTATTATTTAAATGAACAGCCACTGCCCCATTTTGCTGAGCATCAATTCTGGGGAACAACACCTGTTGACGCCGCTCAGTTACAACTGCTGGGCAGTCAAAGCAATGAACCCTATCCCGGAAATTTCAGCTATCTTTTTGCAGATCAGCAACAGGTTTATGTCTATGACGAGTTCTATCAGCAACTGAAAGTGCTGTACCGTTTTCAGCAGCCTGTACAATTAAAAGTTTTAGCTGATCGACATTTGAGTGATGGGCAACATACTTACCTTATTACTGAAAAACTCTATCGCAGCAGAGGACGTTCTTCTGGCAGCACCACACATGGTTTTAAAATCAGCCTGATTCGTGAAAAAGACCAACAGATCATCGCTCAGTATTTCGCCAGAAACCCAAGCGCTTTCCGACTTTCAAGCCTATTTGATCGGACTAAAATAGCCGCATCCCAATAAAGATAGTCAAACGGATATAATCTCGCTATTTAATTATCCATGAATTTTTTTCAGCACTAAATTGTTTAAATCTCATCTTCTTCCAGTTCCAGTGCACGCAGTAGTGTATTACTAATTCCATCGGCACGTAACCAAGCCAATTCATAGCTTGCCTTTGCCAAAGCCAGCACACGGCGCTCAAACTCATCCCAAATCGGCTTAACCTGCGCATCAGCAATCCCCAGACCACTATCATGAGCCAAGTGTTTATTTTTTTCACAAATTTTTAAGGCATGATAAAGCTTACGTCCATTACTGGCATTATCTAATACACGGATAC
The DNA here is from genome assembly GCF_000369645.1 of Acinetobacter sp. CIP 64.2. Lineage (NCBI taxonomy): Bacteria > Pseudomonadati > Pseudomonadota > Gammaproteobacteria > Moraxellales > Moraxellaceae > Acinetobacter > Acinetobacter sp. CIP 64.2. The sequence goes on from NZ_KB850122.1 coordinate 1,851,647, forward strand.
GCTTATTTTGAATAAAGCCTTCGACATGTTGTAAATTTGCATGTGGCAGTAAAGGGACCAGAATTTGGTCCAGTTGCGCATCTAGGCGTTTCCAAACCATTAGGCGCTGCTCTGGTGTGTAGGTATTCCACTGAATCACTTCATGATTAAAGCGGCGGCAGCCACGGCAGACCAGATCACCAAACACCGTTGAACAACGCCCTGCACATGGGGTCAATGATGGGATTCGACGATCATTACTCAAAACCAACTCCTCTAAAACCATATTTATTTTATGGTTTTCTCGCTTATTTTCCGATTTCGCGCTAAAATGTGCGCCTTATTTTTCTATCTTAATACATTTGGAGTTATCCATGAACGCTACTGTAGAACAGCTTGCACCTGTAGAACAGCAAGCGACCAATAATTGGGTTGTTGCAGCACTATATCAATTTAAAGAAGTTTCAGATGCAGCGGATCTGCAACAACGTCTTATCGACTTAGTGAACAACATCAATTTATGTGGAACTCTGATTGTAGCGTCTGAAGGCATTAACGGTACCGTTGCTGGCGACCGCGCAGCCATTGATACTGTACATCAATTCCTTCTGAACGAAGGTTTTAACGCAATGGAATATAAAGAGTCTCAGAGTTCTGAAAAACCATTCCGTAAAATGAAAATCAAACTCAAAAAAGAAATTGTAACGTTAGGGGTAGAAGTGAAGCCACGTGATTTGGTTGGCCACTATCTTGACCCGAAAGAATGGAATGAACTGATTAGCCGTGATGACGTGATTCTGATCGACACACGTAATGACTATGAATATAAAGCAGGGACCTTCAAAGGTGCCGTTGATCCGAAAACTGAAAGTTTCCGTGAATTCCCAGAATACGTAAAACAGAACCTTGAACAGCACAAAGACAAAAAAATTGCGATGTTCTGTACGGGTGGTATCCGTTGTGAAAAATCAACCTCACTCCTTCTTCAGGAAGGCTTTAACGAGGTGTATCATCTGAAAGGCGGTATTTTAAAATACCTAGAAGAAACCCCTGCTGAAGAAAGCATGTGGGAAGGTGAATGCTTCGTGTTTGACGGCCGTACTGCGGTGACCCATGGGGTTGAAGAAGGCGAAAACATCAAGTGTCATGCTTGTGGTTGGCCACTGACCAAAGTTGAAGCAGAATTACCAAGCTATGAACATGGCGTGTCTTGTGTTTACTGTATTGATAAAACCTCAGACAAGCAAAAAGCGGGCTTCCGCATGCGTCAGTCACAAATTGCCGCAGCAAAAAGAAAACGCCTGTAAGTAATAAAAAAAGCCATCGAAAGATGGCTTTTTTATTTCAACCAATAAGTGTGATTTTAAATTACTTTATTTTGATTGGTTGTTGCATGAACCAGAGCCTCTCCATCTGCATTACCCGCTGTGGCATCATTAATCTGCCCTGAGGAGGAAAAAACAGAAGGAAAACGCTTGCAGCAATATTTTAATTATTCAGTTTTATTATCATTCACACGATCAAACCATTGTTGACTCTTATTCATCTCGTCTCTCAGCCAATCTCTAAATAATAATTTACGCACATCCTCCTCAAATGCCCCAGCTGATAATAAAAAATATGATGATCCATCTCGATAAACCGGACTCACGCAATCCAATATTTGATATTTTATTTCCCTTTCAACATGATATGCAGATACAACTGTCGCCCCTAACCCAGCCAAACAGGCCTCAATACATAAATAAAAATGCTCCAATGACGTTTGTTTAATCCCTCTGCATTGCGCTGGGTAACGTGTTTTAAACTGCTGCCACAATTTAGGACGTGATGCTGAAATAAAGATATTCGCAGGTGACTCTTTATTCTTTTTCAAATTGACACAGAGCATATGTTCATCTGCAATTTTCTCACTATAAACAGCCTCCCCCCAAACAAAGTCATCTCGTCTTAAAGCCAAGTCAACACCTTGTTGTTTAAAATCAACCGCTCCACCTGCGGTTAATAGGCTGACTTCGAACTCTGGATAAAGCCGCTTAAATTGAGCTAAGCGAGGAATCAACCATTTCATTGCCAGTGTAGGTTCACAGGACAGAATCAGGTTGTTTTGTACTTTGCTGTGCTGCTGTAATTGCAATAAGCATTGATCAATCTGTTGAAACACCTGCTGGCAGCATTCAAACAGGACTTCACCCTCCGATGTTAAACTTAATTTTCGGGCTTCGCGCACAAATAACACCAGACCCAAAACTTGTTCTAAGCTTTTAAGTTGTTTGCTCACTGCACTTTGAGTCACAAATAGCTTTTCTGCAGCAATGGTGACACTTTCATAACGCGCCACATAATAAAAAAACTTAAGTGAATTCAAAGACAATCGCTCAATCATTCCAAAAACTCATACATAACAGGAATTAACTTCAATTTTAAATATAGCAAGAATATGAAAAATATAAAAAATCTTTAATGAAGCAATTTAGGAATAAATGAGTGAATGAAATCATTGCTGTGGGTTTGGTTACCCTGCTTGCAGTTATTAGTCCAGGTGCAGACTTTGCCCTTGTCACCCGAAACAGTTATCTCTATGGCCGCCATTTAGGCATGTGTACCGCCTACGGTATTGCAATGGGTGTCTGGGTACATATCAGTTATAGCTTGATTGGACTGAGCTTTTTACAACAATACATCCCCAGTTTAATTCAACTGATTCAATATATCGGTGCAGGCTATTTGATCTATATTGGTTATAAAACCTTTACACTCCCCCCCATTCTGTTTGACGAAAATAACTGTGATATCACGCGCTGGCAGGCCATCAGACATGGTTTCCTCACCAACAGTCTCAACCCCAAAACCACACTGTTTGTCATGAGCATTTATTCACAGGTGATGACCAGTGGCAACAACCTGCACACATTAATCGGATATGGTGTTTTTATCTCTGGCAGTCATTTGGTTTGGTTTTGCTTGGTTGCATTGTTTTGTTCCACACCGCTTATTCGCAACAGAATTCTCGCCCAACAAGTCAGTATTAATCGAGTCATTGGTTGCATCCTCAGTGCTTTAGGCATAGGTCTTTTTTTCACTCATTTTTAAATCTCCCTTTCAAGCGCAACAATCACAGCAAACGATTGGCATAAAAAAACGCCCTGCTCGGGCGTTTTCATCTTTAACTTGTTCGGTCATGCATGCACTATGCGAATCGCAGTGCAACATGTCACATCACGCTGGCGTGTGGTACATGAGATAGAGTTCATTTAAATTTTCAGGAATTTCTTCTGCCAATTCGTCCATCAACTGGCCATTACGGCGGAAAGATTCCATTTGTGGATCTTCTTCATCAATTCCGCTAAAGACCATGATCGGTAAAGTTAAATCGATCAGTTGCTCTTCAAATTCAGGCGCAAACCACGCTTCCTCATTAAGGAACATGGCATCAACAAAACCAACACTCCAATCGCCTAAGCTTGATTCAACATCTGCTTCTTCGATTTCAAATGGAAACTCGATTCCATTTTCATTGGCTAAATCCTGACGAATTGACTCCAGCCAAAGCTTGACCTGTTCAAGCACTTCGGCAGGAAGCTTGTTTTGATTACTCTCAAAAAGCTCATCTAACCAACGATCAAATTTTGGACCAACGGCAATTGCACACAAAAAGCCATGAGTCGCTGCGAAATCTAGACCGTATTCGTTTTGATCACCGTCAAGATAATTACTTAATAAGTCTAAATCTAACGTGCTCATTCTTTCATCCAATTTTAAAAATACATCGGCAACAGCATAACATTTTCAGACATGAAGTCTCAGCAATTTTGCTTAGTCTTCGTCATCAAGATCATCATCGTCGAAATCATAATCAAAATCTTTTAATTCTCGTTCTAAGCGACGTTGCGCTAACAACTCATCAATCAAACGACGTTTTTCTAATGATTCTTTGGCGCTGATTTTACCCGATGACTCATCAAAACTAACATCATCTTCACCGTAGTTATCATCATCTAATTCAAAATCTGTAGAAGACACTAAGTACCTCTAATGAAAAATATAAATGGGTCTAGCCGCTATTTATCGGTCTTCCGCACCCTTGTCAAGTTTTATTTGATTTTTTTGCTATAAAATCGTGTTTTGTACTTTTTTTCATCAGTTTTTTTGTGTATTTATAATCCAACAACGGCAACAATCAAAAAAAATCTTTAAGTAGGAATTGCTCTTGAAAAAATATGACTTAACCCCATATTCAAGTAACAAGCGTGAAAGCAAATCAATTTTTTATTTAAGGCAAACGGATCAAATCCAAAACATTCATCGTGAATTGTGCTATCATGCACGGTTTTTCACCGCCACAGATTCAACAAAAGAGTAAGCAAAGATGAGCGATATGAATTCCCCTACTTCGCAAGTAGCGGCTCTGATTAGCCGAGGCAAAGAACAAGGTTATTTAACTTACGCTGAGGTTAACGATCATCTACCAGACTCAATTACGGAAAGTGAGCAGATTGAAGACATCATCCAGATGCTTCAAGACGTTGGTATTCCAGTGCATGAACGTGCGCCTGAAACTGACGACACCATGTTTGGTGAATCAACTGAAGCAGCGGATGAAGTTGCCGAAGAAGAAGCTGCTGCCGTATTAGCATCGGTTGAAAGTGAGCCTGGTCGTACCACAGACCCTGTACGTATGTATATGCGTGAAATGGGTACGGTTGAACTTCTTACACGTGAAGGCGAGATTAGCATTGCAAAACGTATCGAAGAAGGTATTCGTGACGTTTTACACTCGATTGCTTACTGGCCAAATGCTGTTGAAGTTGTTTTACAAGAATATAATGACTTTTTAACTGGCGAGCGTCGTCTTGCCGATATTCTCTCTGGTTATTTAGACCCAGAAACTGACGAAGATATTCCTGAAGTTCTTGAAGAAGAAGCTGAAATTGAAGAAGAAGATAGTTCTTCTTCTAAAGGCAAAGATGTCAAGCTTGATGATGACGATGAAGAAGAAGAGTCTGAAGGTGATGATGATTCTGAAGGTGATTCAGGTCCAGATCCAGAAGTTGCCAAAGTTCGCTTCTCTGAATTGGAAGCAGCTTGGAATGAAACCAAATCTGTTGTAGCAAAACATGGTCGCAATAGCGAAGAAGCAAAAGCTGCCCTTGAAGCACTTGCTGCCGTATTTATGATGTTCAAATTCACGCCACGTTTATTTGACATCATTTCAGAAATGATTCGTGGTACACATGAGCAAATCCGTTCAAATGAACGTGAAATCATGCGTTATGCAGTGCGTCGTGGCCGTATGGACCGTAACCAGTTCCGTACCACCTTCCCTGAGCAAGAATCAAATCCAGCTTGGTTAGATGAGCAAATCGCGAAAGCACCTGCTGAAACCAAAGCACATTTGGAAAAAGTTCGTCCAGACGTGTTGGCATTCCAGCAAAAGATTGCCGATATCGAAAAAGACCTTGGTTTGAACGTGAAAGATATCAAAGATATCTCTAAACGTATGGCGGTTGGTGAAGCAAAAGCTCGCCGTGCCAAGAAAGAAATGGTTGAAGCGAACTTACGTTTGGTAATTTCGATTGCGAAAAAATATACCAACCGTGGCTTACAGTTCCTTGACTTGATTCAAGAAGGTAACATCGGTTTGATGAAAGCCGTAGACAAGTTTGAATACCGTCGTGGTTATAAATTCTCGACCTATGCAACTTGGTGGATTCGTCAGGCGATCACACGTTCGATTGCGGATCAGGCACGTACTATTCGTATTCCAGTACACATGATTGAGACCATCAACAAGATCAATCGTGTCTCTCGTCAACTTCTTCAAGAAATGGGCCGTGAACCGACTCCTGAAGAATTAGGTGAGCGTCTGGAAATGGACGAAGTTAAAGTTCGTAAAGTACTTAAAATCGCAAAAGAACCGATTTCGATGGAAACACCGATCGGTGATGATGAAGATTCGCATCTTGGTGACTTTATTGAGGACTCAAACATCACTTCACCAGTGGATGCTGCGACCTCAGAAGGCTTAAAAGAAGCGACTCGTGAAGTACTTGAAAACTTAACTGAACGTGAAGCGAAAGTATTGAAAATGCGTTTTGGTATTGATATGCCAACCGACCATACTTTAGAGGAAGTAGGTAAACAGTTTGACGTAACACGTGAACGTATTCGTCAGATTGAAGCGAAAGCATTACGTAAGCTTCGTCACCCTTCTCGTTCAGAACACTTACGTTCATTCCTGGAAAACGACTAATATTTGGGAAATCTTGTGCTAGAGCAATGCATGGTATTGATTTAGCGCAGGACTTGAAGTTCAACACTTCATCCCCATTTATGTATTAGATCAAAAGCGCCTGCACTGATGCAGGCGTTTCAAATTAAGAGGTTGCTCATGTTAGACCGCACTCCTTCTCGTGAATTACAAGAACATCTGTGGGTTTTCCCAATGGACTATCCAATCAAATTGATTGGTAATGCAGGGGATGAACTTCGAGTGGCTGTTGTTGATATTTTGCAGAAGCACTTCCCAGAATTTGATGGCGACACTGTAAAAGTTCAGCCTTCACGTACAGGTAAATACCACTCTTTAACCGCACAATTGCGCTTCGAAGAGTTAGAACAAGTTCATGCCTTATATGCTGATCTTGCAGCCTGTCCTTTAATTAAGACAGCGCTTTAATCAAAAAATCCAAAATGCGAAAGTGTTTTGGATTTTTTTTGCAATAAAAAATAAAGCACAACTTTTCAATCCATCCCTATTTATCTGACTCAAATCATTCCATAATTCAACGACCGATCCATTCAAAGCTGCCAAGGAAATTCTGCTGTAATGAGCGTTGCAAAACCGACTTTAATCATTCGCTGTTTTAAAGATCTACAAGATTACACGACTCGTTTTGAAGCCATGAAAGACTTCACAACCTATCGTGATGAAAACACTCCTGATGAAGTTTGGCTGCTACAACATCAAGATGTCTTGACCCAAGGACAAGCAGGTAAAGCAGAGCATATTCTGATGCACAGTCATTTACCGGTTGTACACACCGATCGTGGTGGACAGGTCACATGGCATGGCAAAGGTCAATTGGTTGCCTATTTCCTGTTCGACCTGAATCGCTTGAAATGGCATGTCCGCACCTTGGTTAGTTTTGCAGAACAAGCCATGATTGATCTGCTCAAACAATACAATATCGATGCCTATGCCAAACCTGATGCACCGGGCGTGTATGTGGATGAACGCAAAATCGGTTCCTTAGGTTTTAAAATCCGTCGTGGTCGTAGTTATCATGGCCTTGCCCTGAATATTGACTGTGACCTCACTGGCTTTCAAACCATCAATCCATGCGGTTACGCAGGCTTGGAAATGGTGCGTTTACAAGACTTGCTGCAAGATTACCCAAGCTTCGAACAACTGTGTACGGATTTTATTGGCTATTTAAAAGATACACAGCTCTTTAATGACCCTATAGTCAAATCTGAATAATTTACTTTTCAATTCCACAAAAATAAATTAGAGTAAATACTCTAAATTAGCTTTAGCATAATTTTAACAAGGGATAAGCAAGTGATTTCAACCAAAGCCGTGAAGCCCACCTTGCAATTTGCCTACGTCAAACTCATGATGGATGTTGTGGGTCGTGGCCTCGTAATGGCAAGCCAAGTGGATAATGAAGTACAACAGGAAGTGTCCAAGTTTCCTATTGGTTTTATCCTTTCAATGAATGTTTTCCCCAATGGACCTGCATTTGTTGCTCGAGTAACCGAAGAAAAACAATTAGAACTATTGTCCAATTACAAAGGCAAGCCTGATTTAACCATTACCTTCAAGCATCTAACTCATGCTTTTTTGGTATTTTCTTTTCAGGAAAGTACTGCACAAGCCTTTGCCAATGACCGTATGATTGCCGATGGTGATGTTTCAAGTGCGATTCGTCTAGTGCGTTGCTTGAATAAAATGGAAGCCCTGATCTTACCTAAGCTAATCGCTTCACTTGCAGTCAAACGCTACCCTGCTGAATTAACATTAAAAGAAAAATTCACGGGTGCCAAAAATATCTATCTTAAAGTCGCAAAATCATATCTGAAACGGAGCGCATAACATGGCTAAGCCTTATTACGAGTTTTTCTGTCCTGTAAAAGTCATTGCTGGTAACGCTGCCTTAGAGCATATCCCATTTGAACTTGCGACGCTTGGTGCAAAACGCCCCATGGTCATTACTGATAAAGGTGTGCGTGCCAATGGTTTACTCAGCCCAATTGAAGCAGCATTCAGTACCACCGATGCGGTGATTGGTGCGATCTTTGATGATGTTCCACCCGATTCAAGCTTGGAAGTGGTTCGCTTAGCCGCAGAACTGTATCGCAAGCAAAAATGTGATGCGATCATTGCGATTGGTGGTGGTTCTGTCATCGACACCTCTAAAGCAACCAATATCTTGGTGTCTGAAGGTGGTGACGATTTATTGCAATATTCAGGGGCACATAACCTACCAAAACCACTAAAACCTTTCTTTGTGATCCCAACAACGTCTGGTACAGGCTCGGAAGCCACTATGGTTGCCGTAGTTTCGGATACACAACGTAATGTCAAACTGGCTTTTGCCTCTTATTACTTGATGCCACATGCCGCGATTCTTGATCCACGCATGACCCAAACTTTACCGCCACATCTGACTGCCATGACTGGCATGGATGCACTGACGCACTGTGTCGAAGCCTATACCTGCTTAGCTGCTAACCCGCTCAGTGATGCCTATGCCAGTGCAGGCATTAAAAAGATCAGCGAAAATCTGTTCAAAGTTCTAGACAATCCAAGCGATGCACAAGGTCGTTTAGAACTGGCTCAAGCTTCTACCATGGCAGGGATTGCGTTCTCGAATTCAATGGTCGGTTTAGTTCATTCATTGGGTCATGCATTGGGCGCAGTTGCACATTTACCCCACGGTTTATGCATGAACTTATTCCTGCCCTACGTGCTGGATTACAACAAAGAAATTAATGGCGACAAGATTGGTGAGTTATTGTTGCCACTGGCGGGTGCTGATATTTATGCCCAAACACCAGCCAGCTTACGTGCAGACAAAGCCATTGCCACGATTCTGGCGATGCGTGATCGCTTATTCAGCCTGACCAAATTGCCACGTACTTTACGTGAAACAGGTAAAATCACTGAAGCACAACTGGATGAAGTTGCCGACAAGGCACTGAATGATGGTTCTATCATTTACAACCCGAAAGAAGCAAACTTGCAAGACATTCGTGCAATCTTACAAAAAGCATGGTAATACATTGAGTTAAATCAAGTATTCCTGCTTAAAAGCCCCGATATTGATTGAGTATCGGGGTTTTTTAATTTTAAGTGAATCTTTATTCATCTATTTCTTTACCCAATTGGCAAAAAAATTGCTAAAAAAAGCATAAAAGTACTGACAATTTATAGTGTTTTAGGATAGATTGGCGCACTTTCGTTTTTTGTACGGGGGATCGTTTTTGTCTCAAACGATCCTTAACACTATGGCTGATCTTTGATCAACGATTATGAGGATAACGCCGTTGACAAATTTATCTGGGACTCAACCAACAGCGAAGCTTCAAAAGAATCTTGTGCTTTGGCACATCATCATTATTGGCTTAGCTTATATTCAACCATTAACTTTATTTGATACATTTGGTTTAGTATCTGAAAGAAGTGGTGGTCATGTACCGACTTCCTACATATTTGCCTTAGTTGCAATTCTTTTAACGTCGATCAGTTATGGTCACATGATTCGTCGTTATCCGTCTTCTGGTTCTGCGTATACCTATGCCCAAAAGTCAATTCACCCTAATGTTGGTTTTATGGTGGGTTGGTCTTCGTGGTTAGATTATTTGCTCTCCCCTCTGGTGAATATCATTCTTGCTGATATTTATCTGCGAGCACTCTTCCCAGAAGTAAATAACTGGATTTGGGTAATTGCCTTAACCGTGCTCATGACCGTGATTAACCTGTTTGGTGCACGATTTGTCGCACGTTTTAACAGTACCATTGTGGTGATCCAGCTTGGTGTCATTTTCTACTTTGTATATCAGGTCTATATCCTGCTCACACAAGGTGTTTATGCCGATGGCACGCTGAATCCAGACAAAGCCGAGTTATGGTCGCTTGCGCCATTCTGGAATGAAGTGACCTCTGTCGGGGCGTTAATTGCAGGTGCGACCGTACTCTGCTTCTCGTTTACCGGGTTTGATGCGCTTTCTTCACTGGCAGAAGAAACCAAAGATGCTGAAAAAACCTTGCCACGTGCAATTTTCACCACAGCATTGCTTGCGGGTATCATCTTCATTGTCAGCACCTACTTTATTCAGCTTTACTTCCCAAGTAATCCGACGACCTATTTCAACCCACTGGATGAGTCTCAACCAGTCATGGTTGCAGCCATTGGTAGTCTGGCATTTAAGACTATGGTGCTCTACTTTGCAGTCGTGGCCGTGATGGCATCAGGTATTTCAGCACATGCAGGCGTATCACGTTTAATGTATGTAATGGGTCGTGATGGTGTGATCAATAAAAAATTATTCGGTCATATTAGCCCACGTTTACACACCCCAACTTACAACATCCTGATCGTTGGTGTTGTGGCTTTATCTGCGGGTTTCCTTGATCTTGAGCATATCGTGAACTTGATTAGCTTTGGTGCATTAACTGCATTTAGCTTTGTTAACTTCTCGGTGATTTCTCGCTATGCATTGAGAGATGGTAAGAACAAGACGCCAAAAGATATTATCAGCTACATTATTATTCCAACACTGGGTTTCGCCAGCGTGTTTATGATGTGGTTAGAAATTGATAAATTGGCTTTACAGATTGGTTTGGCTTGGGCCGTCATTGGTGTCGGTTATCTTGCCTACAAGACCAAAGGCTTCAAATACAATGCACCACAGCATAATGAATTTGATGACAGACACTAATTGTTAACGGAATAAAAAAGGCGCTAAATGCGCCTTTTTTATTATTTTAAATGAGAGATTAAAAAGCACTGTATAAAGACTGTGATTGAATCCCGATCAAAATAAAGAAGCTGTTCATAGACTGAATTTAAAATAATAAAAAATTAAAATTATCCAAGATTTCAGAGATAAAAATACTGAATAAAAACATTAAAAACCAATATAACAACCTAATGGGGCCTTTTGTTTATTTCCCTTTTAAAGCTGCATTATGATTAAAAAAATTTAACAAAATTCGAAAACAAAAAATCAAATTGATTTTTTAAACACCGAAAAACAGAGGGATTCAGAATAATGAAAAATATCGTGAAAGGAAGTAGCGTTGTGCTGCTTTCGGTAGCACTCAGTGCTTGTTGGTTTGACTCTGGTAGCGGCGGAGGTTCAAGCTCATCTGAACCTACTCCTACTCCTACTCCTACTCCTACTCCTACTCCTACTCCTACTCCTACTCCTACTCCTACTCCTACACCAACACCAACACCAACACCAACACCAACACCAACACCAACACCAACACCAACACCAACACCAACACCAGTATCTCAAACATTTGCAGGAACTTGGGAGTCTCCATATTGCTATCCAGCACCCAATAATTTCCGTCTAGTGATGGAAAATCATATCGTATCGAATAATTCATTTGATACACTTATTGAAGGAGAGCGTTATCAAGAAGCCAGTTGCTCAGGGGAAATTTTCGGAGATTTTCATCATGATGGCGGTCCTCGAGGCGTCTTGTATTACAGTATCAGCAACGCGCAACACAACAACAAAACCACCTTTTATCTAGCTCGGGTTAAAAGTTATGGCGATGATGATAGTAATTCCAAAGCAGCCGTACTGGCCTTTAAAGATGCAAATACACTTTGTTACTTTGAGACGTCAGAAACCGACGAAACCAAGATTGATCAGACCGTACAAGCCATGGACCCTAATCAATGCTGGAGAAGGTCTCCTCTTATACGCTTCCAAAGCCTGAAAGCCAATCCATTTATAACCACCAGTAGCTATGCATTCAAAGATCTGGAACCAACGCTAGCACGACTCAAAAATCAACTCGATGCCCAAGCCAATGTAGGTTTTAGACTAGCGGATGTTCGTATTGATACCAATGTCACATCTGATACCGCATCTGCTTTACTCACCTCAGACGAAATGAGAATGCGTAATCTGTATATCAAAGATAACGCAGCAAAAGCAGCAACATGGCAATATCAACTCGTTACAGCAAATACCGAGGGAACACCAGCGGAAAGATATAAGTTACTCAAAGCTCAGTTCAGCACTCAGGCCAACCAAGGTTTCCATTATCGGATGCAATATAAACTTGATAATAATAAGGGCACATTTAATATTTTTGAAAAACGCATGGGTGATACTGCGACCTATAGCGTAGATGACAAGCTGGTTGATGGCACTCTAGTGACCACAAGCAGCTGGACAAACTATGCAAATGAACTTGGCAAAAGTGGTTGTCGTTTGGATTTTGCAGGATTTGTGAATATTAACCAGTACGCTTTCTTATGTACCAATAGCAGCTTACATAATGCTACTTATGACTATCGTTGGTTTACTACAGATAGCAAGACCAACGCAGCTCAGATTAAAACCATTTTGGATCAACAAAAAGCAGCGGGCTATGTCTATCGTTTTATTGCTGAGGATGGCATGGGTAACCGTGGTTTAGTTGTGGAACGAAACAGCAGTAATAGTAATCTAGCGGATTTGGTCTACAAAGTATTTGATGGTAGTGTTCTAGATGATGATGAACCTGGTGCAAGCATTTATCTATATACACAGCGTCTGATTGGGCAGTCTTCACTCGGCTGGAATTTATGGGATGCTCCAATAACAGTTGCTAGTGGTATTTCCAGTGATCATACACTCACCATTTATGCCAGTCGGGCTAAAGAATAATTAATCGATTAAGAATCATAAGCAACTCACTAAAAGACCGCCTAAATTTGGCGGTCTTTTTATCATCTTAAAATCTTAACCATGCAATTTTTCAACAATCGACTTCACACGTTTTGCATAAAGTTTCGCTGTTTCCAAGTCCCCTGTCGGAATCTCATCGGTACTCGCATCCGATGGTGACTGAACCAGTAATCCAACTGAACCACCTAAATTGTTTATATCTTCACGTTTTGCATCTTTGGTATTGGCTGGTAACAACCCCAAACTCACCCAAATACCACCATGCTGAGAGGCCAAGGTTTGTAATTGAATCAAGGTCACTTGCTTATCACCATTCAAACTCGCGCTGTTTGTAAAACCTGCAAAGACTTTATCTTGCCAACCACGGGTAAACCAGATTTTTGAAGAAGCATCGGCAAATTTCTTAAACTGCCAAGGGGTTGCCGCCATATATGTCGGTGCGCCAAAAACAATACCCTGTGCATCATTCAAAGTCTGCCAGTCTTGCTCTGTGATCTCACCATTCTGATCAATTTCAATCAAAGCTGCATCAATTGCGCCTGCAAAAGTTTCAGCAACCACTTTGGTATGGCCATAGCCAGAGAAATATACAACTGCAATTTTTGTCATGGGATTATCCAAAATTTTTCAAAAGTTCGATTTAATGATATATTTTAGAAACTAGGTGTCAATTAGTTACCTATTGGTAACTACGGGCATCATATTGTAGAAATGAGGGTTGTCGCCATGAATCAGGCATTAAAATATGATATTTATCAACAACATTGTCCTGCTCGTTTATTTTTTGAAAAAATTGCAGACAAATGGGTTTTATTGATTATCAATACACTCGCCCGAGATACCCAACATTTCAATTTACTCAAAAAGAGCATTCAAGGCATCTCACCTAAAGTATTGTCACAGAAACTAAAAATGCTGGAACGTGATGGCTTTATTCAAAGACAAGTACAAGATACGGCACCGATTCGAGTCGATTATTCACTCACACCACTCGGTCTGGAAGTTGCAGAAATGGCGTACCAACTCAAAGATTGGGCTGAAAGTAACATCGAACAAGTAATATACGCTCAACAACGTTTTGATACGATACAGCAACAACAATTCGAATAATTTCGTGAGATGCATATGTACCCACAGCCTTTGATTGCGGTAGCCGATGTTGAGAAAACCAGCCTGTGGTATCAAACGGTACTGGGTTTAAAGAGCGGACATGGTGGCAGAGAATATGAACAATTGCTGTTTGGACAGTGCATGGTGCTGCAATTGCATCAATGGCAAGCCCATGACCACTCACATATCGGAGACCCGAAACGGGTAGTTGGTAACGGCGTTTTACTTTGGTTTGAAAGTACTCAATTTGATGAGATTGTAGAGAATTTACAAACTCATCAAGTCGAAATTTTAGAAGGCCCCAGATACAATCCCAATGCACATCACCGAGAGATTTGGTTTAAAGATCTGAATGGTTATACGTTGGTTGTGGCCAGCCCGTATGGTGATCTCTAAGCTGCGAAACTAGAGTTGTTTAAACCCCTGTTGTCGCCACGCTTCATAGACAATCACGGCAGTTGCATTCGAAAGGTTTAAGCTTCTTGAATTTTCCGCCATCGGCAAACGAATCCATTGCTCTTGCGGGAACATCAAACGCACCTGCTCTGGCAGACCACGGGTTTCAGGCCCCATCAACAAAGCAACTGGGCGATTCAGATTAACCGTATGCGGTGTCGCTGTCCCTTTGGTGGTAAGCGGAAAGACATGCTCAACGCCTTTGGTTTTTAAGTCGGCAAGACAAAGTTCGATATTGTCCCAGATTTGCATTCTCGCCCACTCGTGGTAATCCAGACCTGCACGCTTCAACTTCTTATCATCCAGCTCAAAACCCAATGGTTTGACTAAATGTAGCTGCGCACCTGTATTGGCACATAAACGAATGATATTACCTGTATTCGCTGGAATCTCAGGCTCATATAGAACGACATGAATCACAAATTTTCTCTACTTTAAAATTTCCCCTAGCCCCTCTTTAAAAAAGAGGGGGACTCCTCCCTTTTTTAAAGGGAGGTTGGGAGGGATTGCCATTTTAACTGTTCACGTAGACTCACCACTTCACCAATAATGGTTAAAGTCGGTGCTACGATCTGATGTTCAGATACTTTGGTTGCGATGTCTGCCAATGTACCTACCACCACTTTTTGCTCAGGGGTAGTACCTTTGGAAATTAAAGCCACAGGCATGCTTGGACGCTGGCCATGGGCTATCAATTGCTCACAAATACGTTCCAAACCGACCAGTCCCATATAAAGGACTAAAGTTTGGTTTTCGTAAACCAGTTCATTCCAAGGTAACTCAGGTGAGCCTTCTTTTAAATGCCCTGTCAGGAAACGCACACTTTGCGCATAATCACGATGGGTTAGTGGAATACCCGCATAAGCCGAACAACCTGAAGCTGCGGTAATCCCCGGCACAACTTGGAACGTCACATTGGCTTCCACCAACTCTTGAATTTCCTCTCCACCACGCCCAAAGATAAAAGGATCACCACCTTTTAAGCGGCATACACGTTTACCTTGTTGCGCATAATCTACCAATAAGGCGTTGATACCATCTTGTGGAACAGAATGATTAGAACGTGCTTTACCCACATAAATCTTTTCAGCATCACGGCGACACAAATCTAGAATCGGTGCTGATACCAAACGGTCATAAATCACCACATCGGCTTGTTGCATCAAACGTAAGGCTTTTAAAGTCAGCAGTTCTGGATCACCCGGCCCAGCTCCCACCAAATACACCTCACCTTTCGGCGCAGTCCATTCTGTTAAAGCCTGCTCAATCAGATCATTGGCTACATCGATATTATCATTGAAAACCTGTTCTTTCAGCGGGCTGGCATACAGGTTTTCCCAGAAGACACGGCGTTCGTCTGGATTGGCAATTTTGGCTTTGACTTGCTTACGCCACTGGCCTGAAAATTCAGCCAATTTGCCCATACCATGCGGCACAATGGTTTCGATCTGAGTACGTAGCTGTCTGGATAACACGGGTGATGCGCCATTGGAAGCCACCGAGATTACCAAGGGCGAGCGATCAATAATCGCAGGCACCATAAAGCGACAATGCGGAATATCATCAACACTATTCACCAGCAGATGACGCTGTTCACACTGTTCAAATACACTTTTATTGACTTCGGGCTGATCTGTCGCAGCAATCACCAAGCGATAAGGCGTTGCCAAAACAGTTTCAGAAAAAGGCGCTTGAATGTATTGCCCTGTCGATTGCTCAACCAGTTGGCGTAATTCAGGAAGGATGTCTGGTGCAATCACATCGACAATTGCACCAGCTTTGACGAGCAGGCTTGCTTTGCGGTAGGCAATATGCCCACCACCCACAATCAGACCACGTTGCTGCTGCAACTTTAAAGAGATTGGGAAAATTTCCACATCACGCCTCTATATTTTCAATCTGACTGAGCTCAAGCAAAAACGATGCACACACATTCGATGCAAAGTTTAGTCGATATAGCTAACACCGCCCATATATGGACGTAAAACTTCTGGAATCTCGATTGAACCATCAGCACGTTGATAGTTTTCCATCACCGCAAGCAAGGTACGACCCACCGCTAAACCTGAACCATTCAAGGTATGCACCAATTCGATCTTCTTCTGATCGACACGGTAGCGTGCTTTCATACGGCGTGCTTGGAAATCGCCCATATTTGAGCAGCTTGAAATTTCACGATAGGTATCTTGGCTTGGTACCCAGACTTCTAGGTCATAGGTTTTAACTGCGCCAAAGCCCATGTCACCACCACAGAGCAAAATCTTACGGTACGGTAAGCCCAATGCCTGCAAAATACCCTCTGCGTGTGCAGTCAATTCTTCAAGTGCCTGCATAGAGTGCTCTGGTTTCACGATTTGCACCATTTCGACCTTGTCGAATTGGTGTTGGCGAATCAAACCACGGGTATCACGACCATAAGAACCTGCTTCGCTACGGAAACATGGGGTATGTGCAGAATATTTCAGTGGTAAACGATCAGCATCAATAATTTCGTCACGAACGAAGTTGGTTACTGGCACTTCAGCCGTTGGAATCAGGTAATACTCTTTTTCACCTTGTAGCTTGAATAAATCTTCTTCAAACTTAGGCAGTTGACCTGTACCACGTAAGCTGTCTGCATTGACCAAATATGGGACATAAGCTTCGGTATAGCCATTTTTAAGCGTATGTGTATCCAGCATGAACTGAGCCAAAGCACGTTGTAAACGCGCCAAAGGACCTTTCAAAACACTGAAACGTGAGCCTGTTAATTTGGTCGCAGTTTCAAATTCCAGACCACCCATCATTTCACCAAGGTCGGTATGATCTTTAATCTCGAAATCAAATTGACGTGGTGTGCCCCATTTTAAGATTTCAAGGTTATCGCTTTCATCTTTACCAAAGGGAACAGATTCATCAGGCAAGTTTGGAATCGCCAATGATTTTTGCTCAAGCTCGGCTTGCAACTCAGCTAAAGCCACTTCCGCAGCTTTAATCTCATCACCAATGGCTGCCATACGCGCCATGATTTCAGAAGCGTCTCCACCCGACTTTTTGATTTGACCGACTTGCTTGGCACCCGCATTACGCTCAGCTTGCAAGTTTTCAGCTTTGGATTGCAAATCTTTACGGCGAGCTTCTAAATCAGCCCACTCTTGCACATTTAGCTGAATACCACGTTTTGCCAAAGCAGCGTTGACCGCTTCGATATTATTTCTAAGTAATTTTGGGTCGATCATAATCAATCATGAATAGAGAAAAAAACTGGCTATAGTGTAAGGCTTTAACCTAAAAAAATACAGCGATTGGCAACAAAGTCTCAGCATCTACACCTGAGATGTAGATGCTGGAGAAGAACTAGTTTGGATCTTTAGGCAGGCTCGGTAAATATTCCGCCTTCACAAACTGTTTGGCAGCATAATATGGCAACGTCAATTCACTCATGCCTTCAGCATAGGACGCCAGTTCATACAGCGGATAAACAAATACGATACCATTCACACCATAATAATAGTTATCGCTGACCTGGAGTTGCTCTTTCTTGATGCTATGGTCTTCGAGCCAGTTTTGATTGGATGCATACAGTTCATCACGCAGTTTGGTATTCATATCAGGCTTGAGCAATTCACTGACCGTGATATGTTTTTTATTGCTCAAATCAAAATTCACAAATTCTTGATGTGACATACCATGTGCCGCCCCCGCAGAGTAGGAATAAGTCTGGATCGCAAAAGTCGCTAGATTATAATTTTGCCCAATAAAACGCACATAAGTACTGCTTTCACTTTGCGATGGCTCATCCGCTGGAACTTTTACTTTTTGATCCGCAATATTGGAAAATGCATTTGGCTCGGCCTTTTTCATCCGGTTTACGAAATAGTCATCAATCCATTTCTGATTAGTTTCAACTGTTTGTAAATCATAAGTAGTGCAGCCATCCTCTAGACACACTTTTTGTTTTGGCAGTTTAACCGCCACGACTTTTGCATGAATCAATGGAATATCCACTTTTTCCGTTGTCGCTGAACTGTCCTTTTTGGGTTGGCAACCCGCAAGTGCAACAACTGTCAGAATTGGGAGCAGTGGAATCATTTTTGATAATTGTGAAGTCTTCATCGTCATGCAAGTCTCTGATGTTTTTCTTCACTATACAAAGCCTTGCCCAGAGATGAAATTAAAAAATGTATCCAGAATTCGCCCAGAAAAAAAGCCGCAACAGTTGCGGCTTTTTAGAGGAGGCAATCGATTACTGATCAATAATATCGGTGCCTTTAGGTGGGGTAAAATTAAACACCGAAGCTGGAATCGGCTGATTCACTTTCAGGTTGCTAAAACGCACATAAGTGGTCTGACCTAAAGAGTCCTGTAATACCATCAAGTTTGGCGCTTTATTCGCTCCAAAACTAATGGTCAGACTTTGGAAAGCCCCATCTTCCTGTTTTGGATACAAGGTGTAATACAACTTGGTGCGGTCAGGCTGAGTCACACGATATGTTTGCATGATCTGATTGGTATTACCTGACAACAACAAGGCAGGCGTATTGGCAATTTGGTCATCCAGACTTTGACGTACCGCTTGCTGTAAGTCTGGATCATAAATCCACACCACTTTACCTGTAGTCACGATCGTTTGTTTTGCCGGACTCGTGGTCTCCCAATAGAACTTTCCAGGACGCTCAACTTTCATCGTCCCCTTAAAAGCCTGATTCATATGTTGAGCAGTTAAACCCTTTTTTTGTACTGCTTTATTACTGGTTGCCACTTTTGTGGTTTGTTCAAAATCTGCGGTGAATCGTTGCAAGCCAGATAGCTGTTGAACCAAACTGGTCGTGGCTTGCTGGGCCGATGCAGCAACTGGTGCAGCGAAGACCTGACTACTCACAACAGGAGCAAGTGTCATTGCACTTAACGTTGCAGCATAAGCCATTTTTTTTACGAAATTCATAAAAACAACCTTCTATCAGATTTCTACTGGTATGACGACATCTTACTGTTTTTGATCATTAAAAAAATGAAGAAAAGCAATGGTTTTGTGTAATTCGTGTCGCAAAGTTCTGCATTATGTATGAAGTTACAGCCTTTATGTAGAGATTGTAAGAACGAAAATTAACTTTTCGACCATTCACCAGTGGCATTCGTCAATGTCCGATCAGGGAAAATTATTGATCAGCTTGAATCTAGACGAATCATCAACATTTGCTAAGCTAAAAACCAATGATTTTAACTCGTATCATTCATGAAAAGTCTTGCCTTTATTCACCGTAATGACACTCGATTTGCGATTGGTGATTTTTATCCAGCTCTTTCCGTGTTCTCTTATCAAGAGCTGGGCAATACCACCTCCCCCTTTTTATTGCTAGATCACCTAGGGCCAGGGCGCTTGGCGCCAAAAAGCAGTAAAAAAGGCGTGAATGAACATCCACACCGTGGTTTTGAAACGGTGACATTTGTGTTTGCGGGCGAACTACAACACCAAGACTCAACCGGGCAAGGCGGAATCATCGGACAAGGTGATGTGCAATGGATGACTGCAGCCTCTGGCATTCAGCATACAGAACATTTTAGCCCTGCCTTTCGTGAACGGGGCGGATACTTTGAAATGCTGCAATTATGGGTCAACCTTCCCGCAAAAGATAAGATGTCTCCACCGCGTTATCAAAGTTTATTGAATCACACCATCCCTAAAGTACCACTCGAACAAGATGCAGGCTATGTGCGGATTGTGGCGGGACAGTTTCAAAATATTCAGGGCATAGCACAAACATTTAGCCCGATGCAGGTCTTAGACGTTCATTTAAATAAAGGGCATCCGTTAATACTTCCTGCCCAGCATGGCGACAGCACTTTAATTTATCTCCGTAAAGGTAAGCTTCAATTCACTGAACATGAAGACATTTTGGAAGAACAAGCCTTAGCGGTAATGTCGAGCTTTGATACCGATGTTGCAATTACGGCATTAGAGGATAGTGATCTGTTATTTTTATCTGCACCACCCTTGCAGGAGCCGATCAATGGACATGGCTTTTTTGTGATGAACAGTTATGCGGAAATTTTACAGGCCTATGAGGATTTAAAAAGCGGGGCTTTTGGGAAATCTTAAAACCAATACATACTGCAAAAATCCAGTACATATAAAAAAACCCGCTAAAAGCGGGTTTTTTCGAACTATTAAAACTTAAGCTTCAACAGTTACATAGCGACGGCCAAATTGACCTTTCACTTCAAATTTTACTACGCCGTCAGCAGTAGCAAATAAAGTATGGTCACGGCCCATACCAACATTTGCACCAGCGTGGAATTCTGTACCACGTTGACGAACGATGATGTTACCAGCAGTTACAGTTTGACCACCGTAAACTTTAACACCTAACATCTTAGGATTCGAATCACGACCGTTCTTCGTCGATCCACCGGCTTTTTTAGTTGCCATGTCTATTTACTCCTCGTATTAGCCTGCGATACCAGTAATTTTCAACTCGGTAAACCATTGACGGTGACCTTGTTGCTTACGGTAGTGTTTACGACGACGCATTTTGATGATGCGGATTTTGTCGTGACGACCATGGCCAACTACTTCTGCAGTTACTTTTGCGCCAGCTACAACTGGAGCACCGATTTGAATGTTGTCACCGTTAACAACCATTAATACGTCATCAAACGTAATAGTCGCGCCAGTTTCAGCTTTCAATAATTCTACTTTAAGGGTTTCACCCTCAACAACACGGTGCTGTTTACCACCGCTTTGGATTACTGCGTACATAATGTACTCCAACTTGCCCGTGTCGTCGTGTCGATAAAGGGATATACCGATCTTAAGACGAACGCCACTGGGGTTATACAAGGGGACAAATTTTAAGTGAAAATTGATCAAACAACAAGTGATTTTACATAAACATATGGATATCGTTAACTTGTTTGAATTTTTGAGCAAAATCAATTAGATTGATGACGAACTGTTTTGATTGCTTCTGATCAAAATTTGAAATACATTTAAAAAAACAAATTGCAACGATAACAAGCTGTGTTTTTACAACGCCATAATTAAAGTGATGGCATTCGGTGGGAAACTCCCTTTTCTGTCTAAATTAAGACCAAAAAACTCACCATCGTGTCTTAAATGACGGATTACACAGTCTGTATAACTGTTAAGTGGCCGATTAATTGATACACTTGGCAACATTACCCACCTATACGAGGTTTTTCTTCATATGGTTATCGATTTTAAGCAAGACATTCTCTCCCCTGTTGCGACAGATTTTGCTGCGATGGATCGCCTCATTAATGAAGGAATTAGCTCTAAAGTCGGTTTAGTGATGAGTGTCAGCAAGCATGTCGTAGAAGCAGGCGGTAAACGTATGCGTCCGATCATGTGCTTACTCGCTGCGCGTGCCTGCGGTCTAGCCAATATGCAACAAGCACAACACTTGGCAGCCGTGATTGAAATGCTACATACCGCGACCTTGGTGCATGACGATGTCGTAGATGAATCGAGCCTACGCCGTGGTCGCCCCACTGCAAATGCAACCTGGAACAACCAGACTGCTGTTTTGGTCGGTGACTTTCTGATTTCAAGAGCTTTTGATTTATTGGTCGATTTAAATAATATGACCTTATTAAAAGATTTTTCAACAGGAACCTGTGAAATCGCAGAAGGTGAAGTATTACAGCTGCAATCTCAGCACCAGCCAGAAACCACTGAAGAAACCTGTTTAAGAATTATCCACGGTAAAACCTCCCGTCTATTTGAGCTCGCCACCGAAGGCGCAGCCATTTTGGCAGGGACGGAAGAATATCGTGAACCTTTGCGTCGCTTCGCAGGTCATTTTGGTAATGCCTTTCAAATTATTGACGATATTTTAGATTACACCTCTGATGCAGAAACATTAGGTAAAAATATTGGTGATGATTTAATGGAAGGCAAGCCGACTTTACCGTTAATTTCAGCATTAGCGCATTCAACTGGTGATGATCACGAGATCATTCGTCGTAGTATTGCAACGGGTGGTGTGGAGCATTTAGATAAAGTGATTGAAATTGTTCATCACTCAGGTGGCCTAGATTACTGTCAAAAACGTGCCCAACAAGAAACGGATGCCGCTTTAGAGGCGTTAAAAGCGCTACCAGATAATGAATATCGCCAAGCACTGATCAATTTGACTTTAATGGCTTTACATCGACTACAATAATTTTCTGACTATCTATGCAATTAACTGTATCTGATCTTTTTTTAAAAATGCAGGAACAGCTTGATCAACCTCAAGCTGTTCTTGATGAACAACTGCTGATTGAACTGGTCAATCGGATACGCCCAAAAAATTCCAATGATGCAGATGAAGTCAAACAACGTATTCATGCGTTGATCAAAATATTATTGCTGACACCAACATCAGCAATTCTCGTACAGAATTTTTTACTGAAACTGATCAGCCAATATAAACAGATTAGTTTATATGCCGATAGCGGCATTCTCTCGCTGGATGGCTTCTGGAATCAGTTAGGACAACGTTTAGGCGCACATTTCCTTCCTTTAGTCGAAGATGGCCAACAACTCAAAACCTTGATTGGGAAAGTCTTTCATCAGGAAAATGACAGTGAATGGCTCGATCTGATTGACAACCAGGACTGGATTACGCTCTTTAACCTGTTAGGTGAAAGTCAAAGCAATACTACTGAAAAACAGATTTCAAAGAATGAGCTCATTAAAGCCATTACGGTACTATCTTATCGGATCAGTGGGATCGGCTTATATCCTGAATTTATCAATGCACAACCCGACATTACGGAATATGAATCTCCTTTTCTGGTACAAAACCGAGAAATTGTAGAGTTCATTGAAAAATATAAAAAACAGATTGATGACCAAGATGCGGTTGCAGTTTTACCGCCACCAGATGCCTCTCAAGCCTTTGTAATGCTGGATCAATGTCGTGAAGTCGTACTGAAAATTCGCCGTGCCACTAAACGGATTGGTGTCAGTATCAGTCTGACCTATTTATTGTCGCTACTAGAGCAAGCCATTGACCGTATCGAACTGTTACTGACCTTACTGGCCAGCCAGAATGACGCTCGATACACGGCATTAGGTGAGTTAATCACTGACTTAACCAAAGCGCATTATAATGAGAAAAGTGTCCGTCATTTACTCACCTCAACCAGTGAGTTAATTGCCTTACAGGTGACGGAAAATGCCAGTAAAACAGGTGAACATTACGTAAGTACAGACAAAGCCGGCTTCTTTGGCATGTATAAAGCAGCCGCTGGTGCTGGTGCGATTATTGCCACCATGGCAACACTCAAGATTTTAACAGCCCGTTTGGTACTGGCGCCGTTTGGTCATGCTTTTTTATACAGCATGAACTATGCGCTTGGTTTTATGCTGATTCATGTGTTGCACTTTACCGTTGCCACCAAGCAGCCAGCCATGACTGCAGCCGCTCTGGCTTCAACCGTACAGCAACAAAAAGGCAGCAAAACCGCACAGATTGCAGAACTGGCCGCATTGATTATTAATATTATCCGAACCCAGTTCATCGCCATTTTAGGCAATATCTCGATTGCCATACCAACTGCAGCATTAATTACCTATTTATGGCAATACAATTTGGGCGAACCTTTACTCAGTCATGCCAAATCGGCCACACTCTTACACAGCCTGAATCCATTCACCTCTTTAGCTGTTCCACATGCGGCAATTGCTGGTGTGTGCTTATTCTTCTCTGGTCTAATTGCAGGTTATTTCGATAACTTGGCAGTCTACCGTAAAGTCGGTCCTCGCTTAAAACAGCATCGAAGCCTAAAACGCTGGATGGGGCAAAAACGCTTAGACAAGTTTGCCAATTATATCGAAACCAATCTCGGGGCATTGGCTGGTAACTTTCTGTTCGGGATTATGCTTGGCAGCATGGGAACCATTGGATTTATTTTAGGCTTGCCTTTAGATATTCGTCACATCGCCTTTGCTTCAGCAAACTTTATTCAAGGTTTAATGACCATTGGCAGTCCTGACATTGGTTTGATTTTAGTCTCATTTCTTGGTGTGATGCTGATTGGTTTAACCAACTTATTTGTTAGCTTTACCTTGACCATTATTGTTGCACTTCGTGCACGACGTGTGCGTTTTGCACAATGGAAGCCCTTAGCAAAATTAGTAACCACCCACTTTCTGACTCGACCAAGTGATTTTTTCTGGCCTCCAAAGCAACCGGTCGAGGTTGAAGAGCAAAGCAAAAATAGTCCAACACCCCACTAAGCTTTTACAGACAAAGACCTCAAAGTAAAAGTCTAACCTTTGAACTATTTTTGCGTATAATCAGCCAACCAAAAATAGTTTAAATGGATTGGTATTCCCTACATCTATTAATCAATAGACCTCTGCTCTGTCACGGTATCGCCTATGATCAGGAGAGACTATGACCTCAACGCCTACGTCTCTCAAAAGAAATGGAAAGATTTAAGTTATACCAACTCATTTCCCCGCTTGGTTAGTGACCTGACACTGTTAACAGATAATTAGTACTTCATTTCTAAATGCTGTACTTGAAGCCTAAAAGTCGATATAAATCTATATGTTCTAATTGGGTTGAATTACACTTTTAGAAGATCCTCTACAATATTAACTAGAGCATTTATGATAAGTAGAACCTCTTTTAACAGATGAAAAGATCAAAGTAAAAATGAGATATACATCAAATTTTGTTATGTTTTTTTACTACATCTTAAAAAAACATAGAAATGAAATTATCATAAAATTTCAAGACTTGACCAAAAGTGTACTCGCGAGTACACTTTCAAACACTCAACACCCCCTAAACATCGGTTAAGCAAAAAATGAGTAGCGGATGCCTTACCTATTGCTTTGTATTGGTTGCTTTTTTTTAGGACTTGGTGTGATTGGATTAATCAATCCCAACGCATCAACTTTAGATCTTTTGAGTGTTCAAGCTTTTTTTGAGCACCGTTCATTTACGCTTAATCATGTAACAATTCTGCTTTCCAGACTCGGTGGGATGCCTTTTTTACTATTTTTAACCACATTTTTGTGTCTTTACCAAACTTGGATTAAAAATTATAAAAATTTGATATTTATCTCTTTTAGTGTGAGTGGCAGTATTGCGATTGGTTGGGTTCTGAAATGGAGTATTGATCGGCCAAGACCAATGGAGTTTTATCACTTGGTTCAAAGTTATGGCGCATCCTTCCCAAGTGCCCATAGCCTTTATGCTGCAACCCTTGCGAGTTTAGCCATATTGTTGTGTCAACAATATAAACATCGCAACAGTGTCATTTTAGTATCTACTTTATGGTTTATCTTCATGGGGATATCTAGAGTTTACGCTGGGGTTCACTACCCAACTGACGTACTTGCCGGTTGGGGAATTGGGTTGATTTGGACTTCGTTGCTTTGGTTTTGGCTGTATCAAAGCACTTTCAGCAACAATTTGTTTTTAGATAAAAAATCTAAATTGAGGTGGAATAATGATGTCGGCTAAGCTTTGGGCTCCTGCCCTCACTGCTTGCGCATTAGCAACAAGCATTGCGCTTGTTGGTTGTAGCAAAGACCCTAAAAATGCACAGCAAGCTGCTGCTGCCCAAAAAATGCCGCCTCCAGAAGTGGGTGTCATTGTCGCTCAACCACAAAGTGTTGAACAGAACGTCGAACTGTCAGGACGAACCTCAGCATATCAAGTCTCGGAAGTTCGTCCACAAACAGGTGGCGTGATCTTAAAACGATTATTTGCTGAAGGTAGTTACGTTCAAGCAGGTCAAGCGCTTTATCAAATTGACGCCAATACTAACCGTGCCACAGCAGACAATGCTCGTGCAACCTTATTGCGTCAACAAGCAAACTTAAATGCATTACGCGTGAAAGAAGGTCGTTATCGTCAACTGGTTGGAACCAATGCGGTTTCTAAACAAGAATATGATGATATCAATGCGCAAGTGAAATTGGCTGAAGCTGATGTTGCAGCATCTGAAGCAGCATTGAAAAATGCAGAAATTACTTTAGGTTACTCAACAGTTCGCGCGCCAATCTCAGGACAGTCTAGCCGTTCTTCGGTAACACCAGGTGCATTGGTCACTGCCAATCAAGCAGATCCGTTGGTCACGATTCAACAACTTGATCCAATTTATGTTGATATCAACCAATCGAGTGCTGAATTACTGCGTCTACGCCAACAGTTAAGCAAAGGCAGTTTAAACAACAGTAACAATACCCGTGTCAAAATCACGCTTGAAGATGGTTCAGAATATCCAGTTGAAGGTCAATTGGCCTTCTCTGACGCCAGTGTAAACCCAGATACAGGTACGGTGACATTACGGGCAGTGTTCTCCAATCCAAACCACTTGCTCTTACCAGGGATGTATGCAACGGCTAAAATCTCACAAGGCGTTTTGCCAAACGCATACCTAATTCCACAAGCAGCTGTATCACGTTTACCGACAGGTCAAGCCGTTGCTTTAGTGGTCAATGCCAAAGGCACAATTGAGACTCGTCCAATTACAACCGTAGGTGTAAAAGGTCAGGACTGGATTGTAACTAATGGATTACAAGCTGGTGATAAAGTTGTTGTTGATGGTGTAGCCAAGGTGAAAGAAGGACAAGAAGTGTCTGCCAAACCTTATCAACCAAAAGCAGCTGAAGGTCAAAATACAGCGCCAAAAGCAGCTGAACAACAAAAAGCCAATTCACCAAAAGCTGAACAAAAAGCAACTGCAGAAGCTTAAGGGGTAGATTGCATGGCTCAATTTTTTATCCATCGCCCAATCTTTGCTTGGGTGATTGCACTGGTCATTATGTTGGCGGGTATTATCACGCTGACAAAAATGCCTGTTGCACAATATCCAACAATTGCTCCCCCCACGGTAACAATCTCTGCAACTTACCCTGGGGCATCTGCTCAAACTGTTGAAAATACCGTGACTCAAATCATTGAACAACAAATGAATGGTTTGGATGGTTTACGTTATATTTCTTCAAACAGTGCAGGTAATGGTCAAGCATCGATTAACCTAAACTTCGAACAAGGTGTTGATCCAGATATCGCCCAAGTTCAGGTTCAAAACAAACTACAATCAGCAACAGCACTTTTACCTGCTGACGTACAACGTCAAGGGGTAAAGGTCACCAAATCTGGCGCAAGTTTCTTACAGGTTATTGCATTCTACTCTCCAGATAACAGCCTATCTGCCTCTGACATTAAAGACTATGTGAACTCAAATATTTCTGAGCCACTCAGTCGTGTTGCAGGTGTAGGTGAACTCCAAGTGTTTGGTGGTTCTTATGCGATGCGAATCTGGTTGGATCCAGCAAAACTGACCAGCTTTAACTTGACGCCAAATGATGTTGCAACTGCCATTCGTGCCCAAAACTCGCAAGTGGCGGTTGGTCAGCTCGGTGGCGCACCAGCAACTGCGGGTCAAGTACTTAACGCCACAGTCAATGCACAAACCATGTTGCAAACACCTGAACAGTTTAAAAACATCTTCCTGAAAAATACTTCAGGTGGTGCACAAGTTCGTTTGGGTGATGTTGCACGTGTCGAACTCGGTTCAGATAACTATCAATTCGACTCGAAGTTTAATGGTAATCCAGCAGGTGGTGTGGCAATCAAACTGGCAACAGGTGCCAACGCATTGGATACTGCTGCTGCAGTTGAAAAACGTTTATCTGAATTACGTCATAACTATCCAAGCGGTTTAAAAGACAAGCTGGCCTATGACACCACACCATTTATTCGTCTTTCGATTGAAAGTGTTGTACACACCCTGATCGAAGCGGTGGTCTTGGTATTTATCGTCATGTTCCTGTTCTTACAGAACTGGCGTGCAACCATTATCCCAACACTTGCTGTCCCTGTCGTTGTATTGGGTACCTTTGCCGTGATCAATATTTTCGGCTTCTCAATCAACACCCTCACCATGTTCGCAATGGTACTTGCCATCGGTCTCTTGGTGGATGATGCCATCGTTGTGGTCGAAAACGTTGAACGGGTGATGCAGGAAGAACATCTGGAACCTGTGCCTGCGACTGAAAAGTCAATGAGTCAGATTTCGGGTGCCTTAGTCGGGATTACCAGTGTGTTAACCGCGGTATTCGTACCGATGGCATTCTTTAGTGGAACCACTGGGGTCATTTATCGTCAATTCTCGATCACGCTGGTTACTGCGATGATCCTGTCTTTGATCGTAGCATTAACCTTTACCCCTGCCCTGTGTGCAACCTTGTTAAAACAACATGATCCAAACAAGCAGGAAAGCAACAACATTTTTGCGCGTTTCTTCCGTTGGTTTAACCGTAGTTTTGAAAAACTTTCAGAGAAATACCAAGGCGGTGTCAATCGTATGACCCACCACAAGTTATTCTCTGGCGTGCTTTATATTGTTGTAATTGCGGCCTTGGTTGGCATCTACAAGATGTTGCCATCTTCGTTCTTGCCAGAAGAAGACCAAGGTGTAGTGATGACATTGGTTCAGTTACCGCCGAGCGCCAGCTTGGAACGAACCGATAAAGTCATTGATACTATGACTGGCTATTTCTTGAATAAGGAAAAAGAAAATGTAGAGTCAATCTTTACAGTTGCTGGCTTCTCATTCACAGGGGTAGGTCAAAACGCGGGTCTTGCCTTTATTAAATTGAAAGACTGGAGTGAGCGTACTTCACCTGAATCACAGATCGGTGCCATCATTCAACGTGGTATGGCATTGAATATGATTGTAAAAGATGCGTCTTACATCATGCCTTTACAATTACCTGCAATGCCTGAATTGGGTGTGGCTTCAGGTTTTGATATCCAGTTGAAGGATGTTAGCGGTCAAGGGCATGAAAAACTGATTGCTGCACGTAATGCAGTATTGGGTATGGCATCTCAGGACAAACGTCTTGCGGGTGTACGTCCAAATGGTCAAGAAGATACACCACAGTACCAGATCACCATTGATCAAGCGCAAGCAGGTGCAATGGGTGTCAGTATTGCAGATATTAACAACACCATGAGCATGGCTTGGGGTGGCTCATATATCAATGACTTCGTTGACCGTGGTCGTGTGAAAAAAGTTTATGTCCAAGGTGAGGCGGATACCCGCATGATGCCTGAAGACTTGAACAAGTGGTATGTTCGTAACAACAAAGGCGAAATGGTTCCCTTCTCTGGCTTTGCCAAGGGTGAATGGACTTATGGTTCACCTCGTCTAGAACGTTATAACGGCGTATCATCTGTCAACATCCAAGGTACTCCAGCACCAGGTGTCAGCTCGGGTGATGCAATGTTGGCGATGGAACAAATTATTGGTAAATTACCCTCAATGGGCTTATCAGGTTTCGACTATGAATGGACAGGTTTATCTTTAGAAGAGCGTGATTCTGGTAGCCAAACAGCGCCATTATTGGTTCTTTCACTCTTAATCGTGTTCTTGTGCCTTGCAGCACTCTATGAAAGCTGGTCAGTCCCCGTTTCTGTATTACTGGTTGTACCTTTAGGTATCGTCGGTGCATTTACATTAACATGGTTAGGCATGATGATTAAAGGTGATCCAAACTTATCCTTTAACATTTACTTCCAGGTTGCGATTGTTGCCGTAATTGGTCTATCTGCGAAGAATGCGATCTTGATCGTCGAATTCGCAAAAGAATTACAGGAGCAAGGCGAAGAACTATTTGAAGCAACCTTACATGCTGCGAAAATGCGTCTACGTCCGATCATCATGACCACACTTGCATTCGGTTTCGGTGTTTTACCACTTGCGCTTGCAAGCGGTGCTGGCGCAGGTAGCCAACACTCGGTCGGTTATGGTGTACTAGGTGGTGTAATTTCTTCAACACTTTTAGGTATTTTCTTCATCCCTGTATTCTTCGTGTGGATTCGTAGTATCTTTAAGTACAAACCTAAAACTTTAAATACTCAGGAGCATTGATCGTGATGCAAACTGTATGGTCTATTTCCAGTCGTGGCATTGCAATCTCTGCACTCGCGCTGTCTTTGGCTGCCTGCCAAAGCATGCGCGGGCCAGAGCCTGTTGTAAGCTCAGATATTCCGGATAGCTACGCGTCTTATGGCAATGCTTCTGGAACATCAATCGCAGAACAAGGTTACAAAGATTTCTTTGCTGATCAACGTTTACTGCAAGTGATTGATCTGGCGCTTGCCAATAACCGTGATTTACGTACTGCGGCTTTGAATATTCAAAAAGCGCAACAGCAATACCAAATTTCGGAAAACAACCAATTACCAACGATTGGTGCAAGTGGCAGTGCGGTTCGTCAAGTTTCTCCAAATGTGAACCCAAATAATCCATATTCAACCTATCAAGTCGGCTTAGGCCTTACTGCATATGAGTTGGATTTCTGGGGTCGTGTACGTAGCTTGAAAGATGCAGCTTTGGATAGCTATCTTGCAACGCAGAGCTCACGTGATGCCACGCAAATCAGCTTGATCAGTCAAGTGACTCAAGCTTGGTTAAACTATTCTTATGCCAATGCACATTTAAAATTGGCTGATCAGACGCTGAAAGCTCAACAAGATTCGTTTAACTTAAACAAGAAACGTTTCGATGTTGGTATTGATAGTGAAATCCCAGTGCGTCAGGCACAGATTTCAGTAGAGACTGCCCGTAACGATGTTGCAAATTACAAAACCCAAGTCGCACAGGCACAAAACCTGTTGAACTTACTTGTGGGTCAGCAAGTGCCTCAAAACTTGTTGCCACAACAACAGGTCGCACGCATTACCCAAAAAGGTGCTTTAAGTGCAGGTTTACCAAGTGATTTGCTCAACAACCGTCCTGATGTTAAAGCTTCTGAATACCAATTAAGTGCTGCAGGAGCGAATATTGGTGCTGCTAAAGCGCAATTGTTCCCAACCATTAGCTTAACCGGTTCTGCGGGTTATGCCTCAACTGATTTAAGTGATCTGTTCAAGGCTGGTCATGGCGCATGGTCAATCGGACCTAGCTTAAATATTCCAATTTTTGACTGGGGTACACGTAAAGCCAATATCAAGATCTCTGAAACCGATCAAAAAATTGCACTGGCTAACTATGAAAAGTCAGTACAGTCGGCTTTCCGTGAGGTGAACGATGCTTTGGCGACGCGTGCCAACATTGGCGACCGCTTAACCGCTCAACGTCGTTTAGTCGATGCGACCAATACCACCTATAAACTTTCTAATGCCCGCTTCCGTGCAGGTATTGATAGCTATTTAACGGTATTGGATGCGCAACGTTCGGCTTATTCGGCTGAACAAGGTTTATTGTTATTACAACAAGCAGACTTGAACAACCAAGTCGAGCTGTATAAAACATTGGGTGGTGGCATAAAAGCGACGACCAGTGAAACCATAACGCATCAGCCTTCTAGTTCACAACAGCATTACGCAAAAAAATAATTTTTATCTTTTGCAATAAAAAAGCTCACTTCGGTGAGCTTTTTTATTGCAACAATTGCGAATATTTCTTATCTTCAAAGTAAATAGATTAATGATTTTGAAAATACAATGTTACTAAGCAGTTTAGAGTCTGTACCGGGTCACGAAATTTTACGTCAGCTTGATGTGGTTTATGGCAGCACCGTGCGCAGTAAACATGTCGGCCGTGATCTGATGGCTGGTTTAAAAAATATCGTGGGTGGTGAATTGACAGGTTATACCGAACTGCTGGAGGAATCACGTCAGGAAGCGACTCAACGTATGATTGACAAGGCTCAAGCTTTGGGCGCGAATGCGATTGTCGGGATTCGCTTTTCAACTTCAAATATTGCCCAAGGCGCCTCTGAACTGTTTGTCTACGGTACCGCTGTGGTAGTGCAACCGGTTGCCCCTAAATTGCCTGATCCATTTGCTGCATAGGCAACGACATGGAAGGATTAATTTTTCAGATTGTTCTGTTTCTGATTCTCTTCGCAGTTGGCTGGGGCTTTGGTCGTCATATCGAACAAAAACACTTGCGCGAACTGGAGCAGAAAGAAAAACAATTTGCACATATTCGAATTGATGCCAATCGTTTTGTGCAAACCACAGCGCGTGGGCAAATGATCAGCAGTAATGTAGTGATCTCACATGACTATTTTAAATATGTGTTGGCCACCATTCGAAACTTTTTCGGCGGGCGTTTAGTCAGCTATGAAAGTGTGGTGGAACGTGCACGTCGTGAAGCCGTGGTTCGACTCAAGCAAGAAGCCCATGCCATGGGCGCCAACCAGATTATGGGCGTTCGACTCAGTACCACTGAATTAGGGATGCAAGGTGGAATGGTTGAAGTATTTGCCTATGGAACGGCAATCATCCATACACATTAAAAAAATCCTGTGTATGACACAGGATTTTTGCTTAGGATTCGGCAAAGATCGCTTGCCAATAATGATAGGTTTTCTCTTCCCCATCTTCTAACTTAAACTCGTATGACATCTGACGCGTTTCAGCAATTTCAAATTTAACAGGATGTTTAAATAAACCGCCTGCATAAGCAAAGGTATGGTACTCGCCGTTTTCACCACAGACATCAACTTCGCTTGGCATCCGTTCTATCAAATTTGCATCGATATCTTGGCCAATAAACGATTCATCTAGCTTACTGGCATCGGTCACGATGATTTTGGTTTGAATGCCTGAATCCAAGA
This sequence comes from Acinetobacter sp. CIP 64.2, assembly GCF_000369645.1. Classification (NCBI taxonomy): domain Bacteria; kingdom Pseudomonadati; phylum Pseudomonadota; class Gammaproteobacteria; order Moraxellales; family Moraxellaceae; genus Acinetobacter; species Acinetobacter sp. CIP 64.2. The sequence goes on from NZ_KB850122.1 coordinate 1,884,705, forward strand.
AGTCTTGCATCACTTCAGTCGAGTTCAGGTTCCAGATTGGCTCAACCACTTCAATGCCTAAAGGATGCAAACGGTCTTCACGATATTTTCGTACATCGCTCAGGTAAATATCACCAAAGATAAAGTGCTCAACCCCCTGTGCCTTAAAATGATGGGCAGCATCCAACATACGTTGCTCATAGACAGGTAGATTTTTCGGCAAAAACACTGGATAAAGCGGAATGCCAATACTTGCAGCTTGCTTTTCAAGCAATGCATGTGGAATGGCATGCATGGACGACAACTCTGTTTCTTCATTGACCGTGGTTAATAAGGCAATCACCTCGAACTCGTCCTGCTGTAAGACTTTATACAATGCGAGGGATGAGTCTTTGCCACCGCTCCAATTAAAAACGGCTTTTTTGCGATTCTTCACAATCATTTCACTTTCATTTTGCGAATCATCTTATACAACAAGTTGGGTGACAATCGAGAAACCAACACCCCCAATTGTTCTTTTTTCCCACCAACGACAATATATTGCTCGCCTGCCATTAAGGATTCCACCACCCGTTCCGCAAATACATCAGCATCTAAACCATTTTCAATGGCTTCATCCTGATGACCTTGCGGTTTTCCTTCGCCATTTAGCGCATTAAAAGAGACATTGGTTTTAACAAAACCAGGAAAGACCACAGAGACGTCAACCCCTTCTGGCGCAACTTCGGCACGTAGGCTATTGGCCCACATATGAATTGCCGCCTTAGCAGCAGAATACGTGGCGCGATATTGTGTACCCAATAAGCCCGCGACACTGGAAACAAACACCACCCGACCTGATTTTTGTTGCAGAAAAGTGGGTAATACGGTTTTGGTAAAGAAGACTTGGGAAAAATAATCTACTTCCATAATGGCACGTTCAGTGTGCATGGTGGTGTCTTGAATCAGGGCCCGTTGACTCAAACCCGCATTATTGATTAACCAATCAATCCGTCCCTTACAGGCCAAAACCTGTTCATGGGCATGGCGGACCTGAGCTTCATCAGTAATGTCTGCTGCAATCGAAAGGTGTTGTTCAGGTTTAAGTAAACCCACTCGTACCGCTTCCAGTTCATCATAACGACGTGAAGTCAGGACTACTTGTGCGCCTTGCAAGGCACATTCCCGTGCCAAGGCTTTGCCTAAACCGGAAGAAGCGCCTGTAATCCAGACCACTTTATTTTCAAGCGTTTTGAGTTTTGCCATTTTGATATTCTACCTATGCTTGCTGACGCATAAACTTAAGAAAGTAATCCACATATGTTGCAGCCAACTGCTGATCAATTTGCGAACCTAATTTTTCCAGACGCTTATAACCAAGATGAGTGGTCATATTAATCACTCCATTTAAGGTTTTATCGACCACAAAATTGAACTTCAAACATTTCTTCGGTTCGCGGATTAAATGAGTTACCCCAACATCAATCACTTCGGTTAATAATTTCAATGCTTTTAAAATTTCAGCATGATCACCCTGTATAAGTTTCTGGCTGGATGCTTGGATCTGCTCAGCCAATTGCTGCTTAACAGGATAAGTCATATAAATACGTTCATCTTCAAGATATAAGGTTTTAGAAAGATATTCGACCAAAGGAATTAAGCGGTCATTGCCAAAGAACGAGATTGACCATGGCATATACTTGCGAATGGCCTCTAAAATTTGTTGTATGACTTTTTCAGATTCACCCGTTTGTGAATGCTGCTGGTTTTGTTGTAATAGCACTATAAAAACCTGTTCAATCACTTCACAAGCCATTTCAGATAAAACATTACCTAAAGCATTGGCCTGACTCTCTTTATTTCCTTGTAATAACTGCGTCCGAATATGTGCAAATCTTGCATAAGTATCCGCATGAATATTTAAAAAAACGGCGGTCTTCATTCTAATAACCCTAATTTTTAGATCGCATAAAAAAGAGCTTGTGATACAAGCCCTTTTATCAGATCAACTTTTCTATCATTTTTTGCATTGTACCCGCCGAATTTAGCACACTCTATTCTGTATCGACATGCATAAATGCTAAAAAATGCTTGACGCAATCTGTTGCCGCATCACTATCCACCTGATTGCCCATTTTCTCTAAACGCTTATAACTTAAATGTGCCGTCATATTAATCACCCCATTTAAAGTTTTATCCACCACAGTATTAAAATTCAGACATTTTTTCGGTTCACGAATCAAGCTGGTCACGCCTAAATCGACAATTTGAATCAAGGTTTGGAACACATCAACCATCTCACTGATTTCATTATTTTTCAGTTGCGTAACGAGCGTATGTGCTTGCTGAACCAATTGCCGATCAATCGGATAAGACACATAGACCAGCTCATCGTGATACTTGATCATATTGGAAAAATAATTGGCAAAGGGACAGAGACGCTCATTGCCAAATAAGGCAATCGACCATGGCATATATTTGCGTACCGCAGCAATAATCTGTTGAATTACTTTCTCAGATTCAGCCGTATATTTTTGGGTTAACTGATTCGGTTGGCGATTTTGGATCAATAACACGGAAAAGACCTGCTCGACAATCTCACAGGCAATTTCTGACAGCACTTCACCCAAGATACGAGACTGGCTTTCATGCGTGCCCGCATTCAGTTGCTGACGAATGCTTTCAAATTGTCCATGTGTAACGTCATTAATTTTCAACAGGATTGAATAAGTCATGAGCAGCACCTTTTTTAGTTTTTCGCATTTTTATATTGTTGTTTTAAGCATCAATATTTTTAAGTTATGTGATGCATTAGACAAATCTAATCCTATTTGTATAAAAATCCAACGCCTTTCATCGGCTTTTTGAGAAAAAAATGAAGTCTATAAAGATGTTATGGTAATTGAGTAGCCAATTAGCGGTAATCAAAACCATTTTATGAAGATGTACTAAACACCCTTCTATAACAGTTCAAAAAACCGCAAATTAGTCATTCTTTAAGCGGCTTTTATCATTCACATCCGCTCAGGCTGAAATGCCTACAGAAGCGAGGATTTTTTGCTACAATAGATCTAATTTTTTATTCAATTTTAATCTTCTGTACTATGACTGACGCTCAATCTGCTCAAAATATTGCAACCACTTACGATCCAACCGAGATCGAAAAGAAATGGTATCAAATCTGGGAACAACAAGGTTATTTCAAACCCTCAGGTCAAGGTGAATCATTCTGTATCATGATTCCACCACCGAACGTCACGGGTAGCCTGCACATGGGGCATGGTTTTAACAACGCCATCATGGATGCACTGACCCGTTACAACCGTATGATGGGTAAAAACACCTTATGGCAACCCGGGACTGACCATGCAGGGATTGCAACGCAGATGGTGGTCGAGCGTCAATTGGGAGCACAAGGGGTCAGCCGTCATGACTTAGGTCGTGAAAAATTCATCGAAAAAATCTGGGAATGGAAAGAGCAATCAGGCAATACCATCACCCGTCAGATCCGTCGTTTAGGTTCTTCAGTAGACTGGTCGCGTGAACGCTTCACTATGGATGAAGGTTTATCCAATGCAGTCAAAGAAGTCTTCGTTAAACTGCATGAAGATGGCTTAATCTACCGTGGCAAACGCCTCGTCAACTGGGACCCGAAACTACAAACGGCCCTGTCAGATTTAGAAGTTGAATCAGATAAAGAAGAAGCAGGTTCATTGTGGCACTTCAAATATTTCTTTGAAGATAAAAACCTTCGTACCCATGATGGTAAAGACCATATCGTTGTCGCTACGACTCGTCCTGAAACCTTGTTAGGTGATACTGCGGTTGCTGTGGCACTGGATGATGAACGTTATACACACCTTGTGGGTCAGAACATTATCCTACCAATTACAGGTCGTGCTGTTCCAATCGTTAAAGATGAATATGTCGATAAAGAATTCGGTACAGGCTGTGTAAAAATCACCCCTGCACACGACTTTAACGACTATGAAGTTGGTAAGCGTTGTGAATTGCCAATCATCAATATCTTCAATAAAAATGCAGAAGTATTGGCTGAGTTTGAATACATTGCCAAAGCAGGCGAGCAAATTTCTAAAACCATCCCTGCTCCTGCGGACTATATTGGTTTAGAGCGTTTTGCAGCGCGTAAAAAACTGGTTGAACAAGCTGAAGCTGAAGGCTGGTTAGATCAAATCCAACCTTATACGCTGAAACCACCTCGTGGTGACCGTTCAGGTGTGATCGTTGAGCCATTATTGACAGACCAATGGTATGTAAAAATTGCACCATTGGCACAACCTGCAATTGAAGCGGTTCAAGATGGTCGTATCAAGTTCGTTCCTGAGCAGTACAGCAACATGTACATGGCGTGGATGAACAACATCCAAGACTGGTGTATCTCGCGTCAGCTTTGGTGGGGTCACCGTATCCCAGCTTGGTATGATGCTGAAGGCAACATTTATGTCGGTCGTAACGAAGCTGAAGTCCGCGCTAAAAACAACATCCCTGCGGATGTTGTGTTAAACCAAGATGAAGACGTACTGGATACATGGTTCTCTTCTGCGTTGTGGACCTTCTCAACTCTAGGTTGGACTGGCGATGCCAAGAAAGATGCGGAAAACTATTTCCTCAATACGTTCCATCCAACTGATGTATTGGTGACCGGTTTTGACATCATCTTCTTCTGGGTTGCTCGTATGATCATGTTTACGATGCATTTCATGAAGAATGAAGATGGTACGCCACAAGTCCCGTTTAAAACGGTCTATGTACACGGTCTGGTTCGTGATGGCGAAGGTCAAAAAATGTCGAAGTCTAAGGGTAACGTGCTTGACCCATTAGACCTGATTGACGGTGTTGATCTTGAGACTTTGGTACAAAAACGTACGACGGGTCTGATGAACCCGAAACAAGCAGCGAAGATTGAAAAATCAACCCGTAAAGAATTCCCAGAAGGCATTCAAGCTTACGGTACCGATGCGGTTCGTTTTACGTTCTGTGCACTAGCCAATACGGGTCGTGACATTAAGTTCGACATGAAACGTGTTGAAGGCTACCGTAACTTTGCCAACAAAATCTGGAACGCTACCCGTTTCGTATTGATGAATGTTGAAGGTCAAACGGTTGCTCAAGAAGCGCGTCCGGAGCTGTGGGAACTTCCAGAAAAATGGATCATGAGCCGTCTGCAAAAAGCAGAAGCTGCGGTACATCAAGCATTCGCTACGTATCGTTTAGACCTTGCTGCGCAAGCGATCTATGACTTTATCTGGAATGAATACTGTGACTGGTATGTTGAATTAACCAAACCCGTTCTGAACGATGCCAATGTGTCTGAAGAACGTAAAGCTGAAGTTCGCCGTGTATTACTTGCCGTGATGGAAGCGTCTTTACGTTTGGCTCATCCGTTGATGCCGTATTTGACTGAAGAAATCTGGCAAACGCTTGCGCCGATGTTAGGCAAAGGTGGTGCAACGATTATGACTGCGCAATACCCTGTGCCTGATCAAGCCAAAGTGAATGATCAAGCTGAAGCAGATATGCAGTGGTTACAAGGTTTGATTGGTGCGGTACGTAATATTCGTGGTGAAATGGGCTTAGGTAATGCGCGTTTATTGCCTGTATTACTCAAGAACATTTCTGATGCTGAGCGTGAGCAAATCATCCGTATCGAAGCTTTATTCAAAGCATTGGCTAAAGTTGAAAGCATTGAGTTCTTAAGCAATGAGCAAGAACCACCGTTGTCTTGTTCTAGCGTTGTTAGCCATGCATCGGTATTCGTACCAATGAAAGGCTTGATTGATCCTAAAGCTGAATTGGGTCGTTTGCAGAAGGACTTGGATAAAGTTCAAAAGCAACATGATCAAATTGCCAATAAACTTTCGAATGAAGGTTTTGTTGCCAAAGCACCAGCAGCGGTTGTTGAGGGTGAAAAAGTGAAATTGGCTGAGTTTGCTGATCAGTTAGCGAAAATTAAGCAAAGTATGGAGCAAATTGCTGCGCTTTAAGCACTAGTTTGATTCAAAAAATCCCCTCAATTGAGGGGATTTTTTATTGAATTAGATTACTGAGCATTTTTTTATATTCAATAAACTCTGAATTATTTGGTTCAACATTTAAAACGAAATTCACACGCCCTATTAGAGATGGTAAATAGTCAGGGTTTTTAATTTTTTTCTTATTTACATGAGAAATAAAACCATATTTTTCTATGTAGTAAATTTCTTGCTTCAACTTTCTTTTATATTTTTTAGGTACAGAGAGGATACTACCTTTAATTTGAATTCCTGTAATGATATTTTGGGAGGCATTTACCTTAAGTCTAGTTTTATTTGCATTTACTTTAAAGCCATAATTTTTAATTAGAAAACTACAAAAATTTCTAAAACCTAATGAAATAAATTTACCAGAAAACACAAGATCATCAGCATAACGACTATATTTCAAATTATTTTTTAGAGCATATTTATTTAATTTTTTATCTAAATTTACCAACAAAATATTAGAGAGAGCTGGACTACAAGATGAACCTTGTACTAAACAATCTTTAAAACAACAAAGCTTAGCCAAATAAAAGGAAAGTTTTTTTGAATACCCCAAGTTATAAAAAAAATTAACCACCCAACCAATAGGAATTGATGGGAAAAAATCCTTAATATCTAAATGTAAAAAAACACTGGAATTAATATGTTCTTTAGCATTAGTAAAAATAGATTTTTTATCTAGAAACCCATGTGCATATGCATTTTTATTTTTTACTTTTAAAATATTTAAATATATCCATTGTTGAACTTTTTTTAAAGATTTGAATGGAGCATTAATTTTTCTAGTGCCACCTTTTTTCTTAGGTATTTCAAATTCACGATAAAATTTTTCGGTAGAAAAAATCATTGAATATAATGTTTTAACATTTATACCAACTAATTTCGATAAATGCTCTATCTCAAAAATTACAGGAACTTTGTTTTTTAATAGCTTCTCAACAACTAAGCCGTATTCATTTATATAAACTTCTTGTAAACCTACATCATTAAAATAGGCTACCCATTCTTTTGCTTTATTAGACATAAAAAAACCTGTAAGGATTACTCAAATTACTTGCTTTGTAAGAAACAAGTTTATTAGGAAACGTCCAAATAAACTTGTTTCTTACTTCGAATCAGCAAATGCTGTTCGACCCTCTCATTAAATCTCTGATTTAATGAGAGTAAAGGTCAATGACCCGTTAACACATGAAGCGACTGCACTTCAACATACTAATCCTTACAGGTGATAATAAGTATATATTCTTTCTTGTTTAAAGCAAACTTCTTTTAGGAATATATAGTTCATTAACCTCTAGTTCAGTTTTTGAAATAAATTTTTCTGGAATAAACGTTTTCTTGACTTGACGATTATTTACATTTAATAAAACTCTTTGTTCACCAGCCATTGTGAGTTTTACAAAAACACCATCAATTATTAATAAATCTTCATCACATAGCCTAAAAATTAGTTTAAAAAATTCACTCGGAGGGATTGACAACCTCTGATTTAAAGTATAAGCCTGTAAAGTTTTATTCGAAGATGAAAAAAGCAATTCAAGTAGCTTATTTGATATAATTTCACTCTTTTTCATTAAGCATCATCCATTGCTCTATGTAATAAAACATCTCTTACTTTATTATCTGAATAGTATTTCCACCAGAATACAGGAAAAACATTATTGGGTGTGTTTTTACTTTCTATAGAAAGTGCAACTTGTGATTCGCCATAGCCGAGACTAGGAAATTCTCTTTCATTATATGAGTTTGACAATTTTCTCTCTATTAATCTCATCAATTCTTTTTTTTGCTCCACTTCACTTAAATCATATATTTTCTCTAAAAGCTTATCATCGACTATATAATAAGATGAGAACTCGATATCTTCATCTTTAATTTTTTTCTTACCACCTTCTGTACAAATTAATACCTTAACTAATATGGCTGGTTCGGGATATCTTGATTGATTAAAAAGCTCTCGAATTCTTTTTACTCTATTAATCACTGTAGATCCTGTCCCAACAAAATTATCTACTAGTACAATATTAATTTTCTGCTCACCTTCATTTTTTTTAAAATCTGTGTAAGCCTTAGCTGTCTGATCAAAACGATTAACAGATCTATATCCTTTCCATTCAAGCTTTGATAGCTCACCCTTTAAATCATATAAAACACTTTGACCACTATCAGCCTCAGAATTAGGAGACATGGCTGTTATGAATGATAGTTTTGGTTCTATTCCACATGTAGCAATATCTAATGCTAAGTTACTTACACACTCATTATATTCTTGTATTGTGATATGCTTAAGTCGGTCCAAAATATCAATTACTAACTGTGTTTGTGCCTCATCTTCGCAATCTTCAAATAGTAGAGCTGTCAAAGCCTGTGTTTTCGTTTGTAACCAAGGATATTTAAATGCCAATTGCAAGACCTTTTCAAAGGATCTTTTTTGTAATCGCCCCATTAATATCCTTTTAAAATCAATTTACTTTGAATACTTTAAGTTTCTGATCTATATTTTATAGTCATTTACATTTAAATTAAAACCCATTGTGTCTTAATTTATAGAAAATAATTATCCAACAACATCTCCACCCCACTCACTTTTTTCATATGCTTTAAACGTTCCTTTTCCCACTTCAACTGCTGTTTTAACTCAGCACAATCGGCATCTATGGCTTTATACACATCACTAATATGCAGATGCTCAGCTTTGACTTTCTTCGCCAACTGAAAAGAATCCAGAATCTCTTCAATTTGACTGTCTAGCTGCTGACTTTGTGCATCCAAAGCCAGTTTATAAAACTTTACTTGCTCTGCTGATAACTCTTTTGACCCTACACCTTTATTCTGTTCAAGCTGTAATTGAAGCTTGAGCAAATAAAATAAATCCTGCTGTTCATAGGCCTGACTCGCCTGTTGAAACAGCTCGGTTTTTTCTTCTTTCTTGGTCTCGTCTTGCTCACGGTCGGGGTGAATCATCGCAGCAATTTTTAAATACACGGTTTTCAGCGACTGTGCTGCCATCTGCTCAGCTTGTTCACGTTTCTGCTGTTGTCGAAGTTGCTTGGCTTGTTCACGGGCTTGTTGCTGCTCGGCAGCATATTGCTCAAAATCATCTTGTTCTAATGCTGCATCCTGCTCAAAATTTTCATCCTGTTCAAACTTGGCTGACTGTAGTTTTTTATTCTTTTTAGCCGATTGCTGTGCATGCTGCTGATAAAAAGTATCGATCTGCTTGACCAGCTTTAACTGTTCATCCTTCAACATCTTGGAACGCTTTAACATTTGGGCAAGCTGGGCAATTTTTTCATCCAGTTGCTGCATATCCGCTTTGGAAAACTCATGCTGCTGTAACAGCGTCCAAAGTTGATCTAACTGCTGAAACAAGATTTCATGTAGTTCACTATACACAGGCATCAGCTTTTGCCGTGTATGTTGTTGAATCTCGGCTTGGGCATTCTGCCATGCGGCAAGACTGATTTTTTGCTGCTCTATTAGATCAATCAGGCGATTCAGCTTTTTCTGCTGTGCAGATGGTTCAGCCCTTTGCTTTAAACTGACTTTGAGATCAAAAGACATAATGCATCTGCCTAAAAATAAAAAAGTGTAGCAATAATCAGACGGCGAAAGTAGCGTTCGACAATCAATGAACTGCATCAAAAAATAAAGCCGCTCAATTGGGCGGCTTTTCAATCACATAAACAGATTACTGTGCAGTATAACCACCATCCATCACCACCGCCTGCCCTGTGATTCCTGCGCCTTTGTTACTGGCTAGGAAAATCGCATAGTCGGCAATTTCTTCAACACTGAGTAAACGCTTCTGTGGCACCATGGCTAAAATCACATCTTCCAAAGCACTTTCCAGACTCACATTACGGGTTTTGGCCAAGTCGGCAATTTGCCCACGTACCAACGGCGTATCCACATAACCCGGACATAATGCATTCACGGTAATGCCATCACGGGCACATTCCAAAGCCGCCACTTTGGTCAAGCCGATCACGCCATGCTTAGCACTGTTATACCCCGCCTTACCAGCAAAGCCAATCAATCCATTGATCGAAGACATATTGATAATACGACCATATTGTTGTGCTTTCATAATTGGAAACGCATGTTTAATTCCGATAAATGAACCTGTCAACATCACCTGTACCAGTTTCTGATAAATATCCGTTGAGAAATCTTCAATTGCTGCAACATGCTGAAAACCCGCATTATTGATCAGGATATCCAAACGCCCAAAAGTTTGTGTAGTCAAATCAATCGCGGCTTTATAAGCTTGTTCATCAGTTACATCGCAAGGTGCTGACAGGGCTTCAAAACCCTGCTGTTTTAACTGCTCCACGGCTAGCTGGCATTTCTCTGCATTGACATCAGAAATCACCACTTTGGCACCTTCCTGTGCAAATTTTTTCGCAATTTCTAAACCAATACCGCTCGCAGAACCCGTAATAAAGGCCACTTTGGCTTCGAGTTGTTGAGTCATTGTATTACTCCTGTTCTTGATCATTTTGATTGCTCACCTGTCAAAACAGGCAAGCTGAATTTAAAATTTGCCTTAGACAATACCGAACCATGTAAATGCAGCAATCACCACAAATACCGCCAAGGTTTTAATAATCGTCACTGCGAAAATATCTTTATAGGATTGCTTATGGGTTAAACCTGTCACGGCAAGTAAGGTAATCACTGCGCCATTATGCGGCAGTGTGTCCATACCGCCCGATGCCATCGCCACCACCCGATGCATCACTTCAGGGGGAATACCCGCTGCTAAAATCGCTGCATTGTAGGTTTCTGCCATCGCGCTCAAAGCAATACTCATCCCACCCGATGCGGAACCTGTAATCCCTGCCAGCACTGTCGTGGTCACTGCACCATTCACCAAAGGATTGGTAAAGGTCGTCCCCAGTGCATGGCTAATCAAAGCAAAGCCCGGTAATGCCGCAATAATCGCTCCGAAACCATACTCCGATGCAGTGTTCATCACCGCCAATAATGAACCACTGATACTGGCATTCACACCTTCTTTGAAATTGGTCACTACACGTTGATAATCAAATAAAATTGCGGCAATAATGCCAACAATCAAGGCCAAACCGACAGCCCAAATCGCCCCTGTTTTTGCCACATCAACAGTGTAGTTGGCTAAACCAATTGCATTAAAATCAAAGCCATTCGGATACCATTCTTTGATGGCTGTGGATAGATAACGGTTCATCACCGCAACCAGAATCAACGGCACAAAGGCCATACCTTGACGCAGCACTGAACCGTTGTTTTGCTGAGATAGCTCTACATTAGCAGTCGTTTGCATGGCTGCATCTTCAGCAGCAAAACCAGCATAACCTTCACCTGCACGAGCAGCAGCTTTACGGCGTGACTCCAGATACAACAGCCCCATGCTTAAGACGAAGATCGCCCCAATTACACCCAAAAACGGTGCTGCATAGATATTGGTACCAAAGAAGGTGGTCGGAATCACGTTCTGAATTTGTGGTGTACCTGGCAAGGCATCCATGGTGAATGTAAATGCGCCTAAGGCAATGGTGCCAGGAATCAAACGTTTTGGAATATTGGCCTGTTGGAACAACTGATTGGCAAATGGATAAATCGCAAATACCGCCACAAATAAGCTAACACCGCTATAGGTCAGAATCGCTCCCAGTAAAACCACGGTTAAAATGGCTTTCTTTGCACCAATCAAATTGACAATGGTACGGGCAATCGACTCGGCAATACCTGACATTTCCACCACTTTGCCAAAGATCGCACCCAGCAAGAACACCAGAAAATAGTCTTTAATGAAATTAACCATTTTCGGCATAAAAACGCCCGAATAAAACGGCAGTACATTGGCGGGGTTAATCAGAAAAACCGCCAGCAATGCACATAACGGTGCCATTAAAATCACGGAAAAACCGCGATAGGCCGTGTACATCAGCAAGCCTAAAGACAGCAGAATGACAAATAAGTCCCACATATTCTTTTACTCCATTCCAAAGAATATATGTCAGGGTCAACCAAATTATTTTTTTTATACTATGTGGTGGTTATCCTAACCATAAACAAAATTAAAATACTGCGAACTGCAGTACAGAATCTAAAGCAAAGATGCATGCTAAAACGTATTTTAAAATAGCATTAAAATCATAAAAAACAATATCATTAAACCAAAATCAATCATTTAAATTAATCATAAAAATCATAAAGATACAAAAATAACACCTAAATAATTTAATTGATTAATAAAACAAATTAACTATTCAAAAATACTCATTAATCCAATCAAAGTATATTTAGCTTATTCTTTTTAAAATCCATTTTTAGATATTAAGATAAAATAACTCAATAATCATTTGCCAATTTTTTAAAAATAAACAGCTTGGCTCGCATCAGCGAATTAACAAAAATGCCAGTCACAATGTGCTGTTTTTTTTATAAATTACAGCATATAAATCAAAAACTTTCCGCATAGGTCGTCCACCATGACTTTAAAGCAACTCAAAGCATTTCTGGCTTTGACTCGTACCCTGAATTATGCAAATGCCTCTGCTGAATTGCATCTCAGTCAATCTGCTTTAAGTCTAAGTATCAAATCACTGGAAGAAGAACTCGGTGGCAAACTGTTTAAACGCAATACCCGTCGGGTTGAATTGACACAAGAAGGAAAATCCTTGATTCCTTATGCCAAGAAATTACTGGCCAATTGGGAAGATATGGAAAAAGACGTCAAACAACGTTTTAAACTCAATCGCGGAACATTGAATATTGCTTCGATGCCCTTTGTCACCCATGCGATTTTACCGCAAGTGATTCATAACTTTTTAGCCAAACATCCCAATATCAGCTTTTCCATTCATGATATTCCCAATGAAAAAGTACTGGAAAATGTGCAGGATGGCATTTTTGAAATAGGGATCTGCTTTGAACCGCCACGCAATGATCAATTGGAGTTTAAGCCCTTATTTGAGGAAGATTTTCTTGCGCTCTTACCAAAAACACATCCTTTGGCAAGCGCGGATTCGATCAGTTGGAAACAACTGTGTGCCAATCCCTTTGTGACCTTGCAACATCCCTCGATTGTTCGGCATTTGATTGAAGAAAACTGTCTTAAAAACCATCTGACATTAGATTTAAAAGTTGAATGTCATCAAATCAGTTCCCTCTCCAGCTTTGTGGCATTAGATATGGGGGTCAGTGCGATACCGCGCCATTTTCAGAATTTCATCGACAAGGAACATAATGTGCTGATTGAAATTGAAGATGGCAAACTGCCGCAAGCGATTGGCATTGTGTATAAGAAGGACTTTGAGCTTTCCAATATCTCAGCCGAGTTTATCGAGATCTTGCTACAACATGATTTTGGCTAAGCCCTTTCGGCTGATACGCCAAAACAGATTCGCCCTGTTATCGTGCCCTGTTGAGTGAATTAGATGAAATTTATTGTATTAATGAGTTTCCCTCATTAATCCTTTAGAAATTTAAACTTCTGTAAATAACCCCTGAGTGCTAAAACTATTAGAAACCAAGGAATTTACAGGTGAAAAAATGAATAAAGTCTATTCAAGCGCAGCACTGGCACTACAAGACGTGGTGCAAGATCAGCAGACTTTTGCGGTTGGCGGTTTTGGCTTATGCGGTATTCCTGAGGCCTTGATTCAGGCGCTGAAAGAAACAGGTGTCACAGGCCTGACTTGTATCTCCAATAATGCAGGTATTGATGATTTTGGCTTAGGTGTCTTGCTCAAGACCCGACAAATTAAAAAAATGATCTCTTCCTATGTGGGCGAAAATAAAGAATTTGAACGCCAATATCTAAATGGTGAACTCGAAGTTGAGCTCACCCCACAAGGCACATTAGCGGAAAAACTACGCGCGGGCGGTGCTGGTATTCCTGCTTTTTATACTGCAACAGGTGCAGGTACCTTGGTGGCTGAAGGTAAGGAACAACGCGAATTTAATGGTCGTACCTATATTCTGGAACCCTCTCTTACCGCAGATGTGGCCTTGGTCAAAGCCTATAAAGCGGATAAAGCCGGCAATCTGGTGTTCCGTAAAACCGCTCAAAACTTTAACCCTGAATGTGCAATGGCAGGAAAAATCACCATTGCTGAAGTGGAACAGATTGTAGAAATTGGCGAACTGGATCCAGATGAAATCCATTTAGCAGGGATTTACGTCAATCGTGTGGTGCTGAATGCCACGCCAGAAAAACGAATCGAACAAAAAACCCTCAAAGCACAGGACGCATAATCATGGCATGGACACGTGAACAAATGGCACAACGTGCCGCACAAGAATTACAAGATGGTTTCTACGTCAATCTGGGCATTGGCCTGCCAACTCTAGTTGCCAATTACATTCCAGAGGATATGGATGTGTGGTTGCAATCGGAAAATGGTCTGCTCGGCATTGGTGAGTTTCCTACAGAACAGCAACTTGACCCTGATTTAATCAATGCAGGCAAACAAACCGTCACCGCGCGTGCAGGTGCAGCCTTTTTCTCAAGCAGTGAATCTTTTGCCATGATTCGTGGCGGACACGTCAATATTGCCATTTTGGGTGCCATGGAAGTCTCCGAGCAAGGTGACTTGGCCAACTGGATGATTCCGGGCAAGAAGGTCAAAGGCATGGGTGGTGCGATGGACTTGGTTGCAGGCGTACAGCGTGTGGTGGTGTTAATGGAACACAATGCCAAAGACGGGACTGCCAAAATCGTCAAACAGTGCAGCTTACCACTGACAGGTCAAAAAGTCGTACATCGCATTATTAGCGACTTAGGTGTTTTGGATGTTGTTGCTGAAGGCATCAAACTGGTGGAGTTAGCGCCTGATGTGACTGAGCAGCAAATTCAAGCTGCTACAGGTGTTGAGCTGTTGATTGAAGCCAAAGCTTAACCCTACACACCCTTTTATTTTTCTCGTTGAAGTGATGCTGTAATGGCATCACTTTTCGCTGTTTTCGGGAACAGCACATTCATTTAGGACAAATGGATGAGATACAACAAAATTAAAAATGGATGCTCAAGATGAATAAACAACCTGCCGTGTTAGAACGGTTTGCCCTGCGGATTAGTAACTGGTCGGAAAAATGGTTTCCTGACTCCTATATTTTTGCTCTGCTCGGTGTGATTATCGTTTCCTTTGCTGCCATCGGCATTGGTGCATCGGTACAAGATGTCGCAAGCTCCTTCGGGAATGGTTTCTGGAGTTTAATCCCTTTCACCTTACAAATGACCATGCTGATTATTGTCGGTTATGTGGTTTCGGTTTCTGCACCTGTAAAAAAACTGATCCAGAAAATGGCACGTATCCCGCACTCAGGTCGCAGTGCCATTGTCTTGGTCGCCACGGTCAGCTTATTGATTTCTCTGGTCAATTGGGCAGTCAGTACCATTTTGACCGCATTGTTGGTAATTGCGTTGGCAAAACGAAAAGAGCTACAGATGGACTACCGTGCTGCCGCCGCCGCTGCCATTATTGGTATGGGCGCAACCTGGGCACTAGGCATCAGTTCGTCTGCGGCACAATTACAGGCCAATAAAGCCAGTTTGCCTGAGTCCATCTATAACCTCACCGGTGTGATTCCATTTACCGAAACCATCTTCCTATGGCAATCCATGCTAATGACTCTGATCTTAGTGATTGTCTCGATTGCGATTGCCTATTGGTCTGCACCAAAGGGTGACAATGTCAAAACCATGCAGGATTTTGAGCTGAGTTTTGATGAAGAAGAAAAAACTGAAGTTAAATCAACCCGACCAGGAGACTGGTTGGAAAACTCACCCTTATTGACCATTATTGTGGTGGCATTAGGCTTGATCTGGATGTTCATCGAGTTTTCTAAAACCAATCCCATCATCGCCATTTCCAGTCTCAATACTTATAACTTTGTGTTCTTGATGCTCGGTCTGGCACTACACCGTACACCGCGAAACTTCCTCAATGCTGTGAGTCAGGCGGTGCCTGCGGTGTCGGGGATTCTGATTCAGTTTCCGCTCTACGGCAGTATTGCCTTTATTATGACCCAAGCGCTGAATAGTCAGGATTTATCCCTATCGCATTATATTGCTGAATTCTTTGTTTCGATTGCTTCAAAAGAAACTTTTGCGATTGTGATGGGGATTTATTCTGCAGTGCTAGGGTTCTTTGTTCCCTCTGGTGGTGGTAAATGGATTATTGAAGCGCCTTATGTGATGCAAGCAGCCAATGATTTACAAGTGCATTTAGGCTGGTCAGTGCAAATTTATAATGCAGCCGAAGCCTTACCAAATCTGATCAATCCCTTCTTTATGTTGCCAATGTTGGGAATTCTAAAACTCAAAGCCAAAGACGTGATTGGCTTTACTGTCACCCAATTAGTGTTCCACCTGCCTTTAGTGCTGTTCTTACTGTGGATTTTAGGCCGTACCCTCACCTATAGCCCACCAGTCATGTAACTACACAGCTCCGTCAGCGCCACTTTTTATCTTGAAACTCTTGAAGATGAAAAGTGGTGATCCCTGTTGCTTACTACCAATCATCTACCGATTTTCATGCGAGTTCTCTCGGCTCGCTTTATTCAGCAATGTCCAAAACCATGCTATTTTTAAGCAAATTGCACCACTTTTCACCAAAATTAAAATTTAACCTCTAAATTGGTGCGTTTTTTGCTTTAGATATTTCATCAAATTAAGTTGTTGCAATACAGCTTGAGTTTCTAGATTTACTAAATCCATTTTGGTGCAGAAAACGAATCAAATATTTGCATCAAAATAAAATTTAGCACTTTTTTTGAGCACCACTATGCAAAACGTAGATCTATTTTTTTTACTGCTCGGGGCAGTACTGGTATTGGCAATGCACGCTGGCTTTGCGTTCTTGGAATTGGGCACCGTGCGCCATAAAAACCAAGTCAATGCATTGAGTAAAATCCTCACCGATTTTGCCATTTCAGCGATTGCCTATTTCTTTGTAGGCTATTGGATTGCATATGGTCAAAACTTTTTCCATGCTGGCAGCACCTTAGCCGCCGATCATGGTTATAACCTGATGCGCTGTTTCTTCTTACTGACTTTTGCTGCGGCGATTCCTGCGATTATTTCGGGTGGTATCGCTGAACGTGCCAAAATGCGTGCGCAAGCCATTGCCACACTGATCTTGGTTGCCCTGATCTACCCTTTCTTTGAAGGCATGATCTGGAATGGTAACTACGGTCTGCAAAAATGGTTAGAGAACTCTTTTGGTGCAAGTTTCCATGACTTTGCAGGTTCCGTTGTGGTGCATGCCATGGGTGGCTGGATTGCCCTCGCTGCGGTGATTTTACTGGGTGCCCGTCATGGTCGTTACAAGAATGATGGTCGTGTCAGCGCCCATCCACCCTCATCTATTCCATTCCTTGCTTTAGGTTCATGGATTCTGATCGTGGGCTGGTTTGGCTTTAACGTGATGAGTGCACAACGGGTTGAAGCCATCTCTGGTCTGGTGGCAATTAACTCACTGATGGCAATGGTCGGTGGTACTTTGGCAGCCAACTTTATGGGCCGAAATGACCCTGGCTTCTTACACAATGGTCCATTAGCAGGTTTGGTCGCCATCTGTGCAGGTTCCGATATTGTGCACCCAATTGGTGCATTAGTTATTGGCGGCACGGCGGGTGCACTGTTTGTTTACCTGTTTACCTATACTCAGAATAAACTGAAAGTTGATGATGTGTTAGGTGTCTGGCCATTACATGGGGTATGCGGTGCCTTGGGTGGTATCGCAGCAGGCATCTTTGGACAACAGGCGCTCGGTGGTCTCGGTGGTGTTTCCATCATCTCGCAAATCATTGGTACGGGTCTCGGTATCATCATTGCCTTGCTTGGTGGTTTTATTGTCTATGGCCTGTTAAAAGCCACGATGGGGATTCGTCTTTCGCAAGAAGATGAATATCGTGGTGCAGATCTTTCCATTCATAAGATTTCAGCCAACTCTGAAGAGTCCATGTTCTAAATCTAAACCCTTTTAAGCGACGGCAACGTCGCTTTTTTTATATTGAACAGATCGCAATTGCATTCCAATATATCGAATTAATTTCAACTCAATTGCGCTGTTTATGGAGATCAGCACCCCAATCGGGCTTCCAGACCGCTCCCCGCCGTCACTCAAATCCAGATGGTAATCATGGCACATATCATGCTTTATATTTCTTGCAATTTTTACGGTAATTTACAACTTTTAAATTACGCCACTCATCCACATTACGATTAACAAAACCGTAAAAAATATCGCTTGAGCATGTGCATTCAACTCCATTAAGATGAAAAATAATGTTTTTTAATACACCAAAAAGAACACATTATTTTTCATAAAAATGAACGGTTAAACCGCAACAATGACGCATGTGATCATAACGATACAAAAGGAGTTTTGTACATGATTTATAAACGCACCATGACCTCTCTGCTTTGTGCAGGCACTTTGATATTTGGACTCAGTGCCTGTAGCGATAACAAAGCGCCAACGGCTGGCGACAAAGCGACTGAAGGCAGTGCATCGGCTTCAGGAACATTAAACAAAATCAAAAGTTCTGGCACGATTGTGCTAGGTTATCGCGATTCATCAATTCCCTTTTCATATATTGCCTCTACCCCAAACCAACCGGTTGGTTATGCACATGATCTGCAACTAAAAGTCGTTGAAGCTGTGAAGCAGAAGCTGAATATGCCAGATCTGAAAATCCGCTATAACTTGGTCACCAGTCAGAACCGGATTCCGCTGGTCTCGAATGGCACGGTAGATCTGGAATGTGGCTCCACCACCAATAATAAAGAACGCCAGCAGCAAGTCGATTTCTCTGTCGGTTTCTTTGAAGTGGGTTCACGCTTACTAACCGCTAAAAATTCGGGCATTAAAGACTTTGCCGATTTAAAAGGTAAAAAACTGGTCACCACTGCGGGTACGACGTCTGAACGCTATATCCGTCAACACCAACAAGAACTTGGCATTGGCGAAATCATTTCTGCCAAAGACCATGCTGAATCATTCTTAATGCTACAAAATGGTCGTGCTGTCGCGTTTATGATGGACGATATCCTGCTGGCAGGAGAAAAATCCAAAGCTAAAGATCCGAATCAATGGGAAATTGTCGGCACAGCACCCATCCATGAAATTTATGGTTGTATGCTGCGCAAAGGTGATACTGGCTTTAAACAGGTGGTTGATGATGCCATTAAGGCAACCTATGCGTCTGGTGAAATCAACAAGATGTATGAAAAATGGTTCCAGCAACCGATTCCACCAAAAAATATTAATTTGAACTTTGCCATGACCGATCAGCTCAAAGCCTTAATCAGCAACCCACATGATCGCGATCAGTAATTCGCTCCCCTTATCGCAACAATAGTATTGTGGGGTCGGGAAACAGAGGATGTTGTCCCGACTCTACTCAGGAGTTGTTATGAATTATAGCTGGAACTGGGGTGTTTTGTGGCAATCAACAGGCATCGGCGATACCACCTACCTGAACTGGATTGTCACGGGCCTCGGATGGCTCATTGTGATTGCTGTGGTTGCATGGAGCATTGCCCTACTGCTCGGCAGTATTCTTGGCATCATGCGCACACTGCCCAATAAAACCGCCAGAGCAATCGGTACGGCCTATGTGACGTTATTTAGAAATGTGCCCTTACTGGTTCAATTATTTATTTGGTTTTATGTCGTTCCCAACTTTCTGCCTGCACCGATTAAAAGCTGGTGGATCAATGATCTGGGCGCCAATACCACCGCGCTGATTTCCGCCAGTGTCGGACTCGGTTTATTCACTGCAGCACGTGTATGTGAGCAGGTTCGGACAGGCATTGAGGCTTTACCCAAAGGGCAAATCAATGCTGGCTATGCTATGGGATTTACTACGGCACAATTGTATCGCTATGTCATTCTACCGCAGTCTTTTCGTACCATTTTGCCGCCACTGAGTTCTGAACTGACCAACTGCGTGAAAAACACCTCGGTCGCCTCATTAGTTGGGGTGGCAGAACTCATTTCACAGATGAAAACCATTAGTGAATATACCCAGAACACCATCGAAATTTATACCTATGTCACACTGATTTTTATCGTGATCAACATCTGCCTCATTTTTAGTATGAACCTTCTGGAAAAACGCCTGCGTATTCCTGGTTTAATCTCAGGAGGCAAGTAATATGGATGGATTCACTTCTTTTCTAAATGACTTACAGCAGTCTGGCCCCGCACTCTGGTATGGATTCAGCATCACCTTAAAAGTGGTGGTGATTGCCACTATTGGTGGTATCGCCATCGGTACGCTACTGGCAATGATGCGTTTGTCTTCAATCAAAATTCTGAATTGGATTGCACAGGCTTATGTCGACCTGTTCCGTTCCATTCCACTGCTATTAGTATTGATGTGGTTCTATTTTGCAGTGCCATTTTTTTATACCGCAATCACAGGCCAATACCTGACCATTGATACTGCTTTGGTTTCAAGTATCGTGGCCTTCATGCTGTTTGAAGCGGCTTATTTTTCTGAAATTGTACGTGCAGGCATTCAATCCGTCCCCAAAGGTCAAGCTGCAGCAGCTCAAGCCTTGGGCATGAGCTATGGGCAGTCGATGCGACTAATTATTCTGCCTCAGGCGTTCAGGAAAATGACCCCGTTATTACTGCAACAAACCATTATCCTGTTTCAGGATTCCACCATGGTCTATGCGATTGGACTACTCGATTTTTTCAGAACAAATTATGTTCGTGGCGATTTAATGTCTCTGCTTACCCAATATATTTTATTTGCAGGGTTGGTGTACTTCACTATCAGCGCTCTCGCGACATTCGCAGTGAAACGTTTACAAAGGAGGTTAAGTGTATGAGTGACAATAAAGTAATGATAGACCTCCAAAATGTCAGTAAGTGGTATGAACAATTTCAGGTACTGACTGAATGCAGTACTCAAATTTGCCAAGGTGAAGTGGTGGTGGTTTGTGGCCCATCGGGTTCAGGAAAATCCACCTTGATTAAAACAGTGAATGGGCTTGAGCCATTTCAGCAAGGCAAAATCTTTGTCGATGGCGTGCCTGTGCATGAACCCAAAACCGATATGACCAAACTGCGGAGTCGAGTCGGTATGGTATTTCAGCACTTTGAACTGTTTCCACACTTAAGTATTACCGAAAACCTAAGCATTGCTCAGATCAAGGTGCTTGGACGCTCAGAAGCAGAAGCCAATAAAAAAGGTCTCGCCTATCTGGATCGTGTGGGGTTGAGTGCGCATGCCAATAAATATCCAGCACAACTCTCTGGAGGTCAGCAACAACGGGTCGCAATTGCACGTGCACTGAGCATGGATCCGATTGCGATGCTATTTGATGAGCCGACCTCTGCACTTGACCCTGAAATGATCAATGAAGTACTTGATGTGATGGTCGGGCTGGCCAAAGAAGGGATGACCATGATGTGTGTCACCCATGAAATGGGCTTTGCCCGCCAAGTCGCCAATCGTGTCATCTTCATGGACCAAGGAAAAATTGTTGAAGACTGCTCCAAAGATGAATTCTTTGGTGCACCACGTGGGGAACGAGCTCAGCAATTTCTAGATAAAATTCTGCATTAAGTTTTTCATACATCCCCAATGTAAGCAGTCTCAATGGCTGCTTATATGATACAACAACGGAATAAACATCGTGATATGCCCTGTTCCAGATATTTAGCAGGTTTGAATAACCAAGCTTTGAAAATATAAAAATTTTTGCTAGTTTTTTATTTTATCAATATCCTCATTTGGTACTTTTTTAGGTATATTTAAGAGGTTATTAAGCTTGTTCACATTAAATAACACAAATTTTCATCTGATTTTAATAATAGGCTCAATGATTCTGAAAACACCTTTTTTTGCACTAACCAGCTTTCTCTTAATGCTTAGCTTTTTCATCTTATTCTTCGTGTTTCCAGTCGGTGGCATAATTGATTTAGATCTGATTCAACCTTGGGTCAGTTTACAAGGGACATTCCCTTACAAAGATGACTGGTTTCTAGATAAACTCAACCATAGCTATGTCAAAAACCTACTCATAGCAGTGTATCTGATCTTTTTCTTTTTATGGTGTGCCTCATTTAAAGTTGAAAAACTCAAAGCAAAGCGCTGGGAATACGGTTATATGTTTTGGGTGAGCATCCTGTGTACCGCTGTGGTTGGATTCTTCAAATCACATTCGGCTCATGCCTGTCCTTGGTATATGACCCATGAAACAGCAACAGGCTTTATCTGGGATTTTTCAGCAACAGCAGGACACTGCTTTCCAGGTGGACATGCCAGTACAGGGTTTGCCTTGGTCACAGGCTATTTTGTTTATCGTTTAAGTCATCAGGGACGTGCATGGTTCTATCTTTTTGCTGGAATGGTTATTGGTTTTGCCATGGGCTGGGCGCAAATGATGCGCGGTGCTCATTTTCTTAGTCATAACTTGTGGACGGCATGGTTCTGTATTGCGGTGAATCTTGTTATATATGCAATCACCTATAAACGTCATCAACAAGCTGCAAATCATAAGGCAGTACCGATAACAACAGTTGATGTGGTAAAGTGAGCCCAGCACCAAAATCCATGATGCACTTCACGATCACTTTAGGATATTTTTTCTTCCATATGACTGACTTTCAAACCTTTTTAGAATCCACTTTACCAACGCAGCAATCATCTATTCAATCTTATGAACTAGATTCCCATAAAGTATGGTTAAAAAAAGCATCTGAACGTCATGGGCTATGGCTATATACGCCATTAAAATGGTTAGCAAAAATATTTAACTTAGGCTCAATAACCCCTGTTCCAAACCAAGGTGGAGCAACTGCAATTGAATGCGAATTTAGCAGAATCCAGCAACTCAATGCACTAGGAGTCTCAACACCCAATGTTTTGGCTGTATCAAAAAAAGGTATTTTATTGGAGGATGTCGGCGCTCAACGTCACAGTCAGGTAGATCAGCTCGATCAAAAGATTGCCAGTTTAAAAGACCATCCCGAAGTACAGTTTGAGTTATTTAATCAAGCCATTCAATCTATTCGTAATATTCATCAACAAGAAGGTTATTTGAGCGAAGCATTTGCTCGTAATATTTTGGTCGATGAACAAAATCAGTTTACTTTTATTGATTTTGAAACCGATCCCAAAGATGTACTCAGCCTACATGACTGTTTTGTACGTGATTGGTTGCTCTTTATCTTTTCAACCGCTTACCACTTTGAATTTGAACAACTTGAGCAAGCAAGCAAGTTACTCTATCAGGCACTCGTAGATGAACCTCAAGTCTATAAAGACATTTGTAAAGTTGGTAAACGCTTAAATTGGGTATTGCATTTTAATGTCAGTAAAGTTGGCAATGATGGCAAACGTATTCAAAAATGTGTACTTTTCTTACGCTATTTAAAAGACCAAGCACTAAACAGCTCACATTAATCTTTAATGACTATAGTCGTGATGGGCTAGTTTTTTCGGGAGTTTGACCAATACACTCAACCCTCCTAATTCGATACTGCGAGACAAAGTCAAAATACCACCTAAACGTTGCGTTGCCTTATCGACTATCGATAAACCAAGTCCACTCCCGACTTCTAAATGATGATGTACACGATAAAAGCGTTTGAGTACCTTATCATATTGCTCAGGATCAATACCTGTCCCACTGTCTTCGATCTGGATATAGGCAAAATCATCCGCATCACTGTACACCGAGATATTAATAACTCCCTGATTCGGGGTATATTTAATTGCATTATCAATCAAATTGAAAATAATCGAATGAACTGTTGATTCAAGACTTTGCATTTCAATAGGATCATTACGCTCAAATCCCAAATCAATCTCTTTTTGCATGGCTAAATTCACCAATTGCTCAACACAATTTAATGCCACATCATTCAAACGAAAATTAGTATTTGGTTCAATTAAACTAAGTGCAACATCCTGCTTTGCCAACGCTAACAATTGAGTGACCAAATGTTGAATACGGGCTAGTCCTTTACTGAGATTTTGCAAAGATTCATGTTCAGGCAACTGACTGATCAAGATCCGGGTTTGTAAATTTAATGCTGTGACAGGTGTTCTGAGCTCATGGGCAGCATCGGCAATAAATTGTTTTTGTTCGGTTTGAGCATGCTGAATGCGCTCAAATAGACGGTTCATTTCTTCAATGGTCGGCAACAACTCTTGCGGATAATTTTGGCTGTCTATGGGTGCCAATCCATCTGAGTCACGTTGGGTCAACTCTGTTTTAAAATCTTCTAAAGGCTTTAAACTCAAGCGAATAATGAAAGCGAGAACAAAAATAGCAATTGGCAGCAGCAAGATATAAGGAACAAACATGCTGCCAGCTAACTCCCATGCAAAAGCATGACGTACCTGTTCCTGCTGACTAACTTGAACCTGATAGTCCTGCAAAGGCACAACATACACACGCCATTTGCCCTGTGGTGTGTCCTGCGTATAAAAACCAGCTTGTTTCACTGGAGGAATCAATAATTGCGTTTGGTGCCATAAATGACTTTGATCTTTATAGGCCCATATATCAATCAACAAATCTTCTTCATGATATGTTCGATGCAATTCAACCCGACTTGAAACAGGCAGAATCGGTTGCGAAATTGATCGCTCTGCCATGTATTGCATTTGAGTATCCAGAATCTCATCAACTTCGTGTAATGAAATCCGATACGCCGCTAAAATTAAAAAACAGCCGAGCACCACACTAAAAATGGAAGTACCCCAAATCAACCTTTTCTTAAGTGAATAATGCTTTGCTGTTTTCATAAATTTAAGATTGTCCTAGACGATAACCTAAACCACGGATGGTACGAATAAAGTCTTTACCTAATTTGGCACGCAAATGATGCACATAGACTTCAATGGTATTGCTGGTCACTTCACTATCAAAATCATACAGCTTATCTTCTAAATTGGCTTTAGAAAAAATTTTGTTTGGATGTGAAACCATCGGAATCAGGATCGCCCACTCCCTATTTGACAATTCAATTTGTTGCCCTTTAAAGGTCGCCAAATGTTGCTCTACATCCAGTATTAGTTCGCCGCTTTTAAGTAACTGAGATTGGCTCTTAAGCTGGGCTGCTTCATTACTGCCACGACGTAGTAAAGCATTAATGCGGGCCAACAACTCATCAAACTCATAAGGTTTAATAAGATAATCATCTGCCCCCTGATTCAGCCCATCGACACGATTCTGCAACTGATCTCTTGCAGAAATGATCAGAACAGGCAATGAACTACGCTGACGGATCTGTTTGAGGATTTGCATCCCATCCATTAAAGGCAAACCCAAATCCAATAATACTAAATCAAAGGATTGCTTGGTGAGTAAAGCCAATCCATCCACCCCGTTATTGACCCACTCTACGTCGAATTGATGGTATCTCAATAAAGTCAATGTCGACTCTGCAATCATAAAATCATCTTCTATCATCAAGATCTTGGTCATGATTTCATTTCACCTTAAGGGTTAGGACATGTTTGCAACATGTCATCTTTGGAGTTAATTACTTTAGTTTTTACATCAAGCAGGCTCAGCATTGTTGGAAACAAATTATCTTGGCTGAGCTTAGTATTACTTTGTTGTTTCAGGCATTGCATCTGTTTAGCTGCATGTTGTTGCCATGTATTTGAAAACCACATCAGCATTGGGATATGGGTCTGCTGAGAGGGTGCGATGGCATAAGGTGCACCATGCAAATACATGCCACTCTCACCTGTCGACTCACCATGATCAGATAAATACCACAAACCTGTTTGATAGTGCGTTGTTGGTTTTAATGTTTCGATCAATGAATCTAAAATATGGTCGGTATAAAGCAAAGTATTGTCATAGCTGTTGACCAAAGCTTCTTTACTGCACCCCTGAATAGCATTGGTATCACATGTCGGCTTGAACACACGATAGGCTGGTGGTACACGCTTATAATACGCTGGGCCATGGCTCCCCATTTGATGTAATACCACCAAATGTGGTCGGGTATCATCTTTTGGAATCGTTTCAATATACGCTTTTAGGCTATCAACCAGCATCTCATCTAAACACTCTCCATCTTTACACCACTTTTTCTGAATCGGTTCAGGAATCTGGAATTGTTGCACGCGATCACAAGTACCTTTACAACCAGAATTATTGTCAATCCAAGTCACTTGATAACCTGCTCGTTGGGCAATATCAAGTAACCCCTCACGATGACTTGCAAGGCGCTCATTATAATCTTCTCTTGGCATACCAGAGAACATGCAAGGAACCGACACAGCTGTTGCTGTACCGCAAGAACTGACTTGGGAAAAGTTGATAATGTCTTGCTTTGCTAATTTAGGATTGGTTTGTTTGCCATATCCATTTAGTGAAAAATTTTCTGCACGTGCTGTTTCACCCACAACCAATACCATCAGCTTAGGTAAACCTTTTGCCGCTTCTACATGCTGTGCATCTTCACCATAAGTCACCAATGGGAGATTTTCTTTCGGAGCTTTCTTTTTATAATATGAAATAAAAGATCCGATCATATTTTGAGGAGAAATCATTCCTTTCAGATCTCTGTTCTCACGAAAAATTGCTGCAAAATCAACATAAAAAACAAATAAAAGCCCAGCAACCATAGCTAAAGAAAGTACAGAAGCAATCACCTTTTTTAATAATTGGCGTAGTACAGGTTCAGGTTTAATCTTCACCAACAAGATTACAATAATCGGCAAGATGGTCATACCTAATGTCCATACCACAAGATGCCATGACCAGGTATCTCGTGCTTCTGCAACATTGGTTTGCATCAAGTTTTGAATTTGGTCAGAGGTAATCCAGACACCTAATGTATTGACCGTATAAGCAGCAAAGCCTCCAATAAAAACCAAGGCAATTGCAAGTGGTTTTGCAGTCCATTTCCAGCTTAGAAGCTGGAAAAGAAAGTTATATATGGCAACAACGACCAATATAGAAGCCAATACAAAAAAACCAGCTTTCA
Organism: Acinetobacter sp. CIP 64.2; assembly: GCF_000369645.1. Lineage (NCBI taxonomy): Bacteria > Pseudomonadati > Pseudomonadota > Gammaproteobacteria > Moraxellales > Moraxellaceae > Acinetobacter > Acinetobacter sp. CIP 64.2. Next base: position 1,911,679 of record NZ_KB850122.1, read on the forward strand.
TTCCAGTATATGGAGTAAGAGACTCCATTTTTTTATAAAAAGCAAAATTTAAAAATACACCTAACCAAATAGCAACTAAGGCATTAAAAGTTAACAGCGAGATAGGTCTTGTCTTGAGTTTCTGTAGCAGCATGGTCATCATAATCTAAAAATAAACTTCTTAGCGTCTCTAAGATAAAAATTAAAACTTAAAAATGACTTAAACTAAATAATAATAGGCGCAATAATATCTGCAATTCGGTTCTAGATTTACTTACAAATCGAGGGAGACATTTAATTTCACATCATCCCGCTGATTTGTGATCTCTCCATTACGTACCCTAGTTTTATTCTTAAAAAAATCATTCAATGTAGTGGATTTACTATACTACAAGTCATATCCCATACAAACAAAAACACCCTTTAAGGTGTACTTAAAGGGTGTTCAGTAAGAAGGATAATTTAGAATTTAAATTCTAAGCCTAGACCTGCAACAGGTTGCTTATCCTTTTTGCTTGCTTGCTCAAGCGTTAGATAACCAGCATAACCATAGGTTCTGACTTGTTTGTTAAATGCATAGTCTGCGCCTGCAATAACTTGTTTTGCTTTAAAATCAGCTGTATTGGTTTTAAAGCTAGTATCATTTTGGCTGTATTGACCTTTTACTGTCCAGTTCTTCGCTTGAGGAATATTATATTCAGCACCCAATAACCAGCCTTGCGCGTCATCAATATTTTCTGAACCTGATGCATTGCCAGCAACCGCGTCAACTTTAGAGGTCTGATAAAGTGCTTTAAGCGCTAAACCTTCAACAGGATTAACTCGACCAATGGCACGGACGGTATTGGCAGCTGCAAATAGACTTCCACCAGAAATCGCAGGTTCAGCCGCATTTAAGAAACCACGACCAAGGAAAGTGCTTGGAATCGCTTTGTCATAACCGATACCCGCAACCAGCAATGGGTTTTCATAGGTGACTGTCGCTGACCATGCATCTCCCAAACCACCACCTGCAACTTTTGCGCCGCCGCTGGTCTGTTTAATACCAGAAGACTCACCTGTTGCAAGTAAAGCATTGAATTTAAAAGCACCATTTAATAACTGAACTGCTGGCGACTCATAGATCACAGCATTATCAATACGGTTTTCACCTGTGAAAATACCCGTGATATCCGCCTTGTTTGCGACATAGTTATTGAAGGTATCAACGACACTCGATAACTGTTTAACTGGCGTATCATGCTTACCAATTTTTAAAGTACCTAATTGGGAATCTTTTAAACCGACAAAACGATTACGCTGTGTCCAGTCACTGCTATCGCCATCCGCACTAAACCCCCACTCGATTGCATAGACTGCACTTAAACGCTCAGTGAGTTTTTCATCACCTTTAATTCCTATAAATGAACTGTTTGAACTAATTTCCCAAACATCTTTATTTGATTTAGTCGCATTTTTTTCTGGTAAATAATCAACGCTGGCATCGATTTCACCATACAGTGTTGGCGCTGCAAATGTGGTTGTTGCAAGTAAACTGAGCACTGCTGCTGTTACAATTTTGATTTTCATTGTTTACATCCTGGTTAAATTTGTAACAAATCCTACACAGTAACTTTATATGACAAAACGATTAAAATCTTATTTATTTATTCTAATTTCGACTAAAGTTTAATTTGCAGCCAGTGATAAACTCTGCCACAGATTTTAAACCATATTTTTATATTTTAAAAAATTATTTTATATATCAAAACATTAGAAAACAAATTAAGTACTTTTCATAATCACATGGCGATATTCAAAAAAATAAAAAATCCGACGAAGAGCATTCAATCTAGAGATAAGCATAAGGACTTAACCCTATTTGTCATTTCACATCTGTTCAGTTTAGTAAAAAAACGGTAATAAAAATATGCTTTCATCTTACATAATTTTTCCAGTAAATAATTGGCCACAAACAAAGCACAGCAATCATGCAGATGACAATCAAATAATGAAAATATCCGAGCCAATCCGCAACGACTCCACTCCATAAATAAAGAAAGCCACTGACAGTCGCCATAATCGAGACTTGAAAGGTAAAATCTGTGCCAGCAAATTGTTTACGACTGTATTGCATAACCAAGGTTAACATCACCACTAACAGCATGGCAGAGCAGGCATCTTCAACCGCATTGACCACATAAAGCCAGATTGGAGAAATTTCATGCCCAGCTTCGTAAGCATGAGCCAAAATAGTATAAGCCCCCAAACTCAAGATCTTAAGCAGTGAAAAAACAATCAAACTTTGCGTTCTGGAAAAATACTTCAATAATAAGCCTGCAATTGCAGCTCCTAACAATGCAGCAACTGCACCAAACATGGTAATAAACACCCCAATCTGGGTGAAATTCAAGCCCATATCCACCATTAAAGGTTTTAACAAAGGTCCTGCTAAACCATCAGCCACTTTAAAACTAATTAATACCAGCAACCATGCTTTTAGTTCTGAAGAAGACTGAAAATAAGCGAGATAAGCTTTGATCGCCTGTACTAAAGAAACGCTATCAGCGATATTAGCTACCCCTTTACTCATATGTTGCGGTTCACGATAAAACAAAACAGGCAGCGTATTGAGCAAGACCAGTGCTGCCAAAGCCAGAAAGGTCTTTTGCCACTCCAGCCAATCAAGACACCAAAGTACTACCCCTCCGCCTACAATAAAACCTAAACGAGATCCGATCACTTGAAAGGTGTTGCCCCAGTGTTGTTGATCACTTTTCAGTAAATTGACTGCCAGACCATCTGTCGCTATATCCTGCGTTGCGCCAGCTAAATTCATAAGGAACAGTAATGCAAAAAAAATCAGCAAATAATAGGGTTGGTTTAAAGCCTGAATCGGGAAAAATGACAAGACAATCAGAATCAGTACACTCGCAAGTTGAGTAGGAAGAATCCAACTGCGGTAATGGCCTAATCTTGAGATGGCAGACCGATCCACATAAGCCGCCCAAAAAATTTTAATCGACCAAGGCAACATCAATAAGCCAAAACCACCAATGTGCGCCAAGGACACCCCCTGTGCCCTTAAAATCACAGGCAGCGCATGGGTCATAAAACCTACAGGTAAGCCCTGCGCCCAGTATAAGGAAAACAATAAAATGTAAACCTGACGAAGATTAAGCATTTTCAGTTTTCCATAACCGTAGATGAAGAGGAGCTCAAGTATCCAATCCTTTCATCGGCATAGCAATAAAATCTTATTTTTTGCCAATGCAGTGTCGATCATGAGCGTTTAACATCATTGTAATTGTCATTACATATTATAATTTATGTCGCAGGATTTTCCAGATTTACCCCCGTTAGTACCACAACGTGGATCGCTTTATAGTCGTACGTTATGTAAGAAAATTTTTTTAAGCCAAGGCTGGACTGTTGTCGGGGAAATTCCCAATCTTCCCAAGGCTGTTGCGATTATTTCTCCACACACCTCCAATATTGACGGCTGGTATGGCTTTCTCGCTATCGGCGGACTAGGGTTAAAAATTACTGTACTGGGTAAAGACAGCTTATTTAAGCCAGCTTTGAAGCCACTGTTAAACTGGGCAGGACTCATTCCTGTACATCGAGATAGTGCGCATGGCCTCACCGAGCAAGTGGTTGCCAGCATTCGCCAACACGATAAAATCTGGATTGGAATGGCACCTGAAGGTACGCGTAAAAAAGCCAAAAAAATGAAAAGCGGTTTTTACCATATCGCCCATGCAGCAGGTATTCCGATTGTGATGTTCGCCTTTGATTATGACCATAAAACCATTTATTGTTTAGGTGCCTTTATTCCAACGGGACACTATCAACAGGATCTTGAACAGATCATGCAATGTTATGTAGGTCACTTCTCTCCCAAGAACCCACATTGGCTGGCAGCTCCCTTACAAAAACTTTTGAAAAAAAACTAGAAAAATAGAGGCAAATCTGCTCTGATGTGCCCATCTTTTTTGTACATTTTATCTGCATTCGATATGAAAATTGCTCGACTGTCTTGCTTGGCTATTCTTGGCTTCGCATTATTGGGTTGTGATCAAACCGCAAAGAAAGCCCCCTCTACGATGGCGATTAAAGCACGTGAACCAGTAATCGCACTTGCACTCGGTGGTGGAGGTGCTAAAGGTTTCGCCCATATCGGTGTCATTAAAGTACTAGAGTCACATGGGATTAAAGCAAAAATTGTTACAGGGACCAGTGCTGGTAGTTTTGTGGGTAGTATTTATGCCAGTGGGCAGACACCTTATCAAATGCAAAATCTCGCCCTGAAATTACAAGAATCGGATTTGCGTGACTTAACCTTAAATAGTCAGGGTATTATTCTGGGGCAGAAACTTCAGAATTACGTCAACACGCAGGTTGGCAATAAACCGATTGAACAGTTCCCAATCCGTTTTGCCGCAGTTGCAACACGTTTAGACAGCGGTAAAAAAGCAGAATTTATTAAAGGTAATGCAGGTCAGGCAGTACGTGCCTCATGCAGTATCCCTAATGTCTTTGTTCCTGCTGTCATTGGCAACACCAAATATGTAGATGGTGGCTTGGTCAGTCCAATCCCTGTTAAAACTGCAAAAGATATGGGTGCGGATATTGTGATTGCCGTCGATATTTCTGCTCGTCCAGTTGGAGGTAAGCCTTTAAGCATGTGGGGCTTATTAGACCAAACTATTAATATTATGGGTCAACAAAGTATTAATGAAGAGCTCAATCAAGCCACTGTGGTGATTCAACCTAAAGTTGGCCATCTTGGCGCATTAGACCTTAAGTCTAGTAATGAAGCTATTTTAGAAGGTGAAAAAGCAGCTCAAGCCAAGATCACAGCAATCCAAAATGCGATCACAACGTTTAAAAATTCTCCTGCTGCACTGAAACCAGCTCCAAAATCTAAATTCTAATTAGAATCTTGGGCAGTTGATCTTAAAAAAATATCATCTGCCCCTTCCTAACTAAAAAAACAATCTTTGTATATTCATCAAGATAATCATCTGCTACAGTGCTTAAAGTGAATATTTTTTCACCTCCACTCCATTTAATGAGACGAGCAAATCTATGGAATTTGTAGTTGAACCTTGGCACTGGTTTGTATTAGGGATTTTACTGATTCTTTCAGAATTGATTTTGCCTGCTTTTGCTGCATTATGGTTTGGTATAGCAGCAGTTATGGTTTGTATTTTACTGTGGCTTTTCCCCATGATGGGCTTTACCACCCAAGTAATCACTTGGGGTATTTTATCTATTTTATGCACGATTCTTTGGTTCAAGTTTATTAAACCACTGTCTATTGACAAAACCAAAGCTGGGCTCCCTCGCGAAGCAACCATTGGTCAGGTTGGTATGGTTATCCAGACCGGACTTGAACATGGGCAACTGATTGTACGCTTCTCAATGCCTGTTTTAGGTTCTGATGAATGGCATTGCCGCTGTTCTGTTCCAGTACAAGTGGGTGATCGCGTTCGCGTGGTTGATATTTTGGGTAATGATTTGGTCGTTCAACCTCATACGTCATAAACACAAAGAGGGTTTCTAATGTCTGTCGGTACGATTGTTGTTTTAGCTTTTTTAGCTTTTATCGGTGTTACTATTTTTAAAGGGGTTCGTATTGTTCCCCAAGGTTATAAATGGATTGTACAACGTTTAGGTAAATACCATACTACGTTGAGTCCTGGTCTAAACTTTGTCATTCCTTATGTTGACGAGGTGGCTTATAAAATTACCACCAAAGATATTGTTTTGGATATTCCTTCGCAAGAAGTGATTACCCGTGATAATGCCGTGTTGGTAATGAATGCCGTAGCATATATCAATCTCACCACACCAGAAAAGGCGGTGTACGGAATTGAAAACTATACTTGGGCCATCCAAAATCTGGTTCAAACTTCACTGCGTTCAATTGTAGGTGAAATGGATTTGGATGATGCACTTTCTTCTCGCGATCATATTAAAGCGAAACTGAAAGCAGCGATTTCTGATGATATTTCAGATTGGGGCATCACCTTGAAAACGGTTGAAATCCAAGATATTCAACCTTCACACACCATGCAAGCTGCGATGGAAGCTCAAGCAGCAGCTGAACGTCAACGTCGTGCGACGGTGACCAAAGCTGATGGTGAAAAACAGGCCGCAATTCTAGAAGCGGATGGTCGTTTAGAAGCATCTCGTCGCGATGCAGAGGCACAAGTGGTTCTTGCTGAGTCATCACAACGCGCCATTGAAATGGTCACCACTGCAGTCGGTGATAAAGAAATTCCTGTGGCTTACTTACTCGGTGAGCAATATGTGAAAGCGATGCAGGATCTTTCTAAATCAAGTAACGCAAAAACTGTGGTGCTTCCAGCCGATGTGCTGAATGCCATTCGTGGAATTATGGGTAAACACTAAACCCATTGTTCCTGAAAAAAATAAAGCAGCGTTATCGCTGCTTTATTTTTTAGTGCTGTTGGAGCAATTTTCGCGTCTTAACGGGAAGTTTTGCCACCACTAAATCATAAGAATCTTGAATCAAGTCTTGCAGCAAATCGGCTGTCATTTCATGACCACTGGCAATTGAGATCCAATGTTTCTTATTCATATGGTAGCCTGCCGAAATTGAAGGATATAACTCCAGATATTCCAGACTTTTCTCAGGCTTACATTTAATCGTCACCAGCAACTTGCCCGAATAAGCCCCAATTAACATAAACACCTTATCGCAGATCTTGAATACCTCACAATCTGGGCCAAAAGGCTGTGACTGAATGGAAAAAGCCAGTTGCTGTCCATATTCAAGTGCAAGTTGTTCTAATTGTTCATCATTCATATAACCGCACTCCATTGTTATTTATTATTCATCAAGTAGAGGACTATCGCTTAGCTTAACTTTTACGTGCGAGCAAGAATTGAGAAATCGCAACGAGCTCTTTGGCATCTTCACCAAAATAAGCGAGGGCTTCAAAAGCTTGATCATGTAAGGTTTGCGCATAAACTTGTGCCTGCGCCAAGCCCATTAAGGCAGGATAAGTCGATTTTTGCATTTGCTCATCCTTGCCTGCTGTTTTACCTAAAGTTTCAGTGCTCGCCGTAATATCCAAAATATCATCTTGCACTTGAAAGGCTAGACCAATGCTCTGTCCAAACTGGCGTAACTTTGGAATCGCCTGATCAGTACCTGCAAAGATGGTTACGGCCCCCATCATGATCGCTGCTTGAATCAATGCACCTGTTTTATTACGGTGAATATTCTCTAATTCTGCTTGATCTACCTGTTTAGCCGCCCCTTCTGCCTGTAAATCAAGAACTTGACCACAGACCATTCTTGAACTGGCGGTTGCTAAAATCTGTACCTGCTTCAAGACAATCGCAGCCTCGGTTTCCTGTCCTTGTTCGTCAAACAAGCGGCTACCCAATACTTCAAAGGCCATCGATTGTAAAATATCACCCGCTAATAGAGCCGTGTCTTCACCAAAGGCGACATGACAGGTGGGTTGGCCACGGCGGAGCAAGTCATTGTCCATACAAGGTAAATCATCATGTGCCAATGAATAGCAATGGATTAGTTCAACTGCAACTGCGGCACGACGCGCCGCTGCAAAATTATGATTCGGCTGTAACGAAGCTGCTGCATAACAGAGTGCGGGACGAATGCGCTTTCCACCTAACATTACTGCATGATGAACGGCAGCCTTTAAAGGTTCTGGAATTGAAAATGCAGCCAATGCTGTCAATAAATCTTGTTGAATACGTTGTTGAGCTTGTATGAGAACATCCGCATTAACTTGAGAAATAGATGACACAATTGCCTCGGGAAATCTTGATAAAAGGAAGTTGACAAGACTTGTCAGAATGTCGACATCATAACACTTTTTATCGGAAAAAAAGGAGTTTGTGTTTTTATTCGATTCAAAATAATAAGGCCCTCAAATGAAGGCCTTAGCAATAAATTTAGAATGAAAAATTAGAAAGCATCGCCCGGTACACGTACCCAACCTTCCATCAATACACGGGCGCTGCGGCTCATGATGGCTTTTTTCACTGACCATGTGCCATCAATCAGCTCTGCCTGAGCACCAACACGTAAGGTTCCAGATGGATGACCAAAACGCACCGCTGCACGCTCGCCGCCCCCTGCGGCTAAATTCACCAAGGTGCCGGGAATCGCTGCCGCTGTTCCAATCGCCACCGCAGCAGTACCCATCATGGCATGATGTAACTTGCCCATCGACAAAGCACGTACCAGTAAATCGACCTCGCTTGCCGCAACCGCTTTGCCACTAGATGAACTATAATTTTTCGGTTGGGAGACAAAGGCAATTTTAGGCGTATGCTGACGTGCTGCTGCTTCTGAAATATCCTGAATCAAGCCCATTTGTACTGCACCATAGGCACGGATTTTCTCAAAACGTGCCAATGCAGCGGTATCACCATTAATCTGATCTTGTAATTCGGTGCCCTGATAGCCAATCTCTTCGGCATTCAGAAAAATGGTTGGAATTCCCGCATTGATAAAAGTTGCTTGAAATGTGCCGACTTCAGGCACTTCCAGTTGATCCACCACATTTCCTGTCGGGAACATATCGCCCCCTTCCTCACCATCATCGGCAGGATCTAAAAATTCAATTTGCACTTCCGCTGCCGGGAAAGTCACCCCATCCAGCTCAAAATCACCAGTTTCCTGTACTTGTCCATTACTCACAGGAACATGTGCAATGATAGTTTTTTGAATATTCTTCTGCCAGATCCGTACTGTGCAAATACCATTTTCAGGAATCCGCGCTGCATCAACCAAACCATTTGAAATGGCAAATGAACCCACTGCAGCCGTTAAATTACCGCAATTTCCACTCCAATCGACAAAAGGCTGATCAATCGATACTTGACCAAATAAATAGTCGACGTCGTGTTCTGGCTGGGTGCTTTTTGCCAAAATGACGGTTTTACTGGTACTGGAGGTCGCCCCTCCCATGCCATCAATCTGTTTCCCATAAGGATCTGGACTCCCAATGACACGCAAGAGAAGTTGATCACGCGCTTTGCCTGCTACTTGTGCCGCTTCAGGTAAATCATCCAGTTTGAAAAATACACCTTTACTTGTTCCACCACGCATATAGGTTGCTGGGACTTTGATTTGCGGTACTGAGCTCATGTCAATTTCATCCTTTTATCATGTTCTTGGTGCAGCGATATTTTAGGTCTCAAGTTACTGCACAGCAGCCAAAAATACCATACGACCAATTACTGTTGGATCAGTCATCATGGGTAAAATCTGTACATTATATTGCGTATATTTCCAAGGCTTAACAATGGCATAAATGCAAATCTATCGGGCTGGAAAAACAAAACCCTGTTCAACTGTAGCAAGATAAAACCGAGTCTATTTCAGAAACAAAAGCAACAACATGATTTTAAACAACTTATTAAGACAACTTCACAGTCATGGGATTGCTGTACTTTTACTAGGCGAAAATCTTTGAATCTATTAGAATAATCCCGTTAATTCCTCGTCGAGCTCAGTCCTTTGAACAACGATTCTTCTCAACTTCAGCGTGGACTAAAAAACCGCCATATCCAGCTCATTGCCATGGGTGGAGCGATTGGTACGGGCTTATTTTTAGGTTCTGCGCAAATTATCCAGTCTGCTGGACCATCCATTATTTTGGGGTATGCAATTGGCGGCTTGATTGTTTTTCTCATCATGCGCCACTTAGGTGAAATGATTGTGGAAGAACCTGTTGCTGGTTCATTTAGTCATTTTGCTTATAAGTATTGGGGTAAATTTCCAGGCTTTATCACCGGCTGGAATTACTGGGTTCTCTACATCCTTGTCGCCATGACTGAGCTAACGGCTGTAGGGAAATATATTAATTACTGGTGGCCGCAAATTCCGGCATGGCAGTCTGTATTATTTTTCTTTGTCGTGATTACGGCAGTAAACCTGACCAATGTTAAATTTTATGGTGAATCAGAGTTCTGGTTAGCAATCATCAAGGTAACTGCTGTGGTTGCCATGATCTTGTTTGGTTTGTTCCTCCTCTTCACTGCAGATGCCAACTCAACAGCCTCATTTAGCAACCTTTGGTCACATGGCGGCTTTTTCCCGCATGGCTTCGAAGGCTTGTTCTATATGCTGGCTTTCTTGATGTTTGCCTTTGGGGGAATTGAGCTGATTGGTATGGCTGCAGCAGAAGCCAAAGATCCAAAGACAACCATTCCTAAAGCGATTAACCAAGTGGTCATTCGTATTTTGGTGTTCTATGTCGGTTCGCTTGCCATTCTCTTATCACTTGTGCCTTGGAACCAACTCGATCTTGGTGGCTTAGATAAAAGTCCATTCGTGATGATTTTCAGTCAGATGGGAATTGGTTGGGCAGCACATTTACTTAACTTTATTATCCTGACAGCAGCATTATCCGTCTATAACAGCGGAATGTATGCCAATAGCCGTATGGTATTTGGCTTGGCTCAACAAGGTAATGCACCGAAAGTCTTTACCAAAACCAATAAACAAGGCGTCCCAGTTCCAGCAGTACTGCTCTCTGCGTTCCTGATCTTTGGTTGTGTGTTGTTAAACTACTTTGTGCCGGAAGATGCGCTCGGACATTTAATGTATGTCGTTGTTGGTGCACTCGTTTTAAACTGGGCCATGATCAGCTTGACCCATTTGAAATACAAACGTCATATCAAAACAGCACAAATCAAGACCTCATACCCGGCGTTATGGTCTCCGTTCAGTAACTATCTGGTTTTGGCATTTATTGGTGTAGTGCTGTATATCATGTGGCAACAAGGCTTTAAAGAATCTGTACTGATGATTCCGATCTGGATCGTCGCCATGTTTATTTTCTATAAGTTTTTAAATCGTAAAACTGAAGATTAACAGTTGATCGGTTTCATTAAAAAGTGATTGCTTATGCAATCACTTTTTTGTTTATAATCATAAAATTATGCGCTTATAGCTTAACTGGATAGAGCAGTTGCCCCCTAAGCGACCGACGTGGGTTCGAGTCCCATAACCCCAACCAGATAACCAATTGATAAATATAATTTTATTTTTCCGTATTTTGACAAGACAGGATTTTGACAATTAACTGAATTATCCCCCTCTACCTATCAATTGACACAGCTTAAGATATAAGTATTCTAATATTTATAATTACCTATCAATATTGTAATAAAATGCCAATTATACAAAATACAGTTTTTTTGTATTAATCATTTTTTTCAGCAACTTAGCTTTCGACCGTTCGCCCTGATAATCAGCTGTAGTGTTTGTGGCCAATGTAACAAAATGCCAATAATGCTTAAATAACTTAATAGTCCGTTTTAACGGCTGTAAAGGGTTAAATTCTTATGCGTAGTTACTATATAAAAAAAGCAATCTCTACCTTCACATACAACAAAATATGGTTGAGGACTATCAAGATTATTCAGATATTAATGCCATGCTGACTCAGGAGTATTTCACATCAGATCTAAAAGACGGGGCAATTAAGTTTCTGGAAAAAAGAGAAGCTACTCGTTTTTTAGCGACTACGGGGCGAAAATTAAAGGTTTTTGAGCCAGTGCTTGAATAACTTTTAAGACTGGTTAAATTAACTTTTTATCGCTTGTAAATAAAAATAAACAGTATGTTCTGTATACAGCTTGATATTATGCCCAGACAATAAATACTTAGAGGGAAAATATATTATGACAACTCCATATATTGTCGTCGGCTGCCCCACTACTGGCGGCGGGCAAGTCTTATCAGGAAATAGTATGTTCCTGATTGAAGGTATTCCTATTGCTTGCGTTGGCGATAAAGCAACATGCCCTAAGCATAAAACTGTTGCTACGATCATCTCAGGCGATCCCCACATGCAGATCTTTGGGAAAGCTGCAGCACGAGTCAATGACTCTTTGTCATGTGGTTGTAAGTTGCTACCAAAACAAAGTTTAGTCGTGCAGGACAATAGTCCTTCCACTGGGACATCAAACTCTGCATCTGCTAGATCTGCAACGACAACGTCGCAGCAACCAATATCAGACAACTTTTATGAAGATAAAGGGAAATACGAAAATTACTACATTGAGCGCCAGAAAACTGAATATATTAAATTTAAAACTGTCGTTACACCCTATGATGAAGACAGAAAAAGCGCCAAAGGTGTAATGTCCCAAGTGTTGTCTGGTACAGCTGATTTTGTTTTAGACTACAATTTAACTGGAAGGAAGCTATTTATAAGTGTTTCTATGATTCCACCAAGATTAAAAAATGATGCAGCAATACTTCCATTCGGAACTGTTAACGTCTATCGCGAAGGGAAAAAACTTAACCAGATTGCATTAAGTGTTGGACAAGGATTTTGGGATACATCGAGAGAAAAAGAGCCAGTAGGTTCATGTACAATCGACTTGCCTGAGCCGAATCTTCAACTTGTAACCGTTGAATTGATTGCTGGTTATAGAGCTAAATTTGATGGTGGCCTTATTATTCCCATGCCTCCAACTACTACTTTTAAATTCACCCTTAACTCAGCAACTAGGCCCGTAAAATGATTAAAAATATTACCTTCCCAGTATTTATATTCTGCACTTTAGGTCTTTTAGCATGCAACAAATCGGCAAATAGCGTTGAACCTTCAGATATATCAACTAAACAAAGTAATTCAGAACAGGTTGCAAAACTAAACACCAAAGATCAAGAAATTGTAAATGAATACAATCAGGCAACAGATCTTATTACAACAGGTGATGTAGATGGTTTTCATAAGCAGCTCAAAGCTCTCATTCCAAAAATCAAATCAATTTCTGATGAAAAACAACGTAATAAGATTTTAATAAATGTTTATACTCAGTTAGAAATGAATCATGAAGCATTAGATCTGAATGAAAAACTTTTAATAAAGAATCCGTCATATGATAAGCAAGAATATAAATGCTTACTTCTAAATCGTCTCGATAAAAAAGAAGATCTACCGAAATGTTATGAAACTGCGGCTAATCTAATAAAAATTGAATTGGATAAGCCAGAGATAAAGAACAACCCTGAACATCCGTATTCAGAATGGTCATATTACTTTTTCATGTATCAAGCGGGTCATCATGAATACAAAGAAAAAATGACAAATCTGATAAAGTCCACAGCAAATCCTAAAATCAAATCAGATTTACAAACTGCTTTTGATGAGGAAGTCTTGCGTAAATAGAAAATGTAATAAAATGCCAATTCCTAAAAATTGGCATTTTTTTTGGTTTAGAGCTTATTCAACCGAAATAAGAGAAAACTATGATTGATAATTCAATTTTTTTTACCGATGCTCTTGTTTATTTTTCCGGGTGCCTCGTCCCTATATTTTTCATTCTGGCTCTTTATGCACCGATTTCGCCAGAGAGGTTTTATAAAATCTCAAAGAATAGATTAGTTTTATTTATAATTTTTCTGCTCTTGATCATAGTCAGTTTTGGTTTAGCTAACTTATTTATCCCTAGAGGCTTTCCATAAATTTATTTTTCTCTTTAACAGTTGATCGGTTTCATTAAAAAGTGATTGCTTATGCAATCACTTTTTTGTTTATAATCATAAAATTATGCGCTTATAGCTTAACTGGATAGAGCAGTTGCCTCCTAAGCGACCGACGTGGGTTCGAGTCCCGCTAAGCGCATACCCTATCAGGCTCCAATGTAAATAACGACAACCTGCTAAATATCCCAGTTTCTTTCTATACTGGTAATCTGGCTATAAACACTCTGATATTCGGCTTGCTTCACGGTACACCAAACATCGACAAATGCTTTGCCTAAATATTCATTCAGATACCGATTCGCCTTCAATAGCCTCAATGCTTGCATTTGTTCAGTCGGTAACAGTATGTGCTCACTTTGCAGCTTTAACTCATGTGCCTGTTTCGGTACGGCTAAATGATGGCTTAAACCATGCAAAGCACCGATCAACATGGTTGTAATCGCAAGATAAGGATTACAGTCCGCCCCAGCAACCCGATACTCCAAACGTTGATTGTCTTGATCTGAACAAGGAATGCGGATTGCCACGTTACGATTATTAACGCCCCAATTCGCCTCTAGCGGTACATGATGGCCGAACTTGAAACGGCGGAAGGAATTCAGGTTTGGCGCTAAAATTGCCATTGAATCAGGCATAAATAACAGTAAGCCACTGATGACTTTTAACAGTGCTTCGGATGGCTCCGCATTTGAACTAAACAGATTTTTTTGATTCTGATCTAAAAGGCTCATATGGAAGTGCATCCCACTGCCTGCTTTATGTATCTCAGGCTTCGCCAGAAAATTGGCACGCAGATTATATCTATTGGCAATCTGCTTAATTGTTCTTTTTAACAACATGATTTGATCGCATAGCTTTAAAATCTCTGTCGTATGCTGCAGATTGATCTCGTACTGACTTGAAGAAGACTCAGAGACAATACCGGTAATCTGAATACCCCGCTGCTTTGCAACCCATTCAATCTCATTCAGCACATTTTGATAATGGTCAGAGGTATTGATATCAAAACATTGCGTTATGGTTTCCTCAACATCCCCCGCCATGTTCAAAGGCTGTAAATAGAACTCAATTTCTGCTGCAATACAGGGAAAATAGTTTTGATGATGCAATCGGGCGCTGATTTTTTTCAGGATGTTGCGCGGTTCGAATAAACAATCTTGATGCATGTTCTGTTTCATGCTGAGTAGTAATTGTGCAGTCGTTTCAGGTTCAATCGCATGGGGTTGTAGTGTTCCTAAAACAGGTTCACATAAATAATCGGGCTCTCCAATATATTTCCCAAGGCCAGTTTCCTCAATGACCTTGCCCTCTAAACTCATGGCATAAATAGACAAGGGGAAATAACAACCTTTGGTCAGATTTCGCAGACAACCAATATCAATGCGTTTACCGCGTAAATGTCCATTCAAATCACACAAATAGATATCGATATGTTGTGTATCTGGGTAGCGTTCTAAATAAGCTTCAACTTCTTCTAAAAATTGATGTTTGGCAACAGAGATATCATCACCTTCAATCTTGTCATTTTTACTCTGGATAAACTTTTTAAATGTAGATGGATGATTGATCTCAACAAGTACAGCACTCATCGCTGGTCACTCGAGTTATAGGGTTAGAATCAGCTTAGTAGAGACCAGCACAGAAGTAACGTAAACAGTGCGTAAACTCTTGGGACTATCGAGTAATTTTTTTATAAAACGACAATAAAAAATGGAGCATTGCCCCATTTTAGCGTAACAAGGTTTTATCAACCTAAATCACTTCTAGTCGACCAACCGAATCGGTTTGATCCGTCTTATTCTGAGTGTCATTTCTTTTAAAGCATAATTACTTGCAACAACTAGGAAAAAGCCAATTACAAATGACCCCATAACATCAAATGGGAAATGCACCCCCACAAAAATCCGAGATAGACCCACAATCACGCCCACACCTAAGCCAAGTAAACCTAGCTTTTTAAATCCGGCCATCCAATACGAAAATGCAATGATGGTAACCGTTAAAGTATGCTGACTTGGAAAAGAAGAGCTTGCCCCATGGCCAATCAGCTTATGTCCTAAATTGAGCTGAAATGGACGTGGATGGTGATAAAAGAACTCAATTAAATCACTTAATATCAGTGAAAATAGAACGATCAATAATGTTTTCGTAAATAAAAGACTATAGGTTTTCCATTGAATCATCAACAGAAAGACCAGAAAACCGATAAATACCGTATTTAAATCATTTGCAAAAAAAATGGCAAGCTTATCTAAAATAGGAAATTCCGTAGCAAAGGAATTGATATTATTGAATAAAAAGATATTAAAATTTTCGAAAATCATTTTCTTTTCTATCCACACAGTCCATGACAGTTTTATAACACCACTTTACTAGATAAAAATGAAATAATTGTGAATTTTTTCTATTTTATTTTTCAATTAATTAGATAACAAAAACAAAATTTTTTATCTATTCAAAACGAGAATAGTCTCTCATTTTATAGAATAAATAGGATGGCTTCATCCTATTTATTGCTGATATTTACTTTTTTAGAATTTAAATTCTAAACCGCTGCCTACAACAGGTTGCTTATCTTTCGCACTCGTCTGCTCAAAGGTTGAATAACCTGCATAACCATAGAGTTTCACTTGCTTATTAAATGAATAATCGGTACCCACCAGTAATTGCTTCGCATCAAAATCTGACTCACCATTTTTAAAGCTGGTTGAATTTTGGCTATACTGAGCTTTCACTGCCCATTTGGATTGATTCGGCAATTTATATTCAGCACCAATCAGCCAGCCTTGTGAATCATCAATATTCATCGCGGCCTGATCATTGCCTTTTTTATCCGCAACTTTAGAGGTCTGGTACAGCGTTTTCAGAGCTAGTCCTTCAATTGGTGTCAAACGACCAATGACACGGACTGTATTCGCAGCTGCGAAGACCTCCTCCACTTGGGTTTCAGTCTCTGCCGCATTCAACAAACCATGTCCTAAAAAGTCACTTGGAATAGCCTTATCATAGCCTAAACCCACTAAAAATAATGGATGGCTATAACTGAGCGATGCAGACCAAGCATCTCCTAAACCGCGTCCCGCAACATTTACACCGCCACGTTTGTCATCTTCAATCCCTCGACTCTCGCCTGTTGCAAGTAAAACACTGGCTTCGATATTACCGCCATTCAATGCAATTTCAGGTGAGTCATAGACCACGACATTATTGACCCGGTTTTCACCCGTCATAATACCCGTAATATCGGCTTTATTACTGATATAGTTATTAAAACTATCTACAGGGCTGGATAAATCCTTTAATGGTGTATTATGTTTACCAACTTTAATTGCACCAAAACGGTCATCTTTTAATCCAACAAAACGATTTCGTTGCGACCAGTCTGTTTTATCACCATCTGCGTAAAATGCCCATTCTGCTAAATAAATCGCACTTAAATGTTCGGTTAATTTTTCCTCACCCTTGATCCCGAGAAATGAACTATTACTGTTCACTTTCCATACGTCACGATTAGATGAATTTGCATTTATTTCAGGCAAATAATCCAAACTTACATCAATTTCTCCATAGATTTTTGGAGCTGCAAAAGTAGAACTTGCGGCAATACTCATTAGCATTGCAAATACAATTTTCATCTTCATTGTTATTAACCTAACCATCTAAAAAATTAAAAAAACACACCTATTTGGCTATATTTCAAGCAAAAAATTAAAATAAAATAGACTCAAGATAATCTGCTTTCATATTTTCCAGAATATAAAAGCATATGAATAATCCAGCTCAAATATTATAAAATGGAAAAACACCAAATATCAAAGCACTACCCATTAATATACAACAGGTAATAAATGCCCATTTCAGGGTAAACTTTTGATGATCCCCCATTTCAACAGCAGCCAAACCACATAATAAATAAGTTGAAGGAACCAGTGGAGATAATAAGTGAATGGGTTGACCGACAATAGAAGCACGTGCAATTTCAACTGGTGCAATTCCATAATGTGAAGCAGCTTCAGCCAAAATCGGTAATACACCAAAATAAAAGGCATCGTTTGACATAAAGAATGTCAATGGCATACTCAACCCCCCTGTAATTGGTGCCAGATACGGTCCTAGACTAGGTGGAATCACAGCTACGAAGCCTTTAGACATCGCTTCAACCATACCTGTACCAGACAGAATTCCAGTAAAAACACCTGCCGCAAAAATAACTCCAACCACGGCCAATACACTGTCTGCATGCATTGCAATACGCTTTTTCTGCATATTGACGCAAGGATAGTTCACCACCAAGGCAATACAGAAGCCCAGCATAAACAAGATCGACATTGGTAAAATCCCTTTTACCAAAGAAGCCATTAAAACGAGCGTTAGAATACCGTTAAACCAACGTAAATGTGGGCGCTGAGCTTCTGGATCTTTGGAAATGGAAATCTCATCCGCATGACTAATATCAACCAGCTCAATTACACCTAAACGTTTGCGCTCGTACATGCCATAAAGATAGGCCAAGAAGAATAACCAAGCAGCTGCCACAATCATGGATGTAATCATTGGAATAAAGACTTCACTGGCATCGACCTGTAAAGCACTTGCTGCACGTGCGGTTGGACCGCCCCATGGTGTCAAATTCATGACCCCGCTACAGAGCAACATCAGGCAGGTCATAATCAGAGGGTTCATGCCGACGCGTTTGTATAGAGGCATCATGGCTGCCACACAAATCATATAAGTGGTTGAACCATCCCCATCTAAAGAAACCAATAAAGTTAAAAATACGGTTCCTAAAGTAATTTTTAATGGATCACCTTTTACTTTCTTTAAAATCCATCTAACTGATGGGTCAAATAACCCTGAATCAATCATTAATGCAAAATATAAGATTGCAAAAAGTAGCATTACTCCTGTTGGTGCAAGTTTTTTAATTCCCTCGAGCATCGTATTGCCGAGTTCAGTTAATTGAATATGACTTAGACTGTCAAAATAAAACCCTAAGCCCCAAGCGATAATTGCAAAGATAAATGGAATTAAAATTAATGCAACTAATGCACTGAGACGTTTTGACATGATCAAATACATGAAACACATGATCATGCTGATACCTAAAAAAGTCAGCATTGAAAGCAATCCTTAGCATATTAAGTTTTTTTATTGGGTAAACCGCTACCCTAGTCCAGCACAAATTCTATGCGATTTAAGTTTAGGCAATTCATTTAATTTAATTATATGCTTAATACACTCATTCACATGAAAAATACTTTAAAATAATACAACCATATATTAAATATAAAATTATGATTATTAATGTTTTTTAATTATAAATTATATACTAAACAGTAAAACCAACCAAATAATAAACAATCAAAACAAGATATCTCTAGAATAAAAACGCCACATTATAGTGCATTTTTAGGTTAAAAAATAACTGCCCGCGTTAAAACATAATCAAAGCAAATATCATTTATTTATAAAACTTCTATTCAAGTTAACATGAATTGAAGTCGACATAATTTTTAAAGCCTCAAAAACTGACAAAAATTATTATAATTGCAAGATATTAAAATAAAATTAAAAAAATCATATTTTGATAAAAACAACCATTATTTAAATTCAAACCCTATTGTTTTATGCACCCTATATTCATTTAGTGAAACCCCCTGCCCAGCGTCGATAAGCTTTTCTAAATTTGAGGTATCAGTAAAGCCCAATCTTTCATCAATACTCAAGCTTGAGGCCAAGTAATCCTCAGCACCCCCTCTTCTGGTGCTATCTAAAATTTACTGTTAGCTCACTTCGGTCTCCGTCAAGCACCGCTACACAGTTCATTTAGACACATCTAGTTGCTCTGCAATTTCTTGAGCTGTTAGAAAATATCCGGTTGCATGACATCTCCATCACACGCTACGAGACAGTGAAATACTTTTTGATATTTTTCAGCATAATTAGATACGGGGAAGGCTGTAATCGTTTTTTCCCTGAAATGAGGGCTTCTAACTCATTCAATCAAACTTTGCATTGAGCCAAACCAAAACTCACCGATCAATCACAGTTGCGCTTGTCTGTCAGCGCTTCATATGCAATGCCTGTCCCCTGCTGCTGCAACACCTCGGCTATGAAATCACCATGTTGCGGTATTTCATTGAATAAGCGGGTTATACCAAACAAAGTTACATTCAGATGCAATCCTGCCTGATTATATTGAGCTTTAATCACCGTATGCTTATCAGCATGTTTACGCATTTTTTCACCTCATCCCCTGAGTGATGATGCATAATGGCACGAAATTACTTTTTGTTGTCTCAATTGAATATCGACTACAAAACGCATTAATCATAAAGTCTCTTCTACTAATAAGCATGAAAGGAACAACAATGACACTTTCAACATCTCAACCATTCGGCGATTCAGCAACTGAACATATGCTTTCGGTTTTTAAACAACAACGCATCGCTTTTGATGCTCACCCCTATCCAGATCTCGATGACCGCCGCAGTAAGCTATTGCACATTAAAAAACAGATCATCCGTTATCAAGATGTCATTGCAAACGCCATTCATACTGACTTTAGTTCCCGCTCAGTTGATGAATCAAAATTACTCGATTTGCTCGGTTCAGTGCTCGCAGCAGAACATGCGATTCGCCATTTGAGACGTTGGATGCGTCCAAGCAAACGTCAGACTGAACTGCTCTTTTTATCCAACCGTTTACGTGTACAATACCAACCCAAAGGTGTGGTTGGAGTGATTGTGCCTTGGAACTTCCCTGTTTACTTGGCCTTAGGACCCTTAATTGCTGCCATTGCTGCGGGCAATCGTGTCATGATTAAACTGCCTGAAGTGACACCTGCCACCAATGCAGTGGTGAGACGTATGCTAGCTGAGATTTTCAGTGAAGATGAAGTCGCAGTTTTTGGTGAGGAAATTCTCGACCCTGCTCAATTTACCTCCTTGCCATTCAACCATATTGTATTCACAGGTTCACCTGCGATTGGCCGTGTGGTAATGCGCGCAGCGGCTGAAAACCTTACACCTGTAACACTAGAATTAGGCGGCAAATCTCCAGCTTTCGTCAGCCGAAATTATCCTTTGGCCGATGCCGCGAAACGTATATTACATGGTAAAGCAACCAACTGTGGTCAGATCTGTGTTGCACCTGACTATGCACTGGTACCTAAAGAAAAAGTGGATGAGTTCGTCGCAGAATGCCAATCCAATTTCACCCAGATGTATGGCAACAATATTCATCATAATAACAATTACACCTCGATTATCAGTGATCGTCATCTGAAGCGTTTACTTGAGATACTGGATGATGCACAGGCCAAAGGTGCTCAAATCATTGTTTGTGGTGAGTACGATCGAGCGCAAGATGCACGTCGTATGCCTGTACATATCGTGCTGAATTGCACAGCAGACATGCGTATTCTTAAAGAAGAGCTCTTTGGCCCCGTTTTACCTGTACTTGCTTATGACACACTGGATGATGCAATTGACTATATTCAGGCAGGTGAGCGTCCTTTGGCGTTGTACTGTTTCAGCCTTGATGCGCAGGAACGTGAGTACATCTTAAAACAAACCCATTCTGGTGGTGTGACCATCAATGACTGGGGCTGGCATGTGGTCAACCATGATGCGCCCTTTGGTGGGATCGGGAACTCAGGAATGGGGACTTATCATGGTGAAGAAGGCTTCCGTGAGCTTTCACATGCGAAAACCGTATTTGCGCGCCATCGTTTCTTCCCAACGCAACTATTCTATCCGCCTTATGGAACTTGGGTACAAAAGCTTACTTTACGTTTCTTCCTGAAACAGGGTGACCCAACGCTAAAATAAGCCATAAAAATAGAAAAGCCTCATTCAGAGGCTTTTCTATTTGATATCGATGATTAAAAAATCACTTTAGCATATCGTCCTGTTGGTATTTCGGTGAACGTGGTCCATAAAGCAAACCCAAACCAGGATTATGCTGTGTCGGTGTAAATAATTGGGTATTGACGATGCTTGCCAAAGGATAAGCACGATCATTTAGGCTCCCGGCAATTTGTTCCACCAATGCACCGACCAATGAGCTAAGCAAATCATTGTTGCCATTATTGCTGGATTGAACCGCTTTCTTTTCACCTGTCCAAAGGATTTGATTACTCTTCAAATCAACCAGTTTTGCTTCCACGCTCACGGTTGCAACACTTTGAATGACTTGATATTTAGAACCATATTCTTTAATTCGAATATAGAGCGCAGCATCCGCACCAAAAATTTCCTGTAATTTCTGTGGCGAAATGCTTTGCGCATCATGACCATTAGTCACACCGTTCTCTTTAAACATCGAATCAACCACAGAAATTGGAAAAACGTAATAACCTGCTTCAGCAACAGGTGTAACAACAGTTGGCCAATAACTATAAGTTGCTTTTACCTCTGGTGAATCATTGACTGGTGGTAACACCAGAATCGATTTCGGCATATGCTGCTTATATACCGTCATGTCTTTATTCACCGCAGGAGATGATGCGCAGCCTGTAAGTACTAAACCTGCAAGCAAAAGATTAGAAACTAAAAATGCCTTGATCATGGTTTTGCAATTCCTCCATTGGCATTCATTTTCTGCAACAAGCGATTCATCAATACAGTCGATTCAGGATACACTTGTCGTTCCAATTGGAAATACTCAACTGCTTTTTGCGCATTATTCTCTTGCAAAGATAACAAGCCCAGATGTGCATATAGCCCAGGTGGAACAGCGAGATTTTTCGCTTTGGCTTTTTCGATTTCCGCTTCTAGCTTGATGATTTGTGCATTGGGTGTGGCTTTTTCTGGTGCGTTATACATCAAATACGTCTGTTGTGTATAAGAGCCCCAACTATACAGAGGTTGAGGCCCAGTAGCACAACCAACCAGCCCGATGCTGATCAGACCGACGCAAACAATTTTTTTCATTTTACAGCGGCCTAGTTTATTGTGCAGTCCAACGATTATTCTGAATATCAGTGACCAAATTGTTGACGGCTTCACGTACCGCTAAGTCCAGTACCTTACCATTTAAGGTCGAGTCATAAGAGGCTGTAGAGCCAAAACCAAGTACTTCACGAGCACTGAGTGCGTATTCACCCGCACCTTGTACTGAATGAACAATTTCCGACGTTTTCACATCGACAATATTCAAATTCACTTTGGCATAAGCAATCTGTTGCTTACCACGGCCTAAAATACCGAATAATTGCTGATCACCCACTTCTTTACGGCCAAACTCAGATACATCACCTGTAATCACATAACGTGCACCTTTAATCGTTTGAGCCGTATTGCTATACCCCACTTCTTGCTTCAGTTCAGATAGGTTGTCACGATTTAAAACCGAGAAATAGCCCGTTTGCTGTAGATGGGTTTCTAAAATGGTTTTCGCCTGTCCACCAAGACGATCGACATTGTCAGAGAAGATACCTCGCATATAGCTAGAACGATTATCAAACTTACCAATCGAAACAGGTACTTTAACCCCGTTATATTTAATCTGTTGTACCGCTGCCGTTACTTGTGGACTCTGAATTGATTTTGATGTTTCTGTAGTTGAGCAGGCCATTAAACCTAAAGAACTGAATGCGGTAATCGCTAATAATTTTTTCATTTTGACTCGAATAAGACATTAAAAAGCTTAACCAGTATATACTAAAAAACAGAAAACTGCGCACAACAACCAACAAGCTAAACTATTATTAATTATAATAAAAATTTATTTTACAGCCTCAAAAATATTGCACATTATCAGCATCTGATTATCACTTAATCCACTGCAACAAGCTTGAATATGCAGTCATTTTTCTTGGTTTAATCCGATAAAATGATCATTAGCGTTTCCAACATATCCTTTTTTTAATTTTTTCTAAAATTTATGCATTCAAATTACCATAACCGTCTTTATGGCGTTGAAGCGAGTCAACAAGCTGAAACGTGTTGAATTATTCAGCCTTTGCATGATTAATATGAATAAAATTCGCTTTCATATTGACCACTATTTTTCTCAATGCTACTTTCATTTTGCTACGCATCAAGTTCTCACTGTACTCGAGGTGTGGTACATCTCTAGAGATATCACTCCTCATGAACTTGTCTTTTAAATATCATTTTATTTCAGTCATTCACCATAAATATTAAGACAGTGAACTTCAGGTTCACAGCAGCATTGACCGCACCAAGTAGTGAAAAGGATAAAAAATGTTTGGAAAAATGATACATCAGGATTTATTGATTAGTAACTTAATAGAGCATGCAGCAAAATATCACGCAGATACGGCCATTTTTTCACGTGAAATCGATGGCCAACTCAGCACTACGAATTGGAAACACATCCAGCAGAATAGTAAACGCTTAGCAAATGCTTTCAAGGCGTTTAATTTAAGCGAGGGTGATCGTATTGCCACAATCGCATGGAATAACCGCCGTCACCTAGAATCATGGTATGCCATTTCTGGATGCGGTTATGTTTGCCATACGATTAACCCTCGATTATTTCCAGAGCAGTTGACCTTTATTATTCATGATGCTCAAGATAAAGTTATTTTCTTCGACAGTACATTTTTACCATTAATCAGTGCGCTTGAGGATAAAATTCCTTCGGTTGAAAAATTGATCTGTTTAAGCGCCTATGATGAAAGCGTCGCTAACGCACTTCCAAACGTTATTTTTTATGATGAGTTAATTCAAGATCAATCCGTAGAATTTGATTGGCCGCAATTCAAGGAAGAAACACCGAGCTCCTTATGTTATACCTCGGGCACCACGGGGAATCCCAAAGGAGTCTTATATAGCCATCGTTCGACCTTACTGCATACAATGGCCATTGCACTCCCCGACTCTTTAAATATTTCTGCTCGAGATATTGTCATGCCTGTGGTTCCCATGTTCCATGTCAATGCATGGGGTATTCCCTATGCAGCAGCAATGGTCGGGAGTTCGCTCATTCTGCCTGGTCCAAATTTAGATGGGGATAGCCTCGTTCGTTTAATTGATGATTATAAAGTAACAGTGGCCTTGGGGGTTCCTACCATTTGGCAAGGCCTATTGCTTGCTGCCCAAAAAACAGGCAGCCGCTTGCAAAGTCTGCAGCGCAATGTTGTTGGTGGCGCAACCTGCCCACCGTCTATCATCCGTGAATTTAGAGACACTTATCATTGTGACACGATTCATGCATGGGGGATGTCAGAAATAAGTCCACTGGGCACAGCCAATCAACCCAAGGCAAAACATGAGACATTAAATACGGAGCAACTTGAGAAATTACGCCAAAGCCAAGGTCGTCCACCTTTTGGTATAGAATTACGTATTGTTGATGAAAAAACTATGACACCGCTCGCAAATGATGGGCAGACACAAGGAAATTTACAGGTTCGTGGCCCATGGGTGGTTGACCACTATTTCAATCAAGCAAAAAGCTCTCTGACTTCAGATGGTTGGTTTGATACAGGGGATATCGCAACCATTGATTCTGATGGTTACATGACCATCCGCGATCGCGCTAAAGATTTAATCAAATCAGGCGGTGAATGGATTTCATCTGTTGAAATAGAGAATATTGCCGTAGGCCACCCTGAAATTCGTATGGCTGCCGCAATTGCTGCACGCCACCCCAAATGGGATGAACGTCCAATTTTAATTGCGGTAAAACAAGAACATTCATCATTAACCGAACAAGACCTGCTGACCTATTTTGCCGATAAAATTGCCTCTTGGCAGATTCCAGATGCCGTCATTTTTGTTGATGCGCTCCCGATCAACGGTACCGGGAAAATTGTTAAGACAGAGCTACGCGCAGCATATGCTGATTTTTTACTAAACTCATAATGGCTCATTACAACGACAACATAGACTCATTATTCACCAAAGCGTAATCCAACTCCCGCAATGGTGAAAATATACTTGGGCGTCACTGCGGAATCCCCTATTTTAGTTCTGAGTTTTTTGACCAAGATTCTAAGATAGTGGGTATCCTCTTCATGGCTAATGCCCCATAACTCGGTCATGATTTGTTTTTGCGTCACAATCTTGCCTTGATGACGAATCAACAGGGCCAACAACTGAAATTCTTTTTTGGTTAAGGTAATGTCTTCACCAGCCAGTTTGGCCGCATGTTCAGCCACATCCACCCAAAGTTGTCCATCATTAAACACCAGATTGTGCTCAGACGGTTGTGGCTTATTGCGAAACATGACCCGAATTCGGGCACAGAGCTCCTGAATGCTAAAAGGCTTGGTCACATAATCATTGGCACCCGCATCCAAGAGCTGAATTTTCTGATTCTCATCTGGACGTGCTGAAAGCACAATCACAGGAATATCACTCCATTGCCGCAATTCAATCAGCACCTCCTGCCCATCCATATCAGGCAGCCCTAAATCCAGAATCAATAAATCAGCACCGCGTGATGCCAGAATTTCCAAGCCCTTCATTCCATTTTCAGCCACCTGTACCTGATAGCCTTGCGCACGTAGGGCAATGTCCAGAAATTTCCGAATTTGCGGCTCATCATCAATAATAAGAATCGATGCATGTGGATTCATTGTCTGTGGCATGAATATACTTTTAATCCTGATGAAGTGGTAATCGTATTCGAATTAAAGAGCCTTGACCATATGGCCCCACCAAAGCTTCAATACTGCCCATATGCGCCCCAATAATCGCTTTTACAATTGCAAGACCTAATCCCGTTCCCGTTTTACCTCGATCTCCACGCTGCATGGTATAAAACATGTCAAAGATCTGTTCACGTTCTTGTTCTGGAATACCCACACCCTGATCCACAATGTCGATTTGTAAGACATTTTCTACCTGCTGAATGTCGACCTCAATAGGCTTATCATCAGGTGAAAACTTTGCGGCATTTTCCAAGACATTGAAAATCGCTTGTTCAATCAAGGCAGGATGTACATACAACTGCGGGATGTTCTCTTGAATAGAGACATCAATGTTCAACTGAGGCTGATAGCGCTTTAACCGCTGTGTTGCCGATCCAATTAATTCATCCACACCAATCCAAGCACGACTCAAGGTTAAGCCCTGGTGTCCCAAACGGGTCATATCCAATAAATTTTGAATATAACGATCCAGACGCTCGCCCTCAACATGAATGGTATCCAGTAATTCATTCCGATCCGTTTCAGACATCTGTTCACCATAGTATTTCAGACTATCTGCTGAACCAATCATTGCTGCCAGTGGTGAACGCAGATCGTGGGATACAGAAGAGAGTAAGGCTGAACGCAATTTTTCTGTTTCAGCAACCACTCTGGAATTCTCCAGCTGTAAAGATAACTGCACCCGTGAGACCGTTTGTGCAATATCTTCAATCATCAATTCAGCCAAACGTTGTTGTTCAAAGTTTATGGGCATTGTATCTGGCTGAAATCGAATCGCAATCACACCATGCTCGCCCTCTAGGTTTAAGGGGTTAAACCACCATTCAGACTGAGTCAATGTATTGGTAAAACGTCCACAGGGTTTACCATTTTTTTGAGTCCAATCAGCAGCAATCTGATCTTTTTCATTTAAGCGCACATGATCATCCAGCATTTGCGTGCCAACCCTTAGCCAAACTGTTGCCTTCAAAGCACTTTCTACATGTTGTTTGGCAACATTTAAAACCTGTTCAATATCCACACAAACTGAAAGCTTTCGTTCCAACTCCTGTAGTTGCAATGAAACTGAATTTGCAGCACGCAAGCTCAGCACCTGAGCGCGTAACTGATTAGCCAACCGTCCGACCAACAGAGCAGAGACAATGAAAATAATAATGGTCATGACCCCACGTTCAGCACTGATTCGAAAGGTAAAGCGGGGTTCAATAAATAGATAGTTATACAGCAGGAAACAGATGAACACGCTAATGATAGTAATCAGCATCCTTGCACGCATCGCCACCACCAGCACAGTAACCACAAAAATTAAGGCCAGTTCACTATAACCAATGAAATGATCACTGACCGTCGCGGCGATTAGGCCCAACAACACAATCACGATACTTTCAACGAGCTCACGCGGATTAAAGGCCAGGCCCTGCTCTAACCAAGCACGATAAGAATGATCTACGTTGGGTACAGTGCTTTGATTTTTACTTTTTAATGGTTGCACAAAAGTAATCTCAAAAGGATGCTGTTTCTCTAATAACTGATCGGCAATATGATCTGAAAATAAGCGCTGCCATACTGATTTTTTAGCACTTTTCCCCAATAAAATATTGGATGCCCCATAGTCATAAGCCGCTTGTAAAATCGTAGAAGCAATATGATTGCTATATAGTAAATACGTATCGGCACCAAGTTTACGTGCCAAATTAAACGCTTTAGTCACGGCGAAAGTTTGCTTGTTTTCAATCTTGCTTTTTTGAATCGAGATGACACTCCATATCGCATTACGTCTTTCAGCAATACGGTGTGCACGTCGTACCAAATCTTCTGAAAACTCAGACCCATCAATCGCTAACATCACATGATTTTGAATGGGAATGATTTGTCCCTGTGCGACAAATTTTTCCCGATAATCCATTTCAACTTGCCCTGCCACCGTTTGAATCGCGAGATCACGCAAAGCAGTTAAATGTGCGGGTTTGAAAAATCCCTGTAAGGCATGCGGTGCAACATCCGCTAAATAAATCTTGCCGTGATTCATACGCTCTAACAGCTCAGGCACAGGCAGATCAACCAAGCGAATATCTTTCAAACGTTTGAGCAATGCATCCGGAACTGTTTCGCTAACGCGAATCCCTGTAATTTGATAGACCACATCATTGAGACTTTCCAGATGCTGAATATTTAAGGTGCTATAGACATCAATCCCTGCATCCAACAGTTCATTGACATCTTGCCAACGGTATTCATGCCGACTATTTGGCACATTACGATGTGCGAGTTCATCCACCAACACAATTTCAGGCTTTAATTTAAGGATTTGATCAAGATCCATCTCTTCCAGAGTACGACCCTGATAGTCCACGGCCTTTCTTGGAATCACATTCAGGCCTTGAATCAAACGCTCGGTATCAGATCGACCATGCGTTTCCACCACGCCTACCACCACATGAGAACCTTGCTGCATCAACTCATGTGCCCGTGTCAGCATGGCATAGGTTTTTCCCACACCTGGTGCCGCACCCAAGAAAATGGTTAAACGACCAGATTGCTCCCGTTGACTATGCGCCAACCATGCATCTGCTTTATTGTTTCGGTCGATCTGCATATCCTGTGCTCTATCAACGTTGGGTCGATGACAATTGATCTAATGCCAGATTCAATTTCAGCACATTAATCCGTGCTTGCCCATACAAACCTAATTGAACAGGTTGAATCTGTTGTTGTACTAAATTATGTAGCTGCTGCTCAGACAAATGACGCTGCTGTGCTACACGTTTTACCTGCAATAACGCACTTGCTGGTGAAATGTCTGGATCAATACCACTGCCTGATGCAGTAATCATTTCAAGTGGAACCTGCTGCCCAGAAATATGATTATTCTGAGCAAACTGCATTGTTCTTTCCTTAATCTGTTTTTGCAGTACTGGGTTTGAAATAGCCAGATTACTCCCAGCCATTGTATCCAATTGATAGTTGGATGCACTTGGACGCGCATGAAAATATTGCTCACTGACAAAGCTTTGTCCAGCTAAACTTGAACCGATAATCTTGCCATTAAGCTCAATTAAACTGCCATTGGCCTGTTTGGGAAAGAATAACTGTCCCAGCGCGACACCAGCACCACTATACAGCGCACCAGCAATTAAAAAGCCGACCAAAATCAGCCCTAAAGCAGGACGTAATAACGCGTGTGTATCTACAGACAATGGAAGATTTTCTAATGTATTCATTTTTCACTCCTAAATCCACAATGACACAACAAGGTCAATCAACTTGATCGCAATAAACGGAAAGATCACCCCACCCACACCATAAATCAGCATATTACGGCGTAATAATTGCAGAGCACTGGCAGGCTTAAACTGAACTCCTCTTAAGGCAAGTGGAATCAGCATTGGAATAATTAACGCATTAAAGATCAGCGCGGAAATTACAGCGCTGCTTGGACTACTTAAGCGCAAGATATTCAGTACATCCAGTTGAGGAATTGCCACAGCAAATAACGCAGGCAAAATCACAAAGTACTTGGAAACATCGTTAGCGAGAGAAAAAGTGGTTAATGCCCCACGCGTAATTAGCTGTTGTTTCCCGATTTCAACCACATCCAGTAATTTGGTTGGATCCGAATCCAAATCCACCATATTGCCCGCCTCTTTAGCTGCCTGAGTCCCAGAGTTCATGGCGAGGCCAATATCCGCTTGGGCTAAAGCAGGCGCATCATTGGTACCATCCCCCACCATCGCCACCAGCTTACCTGCTGCTTGTTCTTGACGAATACAGGCCAGTTTATCTTCGGGTTTGGCTTCGGCAATATAGTCATCTACTCCAGCTTCAGCCGCAATTGCTGCAGCGGTTAACGGGTTATCGCCTGTAACCATGATGGTTTTAATCCCCATTTCACGCAACAGCGCAAAACGTTCTTTAATGCCCTGCTTGATGACATCGGAGAGTTCAATCACACCGAGAATATTATGATTTGAGGCTACCACCAAAGGTGTTGCACCTTTAGAAGCCACTTGTTCGACGCGAGTCTTGAGTTCAAAGTTGTCCTGAATATTTTGCTCGGTAAATTTAAGAATGGCATCAACAGCACCTTTACGAATGCGTTGCCCAGTGGCCAAATCGACGCCAGACAGCCGTGTCGATGCACTAAACTGAATAAATTCTGCATCTTTCGGCTCTTGAATATGTTCCCCCAATTCTTTGCCTAGACTGACCACAGATTTCCCCTCAGGGGTTGGATCTGCAAAAGAGGTCAGCATAGCAGCTTGGCGCAACTCATTTGGACTCACACCTGCCAGTGGATAAAAGGCTGTGGCTTGGCGGTCACCATAGGTGATCGTTCCCGTTTTATCCAGCAGCAATACATCGATATCACCCGCAACCTCAACAGCCTTACCAGATTTAGCCAGAACATTGGCTTTTAAAGCACGGTTCATCCCTGCAATTCCAATTGCAGGTAACAAACCGCCAATTGTGGTTGGAATCAAGCACACCAACAGCGCAATTAATAAGACCAAGCTGATTTTGACACCGACCATTGCCCCAATAAATGGCAGGGTTGCCACCACCACAATAAAGGTGAGGGTCATGATATTCAGTAAAACACCCAGTGCAATTTCATTCGGTGTTTTTTGACGGTTAGCGCCTTCAACCAAAGCAATCATGCGATCCAAAAAGCTATGACCAGCTTCGTTACTAACACAAACTGTAATTTGATCGGATAGTACTTTGGTTCCACCAATCACCCCTGAACGATCCGTATTGGCTTCACGCAATACCGGTGCAGACTCCCCTGTGACCGCTGACTCATTGATGGTGGCAAAACCTTGAATGATTTCACCATCCGCAGGCACAATTTCCCCTGCTTTAACGATGACCAAATCACCTTTTTTTAATAGATTTGCAGAAACAATTTCCGGGAGTGCATCCAAATCAGCAACGCGGTTTGCAGTTAAATTCTCGCGCGCTTGACGCAATGAAGCCGCTTGTCCACGCCCTTTAGCTTCTGCAACAGCCTCTGCATAATTGGCAAATAATACGGTCACCAACAAGATACTGCTTAACACCAAGCCAAAAACCAGACTTGCATTCCCTATTATGGTTGCGATGAGGCTTAGGACAGTTCCGATCCAGACGCAGGCCATCACTGGATTTTTAAATGCATGTTGAGGTAACAGTTTATAAAAAGTCTGCTGGATAACTTCTTTATTCAAAATATCTAGCTGTTGTGTCGCATTTGAGTGTTTCATTGTATTTGCTCCACACTTAAACTTTTATTGATAAATAATCGGCAATTGGGCCAATCACCAACACTGGCATGAATTGCAATAAGGTCAGAATCAGTACGATGCCGATCAAAGTCAGTGCAAAGGTAGGAGATTCAATATGTAAAGAGCCTTTACTTTCAGTGGCTTGTGGTTTAGTTGCTAAACTGACGGCAATCAAAACAGGAATAATCAATACGCTATAACGCCCAGCTAATAACGCAATGCTCGTACTCAAATTCCACCAGAGTGTGTTATTACCCAACCCTGCAAAACCAGAACCGTTGTTGGCATAGGCTGAGACATACTCATAGAACACTTGGCTAATACCGTGAAAAGCTGGATTTGAGTTGGCTGTCAGGGATGGGAAAGCAATCGCGATTGCGGTCAATCCAAGAATCACCACGGGCTGTAATAAAATCACCAGTGCCAACAACTTAATTTCGGTAACTTCAATTTTTCGGCCGAACAGTTCAGGAGTACGTCCAGTCATCAAACCTGCAATGAAGACCGCTAAAAACAGATAAATAAAGAACTGTAATAGACCACAACCAATGCCTCCCCAGATGGCATTAATCAGCATATTGCAGAGTTCAACCAGTCCTGTCAGTGGAGATTCTGAGTCATGCATCATATTGACTGAGCCGTTATTCACTTGGGTGGTTAAGCTACCCCAAAGTGCAGAAGCCTCCACACCAAACCGGAACTCCTTGCCCTCCATCACAGCCAGATTTGGAGTTAAAGATGATTTTTCAGCCCATAGGGTCAATACAGTCGAAGCCAATGACATCAACAACATGGTGCCAAAAATCATCCACATTAATTTTTTACGCTGGATAAAACGTCCCACCATAAATACGACTGACAGTGGGATCAGTAAAATCGCAATCATCTCCATCACATTAGATAAAGGCGTTGGATTTTCCAAAGGCACACTGCTATTTGGGCCATACCACCCTCCACCATTACTGCCAAGCTGTTTAATCGCTACCATGGGTGCAACTGGACCAAGCGGAATATGTTGTGTTTTAACTTCTGTGGTCTGATCTAGAACTTGTGCTGTTGGCCCTGCAGACAATGTTGCAGGAACACCTTGAAAGGTCAAAAATACAGACAGGACAAGACCTAAAGGAATAAAGAATCGAAATAAAGGCCGAATGATATCCATCCAGTAATTACCCAGATTGATCTGGTTCCAACGCTTTTTATCGTTACTTTGCGCATGATTAGATTGTAAAAACATGGCTCTTAGCATTGCAGCCAATAATGCCAGTCCCATAATCGGAGACAGATACTGTAAACCGACAATCACTGTCATTTGCGATAGATAGGACAACTGAGCCTGTCCAGAATAATGTTGCTGATTGGTATTGGTCAAAAATGAAATGGTGGTATGTAAAGCCAAGTCCCAATTCATATTGGGAATATGATCTGGATTCAGTGGTAACCATGCCTGAGTCATTAAAATGATGACGCTTGCCCCAAGCAATAACAGGTTGCTGAGTAGAAATGCAGTGAGATATTGTCGCCAGTTCATTCCGACCTGCTTTACATTGAGAAATGCGTAGATTGGCTGCTCAATCCATTTAAACAAACAGTCACTTTTCATTGGTTTGGCTTGCATCACATCGGTAAGATAAATGCCAAGTGGATAAGCCAATAGCAATGAAACAATAAAGACAGAAATAAATTCCCACATAGCAAATGCCATTTAAAAAATAGGTCAGCTTTAGTATGGAAATGAGGGACGTAAATTCTCTATATTGAAAAAAGCGCGAGGCGTAAATTTTGCGTAAAATTATTCTAGACTGATCTGATCCGCTTAAAATTTTGCCTAAAAGGCATATGTGGAGAAATAAATCTCATTTTTTACAAAAAATCTTTGACCAAATAAAAAACATTATTTTGAAAAATGCAAAAAATAACGATTATTATTTGAGAAGAATAATTTATATTTATCATTATTTTACAAATAAAAACACATATGTATATAAATTTTTTAAGATTTATTTTTATCCAATTTCAACAAAACCAGCATACTGCATAGTTCATTTAGAACATTTACTCTTATTCTAATTATGGTATTTTTGTTACATGAAGTTATAGCCAATCACGATAGATAACTTTTTTGTTGTCAGATCATAGCTTCTTAACACTTAAGAATCTTGAAGTTCAAGGAAAGATTTACAATGAAATTAAAACATCTTAGCACTGCCATGATTTTAGCAACGCTGCCTGCAACTGGAGTTTTTGCAGCTGCGTTAGACCGTTCAGGTCAATCTATGTCTGCTTTTTTTCAGCCGGGTAACTATTTTGAAGCGGGTATTTCGGTTCTAGACCCAACAGTGAAAGGCCAAGAAGCTGGCACATCATCAACAACACGAAAAATTGGGGATATGGCGGATGACTATTATTTCCCTAGCGCAGCATTAAAATTACAACTGACTGACAACGTTTCTTTCGGTTTATTATACGACCAACCTTATGGTGCAAATGCTCAATATTCTGGAAACAACGTTTTTGTATCGAATCCTGGCTCTGATACTGTTCTACCTGTTGAAAAAACAAATGCTTTAGTACAAAAGAAAGTAACTGATTATTTAAGCTCTCCAACAGGCCAACAGCAAATTGCTGGACTTGTGCAAGGTGGTATGACCCCTGCTCAGGCTCAAGCAGCAGTCACTCAAGGCTTCTTAAATAGTGCACCAGTAAAAGCATTACAAAAAGGTCTTGCTGATGCAAATGCAGCTTTAGGCGAAGGTAATACTTCAGTAAAAGTAGATACGCAAAATATTTCTCTTGTTTTTGGCTATCAACCAGTTAAAAACATCAACCTGTATGCTGGTGGTGTTTACCAAACAGTTAAAGGTAATGTAAACCTACGTGGTACAGCTTATAGTATCTACAATGGCTATGATGCGAATATCAAAGAAACTGGCGGTGCTGGTTGGTTAGTCGGTGCAGCTTATCAAATTCCTGAGATTGCGCTTAAAGCATCTTTGACATATCGTTCAGAAATCGATCACAAAGTAAATATTAATGAAAATTTCTCTGTAACCTCTGCGTTGGTTAACAACCCAGCCGTGTTAGCAGGTTTACTGGGCATTACTCCTGCTCAAGCATTAGCTCAAGCACAAGCACTTGAAGAAGGCAGTGCGGGTAAAAAGACCAAAATTACAACGCCACAGTCTGTTAACTTAGATTTCCAAACAGGTATCATGGCGAATACAGTTGCGTTTGCAAACGTTCGCTGGGTCAACTGGAAAGACTTTGCAATCCAACCATACAAGTTCGGTTTATTGTCTCAACAAATCGGTGGTTTAGTTGGTCGTCCAAACGGTTTCAACTTAGTTGAATATTCTGATGATCAATGGTCTGTTAACGCAGGTGTTGGCCGTAAGCTAAGCGAACAATGGGCTGGTAACGTTTCTGTAGGTTGGGACTCTGGTGCAGGTAACCCTGTAACAACACTTGGTCCTACAGAAGGTTATTGGAACGTGGGTGTCGGTCTTCAATTTAGCCCGACGCCAGCAACCTTTATTGCTGCTGGCGTGAAATATTTCTGGTTAGGCGATGCTAAAGCACAAACTGGTGCTCAAGCAGGTGGAAATGAATATGTTGCAGAGTTTAAAGACAACAATGCAATCGCCTATGGCTTAAAAATGGGCTATCGCTTCTAATCCACAGTTTTCAATAAAAGGTCATCTTGGGATGGCCTTTTTTTATACAACTTTAATAAATAAAATCAAAATCATAACTAAATAAATCAGCAGTGATACAAAGTTTAAAACCATCAATAAAAACCGTGAATGCTCAAGTATTTTCAGTGACTTTACCGTTCATTTATTGACATTTGTAAATTATTTAAGCGAATAAAAACTATGTTACTTTTCGCGCCATTCTGTTACAAAGTGATTTGAGAGAACATATTAATGAAGCTGAATGCTATTCAAACGGCTCTTCTACTTAGCTTAGTTCCAACAACAACATTCGCCGCAGCACTGGATCGCTCAGGTCAATCAATTGCCGCTTTT
Organism: Acinetobacter sp. CIP 64.2; assembly: GCF_000369645.1. NCBI lineage: Bacteria > Pseudomonadati > Pseudomonadota > Gammaproteobacteria > Moraxellales > Moraxellaceae > Acinetobacter > Acinetobacter sp. CIP 64.2. The sequence goes on from NZ_KB850122.1 coordinate 1,947,076, forward strand.
TTACAGCCAAATAACTATTTTGAAGCAGGTATCACCGTTCTAGATCCGAGTGTTTCGGGTAAAGACACATCTAAAAATAATACAGGTGATATGGCCAATCACTATTACGCGCCCAATGCAGCCTTAAAAATTCAAGCCACAGAAAAACTTTCGATTGGTTTGATTTATGATCAGCCCTATGGCGCAGATGCAGAATACACGGGCAAAAGTAACTTTATCGAAAGCCGCCCTGTTCCATTTAAAGGCGGCACATCAGTTACAGTTGATACTGAAAACTTAAATCTGCTACTCGGTTATCAACCGAATCAAAACTGGAATATTTATGCGGGTGCGGTCTATCAAACCCTAGATAGTACCGTACTGTTACGTGGCAAAAGTTATAATGCCTACAGTGGTTATGACTTCAAAACAGGCAAAGATGAAGCAGTTGGCTGGTTAGCGGGTGTTGCTTATCAAATTCCTGAAATTGCACTCAAAGCTTCTTTGACTTACCGTGCAAAAATCAAGCATGAAATGAATGCTTATGAAAATCATGGTATTGCAGGCATGACTGGCAGTGCAGGTTTGGATGCAGTTCTAAATAAAATTAATCATTCAGAAGGTACAACTGAAATCACCACCCCACAATCGATCAACCTCGATTTCCAAACTGGAATTATGGAAAACACCGTTGCATTTGCCAATTTACGCTGGGTGAACTGGAAAGACTTCGCCATCCGTCCCTATAAATTTGGTGCGGCTTCAACCTTACCACCAATCGTTGCGGCAACAGGTAAAAAAGAGGGTTTTGATCTGGTTGCCTATACCGATGATCAATATTCAATTACAACAGGTATTGGTCGTAAATTTAACGACCAATGGGCAGGTAATCTATCCGTTGGTTGGGACTCTGGCGCAGGTAACCCAGTCACCACACTTGGGCCAACTGAAGGCTACTGGAATGTAGGGGTTGGTGTTCAATACAGCCCTGCTCCAAATTATTTTATCGCAGGTGGTGTGAAATACTTCTGGCTGGGCGATGCAAAAGCACAATCCGGTTCACAATTTAATACGCCTGGCTATGTCGCAGAGTTTGAAAATAACAATGCCATCGCCTATGGTCTAAAGATTGGTTATAAATTCTAAAAAATCTCTACCTACCCCTCTTTAATCAAGAGGGGCAGTTTCCTCCTTTAGTAAAGGAGGGTTAGAGAGGACGAGTTATTCTGGAATATCACGTTGCGATACCGAACGAATCGCCTGTTTAAGTGCTTCATAACCATGCAATGGCGGGAATTGAGGGAATTCTGCAATCACATTTGCTGGCGCATCGAACAGGAAACCATGATCTGCTTCACCTAGCATGGTGGTATCGTTATAAGAATCCCCAGCTGCAATCACGCGGAAATTCAAACCATGTAATGCTTTTACCGCCTGACGCTTTTGATCAGGTTGACGTAATTTATAAGCTGTGATCATGCCATTTTCATCGGTTTCAAGTTTATGACAGAAAATGGTTGGCCATCCCAATTGCTTCATCAATGGATGAGCAAACTCATAAAAAGTATCTGATAAAATAATCAGTTGGAAATGGGTACGTACCCACTCAACAAACTCTTTGGCTCCTTCAAAAGGGCCCATATCTGCAATCACTGCCTGAATATCATTTAAGCCCAAACCATGCTGTTTTAAGATATTCAGACGTTGTGTCATCAACACATCGTAATCCGGAATATCACGTGTGGTGGCTTCTAGTTCTTTAATCCCTGTTTTTTTTGCAAAGTTGATCCAGATTTCTGGAACTAAAACCCCTTCAAGATCTAGGCATACGATTTCCATGAATGCTTCCAATGTTGGTTAAAAATTGCTGTATCATAGCACTAAGATTATTCAATTTTTGTGCTGTTGTGGAATAAAATCACATATTCTGCAAGATTAAAATCTGACATAAGCAAACTGCTTTGCTTCGAATGATTTACAATTGTGCCCAAGCCTATCGCCAGGAACATCCATGACTGTTATTCCGACTATTGACCTTGTAGATGCGTTCGCTGCTGAATACGCAGATAAATCGCCACGAGAAATTTTAGAACTTGCATTAAGCCAGCAAGGTGAAATCGCAATTTCATTTTCTGGTGCAGAAGATGTTGTTCTAATTGATATTGCCTCGCGTCTAGGTAAGCCCTTCCGTGTGTTTAGTCTGGATACGGGACGTTTACATGCAGAGACTTACCAGTTCATTGAAACAGTTCGTAAGCATTATAAGATCGATATTGAAATTTGCTTCCCGGAGTCTACTGCTGTTCAGCAATTCGTCACTGAAAAAGGCCTGTTTAGCTTTTTTGAAGATGGACATCAGGAATGCTGTGGAATCCGTAAGGTACAACCTCTACGTAAGAAACTGGCAACCTTAGATGGCTGGATTACGGGCCAGCGCAAGGATCAAAGTCCGACCCGTAGCGAAGTGCCTGTGATTCAAGCGGATGTCGGTTTTTCTGGTGAGGGCAAGCAGTTGATTAAATATAATCCACTGGCGAACTGGAGCAGTGCTGATGTATGGAGTTATATCCGAATGATGGAAATTCCATATAACCCATTGCATGAACGTGGTTTTATTTCAATTGGTTGTGAGCCATGTACACGCGCGGTGTTGCCAAATCAACATGAACGCGAAGGTCGCTGGTGGTGGGAAGAGGCCACGCATAAAGAATGCGGCCTACATGCCGGCAACCTCAAAAAATAATCAATTAAAGATTTGGTATATTAAAACCACTGATTCGTCAGTGGTTTTATTTTCGCTGACTCGGTTGTCTAAAGTCATATTTTAACCAGAACAAACAGTATATACTGCGCAGAACGGTTCCAATAATTCTAATAAGAGCTCCAAGAGAGTATCTTAGAAAAAATGCGATGAGAGGCTAGATCTGCTATGCGCCCACTACACCCCATTGATTTTATCTTTCTCTCGCTAGAGAAAAGACAACAACCTATGCATGTAGGTGGGTTGTTTTTGTTTGAGCTTCCAGAGAATGCGTCACCCACATTTGTTCATGATCTCGTCAATGAAATTCGACAATCTAAGAGCATTCCCGTTCCCCCATTCAACAACCAACTGAATGGTTTATTCTGGGGTGAGGACAGCGAATTTGATCTCGACCATCATTTCCGTCATATTGCCTTACCCAATCCGGGACGTATTCGTGAACTTCTGGTGTACATCTCGCAACAGCACAGTTCTTTAATTGATCGTGCCAAGCCACTTTGGACCTGTGACATTATTGAAGGCATTGAGGGCAATCGCTTCGCCATGTATTTCAAAATCCATCATGCCATGGTCGATGGCGTAGCCGGTATGCGTCTGATTGAAAAATCACTTTCGCAAGACCCGAATGAAAAACATGTGGTGCCACTCTGGTGTGTAGAAGGAAAACGCACCAAACGTCTTAAAGCCCCGAAACCACCAACGGTCAGTAAAATTAAAGGTGTGATGGAAGGGATCAAATCGCAACTGGAAGTTGCGCCGAAAGTTATGCAAGAACTTTCCCAGACTATTTTTAAAGAAATGGGCAAAAATCCAGATTATGTCTCGACCTTTCAGGCCCCCCCTTCAATATTAAATCAACGTGTAAGCTCTTCACGTCGCTTTGCAGCACAATCTTTTGAGCTCGAACGTTTCCGCCGTATTGCCAAATCATTGGGCGTGACCTTGAACGATGTCATTTTAGCCGTATGCTCAGGTGCTTTACGGGAATATTTGCTCAGTCATAACAGTTTACCAAAGAAACCGCTCATTGCGATGGTACCTGCTTCAGTTCGTACTGATGATTCAGATGTCAGTAACCGTATCACCATGATTCTGGCCAATCTTGCCACGCATATTGAAGATCCGATTGAGCGTCTGGAAATTATTCGCCGTAGCGTACAAAACTCTAAACAGCGTTTTAGTCGTATGACCGCCAATGAAATCTTGAACTATAGTGCGGTTGTATATGGTCCCGCAGGTTTAAATATTGCGTCAGGTATGCTCCCGAAACGCCAAGCTTTCAATCTGGTCATTTCTAATGTACCTGGTCCACGCGAGCCTTTATATTGGAATGGTGCGAAGTTAGATGCGCTCTACCCTGCATCAATTGTAATGGATGGTCAGGCGCTCAATATCACCATGACAAGTTATTTGGATAAATTGGAAGTGGGTTTGATTGCGTGCCGTAATGCTTTGCCTAAGATGCAAAACTTACTCACTCACTTAGAAGATGAAATTCAACGCTTTGAACAAGCCATTCAGGATTTACCGCAGAAAGTGGCAAATTAATTGCCCAGAGAAAAATTAAGGGGCTTTCAATGGCCCCTTATTTTTTAATTGTGCGACAACGCTGCAACAGCTGGTGGCAAGCCAAACGAATCATTGCCGTGGTAATCTGAACTTCTTTACCTTGACTGTCTACCATATAACATGTGTTTACAGGATTACTGTCCAAAACATGCTTAAAACCGTGGTTCACTAAACTTTCACTCACATTCATGATCTATACCTCATATTATTTGCTAAGGCACCTAAAAGTACCTATGGCTCATTTTATGGTTCTAGTATTTAAAATTCGTGATAGAAAGTAAAATTTCAGTTGTAACAAGGCTTAAGCGAAATCTTGTTACAACTTTAAGTTAAAATGATATCGTATTGCTCTTGCGTATACAGATTTTCAACCTGGAATTTAATCACACGATTAATAAAATGTTCTAAATCCGCGACAGCTGGGGCTTCTGCTGTTAGTAAGCGGTCAATCACTGCTGGATGTGCAACGACAGTAAAGCCACCCTTGGAATCAAATGCACGGGCATAACGCAAGATCTCGCGAAATATCTCGTAACATACTGTCTCTGCTGTTTTCACATAACCGCGCCCCTGACAGGTTGGGCATGACTCACACAACAAATGTTCTAAAGATTCACGGGTACGCTTACGGGTCATTTCGACCAGACCCAACTCAGAAACCTGCGTAATTTTAGTTTTGGCGTGATCACGTTCCAGCATACGCTCAAACTGACGCATCACCTCTTCACGATGCTCGGCTTCTTGCATGTCAATAAAATCAATAATGATAATACCGCCCAAATTACGTAGACGAAGTTGCCTTGCAATTACCTGAGTGGCTTCCATATTGGTTTTAAATACGGTGTCTTCCAAACTGCGACCACCGACATAAGAACCAGTATTCACATCAATGGTGGTCATGGCCTCGGTCTGGTCAATCATCAGATAACCACCTGACTTCAGTGCCACGCGAGTTTGTAAGGCTTTTTGAATATCCTCTTCGACATTGTATAAATCGAATAACGGCTTTTCGCCCGGATAATGGATTAAACGGTTTTGAATGGTCGGCACAAACTCATTCACAAACTCGCTCAGCTTGGCATGAATCTCACGCGAGTCGACATAAATCTTCGCAGTTTCATCACTAGCCAAGTCACGCACAATCCGTTGCGGTAAAGGTAATTCTTCAAAAATCAGTTCAGCAGTTGCAGCTTCTTTTTGTTTACGCTGAATAAATTCCCACAGCTTGCTCAGATAGCACATGTCCTGCGCAATCGCAGCATCATCGACCCCTTCAGCAGCCGTACGCACTATCACACTGCCTGGTAAATTATGTTCAGCCTGAATGCCTTCAATAATGCCACGCAAACGATCACGTTCTTCTTCAGACTCGATCCGTTGTGACACACCAATATGGTTGCCATAAGGCATCAACACCAGATAACGAGAAGGAATGGAAAGATCGGTACTGAGACGTGCGCCTTTAGTGCCAAGCATGTCTTTCATGACTTGAACAGTCAGCATTTGACCAGGGTGTAACAGCTCAAAAACGTTGGGGGTTGGCTGCGAACGCGACCACACCATATCGTTAATATGCAAAAAAGCGGTTCGAGACAAACCGATATCCACAAAAGCAGCTTGCATCCCTGGAAGTACACGGACTACTTTGCCTTTGTAGATATTCCCTACTAAGCCACGTTTTACAGTTCGTTCAACAAATAGTTCATTGACCGTACCATTTTCAATCAAGGCCACACGACATTCCATCGGCGTGACGTTAATCAGCAACTCTTCTGCCATAACAAACTCAAAACTTTATAAAAATTCTTATACCCGAAAGTGTCAGCGTAGTGCTTTAACCCTTTCTAATAACTGTGCTGTCTCATGCAAAGGCAAACCAACCACATTACTATAGCTGCCACGGATTTGCGGAATATATTGCGCTGCAATTCCCTGTATTGCATACGCACCCGCTTTGCCTATCGGCTCGCCTGTTGCCCAATATTTTTCCATGTCTGCATGACTGAGTTGTTGTAACTCAACTTGCGTTGCCACCACGGTACTCAACATCTGAGTCGTGCTTGCCACACAAACACCAGAGTAGACATCGTGCCATTGCCCAGAAAGTGCAGACCAGATAGCAAAAGCATGCTGCTTCGACTCTGGTTTGCCAATAATCTGCCCAGCGAAACTTAAACTGGTATCTGCTGCAATCACGATGGCATCTGGATATTTATTTAAAACAATCTGTGCCTTATCTCGCGCCAAGCGCTCGACATAATGCGCAACTGTTTCCCCATCCCGCACCGTCTCATCGACATCTGGACGATAGGTATCGAAATCCAGTCCTAGTTGCTGTAACAGCTCCTGCCGACGAGGCGAGCTTGATGCGAGAATTATATGCGCCATTTATGTAAACAATAATAAACTAAAGGCCATACCAGCACACTGCTCACCAAGGGTTGCCAGTGTCGTGCAATCGAAAAGTGCGCGCCTGCGATGGTCTGGCTAATCCACAAAAATGTCAGATGTGCAACCACTGCAATCAGCGCAATTGCCCATGAATTGCCAAAAGTCAGAATACGGCGTTCCCGAATAAAATAACGTATTCCAAAAGTGATAATGACAAAACTCAGCGCATTTAAGCCAAATGGTGCGTCCAGCAACAGATCAGCAAAAAGTCCCATGCCAAATGCAAACCAGACCCCACACCACACGGGCTGATAGAGAATCCAGAACAGCATGATCATCAGCATGACACATGGACGCCATCCAGAGGCCTCATAGGCCATTGGATAGACCATGAGTACTGAACCCACCACAATAGACAGGATAATCATCCAGAGTGGATCTTTACGCTTCTCATAATTTAACTTAGCGATCGGCATAAGGTTGCTCCTGCGCTAAGGATTCAGAGAATAGCACCACCACATGATGACCACTGGCAAGTTGAGCTGCCGGCGTGACATCAATTTCAGCAAACTCACCCGACGTATGTCGACTGACTTTAGATACAGTACCCACTAAATAACCTGCTGGAAAATGTTCACCCAAACCGGAACTAAACACTTTGTCTCCAACCTGAATATTGGCACTGGTTGGTACATATTCCATTTTGAGTTGACCCAAATCACCTGTACCTGAAATGATTGCACGCATGCCTGTCCGTTCTAAACGTACTGACAACGAATGTTCTTTATCAGAAAGCAGCATGATACGCGCGCTATGAGGATAGACATTAATAATCTGTCCCATAATCCCTTTATCATCCAACACCGTCTGCCCGACTCTTAAATGATCGACGGAACCACGGTTAACGATAATAATATGGCGCAATGGGTCTGCATCCGTTCCAATCACTTCCGCAATTTGCATACGCCCATCAATAATCAATGGGGTATCCAAAAGCCCTCTTAAACGGTTATTTTCCGCAGAAAGTTCTGAAAGTTTTTGTAGACGGACTTGAGCTTGAAGAAGTTCTGCTTGCATCGCGGTATTTTCACGGCGCAATTGAGCTTCAGATTTGGTTTGTTGATTAAGCCATTCTCGCGACAGTACAGGATAGCTTGCCAGCGCATAAATCGGGTTATACGCGGCATACAAGACATCCCTTGCTGGCTGAATTACATAGGGCATGCGCCAATCAAAGAAAAGCACCACCAAACATGTAATGACCGCAATGACAAATGAGCGAAAAGATGGCGGTTGTCTTGAAAAAAGATTCGGTTGCACCGCCTAGTCCTTATGATTTAACCAACGAAAAGCATGTCATGGTTTGGATTGTCAAAGAACTCTAATACTTTACCACCACCACGAGTGACACAAGTTAAAGGATCATCTGCAACAATCACAGGTAAACCTGTTTCCTGAGCAAGCAATTTATCGAGGTTACGCAACAATGCACCGCCACCTGTCAACACGATACCACGCTCTGCAATATCCGAAGACAGCTCAGGTGGTGTTTGCTCAAGCGCAGATTTCACTGCACTCACGATGCTTTGTAAAGGATCGGCAATGGCTTGTGTGATTTCATCAGAAGTCACCGTAATCGCGCGAGGTACACCCTCAGCCAAGTTACGGCCACGAACTTCGATTTCGAGGGTTTTGCCGTCAGTCACAGCCATACCCACTTCTTTCTTGATCACTTCAGCTGTGGTTTCCCCGATCACACAACCGTGTGCTTTACGAACGTAGTTGATGATCTGTTCATCAAACACATCACCGCCGATGCGTAATGAGTCTGCGTAAACACAGCCTTGTAATGAAATGATCGCGATTTCAGTCGTTCCACCACCCACATCAACCACCATCGAACCACATGCTTGCTCAACTGGCATACCTGCGCCAATTGCTGCAGCCATCGGTTCTTCGATTAAGCGAACATCACGTGCACCTGCATTGAATACAGCCTCACGAATTGCACGACGCTCAACCAAGGTTGATTTACATGGTACACACACCACGACACGTGGTGCTGGTGGGAATAAACGCTTTTCATGCACTTTGCCAATAAACTGATTCAACATGGTCTCAGTCACTTCAAAGTCAGCAATCACACCGTCTTTCATAGGACGAATCGCTGAAATATTCGCTGGTGTACGACCTAACATTTGTTTAGCATCGAGACCTACAGCGGCAACAATTTTTTGTGAACCACTATGGCGAATTGCCACAACAGTTGGTTCATTTAATATAATGCCACGGCCTGGTGCATAAATAAGTGTATTTGCAGTACCTAAATCAATGGCTAAATCCGGCGAAAACAAGCCAATTAGTCGTTTTAGAATCACGGGGGCGTTCTCAATTAAACTTTGTGTGAATACAAGGTGGCAACTTTAACTAAATGTGATGATTTGAACAAGTCAATCGCTTATTATAACGCACGATATTTTGAAATTTTTTAATACTGAATTAGGTAAAGTTATGTCTACATCATCAGATGCTCAGCAGACAACAGACTTAAATGCGCAAACGGTATCGCAAATTGCACACCTTGCCCGTTTATCTCTCAATGACACGCAATCTGCTGAATATGCTCAAAGTTTAAATAAAATCCTTGGCATGATGGAAAGCTTGAAAGGCATTAATACCGATGATGTTGAGCCTTTAAAGAGCCCATTTGACAACCCGCAACCCCTACGCGCTGACGTTGTGACTGAAAGCAACCATCGTGATGAATATCAAGCGGTCGCGCCTGCTACAGAAGCAGGTTTGTACCTCGTACCTCGCGTAATTGAATAAGATTTATTCGATTAGTCAATATTTTATATTTAGAATGTAAAGAAATTTTTCATATGACAGATTTACATCGCTTATCAATCCGTGAACTCTCTGAAGGCTTAAAAACAGCCCAATTTTCATCACGCGAATTGACTGAACATTATTTGAAGCGTATTGCCCAAATTGACCCAAAAGTAAAAAGTTATGTAACAGTGACTACAGAACAGGCGCTTGCGGAAGCAAATGCGGCTGATGCTGCACTGAAAGCAGGCAATGCCCATGCGCTGGCAGGTATTCCGCTTGCGCACAAAGATATTTTTTGTACCCAAGGCATTAAAACCACTGCTGGTTCAAAAATGCTGGATAACTTCATTTCACCATACGATGCAACGGTGGTTGCAAAAGCGAAAGCTGCGGGTCTCGTGACTTTAGGTAAGGTGAACATGGACGAATTCGCCATGGGTTCAACCTCTGAAAACTCTTATGTCGGTGCAACCTCGAATCCTTGGGCACTGGATCATGTTCCGGGTGGTTCATCAGGTGGTTCTGCAGCAGCTGTGGCTGCTGATCTTGCGCCGATCGCAACAGGAACCGATACGGGTGGCTCCATTCGTCAACCTGCTTCATTCTGCGGCTTAACTGGCTTAAAACCGACCTATGGTCGTGTATCTCGCTTCGGTATGATTGCGTATGCATCATCACTGGATCAGGGCGGCCCAATGGCGCGTTCGGCAGAAGACTGTGCGTATTTGATGAATGTGATTGCAGGTCATGATGCCAAAGACTCGACTTCAATCAACAAAGAAGTGGACGATTACGTTGCTAACCTAAACGGCACAGCGGTGAAAGGCCTACGCATTGGTATTCCAAAACAATACTTCAATGTGGCAGGTTTAGACGCTGATGTGAAAGCACGCGTTGAAGAATCGTTGAAAAAGCTTGAAGACATGGGCGCGACCTTGGTTGAGATTGATCTCAACATGACTGAAGCCTATGTACCAACCTACTACTTGATCGCACCTGCGGAAGCCTCTTCGAACCTGTCACGTTTTGACGGCGTACGTTACGGCTACCGTTGTGAAAATCCGGTGGACTTGATGGACTTGTACAAACGTTCACGTTCAGAAGGTTTTGGTGCCGAAGTACAACGTCGTATCCTGATCGGGACTTATGCCCTTTCTGCGGGTTATTACGATGCTTACTATGTGAAAGCACAAAAAGTACGTCGCTTGATTCAGCAAGACTTCCTTAAAGCATTTGAAAATGTCGACGTGATTGCTGCACCATCTGCACCAACCACTGCTTACAAAATCGGTGCGAATCTCAGCCCGACTGAAATGTATTTAGGCGATATCTATACCCTTGCTGTGAACTTGGCAGGTCTACCTGCCATCAACGCACCTGTTGGTTTCGATAAAGACAGCTTGCCTGTGGGCTTACAGTTGATTGGTAACTACTGGTCAGAATCACAATTGTTGTCGATTGTGCATCAATATCAACAAAACACAGACTGGCATACCAAACGTGCGGCAATTGCTGAGGAGAATGCATAATGACTGAAGCTCAAAAGTTAAAGTTAATTGACGGTTGGGAAGTCGTTATCGGGATCGAGATCCACACGCAGTTGGCGACCAAGTCTAAAATTTTCTCTGGCTCATCAACTGAATTTGGTCAAGACCCAAATACACAAGCCAGCCTTGTTGATTTAGCCATGCCGGGCGTATTGCCTGTATTGAATGCAGAAGTGGTTGATCTTGCGATCCGCTTTGGTTTGGGGATTGATGCCTATATCGACCAAGCCTCGGTATTTGCGCGTAAGAACTATTTCTACCCAGATTCGCCAAAAGGCTACCAGATCAGCCAGATGGACAATCCAATTGTTGGCTTGGGTCATATCGACATCCAGCTTGAAGATGGCACTGTGAAGCGTATAGGCGTGACTCGTGCCCATCTTGAAGAAGATGCGGGTAAATCGATCCATGACCAGTTCGAAGGCATGTCGGGTATCGACTTAAACCGTGCGGGTACACCATTGCTTGAAATCGTATCTGAGCCAGATATGCGTTCAGTTGAAGAAGCGGTTGCCTATATCAAGTCGATTCACACCCTAGTGCGTTGGTTAGGTATTTCTGACGGTAACATGGCAGAAGGTTCGTTCCGTGCCGACTGTAACGTGTCATTGCGTCGTCCGGGTCAACCGTTCGGTACGCGTTGCGAGTTGAAAAACCTCAACTCATTCCGTTTCATTGAGCAAGCGATCAATGTTGAAATTGAACGCCAGATGGAAATCTTGGAATACGGCGGCGAGATTGATCAGGAAACCCGTTTGTTCGATCCGAACAAGATGGAAACCCGTTCAATGCGCTCAAAAGAAGAAGCGAACGACTATCGCTACTTCCCAGATCCTGATTTATTACCAGTGATCATTGCCGACGAGCAGATCGAAGCGGCACGTGCTGCCCTTCCAGAGCTGCCTAAAGCGCGCCGTGCACGCTTTATCGCTGACTTTGCTGTGACTGAGTACGATGCGCATGTATTGACGCTGTCACGCGAAATGGCGGACTTCTACGAAGCGGTTGTGGCTGCTGCGGGTGGTGCGAAGCAAGGTAAACTCTCTGCAAACTGGGTGATGGGTGAATTCTCAGGTGCTTTAAACAAAGCTGGCTTAGAATTGGCGGACTCTCCTGTTTCTGCTGAGCAGTTGGGCGGCATGATCGCGCGTATTGTCGACAATACCATCAACGGTAAAATCGCGAAGCAAGTGTTTGGCTTTATGTGGGAAGCAGAGGGTAAATCTGCGGATGACATCATTGCTGAGAAAGGCTTGAAACAAGAAACCGATACAGGTGCGATTGAAGCAATCATTAAAGAAGTGCTTGCAGCCAATGAAAAAATGGTTGAAGAGTACAAGTCTGGTAAAGAAAAAGCCTTTAATGGTCTTGTTGGTCAAGTTATGAAAGCGGCAAAAGGTAAAGCTAACCCAGCTCAAGTCAATGAATTAATGAAGAAATTGATTGGTTAAACTGATCTGATTTCAAAAGAAAACCCGCTTTAGAGCGGGTTTTTTATATTTTTAATTTATTACGTTCATCATCAATATATGACATCGTAATATCAATTAAGCAATCAATTAATTCTTCAAAAGTAAAACCCGTATTTTGAGATGAAAAGAAATTCATGGTCAGTGCAACACTGGAATTAATCAAAACATAAACCATCAATTTTAGATTTTTTATTCTGAGCACTTCAGGATGTTTAACTGCATATTCGATCGCTAAAGTATTGATTGCCTTCACTGCTTTTACATGGCTGGCTTCGGTACTATATTTGCTCGAAACACTAAGCCAATAGAAATATTTATTCTGATCTTTCGCTAAAAATTCACCAATGTGCAAAAAAATGGATCTGATCGCTTCTGGAATTTCCATTTCTTGAACCGTGGGGATGACTTCGTAAATCACTTTAGCCAGCTCAGCAATAAAATCTTGTTGCATCTCGACAAACAAGGCTTCTTTGTTTTTAAAATATTCATAAAAACTTCCAGAACCAACGCCTGCAATCTCACATATTTTCAGTACAGTTGTATGATCTAATCCATTATTTTTTACTGATATAAATCCTGCATCAACTATAGAACTATAAGTATTTTTTGATCGACTTTGCTTTGGTTTTCTTATGGTTACCATTATAAAAATCTCCTTATTAAATCCGTCTTTTTTCCGTACAAATTCATTGATAGATTCTATATACAAACTCAAGATTGTTCAAATTACCACCTACCTATAAGGGAAAAGAAAATGAATATAGCAGCACAATCTCTACAAAGAATCGTTCGTCGTAATGTGGTTATTCCTTTTGATAAGAACAAAAAGTTTTCTTTTTACTATGAAGATAACCTCGTTGTTACCTCATTATTTGTGGTTCTTTCAGCCATGTTTCCACCCGGTGAAATGTTTTTCATTGAGAGTGTAAGAAATGTCCGTGATCAAATTAAAGATGAAAAACTACTAGAAGACATCCGCAATTTTATTGCGCAAGAAGCCTTTCATAGTCGTGAACATCAGTCTCTCAATGAGCATCTTATCCAATCGGATTATCCTGAAGTTGTAGAGATAGAAGCTAAAACCAAAGCAAAACTAGATGAATTTCGTAAACTACCCAAATTTGAACAATTGGCTGCAACCGTGGTGATGGAACACTATACGGCAACCCTTGCACGATTATTATTAACTGATCCGTTAATTAAACAGAGAACGACGCAAGAAAGTAGAAACCTGTGGGAATGGCATGCACTAGAAGAGCTAGAACATAAATCTGTTGCATTTGATGTATTGGATGCCATAGGTGGTAATACAGCTAAAAACAGAAGGATGGCTCTAACTCGAGTTACTAAACTTCTTTCCCCAGTACTTTTTCATTACTGGATCAAAATATTAAAACGCAGTGATATTAAATTTTCTATTCGGGAGCTCAAAGACGGTGTATATCTGGGCTTTGGAGGAATCAATCGTATAGGAATTATCACAAAAGCAATGATTGAGATGTTGGATGTACGAGATAGAGATTTCAATCCCCTACACATGCAAACGGATCAACTCGAAGCAGAATATCGAGAAAAATTATTTGGTGAAAATGGCATTTTAAAAGCTGTACTTAAAAGCTAATTACTTTTGAGAAATAGAAAAAGCTTTTAACAATCTTATAGGTCAAATGATGAAAGCATCTAAGGGTAAAGCCCCCTACACAAATAAATGAATTGATCAGTTAAACTTATCTCATTGTAAAAAGAAAACCCACTTTAAAGCGGGTTTTTTAATTTTTATAGGATAAAATAGCTGCACAATAATTTTTTAAACTAAAACAGACATGATCATTCAACTTATGAAAAATAGATTACTTTTGAGTACCTGTTTACTTTTAATCAGCAATTCTAATTTTGCACAATCACCTCAAGTCCCTAAAGCTGATACTGATGCTATTTTCAAAGCGGCAGGTTTTACAAAAAGTAAAAAAGGCTGGAAAAGTGATTGTTCAGTCGGTGAAATTACCGCTTATGCCGATTTAAACGGTGATGGGCTGAAAGATGCAATCGTTTCAGATTACGGTACCATGTGTTATGGCAATACAGGCGTTGGTTACTATGTTGTAGCGCAACAGAAAAAGGGTCAATGGAAAACCATTTTAAAAGAAGCAGGTATGCCTGAGTTTTTAAAAACAAAAGGAACAGATGGCTGGCCTGATATTGAGAATGGTGGGCCAGGATTTTGTTTTGAAGTTTTACGTTGGAATGGTCAAGCCTACAAGGTTAATCGCTACGAATATCAAGGTAAGGCTTGTGAGTTATAACGAATAAAATATCAAATCAATAAGTTAAGAAAATTTAATTGAACTAATCTCATTTCAAAAGAAAACCCGCTTTAGAGCGGGTTTTTAAAATCAAATTCGGCAATATGAAACCCATCACTGCCCTCTTAACACACCCAACTTATTCCAGATATCAGGCGTTAAAAAAGTCGTCACTAATTTATTTAAATCAATATAACGCAAGGTGCCTTGCAACTGCTGTCTGACCGCTGGGTCTTTAACAATATCCTGACCTGCACTCTGACCTAACTGCTGAAAAGCCTGTCCAACTGCTTGAATTCCTTCAGCCTGAATCACGGCTTTGGTCTGTGTCGAACACTGCTCCACAATCACACGCTGTAACACCTGTGCCAGCTTCTGATCCAACTGGGTTTTCTGCTCAGGTGTCACATTACTGAAAGACTTTAAATCAGGATGCGCTGCCAAAGCAGTAAAGGTCCATTGCAAAACCGTGGTCTTATCCGCAGCGGTAGTCGCCTTCACCAAACAATCACTCAATTGATCGACCGTCGGCCCTGCCATCGCCACTTGGGTTGTGCCCAACACAGCCGCAGCCATCAACACAGAACAACTCAAATGAGAAAATTTACGGCGGGCAGAAGTATAAACACGAGACATAAGCACAGTTCCAAATTGCAATCTTTCCCTTTGTACCATGCTCTGACAAGATCATCTGTTATGACGCTGTAAATTGCGTAAGCCCACGCGCTCAAAGCTTTGACAAAATGTAAAAACCATGAAGATGGTAAATCACTCAACCTGCACCTTCATAATCCCACTCTGCTGGAATATTCGGTTGCTCAGGTGCTTTATTTAAATCGATATTCAGGTTATGACTGCCCTTAAATGATTTCTCTCCCGAATCTGACGCAGGTGACACATCCAGACTGTAGCGATAACGGAATTGCCAAAGCATCGGCTTAATCGGACGGATATCTAGGCTCAAACCATCTTCATCATGGCACTTGCCCTTAGAGTTTTCATAATCCTGTTCCGAGAAACAGGCCCGAATCATACGGCTAAAATTAAAAGGATAGTTTTCAATAAAGCGATGTGTCTGACCTGAATTCTGTAACTCATAGAAACTGGCACGTTCAACACTCGCACCGCCACCTGAATATGATTCTGTCAAAGTATCAATCAGCGCAACCGCATAACGGTTTTGATCCATTGGAAATAGTTTAGGGAAAATAAACTGTTTTGATCGCGCCATTTCCTCAGCAGGCGCTAATGGAATCTGCCATTGCGTCAATACTTTAAAGCCAGAATTCGAATGACTAAACTGGGCAATATTACCCTCAGACAATAACCATAAACTTTGATCAGGTGTTTTTAAACTCAGCCATTGTGGTTTCCTCTGACACAGCTCTTTCACTTGTTCACAGAGTTGCGTCTGTTCCGTTGCACTCAGTTGCCCCTTTTTAAATTCCAGAATTTGTAAGGGCGCAGCCAAAACAGATGCACTCAAACAGGTGGATGCGCCCAGCAAAATCATTGCACCTAAAATCATCTTATTTGTGAGCATGCTATCTCCTTAGGCTATTTTTATCTTCACGGTATTACTTAACCACGGCTTCAATCTGATCAAGATCCCAAATCCCACCTGCCGCAAGGCTTCGGCACATCCCTGTCCATCGGTCTTTGGTATGGATAAACTGCTGACCATCCCAGACCCATTCATCACTTGACCAACAATCCCCGAAGCCACGCCCTTTCTGAGCGCTACTGAGAATCCCTGCATGAAAATCAGTGGAATGCTCTGTCACAAAAGTGGCTTGATTTGCAAGTGACTCATCCAACACCCATGCGCCATAGCCTTCGTTATAAGCACCCTGCCAGCATAAAGTCGCTGCCAATACTTTTTTATTGGTCAATTTATACAGATCAATCGCTTGAGGTGCTGTTTGCTTGCCATTATAAGCCCCTCTACAAAATTCTTCTTTTTTAGGCAGTGGCTGATTCGCCATCAGATTTTGATAGAGTGCGGCATAGCGTTTATCACTTGGCCGTAAGGTCAAATAAGGTTTACTCGACGTTTTGATGTGTTTTACGATGAGTTTGGGTTGAGCCGCCAATACATTCGCTTCGTCAGCTTTACCCTTTTGGATCAAAGCGCCCACTGTACCGATACGCTTTTGAAAATCATCCATTTTTAGCAATACGGCAGCCATCCCTGTATCTGAGATTTGCCATTGCAGATTGATATTTTTAAAAACAATTTTGGTTGTTTTCTTGGGTTGTTGTAATAAGGCCTTCACTTGGTTTGCAGAAAGTTTTCCCATCACTGGAAAATCGGTGCCCTCCTCTAAAACCACCTGCCCCAAGTCCTTGCCATTGACATAGAAATGAATATTTTTAAGTTTTTCTGCTGGCATGGAAACTTCTTGAAAACGTGACAATGCAAATTCGACCTGTACAGGTTGCCGCGCACCAGCCTGACGGGTCAATAACAGCGAAGCGGGTTCATCATCACTATATACCTGATAATAACCTGCTGCTCGGCAAGTGCCTGTATTGCTACAGTAAATTTCCCAATCTTCATGATAAAATGCAAGACCTTTGATGTCTTGAGCAAAGGCAGTAGAACTCAGGGCAGCAAGGTAACAGGCTAAAAGCATTTTTTGCATCGGATTTTTTGCTCTTTCTGATTTATTTATTCTTCATTAAAAATATTCTAAATCTTTTAAATTAATCACGTTGTAGGTTCTTGTATTCAAGAATATGCTAATTTGAACTCACACCAAAATGCACACTAAAATGAAAACATTCATCACTATTTCCGCTGTTTTATTCACATTATCAACCACTTCAACTCATGCAGAAGTCAGTAGCTTTCAGCCTATTTTTCCTAAATTTTCAAACACTTCTCAAGAGCGAAAGGCCGAAAACCAAATTTATGCCTTGGGCGAAGTGTCCTTTGTCAACAATGTCCGTGTTCCCTTTTATGGGGTCACAGCTCTGAATCCTGCCGATGAAGGCTTATTAAAAGACTTTAAAAGCTGTACCGCAAAAAGCTGCCATTTTGACTTTAAGCTAGATACACATCAGGCCAAGCAACTCAAATTAGTGGCACTACCTGAAATTGGTGTCGTACTTGTACCTAAAGATTGGCACGATGTGGAGGCACATGCGGGCGCAAATGGTACGGGTTCGGCCTTGCTGCTGAGTCCAAATCAAAAACAGGCCATAGAATTATACGATTCATCCTTTTGTGTCGGTTGCGGTATGCCCAATGCCACGCTTTACTTTCCCAACCTGTTAAAAGAAAGTATTGAAAATGAATTTGGTGGCTATAAAGACCCAAAAAAATTGGTCACTGTGGTTCATCCCTCTAAAAATGTGGCTTTCTTTAGTTATCAGATTCCGAACTTCAACAATAAAACCCATGGTGTGGCGAAATACCATGACGAGGACACCTTTAATTTTAGAGAAATCACCGTCACTCTGGATCAATCACAACAGCACTTGCTTGGGCCAATTTTAAATTTTTATCACTTTAGCCACTAGTAACCTAAAACTTTCAAGTCGTTTGACTGGCTTTGAGTAGATTTAAAAAATGCTCCACCCGAACACTATTGCCTTTGGCACGACAAATCGCATAAATCGGGGCGATACACGGCTTTTTCGCTTCTAGCGCTTTATACACAATCTGTTTATTCCAGAAATCCTGAATCGATGCGGGGACAATTGATAATCCAATCCCCGCCGCAATCAGATTAAGGCTCGAAGTTAGACGTGGTGCTTCCTGCACAATATTCGGGTTAAACCCGGCCTGATAGCAATTTGCCAAAATATTATCAAACAGGTCCTGCCCCGCAATACGGCGATACAACACAAACTCATACGGCTCTAAATCGAGTAGGCGGATTGATCCCTCTTGCTCAACCAAAGGATGATTACTCGGTAAGGCCACAATCAAGGGCTCATCCAGTACATGAATGCTTTGAACTGCGGCATGAATCGGCGCGGGTTTGCGCAGAAAAACGATATCCAGTTTTTCATTGATCACTGCATCGGTTAAGGCGGTACTGCTGTCTTCTTCCAAATGAATGGCGACGGCAGGAAACTGTTCCCTGAATTGACGTAATAAGGCAGGCAAAAAAGGATGCAAACCTGCCGAGTTGGTAAAGCCAATATTGATCTGACCTTCCAAACCTTGGGCAATGTTTTTCACCCGTTTGGGAATCGACTGGGCATGCGCCAAAATGGTGATGGCTTCCTGATATAAAGCCTTACCCGCTTCAGTGACTTCCACACCACGAGGCAGACGTTTGAGCAAAGCGGTATCCAGCTCTTCTTCCAGACTTTTAATCAATCGGGTCAACGGTGGCTGTTGCATATGCAGTCTAACTGCGGCTTTGGAAATATTGCTTTCTTCTACCACAGCAACGAATGCATTGAGCTTATGAATATCAATCATACATACCTTAAAAGTATAGATAGCGGCAAAAATAGCATTTGTGAATATACCACAAATCTTCCATGCTATAGCTCACAAGGTTGAACAGAAAGGTAATCCAATGAAAGCCCAAGCCCTATCAATAGCGAGTGAACCACTAACGACTGCTCCTGATTGTAAGGCACTTTTTACGGGATTTATGAAATTGGGATTGATGGGTTTTGGTGGTGTTTTGCCACTGGCGCATCGCATTATCGTTGAAGAACATAAATGGATTGATGCTGGCAAATTTACCGACTTGCTGGGTATCTGCCAGTTATTACCGGGCGGCAACATCATCAATATGGCCGTTGCCATTGGAATGGAATTCCAAGGCGTGAAAGGTGCAATCAGTTCAGTGCTCGGTTTAATCTCCGCCCCAACAGCAATTGTGCTGATCATCTATCAGGTCTATGAGCATTTTCAGTATCTCCCTGCCGTTAAACACATGATTCAAGGTTTGGCAGCGGCTGCCGCAGGCTTGCTGTTTGCAACAGGATTTAAGATGCTCAAGCCAATTTTAAAAAGCTATCTGACTCTTTTTACAATTGGCCTGACTTTCGTGTTTATGATCTGGATCAAGCTGCCCTTAGCCCTGACTTTAGCAATTTTACTGGCCATTAATATGCTGGTTTTAGGAGTGAAAAAATCATGATTTTGCTGACACTTGCAATTGTATTCACTCAACTTTCGCTACTGGCTTTTGGTGGTGGTAATGCCATCCTGCCTGAAATGCAACACCAAGTGGTGACCGTGCATCAATGGATGAGCGCAGAACAGTTTAGTTCACTGTTTGCCATGGCACAGGCTGCCCCCGGCCCGAATATGATGATTGTGCCTTTGGTCGGCTGGCATGTGGCAGGGCCAGCCGGTTTGTTAGTCACTTCATTGGCGAAGTTTGGCCCATCTTCCATCATTACCATTTATGCGCTGAAATTCTGGGAACGCTTTAAAGCCAATCCATTACGGGCACGCTTTGAAAAAGCGCTGAAACCGATTACCGTGGGTTTGGTTCTGGTCAGTGCGTGGTTGATTGCCGATGCATCTGCACAAAACCTGCTTTTGGTCGTCATCGTGATTGTAACCGCGATTCTCGGCATGTTTAAAAAGATTCATCCCCTCTGGGTCATGGCCGCAGGCGCAGGACTTGGAATCGCCTTCCTTTAAAATGACAATAAAAAACCTGCTTGATACAGGTTTTTTATTGCATCTCGAACTACCAGATACTGACCCGTTTTTCAGGCGCTAAATACATCTTATCTCCCGCTTTGATCTTGAAAGCATCGTAGAACGGCGCTTGATTGACTAAAGCTCCGTTGGCACGCACTTTATCGGGTGCATGCGGATCAGTTTTTAAATACACTATCGCTTGCGCTTCACGGGTTTTGGCACGCCAGACTTGCGCCCAGCCCATATAGAAGCGCTGCTCACCGGTACGCCCCTCGATCATAGGCGCAGGCTTCCCTGCTAACGAAATTTGATACGCTTTATAAGCAATCGATAGACCTGAGTTATCGGCAATATTTTCACCCAAAGTCAGTTCACCGTTGACGTGATAGCCCGCAATGGGTTCATAGGCATTGTATTGGGCAATCAAGGCCTGTGTTTTGGCTTTAAATTTCTGATGATCTTGCTTGGTCCACCAGTTGCGCATATTACCCAACTCATCAAACTGGCTGCCTTGATCATCAAAACCATGACTGATTTCATGCCCGATCACACTGCCAATCCCACCATAATTCACTGCATCATCGGCATCGATATTAAAAAATGGCGGTTGCAGAATTGCAGCAGGAAAAACGATTTCATTTGATGACGGGTTGTAATAGGCATTCACGGTTTGCGGTGACATAAACCATTCGTCACGATCAACAGGCTTACCCAATTTATCCAGACTGTCTTGATGTTCAAACTCTCTGGCACGAATCACATTACCAATCAGGTCACCATCTTTGATCTCTAGCGCAGAATAATCACGCCATTTGTTTGGATAGCCGACTTTAATCGACAAACTGGCTAATTTCTTCTTGGCCTGTAATTTGGTTGCAGGACTCATCCAGTCCAGTTGGCTAATGCTTTGATCATAGGCTTGAATCAGATTCTGTACCAAGGCATCCATACGCTGTTTTTTATCCGCAGAAAAATGTTTTTCTACATAGATCTTGCCCAGACCATCACCCAGTACCCCATTCACAGTGTGCACACCACGCTTCCAGCGCACTTCCTGCTCGGCAACATCGCGTAAAGTCTTGCCATTGAAGGCAAAGCTTTCATCAACCAAGGCTTTGTTCAAGAATGGCGAAAAATTACTGATCAGGTTCCATTTAAAATACGCCTTCCATACATTGAGAGGTGTTTGATTGAGGACAGGATCAAGCGCTTTAAAATAGCTGATTTGATGCACTTGAATGGTCTGGATTTTGCCCTTGACCCCGACGGTACTGAGATAAGCATCCCAATCAAAGCTACGGCTTAACTTGTTTAAGTCTTTCAGTCGGTAAATATTGTAACGCTTAGATAAATCACGGTTCTGGACATTACTCCACTGAATCTTGGCCAAGTCGGTTTCAAGCTTCAAAATTTCTTTTGCGTGCTGTGCCGCTTGCTGATCGCCTGCCAGTTGTAGCATGCGTTCAATATGCTTGAGATATTTGGTACGTGTTTCCACAAACTTCTGGTCATCTTTTAAATAATAATCACGGTCAGGCAAACCGAGTCTGCGCTGTGCCAGTCCCGCAATCATCACATCAGAATGCTTCATGTCTTGATCAATACTGATATCAAACGGCGTTCTGACCCCGATGCGGGAGAAATGCCCCATTAACGTAGCAAGCTCTTTTTTATTTGCAATTGCATCGACTCGTGCCAACTCTGGCTTTAACGGTGTGATGCCCTGTGCTTCAATCTTTTTTTCATTCATGAAACTGGCATACAGGCTGGCAACTTTCTGCTCAACAGTCCCAGTTGTCCATTTTTGTGCGCTCAGTGCTTCAACAATAGTGTGCAATTGATTGGTCGATAACTCCTGCAACTCATTGAATACACCCCAGCGTGATTTATCAGCAGGAATCTCAGTATCTTTCAGCCATGTGCCATTCACATAGTTATAAAAGTCCTGATTGGCAGACACACTGTGATCAATATATTGCTGGTCAATACCTGAGATTTTTTGCGTTGTGGAAGATTGAATTGCGGGATCTGCGTATACATGTGCAGTAAAAGCCGTCAGTGCAAGCGCCAATGCACTTTTAAGCAATACAGGTTTCATGATTTATCCTATTTATTTAGGTTCTAAGTTATACAAAAGAAAAATGAGAGATCATTAATTTTATCAAGCGAATATAGTGAAGTAGTTTCATCAAATAAAGTGATTTTCGTTGCAATATATATTCACTTTTCACATAAAAACCACAAACTGGCTAAAATCGTTGGCAATAAAAAAGCCCTAGCATCAAGCTAAGGCTTTTCAATTTAAATAACTAAACCATTAATCCAAGGTCTTTTCAAACGCTTTAAGACGCTTATAGATGGATAATAGTTCAATAATTGTTGGCCATGATGTAATAAGGTATTGAAAGGACTTTCTCACTTGTTGGAATACATTCAGAATTTGCATCATGATTCCTAAAGTTACTGCACCTGCAGCAATTGAAGGCGCAAGTACAAAAATTCCATATAAATTATCTAGTTGTAGATACCAGATACGCACTAAATTAAAATACGTATAATGAAAGTACAATTTAAAATAATTCAAACGAACCTTACTAAAGAGCTCTTTTAAGGTTAAAGGATCTGCTCGAGTCGCATGATCTTCACCATAGACTAATTCTTTACGGTATGCAGCCTCAACTTTTTGATTATTAAACTCCAGACCTGGAAGCTTATATCCCACCAACATCAAAACAACTGTCCCGAAGATTGCCCAACCTAAAGCAGCAATCATTAAAGCATGGGGAATTTCTCCAACGACTGGTAAAACCTTTACATGAACTGAAAGTTGCAACAAGATTGGCAAAAAGGCAATCAGGGTCATTATTGCTTCAATAAAGCTTACTCCCAAACTTTCTGAAGTTTTTGCAAAACGCATGGTATCTTCTTGCACACGCTGTGAAGCACCTTCAATATGACGGAGTCTATCCCAAAATTGGGTATAGTATTCATTCATTGCTGTACGCCAGCGAAAAATATAATGGCTGACAAAAAATAGATTCAGGACAGCGATGGTGACATAGACCATCGCAATAAAAATGAAAGTCAGCATCTCAGTATAAAGCAGATTAAGTTCTCCACCTCCGCTTGATACCATTTTCTGAATTAAATTATAAAAGGGTTGATACCAAGCATTAATAACCACATCAACCTGAACACTGAACCAGATATTAAACAGGATAAATGCAGAACCCCAAATCGACCAACGCTGCCATTTATTGTCTGAGAAAATCCGCCAAAATCCAGCAAATAATGCTGTTGCTATAAAAAACCAGATATAAAACCAAAGAAATGAAGGTGCCCAGAAGCGACTGACATTAATTGATAGCTCAGCATCAGCATAGCCTTTAGGAAAACCTAGATATTCCCCCCAGCTATGCCCCCCTGTATACCAGAGCAACATATTGAGTGCTAACCAGACGATGACTGAAATAAAAAACGGACGCGGATTCGGAAAGAAAGACTTAAACATGGTGTTTAACAATCCTTGTTATGTAGCGATTCATTTGACTAGGTCATCCTATGGCCTAAAACTTAAAATGATCTGATAAAAAGTTTGATGATTTGTAGTTATTTACCTGTTTTTTCAACTTTTTGATAGCTTTTTGTAGATGATTTACAATTTGTTTTTATCGACAAGCGATTTTAGTAAATGGACTCAAACACTTAAGTCCATTATGGCAATCATGACAGAATAATTTAACGTGGTACGGAGGTACTCATTTTCAAGGCAATATCCTGCTGTTCATTTTGTGCTGGATAGCTTTTACTTTGAATCGCCCATTGAATTTCAGCTAACTTTTCATTGGCAGCATCAACACCTGCTTGCATGGTCATCTCACGGCCTTTGACATCAAAAATATGTGCTTTCTCACGCAAGTCAGGCTGAATCACGATATCCGCTTCTTTCAGTTCTTCTTCGGCCAGACGCCCTTGCATGATATTGATATTTTGATTGAATAGCCCCCAGACATTACTGGTTTCGGTATGAATCGGTTGTGCAAGGATATCCACAGCAATCACCACATCTGCCCCCAGCTCACGTGCAACATGCACAGGTACAGGACTGACCAAGCCACCATCGACATATTCAACATCATGAATTTTAGTTGGGATAAACATACTTGGAATGGATGCTGAAGCCCGCACAGCCTGTCCAGTATTGCCATAATTAAATACGGTTCGGGTGCCATCTTTTAATTCAGTTGCCACCACATACATTGGGATTTTCATTTTTTCTAATGGCAGGTTATGCACTTGCTCGTTGATATAGTCTTCTACTTTTTTACCATCAAAAAAGCCCTTGAGGCTCACATTGACTTCGCGAACGTCATTGGCTTTGAGTTTTAATGCAATATCACGCAACTCGGCAGCACTTTTGCCACTGGCATAGATCGATCCTACAATACTGCCCGCACTGGTACCCACAATAAAATCAGGGCGAATCCCTTGCCGCTCCAGAACCTCAATAACACCAATATGGGCATAGCCGCGCGCGCCGCCACTCCCCAGAACCAATGCAATCACGGGGCGTTTTTGCTGCTGTTTAATGGCAGTAAAGGGTTGGTTCACAGCTTGAGCTTGGGCATCCTCAATCACGGGTTTTAAATGTGATGTTGTTTGGCACCCTGCCAACACAGTCATGGAAAGACCCAACACCCATAATTTAAGCTGTTTCATAAGCCACAATTGCCATATCTACGATATCTACTGCTCAAATTTTAGCGTTTACTCATCCAAAAACTGTATCAATTTTTTGTATTTTTCATAAAAAGTTCATAAAAAAAGCTCCTCGAAAGGAGCTTTTAGATTTGATCAATCTTGGCAGAATTCAATTACCAGATATCTGAATCGACTTTTTTCTTCAATTCTGGATACTTATCAATTTTAAACTCAGGCTCTTTAATCCCTTGCTTCAACTGTGAGGTATAGTCTTTCAATAATGTACGCGCCATTGGCGTTAACAGTAAGATTGCGACCAAGTTAATGGTTGCCATAATCCCCATGAATAAGTCAGCCATTGACCAAACCAATGGAACACTACCAATTGCACCGAAGTACACCATGACCAATACAAAGATTCGGAAGATGAACATCACTTTCGGATTGTTATTGATAAACTGTACATTACTTTCCGCATAAGCATAGTTACCTAATACGGCTGAATAACAGAATAAGAACAACAGAATCGCAAGGAAATCGCCACCCCAGCTTCCTACTTGAGACTCTAAAGCACGTTGTGTCAGTTCAACTCCGACAAAGCCCGCATCATGGTAAACACCAGAAACCAAGATAATGATCGCTGTACTGGTACACACAATAAAGGTATCAACGAAAACACCAAGCATCTGTACCAAACCTTGGTTGACTGGATGTTTTACATCAGATGCTGCAGCTGCGTTCGGCGCCGAACCCATACCCGCTTCGTTGGAGAACAAACCACGTTTGATCCCTTGCATCATTGCCATCGAAATCATGGCACCAAAGAAGCCACCCGCTGCGGCATTAAACTGGAAAGCCTCGCTAAAGATCAACTTGAAGATTCCAGGAAGGAGCTCATAGTTGCTTAATGCGATATACAACGCAACTGAAAGATAAAGACCAGCTTTTAATGGTACAAACATTTCAGCAAACTTTGCGATACGCTTAATACCACCAAAAATGGCTAATGCAACCAAGACAACAAGTGCAAGACCAACCCATGAAATAACCAGATCAACACCACCTAGGTGTGCAACCAGATTGGCTTTGTCCCAGCCCCATGCATGCGAAGAAGCGTTTGCAATCGCATTGATTTGAACTGAGTTAAATACGAAACCATACGTAAAGATCAATGCCAGAGCAAAGATCACCCCAAAGGTCTTGCTGCGTAAACCCTGAGTAATATAGTACGCTGGCCCACCCCGGAACTGCTTGCTATTACTATCTCTCACTTTAAACAGCTGCGCGAGCGATGATTCAATAAATGCAGAACTCATGCCTAGTAATGCTGTAAACCACATCCAGAACACCGCACCAGGTCCACCAATCGCAATCGCGATTGCTACACCAGCAATGTTACCTACACCAACACGGCTTGCTAGCCCCGTTACAAACGCCTGAAACGGTGTAAGTCCATGTGAATCTTTTTCTTCAGCTTTACTACGGCTGCCCTTCATCACCTTAATACTGTGGAAGAACATTCGAATCTGTACTGCTTTCGTTGCAATAGTATAGAAAATACCGACTGCAAGCAGGAAAACAACGAGAAAGTCCCATAAAGGATCATTGAAAAAACTTACCCAAGCCATCAGGGTGTCATTTAATTTTTCATTCATCACTTATTCGCTTTTAAATATTTTATGTACATCCGTACATATACGATAACAATGGATGAATCAAAAAAGCCCCGCTTGGGGCTTTTGATCCGACTTAGGCAAAGAATTTCAAAATTAATTGAATTACTGTTGCGTTAATTAAATCAACGAAGAACGCACCACAAAGCGGAACAATCAAGAAGGCTTTATGAGATGGTCCATACATATTGGTAATCGCTTGCATGTTTGCAACTGCGGTTGGTGTTGCACCCATACCAAAACCACAATGACCTGCTGCCAATACCGCTGCATCATAGTTTTTACCCATGACACGGAAGGTAATGAATGCTGCATACAATGCCATGGTAATGGTTTGCGCCCCTAAGATCACAACAAGTGGACCAGCTAAATCGGCCAATTGCCATAATTTCAATGAAAGCAATGCCATTGCGAGATAAAGTGATAATGACGCATTACCAAACACATCAATCGCACGGTCAAAGATATCTACTTTTAATACGCTTTCTAAGATATTACGTAAAATCACACCACCGCCAAGTGCCCAAACGAAAGTTGGTAACTCGAACCATGTACCCTTACTAAAGCCAGTCATGAATTCTGCAAATGCTAAACATGCAGCAAACATCCCCAAGGTCGTAATCGCATTATCCGCAGTAATTAAACGGACTTGGTGGGGATTTTCAAATGGTGCAAGCTCATCAGGATGCTGATCCAGATGCGTATCACGATTTTTGATCTCTGCAGGCGTTTGCGCTTGAGCAAGACTATAGCGGTTGATCAATAGTTTCGCCAATGGCCCACCGATAATACCACCGATAATCAGACCAAAGGTTGCACTCGCCATACCTAACGCTAAAGCACCTTGAATCCCATGTTGGGTTTCAAGAATTTCGCCCCATGCACCTGCGGTACCATGACCACCCGTCAATGTGATTGAACCTGCAATCAAACCGACCAAAGGATCAATACCCAGCATCGTTGCAAGGCTCATACCAACTGCATTCTGTACCACAATAAATGATGCGACACAGATCAGGAAAATCACTAAACCAATACCACCTTCTTTCAACTTCATGAAATTAGCACTTAAGCCAATCGAAGCAAAGAAGATCAGCATAAAACTGGTTTGTAACTCACTACTAAAGACGATACTGTAGCCCCAAAGTGAGTGTACAAGCAGTGAAAGTACTGCTGCAACCAAACCACCCGCAACAGGCTCAGGAATGTTATAGCGCTTTAAGAAGTCAATTTTATTAACGAGTAAACGCCCTAATAACAAGACGATCACCGCCGAAATTAGGGTGTAGAAACCATTAAAAGTAAATTCCATATCTTCTTCCGTTTATTTTAATTGTTCTTCCGATGGTTTTTTCGCCACGTTGGAACGCATAAAATAGTAACTCTCAAAATGAGTGAAAACTCAATCAACTTAATAAAAAGCATACAGTTCTAAGCAAGAACTTTGCCTGTATTCAGCAATTCAGTTTTCACGGATGATTTACACCTACAGGATAGATGGCTTAGAAGTTATAGCGAGCCATTGCTCCTACACGATTATCCTTACCTTTTTGTCCATCAAAAGTTTTACGTTCGCCATAAATATACTCAAGACCAAACGTAATCGGTGTGACAGGTGAATACATAATATTCCACCAACCTTGTTGCAAGGTTTTATTCTGCGCAGTGTCTTTAGCGACAACAGCCTGCTTAGCAAAATCATTGCTATCATCAGCAAACATCGCGCCATAAGCCAAGGTACTACGCAGTTTTGGTGTAATTTGATAGGTTGTGCCCACAGTCAGGGCATCAAACTCATTTAGGTTTAAAGCAAAATTATTTGGGTTTACGTTGTAAGCATTGTTGGTATACAACAAGAATTTACTGTCACCTTTAACATGCGAATAATCGATCATCGCCTGTAATTCATCAGTAAACTTATATTTTGCACCAACTGCAACGCCCCAGCCTAACTCAGAATCATTGGCACTCAGTTGCTTATCATTATTATAAGCCGCTCTACTACGTGCTTCGGTAATCAATGCACGTGCAGATGTCGTGCCCTTGCCTTCTGCAAAATCATATTTCAATTTTGAAGTCAAAGCAGGCGCGCGATTGTCATCATTGCCTTTTTCCAAGGCCACAAAATAATGTGTATCTGGATTCAGTGCGCCACTATAACGAACCATTGGTGTACGGTAAGTCCCAATACCCAGCGGTGAGTTGAAATCCAGCATTTCTGGCTGCAAGTCGGTTGCCAGGAAAGTCGAGGTGGTTTGACCAAATAACCAGTCATTTAGGGTCATATATGCATGACGGATACGAATGGTGTCATTACTGCTACCACCGCGGAAATCTACTTCTAATTTACCGCCGACCTTCGCCCCTTCAACAGGCGCTTTAAAATCAAGTCCTAAACGCGTCACTGTGGCCGTGCTATAGAAACGATCACTGTTCTTTTCAGCGCCTTCTAAATCGACTTTATTGATACGGTTAAAGATCCCATCGCCACCTTTAGCTTGATAAGAAGCATCACCGCGTAAGAAACCATGTAATTTAACTTCCGCACCAGAGGCGGTATTAAAGACCAGTTGTGATTTTTGAGGTACTACAGGAGCAACTGCTACATTTGCAGGATGATCCGGATGTGTTTCCTTTAAATTAGAATGCTCCTGTCCTGGAACAAGCACACTTTGTTGTTTTGCTTGAGGAACATATTGCTGAAGCAACGCTCTTAATTCTTTCACTTCATCACGAAGTTGCTGAATCTGTTCTTGCTCGCTGGCAGCATGGGTGTTGTTCATCATCAAGGCTGCAACAGTGATTGCCAAACCTTGTACTACGAACGGCTTACGGATGAGAGATAAACTCATGAGAAGCTCCTTGTATCTGGTGTATATTTCAACATTTTCCATAAGCATATAGCCGGATAAACTTAATATGCCCGAAATAGAAAATCCCCCTCACCCTATCAGTAAGGAAAGCCTAATCAATTTTTTAAAAAGGGCGTATTATGCATAAATTTCGGATATTGTGTGTACTTTTTATTTAAGGAGTTTTGCTCATTTTGACAGCAATGAAAAAATAGTTTTTCGATTTCATTATGTTACTAATAGTTTTCTTTTTCACACAAACTAAACAAAATATCAAAAATGCGTAACAGGCCGCATTAATTCTTTTATTTTCTCGGCTATTTTCTATACTCGGTTAAATTTTGCCGTGAAAATTATCACGAAAGTTTATTTATTGATTTATAGTCTGCAGATACCACAAGACCAACATGATAAGGAGTTTTTATGAACACGGAACAAGTCCGCTATGTGGATGATGCCATCACCTCTCGCCATTCGGTACGTGCATTTTTAGATACTCCTGTTGACACCCAAACCATCAAAGATATTTTAGCTGTGGCCAGTCGTGCGCCTTCAGGGACCAATGTGCAGCCGTGGAAAGTGTATGTGGTGACCGGGCAAAAACGTAACGAAATGATTGACCGTGTTTGTCGCGCGCAAATTGAACTCCTGCAAAAACCCGAACTGGCAGCCCAATATCAAGAAACCTTCGCCTACTATCCTGCAACCTGGATCTCACCCTTCATTGACCGTCGTCGTGCCAATGGTTGGGGACTATATGGCTTATTGGGTATCCAGAAAGGCGAGAAAGAAAAAATGGCGGCGCAGCAATTACGTAATTTCCAATTGTTCGATGCCCCTGTTGCCCTGTATTTCACCGTCAACAAAATTATGGGCATCGGTTCAAAAATGGATATTGCCATGATGATCCAAAATGTCATGGTCGCCGCTAAAGCCCGTGGCTTAGACACCTGTCCACAAGCAGCATGGAATCATTTTCATCCTATCGTACTCGATATTCTGGGTGCACCTGAAGATGAGGAACTGGTCTGTGCTGTAGCTTTAGGCCATGCTGATCCTGAACATATCGTCAACACATTTATTACCCCTCGCGAACCGGTAGAAAACTTCACGGTCTTTTTAGACTAAGTCTGGAGGTCAAGCAGTGTCTCTAAGTAGAGAGACTGCTTTGTTGCTGTTGTCCAACTTTTAAAATCGCGAAAAAGCCAGCGCTGGTAAACAGCAGCATCATGATGCCCATATTTAAAGATGCTTTCCAGACCAAGAAGTTCAACATCAATCCTGCCAACAAACCACAAGCAAATTGCATACTGCCCATAATCGCACTGGCTGTGCCTGCACGCGCACCTTGCTGTGACATGGCCAAAGCCATGGCATTTGGCCCCGTCAAACCAATTCCAGACACCACCAAGAATAGACCAGACATTAACAATACCAAGGGTGCATCTGCCATTAAACCTGCACTCAGTACAATCAAGGCACCAAAACACTGGATTAAACCGCCTAAGCGCAAACGCTGGAAAATCCCCATTCGGCTATTCAGATGTTTATTGAAAGATGACATCAACATAATCCCTGCGGCATTTAACGCAAAGGCATAAGAGAAATGCTGTTGGGATAAGCCATATTGCCCCATAAATACTTCAGAAGCCGAGCTGATATAACAGAATAAGGCTGCTCCCGTTAAACAACCCGCAAACATGGGCACACGGAAGCTTTCGTCTTTGAAAATTGCGGCATAAAGCGTCGTAACCTGATAAGCCGAAAGTTTTAAACGGCGTTCAGCGGGCAGAGATTCTTTAAAGAAGAAATGCACACATAGCCAACACAGCACCCCAATCATCGACAAGGTAATAAAAATCGCCTGCCATGGGAAGAAATTCAAAATCCATGCGCCAAAAATAGGTGCCAGAATTGGTGCCAGCCCCATCACAATCATCATGCTGGAAAACGCTTGTGCAGAACCTTGCATGTCCAAACGATCACGGATGGTCGCCCGTGCCATGACCACGCCCACACAGCCGCCCACGGCCTGAAAGATACGTGCGGCAATCAAGGCCCATTCATTGGTGGCGAACACACAAGCCAGACTGGCGATTGCATACAGTGCCAAACCAAAATATAGGGGGTTTTTACGGCCAATGCGGTCACTGACAGGTCCATAGATCAATTGTCCAATCGCCAACCCTAAAAAATAAGCTGGTAAGGTATTGGCCACCATTTGTGTACTGACCCCAAACTCATCTGCCATTTGTGGCAAAGCGGGTAAGTACATATCAATTGATAAGGGCCCTAATGCGGTTAACAAGGCAAGCAACAAAATCCATGCTGTTGAATATTGACGCTGATGGGGTTGCTCTGCCTGCATAATGCTCTACTTTTCATCTATTACTTAGATTCTAAGCTTAGCATCCCCAACATATTTGTGCATAATAAGAATGAGAAAATCGATTGCAGAATACAAAAAGGACAAACTTTGAATCCTTGGTTCGGACGTTTAAGACAAGCAACCTATAACACCACGTTTATGTATAACGTGCGCATGTTAATCGCCTTTACGGGTACAGCTTTTGTTCCCTATCTTTTAAATGATCAATTGGCCACCATTCCATTGACTTTGGGTGTGGTTGCCGCCGCGATTAGTGATATTGATGATCGCTTTTCAGTGCGCATCCAGAATCTGCTCTATACCTATATTGGTTTCTTTATTACCGCCGCTTCGGTGCAACTGTTATTCCCCTATCCTGTCGCTTTTGCCATTGGCTTAATCGCCTCATGTATCGGCTGGATTTTATTGGGTTCTTTGGGCCGTCGTTATGCCACCATTGCCTATGGCTGTCTGGTGATTTCGGTCTATGCCATGCTGGGTGTGCACTTATTTGAACAATGGTATATGCAACCTGCCTTATTGGTCGCGGGTGCTGCATGGTATGGTTTGCTTTCTACCATTAGCTTCCTGCTTTTTCCAGTCCGAAAAGTTCAAGATCAGCTTGCTGCATCCTACACGGCTCTGGGGAGTTTCCTGTTTGCCAAGTCAAACTTATTTGATGTGGACATGACCCCTTCCAGCTATCAGCAAAGTATGATTGATATCGCCATGGAAAACGGTAAGTTAGTCGCAATCTTTAATGATCTTCGCATGTCATTATTAACACGTCTCAAAGGTGACCGAGGGCAAAAAGACACTCGACGTAGTCTGCAATATTATTTCGTAGCACAAGACATCCATGAACGCGCTGACTCAGCCCATATTGATTATCAAAAGCTGGCAAAGGTATTTCAACATAGCGATATCTTATTTCGTTTTCAGCGGATTTTGTCCATCCAAGGCAAAGCCTGTCAGGACTTGGCCCAATCGATTTTAAGTCGTACCCGTTATACGCATAACAAACGCTTTAAACACAGTTTTGAGAACTTGCGTCTATCGCTGGAAAAACTGCGTGAAGAGGGTCAATATGATCAAGTCCGGATCAATGCCCTGTTTGCACTGTATCAAAATCTCAAATCAATTGATGCTCAGTTACAAAACTTAGAGACTGAACGTAATCTGCAAAAGATTAATGCAGAGCATACCGAGAGCCAGCTTAAAGATGATGATCTCAAGGGCTGGAATGACATCATGGTACGGGTAAAACAACATCTCACGCCTGAATCGGTATTATTCCGTCATGCCGTGCGTTTATCCATCGTCCTCTTTATTGGCTATCTGTTTATTCAGCTCACCAATATTGCTTACGGCTACTGGATTTTACTCACCGCCTTATTTGTCTGCCAACCCAACTTCAACGCCACCAAACGCCGCTTATACCTTCGTATCATCGGCACACTGGTCGGGATTATTGTCGGTCTGGCGATTATCTATTTTATTCCTTCGATCGAAGGACAGTTGGTGATGCTGATTCTGAGCGGTGTACTGTTCCTTGAATTGCGCAGTAAGCAATATGCCCAAGCGACCGCTTTTATTACGATCCTTGCCCTCATTAACTTTAATTTAGATGGTTCTGCTTTTGCTGCAGGTTTTCCACGTTTGATTGATACCGTGATTGGTTGTGCCTTGGCATGGTTTGGGGTCAGCTTTATCTGGCCAGACTGGAAATTCCGCAGACTGCCCCGCTCGATTCAACGTTCTTTACAGGCACAATGTAAATACCTTGCGGAAGTGGTTGAACAATATCATCAAGGTCGCAACAATGCTTTAAATTATCGGGTGGTACGCCGCACCGCACATAATACCGATGCAGAAGTCGCATCACTGATCTCAACCATTGCGACAGAACCGAATATCGATATCAATAAAAAAAGTC
Source organism: Acinetobacter sp. CIP 64.2 (assembly GCF_000369645.1). NCBI lineage: Bacteria > Pseudomonadati > Pseudomonadota > Gammaproteobacteria > Moraxellales > Moraxellaceae > Acinetobacter > Acinetobacter sp. CIP 64.2. Next base: position 1,981,089 of record NZ_KB850122.1, read on the forward strand.
AGGCGTTTGAGTTTTTATGTCTCAGCCATACTTTTTTAAGCTATATCGCCGCATTGGGGGCGCATCGAGAGCAAATTCAAGATCAGGAAGTCTTAGCCTTACTTGATCAGGCTCTGGATGATATCCAAGGGGCACTACTGAGAGATGAAGTTCCTGATCTATCTGCGCAAAACCTGATGCAAACCATCCGTGAGCGCCTGAGTGACAATAATGATAATGATCCAAAATCGCTCATCATTTTACAGCAACTTTCACTGATGCTCAGCGTATTAACGCGTCTCAGTATGCTAAAACAGAGCCTGAGCCATGAACCGAATGAAGAGGGTACCGAATTTGCTTCACTTTAACAGCCGTTGAGATTGCAACCGCTCCCATGATTCGCCATTGGCATAATATCTTTGCATGCCAATAGATGTTAAACTAAACCCAGTTATATACTCATTTTTTATACTATGACCGCCAAAACGCTATACGCTTATACGCTACAACCTGTTCCTTATGAAGTTTCTGAAGCTGAACAACGTCAAGCTCAACTGATGATTTGGCGTAGTACCAACAAATTCAGCCGCAAAGCATGGATGATTATGATTGCACTGGTTGTGCTTTCATTGGTTGCTGCAGGACTTATTAAATATTATTCAACCTACTCAACCGTGATTTGCTGGGTCGTGATTATCAGTGTGGTACTGTTCTATCTGATCAAACGTTTTGGTCTGGAATGGTACGTTAAACGTAAAATGACTGAATTCCCAGTACAGGAAATCAAAGGCTTACGTTTAGGAGTACAACCACATGGTATCGTAATGCGCCAAAAAATGGGCCTACAAGAAGGTACTGCAACTATTGGCTGGAAAGACATTTACGAATGGTATAGTTCTCCTGATTTTATTTTGGTGAACTTCAAAGTAAAAACGCCAAAAGGTGAAGAACAACAAGGCGCTTATATTTTGCCAAAACGCATGGATTCAAAGAATTTCTCTTTCAATACCGTACGCAAGCATTTAAACGAAACCGTTGGTGCTGCCAAATCAATCTAAGCTTTAAAGATTGATTCCAAAACCTCCCTTGCTGGGAGGTTTTTTTTAATGGATGAATAAAAGAAAAATTAAGAATAATGTCATCATTTTTTTAAAGCAGATTAGATGCGTTATTCCAGTCTATGCGCCGATCTAAAAACGCATATTGAGCTGTTAGTTTGGGTTCTGCCTGTAATTTTTCAAAATAATCCAGCACTTCACTCTCTGGAATATCAAAACGTTTCATCCATGCTTCGGCTCGATAACCTTTAAGCAGAGGTATTTCTTCTGTATCGTAATTGCCTCTATGCAGCGTCTGTATCCTTTCGGCTCGTAATGGCTTAAGGATACGATTGAGTAAGACATAAGGTGCAGGCAGAGGGTCAACTTCATCAGAACCACTTAAAGCGAGATTGCCTGCTTGAATCAGGATGCCAGTCCCATAGTCGTACCCAATAAACCAGCTCATTGGTAACTCACTATTTAAGGCTTCTTCTTCACGAATTTTATTAAACCATTCGTTGTTAATTGCAGTGAGCCAACTGACTGTTTTTATATCATTTAATAAATGATCTGATTCTAGGAATGGACTACCGACATTCATTGCCCAGAGTTTACGAGACAAGTAGGCTTCGGTTGGTTCATTTTTCTCAGATCTAATCTTAGAGATGATACAGGCATAGCCAGCATAACCATGATTGGCTTTTAAGCGTTGCGCGCAGTTAATAAATAACTCAATAAATAATTTTGTATTCTCTTCAACCCATTCGACTGGCATGGAAAATGTTAAATTACTTTGATAAATTTCCATTTCTGATTGCCACTTGCTAACCCCTCCAACATTAAATTCCCAAGCGCCTGTAGCAAATTTTTCTTTGCCACTGGTATATAGCAAATTAAATGCTTTCATTTGGCTGTAGGATTTCAAAATATCTGTTAATGGTTTTGTATCTTTATAGGCTGAAGTTGCTTTTTCGCCTTTGGGTGGCTCATCTTGCCAAAGCCAAGTGAGATGATCTTTCGCATAGACTTGATAGTCGTCAAAGCATTGTGCAATCGCTTCACGTATTTCGTCACTAAAGCCTTCTTTAAAATAAAGCACAGCACGAATGGCAGGGATTGCCCCGACGTAATCTTCTGGACCTTGGGGAGTGAAAATACCTCCACCAATTGCACCTTTTTCCTGTTGGTCAGCCCAAACTTTATAGTCTTCTTGATTTTTAAAATGCAAAGACCTACCCCCAATCCACACGCCGATCCAAGAATGCGTGTTTAGAGTTTAACTTTGGCTCAGATTGTAGCTTGCCGAAATACTCAAGCTTTTGATCATCTTTAATGTCAAAACGTTTCATCCATGCTTCGGCGCGATAACCTTTGATTAGAGGGTTTTCCTCAGTATCTTGATTTCCCCAATGAATAGCTTGTATCCTTTCGACTCGTAATGGCTTAAGGATACGATTGAGTAAGACATAAGATGCAGGCAGAGGGTCAACTTCGTCAGAACCGCTTAAAGCGAGATTGCCTGCTTGAATCACGATGCCAGTCCCATAATCGTATCCAATAAACCAGCTCATTGGTAACTCACTATTTAAGGCTTCTTGTTCTCGAATTTTATTAAACCATTCATGGTTAATGGCAGTGAGCCAACTGACTGTTTTTATTCCGCTGATAAGATATTTTGCACTTAAGAACGGATCTCCAACATCCATTGCCCAAAATTTTCGAGATAAGTAGGCTTCAGTTGGTTCATTTTTATCTTCTCTAATTTGAGAAATAATACAGGCATAGCCAGCATAACCATGATTGGCTTTTAAGCGTTGCGCGCAGTTAATAAATAATTCAATAAAAAGTTTGGTATTTTCTTCAACCCATTCCACGGGCATGGAAAAGGTTAGAACGCTCTGATGAATCCCCATTTCTGATTGCCATTTACTTTTTCCACCAACAGTAAACTCCCATGCTCCCGTCGCAAATTTCTCTTTACCGCTAGTGTATAAAAAATAGAAAGCCTTCATAGGACTATAATTTTTTAAACTATCTCGTATAGGTTTTGCTTTATCGAAGGTTGTATTTTCGCTTTCACTTTTTGGTGGTTCATCTTGCCATTGCCAAGTCAAATATTCTTTGGCGTAGGTTTGATAGTCATCAAAACATTGTGCAATCGCTTCACGCATTTCAGTGCTATAGCCTTCTTTAAAATAAAGCACAGCCCGAATGGCAGGAATAGCTCCAACATAATCTTCTGGACCTTGGGGAGTGAAAATACCTCCACCAATTGCATCTTTTTCCTGTTGGTCAGCCCAAACTTTATAGTCTTCTTGATTTTTAAAATGCAAAGACCTACCCCCAATCAACACGCCGATCCAAGAATGCGTGTTTAGAGTTTAACTTTGGCTCAGATTGTAGCTTGCCAAAATACTCAAGCTTCTGATCATCTTTAATGTCAAAACGTTTCATCCATGCTTCGGCTCGATAACCTGTAATTAATGGATTTTCTTCTGTATCGTAATTGCCTCTATGCAGCGTCTGTATCCTTTCGGCTCGTAATGGCTTCAGTATACGATTGAGTAAGACATAAGGTGCAGGCAGAGGGTCAACTTCGTCAGAACCACTTAAAGGGAGATTACCTGCTTGAATCACGATGCCAGTCCCATAGTCGTAACCGATAAACCAGCTCATTGGTAACTCACTATTTAAGGCTTCTTCTTCACGAATTTTATTAAACCATTCATGGTTAATGGCAGTAAGCCAACTGACTGTTTTTATGCCATTACGCAAATAACTTGCGTCAAGGAATGGATTCCCGATATCCATTGCCCAAAATTTACGAGATAAATAGGCTTCTGTCGGTTCATTCTTGTCATCACGGATTTGAGAAATAATACAGGCATAGCCTGCATAACCATGACTGGCTTTTAAGCGTCGAGCACAGTTGATAAATAACTCAATAAAAACTTTGGTGTTTTCTTCTACCCATTCAACAGGCATCGAAAAAGTTAAGGTACTTTGATATGTCCCATTTTCTATTTGCCATTTACTTTTTCCGCTAATATTACACTCCCATGCGCCCGTCGCAAATTTCTCCTTTCCGCTGGTATATAGCAAATTAAATGCTTTCATTTGGCTGTAGGATTTCAAAATATCTGTTAATGGTTTTGTATCTTTATAGGCTGAAGTTGCTTTTTCACCTTTGGGTGGTTCATCTTGCCATAACCATGTTAAATGACTTTTAGCAATTTTTTGATAATCATCAAAGCATTGCACTATGGCTTCACGCATTTCATCGCTATAGCCTTCTTTAAAATAAAGCACAGCACGAATAGCAGGGATTGCCCCAACATAATCTTCAGGTCCTTGAGGAGTGAAAATCCCTCCACCAATTGCGCCTTTTTCCTGTTGATCTGCCCAAACTTTATAATCTTCTTGATTTTTAAAATGCATAACTTTGTCCAAAATTACCAAGCTGGTGTTGGTTTAGGTAATGGGAAACGTGGTCGAGGGATTTTTCCTCTGGAAATAAAATATAAAAGTGTTCCAGCTATTGCAGCAGCCCAAGCTGCTGCAGTCGATACTTCGCTTGCATTATCGTCTTTTTCATTACCGCAATCACATTCATTCTCATCTAGCTGTTTAACTTTATGTCGATTGCCTGCAATCTTTGCATATTCCTCTTTTTGAGTTTTTCCAAAATCATCAGTACCAAACTTAATTTCAACGACATGCTTAATGTTGTCTTGTGTGGGCGGTTTGGTCGGGTCATTGACAATGACAACATCAGGGCGTCGAATCATACCTTCGCCAGCCTCATAAGGATAGCCTTTGTCCTTTTCCCAGTATTTTTTAATCCATCCTGGAAGATAATCATGAGCCTTAGTTAAAATTCCTTTGTCCATGATGGGTTCAGGGGGATTTTTATGCATGTCATAGTTTACTTCGGGCTTATAAGGGCTATGATGCCCCAAGAAGCGTTCTAGTTCCTTTAAACGCTCAGATACGCATGATTGGTACTGATTATGCCCTGCCTTACCTTTATTGGGTCTGGCATCACAATTGAACCGTACCGGGTTTGTCGGAGACTCAATATTCTGAGAGACTATTCCGATGAAAAAACCAAACTATACCCCCGAAATTAGAGAAAGAGCGGTTCAATTACTAATTGAATCTGAAAAAGATTATCCATCGAATTGGGCAGCAGTTTCCGCAATTGCTCCTAAAATTGGCTGTACTCCTGAAACACTTCGTGTTTGGTATCAAAAATACTTAGATCAACAAAATCCCGCCAAAGTACAACAGGTATCTGACCAAGAAAAAATGAAGCAAATGGAACGTGAAATTAAAGAATTAAAACGTGCCAATGAAATTCTACGTAAAGCAGCCGCTTTTTTCGCCCAGGCGGAGCTCGACCGCCCACACAAATAATGGTGGATTTTATCCATAACAATAAGGCGTTATATGGTGTTGAAGCGATTTGTAGAATTTTACCGATTGCAGCTTCGACCTATTATCGGGCTTTAGATTTCGTTGATAACCCAGAACATCGAGCGAAACGTGCTCTGCATGATTTACATCATGCAGAGCAAATCAAACGTATTTGGAAAGAAAGTTCAGGTCGATATGGTGTACGTAAAGTTTGGCAAAAATTGAAACGTGAGGGTTATGTTATTGCACGTTGTACAGTTGCTCGATTGATGCAAAAGCTAGGTATACAAGGTGTTTGGCGTGGTAAGAATAAACAAACCACCCGTAGCCGAGATGATCAAAAACGAGCAGATGATTTAGTGAAACGGAATTTTAGTGCTGATCGACCTGACCAATTATGGGTCAGTGACTTTACGTATATTCAAACACATTCAGGCTGGGTCTATACCGCCTTTATTATTGATGTGTTCTCACGAGCAATTGTTGGATGGAAAGTATCTACACGGATGAATACAGATATGGTGCTCGATGCATTGGAGCAAGCATTGCACGATCGAGGCATGCCAAAGAATGTGATTCATCATTCCGATAGAGGTGTTCAATATCTTTCTATTCGCTATACCAATCGTTTAGATGCTGCAAATTTACGAGCATCAGTCGGTACGACAGGTGATTCATACGATAATGCTCTGGCTGAAACGGTGAATGGCTTATACAAAACAGAGGTGATTGAATATTTAAAAGCAGATTGGCAAGGTTTAGCAGATGTACAACTTGCGACACTAAACTGGGTAGATTGGTTCAATAAAAAGCGTGTACACAGTGCACTGGGTTATGTATCGCCTTTTGAGTTTGAAGCAATGTACTATGATAAGATTAACCCGTTAGGTCAGGTGGCCTAACTTAAATAAAAAAGTCTCCGACAAACCCGGTACGGTTCACAATAGCAAATTGCCTTACAGATCACTTCTTTGTCTTGTGGGTCCAGTTGATCATTTCCAATAGCAACAACTTTAATTGTTTGAAGTTGAGCAGGTGCCGTTTTTAATGTTCCAAGAGGTTTTCCTTGTTCAGCCATTGTCTAATTCATCCACTAAATTGAGATGAATTTCTTGCTCAGAAGGCGTATAAATCCAATCAGTAAAGCCTTGATCATCACTTGCATACATCGTACTGGTACCATCAGCTAAAGTGACTCTTACACGACGATTCGTAATTGGTTGTCCTGTATTTTGATCAACCAATTGAAACCGCCCTGTATGATCTTCAGGTGGTGGTACTGTATCTTCACCTTCATCATTAGGATTCCCCATCAGTTGAGAACCAAAGGGTGAGCTTGGGTCTACAACCACCAAAAATGAACTTGGAAGGAGGGTTGCACCACATGCCGTTTTCATCGTAGCCAAAGCGACAGGATTACCATCAGGCAGGATAAAGTTTTCTGCGCCTTCAGAAATTGGGAACACACCTTTACATTTAGGACAGGCGACCATATAGCCTTTGCCCGCCATGCCAATACCATTAATTGAAATACTTGGGTGTCCTTGTATAACCACACCACCATGATCTGTCTTGCATCCTTGCACAATTATAGCCAGAGGCATATAGATATTCTTATCATTGTTTTTAATTTAACTAAATTATAAACAATAAAAGCCACCTGTATACAGACCAATCAGTTTTACTAGTAAAAATACGTAACCAATATCCAAGGTGATATAAATTTTTATACCCATAAAATAAATGAGAATCAAAATCAATATTACCTACAAAATCCATATTATGTTCTTATTCTTGGGTTATAATTTTTTACATGAATTCCATTATCTTTTCATTTTTTGACCATGTTTAAAAAAGTTTTCTTTCAGATCCATTGGTTTTTAGGGATTACCGCAGGGCTGATTCTCTCTTTAATGGGAGTCACGGGTGCAATCTACTCATACGAACCGCAAATTCTAAAGTGGATCAACCAAGACAGCTATGTCGTTGAAGTTGCTCAAACACCTAAACTTAGCCCTGCCCAGCTGTATCAACATTTCAATCAGCAACAACCCGAGATTGAAATTAACAGCATTACTATCGCTTCAGACCCCACAGTCTCTTCTACCGTCAATATTAAAAAAGAAGGTGCACGTCGTGGCTACAATATGATGGTTAACCCTTATACCGCAGAAGTCCTACCCGACATTAAGGGGCGTGACACGCTGCAATTTATTCAGCGTTTGCATCGTAATTTAACCGCAGGTGAGTTCGGTGCGCAGATTACTGGCGCATCTACATTGATGCTGATTTTCTTTGTTTTGAGTGGGCTTTATCTACGCTTTCCAAAGAAACACACTTTTAAACAATGGTTCTTTATTAAACCCAAACTGAAAGGCCGTAATTTTATTTGGGATCTGCATGCTGTAGTTGGAACTTGGGTAGTGGTGTTCTATCTGCTCTTTGCATGTACTGGCTTATATTGGTCTTATGACTGGTGGCGTGCCGGCATGTTCAAAGTCATGGGCGTTGAACAACCACAACGCAATCAGCATAATAATGAACGCGGCAAAGATAAACCACCAGAACTGGCCAAAGCACAGGTCAGCACCATCCTGACGCAAACATGGACTGGAGTAAATGCACAGATCGGCCGTGAATACTCAAGCTTGACCCTGAATATTCCAAAACGTGAAGATGCTAAAGTTGAGCTTTCCTTTGTTGATGCCATTCCTCAGCATGAGCGCGCACGCAATCAAGCGGTCTATAACTATCAAGAAAATAAATTTGAAAAGTTTGAACTGTATGAAGACAAAAAGCTCAATGAAAAAATCATGAGCAGTATGCTGCCTGTACATCGGGGTAGCTTCTTTGGTTCAACCTATCAATTTATTGCCATGCTGGCTTCATTGGCAATGCCACTGTTCTTTATAACAGGCTGGATGCTCTATCTAAAACGTCGCAAGCAGAAGAAACTCACTCTCGCAGCCCGTCAATCACTCAGCGCACAGCCAATTGATCCGAATGCCAAACCTTGGCTGATTACTTATGCATCGCAAACAGGCGTGGCTGAACAATTGGCTTGGCGTACAGCAACCAGCTTGCAAGAAGCGCAGCAGCCAACCACAGTCAAACCGATTCAACAATTGACGGAGCAAGACCTTTTACAAGCAGTACAGGTTTTATTTGTAATCAGTACCTATGGCACAGGTGAAGCACCCGATCTTGCCGCCAGTTTTAGCAAAAAACTGATGCAACAAGACCTCGACCTCAGCCAAATGCAATATGCAGTGCTTGCGCTGGGATCAAAAGAATACCCAGATAGCTATTGTAGCTTTGGTTATGCTGTTGATACGTGGCTAAAACAATGCAAAGCCCAAGCATTATTTGACTTAATCGAAGTCGATAATGCCAATGCCAACGATATTCAACGCTGGAATCAGGCCCTTTCAGTCGTGACCAAGCATGAACTACATGCCATGAATATCGAGAAAGTGTTTGATCAATGGACTCTCGCTAAACGCACATTGCTCAATCCGAATAGCTTAGGACAAGCCGCCTATAACATCGAGCTCAGCTCAACTTCAGATATGACTTGGCATGCAGGTGATATTGCGGAGATACAACCAGCCAATAGTTTAGCTGAAATTCAAAATTTCTTGATCCAATATCAAATTCCAGCAAACAGTCTGGTTGAGTCATTGAGTCAAACAATTGAACAGCTGCTTTGGGATAAGAATTTACGGGTCGAGATCAAACCTTTCAGTACGCTTGAATATTTATTGGAACAACTTCCAAGCTTACCGACACGTGAATATTCGATTGCCAGCATTCCTTCGCAGCAAATATTACGACTGGTGGTTCGTCAACAACAGGATGAACAAGGTCAACTTGGTCTAGGTTCAGGTTGGCTCACGGAGTTTGCCCAACTAAAACAAACAATTGCTCTGCGTATTCGCACCAATGAATCTTTCCATCTGATTGGCGATAACCGTCCAATTATCTGTATTGGTAATGGAACAGGCATTGCTGGACTCATGAGTTTATTACAGCAACGGAATCGACAAAACTATACCGCCAACTGGCTGATCTTTGGTGAACGTCAACGCGAACGTGATTTCTTCTATCAGGAAACCATTCAAGCTTGGTTAAACATGGGGAGCTTGCAACGTTTGGACCTCGCCTTTTCCCGCGACCAAGAACAACGTATCTACGTACAAGATATCTTACGCAGCAATGCCGATGAATTGCTAAAATGGATTGAGCAAGGCGCCGTAATCTATGTTTGTGGCAGTATTGAAGGCATGGCAAGTGGGGTCGATCAAGCGTTGAATGATATTCTCGGCGAGGAAACAGTAGATGAATTAAGGCAGGCGGGACGTTATCGTCGCGATGTTTATTAATTTTGTCCGATCTAAAAAACGAGTGCTAGTCACTCGTTTTTTTCATCAGACCATAAGAGAATTTGCCTTTCTCAGAATTTTGCATACACTTAGCACGATTCAAATCGACTACAATTAAGATTATGCAAATAAGTTCATGGGTTCGTATTGTTTTAGCCCTTATCGGTTCAGTCTTGTTCTTAGATGGCGCCATTCTCATCGCCTTTAAGAAGATTCATATCGGAACAGTACTCCCCTTACTGCTTGGTCTATTTTTCTGTCTTTACGCTTATTTTTATTATCATATTGAGCGTTTCTTTTTCTATCATTTTCGCCTGCACTCGATTTGGCGCTTTGGCTGGCTGTGCTTCTGGATCTGGGTTGTTAGCTTAGGCTATTTCTTTGATTATCTTTCTCACAATAATACTCAAGCGCAAACCATCTCTCCTGTTAAGGCTATTATTGTATTGGGGAGCGGTATTGAAAATGGGCAACCTTCTGCGACGCTGGCCAAACGACTGGATCGTGCTGCCCCGATTGCTTTGGCTCAACCACAAGCTAAATTGGTGATGACGGGCGGTATTGATTTTGGCGAAACCCAGAGTGAAGCCATCGTCATGTCAAACTATGTACAACAGCGCTATCAGATTCCTGCCTCTCAAATCATTTTGGAAGATCAAAGCACCAGCACCGAACTTAATCTTAAAAATAGCCAGCAGTTATTGCAGGCACAACAGATTAGCATTCAACAGCCGATTGCAATTGTGACCAGCGATTTCCATACCTTACGTGCAGCAGCCATTGCCAAGAAACAAGGCTATCGCGATATTACCATGCTTGGTGCAAGCACACCTTTGGCAACACGCTACAACGCATGGTTAAGAGAATACTTCGCCTATGCCAGTGGTTGGCTACTCAATGAATATTGATTGAGGACGCTCCTCCCGATCTCAAGATGATGCTGAGTTATGCAAACGAATATCGCGTGGTAACGGAAGTTTTAGCTCAGCAAATACATCTGGACGTTGCAAATAGATTTGGTACAGAAAATTATTAATATCCAATAATAAAGCATCTGGGGAAACCAAGATATTATTTCCTTCCGGGGTCAAGTCCAGAGATAAAATCGTATTATTTTCTTTTAGAAAGGGAATTATTTTTTCAATAAACGCCAATAAGGAGACTTCCTGAATCTCATATTGCACCCAATTGTCTTTAATCAATAACTTTGCCAAGCTTTTACTCTGCCAAACCGATAAAGCATGCTGGCCAGATGGTGTTGAGCATAGTGCCCAACCGTCATGATAGAGCGCAATCACCTGACGCTGTATAATAATATTTTGAATAAATTGACGATAGCTCTCTTTGAGCGAAGAATTGACGGGGGTAGCTTGAGATTTCGACGCAGCCTTGCGTTGATAAGGGTTTCTCATAGAGTAAGTCTTATTAGAATCATTATTAATGCTAATAATAAAATAACTTAGTCTTGATTACAACAATGAGGAATTCGAGGAGAAATATGGTGGGCGCTGACGGGATCGAACCGCCGACATTCTGCTTGTAAGGCAGACGCTCTACCAACTGAGCTAAGCGCCCTGAGCGAGGATCAACAAAGCGAAGCTTTGTCTGAGCGCAAGAGAAAAATCTTTGATTTTTCTAATGGCATCTCGTATCAGAGATCAAGTATAAAGATACTTGTTAAAACTAACATTCTCTTAAAATGATATCAAGAAAATGGCGCAGCGGACGGGGCTCGAACCCGCGACCCTCGGCGTGACAGGCCGATATTCTAACCAACTGAACTACCGCTGCACGGTATTACTTCCAAACAGAAGTAAGTGTCACAAATTATGGTGGGCGCTGACGGGATCGAACCGCCGACATTCTGCTTGTAAGGCAGACGCTCTACCAACTGAGCTAAGCGCCCTGAGCGAGGTAACAAACTTAAAGTATAACTTTAAAATCTGTCTGAATATCAAGGATGTTAATCCTATCTAATCAACTCTAGCTATTCTTGCAATCTTAAAGTGGCGCAGCGGACGGGGCTCGAACCCGCGACCCTCGGCGTGACAGGCCGATATTCTAACCAACTGAACTACCGCTGCACGATAATTTTGCAATCACAGCAAACGACGATTAAAACTTAAGTGGCGCAGCGGACGGGGCTCGAACCCGCGACCCCCGGCGTGACAGGCCGGTATTCTAACCAACTGAACTACCGCTGCACTTGAGTCTTAACGTAAAGGTTTGGTGGGCGCTGACGGGATCGAACCGCCGACATTCTGCTTGTAAGGCAGACGCTCTACCAACTGAGCTAAGCGCCCTTAACGTCTTCATCGTTTGTGAGGTGCATTATAGAGAATCTTTACAGCCTGTCAAACGCTTTTGCCATTCTTTTCCAAAAAAACCGCACGAGTGATTAAAAAATAAGTAATTCCTTGAAAAAACCTACATTTCCGTATTTTATTTAAGCACTTATTGCTATTTTCTTAGCTCATTTTCGATGGCATGTTCTGAGATATAAACCAGCGCTTGCTCAGAAACGAGTCCAAATAGTTCGAGAATTTCATCATTCTTCATTCGAATACACCCATGCGACATGGGAATCCCCATCGGTTCTGTATCGGGTGTCCCATGAATATAGATATAACGCTTAAACGTGTCGTGCCCTTCTCCATGATTAAAGCCTTCCTCTAAACCATCCAGCCATAAAATTCGCGATAAGATCCAGTCACGTTGCGGGAATTGCTGAGCCAATTGCTGGTCATAGACCTCCCCTGTGGGCTGACGTGCAATAAATACGGCATTTTTAGGTGCATCCTCACCAATCTTTTGTGCGACCTGATGCCAACCTCGAGGCGTTTTCCCGCTATTCTCCTGTTCACCAATACCGTTCTTCCCAGAAGAGATCACATAAAATTTATTCTGTTTTGGCAAATGTAATGTTTGTTGTGCTAAATCAATGACAATATCTGCCTGATCTAAGGTATAGCTCATTTTTATCTCAATAACGGATGGAACAACTTCATTTCAACATAGACGGGCGCTTTTTTCTTGTACTTTTCCGTAGTTTTAATCATGGGTGAGTTTTAAATATAAGTATAAACGCACAACCCTTGTATTTTTTCTCATTGCCAGCCTTTATTTCATCTCTTGTATTAAAGCCTATTCTTATTGTTGCGAAGTTTTAGTCGCTCGCAGCAAATAGCGATATTTGGCGCAAGGTCTTGCGCATGAGAAATACATTTCGCAAGAGCGTTGCTTTAAGTTTGTTTATCCTCGCCACTCGCAGCATAGCTGCTCGTCTTGCGCTTCGGGCAAAGCGTTGCTTTGCTTAACTCGCCACTTGCAGCATAGCTGCTCGTCTTGCGCAGCTAAAAAGCGTTGCTTTTCTTAACGCTGCTCAGGCTCGGGGCGTAACCACAACCATACCGCAACAATAAACATGGTGACATCGGTAAAGACTTTGACCCAAAATGGCGCATTGGTAAACAGCATCAAAATACCGCTAATCAACATCATGATACTGGCAATCCATTTTGCCTTACGTGGCACAGTGCCATGTTCACGCCAGTTGCGTAAGGTCGGACCATATTTAGGATGATTGAGTAACCACGCATCCATTTCAGGCCAACCTTTGGAAGCAGCCCATGCGGCAAGAATCAGAAATACTGTCGTGGGCATTCCCGGTAAAATCGCCCCAATGATTCCCAACGTAATAAAAAATACGACCAAACTACGCCAGAACAAAGTTTTCATTGAGCCATTAACCAACACCTGTTTACAACCGTGCTAGTATAAAGCGTTTTTAGTGTCGTTTCTTAAACTTAACCTATTATTTCAATGATTGAGTGACTTCATGTCTAAGATGATTGCCACCCCTTGCTATTTTGAGCCGTGGTTACAGTTTAAGCACCCCATCGTACGACATTTAGCATTTTGTATTGCCAGTCCGAATATTTTGGCTCAAATTCCACCTGATTTAAACATTAAGCATCCTTTTGAGCTTCATTCAAATCAGAACTGGCTAGATCACTATCTAGGTTATGAAAACCGCTTAAAACAACTTGATCAGCAGCCCCAACCCTTAATTGATTTTCTGGCGCAACTCAAAAGTACTCGGCTTGGTTTGCGTTTTGAAAATCTATTGTGGTTTTGGTTATTAGATGACGCTTATCATCCGTACCAGCTCCTTGGACATAGTATTCAAAAAATTGCAGGTGCTATCACATTAGGCGAACTTGATTTTTTACTGCTTAATCAAGACACTCAAGAAGTAGAGCACTGGGAAGTGGCTTTAAAATACTACTTAGGTGAATGCGAGCTAGATTTAGCACAGTGGTATGGACTGAACCGAGAAGATACTTTACAGCGTAAATTAAAACATTTTACCGAGCGTCAGTTCCAGTTTACTGAAGCAAATCATCATCAGATCCAACGCAAATTTGCGGTGATGAAGGGACAGTTATATCTTCCAGCAGAATCCCACCACCTCAACCTGCCTTGCTGGATTAACACCTCAAGGCGTTTAGGTCATTGGGGCACTGATCTTCCTGAAACAGCTTATTATCGCTTACAGCGGCATGAATGGCTTTGTCCCGATCGGTACCCCACTTCTGAAACAGCAGTCTGGTGGAGCAATGGTCTTTATTATCAGGATTCACCGACTCCTGTGTTTTATATGTTTCGCCAGCCCTCATTATTGTTTAGCAAACCTAAACAAACTCATTAGTTCATAGAGTAACATTTTATAACACATTTACCATCAAACCCTTATGTTCATTTAATGCTAAATTTTTTAGCCTCTTAAGTACATCATAATTACATTTAAACGGAGAAGATGATGAAAAAAATCTTAGTTGCTTCAATCATGACTGCTTTTGTTTTAACTGGTTGTAATACATTTAAAGGTATCGGTAAGGATGTATCTAAAGCTGGTGACAAAGTAACTCAAACGGCTGAAAAAACGCAAAATAAAATGTAATTCGATACAACCCGCCTTACCAAACCTTATCTAGACCTAGATAAGGTTTATTTTTAATACCTTTCTCCACAATATTCCCCTATTATATCGGTTCACATTTCACCAGATTTAGCTCCATCTCGCATGAATCACTCCGATACGCTCGAACTTAGTTTACAACTCCTACGCCAACCTTCTGTCACCCCGATAGACCATGATTGTCAAAATATCATGGCAGAACGCTTAGCAAAAATTGGTTTCAACATCGAAAACATGCGCTTTGAAGATGTCGATAATTTATGGGCACGTCGTGGTACTGAAAGTCCGGTATTCTGTTTTGCAGGCCATACTGATGTTGTTCCAACGGGCCATTTAGATGCATGGAATTCCGATCCATTTTTACCGAGTATTCGTGATGGTAAATTATATGGTCGCGGTTCTGCTGATATGAAAACTGCTTTGGCTGCCATGGTGGTTGCCTCTGAACGTTTTGTGACTAAACATCCAAATCATAAAGGTTCAATTGCTTTTTTAATCACTTCTGATGAAGAAGGCCCATCGATCAATGGTACGGTGAAAGTGGTTGAGACATTGGAAGCACGTAATGAAAAAATGACCTGGTGCTTGGTCGGTGAACCATCGAGTACCAATCAACTTGGCGATATCGTTAAAAATGGCCGTCGTGGCTCACTCAATGCCGTGTTAACTGTACACGGCAAGCAAGGTCATGTTGCTTATCCACATCTGGCAGAAAACCCGATCCATACCGCATCTAAAGCCTTAAATGAGCTATGTGAAACCATCTGGGACAATGGCAATGAATATTTCCCTGCGACTTCATTCCAGATTTCCAATATTCAGGCTGGCACAGGCGCGACCAATGTGATTCCAGGCACATTACAAGTTACGTTTAATTTCCGCTACTCAACGGAAGTGACTGCGGATATCTTAAAACAACGCGTAGTCGAACTCTTGGATCAACACCACCTTCATTATGATATTCAGTGGACGTTATCGGGCTTACCATTTCTTACGCCTGTAGGTGACTTGGTCAATGCGGCAAAAACCGCGATTAAAAATGTCACGGGGATTGATACCGTACTTTCAACCAGTGGTGGCACCTCTGATGGTCGCTTCATTGCACCAACAGGTGCACAAGTACTTGAATTGGGCGTATTGAATGCAACAATCCACCAAATCAATGAACATGTGAATGTCGCAGAATTAGAACCATTGGCTGAAATCTACGAACAAATTCTAGTCGAACTACTTGCCTAAAATAAAAATGTATAAATAAAAAAGGAACTCTGATGAGTTCCTTTTTTATTATAGTCCAAGTTGGGTCTGTATATTCTGTAGATGTGGGACATAAAATCGGTTTTCCCCCATCTTCACATATTTAAACACCTTGCTATCGTCAACTTCACCTTCTTCATCGACCACTTCCGAAATACGTAAACGGATCGACTCAGGCATTTGATTGCAAACTAGGGCAAAGCGTTGTGATACATCATCTCCTTCGACAACCAGGGCCACACCTTGTTTTTGCATCGGATCATTGACCGCGTATACAGGAAGTTTTAAATCATGCCATTCAATATGATCAACATTGGTTTGAGTATCCATTGCTGACAATACAATATTTTGTGGCAACAGCATGGGTACGTTTTGATGACATTCAATAATGTATGCATCAATAAACCCCGTGGAAACCGTAATTAAATGTTGTAACTCTTGTTGGTCAATTTGTCCCAACGCCGAGTTTGCGCTTTTCTTAACCATTATTTTTTACCTCTTAGCGCACCGTAAGTAAGCTTTCAATATTCTCCAAGAGTGCTTCTTCTTGGAATGGTTTACCCATATATTGGTTAACGCCTAGTGATAGTGCACGTTCACGATGCTTCTCACCAGTACGTGATGTAATCATGATGATCGGCAAGTCGCGGTGTATTTCATGATGGCGTACCAGATTCGACACTTCAAAACCATCCATACGCGGCATTTCAATATCCAGTAACATCAGGTCTGGTTTCACGGTTTCAAGCTGTTCTATGGCATCCACACCATCTTTCGCGGTCACTACATCATAACCTTGACGCTCTAACAGACGTGAGGTCACCTTACGTACGGTCACCGAGTCATCGACAATCATAATCAAGCGACGCTCATCATAACGCTGTTTGCTATATGTCTCATCTGCCTGCTTACTCCGCGCAGTAGACTGCGCTTGTCGTGCAATATTTTGACCATCCAGAATCAAACAGACCTGACCATCACCAAGAATCGTTGCACCTGCAATCACCCCAATATTGGAGAACTGTTGCCCCACCGGTTTGACGACAATCTGTCCACGTGAACCAATCAGTTGATCAACCAACAGGGCTGTGGTTTGTCCTTGAGCACCTTTAATCAACAACACAGGTAAAGAATGAACCACTCCACTTAAGCGAGGAACAGGTTGTCCTGCAACGAACTCGGATAAGTAGCGTAAGCGATAACGTTCTTGGTCAATGGTAAAATAGTCATCCTGACTTTCAAAGTATTGTTCTAACGCCAATGGAGAGATACGAACAATACGGTCAATCTGAGCCAATGGGAAGGCAAACTGCTGATCGCCTGCTTTTACCATCAAGGCATCACTGACGGCAACCGTGGTTGGTACGCGAATGGTAAAGGTTGTTCCCTTACCCAGCGTAGAGTCGACACTGACATGACCACCCAAGGCCTTAATGTCACTCTGAACCACATCAAGACCCACACCACGACCCGAGATTTGAGTCACTTGGGTTGCCGTACTAAAGCCTGGATGGAAGATAAACTGTAGAATTTCTTCCTGATCCAGTTTCTGATCTTTGGTCATGAGGCCAGTTTGTAACGCTTTTTCTTTGATGCGGTTAACATCAATCCCTTTACCATCGTCACTGAACGTCACCACGACATCTGTCCCTTGGCGACCAATGTTCAACACAATATGCCCAGTTTCTGGTTTTTGTGCTTGTAAACGCTGTTCACGATCTTCAATACCATGGTCAATCGCGTTACGTAACATATGCTCAAATGGTGCAACCAACCGCTCAAGAATACTACGGTCCAATTCACCTTCAGTATTGTTCACCACCAGTTCTGTTGGTCGATTCAACGTCGATGCCGTTTGACGCACAATACGTTGCAGACGTGGTAATAGACGAGAGAATGGAACCAGACGGGTACGCATCAGGCTTTCTTGAATTTCAGCCTGAATCCGCGACTGTTGTAGTAATAAGCCTTCAGTATCACGTATTTTTTCAGACAGTGTCGTTTTAAAATCAACCAAATCCGAAGCCGATTCAGCAAGTGATTTGGAGAGCTGATTCAACGATGAATATTGGTCCATTTCCAGTGGGTCAAAGTCTGCATAACGTGCCTCTTCGCCACCATGACGGGCGATAATCTGGCTTTCCAACTCACCTTCCATTCGGCGTAACTGATCCGCCAAACGCTTGATTGCCAATTCCATTTCCGTCAACGTACTGCCTAACTGACCCAAATCCATTTCAATACGTGAACGGTTAATCGCATTTTCCCCTGACAGGTCAATCATCTTCTCGATGACCTCAGCAGAGACACGAATCATTTCATTGTTCTGTTCTATGCGTTCCGTGGTTTCCCACTCACCCAACATCGATGGAGGTTCAGTGCCATCCCCCTGCACAAACTCCATGGTAAATTCAGGTGTAAAGATATCTTTGGTCGAGAGCTTCTGAGGAAGTTGTGCAGATACATCGACAAACTCCATCTTCTCCAAGCTTTGTTTCAAGCCGTCAAAATTTGCATATTGACGTTTAGAGATGGCATCATTTAACCATGCCAATGCGGTATTGAGCAGGTTATCATACACATTCGAATTGAAATGATGTACACCAAATTGCTCAAAAGCATTCTCTAAATGGTAGGCGATAATCGCAATGGCATCCATTTCAGCCATACGCGCACCACCTTTCAGACTATGCGCAATACGTTGTAACTGTAGCAACAAACTACGGTTACCCCGTTGCTCAAACCATTGCTTCAATAAGCCTTGTGCTTGTTCCAGCAATTCCTCTGCTTCTTCAAGGAAGGTTTGCTCAACCAGAGAACGAACGTCATCATCCGTAGGTCCCGTCACTGTCTGCGGCAGTTGTGCCGCTACAGTATGCTCAAGAACTTCGGTTTCAACCCGCTCAGACACAGACTCAACGTCAACAGGCTGTTCATCGACCAGCGTTTCAGTTTTGATAGGCTCAGGCTGTTCCAGCGAAATCTCGACTTGGCTCGACTCAACTCCTTCAAACTCTAGTGCTGTTTCAAGCCCAGACTCAACAGAAGCAACATCCGATTGATCAGCGTGTTGCAATAATTGCACCACATGGGTCGATGGATAATCGGTGTGCTGATCACGAATGGTCTGGATACGATCCGCAATATCATCCTGTACCAAACGAATGATGGCAATCAGTTGTGGTGTCGCCTGAATCTGTTGGTTGATCAGCTTCTCATAAATGGTTTCTAATTCATGCGCAATCAAACCAATATGACGCGCTTGAATCATATTTGAACCCCCTTTTAAGGTGTGCAAATAACGCATCAGGTTTTTGAGGGCATTGATATCTTGATGATCCGTCGTCCACGTATTCAGATCCGCATCAATCCCGACCAGCAACTCATCTGCTTCTTCAAGAAAAATCTCTATCAGGTCAGGATCAAAGTCACGGTTGGCCTGATCAGACGGTAACTGCTGCTTATCCAGCGCGAGTTGCGCTGCAAATGCAGTAACATCAATCGTCGTCGTTATCGATTCAACCTTATGTGGCGTCGCAGTAAGAGCAACTTCCGTATCATCGCCTTCCATTTCGGCTGTTTTTAGTTGCTCAGGCACGGTGACTGGCACAGTTTCACGTTCAAGCTGCTCAGCAACAACTGTTGTTTTCGATAACTGCTCAAGCACAGCTAAAGTATGCGTGGCAGGATAATCCACCTGCTGATCACGAATGGTTTGGATACGATCGGCAATATCATCCTGAACTGAACGAATCGCTGTAAGCAATTGTGGTGTTGCTTGAATCTGCTGATTAATTAACTTTTCATAGAGGGTTTCTAGTTCATGCGCAATCAAGCCAATATGACGTGCCTGAATCATATTTGCTCCCCCTTTTAGGGTGTGCAAATAACGCATCAGATTCTTTAACGCATTGATATTTTGATGATCAGTTGCCCAAGTGTTCAGGTCAGTATCAATTCCGCCAAGCAGTTCATCTGCTTCTTCAAGGAAAATCTCCACAAGATCCGGGTCAAAATCACGGTTTGCTTCACTTGACTGCAATTGCTGTTTATCGAGCGCAAATTGACTGGAAAAATCCGTTGTTTGAATAGCTGAACCAGCTTTTACATGAGCTTCAGTCGCTGCTGTTTCTTCAGCTGCATCTACTTCCTCTACAACAGATATGTCATCCAAAGATTCAACATTTTGTTGTGTAAATGAACTCAACTCATTTAAAACACGTTCATGTGCTTTGGTTAAAGTGACGCGCTGTCCCGCCGCCAAGGTATCAAATAGCTGGATAAACTGTTGATGGACTTGGTGATAGAGCTCAAATGCATAATCCAAATGCAGTAAACTTGGCTTAAAAATCAGATCTTGATAGCTAGAACGCAACAGACTGGTGTATTGATACATCCCGATGGTTGCATGATGATGCGTATGCTGTAACAAGGTCTCTGTTTGTTGACTGAGTAGTTGCAGGTATTGAGGGAACTCCTGACGGGCACGACTCTCAAAATCAAATTCAACATCTAAAAGATCATTGATATTGAGTTCAAGCAACTCAGATACCAAGCCTTGCGGTCTTATTGCAGCACCATTCTTTTCTTCAAGCTGGAAATCGTAACTGTCCCATGCAACATTAAACGTCTGATAGATTTCATCGAGTTTCTGCTGTGAAGCCTGTTGTTTTAATGTATGCAAATAATCCCGTACAAACTGCGCATAATGCGTCAGCAAAGCCGTTTCATCCGAACTAGAATCCAACTCTTCTTGTAATAAGGTTTTAAATAGATTCTCAACTTTTGAGCTCGCCTCAAAAACGTGATTCACATGCGCCATGGCAGAACTGCCACGTAAGGTATGTAATGCACGAATCAAGGTATTATAATGGTCATTATTTGGGCGATCATTCTGCAAAAATTGGTCGATGGTGGCTAGATGTTCTTCGGCTTCTTCTTGGAAAATGGCCAAGGTTTCTTTAGCCAGTGCCTCATCTTCAAACGGTGCCGCCCATTCAAGTTCAGATACAGGCTCAACCTGCTGCTGTTCGAGATCAGCGGTTGCTGTTTCCTCCATCTGCTCAAGTCCAGTCATTTGCTCTTCACTGGTTAAATCAGTCGCAAGATGAAGTAATTCTGCTAAGGCTGGTTCAGGACTTTGCTGTTGTTGTAATTGCTGTCCCAACACGACCAAAGGTCTAAAGTCGATTAAATGCTGTTGAACTGCTTTAAAATCATGACAAAGTTTAAAACGATAAATATTGAACACTGTTTCTACATAACGCTGAATATCTGCATTCAAGCTAATCGTGCCTGCGATAACACGATTCAGCGTATCTTCAACTGTCCATGCCAACTCACCTGAAGATTTAGCTCCCACCATTCTTCCAGAACCTTTTAAGGTATGAAAGTGGCGGCGAATATCGCTCAACACATTCTGCTGATGTGGTTGTTCCGCCCACTGAACGAGTAATGGTTCTAACTCAACAAAGATTTCATCTAATTCTTCAATAAAAATCTCAAGAATCTCTGCATCTTGCTCAAGATAACTGTCTTCAGGAAGCGTCATCGTTTCAACTAACGTTTTTAATATTTGTTTCATAGCTGCTTCTTTCGTTTTTATCCACCAATGTGGGTAAAAATTACGTCTATCTATTACACAAGATGTAGTCCCACTGCACCATCATCTTGTTGAGATATCCAACCTCTTTAAAAATGGAAAGGCAGACACCCCCATCTGCCTTTCCAATTCGGTTTAGTCTGGTAACTTAAAGTCAGTTACAGACTCACGTAATGATTCAGCCATGTTTGCCAACTCAGATACTGAGCGCGCTGTATCAAACGTTGCTGTTGTCGTTTGTGAAGTAATTTCCTGCACGACATTCATCGTCGTAGCAATATGACTGGCTGAGGCAGACTGAAGTTTCGCTGCATCGGAAATACTTGCAATCAGTTTTGCCAAGTCACCCGATACCGTTTGAATCTCATCTAGTGCAATCCCCGCATCTTTCGCCAAGTTCGCACCACGGACAACTTCCGACGTGGTTTGTTCCATCGAGATTACAGCTTCGTTGGTATCCGTCTGAATGGTTTTTACCAGGCTTTCAATCTGCTTGGTTGCGGAAGCAGAACGTTCTGCAAGACGCTGTACTTCATCGGCTACGACCGCGAAACCACGTCCCGCTTCACCCGCCATCGACGCCTGAATCGCAGCGTTTAATGCCAAGATGTTGGTTTGGTCGGCAATATCGTTAATCAGCGAGACAATGTTACCAATCTCTTGTGAAGATTCACCCAAACGCTTAATACGTTTCGAAGTCTCTTGAATCTGTTCACGAATGTGATCCATCCCCTCAATCGAACGGTTTACCACTTGCGCACCATTGGTTGCAATTTGTACTGAACGTTGTGCTACGTCAGCAGACTCAGATGCGTTGGCAGATACTTGGTCAATTGACAATGCCATTTCGTTCATTGCCGCAGATGCCCCTGCGATTTCTTGTGCCTGATGCTCAGATGCCTCTGCCAACTGGTTGGTAATGTTCTGAGTGTCTTGGGTATAACGTGCAACTTCTTGCGAGGTATCGGTAATTCGGGAAACAAGGTCACGTAACTGATCAATCGCAAAGTTAATCGAGTCGGCAATCGCACCTGTAAAATCTTCTGATACCGTTGCATATGAACGTAAGTCACCATCTGCTAAGTCTGCAATTTCATCAAGTAAACGTAAAATCGCATTTTGGTTACGGTCATATTCATCTTGTAAGCGTGTTACGCGCTCTTTATCGGTATTACTACGTAACATCAAGAGTTGTAATACAAAGAACACCAATGCCGCTAACGATAAAATTAAAACAATAACAGCAAAGACATTGCCCCAGCCGCCTTCAGATTTATTCGATAAATCATTCAGTGAAGTAAGAAGTGCATCTGACTCGGTGAAAATTTGTGAAGATGCCTGGCGTACACGAACAATCTGATTGGCGTTTTGAAGTACTGTTGCTGCGGCAGACTTCAATACTGCATCGTAGTCAGACTTAATACTATCCACAGATTCACGTAAAGCGGCAGAACTAATTCGGTCTACACCCAGTTCAGCACTTCCATTCAACTGCGCATTTAGATACACACCAAAGGTATCAATATCGGCACCAAAGTCATTCGCCGAAACGTTTGAGTTATCTGTTCCCACCAGTACCGAGTTGATCGAACGTAAAATACGCTCGGCAATGAACACCTGGTTCTTGGTAATGATTACCTGACTACTCGGCATGTTCTCACGTACCATCTGATCAACCATCAAGTTATATTCAGCCTGAATCTCAGGAATGGTTTCACTAATCGAAATGTTGGTATCGTAAAGCTGGTTAATAACTTTTTGTTGCGATGCAATCAGGTCAATGTTTTTAGAAACATTGTCCCAAAGCCCACTCACCTTCTTGTATTCATCCGAACCTTTACCGTACACACTTTCAACAGTACTCAGGTTTTCAGCAAATTGCTTTTCAGACTCAACCAACTTCTTCATTGCTTCTGGTGTACCAGATGCAGTAGCTTCCGTTGCTTGACGTGAAATGGTTTGTGATAACAAACGCAACTCACCGAGACTACGGGTGAGTTGATTCGAACGAGGAACACTTACGAATAAGTAAATGAGGAGAATAACTGCAAGGGCCAAAGCAATTAAAGCGCGATAGATAATCGGTTTTGATTTCTCTGTTTCACCGAATAAGCGCGAAAACTGGTCAAGTTGCGTTCGAATATTATCGAAGAACGCACCGCCTTTTTTCAGCCCGGCACTATCGCCATTGCCGTTCTTTTTTTTAAGTTTAAAGCCCATATCAGCTTCTCCCCGAATACGCGTTTATGTTCCGTAGCGTAGAATTAGTTTATAAATTTTATTGATGCATTCATATATTGAGGATTGCTTAACAAACGACTCAATAAAAACACATGCCATTGTTGATTATGTTGATGGAAATGACCTTGGCAATAATCTTTCAGCTTATTATCCAGATCATTATTCTGGGAGAAAAAACTCTTTTTGTTAAAGTGTTGAATCCCCAAAACCTGATCGACGACCAACCCCACATAATGGTCTTGATGGCTAATACAAATCACTTTTTGCGTTGGTGAAAACTGACTCCGTTGCCCTGAAATAAAATGTGTTAAATCAGAAACTGAAAGCAGACGTCCACGAATATTGGCCAAACCTCTTACCCACGCCTGAGTATTTGGTACTGGTGTATATTTCGGCGGATAAATCACCTCCGAAATTTCCCCTAAAGGCGCAACAAAATATTGCCCTAACATCTCAAATGCAATACCAGACCAACGACTGACTTCATTTTGAGTTGAAGTGTATTGTTTATTGCCTCGCTTGGATAAACGAAGCAATTCGATAAATCCATTTGCTGCCATACCCTATCCCGTATTGAGTAATGAGAAGGCTCAACTTGAGCAAAAAATTAACTTAATAATTGTTTAATGACATCAATAAGTTGCTGTTCATCAATGGGTTTAGTCAAATAGTCGCAAGCCCCTTGACGTTTACCCCACACACGGTCTGTGGCCTGATCTTTGGTACTAACAATCACAACAGGAATATGTTGTGTATCCTTACCTTTACTGATTTGGCGGGTTGCCTGAAAGCCATTCATCCCTGGCATCACCACATCCATCAGCACCAAATCTGGCAATTCAGCTTGAGCCATTGTGACTCCATCAGCACCATTGGTCGCTTCAATAACGTCATAACCGTGCTTTGTCAAAATCTCTCTAAAGCGAAATGTTTCTGTAGGTGAATCATCTACAATAAGTATGCGAGCCATTTTTTCCTCAATCTTAACTTTTATTATGCACTAACGTGGTTGCGAATCGCGTTTAACAACTCATCTTTACTAAATGGCTTGGTTAAATATTCATCCGAGCCCACAACACGCCCTTTTGCTTGGTCAAACAAACCGTCTTTGCTTGATAGCATAATCACTGGAATATTTTGATAACTTAGAGAATTTTTAATTAATGCACAGGTTTGATAACCATCTAAACGAGGCATCATGATATCAACAAAAACGATATCAGGATTGGCTTCTGCAATTTTTGACAATGCTTCAAAGCCATCAACAGCGGTAATGACTTCACAACCTTCACGCTGCAATAACGTTTCAGCTGTACGACGAATCGTTTTTGAATCGTCAATCACCATCACCTTTAAATTTTGAAATTTATCTTCCATTTATTGTCCCGCCCCAATACTCAATACAAATTATGGTTGGTTTAATTTGTTTTATACAGATTAGTTGATATTTTTAACATATCTTTACTTGCATTATCAATGAAGTTTTTTGAACCAACCTATCAGTTTCTCTACACAATCACAAACAGTTCACACTTTTAATTAAATTCCTAATTTTTTTGCTGAATAACTATTTTTAAATGTAGAAATTAGCACTAATATACAACTGATTATTATTTAAAAATAAGTGATTTAATTAACTTTTTTTCGGGGAATGTAATGACTGGTTCGTTAAAGTGCGGTTTTCGCATGGGTCACTTTACAACGATTACTCGTACTTACATTTGTTCATTTTTTCTATTGTGTTTTGTTAGCTATTCCAGTGCTGCTACCACAGAACAACCTAAAGCTGTCTGGTATCGTTACTATGACAAAAATGGCGTTGCCAATGTCAGCACTTCCGTTTCCCCAAATCATATTCGTTACGGCTACGAAGCACTAGATCGTAACATGCAAGTGATAAAACGGAATAACCCCTACAACGCAGCCGCAGATGCCCAACAATCTGCACAACGGGAATCCATAGCGCGTCGTCGCGAACAGGACTTAAGACTAAAACGCGCCTATGGCAACCCACAAATTGCCGCAACAAAACGAGACCAAATTTTGGCGAACCTGAAAAAACAGCTAAACTATCAGCAAGAACAATTACAACAATTACAAAAGGATAAAATCGCGTTTAAACGTCAGGAGATGGAATATCATCGTAAAGGTGAAGTACTGCCAGCACAGCTTAAAAACAATCTGGAAAATAACACTCAAAATATTGAGAACATCAAAAAAACGGTGGAAAGCCTCCGTAATGCCTATCACAAGACTGAAGTCGAGTATAGCGATATTATCCAGCGCTTAAATGCGCTGGGCCCGACTTAATCCATATGCCCTTTTACAATCTCGACATTAAATTTTAAGTAATTCGAATATTTAAATACTCAGCTCTACTTTATACTGCGCCAAATTGAATGATTCATGTCATAATGCCGATTGCCCAAAACTGGGCATATTATTTTGCTCGTTGTTGTAGCACTTTTTAAATAACACTTAACTTTAGGACAGTTTCCATGCGCGCAAGCCGCTTTTTATTTGCAACGTTAAGAGAAACCCCAAATGATGCTGAGGTCATTTCTCATCAGCTGATGTTACGTGCGGGGATGATTCGTAAACTCGCTTCTGGCTTATACTCTTGGTTGCCCATGGGAACGCGTGTTTTAAAGAAAGTAGATGCGATTGTACGTGAAGAAATGAATCGCTCTGGCGCATTGGAAGTATTTATGCCAGTGACCCAACCTGCAGCGCTTTGGGAAGAATCTGGTCGTTTTGAACAATATGGGCCAGAACTTCTACGTTTTAAAGATCGTCATGACAATCCATTCGTGCTTGGGCCAACCCACGAAGAAGTCATTACTGATTTAGCACGTAATGAACTGAAAAGTTATAAACAATTGCCGTTGAATTTCTATCAAATTCAAACCAAATTCCGTGATGAAATTCGTCCACGTTTCGGTGTAATGCGTTCTCGCGAATTCATCATGAAAGATGCTTATTCTTTCCACATCGATCAAGCATCATTACAAGAAACTTATGATGTGATGTATGACACCTATAGCCGTATCTTCACCCGTCTGGGGCTGGATTTCCGTCCAGTACAAGCAGATACAGGATCAATTGGTGGCTCTGCATCACATGAATTTCATGTCCTTGCAGCCAGCGGTGAAGATGATATTGCCTTCTCTACTGAATCTGACTATGCAGCCAATGTTGAAATGGCTGAATCGCTTTTGGTCGGTGAACGTGCTGCTGCAACCCAAGCCTACAGCGTGGTTGACACCCCAAATCAAAAAACCATTGCTGATGTGTGTCAGTTCTTAAATACTGATGCAAAACAGTCTGTCAAAGCATTATTGGTACAAGGTCCAACAGATGAAAAAGGCAATACACCTGTAGTTGCCCTGTTCTTGCGTGGCGACCATGAACTCAATGATATTAAAGCTGAAAAGCATCCCTTAATTGCAGCCCCTTTAACATTTGCCACTGAAGAGCAATTGCAACAACATGGCTTAACGGCAGGCTTCTGTGGCCCGCAAGGCTTAGTTGAAAAAGGGCTCACCGTGATTGTAGACCGTGCTGCATCGGTACTGTCTGACTTCGTTGCGGGGGCAAATGAAGTCGACAAGCACGCAACTGGAGTAAACTGGGATCGTGATGCGACATTTACCGAAGTCTTTGACCTGCGTAACGTAGTTGAAGGCGATCCATCTCCAGATGGTAAAGGCACAATTCAAATTAAACGCGGGATTGAAGTTGGTCATATCTTCCAGCTGGGTACCAAATACTCAGAAGCATTAAACTGTAAAGTGCTGGGTGAAGATGGCAAACCCCTCACCGTGACCATGGGTTGCTATGGTATCGGCGTGACTCGTGTGATCGCATCCGCTATTGAGCAGAACTTTGATGATAAAGGGATTATCTGGCCTCAAGCGATTGCACCTTTTGAAGTTGCGATTGTGCCAATGAATGCCCATAAATCACCACGCACCCTCGAAGCTGCCGAAGCACTTTATGCAGAATTACAAGCACAGGGCTATGATGTCCTACTGGATGACCGTAACGAACGTCCAGGCGTAAAATTCTCTGATCTTGAATTGATGGGTATTCCACACCGTATCGTGATTGGTGAAAAGGGTCTCGATGCAGGTACCTTCGAATACAAAGGCCGTCGTGATGCTGAAGCCAGCAACCTCAATAAAGAAGAATTATTGGCGAAATTGATCCGCTAATCTGAACTCTAGAGATAAAAAAGCCGTTTCAATGAAACGGCTTTTTTATTGATTAAACAGTTAAATCTTTAATAGTTTCAGATGGCCCATTATTTTTCACAGATTCAATGCCCTTGTCACGCGACTGCTCACTGGAATACAGCTGACTGGTTCCAATGACCTGATGATTGGCTGCTTTCAAATTAAAATATGGTTTTTCATTCTTTGAGGTTAAGCGATCATATCGACCATCATCAGGACTATTTTTCTGTACTGATGCGATCCCATTCAATGCTGCTGCTTTGGTTTTATATAATTCACTATTTAAAATTGGTTCACCATTTCCTGCCTTAAGTACAAAACGATATTGCCCATCACTCGCCTTACTTACTTCAAACCACCCTGACATAAGAACCTCTATTTATTGGAGTTAATCATTGTTTGTTATCTCCACCAATATAGTTCAGCTATCCCAGTTTAAAAAGCTTGTTTTTTGTTCAATTTTAGTAATTGACCGACTGCATCAAACTATAAAACCAGACCAAGGCCAAACATCTCCTACTGTTGTTCTTTTAAATGTCGACGTAGTATTTTTCCGATATTTGATTTCGGTAACTCTTGTACAAACTCTATATATTTTGGACATTTATAGGCGGTCAAATGAGCTTTGGTATAGCTTAAAATTTCCTCTTCCGTTAAAGATGGATCTTTACTCACAATAAAGATTTTTGGAACTTCACCAGATTTTTCATCCTTTACCCCAATCGCAGCCACCTCGAGCACCTTATGATACTGGGCGACAACTTCTTCAATTTCCCTTGGATAAACATTAAATCCAGAAACAACGATCATATCTTTCTTTCTATCAATCAGTTCAATAAATCCCTGCTCATCCATTATGCCAATGTCACCTGAACGGAACAGTTGATCCCGAGTCATAACCTGTGCTGTTTCTTCTGGTTTTTGCCAATAGCCCTGCATCACTTGTGGGCCACGTATGGCCACTTCACCTGGCTGACCATAGGGCAGTGGATTGCCATGCTGATCAATAATCACGACATCCGTTAAGGGGACCGGGATACCCACCTTGCCACTAAAAGTCGTTTGCCCTTTGGGATTAAACGTAGCTAAAGGCCCTGTCTCGGAAAGGCCATAGACCTCACAAATAATATTGCCCGTCAACTGCTGCCATAAATCTGCTGTTGCCTGCAAGGTTGGCATCCCGCCACTCACGGCCAGTTTGAAGTCAGAAAAATCTATTTCCTTAAAATCAGGTTGATTGGCGAGAGTATTAAATATCGTGTTGACACCAGGAAATACATTTGGAGAGTAACGGCGCCAAGCGTCTAGAATGTAATTGATGTCGCGTGGATTCAATATGAGTACGACCGTCTGACCTGAATAAAGGCTATATAAAATACTGAAAGAAAAAGCAAATATATGATAAAACGGCAGAAGGCATAAAATTCGACTACTGCCACCTTGAGACGATAACAACAAATTTGAAGAAAAAGCGGCATCCATCTGCAAAGTATTAATAAATAAATTACCGTGCGTTAGGATGGTGCCTTTTGAAAGACCCGTTGTGCCACCAGTATATTGTAGTAAGGCAATATCATGAAGCTGGAGTGCTGGGCGTTGATAATGCGTAGAACCAACCTCATTCATGATGCTTTTAAATTGATATACATTACCGATAAGCTCATGTTGAACCGCTTTGCTTTCTTGCAAGTGTGGATATTTAAATCGTGTTTCCTCCGTCAATAAATCCGGAATCGAGGTCTGGATAATCGTCTTGACCTTGGTTTGTGCTTCAATTTGCTGAAAAGCTGGAATCGCATCATCAATAATAATCA
This sequence comes from Acinetobacter sp. CIP 64.2, assembly GCF_000369645.1. NCBI lineage: Bacteria > Pseudomonadati > Pseudomonadota > Gammaproteobacteria > Moraxellales > Moraxellaceae > Acinetobacter > Acinetobacter sp. CIP 64.2. The sequence goes on from NZ_KB850122.1 coordinate 2,011,036, forward strand.
AGACCTCTGCGCCAGAATCATTGAGCTGATACTGAAGCTCACGGGGGGTATAATGAGGATTCACATTAACTGCAATATAACCCGCACGAAGAATGGCACAGGCAATGACTGGATATTGCAGTAAATTCGGGAGCATGATTGCAATGCGGGTTTGCTGAGCTAAATTTAACTGTTGTAAATAACTGGCAAATCGCAGACTAAGCTGATCAAGCTCAGTAAAAGAAAGGATTTGATCATAAAAAATAAAAGCAGCAGCATTACTGAATTGCTGAAAAGATTGCTCTAGCATCTCAATTAAAGATTCATGCTCGCTAGGTGATTTTAATTGATAAGCAACATTATACTTCTGATATTCATTATACCAAGGACGTTCGATTTTCATTTATTAGAGCTATTTATTTGATGAAATTTCAAGTATAAATTTTTCTACTGAAAAAAGTTGTCGATTATGTAAAAAACTGTGAATCGACTTAGCACCATAGAAACACAATGATTATTAATAATAAATCAATATATTATGCTTTAATCAAGATCATACCTTATTACTTAGGAGCGATTAATACCTAATCCCGTGATCACAACGCTCCACAATTTCAGTTAAAATAATCAACTAAATAGCAGATAAAGAAAATAATTACCTCTCCAGCCTAAATCTAAAAAGGAGCATCTACATACTCCTTTTTAGATCAGATGATTAAACTTTTTTCACGAATTCAGACTTAAGTTTCATCGCACCAACACCATCAATTTTACAATCAATGTTATGACCATCACTTGCATCGGCAACCAAGCGAATGCTTTTGACCTTTGTTCCAACCTTCACCACAGAAGATGAACCTTTAATTTTTAGATCTTTCACGACCGTTACACTATCACCATCAGCCAAGACATTTCCGTTGGCATCTTTAATAATGTCCTGTACTTCTGAAGCAACAGCTTCCCCTTCCTTCCATTCATGTGAACATTCAGGACAAATCAATAAATCGCCATCTTGGTAAGTATATTCTGATTGGCATTGTGGGCAATTTGGAAAAGACATAAAAAAAACTCAAAAGGCTATTATGATGGATAGACGCTACTTTTTCAAAATTTCAGCCTTGAATCTCTTTCCCAAGTAGATAATTCTTCAGTACCAAAGCATGATTCAAGGCTGGGTCTTTGGCCGCATAAATCAGCGTTAAAGGTTGCTGTTTGGCCATCTCTCTCAGTTCTTGAACATGTGGATTATGACTTAATTCTTGATAATAGCCCTGCTGAAAACTCAGCCAATGCTCGGCTTGATGACAAAATGCCTGTCGCAACTCGGTTGAGGGGGCAATTTCCTTGAGCCATAAATCCAAATGTGCCCGTTCTTTCTATATTCCTCTCGGCCATAAACGATCTACCAAGACACGTTTGCCATCGGAAACGGCGATAGGATCATAAATACGTTTAATCTCGATTTGCATACACACTCGCCTACAATTTAGGCTTAGCTTTCCATTGCGATATCAATCACCTGCCCTTTTGCATCAAAACTTACACAAATCACATAATTGGTCATTCCATCGGGCAAAGTAAAATCAAGCATCTCATGCGGTTCTAAGCCGTCATCATCGCATTGATGATCCAAGACTAAAATCTCTAGCACCTGTAACGGTGTTGGAGTAGGTGTCCCAAAATGTTTTTGCCAATATGCAGATTCAACCTCCTCAAGATGGTGTTGAATAAATAGCTCTACACTGTCTTCGGCTTGTTGGTTTTCTAAAGCTTCTCGCATTGCACGACGTGCAAGCTGTTCACGGTGTTCAACAATTGCTTGTCCTGACATAGCATCCCCCGATGTCATCATCATAAACTGTATTTTTAAGCTGATTCTGCTTTTTCAATTTCTAATCTGGAATCTCAACCTGCACCAATAAGCCAAGCAAATACAATGATTCTTGCCAGCCTAAATAACACGCTTCAACTGGAATCACGTCTGGTATCCCTTCTTGGGTAATATGGATTTCAGTACCGACCAATACTTGTTTGAGTTGAATCGTCACCTGAATATCACCGGGCAGGTTTGGGTCATCAAAACGACTGGTATAACGCAAGCGTTCATTGGGAACCAGTTCGATATAGCTTCCACCAAAAGAATGAGAGTGTCCTGTTGAAAAATTGGTAAATAACATTTTATAGCTCCCCCCCTCTTGCGGATCAAGATGATGGATTTTTGCTGTGAATCCATGCGGTGGTAACCATTTGACCAAGGCATCTGGATCTAAAAAGGCTTTAAAAACCCGAGCAGGTGGCGCATTTAATACACGATGTAATTTTACTGTACCCGTCATTATTATTCTCCAATCTTACAATTCTTGCGCTGGATCGATTTATCATAGCGATTTGCTGTACAAATGCCATGCCTTCAATCGCTCATTTGAGCACGATTATCGAGAATCTAAAGCTGCTTTTTTGTGAAAAATGGCGCAAAATAACAATCCATATTTTAGTGATCAGAACGCAGATTTAGGATTGATCTATGAGCCAGCTTGCTTTTACTGCTTTTAGCTTAAATGGTGTAGATGCACAGAAATTTTTACAAGGTCAGGTGACCATTCATGTCGAACGGATACCTGAAAATGAAAATCGCTATACCGCTATTTGTGATTTAAAAGGACGTATTCATTTTGGTTTATGGATTAAAAGACTCACCCCAGAGAGCTTTGAACTTGTGACCACGCAGGACCAAGCCGAAGAATTTGCTAAGCATATTAAAAAGTTTGGTGCTTTTTCTAAAATGAAGTTAGAACAAATCAGCCCTGTTTACCCAACAGTAAATGGTATTCAAACTGAATTTTCTGCAACAGTAAGTGATATCAGTACTTGGCAAGTTCAGGCAATTCAGTCTGGGCAAGCTTGGATTAGTCAAAGTACAGAACACTTATTCCAACCACAAGAATTACGATTACATCAACGCGATGGCGTACATTTTGATAAGGGCTGTTATCTTGGCCAAGAAATCGTGGCACGTCTTTGGTTTAAAGCCAAACCAAAGCATTGGTTGCATTTAATTCAAGCCGAAGGTGATCTGCCAGCCCCAGCAACGCAACTCAGTAAAGATGTTGAAGTAGTCAATAGTGTTGCCTTTGAAACTGGTTATCTGGCACTTGTGATTGCCAAACCCGCAGCCTTAACAGAACTTGGTGTAACTGTTTTAGAGCTGCCTGAAACACTGAATGGCGATGTCGCTCGACCAAGTTAAACCCTTGTGGAAATTAGGCTTTAATATTATAGTAAAAACTCATGTGTTATCGCGGCTGCTGAACCCGATTAACTCATGAGTTTTTTATAATGGATGATTTAGCACAACAACGTAACCGAGCATGGCGACGTAAGCAAAAGTTTTTATTTCGAGGCCGAGACTGTAGACACACAACACGTTTGTGGAAGCCTGTAAAGCAATGGAAATATCTCTATACAAGACAAGTTAAACTTGCTCGGGCAAAGCAATTAAGAATCGAATACCCTCGCATTTCTAAAGCTCAATCTTTACATGATGCCCGTTTTAATTATTGGACTCTTTGATTGTGAATATTCTCTTTATTTGCAGCCGTAACCAATGGCGCAGTCCAACAGCTGAACGTATTTTCGCACAAGGGTATGGTCTACGTACCCGTTCAGCTGGCACCAGCCGTCACGCCAAACACACCATTTCATTAAAAGACATTGCTTGGGCTGAGCAAATCTTTGTGATGGAATCTCGACACAAGCAACAGATCAAAGAACAGTTTTCCAAACAACTAGCGCATAAAAAAGTGTTTGTGCTCGATATTCCAGATGACTATCACTATATGGACCCTGAGCTGATTGAATTACTTCAATTGGCGATGCAGCCCTATTTAAAATAAAGTTTCATCGCTGTTCTTGTCGAAAGTTTAAATCGACGTTATTGTTCCTATATTCTCAACACAATCGATTCCACATGAAAATAACGATCAAAACATGGTTATCCGCTATCACGCTTAGCCTTTTTGGCTTACAAACATTACATGCCGATAGCAAAACACTGGAACGCAACTTCAAACAGAATTATCCAGATATTCCGGTCAAATCGGTTAGTCCTTCTCCTTTACCGGGTATTTATGAAGTCTATGCCGCAGGTAAAATCATCTATACTGATGAAAGCGCCAAGTACCTGTTTTTCGGTAACCTCCTCGATGTCAAAAACAAGAAAAATCTGACCGAAGAGCACTTAGCTGAATTTGGAAAAATTGATGTCAAACAACTGCCGCTCGATCAAGCAATCAAATATGTCAAAGGCAAGGGAGATCGTATCCTGTACGTCTTTAGCGATCCTGACTGTCCTTATTGCCAAAAACTTGAACAGCATATGACCTCTATAGATAATGTCACAGTTTATCTGTTCTTATTCCCACTGAAAAAATTACATCCTCAGGCAGAAGCGGTTGCCAATAAAATTTGGTGTTCCAAAAATCCGTACGAAGCTTGGGAAGATTATATGCTGCATCGTAAAGCACCAAAAAATGCAGCTCAGTGTGAAACCCCAATACAAAAGAATTTAGCCTTGGGTCAAAAATTACAAATTGATGGCACTCCGACCCTATGAACCGTACCGGGTTTGTCGGAGAGTCAATATTCTGAGAGACTATCCCGATGACAAAACCAAACTATACCCCCGAAATTAGAGAAAGAGCGGTTCAATTACTAATTGAATCTGAAAAAGATTATCCTTCTACTTGGGCAGCAATCACAGCTATTGCTCCTAAAATCGGTTGTACTCCTGAAACATTGCGTGTTTGGTATTTAAAGCATCTGGATCAACTAAATCCTGCCAAAGTACAACAGATATCTGACCAAGAAAAAATGAAGCAAATGGAACGTGAAATTAAAGAATTAAAACGTGCCAATGAAATTCTACGTAAAGCAGCCGCTTTTTTCGCCCAGGCGGAGCTCGACCGCCCACACAAATAATGGTGGATTTTATCCATAACAATAAAGATCGATATGGTGTTGAAGCGATTTGTAGAATTTTACCGATTGCACCTTCAACCTATTACCGAACTTTAGATCTCACTGACAATCCAGAACATCGAGCGAAACGAGATCTACATGATGAGTATCATGCTGAACAAATTAAACGAATTTGGAAAGAAAGTTCAGGTCGATATGGTGTACGTAAAGTTTGGCAAAAATTGAAACGTGAGGGTTATGTTATTGCACGTTGTACAGTTGCTCGATTGATGCAAAAGCTAGGTATACAAGGTGTTTGGCGTGGTAAGAATAAACAAACCACCCGTAACCGAGATGACCAAAAACGGGCAGATGATTTAGTGAAACGTAATTTTAATGCTGATCATCCAAACCAACTATGGGTGGGTGACTTTACGTATATTCAAACTCATTCAGGCTGGGTATATACCGCATTTGTTATTGATGTGTTCTCACGAGCAATTGTTGGATGGAAAGTATCTACACGGATGAATACAGATATGGTGCTTGATGCATTAGAGCAAGCATTGCATGATCGAGGCATGCCAAAGAATGTGATTCATCATTCCGACAGAGGTGTGCAATATCTTTCCATTCGCTATACCAATCGTTTAGAAGCAGCAAATTTACGAGCATCAGTCGGTACAACGGGTGATTCATACGATAATGCTCTGGCTGAAACGGTGAATGGCTTATACAAAACAGAGGTGATTGAATATTTAAAAGCAGATTGGCAAGGTTTAGCAGATGTACAACTTGCGACACTAAACTGGGTAGATTGGTTCAATAAAAAGCGTGTACACAGTGCACTGGGTTATGTATCGCCTTTTGAGTTTGAAGCAATGTACTATGATAAGATTAACCCGTTAGGTCAGGTGGCTTAACTTAAATAAAAAAGTCTCCGACAAACCCGGTACGGTTCACTATTCTTACAAAATGGCATGCGGCTCTCTGGCAGCCCACAAAATGCTGAACAGATTGAGCAGCTTTTACAGGAAGCCAGCAGTAACAAATAATATGCAATGATGAAGGCTTATGACTCTTTTGCCACAGAAGGGTCACAAGCGATTATCTAAAAAAATAAAACATAAGATATTGATTTAATAGTTCTTAACTCATAGAAAATAGTTAATTTAGGTTCTTTCATTTCACCACGATTTATACAAAATCCTTATTTACATTTTTGCCTAAACTTTTATGATGAGGACAGCATATTGAGTTCTGCCATACAAGGGATGAAAGCAGATCAACATGAAAGGAAAAATAAACATGAAAAAATTGCTGATTGCGAGTTTAATTACTGTTGTTAGCCATAGTGCTTTCGCAGCAGACGCAAAAACATCGACCATTAAACCCGATCCTGTCTTTACAAAAGCAACCCAACTTTACGAAGCAAAGGACTATGCTGCTGCCTTTCAAGAAATGCAACGTTTAGCCACAACGGGTAATCAACAAGCGATTTATAATCTTGGCTACATGACTCAGCTAGGTCAAGGTACCGCAAAAGATGAGAAAAAAGCATTACAATATTACCAAGACGCATCAACTAAAGGCTATGGCCCAGCCAGCTTTAGTATTGCTCAGGCCTACCACAAAGGTACGCTTGGCCTAGGTAAGAATCCACAAAAATATAAAGAATATTTAGAAAAAGCCTCGATCCAAGGCTCAGATGAAGCAACCGTGGAGTTTGCTGACCTCCTATTCCGCCAAGGAAAACCTGAATACGACCAACTCGCCATTCAGAAATTATTGCCTCTCCTCCGAAAGGATTATTATCCGGCACGAAATTTAAAAGCAGTTTATGACCTTGGCATTGGTGTGAAGAATAAAAATCCGTTTATGCAACAGCAAGCAATTGAGAGCTTAAAGGATCTTGCCAAAAAGGATTATGCACCCTCTCTCATGATTCTTGGCAATATGCTTGCCAATGGCAGTATTATCGATCAGGATTTAGAGCAGGCAAAAAATATCTTTTCACGCTTAGCAGCTGTGGACTATCCAAATGCGAAAGAATCATTAGTCAAAGTTAACGAAGCCATTGCTGCAAAAAAAGCAGCGCCAACCAAAAAATAAAAAGCCAAAAGCAGCACTTTGTAAGTGCTGCTTGTTTTCACTTAGAACTGTTTGCTGACTTTAATCCCAGCACTCCAATTACGCCCATCTGCGGGTTCAAAGAAGCGGTTGCTTCCTTCGTTAACAATCACCGAGCCTGCATAGTTTTTATCGAACAGGTTATCTACGCGTGCAAAACCACTCACTCCCCAGTCTGCATATTTCCACGCATATCCAGTATACAATGACGCGACCGTATAATTTGGTGCTGCATCACTATTAATATCATTAACATACACTTTATCCATATACTGCACATCTGCACCTGCGTAAAAGCCCTGCTCAGGTTTCCACGCCAAACCAATAAAAGCTTGGCTCTTTGCGATTCCAGGAATTGCATTTCCCTCAGGAATCTCAGCAACTTTTCCAACCGCAGGAACTTTAGAATCAAAGGTCGCATCTAAATAGGCATAACTAGCATTGATGGCCAAATCTTTCCAAAGCGCTTTATTCCAAGCCAACTCAACACCTTTGCGTAAAGTCTTATCTGCATTCCTAAAAGTTGCACGACCACCAATATTTTCAGCTGCAACAATGTCATCCTTGGTTTGAATGTAGAATGTAGCCAAATTAAAATCACCTAACACATTTGAAGATTTTAGACCCACCTCATAGTTATCACTTTTTGAAGGTCTTAAGTCTAGCGTGCTGCTGCCACCTTTTGCAGGATAAGCCATCTCAGTGAATGTTGGCGTTTCAAAACCTTTGGCATAACTTGCATAGAGTAAAGCTTCTGGAATAACTTGCCAACTTAGAGCCACTGAAGGTAATACTTCTTCATAGCTAGTTTTGCCACTATTATCCCCATTCAGACCAACAATATAATGATCTTTCGATTCGTAATGCACATTACTATAACGCACACCTGTATCTAGACGCATCGTTGGTAAAAAAGACCATGAAGCCTGTAAATAAGGATCGACATTCCACAAGGTATTACGCTCATCACGGCGCAGGGCTCCTTTTACCCCTTTATCCCCAGTCTCATTAAAGTTTTGATAGCCTTGTCGACCTTCATTCATCGCATCAATTGCCACACCTGCACTGAACTGGGTATTCGGTAGTAAGTCCTTCCCCGTCCAGCGGAAGTCTGCACCATAATAATCACGTTTAAAATCAATTACTCCACCAGCTTGATACGGTGTCGCTGGATTTTTTTGAACCATATCTGGAATCGATTGATATTGTGTTACTTGACGTTGCCCAATGTAGGCCATCGCATACAGTTCATTTTGGTCATTGATTGGTTTTGACCATGTAAGCCCTGTTTGGGTTTGATCAATCTTTTTACGTGCATTGTAATCCAAAACATTTTTTGCCACTTGTCTTGGATTCACTTCCCAATCTGCTCGTGTTAAGCCACTAGGATCATCAGCATCAATCTTGACGTAGTTAGTGATCCAGTTAATCTTACTACCATCATCCAAATTCCACGTCAGTTTTGCATTGCTTAAAACCTTGTTTGCCCCGCTATGGTCTCGAAAACCATCGGTATCAAAATAAGATGAGCTAATCACATAACTCGGTTCATTTTGATTTTTAGCACCGCCTTGCAACACAATACCCGCGCGATTCTTATTGTGGCTGCCCCCAGCATAACTCATTTCAATCGAGTCTTTACCCTGCCCCTCTCTGGTTGTTGCCAGAATCGCGCCGCCTGATGAATTGCCATATAGTGATGAAAATGGGCCCGTTAATACTTCAAGATGGCTCAAGCTGCTTAAATCAATATTTGAGGTTTGCCCCTGCCCATCGGGCATCGTTGCCGGAATACCGTCGGTATATAAACGAATGCCACGCACACCAAAAGTAGAGCGTGCACCAAAACCGCGCATTGACAATTGCAAATCCTGTGCATAGTTCTCACGATTACGTAATTGAAGACTTGGAATTCCTTTAACAACCTCTGTTAAATTCACTTGTGCTGATTGATCATCTTTAGGCATATCCACCCTAAAAATTGAGGCTGGTGTTTGCATATATGTAGTATCGGTGCGTGTTGCCTCGACTTTAATTGATGGCAATTGCACAGCTTGCTCAGCATCAGATTCACCCGCCCAGGCAGCGCTATTACCCACCCCCATACACATTGCGACGCAACCATATAAAAGGTTAATTTTCAGTGAAGGCATGAAGATTCCTTATTTCTCAAAATTTCAAAAGGATGATTTTTAAAAGTAAGCATCTAATTATTTTATATTTAACTTACATATTTAAATTTTACGGCCATCATCAAGAACGTTACCGATCTGCATTGGCAAATAAAATTAAATACCGTCATAATTGTAAGTGAAACATTTACCCTCATTGTATTGTTGTTGAAACAACTTGAGCTCTATATGCCTGAACTTCCTGAAGTTGAAACCACCAAAACCAGCCTTCTCCCTCTTTTAGAGCAACGTGTTCAAGCAGTCACTGTATTGAATGCGAGTTTACGCTGGCCAATTCCCAACGATCTCGACAAACTGGTTGGACAACGTCTAACGCAACTGAAACGTCGCTCTAAATATATTCTGGCCGAATTTGAACAAGATCAGATGCTCTGGCATTTGGGTATGTCTGGCAGCTTTCGTTTGTGTCAAGCTAATGAAGCGCTGAGAAAGCATGATCATCTGGTGATTGATTTTGAGGATTTGCAACTCCGCTATCACGACCCACGTCGTTTTGGCTGTATTTTGTGGTTAGACCAAGCCAATCAAAGCAAACTGATCGACACACTCGGCCCTGAGCCACTCAGTGAAGATTTTAATGCGGCTTACTTAGGTGAAAAACTGAGTAAAAAGAATGTCGGCATTAAAATTGCTTTGATGGATAATCATGTGGTGGTTGGTGTCGGCAATATTTATGCGACTGAAAGTTTATTCAATATCGGGGTTCATCCTGCACAGCCAGCTTCAACCTTAAGCAAAACACAGGTAGAAAAACTGGTCATTGAAGTTAAACGCATCTTAAAACAGGCAATTGATCTTGGTGGCTCTACCTTGCGTGACTATAGCAATGCCATGGGTGAAAATGGTTATTTTCAACAGACGCTTTTGGCCTATGGGCGTGCAGGCGAAATGTGCGTAAATTGCGAAACCACACTGGAAAACTTAAAGCTTGGTCAACGTGCCAGCGTATTTTGCCCGCAATGCCAACCATTGAAGTTAAAAAAAGCTTAGGCTTATTCAGATATCCCAAGGAGAACAAATCATGCAAACTGCGATTGTTCGACATATTCTCGTCAAAGATAAAGATTTAGCTGAGCAGCTAAAAAAGCGGATTCAATCAGGTGCAGATTTCGGAAAAGTTGCCAAGCAATATTCAACCTGCAACTCAGCCAAACGTGGTGGTGAACTCGGCGAGGTGAAAAAAGGTCAGTTGGTGCCTGTCATCGATAAACTGGTCTTTAGCGCAGCAGAACGTATTTTACATGGTCCGATTAAAAGCCAGTTTGGTTTTCATTTGGTTGAAGTCAAATTCCGTATGGGCAGTTTGAGATAATCGGTCTACTTGAGCTTAAATTTAGATTTAAGCTCAACAGTCAGTTCCGAGAATAAATCTTTTAATCCTGTGGCCTCATCACATAGGTCCATGCCAATGTCATTTCACCATTAGACAACTGAACCTGAGTCTTTACACGTTGATATTGTATCCCTTCAAAATCATCCAGCATTTGCCAGTTTTGTTCTAATTTGTCAGTACTAAACAAATATCCCTCAACCAAAGAATCTGCTTCATTCAGAACGATAGCAGGCAAGCCTTTATCTGGCCCCCAATCTAGAATATGAATCGTGCCATGCACCGAAGCTTGCTGCCAGTCGCCACCGATTTCTCCCAAAATATGGGCATTTTCTCGATTTGGGCATAATGTACCATATACAAATAATCGGTTCATGTTGGTTGATCCCCCTCACAATATGTACAGCATCTTAAAATGAAAGCAGCTTTTTTTCTATGAGAAATGACGATTTTACGCCACTATCCAGCACGGTCCTGTTCCAATAGACAATAAAAAACGGCATCTCAGATGCCGTTTTTTATTCAAGCTAACTTAGCCCTGTTTTTTCAACTCATCACGAATTTCACGTAACAGTTGAACATCTTCTGGCGTTGCTTCTGGCTCAGGTGCAGCCTCTTCTTGTTTACGAATACGATTCATCACTTTCACTAATAAGAACACAACCCATGCTAATAACAAGAAATTAATAAGAATAGTTAAGAAGCTACCATAAGCAAAGACATTTAGTCCTGCGTCCTGTGCTGCTTTCAACGTCGTTACATTGTTCGGGTTATCACCAAGGATGAGGAACCAATTGGTGTAATCAACATTACCGCCCAAGATCCATGAGATCACAGGCATTACAATATCTTTCACTAATGAATCAATAATTTTACCAAAAGCACCACCAATGATGACACCAATCGCCAAATCCATCATATTGCCCTTGATGGCAAATTCTTTAAATTCTTTAATAATACTCATCTATAACTCTCCAGAGCTGAACTTGATCGCGGCCTGTTTTTGCATTGTTTATTACACAGGTGCGGTTATCCACATAATGCTGATAATTTAATATTTTTATCAAAAAAAGAAAGTTATTTCACACTTTAACAACACTTTTTATTTTCATAAAAATATGTCTTTAAGCATGTCCTTCCCATCAGATTTATGCAATAAAAAACCGCTAAATAAATTTAGCGGTTTTGTCATTTTTCGGTGAAGAAAAATTATTTATCGCGGTTACGCTTACGTTCGTTTTCAGTTAAGTAACGCTTACGGATACGAATCGATTTTGGTGTTACTTCAACTAACTCGTCATCTTGAATGAATTCAAGCGCTTGTTCAAGCGTGTATTCCATTGCAGGTGTTAAAGTTAAAGCTTCATCAGTACCTGACGCACGAACGTTAGTTAACTGTTTCGCTTTGGTTGGGTTTACAACCATATCGTCAGAACGTGAGTTAATACCGATGATCATACCTTCATACACTTCCAACTGTGGTTTAGCGAATAAACGACCACGGTCTTGAAGCGTAAATAATGCATAGCCCAAGCAAGTCCCTTGAACCATAGAAATCAACACACCATTTTGACGTTTCGCAACAGTACCTGCTTTTGCTGGACCGTAATGCGAGAAGCTTGATGTCATGATCCCTGTACCAGAAGTCATGGTTAGGAATTCAGAACGGAAACCAATCAAGCCACGTGAAGGTACAGTTGCTTCAATACGGATACGGCCTTTACCGTCAACTTCCATATTGGTCATTTCGCCTTTACGGAAGCCCATTTGTTCCATTACAGAACCTTGATGCTGTTCTTCAACGTCAAACGTTACGTTTTCGTATGGCTCTTGTTTTTCGCCATCGATTTCTTTCATGATCACTTGTGGACGTGATACGCCCATTTCGAAGCCTTCACGACGCATGTTTTCAATTAAGACTGAAAGGTGAAGTTCACCACGACCTGAAACCTTGAAACGGTCTGGGCTGTCAGTATCTTCAACACGAAGTGCTACGTTATGAATCAATTCACGGTCAAGACGTTCACGAATGTTACGTGAAGTTACGAATTTACCTTCTTTACCAGCAAACGGTGAGTTGTTTACCTGGAAAGTCATCGATACAGTCGGTTCATCTACAGACAATGCTGGTAATGCTTCAACATTTTTAGGATCACAAATCGTATCGGAAATGTTTAATGCATCAATACCCGTAATACAGATGATGTCACCAGCTGAAGCTGATTCAACATCAACACGCTCTAAACCATGGTAACCCATGATTTTTAAGATACGGCCGTTACGTGTATTGCCATCTTTATCGATAACAGTAACAGGTGTATTTAATTTTACAGAACCACGTTGAATACGACCAACACCGATAACACCTACGAAGCTGTTATAGTCAAGTGATGAAATCTGCATTTGGAAAGGACCATCAACATCAACTGCTGGTGGTTCAACGATATCAACGATAGTTTGGAACAACGGTGTCATATCTTCCGCTAATTCTTCTGGTGAAGGACCAGCAACACCACGAAGACCAGAAGCATAGACAACTGGGAAGTCTAACTGTTCGTCAGTACCGCCTAAGTTATCAAACAAATCAAAAACTTGATCGATAACCCAGTCTGGACGCGCGCTAGGCTTGTCAACTTTGTTGATAATCACGATTGGCTTCAAACCACGTGCGAACGCTTTTTGCGTTACGAAACGAGTTTGTGGCATTGGACCTTCTTGTGAGTCTACAAGAAGCAATACACAGTCAACCATCGACATTACACGTTCAACTTCACCACCGAAGTCGGCGTGTCCCGGGGTGTCAACAATGTTAATGCGGTATTCAGTGTTTGTACGTGCATCTAACCATTTAATTGCAGTATTTTTTGCAAGAATGGTAATACCACGTTCAGACTCAAGCGCGTTAGAATCCATAACACGTTCAATCTCGCCTGCGCGATCACCAAGAGCACCTGATTGTTGTAAAAGTTTGTCGACTAAAGTCGTCTTACCATGATCGACGTGCGCAATAATGGCAATGTTACGGAGAGTTTTAATATCTGACATGTAAAATTCGATACGCTTTAAATTTGAGGGCAAATTATACAGAAAAATACTAAACTTTAGTAGTGACAGTTTATTGACAGTGCATTTTTTTTCTGACGAAGTGTCATTGAATCGTTGGTAAAGCGAGCTAACTCTATTAGAATATCGCCCTAATGCCTCTCGCTTTTTATACTCCCATGTCGAATTCACAACCTCAGCAGCAGCTTGATCTGGTCTATGGACTCAATGATCGACCGAAACCTTTTGTTGCATTTTTAGCCGCTCTACAGCATCTCTTGGCGATTTTAGTCCCGATTGTGACCCCTGGATTACTGATTTGTTTGGCACTTGGCGTCTCGCGTGAAGACACCAATATGATCCTTTCCATGTCACTGATCATCTCAGGAATTGCAACTTTTTTACAATGTAAAAAAGTTGGCCCTTTTGGTGCCGGATTGTTAATTGTTCAGGGTACCAGCTTTAATTTTATCGGACCAATCATCGGGATTGGTAGTGCAATGGTGGCTGCAGGCACCCCAGTTGAGCAAGTGATGGCCGCCATTTTTGGTGTCGTCATTGCCGGTTCATTTATTGAGATGGGTGTATCACGAATTTTACCTTGGGTGAAAAAGCTGATTACTCCGTTAGTCACAGGCATTGTGGTGCTATTGATTGGTCTTACTCTGATTAAAGAAGGTTTGATCAGCATGGGCGGTGGTTATACCGCCATGCAAGACAATACTTTTGCCAATGCAGACAACTTGATCATGTCCTGTACTGTTCTTGGAATTATTATCTTACTGAATCGAATCCGCATTGTTTGGGTGAAAAGTTCAGCCATTTTAATTGCACTGGTGATTGGCTATATTCTTGCCGGTTTTATGGGACACCTGAACTTTGCTGTCCTCAATGATGCACCATTAATTCAAATTCCAACCCCAATGCATTTTGGATTAAGTTTCTCTTGGAGCTTATTCATTCCAATGGCATTCATTTATCTGGTCACTTCACTTGAAGCAATTGGCGACGTCACTGCGACCAGTAAAATCTCGAATCAACCAGTTGATGGTCCAGTTTGGATGCAACGCATTAAAGGCGGCGTACTGGTCAACGGTGCAAACTCATTCTTAGCAGGTATCTTTAATACTTTCCCAAGTTCAGTATTTGCACAAAACAATGGTGTCATTCAATTGACTGGTGTGGCAAGCCGCTATGTCGGAATCTGGATTGCCGTGCTGCTCGTGATTTTAGGCTTATTCCCTGCTGTAGCTGCTGTAATTCAAGCCGTGCCACAAGCGGTCCTTGGTGGTGCCGTGATGGTGATGTTTGGGGCTGTAGCCGCGTCTGGGATTAATATTCTTTCGAGTATTCATCTCGACCGTCGCGCCCTGCTGATTATTGCGATTTCACTTGCACTTGGTTTAGGTGTCGCTCAAGTTCCTCAAATTCTTGAACACCTGCCTGAACTATTTAAAAATATTTTTAGCTCTGGTGTCGCAACTGGCGGTATTGCCGCTTTGATTTTAAACATTGTTTTACCTGACACACATAAGTAATCAACAAACAATCGCAAGTGCCCAGTTTCACGACTGGGCTTTGTTTTTGATGAGAGATCAAAATGGATCCACGTAGTGAAGTTGTCATCCGACAGCAAGATTATTTAAATGGCCAAGTCTTATTGATCAATGCGCCCAATGATCAGCTCGCCAAAAATTTACCCGAAAAAGCCCAAGCATCCGTGTGGACTTGGAATTATGCTGATCATCTAGGTTTTTTAAAAACTGATATCAACTCACATTTTTCAGTTGAGTTTCCTCAAGCCCAATTTGATCAAGTTGTTATTTTTGTTCCTAAATCAAAAGAATTATTAAACTATATTCTGCATGTTGTCATGAGCCACCTAAAACTGGATCAGCAGGTTTTTTTAGTGGGTGAAAAAAAAGGCGGTGTTGAGCGAGCGGCCAAGCAATTACAGCCTTATGGTAAAACATTAAAACTCGATAGCGCACGTCACTGTCAATTTTGGCAAATGAAAATTGAAAAAACTGAACAGTTAAAACCACTTGAAAACTGGTTAAAAAGCTATACAGTTCAGATAGATCAAGATCAATTAGAGATCTGTGCCCTACCCGGTGTGTTTAGTCAAAATCATTTAGATGTCGGAACAGCCATATTAGTCCCTTACCTTAGCCAAGTAAAATCAGGTAAGATTGCCGACTTTGGTTGTGGTGCTGGAATTATTAGCGCTTATTTAGCCAAGCTAAATCCGAACCAACAAATTTTTGCACTTGATGTTGATGCATTTGCATTACGGTCAACTGAGCTGACTTTTCAGAAAAACAATCTGAATCTCAATCAGTTAAATCTACATGCTGTCACTGGTTTCGTCGATGCACCCAAAGATTTGGATGCCATCGTAAGCAATCCACCTTTTCATCAGGGGATTCATACCAATTACGATGCCAGTGAAGAACTTTGCCAACGTGCGAAACAGCATCTGAAAAATGCAGGTGAATTATGGATCGTAGCCAATCGTTTTCTGAATTACCCGCCCCTCATTGAGCAAAATTTTGGTCAATGTCTGGTTAAGGCAGATCAACAAGGATTCAAGGTGTTATATGCCTGTGCAAAATAAACATTTTAAGGAATTTTTATGAGCGATACATCTGCTCCTCAACACCTTCAGCGTAAGCTCGGGGCACGTCACCTGAACATGATTGCGATTGGTGGATCGATCGGCACAGGCTTATTCCTTGCTTCTGGTTCAACCATTGCAACTGCCGGTCCTGGCGGTGCCTTACTGGCCTATGCGCTCATTGGTATCATGATCTACTTCTTGATGACCAGTTTAGGTGAGTTAGCCACGCACAATCCAACATCGGGTGCATTCTTTACCTATGGCAGTCGCTATGTCGAAGACGGCTTTGGTTTTGCTTTAGGTTGGAACTATTGGTACAACTGGGCGATTACTGTTGCATTTGAATTGGTTGCGGTTCAATTCATCATGAAATTCTGGTTTCCCGATATTCCCGGGTTCTACTGGAGTGCGATCTTCCTAGCCATTATTTTTGGGATTAATGCCTTAACGGTGAAAGGTTTTGGTGAAAGTGAATTTTTATTCTCCTTGATCAAAGTCATTGCCATTATCGTGTTTATTGTCATTGGGATCTGGATGATTGCTAAAATCATGCTGACACCTAATGTATCGGTATTTCAGCACTGGACTTACAAAGAAGCGCCTTTTGTCGGTGGCTTACAAGCCCTGATCGGGGTTGCCATGATTGCCGGATTCTCGTTCCAAGGGACTGAGATGGTGGGGGTTGCAGCGGGTGAATCTAAAGATCCGAAGAAAACCATTCCTTTAGCGATTAAACAGATCTTCTGGCGCATTTTACTGTTCTATATCCTGTGTATCTTTATTATCGGGACATTGGTCAGCTATGACGACCCACTGTTGTTAAAAGCAGCTCAAAGTGAAGATATTGCACTTTCACCATTTACATTACTATATGAAAAAGCAGGCTTTGCTTTCGCAGCAAGTTTAATGAATGCGGTGATTCTCAGTGCAATCTTATCTGCGGGTAACTCTGGAATGTATTCTTCTACCCGTATGTTATTTGATATGGCCAAAGAAGGCCGCGCGCCAAAATGGTTCTCGAAACTGGATGGCCGCGGTGTACCCATGAATGCCCTCTACGCAACGACTGCGGTTGCAGCGCTGTGTTTCTTAACCACGTTCATTGGTGAGAAACAGGTATTCAACTGGTTACTCAATATGTCAGGCATGTGTGGCTTCATTGTCTGGCTTGGGATTGCGATTTCACACTATCGTTTCCGTAAAGGGTATATCGCACAAGGTTATAAGGTTGAAGACCTTGCTTACCGCGCCAAGTTTTTCCCATTTGCACCATGGTTTGCATTTATTCTTTGTTCGATCATTATCTTAGGTCAAAACTATCAAGCTCTGCTCGGTGGAAAAATTGATTGGTTAGGGTTGATCTCAACCTATATCAGCATTCCATTATTTTTGGCAATTTGGCTCGGTTATAAGTGGAAACACAAGACTAAACTGATCGCATATCGAGATATGAATGTCAAAGAAGGCGAATAAAAACTTGACCCAAATGAAAATATGAGTAAAATCGCGCTCATATTTTCAACGGCACCACATAATAGGAGGACGACAGCATGCCATTACAACTAGGAACTACACCATAAGATTTGGCACTGTCAACTCACGGACAAGTGTTCAAATATTATGATCGCTTGTCCGAATGCTCTATTTAACCTAGCATTCGCTAGGTTTTTTTACGCCTATTCGGACCAACAATTAAAATACCCGAGACAAGAAAATGGGCATACAAAAAATTCTCAATGCTGAGGCTGAATATGGCGTTCCAGTGAAAATTTTCACCAACGACATTGATAGCGAAAGTATTGAACAACTGAAAAAAATGGCACAACTACAATTTGTTTATTCACATATTGCCGTGATGCCTGATGTACATGTCGGCAAAGGTGCGACTGTAGGTAGCGTGATTCCCACAAAAAATGCCATCATCCCCGCAGCCGTAGGGGTTGATATCGGTTGTGGCATGAATGCGATTCGACTCAATCTTAAAGCGTCACAACTACCAGATCATCTAGCACCATTACGCCATGCAATTGAACGCAAAGTCCCTGTCGGCTTTGAATTACACAAACAAGTGAAAGCTAAAGCTTCTAGTATTATTCCGCTAGAAAAACGCTTACAACCCATCATCAAGAAACATCCAGGTCTGGTTCGAATGCTTAGAAAGTTTGATGCCACTTGGCAAAAACAGCTGGGGACCTTAGGGGGTGGCAATCATTTTATTGAACTGTGTCTTGATGAAAATCAGGACGTCTGGGTCATGCTACACTCAGGTAGCCGCGGTTTAGGCAATGTGATCGGCACATATTTCATTGAATTGGCAAAGAAAGAAGCACAGCATCGTTTCGGTCACGTTCCGGACAAAGACTTAAGTTATTTTGCTGAAGGCTCAAATAGTTTTGACGATTATGTTGAAGCCGTGCAATGGGCACAAGAGTACGCCTTTGAAAACAGACGTGAAATGATGCGTCTGATCCTAGAAGCGATTCGTCCACTACTACCACCTTTTCAAATGACCAAAGAAGCAATTAACTGCCACCACAATTATGTGAGTCAAGAAACCCACTTTGGTGAGAATCTATTGATAACACGTAAAGGTGCAATTCGGGCAGGTCAGGATGAATTGGGCATTATCCCAGGTTCAATGGGAGCTCGCTCATATATCGTCAAAGGCAAGGCCAATCCAGAGTCCTTTTGCTCATGTTCACATGGTGCAGGTAGAAAGATGAGCCGCAGTAAGGCAAAACTGCTATTTAGCCAAGATGACTTGATTCAGCAAACCCAAGGGATTGAATGCCGAAAGGACAGCGCTGTGATTGATGAAATTCCAGCTGCCTATAAAGATATTGATCAAGTTATGGCAAACCAAGCGGACTTGATCGAAATTGTACACACCCTCAAACAAATCTTATGCATTAAAGGTTAATGATATGAAACTCAAGGAAATGCCTAAAATCAAAGTGCGCAACCCTGTTGCACTCTCCCCTTTATTACACAAAGGTGGCGTTCATGAAACAGAAAAGCCGCGAGCCCAGCATCGCCGTGCAAGACAGGATGCCAAACAGCAACTAAAAAAACAGATGTGGTAACTCAAAATCCCCCTAACGACCAAGGAGAACAAAATGACTCCATATTTAAATTACTCAAATAAAAAAAGCGACTCAATTGAGTCGCTTTTTTATGATCTTAACTAGAGATTATCTAGCTTGACCTGGTTGTACAAGAACAGTACGGCTACCGCTGATCGCAGCAAATACGCGACGGTTCATAGCACGACCTTCTTTAGTTTTGTTGTCAGCAATCGGTTGATCCCAAGCGAAACCTTGAGTTGTCAAACGAGATGCGCTTACGTTGTATTCGTTAACAAGTGCAGACTTAACAGAGTTAGCACGCGCTAAAGATAAACGTTCGTTTAACTTACGTGGACCAGTGTTATCTGTGTGACCTTCAATGCGAGCTGTCGCATTCGGGTACTCAGCTAACTTCTCTGCAACTTTAGCAATTTCAGACTTGTATTGTGGCTTGATGTCAGACTTGTTCGTATCGAAGAATACGCGAAGTTCCATGTTAAGGTCTTCAGTCAACTCTTGTGGTTGTGGAGCAACTGGAGTTGGTTCAACTGGAGTAACTTCTACTACTGCAGCAGCAGGTTTCAAGTGACCACCAAGAACTACGTTTAAGCCTGCAAGTGCAGTATAGTTCCAGAAATCTTCATCGATGTTATAAGTACCACGAGCTTCTGTACGAAGAGACAAAGCATCGTTCAAGCGCCAGAAAGCACCAAAACCTGCATTACCCAAAGTACCTTCTTCTTTCAAGCCACGACCAGCGCGACCCAATTGAGCTGGAGTAGCATCATCAAATGTATATTTGTAATGACCAGCACCTAACAATACGTAAGGCTTGATTTTGCTGTCATAGTTTTTAGTGATCAAATCAGAAGTAACATAGAAGTTACCGTTGATTTGTTGTTGTTTGTAGCTAGCATTAGGAGTAGAACCGTCTACATCACCTTTAACTTGGTTGTATTCAGCTTCAAAACCTAACCATGGCGTTAATTCAACACCTAGTGCAGCACCAACAAATAAGTCATCCTTAATTTCAGGAGCATTTGTTAAATGCTTAGGACCATTGTTGCTTTTAGAATCTTGGAATGTGTAACCAAGCATCAATGGTGTTACTGTAATACCCGCATTAGCAGCAGCTAAAGGAGCAGCAACAAGCATAGCAAGTGCAATACGACTCAATTTCATGGAATATCCTCCAAAACAAAAACTGTTGTTCTCTAAACTCTATCTAATAATTTTGAATACTGAGAAATAGCTTTATTGCATCTTTTTCAGTCATTCACTTGGTGTTGAATCATACAAATACTTGGCCAACATTCCAAGTATTTAACAACATTTAGTTTGCAGCCACTGAAAAAATGACCTATTTCTCGCCCAAAAAGCTAGAACTTTCTCATTTAACAACGTCAAATAAAGCGCTGAGAGCTTATCACTTTTTAATCAAAATTTTAACAAGCTACCAAAATCTTTTCAATAAAACTAAATAATCCCCATGCAACGCTCAAGATTAAAATCAGATTATGCTAGTTTTTGACCAAGTATTGTTTACTTTTACATCAATGCCACAAAAACACTTATATCCATAAAAAAAGCGACTCAATTGAGTCGCTTTTTTATGATCTTAACTAGAGATTATCTAGCTTGACCTGGTTGTACAAGAACAGTACGGCTACCGCTGATCGCAGCAAATACGCGACGGTTCATAGCACGACCTTCTTTAGTTTTGTTGTCAGCAATCGGTTGATCCCAAGCGAAACCTTGAGTTGTCAAACGAGATGCGCTTACGTTGTATTCGTTAACAAGTGCAGACTTAACAGAGTTAGCACGCGCTAAAGATAAACGTTCGTTTAACTTACGTGGACCAGTGTTATCTGTGTGACCTTCAATGCGAGCTGTCGCATTCGGGTACTCAGCTAACTTCTCTGCAACTTTAGCAATTTCAGACTTGTATTGTGGCTTGATGTCAGACTTGTTCGTATCGAAGAATACGCGAAGTTCCATGTTAAGGTCTTCAGTCAACTCTTGTGGTTGTGGAGCAACTGGAGTTGGTTCAACTGGAGTAACTTCTACTACTGCAGCAGCAGGTTTCAAGTGACCACCAAGAACTACGTTTAAGCCTGCAAGTGCAGTATAGTTCCAGAAATCTTCATCGATGTTATAAGTACCACGAGCTTCTGTACGAAGAGACAAAGCATCGTTCAAGCGCCAGAAAGCACCAAAACCTGCATTACCCAAAGTACCTTCTTCTTTCAAGCCACGACCAGCGCGACCCAATTGAGCTGGAGTAGCATCATCAAATGTATATTTGTAATGACCAGCACCTAACAATACGTAAGGCTTGATTTTGCTGTCATAGTTTTTAGTGATCAAATCAGAAGTAACATAGAAGTTACCGTTGATTTGTTGTTGTTTGTAGCTAGCATTAGGAGTAGAACCGTCTACATCACCTTTAACTTGGTTGTATTCAGCTTCAAAACCTAACCATGGCGTTAATTCAACACCTAGTGCAGCACCAACAAATAAGTCATCCTTAATTTCAGGAGCATTTGTTAAATGCTTAGGACCATTGTTGCTTTTAGAATCTTGGAATGTGTAACCAAGCATCAATGGTGTTACTGTAATACCCGCATTAGCAGCAGCTAAAGGAGCAGCAACAAGCATAGCAAGTGCAATACGACTCAATTTCATGGATATCCTCCAGAGATAACAATTGTTTGTTGTGTAAGCTTAGCCTATGATTTTTCGTCCTGAGAACACGAATGTCCAACAGTATTATTTTTTAAGCTATTCACTTCACTTTGAATCATACAAACACTTGATGAATTTTCCAAGTGCTTGATAACTTTAACCTCGTAAATTATTGACAAAATTTCTTACAATTTCCGTTGTAGTTCAGTAAATTTTCAATTCCCATTTAATATTGGGATGAATTATGGTTTTAAAGCTTGCGATTTAGTATTTCTTAATTAATTTATTAGTAATATTTTTATTACCGATCCTGTTCCGGATTATAAAAAATCAATCCAAGTATTTGTTAATCAAAAATTTAATAAAAACACAAAGAGATAATATGTTTAAATTCCATGGACTGACTCTAATCGAATTAATCATCACGCTTGGAGTTTTAGCCATTCTTGCCACCTTTGCAGTCCCCTATTTCCGTGAAATTATGATCTCAAACGAAGCTGCCTACCTTAAAAGAATCCTCACAATTCATATACAAAAAGCAAAAACGGATGCACAACTTCATCATCAAAATGTGATGCTGTGCCCAAGTTCAGATGAGATTCATTGTGATCATGACTGGAATAAAGGTTTTATTGGATTTATTGATAGCAATCGGAATAGACAACGAGATGCAGAGGAAACATTGTTATTTACAATTGCACTCAACCATAAATATGGTCATTTAAGCTATAGAGCATTTGGCAATACCCCCGATTCTATTATATTTCAATCCAGCAATGGTCTTCCTCTAGCATCCAACGGCAGTTTCATCTATTGCTCAACCTCTCCAAACTATCATACGAAAATTATGTTAAGCCGAATGGGTAATATACGTTTCGAAAAGTTATCGCGTTGCTAAAAACTCTTCAGTCTAGCCTAAAATAGGTAAAACACTTTATTCAGATGCTTTTTTTACTATACTGCTTAAGTTTGGAACATTTTTATAAATTATAAGTGTGGAGACACATCATGACTGACATCGTAATCGTTAACGGCGCTCGTACAGCAATGGGCGGCTTCCAAGGTGCACTTTCAGGTGTAACAGCACCAGAACTAGGTGCAGTAACAATTAAAGAAGCAATTGCTCGTTCTGGCCTACAACCAACCGATGTAGAAGAAGTAATCATGGGTTGTGTTTTACCAGCGGGTTTAAAACAAGGCCCTGCACGTCAAGCCATGCGTCAAGCAGGTCTACCAGATTCTACCGGTGCAGTCACTATTAACAAGCTTTGCGGTTCTGGCATGAAAGCCGTGATGCAAGCAACTGATATGATCAAGGCTGGCAGTGCAGAAATCGTCGTTGCGGGCGGTATGGAATCAATGACCAACGCACCGTATATATTACCTAAAGCACGTGCTGGCTATCGTATGGGCCATGGTGAAATTAAAGACCATATGTTCCTTGATGGCTTAGAAGATGCTGAAACAGGTCGTTTAATGGGCTCATTTGCCCAAGATATGGCCAATAAACGCAGCTATACACGTGAACAAATGGATGATTTTGCGATTCGTTCTTTGCAACGCGCACAAAAGGCCATTACTGAAGGTTACTTTAAGGATGAGATCGTACCTGTTACCGTTTCGACACGTAAAGGCGACGTGGTGATTGATCAGGATGAACAACCATTAAGTGCAAAAATTGACAAGATTCCATCACTTAAACCCGCTTTTGCAAAAGACGGAACCATTACCGCCGCAAACGCAAGCTCAATCTCGGATGGTGCATCTGCACTGGTGTTAACATCTAGCGATGTTGCAACGCAACGTGGTTTACAGCCTTTGGCAAAAATTATTGCAACTGCTTCAAACTCACAGCACCCTTCTGAATTTACCATTGCTCCTGTAGGCGCGATTGAAAAAGTATTGAACAAAGCTGGTTGGGATGCGCAAGACGTCGATCTATGGGAAATCAATGAAGCTTTTGCGATGGTCACCATGTGCCCAATCGATGATTTCAAATTAGATGCTGAAAAAGTCAATATCAATGGCGGTGCCTGTGCATTGGGCCACCCTGTTGGTTCTACAGGCTCTCGTATTATCCTGACATTGATTCACGCCCTTAAACGTACAGGTGGTAAGAAAGGTGTTGCTGCACTGTGTATCGGTGGTGGTGAAGCAACTGCGGTCGCAATTGAATTGATCTAAATAATTTTTCAATTTGTTCAAAAAATCCTGCGTAATGCAGGATTTTTTAGGTTTGGGATTACAAAAAATAATGCATCCATTGCTAAAATCCCGATAAGTTATGCATTGTATAAAAAAACAACAAGGAGTCCCCCATGCAACTCAATCATTATCTAAATTTCAAAGGACAAGCAGAACAAGCATTTAACTTTTATAAATCTGTGTTTGGTGGTGAATTTGCCATGCTTAGTCGTTATGGTGATATGCCACCGACTGAAGGTATTAGCCTATCAGAAGCCGATAAAAATTTAATTTTACATGTGTCCTTACCCATCAATGAATTTACCGTATTGATGGCATCTGATACCAATGACCAGTTCTGTGCTCCCAACAGTGTCTTTACCCAAGGTACAAATCACTATATTTCAATCAATCTTGACCCGGATGAGTTGGATGAAGCGCAACGACTATTTGATGCTTTGTCTGCGAATGGCCAAATTGAAATGCCACTCGAAAAGACCTTCTGGGGTGCGCTTTATGGCGCTTTTACCGATCAGTTTGGAATTAAATGGATGATCAATTGCCAGTTAGATGAATAATCTGCATCAAATAAAAAAGCTGAACCAAAGTTCAGCTTTTTTTGTTTCAATCTCTTTACGCACCAGTTTGATAACTTGCCTGTGGCACAGCAGTTGAAGCTTGATAAGGGTTGGTAAAGTCCTGAAGCCCTGCAGCCGCTTCATGAATATCCTTACCCTCTTTCACCACAAAAGTGTCAAAGCCAGAACGTTTTAAATAGTTTAAAACGTCCTTAAAGATATCACCGACCGCTCGTAACTCACCTTGATAACCTTGGCGACGTAATAAAGCAGCAAATGAATAACCACGACCATCATTGAAACCTGCAAACTCAATAAAGATCGCATCCAGTTCATTTAATGGAAATTGGTGTGTTTCAGGTGAATCATCAACAGTAATGTACAACGCCTTCTTACCTTGTACATGTGCTAATTGATCCAACTGTGCCGTTGTAAGCACCACATCCCCCTGTGGAACAACGCCCTCTTCGGTAATGATTTGGTAGCTATTGTCAGCAATCGTGCCATCTTTAAACAGCACTTGTAGCGTTGTATTAAGCATAAGCACGCTCCTTAAATGGTTGAATGCCGACACGGCGGTAAGTATCAATAAAGCGCTCACCTTCATTACGTAAGTCAAGGTAGGTATTCAAGATTTCATCAATCACATCAGGTACAGCATCTGCAGCAAAAGATGGGCCTAGGATATCCCCTAATGATGCATCATGATCAGCATGTCCACCCAGCGTGATCTGATAAAACTCAGCACCTTTTTTGTCCACACCGAGAATACCAATGTTGCCGACATGGTGATGACCACAAGCATTCATACAGCCAGAAATGTTTAGATCCAGTTCACCTAAATTATAGATCGTGTCTAAATCTTCAAAACGGCGGCTGATCGCTTCCGAGATCGGAATTGATTTGGCATTGGCCAATGAGCAGAAGTCGCCACCTGGACAGCAAATAATATCGGTAATAAAGCCAATATGCGCACGCGCCATGTTGTGATGTTCAAGCGTTTGCCACAATTCAAATAAATCTTTTTGTGGTACATCAACCAACGAAATATTTTGTTCATGGGTGGTACGGAACTCACCAAAGGTATACTTATCGGCTAAATCTGCGATTAAGTTCATTTCTTCAGTGGTGACATCACCAGGAGCAACGCCGGCACGCTTCAAGGAAATCGTCACAATACGATAGCCTTTGACTTTATGTGCATTGGTATTAACGTTAAACCATTGTTTGAATTTCGGATGTTCGGCAAACAAAGCTGTGAAATCTTGATCTTCTAAATCTTGATAAGCAAATGGAGTGAACTCTTCATCCAATTTTTTCAAGATTTCAGGTTGAATCTTTAATGTTTCGCGTGTGTGCTGAAACTCAGCTTCCACTTTTTGTGCAAATACTTCTGGTGTTAAAGCTTTCACCAAAATTTTGATACGTGCTTTGTATTTGTTATCACGGCGGCCATGCAAGTTATACACACGTAAAGTTGCTTCCAAATAAGCAATCAAATCTTCACGTGGCAAGAATTCACGGATCACACTACCAATGATCGGGGTACGCCCCAAACCACCACCCACCATAATTTTGTAACCCATTTCGCCTGCATCATTACGCACCAGATAAACACCGATGTCATGGAATGCTGTGGCAGCACGGTCTTTTTCTGCTAAAGCCGAAACCGCGATTTTGAACTTGCGTGGCAAAAAGGCAAATTCAGGATGGAAGGTACTCCACTGACGAATCAATTCACAGGTCGGACGTGGATCCGCAATTTCACCCGCAACTACACCTGCAAACTGGTCAGTCGTAGTATTACGGATACAGTTACCTGAGGTTTGTACGGCATGCATTTGTACCGTTGCCAGTTCAGCAAGGATATCAGGGACATTTTCTAATGCAGGCCAGTTCAACTGAATATTTTGACGCGTTGAAACGTGCGCATAGCCACGGTCATATTCAGTCGCAATTTCAGCAATTTTTCTAAGTTGTTTGGTATTCATCAAGCCATACGGCACAGCGATACGGAGCATAGGCGCATAACGTTGCACATACAGACCATTTTGCAAACGTAATGGACGATATTCGTCTTCTGTTAATTTTCCTGCTAAATAGCGTTCTGTTTGATCGCGAAACTGAGCAACACGTTGGTTAATCAGCTGTTGATCGAAATCCGTATATAAATACATGGCGTATGGCTAGTCATTCATTATAAAGGCGACTAGCATAGCGAGCTTTCATTCATCAACAAAATGCTTTTTTTGCATATTTAATAACGGTTTTATTGATAAGCCTATCTAATTGCCACAAAAAGAAAAAGCCTAGACGAATCTAGGCTTTTTCGGATAATTTCTAAATGAAATTAGTTCTTATCTGGCAATGCATAAGCCACGAGATAATCACCCATTTTGGTGCCGAATGAACCGTGTCCACCCGCCATAATCACCACATACTGTTTGCCATTGGCTTCATAAGTCATTGGTGTTGCTTGTCCACCCGCAGGTAAACGTGCTTCCCATAACTTGTCACCATTTGAAACATTGAATGCGCGAATATAGTTATCTTGTGTTGCACCAACAAACATCACATTACCCGCAGTCGAAATCGAACCACCTAAACCAGGCACACCAATTTTCACTGGTGGTAATTGGAATAATGTTGGCAAGCTATCACGGATGGTACCAATACGTTTTTTCCAGACCACTTCATGGGTTTTTAAATCCACACCAGCAACAAAGCCCCAGCCTGGTTGTTTACATGGCAAACCTAATGGGGAAAGGAACGGGCTGATATCCACACCATATGGCGTGCCATACATCGGTTGCATGCCATGCTCCGTACCAGCACCACGTGCAACCGCTTGGCGATTTGGATCTGCTGGAATTAAACGGCTTACGAACGGTAAACCAATCGGGTTCATGACTGCAACCTGACGGTCCGCATTCACAGACATACCACCCCACTCAAATACCCCCAAGTTACCAGGGAATACTAAAGTTCCGTTTTCAGAAGGTGGCGTATAAATACCATCATAGTTCAAACTTTTAAATTTCACACGACACATCAACTGGTCAAACATGGTGGCACCCCACATGTCTTTATCCGTCAATTTGTCTTTTGGTGCTAAATCGAAGTCAGAGAACGGTTGAGTTTTTGAATAAAACTCACCTTTGGTTTGAGGACCCCATTTCACCGTTTGCGGAACAGGTTTCTCTGTAATCGGTACAATCGGCTGACCATTACGACGATCTAAAACAAAGGCATTCCCTGTTTTGGTCAATACATAAATCGCAGGGACTGTTTGACCTGATTTATCTTGAATATCGGCCAATGAAGGTTGTGATGGTACATCCATATCCCACAAATCATGATGTGTGGTTTGGAAGTGCCAGACCAACTTACCTGTCGTTGCATTAATCGCCAGCATTGAGTTGGCATAACGCTCTTTCAACTCAGTACGGTCACCCCCCCAGATATCTGGTGTACCGACGCCTGTTGGTACATAGACGATATCCAGTTTTGAGTCATAGGCAAGCGGCGCCCAAGCATTAGGTGAGTTATGTACAAACGTTGTGCCTTGACCAGGCATTGCATTTGGATCAGCTGCACCTGTATCAAATACCCATAACAACTTACCCGTGTTGACATCATAACCACGGATGACACCTGAAGGCTCTTTATTCGAATGGTTATCCGTTACAGAACCAGCAATCACCACAGTTGTACCAGAAACCACACCTGGAGAAGTCGGGTTATAACCACCTGGGTAGGCGTATGGCATGAATTCCTGTAAGTTTACTTCACCGTTTTGACCAAAGTCAGAACATGCCTTACCTGTATCTGCATTCACAGCAACTAAACGGCCATCATTCACAGGTACAAATACTTTACGCGGACACTCAGTTGAACTCGACTTTTTCGCCTGTAAACTGGTTGCAAATTCAGTGGTATTGGCCGCATCGTAGTACATCACACCACGACAAGTTAAATGCTGAAAAGTTTTATCCGCTTTGAGTTTCGGATCAAAACGCCATTTTTCCTTACCTGTCGCAGGATCAATTGAAATCAAATGTTGATGTGGCGTACACATAAACATGTTATTGCCAATCTTGATTGGTGTGACCTGATTGGTGGTTTCACCCGAATCATTTTCAGTACGGAAATCGCCAGTACGCAATGTCCAAGCTACTTTTAGATCTTTAACGTTTTTATCATTGATCTGTGTCAATGGCGAGTAGCGCTCACCACCCTGACTACGACCGTATGCTGGCCAATCTTCAGGTGCGATACCCTCCACTGCTTTCGCTTGTGCGGGCTGAGGTGTTTGAATCACCCCATTAATTTCTTGTGGATCATTGAAGATCGAATACACCATCACCACAATCGCAATCGCTAAAGTCGATGATAGCGCAACTTTACTCGAACTGAGATTATCAATACCACGCGTTACCGCAGGTACCAGTAACCACAACCCCAAAATGCCGAGGATATCAAGACGCGGTGCCAGTGCCCAGAAATCGGTTCCAACTTCCCAAACACCCCAAACAACGCTACCTAACATCAATCCAGCATAGACCCATAAAGGCCCTGACGCTCGTTTATAAAGTTGTACTGCTACAACCAGTAACAGTACGCCTGCAATCACATAATAAAAAGACCCACCAATTACTGCGAGCCAGATACCACCAATCAGCAAGAACAATGCAATGAGGGCGATAATCACCACCGTCAATGTTCTAAGCCCAGATTTTGAAGCAGATTGATTCATAAGATCACCTTGCATCTTTTATATTTTGGATCCATAAAAAGCAAAAAAGGTCTGTTTTTATGGTCGAGTTCAAATCACAACAACTTTGCAGATCTCACCCATGTCTGGCCTCACGCTGCAAAGTTGCCCGAATATCGAAATTAGAAAATGGTTTGGAACTTAATCCCGCCAACCCAAGTCTTATCACCATCTTTCAGTGCACCGACATGACGGACATATTGAATATTTGGACGAATGGTCAACCAGTTGGTCGCATGAATGCCGTAATACAACTCGGTGTTATATTCGTCATCCAGTAAACCATTATTTTTATCGTTGGCATGAATACGCGCGACACCCAAAGCAAGTTCATCTCTAGGGCGCTGATCAAATGGGCCTTTATAGATTAAACCAACATTTTGCATGTCTTTAACCGAATTGGTTTTCGAGTCGTGAACTGTAATATTCACAAAGCCCGTTAAACCACGATCAGACTGACCATCATGGCGAGTGAGCTGCTGCTTCGCTGTAAACCAGCCACCCTGTTTATGTCCGGTTCTGGCAGGATTTTCAATTTCAGCAGCATCAGCAGTACTATAGTAATAACCAAAACGATACTCGCCTGGTAAAGACTGCGCACTCAATTTTGGAGTCCAGACCACTTCTGCTGGAATAATCGCGCCACGTGAACCATCTGTGCTCAGGTTAAAACCTTTGCCACGTTGCAAGTTTTCAGGGTTATATTCATATGCCCCGATTTGTGCGTATAGGTCGGGTTGCAAGTTGTATTTGACACGCAATGCCCATTGGCTTACTGGCCAGTTATACCATTGGTCACCAACCCAGTTACCCACCTGAGAACCGCATAAGGCCAAGTTTTGGAAATCACAGTCAAAGCTATTGAAATCTTCACCTTCGCCGAAACGACCCACTTTGATATCCAAAGCCTGATCTAAAAATTTCTTCTTGATCCACAGGTCAGTTAAACGCCATGTTTGACCACGCCCCCAGACTTCTTGCGCAGAACTAAGATGTCCTTGTAAGGCATCTGCAGTTTGAGACAAAGACTGACCATCACGATAGGTTACCGTGATTTGGGCTTCAGTATCCTGCCAACCTAAAATTTTATTCAGGTCGAAATGAGTACCTAAAGCCAACTGCCCAGTGAATTCACTGCCATGGCTTGAGTGTTGTTTAGAATCTAAAACCCCTGCAAATTCACCAGTGTAATCAGCAGAAAATTTGTAACCCTGTTCTTGCAACGCAGTGCGTTGACCGTTCCAATCACCAAACAGCCATTGACCATTTGGATCAAATGCGGAAGAAGCTGCTTGAGTATGTTGTGTGAAAAGACTCAATGAGAGAACGGATAAACAGGAAACAATCATAGATTTAGAGATTGTCATGTTTACGTAACCTTTTATGTTATTGTGTATAAAAGGTTACTCTTATTTTTAAATTACAACTTATTCAAAATGTTAACAATCTGTACAATATTTTAACAATCAGTGATTGGTCGCACATATTTTCTACCATTTACCCTCACCCAAACCCTGACCAATAAAAGCATACTTCATTTGTGAACGAGAAAATTTGATTGGGCAGGCCAACTGAGGCTCAGTTTGTGCTGCATTTTCCGATAATGGAACTTCTACCACCCAACCCCGTTGCTGCGCGATGGGCGAGACCAATGCTTCATCCAGACTGAGTACAGGTTCAACACAGATATCCAGACGTTGGAACAAATGCTGCCATGCAGCAAAATCTTGAGTTTGAAACTTTTCCTGCAAGGCTTGTTTCACCGCTTGTCGATCTTCTGGATCAAAGGATGTCCCTTTGGCAAGCAATATAGGTAGCTCTAAAGCTGTAGCCAGACCTGCCATGAATTGTGGCTCTAAACTCCCCACCGAGAAGTAACGTCCATCTTTGGTTTGATAATAATCATAGAAGCTTGCACCATTTAACATTCCTGCCTCAGCAGCCTGTGGTGTTTGTCCTGCCAGACTTGCTGAAGCGGCCATACTATTCAGACTCGCCACACAATCCGTCATGGAAATATCAATATATTGCCCAAGACCACTGCGTTGCCGTTCAACCACAGCAGCCAGAATACCAATCACTGCATGTAAAGAGCCGCCCGCCACATCTGCAATTTGAATCCCCAGTGGTGGTGGACCTCCCTCCTGACGACCGCTATGCCCCGATACACCTGCCAGTGCTAAATAGTTAATATCATGTCCTGCCCGATCTTTATATGTTCCTGTCTGACCATAGCCTGTAATGGAACAGTAGATTAAACGCGGATTAATCTCAGCTAAAGTTTCATAATCCAAGCCTAAACGACGCATGACATCAGGACGAAATTGCTCTAGTACAATATCAAACTCAGAGATTTTATTTTTGATCAGTTCAATATTAGCGACATCTTTCAGGTCGAGTGCAATCGACTGTTTATTTCGATTCAGGTAACTATGTGCAGTGGCCTGACCGTTAGCATAGGGTGGCATAATCCGTACCAGATCGGGACGCGTCGGTGATTCCACATGGATAACTTCTGCACCCATGTCCGCAAGGTACATACTGGCAAATGGTCCTGGTAACAAAGTCGAAAAGTCGAGGACTTTCAATCCCTTTAGTGCAGATGGCATAATATTTTTTACTCAATTTGTTTAAATTTTCTTTTATACTAGGTGTGGATAAACACAAAAACAATGTCATGTTCAGCCATTTACCTTGATAGTTTCGGCAATTTAACATGTATACAAGGCGCAATTATTTTTCTTGTCAATTGCCATAGGGCTTGTTAATTGATCATATATATGTTGCGTTGTTGGCAAAAATTTTATCAGACGAGGCATGAAACGACAGGAATGATAATTCATTTCCAAGTTTTATAACGATGTATGAGGAAATTTTTGTTACAACCCTACGGGACAAAAGCATTTTTTGATGCTACTGCGTTATGTCATGCTCATTTAGAAGTACTAAATTTCACAAGCCACGCCTTGTACCATCTAAAAAATGTCTATTGTCGCAGCTATATCTGATCAACTAACAAGCCCTTTTTATTTTAGACGGTTATTTAGGTCAATTATCGTGAATAGTAAAGAAACTGAAGGATTCAATATGAGCCGTGATACGATCAGCATCCACTTCGTGAATGCGGCTTTAACAGGTGTTAAACGCCTAGGCATGGACGTTGAAACATTACTTTCACATGTCGGCATAGAAGCAGAACTACTCCGCCAACCGAAGGCTCGAATCTCTCCAGAGCAGTACACCCGTTTTATAAAAATGTTATGGATGGTCACCCAAGACGAACATGTCGGTTTTGATATACAACCGCGTCGTTTAGGTACTTTTGCCATCATGTGCCAATTGATTATCCATTCCAAAACGCTTGGTCAGGCACTGGAACTCTCCTCTCAATTCTACAAACTGTTTGGAGATGAGTGGGCGGTCAGCTTAGAGCGTGATAAACATGAAGCACGTTTGGTTCCACACATTCCCAAAGCTTTAGATCCAGATCACTTTATTACTGAAAGCATGCTGATGATCTGGCATGGTCTTGCGTCATGGTTAATTGAACGTCGTCTACCTTTAGAGCGCGTGCATTTTGGTTATGAGCGTCCAAATCATGCCGATGAATATGATGCCTTGTTTTTTGCTCCAGTGATGCAGTTCGATGCACCACGCACCGAAATTACATTTGCTGCCGATTATCTGGATCTCCCGATCCGTCAAGATGAAAAAACTTTAGAAGAATTCCTGAAAGCAGCACCTGCCCAGTTGTTAGTGAAGTTCAAAAATACCAACTCATTGACTTCGCGTATCCGTGATGTATTAAAGAGCCAGATTGGTGAAGAAATGCCAACACTGAATGATGTCGCGGCAATGTTGTATTTATCACCGCAAACCTTACGTCGTCGTTTGGCTGCAGAAGGTAAAAGCTATCAAGGCGTAAAAGATGCCTTACGTCGTGATGCTGCAATTCATTTATTGTTGACACCAAATCTCACCCTTGAAGATGTAGCACAGCAAGTCGGCTTTAGTGAAACCAGTACCTTCCACCGTGCCTTTAAGAAATGGACGGGAGTAACCCCTGGTTTATATCGTCAGTTGCACGGGCATCACAACTAATATAACAACAAAGCAATGTTCAACTTTATACAGTTGAACATTGCTTTTTAAATGTGCTAATAATCAAGCAGACCTCTACAATTTGCTTGAATAACAATGATCATTAAAAAAGCTGACTTCTGCCATCCACAAGTTCAAAATTTGATTTATCTCCATTTGCATGGTCTACATCAAAATACCCCACTGGAACATAGTTTTGCATTAGACCTCAGCAGTCTGCAAAAAGATTCAATTAGCGTCTATACCTTGTGGAACGATGAGCAATTACTGGGCTGTGGCGCAATCCAAGAACTGACACCCGACCACGCAGAAATCAAATCTATGCGGACTCATCCTGCCCATTTACGTCAAGGGGTCGCAGCACAACTGCTTGAATTTTTATTAAAACTCGCTCAACAACGTCACTATCAAAGAGTCAGTTTAGAAACAGGAAAAGACGTTCACTTTGATGCCGCAATCAAACTGTATAAGAAGTTTGGATTTGTTGAAGGTGCTGCTTTCGCAGAATATAACGAATCACCCTACAACCAATTCTTTCATTTAGATTTATCAGATTAAGCAATCTGGATAAGCTTCTTTCTACAAGTTAAATAAATGAGTATCCATCTCGTTTAAAAATACTGCTGTCTGTTTTGGCGAAGTCAAACGAATAAACTGGATATGCTGATATCGAGCATCATTCATCATCGCCAAATACTTTTTACGATTTTGAGCATGATGGGTAATCATCCATAAAATAATCGAATCCTTAGACAGAAAACTGGTCTTGAAACTTTCTCGATTATTGGAATTTTCCCATAATCTTTTTTGTGTCACCGCTCGACTAATTGCTCTTTTAACTGAGCGGTACAGATTTAACGAAAATGAATAATCCAGCCAAATAATCGTATCAATATATTTAAGCTTCAAATCTTGGGTTCGAGAATAATTACCATCAAGCACCCATCCACCAGCGGCTTGATCCATTTGATGTTGTAATTTAGCAAAAAACTCATGATCAGGTGTTTCTTGCCAATCATCCAGCCAAAATAAATCATCCATTTCAATGTAAGACAATCCTAGCTTTTGAGCAAGTTGACGAGCAAAAGTGGTTTTTCCAGCA
Organism: Acinetobacter sp. CIP 64.2; assembly: GCF_000369645.1. NCBI lineage: Bacteria > Pseudomonadati > Pseudomonadota > Gammaproteobacteria > Moraxellales > Moraxellaceae > Acinetobacter > Acinetobacter sp. CIP 64.2. Next base: position 2,045,774 of record NZ_KB850122.1, read on the forward strand.
GCAGATGTACCGACGACATTGATAAACTTCATGGCTTCTCGACGTTATTCATAAGCACTCAATGTTTTTCTCTTCTTCCTATTTAAATAATGACACATCTATCACTTATCTCTTGCCGCTTGAATAAGTTTCACGGCATTGTCTCCAGTTACCTGCCAAGTCAGACAACGCACACTACCGCCCATTGGACAAACACTTTCGGCATTTATAGGAATAACTTTCTTACTGGTATTTTGCTGGATAATCATGAGTGCTTTTTGATCATGCGGCATATTAAAGGTCGGCACATAAATATTATGATGCGTGACCGTGGCATTTAAATTCACCCCACAAGCCGACTCAAAACCTTCCCATTGCCCTTTGGGATTAGTTTTATATTCCACAGGCACTTCGACAATTTTTGCAGTTGGAAATGAAGCTTTTAACTCCTTCATCACCGTTGTTCTAAATGCAGGCGTTTTTGAATAGTCATTCACCAACAAGGTATTTTTATCTACCCAACTGACCATGCCATCCGAATGTGCTAGTACTTCTTCATCTGGTTCTAAAATTGCAACTTCGGTTGCACCCAACGTGGCTTTTAACTCTTGTTTGGCCTCGTTATAACTCAGTTCATTATCTTCCATGAAACGTGTGGTGGTAATCACACGACCCGCATAGTCATCAACCAGATTCCCCCCATCAAGCATCAGATCAGTTTTGGCGCTTTGAATCTGATAGCGATCTGTAAAACGACTAAAGCTTTTTTGCACATCTTTACTTTGCTTCTGCGTCATCGACGCCCACGTATAAGTAAATTGCACCGGTTGCATTGGATTAACGGTAGTAAAATCACGCATCCAGATATCACGGACATCATCCACCAGTAAAATGTCTTCTGGCACTTTGCCAGTGAAATACGGTTTGGTGTCTTTATCGACCACAATCACCACATTATCATTACCCAAAATGGACTTGGCATAATCAATCTGGAAATCGACAATCCGTTGAAAAGCAGATTTGTAATAAGGGTCATGTACAGAAGGTGCAGACAATACCAACAACATTTTGTCATCAGCAACTTGATTGGAATAGGTTTGACTCATCTTGTTTTTATCCTGCTTTGCTGTGCTGTTATCAACATCCCGTCCCGAGGTATCGCATCCCAAAAGTGACAAGATCAATGCCATCACTGCATAGTGGCGCTTGGTTTTTATCATGTGCTTTCGCTCATCATTTCTATCTCTCATTTTCAAGCACCAGTCTAATCGAAGACACTGTCAGACATATCAAAAGACACCAAAATTAACGATTGTCTGAATTTCTCAGCCCATTGGCGAAAAACATCAAACTTGTCAATGTTTATCATCATTGCACTGACACTTAAATTGAGTACACTCGATAAACAACAATTTTAAGGTGATACAAGGAAAACCTATGAGCGAGGCCTACATTATTGATGCCATTCGCACGCCACGCGGAAAAGGAAAAAAAGATGGCTCACTGCATGAAGTCAAACCGATTACTTTACTCACATCATTATTGAATGAATTACAACAACGTCACCAACTGGATACCTCAAAAGTCGATGACATTGTTTTAGGTTGTGTCACTCCAATTGCAGATCAAGGGGGCGATATTGCCAAAACCGCTGCGATTGCTGCAGGGTGGAATGATGATGTGGCCGGCGTACAAATCAACCGTTTCTGTGCGTCTGGCTTAGAAGCGGTCAATTTGGCAGCACAAAAAGTCCGTTCAGGTTGGGAAGATGTGGTAGTTGCCGGTGGCGTGGAATCGATGTCACGTATCCCAATGGGTTCTGATGGTGGTCCTTGGGCACTTGATCCTGAAACCAACTTAAAATCGTCTTTTGTGCCACAAGGTGTTGGCGCAGACTTAATTGCCACTTTAGATGGCTATAGCCGCGAAGATGTAGACGCTTTTGCCGTCGGTTCGCAGCAAAAAGCGGCTGCGGCTCAAGCCAAAGGTTATTTCGACAAATCCGTAGTGCCTGTTAAAGATCATTCAGGTGTGCTGATCTTAGAAAAAGATGAATTTATTAAAGGCAATACCACAGTTGAAGGCTTGGCAAAACTCAATGCCAGCTTTGAAATGATGGGACAAATGGGCTTCGATGCGGTTGCGCTACAGAAGTATCCTGAAGCACAAAAAATTAACCATGTGCATCATGCAGGTAACTCCTCAGGCATCGTTGATGGTGCTGCGGTGGTGTTATTGGCTTCTGAAAAAGCCGTCAAAGAACAAGGTTTAAAACCACGTGCCAAAGTACTGGCAACGGCCTTGGTGGGTACAGATCCAACCATCATGCTGACAGGTCCTGCCCCTGCTGCACGTAAAGCTTTGGCCAAAGCAGGCTTAAGCATTGATGACATCGATCTGTTTGAAGTCAACGAAGCCTTTGCAGCAGTCGTAATGCGTTTTATCAATGAACTCAAGGTTCCTGCCGAGAAAGTCAACGTCAATGGCGGTGCTATTGCCATGGGCCATCCATTGGGTGCGACTGGCGCGATGATTTTAGGCACTTTGCTGGATGAATTAGAGCGTCAAGGTAAAAAACGTGGCTTGGCTACCTTGTGTGTCGGTGGTGGAATGGGGATTGCCACCATTATTGAGTTGGTGTGAGGAGAACAACATGAGCGCTATTAAATACGAAAAAAACGCGGACAATATTGTAATTCTTACTCTTGATTCATCGGGTCAATCTGCCAATACCATGAATGCAGAATTCCGTGATTCACTCAATGAAGTCAGCCAAAAGCTTAAAACAGAAACGGATCTGAAAGGCATTATTTTCCGTTCTGCCAAGAAAACCTTCTTTGCAGGCGGTGACTTGGATGAATTGATTCAAGTACAACCTGAACATGCTACTGAATTCTTCAAAATGATTGAAGAGCTCAAAGGTGACTTACGTACGATTGAAACTTTAGGTGTACCTGTTGTTGCTGCCTTAAATGGTACGGCACTGGGTGGTGGTTGGGAAATTGCGTTGGGCTGCCATTACCGTATTGCCATCAATGATCCAAAAACCAAATTTGGTTTGCCTGAAGTAACCTTAGGCTTGCTGCCAGGTGGTGGCGGTATCGTGCGTATGGTGCGTTTGTTGGGCTTACAAAATGCATTTCCATTCTTGATGGAAGGTAAGCAGTTTGGCGTGGATAAAGCAAAATCGTTGGGTCTGGTACATGACACTGCTGAAAATGAGCAAGAGCTATTAGACAAAGCCATTGCTTGGGTCAAAGCCAATCCGAAATCGCAACAACCTTTTGATGTGAAAGGCTACAAAATTCCGGGGGGCGATCCCAAAACGCCTGCAGTTGCACAAGTGCTTGCGATTGCCCCTGCGATGCTACGTGACAAAACCAAAGGTTGCTATCCTGCGCCTGAAGCGATCATGGCGGCTGCGGTTGAAGGTGCACAGGTTGATATTGATACCGCTTTGCGTATCGAATCACGTTACTTTACTCAACTCACGGTCGGTCAGATTTCTAAAAATATGATCGGTACCTTCTGGCATGGTCTGAATGCAATCAAATCAGGCGTAAGCCGCCCTGCTGAAGTTGCAAAATGGCAAGCGACCAAAGTCGGTGTGTTAGGTGCAGGGATGATGGGTGCAGGCATTGCCTATTCAACCGCAATCAAAGGCATTCCTGTGATCCTGAAAGATGTCTCTGTTGAAAATGCAGAAAAAGGCAAAGCTTATTCACAGAAACTTTTGGATAAACGTGTTTCACAAGGTCGTATGACGGCAGAAAAACGTGATCAAGTGCTTGCACTGATTACCGCAACAGCAGATGCAGCTGACTTACAAGGCTGTGACCTGATCATTGAAGCAGTGTTTGAGAATCAGGAACTGAAAGCTAAAGTGACTCAGGAAGCTGAACAATATTTGGCTGAAGGTGGAATCTTTGCATCGAATACCTCGACCCTGCCCATCACAGGTTTGGCGACAGCGAGTAAAGATGCTCAAACATTCATTGGGCTGCATTTCTTTAGCCCAGTGGATAAGATGCAACTGGTTGAAATTATCAAAGGCAAACAAACCTCTGCCGAAACTTTGGCCAAGGCTTATGACTTTGTTCAGCAAATTGCCAAAACTCCAATCGTGGTGAACGACAGCCGTGGCTTCTTTACCAGTCGCGTGTTTGGTACATTCATCCAAGAAGGAATGCGTTTACTCGCAGAAGGTGTACACCCTGCCAAAATTGAAATGGCCGCATTGAAAGCAGGTATGCCGGTTGGCCCACTGGCGATTAAGGATGAAGTCTCTCTAACCTTGACTGAACATGTTGCAGCAGAAACTCGCAAAGCCTTACAAGCAGAAGGCAAAGATTTACCGAAAACCCCAGTGGATGAGGTGGTACACACCATGATTCACGAGCTAAACCGTAAAGGCAAAGCGGCCGGTGCAGGTTTCTATGACTATCCTGAAAATGGTAAAAAACATTTATGGGATGGGCTCAGTCGCTGGCAAAAAGACAACAATATTTCTGAACAAGACATGATTGACCGTTTCCTGTTTGTGCAGGCACTGGATACGTTGCGTTGCTATGAAGAAGGCGTATTAGAATCTGTGATTGATGCCAATGTCGGTTCGATTTTTGGAATTGGCTTTGCCCCTTGGACAGGGGGTGCGATTCAATTCCTGAATCAAAATGGCATTGAAAAATCCTTACAACGTGCTGAGCAACTAGCCGATCAATATGGTGAACGTTTCACACCACCAAAATTATTGAGAGAGAAAGCGCAACAAAAGGCAGTGATTCAATAATCTCGATTTAGCCAAGCCGATTAACGCCCGTATGGAACTCCTTGTCTATACGGGCTTTTTTATAGGTTCGACAAAATCACAGCAAAACATCTGAGTAATGCATCACAATTTATGCTATAACTTCAGCAATTCTGCTTTATTTTTTTGCATCATTTGGAAATTTCTTATGTCTGAAAAACTCTGCCCAGAAACTTCGCCTTGGGGCTGGAAAGCATTAATTATCACCACAATTCTTAGTTTTTTGTTTATGGTGATTTTCTACTTGGCTATTAATAATGAACCAGATTATATGCCAATGAACCAGAAAAAAGCGGCAACCCCTGCTGAAATGTCACAATCCTCAATGTCGACAGAAACTGGCTCAACTGAAGCACATCAACACAATCACTAAAGTGTTATTGTCGAATATGATAAATCCGTGTAAAACATGGGTTTATCATGGTACTCGAGATTTTCAATGCTTCAACAAAATCGTCAGGCACTGGTCGTTGAAGGCGGTGGCATGCGTGGCGCATTCACCAGTGGTGTCTTAGATGCATTTTTACAGCAACAATTTAACCCTTTTGATCTCTGCGTTGGTGTCTCTTCAGGTTCGACCAATGTCGCCAATTATCTTGCCGCACAGCAAGGTCGTACGCTAAATCTCTACCTCGACCACTCACTTCGTTCTGAATTTATCCAATATGGTCGCTTTTTCAAAGGGGGTGACTTACTGGATTTAAAATGGATGTGGGACATCGTTGAAAAAGAACATCCTCTCAATCAAGCCCATCTATTTGCCAATCATCCTGAATTTTATATGGTGTTGACCCATGCTATTTCAGGTGAAGCCACCTATATCAAAGCTTCGAAAGACAATATTCTTGACGGATTAAGAGCCTCGAGCTCGATTCCAGTATTAACACGTCAAGCCGTTGAAGTATTTGGTGAGCCCTACTTTGATGGGGGTGTTGCCGATGCCTTGCCCGTACATTGGGCAGCGCAACAGCATGATGTCTCTAAACTCATGGTACTCCGAACTCGCCCAAAAAATTATTATAAGGCCAGCAGTAAAGGTGACCAATTGCTTGCCAAATACCTGTTTAAGCAGCAACGTGGTTTTGCACATAGTCTTTTGACTCGCACCCAACGTTATAACGATGCTGTCGAATTTACCCGCTCAGCCTCTGACCAGAAAATTCTGGAAGTGTGTCCCCCTGATTTAAAAAACATGGCAGGTCGTCTTTCCAAGGATAAGGCCAAGATTCGCTATAGCTATGATGTCGGTCTGGAAACAGGTTTTAAGGCGATTGAGGACTGGAACGCACTGTAATCATCTCTAGTTCAAGTCAATAACCGTCTGAATGGCCGCACATCGTGCCGATGATAAAACGGATGAGATGACAGAAATCTCGTCTGTGTGCACCATTCAAAGTGCTGACTCACTCAACACAATCAAGAAGTGTATATTTCCACTTGGCAAATCAGCCGCAAAAGGCGCAAAATCTAGTTTTGTTTTTGTTATTTTTGGAATTTATTATGAATAACCAGCCATCCCCAAAAAAAGATTCAAATGAAGAAACCGTATTGGGATGGAAATTTGTCATCATTGTCGGGGTCCTCAGTACCATCTTTTTAAGCTTTTTCTATTTGGCCATGACCCAAGAACCGGATTATATGCCAGGTGCACAACGTAAAGCGCAACAACAGCAACATATTGAACCAGCAGCTGCTTCGGAAATCGCAACCGAACAGCATTAACGGATTTTAGATCCTGACAAACTTCTCATGCGCGAAGTTTGTCATCTGTCTTCCCAAATTAAAGCGCTAATTATTACTCACCTTTCCCCCAAAACTTCCACTTATCTTTTGGGCAGATATAGGCTTGCTCTGAGACAGAAACCAGTTGTCTCGATTCTAAGTCATAGACCTTGAATTGGCATTTCTGGTTTTCATTTTCTCCCAATATTTCATACTCGCGGCCTGCTTGTGGCTTAAATGAAGCTTCCGTATTCTCACATCCATCGACCAGTTTGGCTTTACCTGTAGTACGCTCTGTACCTACTACAAATCCATGCAGGCTGATCGGTTGATTAGCAGTCACCACATATTCCTTATAGGTCACCATCTGATAGGTATTAAAATTCTGCTCAATGTCCTTTTGTATGATTGTTCGTGGCATACCAATCGAATAATTCATATTGATTCGAGTATAGGTTTTAAAAGCATTCCATGCCCCGTAGCCACTTAAATTTTCACGTATGCCCTGTTTTCTATTTTTACAATCAAAAGTATGCTGCATATATATTTGCTGACCATTTTGACCATATAAACGGACTCTGGCTTGTGTTGAAGGATTAAAACTGACGACTCCCTTCTGATTGAGTGGACTCTCAAATTCTTTTGCTTTACTTAAATTGGAGAAGACCAAGAGCAAAACAGCGAGATAAATTTTGTTTTTCATCATTGGAATGACTCGACTTGTTATTCTTCAATTTTTATTTATAACCCTATCGCATAAGTAACGATATCAACCCATATTGATTGATATCGTTAGATTTATCCAGCAATCAATTCATGCTATTAGCACTTACAGCCAATATTCTCGATGGGCATTTGATCTTGCAATAATAATTCCAGACTTTGTTTTTCAATACCATACATGGCTTTTAAAGCTTGGATCTGCTGCATAATCTTGGCATCGGGCTGTTGAATTTGTTTGCGTTTGGTCGCTAATATCATTTTATTCTTACTGGTATGCTCCAAAGAGACAAACTCGAATACCTTAGTTTCATAACCATAGGCTTTTAGCAATAAGGCACGCAAAGTATCGGTCAGCATTTCCGCCTGTTGCCCCGCATGAATTCCGAATTGCAACATTGGCTGTAACACCTCTGGGCTTTGCAGCTGTGGACGGAGTTCCTTATGGCAACATGGTGCACACATAATCATTGACGCATTCAGACGAATACCGGTATGAATGGCGAAGTCAGTGGCAATATCACAGGCATGTAAAGCGATCATCACATCCAGCTTTTCAGGTTGATAACTCCGCACATCCCCTTCAAAAAAATCAAGATGGTTAAAATCGACTTGATCAGCGACGTTCTTGCAAAACTCAACCAAGTTTGAACGTAGCTCAACGCCCGTGATTAACGGGGTTTTCTGTTGCGCTTGCAGATAATCATATAAGGCAAAGGTCAAATAGCCCTTTCCTGAACCAAAATCGACAATATTCAATTCTTGCTGCGATGCATCAATCTGCTCATAGGCATGTGAAAAGATTTCAATGAATTTATTAATCTGTTTCCACTTACGTGCCATGCTTGGAATGATGTGTCCTTTTTCATCGGTAATCCCCAGATGTTTTAAAAATGGACTCTGCTGTTGCACATAACGTTGCTTTTCACGATCATGCTGCTGTTCAACTTTGAGGGTTGACACTTGTTTTTTCTGAGTATTCAACATGGCTTTCTTTTTATTTTTCTTCAGTTGAACATCTTGATCAGAAGTGAATAGATTGGCTTGCTTAGACAGGTTCAATAGCTCAGCAATTTTTTCTAAACCTTCATCAATCGCATAGTTTTTGGTCATGTCTTGTGTAGTGTAATGATATAAGCAAGACAAGCTTGCCTGACCCTGTAACTCAATCACACGGAAGGTCATCTTTTCTAATTGCGCCATTTCGCCTTTGTACTGACTCAAAATCAGACGATCAAAGCTTTTATTTTCAATAGATTGCTGGATATCCAAGAAAAACTGCTGTTCTTGTTCAAAAGAAAAATTCGGCGCAAACATAATGAAAACCTGACAAATAGAAACTAAATTTTAAAGCGTCTTACTTTAAAAGGGAAATTGCATTACGATACAGTTGTATTTTTATGCAATATGACTGCGCCTGATGAACACAAACACATTACTGGACTATGACCCCAAAGAAGAACTGATGAATGCCTATAGTCATGGGGCTGGCGCAGTACTGGCTTTAATTGCCTCAGTCTTTTTGATCATCAAAGGCTATGGCCTGCCTTTGGGACAATGGATCAGTTTATGGGTCTATGGCTTTAGCTTGGTATTATTACTGAGTAGTTCCATGCTGTATCACTTTGCCCAAGACGAACGCAAACGTTATTGGTACAAGAAACTGGATCATACCGCGATTTACTATCTGATCGCAGGCACCTATACCCCTTTTCTCAGTATCGCCATTCCAACGGCCAAAGCGCATTATTTACTGATTGCCTTATGGGTCATTGCCCTGATCGGTACACTGTTTAAGCTGGTCTTCATTCATCGCTTCCAAAAACTTTCTTTAGCCGCCTATTTAGTCATGGGTTGGCTGGCTGTTTTGGTTATGGATGATATGCAACATTACCTGTCTAAAGAAGCGGTACAACTGCTGATTGCAGGGGGATTGGCTTATACCATCGGCACATTGTTTTATGCCTTAAAAAAGGTAAGATATACCCACGCAATTTGGCATGTTTTTGTGCTATTAGGGGCAGGATTACACTTTTTGGCAATCTATTGTTATGTATTATAAGTCCATATATAGCATTAAGTTTTCGAAGTAAAACTGCACATTCAAAAGGAATTTTTCAAGACAGTCATTAGGGGCTGTTGACGTTTCATCCATACATTGCGTTATTGGCTAAAACGACATAAACAAGGTATGAAACGCAGGCAATGGTATCCCCTTGTCAAGTTTCATAACGCAGTTTAGAGAAGTTTTAGCCATAACCCTGAGCAAGAGCAAAGCCCTGCTTTAATTGCAGTGCAAGGCGAAGCTCAAGGACAGGGATATTTTTGCCGTTACTGCGTTATATCTTGCTTACTTAGAATGACTAAGTTTCGCAAGGCATTCCTTTACCGCCTAAAAAATTCCCACTGTCGCAATGAGAGCTATAGCTCGTAAAGTGAAATGGCCGCAGCCCCTATATGTTCTTGAATAAATAACATGAAGGTCTTGTATGTCGTCGAGCACTACGACGGCCACCCCAGAAGTGGCCAGTAATTCAAAAGTAAGGGTATTATTTGCCAGCCTTGTCGGTACCACGATTGAGTTTTTTGACTTTTATATCTATGCCACAGCTGCTGTTCTGATTTTTCCACATTTATTTTTCCCTGAAAGTAGCGATGGCGCTGCGGTACTCAAATCACTGGCAACCTTTGCCATCGCCTTTATTGCTCGTCCCATTGGTGCAGCACTCTTTGGACATCTTGGTGATCGGATCGGACGTAAAGCCACGCTGGTTGCAGCCTTGCTCACGATGGGAATTTCTACCGTGTGTATCGGTCTACTTCCGACCTATGCACAAATTGGCCTCGCTGCCCCATTATTGCTTGCCCTATGCCGTTTAGGCCAAGGTTTAGGCTTAGGTGGTGAATGGAGTGGTGCCGTACTGCTTGCCACTGAGAACGCGCCAGAAGGCAAGCGCGCTTGGTATGGTATGTTCCCGCAGTTGGGTGCGCCGCTTGGCTTCATCCTTGCCACGGGTTCATTTCTGTTACTGAATGCTTTTATGTCGGAACAAGCCTTTATGACCTGGGGCTGGCGTATTCCATTTATTGCCAGTGCAGCATTGGTCTTGATCGGTTTATACATTCGCTTAAAACTGCATGAGACCCCAGCCTTCCAAAAAGTATTAAACAAGCAAAAAGAAGTGAATGTCCCTTTTAAAGAAGTCATGACCAAACACTTACCCATGCTGATTCTTGGCACCATTGCTGCCATTTGTACTTTCGTGGTGTTCTATCTGACCACTGTGTTCGCACTGAATTGGGGAACCACTAAACTTGGTTATGCACGGGGCGACTTCCTTGTGTTACAACTGGTGGCGACCCTATGTTTTGCCGCCTTTATTCCACTGTCGGCAATTTTGGCAGAAAAATTCGGTCGTAAAAATACGTCGATTGCGGTGTGTATTCTTTCTGCCCTATTCGGATTATGTTTTGCTCCGCTATTAGGTTCAGGTAGTCCAATTTTAGTGTTCTTGTTCCTGTGTATTGGTCTTTCGATTATGGGCCTAACCTATGGGCCAATTGGTACGGTCTTATCTGAGATTTTTCCAATTTCCGTCCGTTATACAGGTTCTGCATTAACCTTTAATCTGGCTGGTATTTTTGGGGCATCCTTTGCGCCCTACATTGCAACAAAATTGGCAGAAAGTTATGGGCTTGGTGCAGTTGGATTATATCTCAGTGTTGCTTCAATCCTCTCCCTGATTGCATTTTTAATGATTCGTGAAACTAAATATGAAGATGTAAATAATCATATTTAGAATCTTTATTCAGATGGTCTATACAATATCAATTTGGACCATCTGAATTACCATTTAAATCATCATTTTTATCTTATAAAGTTACATTTAGGATAGCATTCATCCAAATATTTTTTATGCTAAAATAATCGCCTTCATTTTTCTTAGACGATTGTGTTATGTACGCAGTGATTATCGTTGCCGTATTTTTAATCAGCTTTTTATATACCTATCTACGCGGTAAAGAGCGCTTAAAAGCATCTCGACAATTATTTGACCATTCGACATTTTTAGCGCCAATCAACATGTTTATGACTGGCTTTTCCAAGTTGCCAAACCAGCCTTTCTTCGATGTGGCGCAGTTTCCAGAACTCAAACCATTGCAAGATAACTGGCAAGTGATTCGTGAAGAAGCAATTCAGCTCCAGAATCAAATCAAAGCCTCTGAAAAAAATAATGATGCAGGCTTTAATACCTTTTTTAAACGAGGCTGGAAGCGCTTTTATCTGAAATGGTATCAAGACAGCCATCCCTCTGCGCAACAACTTTGCCCAAAAACAGTTGCTTTATTAGAAAGTATTCCTTCCGTCAAAGCGGCAATGTTTACTGAACTACCGTCTGGGAGTTATTTAGGTAAACATCGTGATCCCTATGCAGGTTCTGTCCGTTATCATCTTGGTTTGGTAACACCGAATAGCGATGATTGTTTTATTGAAGTCGATCAGGAACGCTATAGCTGGAGAGATGGCGAAGCCACCGTGTTTGATGAAACCTATGTGCACTGGGCAGAAAACAAAACTGATGAAACGCGTATTATCTTGTTCTGTGATATTGAGCGTCCAATGAAATGGGGCTGGGCACAGCGGTTTAATCACTGGTTTGGCCGCAATGTCATGTCTGCTGCAAGCTCGCCCAATGATGATCAAGACAAGACTGGTTTTATTAACCGTATTTTTAAATATGGTTATGCAGTACATCATTATGGCCGTGGCCTAAAAGAGCGTAACCGTCCGCTGTACTATGTGTCAAAATGGTTACTATTTGCCATCCTGATTGGCTTGATTTTGCTGCCAAGCCTTCTATAAGCTACTGTGTTTTCCATAAAAAAAGAGATGCTAATGCATCTCTTTTTTTATGGAAAACACACTGATGTTAATTTGCTTTTGCTGTTTGTGTACTTGTCTGGGCCGCAGCAGCATTCGCCGCTTGAACAGCTGCTTCACCAATGAGAGCAATCTTCGCCTTCTCTTGGCTTTGTGCTGACAATGCAGGGTTTGATGCCACAATACGGTTAATATTTGCTGAATTTGCAGGTGCAATAGCGGCTGTTTGCATTACGATTGGACGATTCTCAGTGTCACCCAAGGTATAGCGAATACCAGTACGTGGACTAATGACGGTGGTCACTTCACGTTTGACTTGTGCTTCAGCGGTATTACTACCCTTTGCTGCCAGTACTTTATCCACTGTTGTGGTTTGTGGCGCATCATCTGCAAATGCAAAACCCGATACTGCAACACTTGCCAAAATTAAAAGTTGTAATGGTTTTTTCATTGTCTTCCCGCTTTTAATGCGAACTCAATCAAGATCTCTAAGTGCAATTATGAAACTACAAAGCGTGCCTAGACTCAAGTAAATTCTCGTAAAAAAAGCAGAGCTTCATGCTCTGCTTTTTTATTTTAGCTCAACCTATGTCGCTGCCTAGATTTTGCCGTGACACTGCTTGTATTTTAAACCAGAACCACACGGGCAAGGTGCATTGCGGCTCTCAGGCACAGGGAATTCATTGATATTGGCAAATCCTTCCGTTTCCTCAGAAACAGTCACTTCACCCGTTAAACCATCGACATCATCATGCTCAAATGAAAGGCGCATCGATTCCGCCTGACGTTGTTGCTGTGCTTCAAGTTCTGCCAATTCTTCTGCCGTCGGGACATGAACACGAGATAAATCCGTCACCACATCGGACTTGATCACACCCAACATATTTACAAACAAGTTAAAGGCTTCTTTCTTGTATTCTTGCTCAGGATTTTTCTGTGCGTAGCCACGTAAGTGAATCCCTTGACGCAAATAATCCATCGCAGCCAAATGATCTTTCCAATGACGATCCAGTGAGTTCAACATAAAGTGACGTTCAAGCATTGCTGCCGATTCATCACCCATTTGCTCACGACGTTGGCGATAGCGATTAATGACTTCATCAGAAATACGAGCCACTAAGCCTTCTTCATCCAAACGACGATCTTGGTCTAACCATTGCTGTACAGGAAGTTCGATACCTAAATCACTATGTAAGGCACTTTCCAGACCTTCAATATCCCATTGGTCATGAATCGACTCAGGTGGAATAAAGTTTGCAATCAAACCTTTCACCACTTCCTGATGCATTTCTTCGATATAGTCTTGAAGTGTGCTTTCAGCTAGAACTTCATCACGTTGTGAATAAATGATCTTACGCTGTTCGTTATTTACATCATCGTACTTCAACAAGTTCTTACGAATATCAAAGTTACGTGCTTCAACTTTACGCTGTGCATTTTCGATTGAACGACTGACCATTTTATGTTCAATAGCTTCACTTTCTTGCAAGCCCATTGCACGCATCATGGCAACCACACGATCACCTGCGAAGATACGCATCAAGTCATCTTCAAGTGATAGATAGAAGCGTGATACACCTGGGTCACCTTGACGACCAGCACGACCACGCAACTGGTTATCAATACGACGTGATTCATGACGCTCAGAACCAATGATATGTAAACCACCAGAACTTAAAACATCTTCGTGATCTTTTTCCCATTGCGCCTGTAAACGGGCTTCGTCTTCAGGGGTCGGGTTTTCAATTTTGGCAAGCTTGGCTTTCCAGTTACCACCCAGCAAGATATCGGTACCACGACCTGCCATGTTGGTGGCAATTGTTACCGCATTCGGACTACCCGCTTGCGCAATAATATCCGCTTCACGTTCGTGTTGTTTTGCGTTCAAGACTTCGTGATGAATACCAGCTTGTAGCAACTTAGAAGACAAGATTTCACTGGCTTCAATGGTTGCTGTACCAATCAAGATCGGTGCAACACCCTGCTGACGAATATTGGTAATTTCTTCAATAATCGCGGTGTATTTACCATTACGGTTTAGATAGATTAAATCGTTATGATCGACACGAACCATTGGACGGTGTGTTGGAATAATCACAACGTCTAAGCCATAAATTTCTTTCATTTCCGCAGCTTCAGTATCGGCAGTACCGGTCATCCCTGAAAGCTTTTTATACAGACGGAAATAGTTCTGGAAAGTTGTGGTGGCAAGGGTTTGGTTTTCAGGTTGAATTTCCATGTTTTCTTTGGCTTCAACCGCTTGATGCAGACCTTCAGACCAGCGACGACCTGGCATGGTACGACCCGTACTTTCATCCACAATAATGACTTCTTCTTTCTGCGTCTGTGGATTCACACCGATGATGTAATGCACATTCTTTTGATAAAGATAATGCGCACGAATTGCAGCGGTGACATGGTGTACCAAATTCAGGTTGGTTGCTGAATACAGGCTCTCACCCTCAGCCAACAAGCCCATTTCAATCAGTTTTTGTTCAACTGTTTCATAACCAACTTCAGTCATTTCAACTGAGCGTTGTTTCTCATCGACCCAGAAATGTCCGCCATCAGCCACTTTTTCTTCTTTCTGTGGACGTAATGTTGGAGGAATGCTGTTAATCAGCTGATAAAGATGAGATGAATCTTCACTTTGGCCTGAAATAATCAACGGCGTACGTGCTTCGTCAATCAAGATTGAGTCGACTTCATCGATGATGGCATAGCTTAAACCACGTTGCTTTTTCTCTTGCAGAGAAAACACCATGTTGTCACGAAGATAGTCGAAACCGAACTCGTTGTTGGTTCCGTAGGTAATGTCGGAAGTATAGGCTTGTGCTTTTTCATCTGGCATTTGCATCGAGTAAATCACCCCAATGCTAAGGCCTAAGAATTCGAATAATGGACGGTTTAACTCAGCATCACGTTGTGCCAAGTAGTCGTTCACGGTAATCACGTGAACGCCTTGACCGCTCAATGCATTCAGATAACAGGCCAAAGTACCCATCAGGGTTTTACCTTCACCTGTACGCATTTCGGCAATCTTACCTTCGTGTAAGGTAATACCACCAATCAGCTGCACGTCATAATGGCGCATGCCCATGACACGTTTTGCTGCTTCACGACACACCGCAAACGCTTCTGGCATTAATTTATCTAAACTTTCGCCATTGCTAAAACGCTGTTTGAATTCTGGAGTTTTTGCAGAGAGGTCTGCATCGTTAAGAGCAGATATCGTCGGTTCAAGCGCATTGATTTGTTCAACAATTTTACGCATGCGTTTGAGCTCACGCTCATTTTTTGTACCGAAGATACCTCCGATCAGACTTGCCAACATGAATAAACTCTCTAATCCTGTTTGTTATAAGGTTTGTCAATAACAACAAACCCTAGGTCGGTTAATTTTTTCTTAGCTGTTATTATGGAGTCAGAAATAAGAACTACAAGTGCTTTGCATTCAAACAGGCAAAAAAATCTGCGAGGCGATTCTGACGTCACATCACTAAAGATGCGTTAATGTAGCAAATTTGCATTTAACTTACATCGATTTGAATGTGAATTTCTGCTCATTTTTTAACAAGATCAATAATCAATATCTCAAAAGTTCATAATAAAATACAAAAACAATAATTTTATTTATAAAGTAGATCCTGCATATTGGAAACAGATAGAAAACATAAAGAATGTATAGAGGACTGATCATGACATTACGTTTAGGCGATACCGCCCCGAATTTCCAGCAACAATCAAGCCAAGGCGACATTGATTTCTATGGCTTTTTAGGTGATAGCTGGGGAATCCTTTTTTCCCATCCTGCGGACTACACCCCAGTCTGTACCACCGAACTCGGCTACACTGCAAAGTTAAAAGATGAGTTTGACAAGCGCGGCGTAAAAGCCATTGCCCTTTCAGTGGATGATGTCGAATCACATAAAGGCTGGATTCAGGACATTAATGAAACACAAAATACCACAGTTAATTTCCCGATCATTGCCGACAAAGATCGCAAGGTGTCTGAACTATATGGATTTATTCACCCAAATGCCAGTGAGACCTTAACTGTACGTTCATTGGTGATTATTGATCCAAATAAAAAAGTGCGTTTGATTATTACCTATCCAGCTTCAACAGGTCGTAACTTTAATGAAGTGCTGCGTGTCGTCGACTCACTACAGTTAACCGATAACCACAAAGTGGCAACACCAGCGAACTGGCAGCAAGGTGAAGATGTGGTGATTGTGCCTTCATTGAAAGATGAAGAAGAAATCAAACAACGCTTTCCGAAAGGCTATAAAGCCGTCAAACCTTATCTAAGACTCACGCCCCAGCCTGAGTGAGGATCAAACGAGCAACGCTCGTTCCTGAGAAGCGACTGAAGCTTCGCAAGAAGATGAACAGCTATGCTGTGAGTTAAGAAATTAAAGCGCAATCGCATCTGTAATAAATAAATCCAATCAAGATTGAATAACATGCATCTCAGCCTATTCTCTGAATAGGCTTTTTCTGTACCGCTTAAATTTATTTTGGTATTTTTTTAATCAATACGTTATAAGAATAATTCGATCCGCTACAGAATAAAAACAGCATCATGATCTATAACATTCACCATCTTCATTGCGGAAGTTTTTGTCCAGTCTGCGCTCCCCTGTTCGGACAAAAGGGCTGGAAAGCCCACTTGGTCTGCCATTGCCTCTTGGTTGAAACGGATCAAGGCTTGGTATTGATTGATACAGGCTTAGGTACACAAGATTATTTACATACCGAACAACGCTTAGGCCGTTTACTGAAACAATTCGGTTCGATTGTGCCGAATCTCAAACTGACCGCCATTCAGCAAATTCAGCAACTCGGTTTTAACCCAAGTGATGTCAGACATATTTTTGTGACTCATCTGGATTTTGACCATGCTGGTGGAATTTCCGATTTCCCCAATGCGACCATACATCTCTTAGCTGCGGAGTTTAATGCCACCCAATTACTCACAACTAAGGGAAAATTGCGCTATAAAACAGAACAATTTAAACAGCATCGTCATTGGAACTTTGCTGAACACAACGATGGCGAGCCATGGTTTAACCTGCAAAAAGTCCAAGGGCTTCCTTTATTTCACGATGAGATTTTAATGATTCCCCTAATCGGGCATACGGCTGGGCACTGTGGCATTGCGATCAAAAAAGTGGATGGTTGGATGTTATTTTGTGGTGATGCCTACTACACCCATCTGGAGCTCAATCCGAAAAATAAATTGAGAGCCCTCAACCTGACTGAACGTTTATTGGCTGAAGATAACCGACTGCGTTTGCACAACCTCAAACAGTTACAATATCTCGCTCAACAAGAGCCAAGCATTGAGTTAATTTGTGCGCATGATCCAGTCGAATTCAATCGTTATCAATAATATGAAAACAACGCTCATTACCCTTACGCTCATTTCAATACTTAGCTTAGGTGGTTGTATGAAACATCCTAGCCTAGATGGTGAGCAACGTCCTAAAAACTGGGGAACGCTCATTTCACCAACGCATAATTTTTATCAAATTAGCAATGATGTGTTCCGCAGTGACCAACCCAGTAATGAATTGATCCCTATTTTGAAGAAATATAAAATTGAGACCGTCATTAATCTACGTTCTAGAAATGAAGATGCCAAAGTTTTAAAAGATCAACCTTTTAATCTGGTGCATATTCCCATTTATACTTGGGCGATCAATCGTGAAGACTTATTAGAAGCAATGCGTGCCATCCAAACGGCCAAACAAAATAATCAAAAAGTATTGGTACATTGCTATCACGGTTCTGATCGTACTGGGGCAACCATTGCCATGTACCGTATTATTTTTGAAAACTGGTCCATTGATGAGGCAGTGAAAGAAATGAAACAAGGTGGTTACGGCTTCCATGTGATCTGGAAAAACATTGATCCTTTATTCAGCCCTGAAAATGTAAAATGGATTCAACAACAACTGTCGAATCCATCTTCTTAGTCCACGAACCCAAAGAGTCTTACTTATCGCTGGTCAAGTGGAACCCAGTCAATCACCCAAGCCGATTTCATATTCAAGCTTTCATCAGAAGTAATCTTCTTACGGGTTGCATCCGCAATATCACGATCTTTGGCTGGGCCAACCATAATACGAATTCCTTTCGAAGTCGGACTAGTAGTTACTTTATAGCCTTTAGCACGTAATTTAGACACCACAGCATCGGCATTGGCTTGGTTCGCAGCCAATGCGACTTGCACCATCCATTTCTTATCGCCATTTTCCATGAGATCACGTGCTTTTTCTGCTTCAGCCTTTTTCTCAGCTTCGGCTTTACGCTTGTCCTCTGCTGCTTTCTTGTCTGCTTCAGCTTTACGCTTGTCTTCTGCTGCTTTCTTGTCTGCTTCAGCCTTACGTTTTTCCTCTGCTGCTTTCTTCTCAGCTTCAGCCTTACGTTTGTCTTCCGCCGCTTTCTTATCAGCTTCAGCTTTACGTTTTTCCTCTGCTGCTTTCTTCTCAGCTTCAGCCTTACGTTTGTCTTCGGCTAACTTCTTGTCAGTATCAGATTTCTGCTGATCATTTTTTTGCTGTTCAATTCGCTTCTTTTCATCGGCTTTACGTTTGTCTTCTGCAAGGCGCTGTGCCTTGGCTTTTTCATCTTCAACAAGCTCTGGTGGAATATTGTCTGAACTTTCCTGAGCCGCTGCTCGACGCGCGTTAATCGCCGCGTATTCCTCTGCCGCCTTACGTGCTGCCGCTGCTTCCGCTTGCTGCTGCATCTTTAAAAATTCAGCAGCACGTGCTTCTTGTTCTGCAACCGCTTTTTCACGCGAACGACGTTGTTCTTCCAGCAAACGTTTTTCAGTTTCAACATCAACGGCCAAAGGCTGTAATGACACCATTTCACTGTCTTGAGCAGGCTGAGCTGTTTTTGGCTTAGACTCTGTTTTGGGAATCGGATGAGTAACGGGCGCGTGAGTCTGATCTTGCTCTATTTCTTGATTACCTTTCAGAAGTAATGCTGCCAATAAAACACCACCACCTAATAGAACAACGCCACCCATCCAGCGTTGCTTGTTATTCATCGACATTCTTCTAAATACTCCCAGACCGCTTCTAAAGTATGAAACGAACCACAGACTAAAATCAGCTGATTGTTATGACCTTGTTTCAGCGCAGTTCCAAACGCTTGCTGGATACTGCCAAACTCATACACCTGTTGCCCTTGCAATGCTTCTTGGATTTGTTGCACTGGTGCGGCTCTAGGCACATCTAAATTAGCAATAAACCAATCTTTTACTGTTGTTTTTAGTAAATCAGTGACCGATGGAATGTCTTTATCGGCCAACATTGAAAATACAGCAACAACTTCTGTGTACTGTTTATTGTATTTTAAGAATTTTCGCAACTGCTTCAATAAAAATTCGACGCCATGCGCATTGTGGCCTGCATCAAAAATGACCGTTTTATCTTGAATCTGGCGTATTTCAAAACGGCCTTGCAAGCGTGCCTGTTGAATACCGGTGGTAATTGCTGCTTGAGAAACCTCAACTCCACTCACCAATACCGCAGCCACAGCAGTTGAAATATTTTCTAGCGCAAGCTGACCAACAGGAAGTTTTAAAGTTGTACCCGACGATGCAAATGACCATGTTTCGCCGTCATCATTGAGCTGATAAAAATAATCACGATCTAAAGCGTATAATTGCGCTTGGGTTTCATTCACTTTATCTTGAATAGCTTGTGGAAGTTGCTGCTGCCCTGCAAATACCACGGGAATATTCGGACGAATAATGCCAGCTTTCTCAAATGCAATTTTTTCAACGGTATCACCTAACCAATCAACATGGTCTAAGCCAATGTTGGTAATCACGGCAATATCAGGGTCAATCACATTGACGACATCAAGACGGCCACCCAAACCAACTTCGAGTACCCAGACATCACATTGTTGTTGTTTAAAAATAACAAAAGCAGCCAACGTGGTTGCTTCAAAAAAAGAAAGACTTAATCCACATTCACGACGGGCCTGATCGACTAAAACAAACGCATCTACCAGACTTTGGTCATCGACCTCTGCACCTGCCAGCTTTACCCGTTCATTAAAACGGTAAATATGCGGCGATTGGTAAAGACCGACTTTATAACCTTGTGCATTTAAAATCGCAGCTAAAGTGGTTGTGGTTGAGCCTTTGCCATTGGTACCTGCAACAGTAAATACTTTGGCCGTAGGTTGCATTACATCCAACTTTTCAGCAACAGGAATAACGCGTTCTAAACCTAAATCAATGCCTGTAACATGAACATGGCCCCAATAATCGAGCCATGTTGTTAATGTATCCGTTGAATGTGGAGCGTGCGGTTTCAAGGTAAGTTCATCAGTTTTGCAACAAGTCTGTATACAGTATCACGTAATGCATGACGATGAACAATTTGATCGACCACACCATGATCAAGCAAGTATTCTGCACGTTGGAATGGTTCTTCCAGTTTTTCACGCACAGTTTGTTCGATGACACGTTTGCCTGCAAAGCCAATCATGGCTTTCGGTTCAGCAATATGGACATCACCGAGCATGGCCAATGAAGCGGTCACGCCGCCATATACAGGATGAGTCAATACCACGACATAAGGAACACGGGCATCTTTCATTTTCTGGATTGCCGCAGCAGTACGCGCCATTTGCATCAAAGACAACATGCCTTCCTGCATACGTGCACCGCCCGAAGCAGCAAAACAGATCATCGGTTGATGTAAGGCAATCGCACGCTCAGCGGCTTGTACAAAACGGTCACCAACCACAGTTCCCATTGAACCTGCCATAAAATCAAACTCAAAGGCACACGCAATGAGATCTAGACCTTTTAAAGAGCCCTGCATCACCACAAGTGCTTCGGTTTCATCGGTTTTGTCTTGTGCTTCACGAATACGATCTGGATAAGGTTTGCTATCTACAAACTTTAAGGGATCTTTGGCTCCAAACTCTTGACCTAGCTCAGCGTTGACCTGATCAAAGAACCAGTTCAAACGATCGCGCGCACGCATATGTAAGTGCTCATCGCACTGTGGACACACATAAGCATTAAATGACATTGCAGTACGTGTCACTAATGCATGGCATTCTGGGCACTCAATCGTTGGCTCAGTAAAGGTCGCTTTGAATGTCTGCTGTTGATCTGCAACCTGAATACCAGGGACATGACGTTCCGTCCAAGGTGTTGAAGGGTTAAGGACCTTCCCTGATGTTAATTCTTGACTCATACTAACTCATCGAGCGCAGCTCGAAGCTCCTTCACTTTATTCACCGTCTGTTGCGCAGCTTGATCGGCTGGCAATGTCGCAAAAGATTTAACGAAAGCACTTCCTACAATCACGGCATCAGCAACCTGACCCATCGCTTTTGCAGACGCTGCATCACTAATTCCAAAACCGACGCCCACTGGCACATTGGTCTTAGACTTAATTTTTGCAATACGTGCTGCAGCTTCGGAGGTATCTAGAGTGGCTGCACCAGTGACACCTTTCAGTGACACGTAGTAAACAAAGCCACTGGCTTGATTGACCACATGCTGGATACGTTGATCGGTTGAGGTTGGCGCAAGCAAGAAGATCTGATCCATTCCATTTTGTTTAAGAACTTCACCTAATTGTTCTGACTCTTCTGGCGGCAAGTCCACCAAAAGTACACCATCAACACCACAGTCTTTCGCATAAGCCACAAACTTGTCATAACCAATCACTTCGACAGGATTTAAATATCCCATCAAAACAACAGGTGTCGTTTGATCTTTTTCACGAAAGGCTTTCACCATATCCAATGCATCTAAAGTATTGGTTCCACCTGCCAAAGCACGCTCAGCGGCTAAAGCAATCACAGGACCATCTGCCATTGGGTCAGAAAATGGAAGACCCAGTTCAATGACATCGACCCCTGCGTCCACCATTTGATGGAGTAAGGGAACAGTCACCTGTGGATGCGGATCACCTGCCATCACATAAGAAACAAGCGCTTTACGTTGCTGAGATTTAAGCTGTTCAAAACGAGTGGCAAGACGTGACATAGGATTATGCTTTCCTTGATTTATATAAATTGAGGAGTTGTTTGTAGTCATACAAAAACACTGCATTGTAACGCTATTTTTTGTTCATTGAACAGAGTTTGACGTGATTGCGACTGTGAATCTTGCGACTTACAACGCCTCGTGTACATTTATCTATATTTTGAGTTTTTTCTCAATGATCAAAGCTTCCTAATTTCAGGCTGATTACATGACATTTTAGAAATCGGCCAAGCTCCTTTATACTAGCCGCAATTTTTAAGTTTTCTTTTTATTTTTTATGTCTGCCCACTCTCAGGAAAAAGTACAAAGCAGTGCTCTTGCTTTGCTACCGCTATTGGTATTTTTGATCATCTTTCTCGGGAGTGGTGTCTATCATTCAATGATCGGGACAGAATTTGCCTTTTATCAGGTCAAAGCACCTGTAGCCGCGATTCCAGCCGTTATTTTAGCTTTACTGCTGTATAAACAAAAACTCAATGCCGCCATTGAGGAGTTCTTAGAAGGTGCCAGTCATCCCAATCTGATTTTAATGTTTATGGTGTTTATGCTGGCAGGAGCTTTTGCCAGTGTTTCCAGTGCCATTGGCAGTGTCGATGCAACCGTACAGTTAGGGCTGTCACTGATTTCGCCAGAATTTGTGTTACCCATGCTGTTTATCATTGCTGCGTTTATTGCGACCGCAATGGGAACCTCTATGGGTACCATTGCAGCCTGTGCCCCCATTGCCTTTGGTTTCGCCCAAGCCACAGATATTGCACCCGTCTATGCTATTGGTGCAGTCGTCGGCGGCGCCATGTTTGGCGATAACTTATCCATGATTTCAGATACCACGATTGCTGCAACCCGTAGCCAGAATGTTGAACTTCGAGATAAATTCAGGGTCAATGTCTGGATTGCCCTCCCTGCCGCGATCATGACCTTGTTGGTCTATATCTTCATGAGTCATGAAGCAGAAGCGATTCAATCCAAGCCCTATGATATTTGGCTGATTCTGCCTTATGTCGCGGTATTTTTTCTTGCCTTTACCCGTTTACATGTATTAGCAGTGCTGATGATCGGCGTGATTTTATCCGGCTTGATGGGACTGATTGAAAAGCCAGATTTTGACCTGCTTAAACTGAACAGTGCGATTTATGATGGCTTTGTTGGCATGTTTGAAGTGGCATTACTTTCCATGTTGCTGGGTGGACTATCTGCCTTGATGCAAAAAGAAGGTGGTTTGCAGTGGCTGATCCAACGCATCTATGCCATTACCCGCCTATTCAAATTTGGCAAACAACGTGCTGGTGAGCTGGGCATCAGCTTTCTGGTGGTCTTTTCGAATTTATTTGTGGCCAACAATACCGTTGCGATTATTTTATCGGGTGATATGGCACGTGAAGTGGCGAAAGAATATGGGGTAGATCCAAAACGTAGTGCCGCATTACTGGATATTTTTTCTTGTGTCATTCAGGGGATTATCCCTTACGGCGCGCAGCTGCTTTTGGCCTGCTCGATTGCCAAACTGTCACCTGTTGAATTGATTGGCAATATTTATTATTGCTGGATTCTTGCGGTTTGTGCAGTGCTTGCCATTGTCTTTAATTATCCACGCCTCAAAACACGTTAAAATAATACAGCGTGTTATAAGTTCTTTATTCATCTGTTGAAATTAACAATGATCATAAGGACGTCCCTCCTAGTTCTCATCGTATTCTAGGATATGCCTTCGGCGAGTTACTTTGGTTTAGCCCAAAGTAACCAAAGGCATCCGTCATCCACATGAGGAGCGATTGAAGCTCCGCAAGGTTCATTTCTTGGATATATTTCTATATTTCGCAGAAACAAAACATTATCAAAACCACGCAGGTTGTGGATGACATTTCCGCGTATCACATTTCATACCATAATTTAAATCAAGCCTAGCGCTATATTTAAAATCTAAAGAGATTTTAAAAACTGCTTAGGCGTAACTCCTGTCCAACGCTTAAATGCCCGTCCAAACGCACTCTGATCAGCATAATTCAACCGCTCCGCAATCTCAGAAAAAGACTTCCCTTGCTGCAAATACAGCTTGCTCTGTTCCAAGCGATACTGATCCAGCACATCCTGAAAATTCAGTTCAAAGGCTTTAAGCTGACGTTGTAAAGTCCGTTCCGAACAATGCAGGCGTTTCGCGACATAACGCTGCAACAGCTCTTCCTGCTGCAATACACCTTGCTCAATAAAGGCATGTATTTTCTGACGAAATTGCTGCTGTTGAACTTCAAAAGAACTAACACTGTTCAATGACTGCTGTGCTTGAGTCGATAACACATGGTTCAGTTGCTGATCTGCGGCAATACTCTTTGCCTTTAAAATCTGATTGGAAAAGCGAATGGCATACTGTCCTTGCTGAATTTGGATCGGACAGCCATAAAATTTCTCAAAATGATAAAGTGCTGTATGCGGTGCATAGCCAAATTGAATAATCTGCGGTGGCACTAAAGCATCTTGCACAATCGACTGCGCAATTTTAAAGATCAAGGCCAGATTAAGCTCATACATTTCCCGATAGTCGCTATAGGATGCGCTCCAAATAATTTGAATATATTCAGGATACTGTTGTACATCAAGCTGTTCTAAATTGGTTTGTTTAAACACCAAAGAATAATAACGTTGCAATAATTGCAATGCTTGCTGCAAGTCAATACTGGTCGATGCCAAATAGCCCATCAATCCCAAATCTTGTAGATTGGCATGTTCAGCCAGCACCAAAGTAATCGGACGAGTGAAGTGCGGCTGAGCGGCCTGTAGTAGTAAGGCATAGCGTTCGACATCAAAGTCTTTTTCATCTGGATTTTCTAAACAGGCTTGAAAGGCTTGCCAAAGCTCAGGTGCAACAACTTTAGACAAATCAACTTGTTCCTGTTGTAGTACGCGATTAAACAAACGCAGATATCCGATTATTATTTTAACTGACATACGCCAATCTCATCCCGATCTGTCGTTATTTGTATAAAACTTGGCTGTAACTGTCAAAACATTTCATCGGAGTTTTTCCATACTGAGTACATGAAGAAAAACAAGGAATAGTCACGATGAATGCACATGTTTCCTATCAAGTTGATCCGGTAGTCAGAACCAAACTGGACTTCCATCTCGATCAAGCACCACGCTTCTGGTTTGGAGGTGATCCATTCCGCACCCGTATGTTTGATGCATTGAGCCTGACCTTTCCTGATGGCGAGCGTTATTTTATTGAATGTGTCCGTTTATTCCGCGATAAAATTGATGATCCAGACTTACAGGAACGTGTGGCTGATTTTATTCGTCAGGAAGCGCAACATGGTCTTGCCCATGACAAAATGAACCAGATCATGAAAGATCAGGGCATGCCTGTAGAACAGTTCACTGCCCGCTTAAAGAAAATCTTTCGATTTGAACTGAAAAATCGCTCTCCTCAATACAACATTGCCATGACTGCAGCAGCCGAGCATCTAACTGCACTGATGGCCGATACCTTTTACAGTAAAAAAGCAACATTGGCCGAAGCAGATCCTTTTGTCCGTGCACTTTTTGCCTGGCATGCCATCGAAGAAATGGAACATCGGGATGTGGCTTTTGATGTAATGCGAGAAGTTGGCGAAGTGCCTGAAACAACTCGTCGTTTTGCCTTGGTCTTTACTACCGTGATGATGTTTGGTTTTACCCTGTATCGTACTGATGTAATGCTCAAAACCGATGGTTTCAACTTAAGACAACGTTTTGATATGGCACGTAAAGGCTTGCCGTGGTTCTTTGGTCGTAACGGTATTTTAACCGCAAAAAGAGCGCAATATCGTGACTGGTTTAAAAAAGATTTTCATCCGAATCAGCATCCGGTGATTCGCCAATACGATGTCTGGATTGACACTTTGGCCAAAACCAATGATCCGATTGCCGCAGGTGAGGCTTTTTGGCAAGCAGGGCTTTAAATCACTTCCTTAAAAAATCCCCTTTCGATTGAGGGGATTTTTATTTTCGTTATTACCACTTCGCATAATGTTGTTCTAACAAACCATATTGGCTATCTAATACCACTAATTCGACTTGGTCATGCGCAATCGTCCCACTGACTTTGGCCTGCCATTGATTAAACTGACTGCCAATTAGGCGCAAGTTAATATTTTCAAAACGGCACCAACCTGTTTCTACCATCAAGTTTAAACAGCCACCTAATGAGCGAATCGACCAAGTATTTTCATTTTGCTGTTCGAATAGCACATCGGTTAAAGGATACAAACGCCCGTTGACCCACAAGGCATTTTCATTACCAAAACTTTCATTCACTCCTGAAGCAAGGTTCAATCCAATCCGACGATCCTGCGCATCACGGAACTGGCAAGACAACCAAAACCAAGCCGTTTCAGGACGTAGGAAACCACAGGTATCGTCTAATGCAGCAAGGCTATGCGCATTGAATTCAATCTGTTGTTGATCAGGACTCATAAAGAATCCTTCAACTGCCAGCGTGGTTTGCTTCTGGGTATAGGTCCAGCCATTAATGCCCGTCGGACTACATAAACTGAGTGCGTCGGTACCTGCGCAAAAAATCCGTGCTTTTAACTGAATTTCACCATGTTTGGTGACTTGGATATAACGCACGCCATTGGCATGCTGCATATCGAATTGATAAGCCGATTTTTTAAAAGAGCTTTGACTAAATAAAGGCTGTTCATCCAGTTGTGTTTTTAATGCCAGTGGCTGAATTGCATTCCATTCAATCACTTTTTCAGACTGATGATCATAGACATAGAAAAAGCCATGACCCGCCCAGGATAGATCGACAATTGCGACACCTATACTGTAATTTGCGTGCTGCAAACCACAGAATTTAAATTTCTTATATTTAAGTTGTTTGCGCCAGCCTTTGAGTATCTGACCATAAGGCGTTTTATAGACATAGTCATCCAAGTTAATACGAGAAGGTACTTGCTCAAAACGTCCATAACGCGGTTGACCATTGGCTTGTATTAAATCCATTTTATATTCCATGATTGCGAGGTCGCATCTACGCCCATAATAGACTGTAAGTGATCAAATTTACTACTATTTCTATATAAAGAAGTGCAACTTAATTCACATTCCCCCCGATAAATCCAAGCGATTAATAAACTTCTTTAGCTCATAATTTCATCAAAGATTCATACAGAAGTTTTATTTTAAAAAACAATCTTATACCACTCGATCAAAAAACATGACGACTCAACGACTCTTAAAAGCAAATGTACTCTGTCTCATGATGCTGGCTTTAACGGCGTGTAATGACGACAATGATAATAACCAGACACCGACCGTTGAACGCAAAAATCAAAGTATCAACATCCTTGCTTTCAATGACTTTCATGGCAATTTAGAGCCACCAAAACGCTTTATTGAAGCCGATGATCCAAGTGATAACAGCAAAACAGTACGTATCCCAGTCGGAGGGGTCAGTTATTTTGCCGATGCCATCAAAAAACTACGCGCGCAATATCCAAACAATGCCGTCGTGTCAGCAGGTGACTTGATTAGTGCCTCACCACTCACTTCCTCTCTGTTCCTAGATGAACCCACCATTGAAACCATGAATGACATTCAGATTGATTTCAATGCAGTGGGAAATCATGAGTTTGACCGAGGAACAGATGAATTACGTCGTTTGCAAAATGGTGGCTGTCAGCAGTACACCAGTGCCAAACCTTGTCAAATCAATCCCAAATTCGAGGGTGCAAAGTTTAATTTCTTGGCAGCCAATGTCTCCATGAAGGCTGATCCAAAGAAAACCTTGTTCCCTGCCTATAAAGTCAAAACTTATGGCGGTATTCCAGTTGCCTTTATCGGGATGACCTTGAAAGCTACGCCAAGTATCGTATCGGCGGCAGGAATCAAAGATGTCGACTTTCAGGATGAAGCGGATACCGTCAATGCCTTAATTCCTGAATTAAAGAAACAAGGAATTGAAGCGATTGTAGTTGTCGTGCACGAAGGTGTTGCCCCAAGTACTAAATTTAATAAGAAGACTTGCGATGGTTTAAGTGGCCCACTACTCGGTATTTTGGATCGCCTAGACCCTGCGGTTGACGTGGTGGTTTCAGGTCATACCCATCAATCATATATTTGTGATTACGCGACCAAGAATCCACAAAAACCATTCTTGCTGACTTCTGCGGGGCAATATGGCACGATTATTACCAATATTCAGTTAGAACTGGATGGCAAAACAGGTCATGTGATTAAAAAAGATGCCAAACAAGTCCCTGTTCAAAGTGAAGCCTATAGCTCTGGCGCAACCACAGTAAACTTGACCAATCTGTATGAGAAATTTAATAAAACGCCAAGCATTGAAGCGATTTTAGATAAATATCGTCAAGCAGTCACCACCATTTCAGCACGTGTGGTCGGCACAGCCAACGGTGTTATTAATCGTAATGCAACCGAAAGCGGTGAAAGTGCACTGGGTAATTTAATTGCCGATGCGCAACAAGCGATGGCTTTGAGTGCAAGTAATCAAGGTTCAGACTTTACCCTGATGAACCCAGGCGGTGTACGTGCCGATTTATTGGTGAACAGTAGCAACCAGATTACTTTTGGCGATGTTTTTACTGTACAGCCCTTCGGCAACTCGATTGTCACGGTCAGCCTGACAGGCAAACAAATTCGTGATGTGTTAGAACAACAATGGTCAGGTGCCAATACTGGAACAGTACGTATCTTGCAACCATCGAAAGAGCTCAGTTATTCCTATAAGAAAGACAGCTCGGTTTCACCACGTGCCAGCAATATTTTAGTTGCAGGACAAGCGTTAAATGACAGCAAGGTCTATCGAGTTACGGTAAATAGTTTCCTTGCCGATGGTGGTGATAACTTTACCGTCTTAAAAGAAGGGAAAAATCCAGTTGGTGGTGGGCAGGATATTGATGCGTTAGAGAAATATGTCGCTCAATATTCTCCACTAACTGCACCCAAAACAGATCGAATCAAAGTAATTCCTTGATTACACATAGAATAAAAAACAGGGAAGCCTTTGCCTCCCTGTTTTTCACTACTCGTTTAAATATATTTGAACTTTGAATAACCAAGACACTGAATTAGGCGTCATCATCACTTGCCGGTTCAGACTCCTGCTCGTCGCTATCATGATTTTCTAATTTATTTTCAGCAATTTTTGCAGCTTCATAGCCAGCAAAAGCACTTGCCGCTTTTTCTAGAAAACCCGCATCTGGATCCAATTTATCGACACCTTGTTCAGCGACAATCGCACCCGCAATTTTACCTACTTCATCTAACAGACCCATTTTTATTACTCCAAAGAGTTTTATTTGAGTTTTAAGTCTAATCGGACGAATTGTAAATAGTGCTACAAAAAAGTTGCAATTTGAGAGTGCTATATACGAGATTGGCAACGTTTTATAATTTTTTCTTAAAGTTAAGCTTTCGTTAAGAAGGATCAAATCGGTAAATAGGTATTTTCCCAAATGGTGGGGTTAAACTCGCCTTGAACCAAATGAATATAACGCCCTGCAACATGATCAATCGGGAGACAGTCATCCACATCGATCACACGATCGGTATGCGGCTTATGCCAATCCACCCCAATAAACTGCTTACCTAGCTGTTTTGCAATTATAGCATCTGTTGCAACAACCAAGTGATAATGATGCAACTCACCAAAGATGTCCGCTGAATATCCCCCCAGATTAATCAAATAGAGCTTTTCATCCGAGGCAGAAGGCGCTGCATCAGAAAACAGAATTTGATAATTCACACCTTGCGATTGCACACCTGAAATCTGTGCCCAAGCATCGATATGTAAACCGTTGGCTTCACCAAACCAAGCTTGTTTGAGCTGTGGAATTACCTCTTGCAAAGATGTGCCTATTGCGATTACCACATCATGCACTTCAGTATTGGCTCTTGCATGCCGACCACCCAACATCACCACAAACAAACTTGGCATCGTAAAGACCTACATATCAACCATTTCAACGCCATCAATACGTGCAACCGTCATCAAGTCCTTATCACCACGACCTGAAACTGTTGCAATAATGATTTGATCTTTTGACATGGTTGGCGCAAGTTTAGTGACATAGGCCATTGCATGTGAGCTTTCAAGTGCAGGAATAATCCCTTCAATCTTGGTCAAATCACGGAAACCTTGTAAGGCTTCATCATCGTTGATTGGCACATATTCAACACGGTTCATGTCTTTTAGGAAACTGTGCTCAGGACCAACACCTGGATAATCCAAACCTGCCGAAATACTGTGAGTTTCAATGATCTGGCCTTGCGCATCCGACATCAAGTAAGTACGGTTACCATGTAATACTCCCACATGACCTGCATTTAATGGTGCAGAATGTTTACCTGTTTCAATGCCATAGCCTGCTGCTTCAACACCATACATTTTCACATCCTGATCATTCAGGAACGGATAGAACAGGCCCATCGCATTTGAACCACCACCCACACAAGCGACTAAAGCATCTGGCAAGCGCCCTGCTTGTTCTTGAATTTGACGGCGTGCTTCACGTCCAATAATCGATTGGAAATCACGAACCAATTGTGGATATGGATGCGGACCAGCCACGGTACCAATCACATAATAGGTACTATCAACATTGGTGACCCAGTCACGCATTGCTTCGTTCATGGCATCTTTCAATGTTTTTGAACCACTTTGCACGGGCACCACCGTCGCACCCAGCAAACGCATACGGTAGACATTCATGGCCTGACGTTTTACGTCTTCAGCACCCATGTATACTACACATTCCATCCCTAAACGTGCCGCAATCGTTGCCGTCGCCACACCATGTTGACCCGCACCAGTTTCCGCAATGATACGCTTCTTACCCGACAGCTTTGCCAATAATGCCTGACCAATGGTGTTGTTGACCTTATGCGAACCGGTATGGTTCAGGTCTTCACGTTTCAGGTAAATTTGCGCACCGCCGAGGTGCTGAGACCATCGTTCAGCATAATACAGCGGACTAGGACGACCAACATAGAAGGCAAGATCACGGTCAAATTCAGCCAAGAATTGAGCATCATTCTTCATACGACCATAAAGACTTTCGAGGTCTTCAAGTGCAGCCATCAGCGTTTCTGATACAAAACGTCCACCATGAATACCGAAATGCCCTTGCGCATCTGGAAACTGGGTGTAGTCAATCACTTGATTTTTTTGACTAAGGCTTTGCTGATCCACGTTGGACTCCTTGCATAAATTTTTCAATCAGTTGTTGGTCTTTTATACCTTTTGCGGATTCGACGCCTCCGCTGACATCCACAGCAAATGCCGCTGTAGTATCAATAGCTTCACTGACATTTTCAGGGGTTAAGCCCCCTGCCAAGATGAGTGGAATTTCAAGTTGTGGAAATTGGTTCCAGTCAAAACTGTGCCCTGTGCCACCTTTCAATTCAGGATGCCATGCATCCAACAGCACCGCACTGGCACCTGCGGACTGATAACGTTGAATTTCAGCCACCACATTCAGGTCTGGTTTAACCTGAATGGCCTTATACCAGCGACGTTTGCATTGTGATGCAATTTGTTGGCATTGTTCAGGTGTTTCATCACCATGTAGTTGTAATACATCCAAAGGAACTGAATCAAGCACCGTCTGTATTTCTTTAGCGCTGGCATTTACAAATAAGCCGACCAACTGTACGTAGGGCGGCACCAGCTCTGCCAAGGTTTTTGCCTGCTCAATGCTGACATGACGTGGGCTCGATGGAAAGAAGACAAAGCCAATCGCATCTGCACCTGACTCGACAACGGCATGGATATCTTGTGCTCGGGTAATTCCACAAATCTTGGCGCGGGTTCGCATTTGGCTTTGGCGCATGGGCTGTCCAATTTAAACTGAATATTTTTGAAACTTTGGCATTGTAATGCAATTTGACCCACTTTGGGCAAAGTTCATTCGGAATTGCAATTGTTTAAAAAACGTTAACACTTTATACTTTGCGTAATCTTGCAACAAGTCTAAAGCAAATTCTTTTGCTTATAGGGAAGTTGGTGAAATTCCGACACTGCCCTCGCAACGGTAACATCGAATCACTCATCTCAGCTCAACGCCAAATCACTGCATCGGTATGATGTGGGAAGATGATGAGTAACATCATTTATTTAATGATTATAGTGAAGTCCGGAGACCTGCTTGTTGTTTATTTCCACATTATCATTCACGACGGGTGAATGTCTGGAGTACGCATGTCTACTGCTTTTCAACCAACGCGTTTAGTTGGTGCTATCGCTATTGCGATGGGGTTTTCTTCACCAGCTTTTGCTCAAGATCAATCAAGCGATAAAACTGCAACGCTAGATACGATTGTTGTGACGGCATCCCGTACTGAACAAAAAATCAGTGATGTACCTGCGCGAATCAATATCATTGAACCAAAGATTCTCGAACAATCGCCAATCGCCTCTTTGCCAGAATTATTACAAACTGATGCTTCAATCAATATGGTACAAAGTGGTGGTTATGGCCAAGCTGCCTCTATCTTTTTGCGTGGTACCAATTCAAATCACACCTTACTTTTAAGAGATGGCGTTCGCCTCAACTCAAACACATCTGGTACAGCCTCATTACCATTTATCGATACCACAGATATTAAACAGATTGAAGTATTGAAGGGCCCTGCATCAGTATTATATGGCGCTGATGCAATTGGTGGGGTTGTACAACTCATTTCAAAAACACCTGAAAAAACTTCTGCTTTTGTAACAGGTGAAATTGGTGAAAATAAAACCTATAAATCTGTGATCGGTGCAGATTTAGCAGAAAATGGTTTTTATGCACAAATTCGTGGTCAACGTTTAGAAACGGATGGTACCCCTGTAACAGATGCAAAAAACAATAAAAAAGCAAGCTTTGACCAAAAAGGTTATAGTGCAAAAGTTGGCGTTGATAAAGCGCAATATGCCGCTTCGGTGGATTACAGTGAAAACCAAGGCTACAGTGACTACGATAACTATGGTAACTTAGTTTCCCAAGACTTTAAAAATGAAGCGATCAATGTAAAAGGCCGTCTCAATGTTCTAGAAAACCTTGCAGTACATGCCCGTCTTTCACAATATAAAGATAATATCGATCAAAATACTTCTTCAGATTATGTACATAGTACAACTCAGGAAGCTGAACTCTACACAAAGTGGCAAGTTACCCCCACTCAGAATATTTTAGTTGGCTCAACCTTTAAAGATATTAAAGGAAATGTATACTCGAAAAATTTATTTGGCGGGCAAGATGTTAAATACAATGAATCTGTAGATACCATTGGTTATTTTGCTCAGCACCAGTATCAACACAACGGCTTAGAGACTCAGGTTGGTGTTCGTGTTGAAGATAATGATAAATTTGGTACACATACTGTCGGTCAGGGTGCTATTCGCTATCAGTTATTGCCCCTTACAAGCATATATGCCAATGTAGGTTCAGCCTTCCGTGCACCAACTACAAATGACTTGTATGCCTTATCTTGGGGTGCAAATCCTGACTTAAAACCAGAAGAAAGTTTTTCTTATGAAATCGGTGTAGATCAAAAGTTAAATTACAATATCGACTTAGGCCTATCAGTTTATCGCAATAAAGTGGACAACCTCATTAACTTCCAAGCAGGAAAGTTAATTAATGTCAATAAAGCAACCTTTACTGGTGGTGAAGCGTCATTTAAATGGCAACAAGATGAACTCTTTTTAAGCACCACTTATGCTTATGTACAAGCAAAAGATGATGAAACTAAAAAAGACTTAACTCGTCGCCCACGTCAAAGCCTAACTCTTACAACGGGATGGGATGATGGAGAATACGGTGTTTCAGCTTCTGTTGTTGCGAAATCAAATTCAAAAGACTTTGCGGATTGGCCATCAACAACACCAACAACGACTCCAGGCTATGTCACCACGAATGTAAATGTGTATTGGCAACCTATCCCAATGATTAAACTCTTTGCAAACATTGAAAACATTGGTGATGTAAATTATAAAACTGCTTATAACGGTAACGGCGTGTACTACATCAACGGCGGTCGCCTAGCTTCTGCGGGTGTCACATTCCGTTATTAATTGCGTGATAAAATCATAAAAAATATTTTCTTAACTCCAGTTTCGGGGTAATGTTCTGACCGACATTATCCCCTTTTTATTTTCAGGATCAGAGAAACAGCACTATGGGACATCGTTTAAGTAAAATCTATACCCGTACAGGTGACTCAGGCACAACTGGCCTAGGGGATGGCTCACGCGTTGCCAAAGATGATTTACGCATTGCAGCTTTGGGCGATGTCGATGAACTCAATGCCACCATTGGCGTGCTTCGTGCACAAATCAGTGCCAGCCAAGTTGCAGATAAAGCACGTTGGGACAAAAGTTTAAGTCTGATCCAGCACTGGTTATTCGATTTAGGCGGTGAGGTGTGTATTCCAAACTATCATTTACTGCAGCCCGTATGCATTGATTTTCTTGAAAAAGAAATCGACCACATGAATGAATCGCTGCCGATGTTAAAAGACTTCATTTTACCATCAGGCACTTTAGCTTGTAGTTATGCACATCAAGCTCGTGCAATGTGCCGTCGTGCAGAACGTGCTTTATTGTCAGTACATCATCGTGACCAAAATATTCAGGCAACCGCATTACAATTACTCAATCGATTATCGGACTGGCTGTTTGTTGCTTCACGTGCCTTACAACGTGCTGAAGGTGGTAACGAAGTGTTGTGGCAAAAGAATATTAATGACAGTATCGATCAAGCATAATCATTTGTTGGATAGATAAAGATGCGAATTATTGGTCATCGTGGTGCGCGTGGCGAAGCGCCCGAAAACACATTAGGTGGATTCCGCTATCTGCATGATTTAGGTGTACGTGCCGTTGAATTTGATGTGCGCCAACTGAAAGATGACCACTTGGTGGTGATTCATGATGATGATTTTGTACGTACGGCAGGTCGTTCACAGCAAGTTGAAAACAGTAGCTTAGTTGAAGCCCAGCAATTCGATCACAGCCATCAGTGGCAAGCTTGGGCCTGTGAAGAATATACTCCTAGCCTGCAACAAGTGCTGGATTGCCTCACTGACTTTGAACATATCGAAGTGGAGATTAAGGCAGTTGCAGACGAAGCAGCCGCGGAGCGCTTGATTGTACAATTGCAGCATGATTTAAAAGGTTTTGAAGCCACCGCAACCATTACCAGCTTTGATGTCAAAATCCTGTCTGCCCTACAGCAACAACAGAGTTCGTTTAAACGTGGACTACTGGTTGAAATTCCCATTGGTGAATATGCGATCGAGTTGGCGCAGCAGTATGGCTGTTGCCAGATTGGTTGGGGAGATTTATTGGCAACAGATGAAATCATTCAACGGACTCAACAGGCTAATCTTGAGATCAGTGTCTGGACTGTGAATGAAGTTGAACGTGCCAAACATTTACAACAACTCGGCATCCAAGGTCTAATTACCGATATCCCAAGTACCATGTTGCAGTATTTCAAATCATAAAAAGGCGGAAATCATTCCGCCTTTTTATTGTCATTTGCGTTGTGCCTGAATCAAACGCTGCCCTTTGGCATCTAATAAATATAAGTTTGTACCCTCTAACTGAAAGCGTTCAACCCGTTGAATCGCATCCATCAAGTCAGCCTCTTGCGCTAGAGCACGATTACAGCTCTGATGCTGTGCCATCACATCAAAATCCAGTTTACGTTGTGCAAAGTCATATTTATAGCGTCCATAGATATTGTTGCAGCCAGTATGACCTGTCACCATCTTTGAAGCCGAGTTAAGCGAGAAACTTGGGTACTGATTAAAGAACAATGCCTTTCTATTCTGGATACTGATGATCTGCCATTCAATATCTTGAACACCATCCACGCTCTTACGCACTTGCATTGTAGGGGGTTGAGCCACTCGCTTAGGTTGTAAGCTATGTTTCTGCACTGGTTTCGGTTGGCTTTGGCAGGCTGCAAGCATGACCGCAGCAGAGAATATTAAAGTTTTGTTAAAAAATGCCTTCAAAGAAAAAATCGGATTTTTCATGGTAATTTGCTCAGACATTGATTTATTTCACCTTTTAATTCATTGATCAAATTTATGAATGAATTCTGTTACTGTTCTTTCGATACAACTGTAGAATAATACTAGTGCTAACTGATTTGGACATGCTAATATCAGTGATAAAATAGCAATATATCGTCATGATTGGTTTTGCTATCTCGTTTAGTTTTATTATCTTGTGCAAACAAGGTTTTTAGGAGCGCTGACGGATATGACTTCCGCCCCACTCAAAAAGGCACCCATCAACTGGACTGCTAGCATTACCTTAATTGGAACACCAATTCTTGCCGCTATTTTAATTCCTTTGTACGCTTATTATTATGATTTTAGTGTAAGTGCGTGGGTAAGCATGATCTTCTTGCTTGCACTCAGCAGCTTGGGAATTACCGCAGGCTATCACCGTCTTTGGGCACACCGTGCTTATGAAGCGGCATTACCGCTTAAAATTTTATTGATGATTGGTGGTACCTTTGCCGTTCAAAACAGTATTTTGTTCTGGGCTTCGGGGCACCGTACGCATCACCGTCATGTCGATGATGTCGACCAAGATCCTTATTCAATCAAACGTGGATTTTGGTATGCTCACCTAGGTTGGATGATCCGCGACCACTCTCCATCAGAACCCGATTTCAAAAATGTCCCTGATTTGCTGAATGATAAACTGGTGATGTTCCAACACAACTACTATGTACCAATGGTGATTGCGGTTCATGTTGGTGTGCTGGGCTTAATTGGTTGGGCAACAGGCGATATCTGGGGCGTCATCTTGCTTGGTGGTTTATTGCGTTTGATCATTAGCCATCATGTCACCTTCTTCATCAACTCGCTTTGCCACATGTGGGGCAAACGACCTTATACCGATGAAAACACCGCACGTGACAACTTTGTGTTGGCGATCTTCACTTGGGGTGAGGGCTATCACAATTATCACCATATCTTCCAGTACGACTATCGTAATGGGGTGAAATGGTGGCAATATGACCCAACCAAATGGTTGATCTGGACCAGTTCTAAACTCGGTTTGGCAAAAAATCTACGTCGTATTCCAAGCTTTAATATCAAGAAAGCTGAACTTGCGATGAAGTTTAAATATGCTGAACGTGACTTGGCGATTTATGGTCATGATGTCAATACCGACATCGTGCAAATGAAACAACGTATTGCCCAAGAATATGAAGCTTTTACCCATACCTTAAATGATTGGGCAAAGCTGAAAGAACAAGAACTTCACGCGAAGAAAGCCGCGATGGCTGAAAAAATCCATCAGATGGATCACAAACTTAAAGTTGATTTTCAGTTGCTTGAACATCGCTTAAGCCATCATCGTGAATGTTTAGAAACCTTGATGCGCAACATTAAAAAAGCGCCTGTTTCTGAATAACAAATTGCTTAACGAAAATGGTCTCTCATGAGGCCATTTTTTATGTCTACCCATCCACACGCTCTTCTCGCAACGGCTCACCATTTCATGCTGATATTTGCTATAGTCATGATTCAGCCCTCTCTGATGTTTCGTTTATGCAATTCAATTCCCGCTATGCTTCGCTTAACCCCAAACTCTATCACCAGCAACAACCAAGTCCGTTGCGTGGTGCTAAAGCAGGCCATTTTAATGAAGCTTTGGCTGATGAGTTGCAATGGAACGAAGAAGATAAAGCCAACTGGGTTGAGATTTGTAGCGGTCAAAAAACTTTTGCTGAATTTCCTCCACTCGCGATGGTCTATGCGGGGCATCAATTTGGACAATGGGCTGGGCAACTCGGTGATGGTCGTGGTCTATTGATCGGACAAATCCTGAATCAGCAAGGACAAACCATCGACCTTCATCTCAAAGGTGCAGGTTCAACCCCCTACTCACGTATGGGGGATGGCCGAGCAGTTCTGCGTTCCGTCATACGTGAATATTTAGCCGGTCATGCATTAAATGCACTGGGTGTCGCATCCAGTCATGCTGTGGGTTTTACCACCTCGACTCAAGGCGTGCAGCGCGAAACCCTTGAGCTCGGTGCAATGCTGTTGCGTACTTCTGAATGCCATATTCGTTTGGGTCATTTTGAGTGGATCAATCAATATGCCCCTGAGCTGTTAGCTGAATTCACACAAAAATGTATTGAATGGCATTATCCAGAATGCCTAGAAGCTGGAAATCCGATTCTTGCATTTGCCCAAGCAGTGATTGAGCGCACTGCCATCATGATTGCCAAATGGCAATTGGTGGGTTTTGCACATGGGGTGATGAATACTGACAATCTCAATATTACTGGCTCCACTCTGGATTTTGGTCCATATGGCTTTATGGAACGTTTCCGCCCAAATTGGATAAATAACCATTCCGATTACCAAGGCCGTTATACCTATCAGAATCAACCCAGCATTGGTCATTGGAATCTATGGACATGGCTGAATAATTTAATTCCATTGGCAACAGCAGAAAATAAAGAACAATTCAAACTCGATCTAGCAGCATGTTTAGAACGGTTTGAGCCGACCTTCTTACAACATTATGGGCAAGGTCTATGTCAAAAAATGGGGCTGCCAGAGTTTCATAAAGACAGTCTGGATTGTAGTTTTGCCTTTCTCGGAATTTTGCAAACCGAGCAATTGGATTACACCCAAAGTTTTCTGCGTTTACAACAACAGGATTACAAAGCTTTAAGAGATGATTGTATCCATGTGCAGCAGTTCGATGATTTCCTGACCCGCTATCAAAATATCCGACAGCATCAAGATACCGATGCCTTAGATGCGCTGATGCAACAAGTTAATCCACAATATACCCTGCGTAACCATATGGCACAGAAAGCCATTGAGCTTGCGCAGCGTGGTGATTTTAGCGAGGTTGATCGTTTGTTTAAGTTACTGAATCAGCCTTATCAAAAACAGCCTGACTTAGAAACAGAAGCAGATATCTCACCATTGCCAAGTGACATGCCTGAAATTTCTGTCAGTTGTTCATCTTAGCAGAAGAAATCTATGAAAATTGGGCTGATGATTGGATGTGCGATTTTAATCCTGTTATTGGGACTGGCTTACTTCCAGTATGGCAAGTTCATTCCGACATTGGGATCGGTACATCAGCCCCTTTCAGCCCAAGAAATACAAAAGCTCCAACAGAGTAAACCCGTGACCTCAATTGAAGTGTTTAAAAGCCAGCGCATTTTACAATTGAAACATCAACAGGAAGTCATTCGCAGCTATCCAATCCGTTTAGGCTTTGATCCAATCGGACACAAACAGTTTGAAGGTGATGGTAAAACCCCTGAAGGTAGCTATTCAATTGACTGGCGCAATCCACAGAGTGCTTACTATAAATCTTTGCATATCTCTTACCCCAATGTGGATGATATAAGCTATGCCAAACAGCAGGGCCAATCTGCGGGTGGTAATGTGATGATTCACGGTACTGTGCCAACACGAGCCACATCCGTTCCTGCAAGCGCAAGCTATATGCCACGTAAAGACTGGACGCTGGGCTGTATTGCAGTGACCAACTCGGATATGGATGAAATATGGCTATTGGTCTCTGACCATACCTCTATTATTATTCACCCATGATGAGATAACCGTTCAGGTTGGTTTTGCGGATAAAGGCAATGATCAAACTGCACAAGGCTTATGCAGAGGATAAGTTTATCATCTGAAATCAGTCACAGTTCACCGTCACAATACATCACAAGCAATTGTAAAGTAATGTAAAATTCCTCTACTTATAAAAAGCTGATACTTAAGTTATCACCAGAAAAGAAGATAATTTCGACAAAAGCTTTGCGAAACTATCCACATTTTCTGTGGATAACACTGTGGTTATCCACAGGATAAAACTTTTTACCTACTTCATCCTTATTATCTTCAAGACTCATCTTATTTTCAGGCTTTCTACACCAAGAACAAATCATCAGCTAATCCGTGAAAACTGTTCCACATTTTCTTGGATATGAGCCGCGTTGAAGCGGCACAAGGGACTATAGCAGTGCAAGGTCTTGTAACCGCGCAATCGGAGCGAAAACAACCCAAGCGATATTATCGGATAAGGTAAATGATTTACTCATCTGGATATTCAAAACGATAACCGACGCCGTACACTGCTTGAATCCATTCATGACGATTTCCTGTATCCGCAGCCTCTGAAATCTTACGACGCAGATTTTTAATATGGCTATCAATCACACGGTCTGCCACATCAAAGCTGTCTGGATTGATATGATCGAGCAACTGCGCACGTGAATAGACCTGTCCAAGATGTTCTAAAAACAGCTCCAATAAACGGAATTCTGTTGGCGTCAAGGTCAGTGCTTTTTGCTGATACCAGATCCGTTGCTGAGCTTTATCAATACGGAACAGATCATTTTGCTCAGGTTCCGCTTTACGTTCTAACCGACGTAATACCGCCTGTACACGGGCAACCAGTTCTTTTGGACTAAAAGGCTTACAGATATAATCATCTGCACCCATATTCAGACCCAAAACACGATCAATTTCTTCAGTACGTGCAGTCACCATAATGATCGGCAAATCAGACTGCTCACGTACTTTACGGCAAATGGTTAGGCCATCCATACGTGGCAC
Source organism: Acinetobacter sp. CIP 64.2 (assembly GCF_000369645.1). Lineage (NCBI taxonomy): Bacteria > Pseudomonadati > Pseudomonadota > Gammaproteobacteria > Moraxellales > Moraxellaceae > Acinetobacter > Acinetobacter sp. CIP 64.2. The sequence goes on from NZ_KB850122.1 coordinate 2,086,535, forward strand.
CATTAAGTCCAGAATCATGAGACTCGGTTTACGTTGTTGAAACTGGGTATAGGCGTCTTGGCCATCATGAAACATACTGACTTCAAAACCAGCAGCTTCTAAGTAATCACGAACCAACTGTGCCAGTTCAACTTCATCTTCAACCAACATAATATGTTTCATGGTTTTCATCCTATCCATCATCCTCAACACAAGAGGATCTAAAAGTTATTTGATCTGTTTTGGGAAAGTCAGCACACAACGTAATCCACCTAAAGGTGAATGCTCAAAAGTGAGTGAGCCACCTAAGGCTTGTGCCAGTTTACATGATAAAGCCAAACCTAAGCCGGTTCCGCCTGTACTACGGGTACGTGAATCATCAACACGATAGAAACGCTCACCAAGACGTGCCAGTTGCTCATCATTCACACCCAATGGACTGTCATCCACATACATTATCCATTGTTGCTCATTTTGTTGAGTATGAATCTGTATTTTTCCACCTTGTTCCGTGTAACGAACGCAGTTACCTAGCAGATTGACAATAATCTGTTTAAAGCGATCACGGTCTAAAGATAAGGTTGTACCTTCTCCTGACAACATCACCTCAAGCTGGTTTTGCTCAAATGTCGATTTGAAATTTTCGACTTCTTGTACGACCACATCCCATGGATTGACTTCAGCAAAATAGCATTTCAGCTGTTGTGCATCGGCTTGAGCCAGATCAGCCAAATCTTGAGTTAACTTTTTCAAAGTACTGACCTGACGCATCATGGCATTCAGATGCTCAGGCGTGCCTTTACGAATCCCATCCTGCATGGCTTCAATTTGGGCCTGTAATACCGCCAAGGGTGTTTTCAGTTCATGTGACGTATCTGACACCCATTGACGACGAGATTCTTCATGCTGATGTAAAATATCGGCCAAATGATTGAGCTGATTAGACAAATCACCCAACTCATCATTACGCTTAATCATCACCTGATGCTGATAATTACCACGGGTCAATTCTAACGTTGCATTCAATAAGCGTTGAATTGGCTTTTTAAAGTACGTTGCCATCAATAAGGCAGCCACCAAACTTGAGAGCACCGTTAATGCATAGACCAAAAGTAAATAGCGTTTTTGATTACTAAAGAAGTTAATACTGGATGCATCATCCTGATCTAATACAGGTTTTAGTCCTAGATAGCCCACCACCCGATCATCCACAATAATTGGACGGAACGAGATCTGATCCGTGGCGGGTTCACCCACAATAAACTGCTGCTTTTCATCATATAAAGAGAGGCGTGAACTCAAACCCAAACGGTCAGGAATCGAGACAAAACGCTTTTTGCCGTGTTCCATCGAGGTATTTAATTTGCTTTCCTGCCTGTCCTCTTTTCCATCTTTCTTTAAACGGAACTGACTTGGGCTTAAGGGAAAGCGTAGCCCCTCAAAAGGCTGATATTCAGAAGGTAAATTTTGTTTCAGAATTTTGAGTTCTTCATCATTGAAAATCTGCCGATTTCTGATCTCCACATTATTTTGTGCTAAAGAGGGAGACATACTTAACAGGGTATGATCATTAAAATAACGTTGCTGCAAGGCAATATCATACTGACGACGTAACCACCATTGAGACAGTCGATCATAGTCATCTGGCGCCGCTGTGCCTTCAATCTGTAGAATTTGTGCCTGAATTGCATTACCCCAGTCATGATAAACCGTATAGACATTGCCTAGGTTGGCAATCAAACGATCCAGCTTTTGCATTTCCACATCGGCCACATAACGGGCAAAGTTCTTTTGCATGGTCCAATGCAAAACTCCCAGACTGATCGTTGCAATCAGCAAGGTAGTGAGTAATACCGTTAAAAACAGGCGTAAGGCTAAGGGCACGCGACGAACATTCAAAAGCTGGGTCTCAATAGTGTTCTATTTGTGGATTGTAACCAACATGGTCGAAAAAAACTCTCCATTGTTTCTTCATCTTTATTATCTAATCTTTAACCATCACATCTCAACTGATAACGCTGGATAAAACAATGAATAAGACAAAAATCGTATTGATGACCACTCTACTCAGTTCTGTTTTAGGCTTGGCTGCATGTCAATCGACCGCGCCAGCGGAACAATCGATGGATCGTGATCATCACCGCCATAATATGCAACGTGCGCCTCTAACACCAGAACAACGTGCTGAATGGCAAGCCAAACGTGAGCAACGCTTAGAACAACGTGAACAAATGCGTCAGGAACATCAGGCTCAACGTGCGCAGATTGAACAGGCTTGCCAAGGTAAACGTATCGGGGACCGTGTCAATGTTCAATGGAATAATCGTGTCATTCAAGGGACTTGTGAGGTCCGCTTTACCCCAGACAAATCCCAATTCAAGCGTCAAACTAACGCAACCACTTAATCCCCTCTTCCTCATAGGCGCTGTTCAAGCGCCTTTTTTTCATTGAGATAAAAGCTATATTTTTAACTACACAGCTGCTTACGATTTTACCTCTGCAATTTAAGTCAAAATCCAGAAAACCACCTACAATCTACACGCTTAAACAGGTTGAACCATAAACTTTGACTTCACAGTCACTAAGAAATGACCTGCAAAAGCTTGTACCGAACTATAACTTGTTGCACGATTAGCGTTACCAAATGGTGCTCTTGGGCACATTAAACATTGACTAAGATTATAACTCTGGTTTAACCAGTATTGAGGAACCCGCTATGCCACAATACAAAGCACCCTTACGTGATATGCAGTTCGTATTGCACGAATTATTAAATGCTGAAGCACATTACGCGAAACTTCCTGCATTTCAAGACACAGTAAGCCGTGAATTGGTTGATCAATATTTAGAAGCAGCGGCTGATTTCTGCGAAAACGAACTTTCTCCTTTAAACCAAGTGGGCGACCGCGAAGGTTGTACTTGGAATGACGGCGTTGTAACAACACCTACAGGCTTTAAAGAAGCGTATCAAAAATATATCGAACTTGGTTTCCCTTCTCTTTCTGCTGATGAAGAATTTGGCGGTCAAGCATTACCAAACTCTTTAGGGATTGCGATCTCTGAAATGGTCGGTACAGCTAACTGGTCATGGGGTATGTACCCAGGTCTTTCTCATGGTGCGGTGCGTACGTTAGAACATCACGGTTCTGACGAACAAAAGAACACTTACTTGCCAAACCTTGTTTCTGGTGTTTGGACTGGAACCATGTGCTTAACTGAATCTCATGCAGGTTCTGACCTTGGTATTATCCGTTCTAAAGCTGAACCAAATGCAGATGGCAGTTATGCAATCTCTGGCGAGAAAATCTTTATCTCTGCTGGTGAACATGATATGGCTGAAAACATCATCCATATCGTACTTGCACGTTTACCTGGCGCGCCAAAAGGTACAAAAGGGATTTCATTATTCATCGTGCCTAAATTCCACGTGAATGCTGACGGTTCTATCGGCGAGCGTAATGCGGTTCGCTGTGGTTCGATTGAACACAAAATGGGTATCCATGGTAACGCAACTTGCGTGATCAACTTTGATCAAGCAAAAGGTTACTTGATTGGTCCTGAAAACCGTGGTTTAAACTGTATGTTCACCTTCATGAACACAGCACGTATTGGTACAGCGGTTCAAGGTTTATCTGCATCTGAATCGTCTTTCCAAGGCGCTTTGGCTTATGCGAAAGACCGTTTAGCCATGCGTTCTCTTTCTGGTCCTAAAGCACCTGAAAAAGAAGCTGATCCAATTATCGTTCATCCTGCTGTTCGCAACATGCTTTTAACGCAAAAATCATTTGCTGAAGGTGGTCGTGCACTAGTTTATTTATTGGCTCAATACGCAGACATCGTTGAAAAAGGTGCCACTGAAGAAGAGCGTAAGTTTGCTGACAACATCTTGTCTTTGTTAACGCCAATTGCAAAAGCATTCTTAACTGAAACGGGTTCTGAATCTGCGAAGCACGGTGTACAAGTCTTTGGTGGTCACGGCTTCATTTCTGAACATGGTATGGAGCAAATCGTACGTGATACGCGTATTGCTTGCTTGTACGAAGGTACCACCGAGATTCAAGCGCTTGATTTGTTAGGTCGTAAAGTATTGCAAACTCAAGGTGCAATGTTGAAAGACTTCACCAAGATCATCCATAAATTTGTTGAAGCAAACAAAGACAATGCGGCAATGCAAGAATTCATTGCGCCATTGGCTGCTGCCAACAAAGAATGGGGCGATATCACCATGCAAATCGGTATGCGTGCGATGCAGAATCCAGATGAAGTGGGTGCAGCTGCAGTTGATTACCTCTACTTCGCAGGTTATGTCACGCTTGCTTACTTATGGGCGCGTATGGCACTTGTTGCGCAAGAGAAATTGGCTGAAGGTACGACTGATGTTGACTTCTACAATGCGAAAATCACTACAGCTCGTTTCTACTTCAAGAAGATCTTGCCACGTGTTCGCTCACATGTAGACGTACTTTCAACTGGCGTTGCGCCATTGTTTGAACTTGATGCGGAACACTTCGCTTTCTAAACATAGTTTAGAATGAGATGCAACGTTCATCACAGAAAAAGGACTGGTCAGTTTTGACCGTCCTTTTTTTGTTTAATCAATGCTAAATTGATACCATTCAATTTATTTGTTCGTTTTATTTGATCACTTTGCACATGACACTGTGCCTAGAAGGGAACGATTATGCCAATTTACAATGCGCCTTTAGCAGACATGAAATTCATCTTGAATGATGTATTTAAAGCAGAACAATTCTGGCAGTCTAATGAGAAACTGGCTCATGTAGATGCTGCAACAGCTGAAGCAATTTTAGAAGAAATGGCGAAGTTTGCCCAAAACGTGACACATCCGTTAAACCGTACGGGTGATGAAGAAGGCGCACGTTGGGAAAATGGTGAAGTTTTCACCCCGGCAGGTTTTAAAGAAGCATTCCGTCAATACGCTGAAGGCGGTTGGATCGGCTTAGGTGCGGACGAAGAATGGGGCGGTCAGGCCATGCCAAAAATGCTGACTGTCCTGTCTGATGAGATGTTATTCGCGACCAACCCATCATTCATGCTCTACCCGCTTCTTTCTGTGGGTGCAGGTATGGCTTTAAACAGCTATGCATCACAAGAGCAAAAAGAAACTTATTTACCTAAAATCTACTCTGGTGAATGGTCAGGTACCATGTGCTTAACCGAACCACATGCGGGTACGGATTTAGGGATCATCAAAACTAAAGCTGAACGTAATGAAGATGGTACGTATAACATTACCGGTACTAAAATCTTCATCACTGGCGGTGATAATGACCTCGCTGAGAATATCATTCATCTTGTTCTTGCGAAAACACCGGATGCGCCTGCGGGTTCACGCGGTATTTCGTTATTCATCGTACCGAAATTCTTGGTCAATAAAGATGGTTCTTTAGGTGAGCGTAACCCGGTTGGCCCAGGCTCAATCGAACACAAGATGGGCATCAAAGCCTCTGCAACATGTGTGATGAACTTTGATGGTGCTAAAGGTTACCTCGTAGGTAAAGAAAATGAAGGCCTTGCTGCGATGTTCGTGATGATGAATTACGAACGTTTGTCGATGGGTATTCAAGGTCTTGGGGCTTCTGAATTTGCTTATCAAAATGCAGCACAATATGCGACTGACCGCTTACAAGGTCGTAGCGCGTCTGGCGTTCAATCACCAAACAAGCCAGCGGATAGCATTTTAGTACATGGTGATGTACGTCGTATGTTGCTCAATGTCCGTGCCAACAACGAAGCGTCTCGTGCATTTGCAGTATATGTCGGTCAGCAACTGGATATCACCAAGTTCTCAACCGATGCGGAAGCCGTGAAGAAAGCCAACGACCGCGTTGCCTTATTAACACCAATTGCAAAAGCGTATTTGACTGACACGGCTTTCCAAGCAACTCTAGATGCACAAATGGTCTTCGGTGGACACGGTTATATCCGTGAATGGGGTATGGAACAATGTATCCGTGACCTTCGTATTGCTCAAATTTACGAAGGAACCAACGGCGTTCAATCTCAAGATTTAATTGGTCGTAAAACCATTAAATGTGGTGGTGCATTCATCGCAGAATACATCACAGAGATTCGTGACTTTGCCAATGATTTAGATACGGACTTGAACTTTATTAAAGATGCAACTTTAGACGCTGCAACTGAAATTGAAGCGATCACGCAGTTCATTATTGAGCAAGCAGCTGAAAACGTAGATTTTCCAAATGCTGCTGCAGTTGATTACCTACATGCAGTCGGCCTACTCAGCTTCGCCTATATGTTTGCAAAAATCGCTGCTGCTGCAAAAGACAAGTCTGGTGATTTCTATCAGAACAAACTGGCTTTGGCACAATATTTTGTAGACCGTATCTTGCCTGAAATTGATGCGCGTTTAGCGAAGATCAAAGCGGGTTCTGACTTGATCATGAACTTCAGCGAAGATTACTTCACCAATCAAGCTTAATTTAGCTTGGTCATAAAAACTGCTTCGGCCATTTGGTTGAGGCAGTTTTTTTTATCGCTATAATAAAATCAGCATAAAACTTGCATAATATTCTAATAATCATGTTGAGCATCTGAATCGCTATGTCGAACCCTAAAGAGAAACTTGAAGGTTTATCTCGCCTATTCGACCGCTTCGGTCACTATGCGGTTGAAGCCTTTCATTATTTAGCCTTATTTATTATCGGCTGTATGATTGCATGGTCAGCCGTGCATACCGTGATCGAAATTCTGACGGTGAAACAGTACGCCAGCATTGATGACATCTTACTCTTATTTATCTATTTAGAACTCGGCGCCATGGTGGGGATTTATTTCAAGACCAACCATATGCCAGTGCGCTTTTTGATTTATGTCGCGATTACCGCCCTCACTCGCCTGTTGATCGCCGATATTCAGCATAACCATAAAGCCTCGATGGATTTAGTCATCACCACAGGTTCGATCTTAATTTTAGCGGTGGCAATTCTGGTGGTTCGTTTTGCATCATGGAACTACCCTTCTGTGATTCGGGGCAAAGATCAGGAACAACAATTGCCTTCCAATAAAACACCTCGACCACAAGATGACGAACTGGCATAAATAAAAAGCAGGCATTTGGCCTGCTTTTTATATTCGCGATTTTATCCAACCCGGAAGATACGATATTGGGAATCAACCAGCACATATTTGCCTTGTACTTGCATCCAGTTATAACCACGCGGTGGCTCATACAAACGATGGTAGCGATAATTTGAGACGATATAGCGGTTATTACGGAACTCGGAAGGTAAACGCTCACCACGTTTAAAATTAATATATTGACCATAATGCTTACCACGATCTCCATTCGACCAACGTGGTTGTTCACGATGATCATAACGGTGGTCATAACGATCATAGCGCTGATCATAACGATCTTTATAATCATGATTCCAACGATTTGAATCTGCCATTGCCGAAGCAGATATACCGAGCATTAAAGTCGATACCAATAACACCGCTGTCTTTTTCATTGTTTGATCCTCTATTTTTCGATCTGAAACCAGATTAAGAAAAACTCTAGGAGAAAGCATGAATAAAACCTGTCACATTGCAAAACTTTGTAATGAAATCCAAGAAATTATGGAGAATCATCTACAGACTAAATTTGAAAAAGCGATTTAAAATCAGCGAATAATTTCAATGGTAAAACTATCATCCGTCACCAAAAGATAACGTCCATCCACCATCACCCAATGGCGACCGCGCGGCGGTTCACGTAATGAATAATAATCCCAGTCCCGGACGATATAGCGTTCATTCCTGAATTGACCAGGTAATTCATTGCCAACCACAAAGGAGCCGCTTCGGTAACTGCGCTCATACTGTGTCTCTGGATAATATTCAACACGCACCCCAGGACGGTGATTCGGACGAGGATAATAGTTATTTTGATTGGGCTGATAATAATAGCCTTTTGGCGGTGCTGTTGGCGTATCACGCTGATTCGAGAATGCGAATGGATCTTGTGCAGGTGGCTGATAGGAAGATGAGGTCTGATGAGAAGAGTGACGTTCTACGCCACGATACCCCCCCCATGCATTATCTGCATAGCTCATCACAGGCAGAGAGCCCAATAGAACCGCTAAGCCATAAATATAGCGTTTAGATTGCATCATCATGATCTCCCTAAAATCAGAGTATGTTTTTATTTTAGAATAAAAAACCAGCACTGATGTTGTAATAATATTTTTTCAGATCAGCTGTTGCATTGCATTGATAAACAGCAGCTGCCTAAAGCCATCATTAGATATGCTAAAATCAATTTTTTGGTTTTGAGGCAACATCTGTGGCTGAAATGAATTTTGATCGTCTCTATCAATTTTTCTGTAAAGTTCCCAGCGTACAAGAATCTCGTATCGTTGCGCATGGTGCAGATGGTCAACATGCTTGGTGGTTTAAATTCAACATTGATGTTGAGCATCCGCTGGCATGGCAAACGGTTCAAGAACTCGGGCACGTCCTCAATTATTTATCCACCAATGAACGTTTACCCACTCAGTTCTTTCCCGTGTCTCCTCCCCCGTACATGAACGGTGAAGCTAAAGATTTCTTGGCGTGGGTAATCCAGTGTAATCATCCAGAATTCACACCAGATGTGGTCTGTGACTGGCTAGAAGCCCGTTTACCCAATCCAGTCGAAGATGAAACTCAGTGGAAAATCAAAACAGATTTAAGCGAACTTGAGCAATTGGCCGATAAAGATTTGGATCAGTTGATTCCTCCGAGCCCTTAATTCGAAGACTTGTCATCTTTTCAACGAGCTTAATGATCAATGATACCCAAGCTCGTTGAGATGCGGCTGTGAAGCACTATAAGTCGTAGCCCAAATACTCTTGTGGTGATTCCGAATAAGGTAAAATCAGATAATCATTTTTTAAAATCAGGGCTTTTATTTTTTCCTGATGAGAAATATCTAAAGGGTAAATCAAAGCAAGATCCTGAACCAAGTCATCAATCGTATCCGCTTTAAACGCTGATGTTTTGATCCACCCCAATAAAGCTGCCCCAAGGCCGATAAACTCAAAACCATAGTGCCGCATTTTCTCAATGATGGCAAAGTTTTCAAATGGATCAAAATCACAGGAGAAATAACCGTTCGGTAACATCGCCAATTTCAATGCTTCGGTTTCAACATCCGCAACTTTCACTTCAATCACACTCTCCATTGAAATCAATAGATTTTGATTAAAATAAATGATCGCCTCTAAATCACTTTCATCGTAATGCTGCATTTTCTCAGCAAAGTTTTCAAAGCGCAGCTGATGGGCTGGATCACTCAACTGTTGAAGATAATGCCGCAATTGCTTGGGTACACAAACATTTTGATAGGTCTGTTCCCAGCTTGGATCACCAACCTCAATCCCGTTCAGATCATCACTAAAATCAACATACAAGCGGTCATCCTCGACTGCATGCATCGAGGTATATTTTGCCTGTGCTGCATCATCCAGAATCAGAAACACTTTTTTGGGATAAACGTCTTGTTTCAGGCTCAGATAGCATTCCAGCAATTCAGCCCAACTGTGAATTTCAACAATATCAGCATAATGCTGGAGTTGATGCACAGCTAAATCAATCTGCTGATCCTGCCTAGTAGTCAGTTTAATTTTTGCCATTCCGTCGAACACCTGCTCTGCTCAATTAAAACGTCGATAACCCCGACCATTCCATAAAACGATACAGCCAGTATTTCGCCTTTGATTCATCCGCATATTTTGCATAATCAACCGTAATTTGACGACCATTGGCATTGGTCCATGCTGCATCAAAATACTGTCCTGCATCTTTAAGCACTGGCGCTTGTGCTGCACCAATCACCCGCATATCAGTCTCAAGATTATAATTTTTCAAATTCCGTGCAGTTAAGTTGGCTGAACCCAGAATAATTTCTGCTTGCTGCGCATTATATTTCAACAGCATTTTGCTATGGCACTGCTCGCCACGCGTGTCACACCAACGAATTGGAATGCCAGCGGCATGGAGTTCCGAAGCCACTTGACGATTTGGGATACCATTCTTTTTCAGACCGAACGCATCTTTGTTCGGATCAATCATGATGCGAATATTGACACCACGTTGCTGTGCTTGCTTCAGTGCATCAATGATATTGCGTTCCGACAAATAGAACATGGCCATATCCAGATGCTCTTTACTTTTCGCAGTCTGAATCATCTTTAAGACAGCCTCATAAATGGCCTTTTCAGTCAGCACTTGGACTTGAGGTAAGCTTTTATCTTCTGCCAGCCCGCCCATGATCACAAATGGACTAGAGCCATTAGACATATTGGCCACTGCTTGTTCGGTTTGCAGTATATCAATCGCGGTTGGGCCATCCACCACCAACGCCACATTGCTATGATGCGAACTACCATCATGTGGATTGGCTGAAGTTACCAAACTTTTCCAGCCGTCCACCGTATCCACGACCAAAGTTTTACGATGATTGGCTTTAAAATTAAAGAGTTCCAAATAGCTACGCAAAGTCACTTTATCTTTGCCAAATGGACTGCTTAACCATCCCCCTTCTGGATTATTCCCCAAGTTCTGGCAACAGATATACCAGAAACCTGACCAGAGTGGATTCGAGGCACGGAGTGGTTTTAAGTCCGTCTCGATGACTTCTACGCCGGCCTGACGTAACTGCTGATAATGCTGAGGTGTCATACCACCATAAACCGAGTTAATCGGATCGGTAATCACCACAATTTCAACCGTTGGATGCAAACGACGCTTTACGATTAAAGCATCAGTGAGCTCTTGCATCAAAGGAAACTGTTTGACTTTGGACTTTCCCACTTCCTGATTAAACAGGAACATATCCAGCACAATCGTGGTTTGTGCCTGATCGATCAACTGGAAAACTTCTTTGAAAATATGCTGATCAACCTGTTGTTGACCTTGCGTATCAATATAAGTCTGATCCGCCAAAAACTTCACATTGGCATGACGCAACTGACCCGTAAAATCCAGCCCTTTCGGGAGGGGTTTTACCGTGTGATAAATTGCCGAAGCAATGTATCCAATCGCAAAAATACACAATATGACTGCCATGTAACGACGACCTGACCAGTTTAATTTCCGATGAATTCGTTGGAAGATACGCATATAAACAAAAAAAGCCCTAGTCTAATGTGCTAAGGCTAGAGCTTATACTTTGATTTTTCAATAAGATTTAAGTGAAAAATTAGAAGTTAAAATTTACCCCAACGGTAAAGTTACGGCCCACTTGCGGAATCGTCGACAAGAACGATGCATGTTGATAAACCTGATCGTCAAGCAGGTTATTCGCATTCAGGAATACGCGGTAATCACCAACATTGCTATATTTACCCGTATATGCCACACCCAGATTCACCATGTTATAGCTTTGGGTATCCGTCTCATAGGCTGCAATTTTGTCTTGCTGGAACACATGATAATATTCCGCTGAACCACTAAAACCATCACCAAAGTCCGCATTTACTTTGGTACCTAGACGGCCTGCTGGTACTCTTGGTGCATTTTCATTGTCGATCTTGCCACGAACATAGTCTCCAAATACACCAACTTTATAAATTGGCGAAATTTGATAGCCAGCCTCGGCCTCGGCACCGTAGAAACGTGCCTGATCTTGTGTATATTTCACCAAGCGGAAATCTTTATAGCGGTCTAGAGTTTGTGCGTAGATATAGTCATCAAACCAGTTGTGATATACATGGACATGATAGTCAAACTTGTTATCGTCATAATGGAAGCCTAACTCCACATTATTAGACTTCTCTTTCTTCAATTGATCATCACCTAACTCATAGGTATTGGTCGCAAAATGTCCGCCATTCGCATATAACTCTTGTGCCAAAGGCAAACGTTCTTGATGTGAAGTTACCAATGAAAGTTTATAGTTCGGTGCAAATTCCCAGTTGGCGGCACCTGAAACAGAAAAGGCCGAACCACTGAAATCTTTTTTCGATGAGTCATCAATATCAATTTTTTGCTGGTCTGCACGTGCTGAGACTTCCACATGTACTTCATTAAATTGAGCATGCTCCAAGGCGAAAACACTCCACTTCTTGGTGGTATTTGGTGCCAAGAACGCTTCTTCACCCGTGAGTTCCAGTTTTTGCTGACCATATTGGGTTCCAATCACACCTTCCCAAGGACCGAGGGGATTGTGTACCAATTCCAGACGCCCATCATAGCCCTTGTTTTTAAAGCGCGTAGCAATCGTGCCTTCTTCAATTTCATCATGCTTATAATCGGTATAACTGGCTTGAGCACGTAACTTTTTAAAACCCGCAAATGGATCGTTTAGTTCAGTACGCACATCATAACGCTCAGATTTTAAATCGATCCAAGGACCAGACTCATCTGCGTGATCATGGCTGTGATCATTCCCGTCATTATGATCATGATCTCCACAATGCAAGCTTAAACCATGTAAATGGCAACTTTCATATTCATGGCTATGGCCTGGTAAACCATATTTATCTTGACGATTGCTATATGAAATTCCTGTAAAACCACGGTCATAAATCCAGGATAAACCGACATTCACCGTTTCACCTTTAGCAAAAGTATTGCCTACACGACGCTCTTTTTCACCTTCATGGAAATAGTCTGGTGCAATGTAGTCATTTGCTTCTCGATTTAAACCTTCCACACGTAAAGCCACCTGATCGCCTAAAGCAACCGTGACACCAGCGGTGGCCAGTTTTTCATCGCTACCCGTGTTATAGCGTAATCCAACATTCCCCTCGTAACCATTTGCAGGCATTTGCGTTGGAATTTTACTGTCCGTAACATTGACTAAACCACCGACCGTTCCAGCACCAAACAATAAGGTTGATGGCCCTCGGATCACTTCGACCTGCTTCGCCAATGCTGGATCAACCGTCACCGCATGATCTGGAGACAAGGTAGATACATCAATGTTTTCAGAAGAGTTTTGTAGAACCTTCACACGTGGACCATCCTGACCGCGAATCACAGGACGACTTGACCCAGCACCGAATTGATTGGAATAAATACCAGGCTCACTACTCAGTGCGTCACCAATGGTTACGGCCCCTTGCTGTAAATGTTTTTGGTCCACAACCGTATCGGCAACCGCAAAATCTTTAGAGGTTTGCTCAAGTGGATGTGCTTTAATTCGAATTGTATCTAGGGTTGAAACCTGTTCAGTTTCTGCTGCAAATGTGGACACAGATACAACAGCTAAAATAGATAAGGTCAGAATATTTTTGGAAAATGACATACCATGTCTCAAATCAGTTGTTTGCTACATTGTAATATTATAACATTTCATTTATTTTGCAATAAGAAACCGTCTCATAAAAAAACATTTGCCACACAACTTCTCCATGATTCCATGAATAGTCATTTTTCAACACTATGCTATGACAAGTTAACCAACACTTTTTAGAAAAAACCGACATTATCCTTCGACATATCGGTTGATTTCATCATAATTTATTTCATATTTTTCAATATGATAAAACTCATCAAGCTTGCTGTTATAAAAAAGAAAATATAAGTGACATAAGGGAAAAACAGATAATATTCTGTCAATCCACTCAGAAAGAATGAAAAAACAAATAAAAATCCTGCGAGTGCCAAATTTCGAACCAATTCGTTTCTGCTAGAAAACTGAGAAAAGAAAAACATCAGCGGAGTAAGTAATGAAATAATAAGCCCCATTAAACCGATCAAACCATTTGCAGCTAAATCCTGAAAGAAAATATTATGCTTATGTTGGAAACAACTAGGTAAAATCCCTTGCTCTGCTAGGCGACATTGCTCTTGCTCAACACCATAGGCACTGACCCCGATCAGAGGGTGTTTTTCAAACAATTCAATTGCATTCTCCCACATCACCAATCTTGCACCGGTACTATTTTGATAACTTTGATTTTCTATTGCATTTTTATCATTTTGAAAATCATCGAGACGACTAAACAACGGAGAGTTCGGAATAATGGCATTGATAATTACAAAAAATAAAAATGCTCCGCCAACAAATAAAAGCTTTTTTTTCTGAGTTTTATAGTAAAACAATATTAAAAATAAAAGTAAAAAAGGAACAATTAACCAAGTTCCTCTAGAACCATGTAATATAAAAATAAATAAACTCAGCAAGCTAATGCTGCATAATAGATATGCCCAATAGCCTCTTAAATAAAATGAGAAAACCAAAGCCACAATGCTTAAAGATACGAATACAATATCATATGAAATAATCGGATTATAAAACTGTGCAAACAAGCCTCGGTCAAAATCAAGTTGAAATCCAACAGCCCAGCTATAAAACATTAAGAAACCAATTACAATATAAAGAATAATAAAAAAATTCTTAACCCTATAGCCAAAGTAACTATAAATAGTAGGTAAAAAGCACAGTGGAATTACCCACAAGTATTGATTGACAATATTTTTATAAGTCCGATAAGGCCCGCCTGGAGGGATATCATCTAACCGATCAAAAAGATAATAACTTAGACTGAACGTAAAAAAACTGATTAGACAAAATAGAACCAATGGAATATTAACAACCACTTTTTTATTTTTTATTAAAACATAAATAAATGCTAGCAAATAAAAAATTGAAAGATACCAAACTCTAAAATTTTCATTAAAAATATAATAAAAAAATAAAATTAATATCGTTAATGAAATCAGCTTCGAAACTCTAGTTTCACCCAAGAAGTTTAAATAAAAACCCATAATAAAATTAAACCCCTACAGCACCCAAGTTAGATTATCAACCAATCAACAACATAAAAAACAACGTGCTATTGAAACAAAATTACAATTATAAAACAACTGAGTACAAGGGCAGAATAGTAATCATCGTTTATTTACAGAAAAATATTGTTGCCGCTTTTTCCCCGATGTAGCATCTAATTATCTTTATTGGCTATCTTATTATGCCTTTTACCCTTTCACATGCTGTTCTTGCGCCGCCACTCTCTAAACTCAGTCAAGGACATTTACCTGTCGCTGCTTTAGCCATTGGCTGTATGACTCCTGATCTATACCGGTTATTCACGCAGGAAACTATTGCCATTACGCATCAATGGTCTGGTCTTTTATTTCCCAACTTGCCGATGGGTCTATTGTTTTGCTTGTTCTGGTATTTAATTTACCGACCTGTCATCTACCGCGTTCTGGGCATTCAGCATCCTTTACATATCAATTCCTTTGATCAAGCTGTTAATTTCATCTTGATGAGTTGCTTTGCCATTCTTTTAGGGAGTGCAACACATTTAATCTGGGATGGGCTAACTCATCTCGACTTTCGTACGTTTGCATTTAAACAACTTCTTGCACAAAACATATCTCTACTGGGTGTTAATTACCCTCTGCATTTTGTCTTACAGATCGGTTCATCTCTCATCACGCTTCCGATTTTAATGCAGATGTGCTGGCATTATTATCAGCAGCATAAAGGCACTCAGCCAAGTTCAACTCAAGAGAGATGGTTTTTCGTGATTAGCCTGATCATCTGTACCGCTTCAGCACTTCTCTCTGTATGGGACTATAGCAGATATATACCTTCCTCACTTTGGCATAGCGAACGCTATTTCTTCATTGGAAAATCCATCAATGAGTTTACACAAACGGGCTTAAGTCTATTCACGGTCTCATGTTTATTCTTCTTATTTTTGTATCGCAACCATCGGCTGAAATCGTTTTAACAAAAAGCATCCGTTTTAAATTCTCTTGAAAATATTAAGACTTGAGACTCTACGTTCAACAAGGCATAATCTCCCCTTCATTGGTGCTGCGCTGTTTACGCATTCACCTTCTACAGCCAATATAGTTTGGATACATAATTCAATATGATGCGCACTCATTACTGTGGCTCTTTAACTGAAGCCCAAATCGATCAAACCGTTACGTTATGCGGATGGGTTCACCGTCGCCGTGACCATGGCGGTGTAATTTTCCTTGATATGCGTGACCGTGATGGTTTAGTACAGGTGGTGATCGATCCAGATACCCCTGAAGCATTCGCAACAGCCGATAAAGCACGTTCTGAATTTGTATTAAAAATTACAGGCCGTGTGCGTCGCCGCTATGAAGGTACTGAAAATGCCAACATGGTGAGTGGTCAGATTGAAGTTTTAGGTAAAGAAATCGAAGTTCTTGCAGCTTCTGATACTCCGCCATTCCCATTGAATGACGAAAACACCAATATTTCAGAAGAAATTCGTTTGAAATACCGTTTCTTGGACATTCGTCGTCCAGAAATGCTCGAGCGCTTGCGTTTCCGCTCTAAAGTGACCAACTTGATCCGTAACTATTTTGAAGATCATGGTTTCTTAGACGTTGAAACCCCAATTTTGACACGTGCAACCCCAGAAGGCGCACGTGACTATTTAGTGCCAAGCCGTGTTTCAAATGGGAGCTTCTACGCACTTCCACAATCACCACAATTGTTCAAACAGTTGTTGATGGTTGGCGGTATTGACCGTTATTACCAAATTGCCAAATGTTTCCGTGACGAAGACTTACGTGCGGATCGTCAGCCTGAATTTACCCAAATCGACGTTGAAACATCGTTCATGAGTGACGATGACATTATGGATTTAATGGAAGGCTTAACCGTTAAAATGTTCAATGAATTATTGAATGTAAAATTCGATAAATTTGAACGTATGACTTACGCTGACGCAATGCGTGACTATGCATCTGACAAACCAGATATGCGTATTCCGCTAAAACTTGTTGACGTTGCAGATTTAATGCAAGACGTTGAGTTCAAAGTGTTCGCTGGCCCTGCTAAAGATCCGAAAGGCCGTATTGTAGCTTTACGTGTACCTGGTGCAGGTTCACTGCCACGTAGCGCGATTGATGAATACACCAAATTCGTAGGTATCTACGGTGCTAAAGGCTTGGCTTATATCAAAGTCAACGAACTTGAAAAAGGCATCGAAGGTCTGCAATCACCAATCGTTAAATTCATCGAGCCAATCGTGCTTGATCTATTAAAACGTGTTGGTGCCGAGAATGGCGATATCGTGTTCTTTGGTGCTGATAAAGCCAAAGTTGTAAACGATGCAATGGGCGCACTACGTGTCAAAATCGGTCATGATCTCAACCTTGCAACTTGTGAGTGGGCACCACTTTGGGTTGTTGACTTTCCAATGTTCGAAGAAACTGATGATGGCAAATGGACTTCTGTTCACCACCCATTCACACTTCCAAAATCAAGCGTTGAAGAAGTGAAGAGTAACCCTGGTGCAGCACTTTCTGTTGCCTACGACATGGTATTGAATGGTACTGAAATCGGTGGCGGTTCACTTCGTATCTATACTTTAGAGATGCAAAAGGCAATCTTTGAAGCTTTAGGTATTGGTGAAGAAGAAGCTGAAGAGAAATTCAGTTTCTTACTCAATGCATTACGTTACGGTGCGCCTCCACACGGTGGTTTGGCATTTGGTCTTGACCGCTTAATTATGCTCATGACAGGTGCATCTTCGATTCGTGATGTGATTGCATTCCCGAAAACCAAGACTGCTGAATGTCCGTTGACTCAAGCACCAGCGCCAGTTGAAGCAAATCAATTGCGTGACTTGGGTATTCGTTTACGCGAAAAACCTAAAGCTGAAGAAAAATAAACTCTGAGTTTATGCTTCAACAAGAACCCTGCCCCGTGCAGGGTTTTTTTATATCCCTACAATTCCCCTCCTTTTAGGAGATGAGGAACGATTATAGTCCCGCAACGGGAAGGTAAAATAAGGATTTATACTTTGAGATCATGTCCGCTAATGGCATAATAGACTGCTTTTTATTGAGAGGTCAGTCTTATGGCAATGCGTCCTGATGTACGTCGACATGCAATTATCATTATTGTGTTTTCACTTGCTCAATGGTTCTTTATGCGTTACATCTTGGCAAATGAGCTCTTCAACATGGATACCAATCAACGTATTTTATACTTCTGTGTCAGTAGCTTAGCAGGTGCCTTACTGATCTTCGTTGCATTGATCTACATGGTACTTAAAGGCAACGCCGATAAACAAGATTAAAAGCATGTCGTTTTATCCTACACTTCTTCGTCTTCTACCTTTAGCATTTTTGCGCAGTATCGCAAAAGTGGCAGCTTACGTTATTAATCAAAATCCGAATAAAAGTATGCTGTGGAAAACCAGAGTCAATCTTGGGCTGGCTTATCCTGAACTCGGTCAAGAGCAGAAAGAACGGCTGGCTCGAGAGAGTGTGACCAAGCAATGTCTCAGTTATGTCGAATCTGGTAAATGCTGGGCAATGCCTCCTGAATGGAGCATTCAGCAGATTCAGAAGGTACATCATTTAAAGGTATTAACAGATGCACTCAGTGATCCAAGAGGTGCATTGATTATTACCCCTCATTTAGGCACTTGGGAAATGATGAATGCATGGGTGCATCAATATGGTATACCGACCATCATGTATAAGCCAATGAAAGACTCAGGCTTTAATGCATTTGCCCTGCACGCACGTCAGCGTCTTAACGCCACTTTGGTTCCTACTGATGCATCTGGCGTCAAAGCCTTGTTTAAAAACTTAAAACAAGGTGGTTTCAGTGTCATTCTACCTGATCATGTACCTGATCCATCTGGTGGAGTTGTCGTTCCTTTTTTCGGAATCCCTTGTCTAACCAGTACTCTGGCCAGCAAAATGGCACAGAAAACCCAATGCCGTTTAGTTGGCCTCAGTTGTTTCCGTCGTGAAGATGGTGACGGTTTTGATGTGTATTGTGATGATCTAAATGATCCTCAGCTCTATGATCGCGATATCGAAGTTGCCACAACCGCGCTCAATCAAGCGGTTGAACAAATGATTAACCGCTTTCCTGCTGAATACATGTGGGGCTATAAACGGTTTAGAGGTGGAGATGAATCTCTCTATAAGTGAAGACTTATTTGATTCACACTATTTAAACTTCACCCTCCGATAAGCAGAAAAATCTTTAAGTTTCAAAATTTGCCGAAATAATCGAAAAAGCTCTCTCTTTATTTTGACAGATAGGCTCATATTCTGTTTTTGTTGAAGTCGTAGCAGCTTCTCTGCATGATGGCGAACAGAACGTTCCACTTCCAAATGGCTCGGCAAGTTATCATATTTATTATAAATATAGAAATCTTGCGCGCAAATGGCTGGCGTCATTTGATAGACTTTATATTTTCCATTTTTAACATCACAGCCAAATAAAATATGATCTACAGGCACTAACTCTGGCATATCTACAATCAACTTAAGATAATGTTTGGCTGCAGTTTTTGATAAAATATAGCCAGCCCCTCCCAAATGCATTGCTTTTAAATGATATAAGCCTCTACCACTTTTTGATAATTTTGAAAAAAATGAAAGATCAACTTCCTTATCAAAAGCCTCTAGCTTTATGATATGGATATCATCAGGAATCCATGCAAAATCTTTAAAAAAACTTTGTATATCTTCACCTAGATAAACATCATCTTCAAAAATTGCCATGTATTCGAGATTTTGATCAACAATTTTTTTCCAAAGCATAACATGGCTTAACAAGCAGGCAAGTTCACCATCCGTTAAGACACCTTTACGAGTTAAATCAATCTGGACACTGTCTGCAGCACAAGATAGGGTTTTTGGTGTAATTGCATCATAAAAATTAAAAACAACTGAGTTTTTACTAAACTCCTCCCTGATATGTTGTCTTCTTTCATGTGCTGAATCTAAACTAATAACAAAAACGCTCACCTATGGAACCATTATCCTTTAGACTATAAATCACAATTATATACAATTAAAATGTAAAATTTAAAGCTGTACACAGAACTCAGTAAGCTAATCCTGCTGCTTCTTTATGAATTTCAAGCTGGTCTTGTAAGGGGCTTCAAACAATTGAGTAAAAATTCGGTTGAATTCTCTTAACAACTTTTTCCATCCCTGTGGTTTGACCTTTTTTTTATCACGCCACTGAAGTGTAGTCTTAAATTTCTGATCCTCAGGGTTGAGTATGTAGTCTTGAATACATAGCGTTGGATTTAACTGATAAATGCCCAGTCCACCCTCGTTGATATAGTTGCGAAAAACAATTTGATCAACATGATCAAGAGTATCCTGTTGCTTTATATAATCCAGTAATGCTACAGCACCATTGTACGTTAAAATATATCCAGCAGCGCCCAAATGTGGCTTTTTAAGTTTTCGCAACACAAAATCTTTATCATCAAAAACCTGTAGCTGATCTAAATCTAAAATCACACTTTTATAAGACTTTTCTAGCTTAACAATATCGACCTTTAACCAATTTGCATCTTTTAGAAATAACTCAGCATCATCACTTAAATGGATATCATCTTCAAAAATTGCAATCGCAGGTATTTTCTCATCAAGAACTTTTTGCCATAGAGAAACATGACTTAATAAACACGCCAGCTCATTTCTGGTTAAATCTCCTTGGTGGAGCGTGAAATTAATTTTTTCAGCCTGACTCTCAATCTGAACAGGCTCAATTGCATCGAAAAACTGAAAGGGAATACTTTGATTGCCAAACTGATTTTCAATATGAGTTCTACGATCAGATGCTGACTTTAAGCTGATGACAAAGTTTTTCACATACGTCCCTATTTAAATCCGACTGACTTTAAAAAAATTAAATTTCTTATTTGCAAAATAATCCTTTGCAGCTCAATAAGAATTTTACTCATTCCTCGTTTCTTATTATATTGCATTCGTACCAAACGCTCTTTATACAAATGACTTGCAAACTTCACACTGTCTTTTGTTGAATAAAGTGTTACATCTTGAATACATAGGGCAGGTTTCATCTGAGATACAGATAAGATTTTATCTTGAATAAGCTTTTCAAACATAAGGTGATCTAATGCAATCAGCTGATCGAGAGATTGAATATAATTGATTAACTGCTTAGCTCCATGCAAGGATAAAATATAACCTGCGGTGCCAAGATTCTTGCTTTTAAGCTCAAATAACGTTCTATCTGGAGTGCTATTAAATTCTTTAATTTTTTGGCCTAGAGCGACCTTCGGAGTGAATTCTTCAATTTTGATCAAATGCCAATTTTGCTCGATCCACAACGCATCTGTTAAAAAAACACTTACATTATCGCCCAAATAAATATCATCTTCAAAAATAGCCATATGTGGAATATTGTCGTCCACCATCTTTTTCCACAAAAACACATGACTCATGAAGCATGCCACTTCACCTTTTGTTAAAGCATACTCATCGATATTTAAACCAAGCTCTTGGGCAAATAATGCTGCTGGTTCAGGTGTCAAGGCATCAAAAAATTCAAAATCGATACCTTTCTTACTGAATTCGCTATTGATATGTATCCTGCGCTCATGTGCAGTAGATAAACTGATAACAAATTTTTTCATGGCAATAGAAACATTGGTCTTACTGCTATTCTACTTGCTTCCATGCTCCCTTTCACCCTCAATTTCTTCGAGTCTTGTTAAGAAATGTCCAACAATGAACCTTTTAAATACATTCCCTTTTCATAATAATGGCTCAAGGTTTTCCTCTCCTTCCCAGCAAGCTTGATTAGTCTCGGCATTTCTACGGGTGGTGAGTTGATCGCCATATCGATAAGAACTTTCTCTTTACTCCATTGGTGTTTTACTTGAATAAATAATGCGTTTTTATCACAGTTAATTAAGCTCATACTCGGCAAATGATCGCGCATCACCTTCTGACAAGCCACGTAAGCGACCAAATATTCCAGACGGCCAATCTCTTGGAACAAGTCTAGATAATGCGGCTCAGTCTTCTTGAGCTGTTGAAGGTAGTTTTTAGGACTCACTTCAATGGCTTTAGTAAACTCTTCAAGCCAATACTTAAAAAAAATGTTCTTTTCTTCACTTGCCAACAACCAATTCTCCAATACAGGAAAGTCATTGATGGTGGTATTTTTGGCGCGATAATAAGCAAAACTATTGGTCTGGTTTTTCGTCACCAGGCTCTGAATCCAGTCCAGGCTTTCATAAACAATAATACTGGCATCCAACCAAATTCCACCATATTGATACAGCAGATCCAAACGAATCAGGTCAGCCTTTTGTTGTGGGGTGATGTGTTGAAAACGATCAAAATCAATATTACAAAAGTCCTTGAGTGTGTCTGGTGTCAAAAAATTGACTTCATAGTGTGG
This sequence comes from Acinetobacter sp. CIP 64.2, assembly GCF_000369645.1. Lineage (NCBI taxonomy): Bacteria > Pseudomonadati > Pseudomonadota > Gammaproteobacteria > Moraxellales > Moraxellaceae > Acinetobacter > Acinetobacter sp. CIP 64.2. The sequence continues at coordinate 2,108,664 of NZ_KB850122.1, forward strand.
ATTGGTTTTTTTTACTTGCTCAACACACTTTTCTATAAACCCAGAGAGAGAGCCCTCCCAATACATCCATATTTTTTTAGGAATGATTGCATTATGCACAATCGGATTTAATACAATCAGATCTGCATCATTGTCTATGGCTTCATTTGTTCCTCTCTTTTTATTTGCATACATCGTATAAAATTTTAAGAGATAGAATATTTTTTTTAATATTTTCATAAAAGGGACTCAGTCATGCTCTTAAACTGCTTTAGCTTGTTATTTAAACCAGGCAATCTATGCAGACAATTTTCATTAAAAAATTAAATGTTTAAATGCATAAAAACGGTCACGCCACATGCGTTTCTGCTTTTTAAAAGCATGAGAAGAATCACGTTTTTCCAAATCCTTACGCTGAATACCCTGCGTTGCAACGGTACCCAAAATATCACTGTCCAATCCGGCAGGTTTTACAAAAGGGCCCCAAACACCTAAGCCTTTACCATTTTTACTGAGCCAGCCCTGAAAGAAAATATCGACAGGTACATTTATATTTTTACCACGTCTGACAAACTCTTCGGCCCCTTTACGAGACCAAAGCAAGCCGACCCCACGGATTGGAAAATAATAGGCATGCCACAAGTTATAATGCGCCATCTGAACAATATCTTTGGCAAGTTTTTTCTTTTTAGCTGCCAGATTGACCACATACCAATCTAATGCTTTATGCTGATCCAGATAATTGAGCAGCGACTCAAGATTATGTTTAAAGTTGGGCAAAACCTGAATATCATCTTCCAGCACTAGCAAATAATCAGCATCGGTTGCAAGAAATTTTTCCACACAGCCATAATGGCTCAGATAACATCCCAGCTCTGAGTTGATCAGACTACGACCTAAAATTCGTTGAGCCTCTGCATCATCGTACTGTTTGAACTCTGATAAGTCCTTACCTCGCCCATCATAGGCTGCAAAACGAGTAAATGGCCAACCCTGTTGCTGTAATTGGGCCGTTGCATTGGCGAGACGCTGATCACTGCCATCGAGATTAATCAGATAAGTTTCAACTTTCATCATTTATCCTTTGGCCGTTTCAGCCAATAAAACTTTCGGGATATAGCCAGCCAATTTCTGGTTTAGGGCTGCATAAATTTCAGCAGCTGCCGCACCATTCAATTGATCCAGACTTTGCATACACCCGTATTTAATCTGTTCATTCCCCAGACTTTGCAAGAAGCGACTTAAACTGCTTTCATTTTTTAAATACGCAATTTCAAGATCAGGTTTCAGCAAGGCCTCATCTTTTTGAATTTTCAGATGATTCATCAATGAAATCGGATTGATTTGTTCTACACTGCGAAACTTATACTGAATCTGTTTTTCTAGAAACTGGGGATGGGCCAGTAAATAGTCTTGTAATATTTTTCGGTCAACTGCATGTGGATAATGATGAATTTCGAAAAACCTGTTAAATCCTAGTATATCTGCACCTAACATTTGTGCAATCATATGCTTAGGTTGTATTGGCTTGGCAAAATACTGATTTAAAAGCTGTCGATACCAAAGCTTGGCCTTGAGCGCAAAACTACTTTGCCAATGCCCGTAAATCACCATTTTCTGATCAACCAGAATATCGTCCAATTGCGCTGGTGCGTTAAAAAAGAAGTCATCATTCAAATAAAAAAAGTAATCAGACAACCCTTGAATATTCCAAATCATGCTTTCAATCGAACGCGTGTTGAAGGTCGGTAAGTATTGCTCATAACCTGCAAAGATTTCACGATGATCAACGATGCGAATTTTATCCGCCTCACAAATCCCATCCTGAACAAATTCATTAATCCACTGCGGTTGCTGACCGTCCGTCACAATATAAATGTATCGACAAAATGGAACATATTTTAAAATCGATGCAACGTTATAGTAAATTTCATGGTTGCTGGCAAAGCGGGTATCACTAATCGCATCAGAAGCTTGGGTTTTACCCTGATACTGCATGCGTTTCTGTTTTAACTTCGGATCATTACCATCCACCCAAGCAATTACCACATCAACCGGTTGCATCATTTCACTCATCAATTCACTCTTAAACGATCAGAAAGCTCGAAAATACGGCTCAGCATGTTTAATCTAGGGCCTATGATAACACCACTGTCCTGTTTACAGGCAGTCTCTTTTCGTAATGGCAGGGGGACAATAATCTCGATCATTTCATATAAATCAATATATTATAATTTTCTAAGTTTTCACAGCGATAAGGCGTTCAACCAACAAATGATTTCTTTGCATTCAGCAGATTTATTAATCCCAACTTAAAACCTCACAATCTTTAACAAAATCAAACCTTTTTGAATTATTTTACACCTAAACTCTCCATCTTTTTATTAGACGGATTTAGGTATTTTTATTATAATTACAGGTTACTTTGACGGGATTTAATCTTTTGACTGATGATTTATAACTACTTTGAGTATCAAGCAAAAATAATTAGAACTAAATTTGTCTCAGATAAAGCGTACTTGACTAAACGGTTTATCTGCAAATTAGGTTATACCCCTGATTTTTGCTCACCAAAAAGCTTCAATGAAAAAGTTACAGCCCGAATGATTTTCGAGCGAAGTCCCTTATTCACAAAATTAGCTGACAAATGTGCAGTAAGACAACTTGTTTCAGCTAAAGTTGGTGATGCCTATTTTGTTCCACTGATTGGCGTTTATACGTGTTTTGATGAGATTAACTTCGATCAACTACCCGACCAATTTGTTTTAAAATGTACCCATGACAGTGGTAGTGCCATGATCTGTCGTGATAAAAGTAAATTTAATATCACGGCAGCCTCTACTAAAATCAAAAATCATCTCAAAATGAATATGTATTTTAGAAAACGGGAATGGCACTACAAAGATATTTGCCCTAAAGTGTTGGTTGAACAGTATGTTGAGCTCTATGTAGATCCAGTCAGCCAATCCACCATTACGACGTGTCGTGTACATTGCTTTGAAGGTCGTCCAGAATATCTTGAAATTGATGTCCAAGATGCACAAGGCAAAGACTATTCAAACATTTATGATACACAATGGCAGTTACAGCCATTTCGGGTCGATCTTAAAGATAATTCCCCATCAGCTTTAGCTGTGCCAAAACAATTGCAGGATATTATTCAATTGTCAGAAAAACTCAGTTTAGCATATGGCTATAGCCGGATAGATTTCTTACTTTCTCAAGATCATGTGTATTTTAGTGAAATCACACTCACTCCGAATGCAGGACGTATGGTGATTACACCCGTAGAATGGGATTTTAAATTAGGGTCACTCTGGTTATCCTATTAACCCGTCCATGATGTATATCGAATCTGTTAGGTACTTATGAAAATAGCGATTGCTGGAACAGGATATGTCGGGTTGTCAAATGCAATGCTATTTGCACAACACCATGAAACTATTGCCCTGGATATCCTCCAAAGTAAAGTAGATTTACTGAACAACAAAGTATCACCGATTCAAGATCATGATATTTCAATTTTTTTAAAAGAAAAAAAGTTAAATTTCACAGCGACGACAGATAAACAACTGGCGTTTCAAGGTGCTGACTTTATTATTATTGCCACGCCCACCGACTATGACCCTCAAAGCAACTACTTTAATACCCAAAGTGTGGAAAGTGTCATTCAGGATGTACTGGCAATTAATCCGAACGCGACCATGATCGTCAAATCCACCGTTCCTGTTGGTTTTACTGAACAAGTCAAACAGAAATATCAAACCCAAAACATTATTTTCTCACCCGAGTTTTTACGTGAAGGTAAAGCACTGCACGACAACCTCTACCCTTCACGAATTATCGTCGGTGAGCAATCTGAACGTGCACAACAATTTGCAGATCTATTATTAGAAGGTGCCATAAAACAAGATATTCCTGTACTTTTGACTCATTCAACCGAGGCCGAGGCAATTAAGCTATTTGCCAATACTTATTTGGCCATGCGAGTTGCATTCTTTAATGAATTAGATACCTACGCGCAAAGTTTCGGTCTGGATACCAAACAAGTGATTGATGGGGTTTGTCTTGATCCTCGCATTGGTAATCATTATAACAACCCATCTTTTGGTTACGGCGGTTATTGTTTACCCAAGGACACCAAACAACTATTGGCCAATTATAACAATGTACCTAGCAATCTGATTAAAGCGATTGTAGATGCCAATCGAACCCGTAAAGATTTTATTGCCGATTCTGTTCTTGCCAAAAATCCAAGTACAGTCGGTATTTATCGCTTGGTGATGAAAAGCGGTTCAGACAATTATCGTGCCTCTGCGATTCAAGGCGTGATGAAGCGCTTAAAAGCCAAAGGCATTGAAATCATCATTTATGAACCGACCTTCCATGAAGATAGTTTCTTTAAGTCAAAAGTGACCCAAGATTTAAATGAGTTCAAGCAATCGTGCGATGTGATTATTGCCAATCGCCTCTCCAGTGATTTGCTCGATGTACAAGATAAAGTTTATACCCGAGATATTTTTGGAGGCGATGAATGAAAGTTCTAGTCACAGGTGCTGCTGGATTCATCGGCTTTAGTGTTGCAAAAAAACTGCTGGAACGCGGTGATGATGTGGTCGGTTTTGATAATTTTAATAATTATTATGACCCTTCTCTTAAAGAAGCACGTGCTCAGCAATTACAATTATTGGCTGAACGCCAAGATACAGGCAACTTTAGTTTAATCCGTGAAAACCTAGCCAATAAAGCCATTGTTGATCAATGTTTCCAAGATCATAGTTTTGATCGTGTAATTCATTTGGCTGCGCAGGCTGGTGTACGTTATTCACTTGAAAATCCACATAGCTATGTGGAAAGCAATCTGATTGCCTTTACCAATATTTTAGAAGCTTGTCGTTATGCTGAAACAGCGCACTTGACCTATGCCAGTACCAGTAGTGTCTATGGTGCCAATACCACTATGCCATTCAGTGAACAACACGGCGTAGATCATCCATTGCAGTTTTATGCTGCAACCAAACGCGCCAATGAACTCATGGCACATAGCTATAGTCATTTATTTAAATTGCCAACCACAGGTCTACGCTTCTTTACCGTCTACGGTCCTTGGACACGTCCAGATATGGCTCTGTTCAAGTTCACCAAAAATATTTTTGAAGGCAAACCAATTCCAGTATTCAATCACGGTAATCATACCCGTGACTTCACTTATATTGATGATATTGTTGAAGGCATCATTCGTACTAGCGACAAGATTGCGACACCAGACGAGACTTGGGACAGCAACCATCCAAATCCATCCACCAGCAATGCCCCATTTAGAATTTTCAATATTGGGAACAACCGTACAGTCAAACTGATTGAATATATTCAGGCCATAGAAAAAGCCGCAGGTAAAGAAGCGATTTTAGATCTACTTCCTCTGCAGCCTGGTGATGTACCTGATACCTTTGCCGACAGCTCTGCACTAGAAAACTATGTGGACTATAAACCAGCGACTTCAGTGATCGATGGCGTGAAAAACTTTGTTGATTGGTACCGCCAATACCACAATATTTAACAAGACTTAAAGCAAAAAATCAGGCGAAATGCCTGATTTTTTTATTCTACCCACCCCTTCTAAGGATACGTAACGCTTGGATTACTGCCAAGACTCTTTAATCCAGTCCGATGGCAACACATAACGATACCATTTACCACCGCCACCACTGATCGCATCTGGTGGATTAATCTCGCCATGGAAAATAATGATTTTCGCACCTTTCGGTTTTACTGGCGGCTGGAAATAAGCAAAGGGAACTCGACGCAAGCAGTGATATTTATAACTCTTGCACCAATCTTTATCCCAATAGCTCAGCTTGCCTTCTTTATGCACAAACCAAGACAGATACTCTTGTTCATTACGGAACTTTTGACTAATCTGTTTAAAGTTTGCACGAAAATACGGCAAAATGTCAGGGAAAGCTCCCAGTTTAAAACGATAAACTGAACTATTACCGGTGATGCGCCAAGGACGTTTCCAGTCATGAATCACCAAGAATTCTCCTTCCGCTTGGAAGAAGCAGTCAATATTATCAATGATCACTACATCCAGATCGAGGAACAGTGCATTACCTTTTAAGCCATAAAGATCCGGTTCAAACGTTGAAAGCTTATTCCAACCACGTTCAGGACTCCCCGCAGGTAAATCCAACGATGGAATTGGGAAACATTGAATATTGGGATCAATGCCCTCTGTACGATCCGTCAGGCAGACCATCTTAAAAGGCAAAGTCAGATGACGTTTGACCATGTTATACAAACGGTTGACATACTCAGCGCCATATTTGGTTCCCCACTTCATGCATAAAATCACATTGTCTTCAGGAGTTGCCGAATTTTGTTGAATCTCTACCATCTGATAACCTTAAATGCTTGAGATATGACGGCTCACTTTGTCGAAAAAAAACAAAAGTGTTCAATCATATGCACTGAATATATGCTCATCTTAGCATAGACCCTATGACTTTTTTTATTATTAATTCGTCAATAAAAAAGCGAAGCCTAAGCTTCGCCTTCGCACATATTAAACGCTTATTTGATATACGTTAACCAGTGTGCATATTTGTCATTGCGGCCTTGTACCGCATCAAAGAAAGTCTTTTGAATCACAGTGGTAATCGGACCACGTGAACCACAACCAATTTCACGGTCATCATATTCACGGATTGGTGTCACTTCCGCAGCAGTACCAGTAAAGAATGCTTCATCTGCGATGTAGAATTCATCACGGGTAATACGGCGTTCAACCACTTCATAACCCAAGTCTTTGGCAATGGTAATCACGGTTTGACGGGTAATCCCTTCCAATGCACCACCTGCTAAATCTGGGGTATGTAATACACCATCTTTAATCAGGAATACGTTCTCGCCTGCGCCTTGGCAAACAAAACCTTGTGGGTCAAGCAACATCGCTTCGTCATAACCTGAACGTGCCACTTCCTGATGCGCCAAGATCGAAACGGTATAGTTACCACATGCTTTTGCCTTACACATGGTTACGTTTGGATGGTGATGCGTGAATGATGAAGTTTTAACACGAATACCACGCGCCATGGCTTCTTCACCCAGATATGCCCCCCATCCCCATGCAGCCACTGCAGCATGAATAGTGTTGTCTGTTGCGGCAATACCGAGTTTTTCAGAACCAATCCAGATCAGTGGACGTAAATAGCAAGAAGCCAGTTTATTTTCACGCACCACATCGATTTGTGCTTGTTCTAATGTCGCTTGATCAAATGGAACATTCATCTGATAAATTTTTGCTGAATTTAATAAGCGCTTAGTGTGATCTTGCAAACGGAAGATTGCGGTACCCTTCGGGGTTTCATAAGCTCTGACGCCTTCAAAGACACCCATGCTGTAGTGTAGTGTGTGAGTCAAGACGTGAATTTTTGCATCACGCCAATCAACTAATTTTCCATCTTGCCAAATAAAACCATCACGATCAGCCAAACTCATCGCACATACTCCATTTTCTTTTTTACACAATTATTCACTTTCCAATGCTTGCGCAGTTGGATCAATTAATCTTTGCCATAACTTGCAAACGATCTCGCGGGTATCGTGCCAATCCGCAGCATTGACTTGCATAGATTGATTTGCAAGCGCTAGACGGTGGCTCTCAGCTCGTTCACGGAGATAAGCGTGTATTAATGCTGTGGCATCTTCACTGGATAAGCAGCCTGCTTGAGCAGCATCTTCTAGAATTCTTACATTGTCGGAAAAATGGGCGAGATCTGTATTCGTCCCACTCCATGCAAGCACAACATACTGTGCCATAAATTCGATATCAACGATACCACCTGAGTCCTGTTTTAAATGAAAAATCCCATGTTTTTTTTGCTCAGAAGATGATCCCAAATGATCTTTCATCTTTTGGCGCATTTTCAGCACTTCTTCACGTACTTCATTTTCATCACGCACTTGGGTCAGAATCTGACAGCGAATCTGTTCAAATTGCGTGCATAATCCACTATCTCCCGCAATCGAACGGGCACGCACCAAGGCTTGATGCTCCCAGAGCCAGGCACTTTTTTGTTGATATTGCTCATAGGCTTTTAGACTGGTGACCAACATCCCTGCTTCACCTGAAGGTCGCAGACGGGTATCAATCTCATAGACTCGTCCATCTAGTGTTTGCGTGGTCATTAAGGACATAAACTTCTGCGCAACACGAATCGCAAACTCAGCGCCACTGATACGCTTACGACCATCGGTTTCACCTTGCTCTTCAAGTGCATGGATAAACACCAAATCTAAATCGGAACCATAACCGAGTTCAATGCCACCCAATTTGCCATAAGCAATCACCGCAAAACCTTTTTTATCGAGACTGCATCGTTGCCCATCATTGCCGACTGGATAACCATGACGCTGTGCAACCGCTTCATAAGCCAAGCGTAAAGTCGCTTGTACACTCACTTCAGCAATATCCGTGAGCGCATCGGAGACTTTCATCAACGGACTTTCCGCAAGCACATCACTGGCTGCAACTGTCAGCACATTGCTCTTTTTAAATAAGCGCAATACCCGCATCTGATCTTCAACTTGATCAATCTCGATGCGCAACAATTGCTGACGCAAAGAATCTTCCAGATCTTTGCGTTGTGGCAGACCAAAATCCATCGACAGGAATTCATCCAACAGCACAGGATATTGCGCCAGTTCCTCACAGATCCACGGACTGACGGTTGCCATCTTGACCAGTCGCTGCAACGCGCCTCGGCTTTCCATCAACATCACTAAATACACGGTACGGCGTAACACCGACTCGATCAAAGGCATCAAGCGCAACAGTGCCATTTGCGGCTGATCCGACTGTAAAATCGCTTCGACCAAATGCGGCCAGAATTTCTTTAAGCGCTCTAAGGCACTGGCTGGGATTTTACGTAGTGCTTGTCCATGCCAGAAGTTTTGAATCAGGTTCTTGGCATCATCATCCAGTACGGCATTGAGCTTTTGTTCAAGCTGAACAAAATCATCGACCGGCTCAGCAAACTCTTTTTCCTGAATCAACTGTTTAAACTGGACTTTGACCTTGTCACGTTTCTGATTCAATACATCCAAAAATGCAGGCCAATCGGCAAAGCCTAATGTCTCCAGCATACGCTGTCTCAGCTCGGGTTCAGTTGGAAGAGACTGGGTTTGCTGATCATTCAAGGCTTGAATCGCATGTTCGACTCGTCTTAGGAACAGATAGGCATCTTCCAGATCAATCACTGCTTGCTGATCCAGCAATTCGGCTTCACCCAAGTGATGCAGATTCACTAAACATTGACGATCTTGCAGTTCACGCTTCGATCCACCATAGATCAACTGGAATACCTGCACAATAAACTCGATTTCACGAATCCCGCCTGCACCCAGTTTAATATCCTCTTCGATATTACGGCGCATGACCTCACGTTCGATCATGGCTTTCATTTCACGCATGGCAGCAAAAGCGGAATAATCGACATAACGACGGAATACAAACGGACGCGACATATCTAACAATTCTTCACCCGCTTTGCCGCCCGTAATCACCCGTGCCTTAATCCATGCATAACGCTCCCATTCACGCCCATGCTGGCTGAGATACTTTTCCAAACCACTATGACTGATTGCTAAGGCTGAACCATCGCCCCACGGACGCAAACGCATATCGACACGGAATACAAAACCATCTGCAGTAATATGATCGAGCAGATAAATCAGCTTCTGTCCCCACAGAATGCAAAACTGCTGTACATCAATACATTTACGCCCATTGGTCTCACCTTGCTCATCGAAGGCAAAAATCAGGTCAATATCACTGGATAAATTCAGTTCTTGCGCGCCGAGCTTGCCCATGCCAATCACAATCAGATCTTGTAACTGGCCTGAATAACCGATGGGCTCACCGTGTTTGGCTAATAAAGGTGGTAGTGCAAAGGCTTTAGCGGCACAAATACTGGCATCGGCAAAATCGGATAGCTCACGTGTCAGTGTGACGACATTGGTGAGTTGATTGGCATCTTGCCAAATCCAGCGAAACATCAGCTTGGCACGCAAGATACGTAAGGCTTTCATCCACGCCTGTTCGTCTGCGAACTCAGCCACAGCCAGTTGCACTTTTTGATGGATGGTTTCAGTCGACAGCGAGTCCAGAAATTGATCTACGGAATAGTCTTGTTCTAATTCTGCTTGGTATAAATTTAAAACTTGTTCAGCATATTGGCTTGCAACTAAGGTTCTTTGTAGCTGTTGCGCATTCATATAAAAAGGCTCGACTGATGTCAGGTCATCTTGGATTAGTTATATCAGTTACAAGCTTATCTTTAAAATCTCTTTAGACTAATTTCGCTTTGCTTTTTTGTTGATCCGTACATAAATCAACCTGTTCTCGTTCGATTGGCAACAACACTGTAAACACTGTGCCTTCGCCCTCATTGGAGCTGACATTGATTTCACCCAAATTCATTTCCACAAAGCGCTTACATAAACTTAAGCCCAGACCAGCCCCCTTTTCCCCCGCTGTACCTTTATAGCTCATGGTAATCCGCGGCTGGAACAAATTTTTGATTTGCTCTGGGGTCATGCCTAAGCCCGTGTCTTTGACATAGATTTCGACATAGGTGCCTTTATGTTGCGCTTGGATATAGACTTTGCCTGTACCGTCCACATCGGTAAATTTCAGCGCATTGGAGACCAAGTTCTGAATCACCGAGGTGATCATATTCATATCGGCATAGACTTTAAGATTTTCATCTACTTCATTAATCAGCTGAATATTTTTCTTAATGGCCAAAGTTTTAAGAATGTCGGTCACGATATTGGTAATTTGGCGCAACTTGAAGTTGATCGGGTGATAAACAAAGCGCCCACCTTCAGCCATCGACCAATTCAGTAAACTTTCTAATAAGTTATAGGTCGATTGTGAGGTATCGTAAAGATAGTCGGCAATATTCTGAATACTGGATTCGTCTAAGGTTTCACGTTCTTTGGCCAAGATTTCCGAGAAACCAAGCAAGCCATGAAATGGTGCACGTAAGTCATGGGAAATAATCGAAAAGAATTTGGTTTTACTAAAATTCAGTGCGGATTCTTGTTCGTATAATTCTTTGAGTTCATCGTGGTTAAATTTCAATTCCAGCTGTTGCATGAAATTGATGCAATGCTCTTGCAGCAGTTGTTTTTGTAATTCACTAAAGCCTTGTGCAGCTTCATCAAACAGGATGATATAACCGAGTGAAGTTTGGTCTGGATGTCTGAGATGTAGCGCAACAGCAGTTTGAATTTTCTTTTTCAGTGGTGCGAGAAATGCCAATAAGGTTGGGTATTGCGGATGGTCACTATCGACCAGATCTCCATTCACAAATAGCGTATTTAAGCTTTTGGCAATTTTTGCGGAATCAATGGCTTTGAGTTTTTCAGGACAACGATGCCACAGGTAAGGTTCTTGGTGAAATGACAGCAATGCGGTACTGGCTTGCATCAGTTTTCGGTTAAACTGTAAAAATTGCTCAAGCAAGTTCTGCTCTGAAGTTAGCCCCAAAGAAAGAGAGATTTTACAAGCACTTAACTTTTCGGCTTGCTGTAGTTCTAATAATTGAATCGTCATTCCCGCCTCTCGAATATTTTCGTTATACGGTTCTTTACGTTTTATAAAAAAAATGTGAAAACTATCACTTAGTATTAACAAACTTTAACAGAAAAGGCAATTGTTGATTCAATCAATTCGCAACAAAACGTGAAATTTCATTAAATTTTAACTTAAATCTAGTCTAAAATTAACAACAGATGAGCTGTCTCTATTACTTTGTTTATTATGTCGCTGCAACTCTATTGATTATTCAAGAGCAAATTCGACTCGTTCAAATATTTTAATAACACCTACTACCATCTTAACAACAATAGCTTTTAAGCACTAAGGTCAGAATAATATTTATCGAAATAAAATTACTAATATCTTCTTCTATATTCACTGTAGTTTGACACGCTAGATTGGTTTTTAGCATCAAACTCTAATTCTTCATTATTATTCTGTTCAACATAGTTTTCATATGCCTCATAAAACTTCTCTAAAAATTTACTCGTATTTTCCATAGAGAACTTTAAATTGGGAAAAATAAATGCTAAGAAAAATGTTAAAACTCCAAAAATTAAAGAAAATATAAGATCATAAAAACTTTTAGAATTTAAAACCATATAGAAAAAAAACATTGAATAAAAAATTAAAATGCAAAAAGTAATGAAAAATAATTTCTTAGCTAGGCTTCTGCTTTTACTTATTTTCTCTTGATTTATATAGTAGATTTTGGAATTCTTCTTACTGAAATAAAATCTAAAACTCTCGATCACTCGCTCATCTAAACTCTTATTAATATTGGTATTTTTTTCGTACTTTAGGTAACCATATTTGCAACCATCCTTGAAAAGAAACATCATTTCATTGATATCTACTAAATTTCTTTCGTGAAACTCCAAAAGTAAATTAACTAAAAAAGCATCAACATTCTCACTACCAACCAATGATTGGGCTGCTGCATCATTTACATTTTTTGAATACTGCTTATTTTTGCTATTTTTAAAAAAATTTGTATCGTACTCCATACTTGCTTTAAACCTATTAGTAAGTGTTTGTTCATGCAGATTTTTATGCTCTTTTGTTTTGAAATAAAGCATTGGTATTCCAACTATTGCAGAGACAATCAATCCACTGAAAGCAATTAAATTTTTTATATCATCAGGTTGCATAAATTCTTCCTTACTATAGCCAAAAATTTAAAATTTAATGAGTAAACTAAGATTTACTCATTCACATATCTATTTATTTTTTCCAAAACTCTCAGCAAAATTTCTCACTAAGGTCAGCAAAGTTGCATGCTGTGTAGGGTCAACCCTGATCCCAAAGTTTTAACAGCTTTTTTGCATCGTCTGCAAGCAGATCAGGACGAACATGCTCTCCAGTTAATAAAAACCAAATACCCACACTCTCATGATGTAAAGCTTCCAAATCCTCTTGGTTCATGACCCTTTCACTCTTTTCATAGCGAAAAACAGCCATCGTTTTCTTATTAAACAATGCAGAGAAGTTTTTCTGAGAAAGCCCCAGTCTTGGTCTCATGTACACCATTTAGTTCAACATCTGCCTTCCATTTTTATTAGGACGTTGATAAATAGATTTGCTCGTAAATAATTGGTTATGCTTATTTTCTATCTTTAAATATCGGGTCGAAACCGGGCAGAAAGTTATACCCAATATTCCCGCAAAATACCGTAAAAAAGTATAACAGCCAGAAATGAAAAAACCCCAAGCCTTTAATACCAGCTTGTGGTCTTTGAATCTTGGTCCAAGGGTCGGAATCAAATAAACAATATAAACACATGAAAATATTAAAATTAATTATTTTAAATAATTTTCGGGTACCAATAAGGGGGCCATAAAACAAAAACACCTACCAAGAAAAACATCTAACCAATAGAACTAGAGTTAATTCTTTTCAGTTTTAACACCTTCTGGCATCTCATCAAAAAGCAACTTTGGATCAATTTCTAATGCATCAGCTATCTTAAAAATATTTGCTAGTGTTAAGTTACGCTTTCCTCTTTCTACGTCTCCATAAAAAGTACGTTGTAAATTATTTTCGTGAGCAAAGTTTTCCTGTGACAATCCTTTCTTTTCTCTATACTTACGACAATTATTACCAAAAATTGTAAAGCGAAGATCACTAGTATTATTCTTAAGCTCTTTACTCATGAAGTCTACTTTAAAAGCTAAAAAATCATGTTAAGAACAACCTCCCATATACACCACCCTCATAAAAAATACCCTCATATATAGGACAATACTATTTATTAGAGTATTATGACTTATGTTTAGTCAGAAGGAGTGGTAGCCAAGTCAACATATCATCAGATGAACGGTTATCAACAATATGAAATTCTAAAGAAAATTAACTTTATAATTTCTTTTAAACTTGAATTTAAAATTGAGGGGGAATTTATGGCTTTAGTGCCTTGTCCTGAGTGCAACAAAGAAATTAGTGACATCAGTAAAAGTTGTCCTAGTTGTGGCTTTCCAATGAGTGAATACACTAGAAACCAGCTAAATGCCAGCACACCACCACTTTTACCCCCACCCCTACCAAAAGAATATTTAGACTCTAAAAAATCTTCGGGCCAAATGAATAGCTTAACGAAGCAGAATTTTTTTTATCAAAAAATTTTTTGGGGCTCTTTGGCTACAGTAATCATACTTATATGCTTTATCCCTTTTGGAAAAGAAAATACACCAACAGGATCAAGCAAAGAAACGCAAACTAAGGCTGAACCAGTATTAGAAAGCACTACAACCAATGCTGAACCTAAGATCAATTATCTAAAAACAACAGCGACTAAAATGATTAACACCTATAAAAACAATGAAGTCCGAGCTGATAACATATATAAAGACACTTATATTGAAGTCACAGGAATCGTTGGCTCAATTGATAGCGATTTATCAAATGAAGCTGTTATAAATTTAGCTTCTAAAAATGATTATGAGTTTAACTTTGTAATGGCAAGTGGAGATTTCGACTTCCAAAAGAAGGCTACCAATATAAATAAAGGACAAATAATCACGTTAAGATGCATTGGAGGGGGAGAAGTTATTGGAAACCCAATTCTTAATGAATGTACATTTAAATAAATAGATATTGATCATTATCAAGGAGCACCCTATGTCACTACAGCAAGAAATTTTTATAGAACAAAAGGTTTCAAATCAAAAAAAATCTAAAGGTGTAGCATATTTATTATTAATTTTTTTAGGGGGCCTAGGAGCACATAGATTTTATCTAGAGTGTTCTACATCAGGAGTTCTTATTTTACTTGCAACTATTTTTTCCTTTATGTTTTTACCTCTTATTGCAATTACTGTCATTTGGTGTTTTATTGACCTATTCTTAATCCCAAGTTTAGCGGATAAACATACAGATAAATTAAGACAAGAAGCACGTCTAGAAGCTTTAGGTCTTGATAAGAATGGTCCTTTCTCGTAATTAAAAATAAAAACACGGTATTCCACTAAAGGAATCCGTGTTGCTTCATCATTACATTCATGCAACCAATATGCATTGATCGCTTTCTCTAACTTTTCTTTTCCAGTTTTCATACCAATCCACTATTTCCTGATAATCAAAAAATACTGATGCTTGCCTAGTTACACCCTGTTTAAGTGGTTTAGGAAATGAAGGATCATCTTTTAGATATCCTCTAACCATATCCTGACTACAAGCTAACATTTCACACACTTGCTTCATAGTAAGACGTAAAATTACAGTTTCATTTAAATTAGCAATCATTCATTTGCTCCTTATATCAAATTGTTCACAAACCTCTCTTTTCATCAATTTAAAACATGCTTTTTCAATGCTAATAGCCATCTATGTCACTGTACTAAAGAAACCCTTAGTCAAGATCATAAGAGAATTGTTATCATGCTCAAAACATGTTCGCAGTTAATGTTCCGAACTAAATTTACTTACTCATCTCACTTTTTGGCTCCTTTTTAACAAGTGGATCAAGTAAAGCTAAAATTTTACTGACACATTCTTCCAGAAAAGATTCCAGCTCTTTTAAAGAGTCCACTTGTGACAGTAAAATTTCTCTTCGCAACAATCCGTTGATAAGAGCTCTCAAACTAGGATAATGTCCAACATCAACATATCTAATTTTCCCTATATTCTTTTCTAAGGGTTCTTTAGTCACAGCCTTTACACTTCCTATAACTTTTTTCAGTTGTAATGTAAAGTTGTACTCATCCGTTACAATTCGATATGTATCACCTAAATCTAAAATCATATAAAATCCTCATATTAGTAAATGCCAATTGCTTAATCTTATTCACTACCTTAAAGTAAGTTAAATAAAGACTTTGCTTTTCTACATTGTTTTGCTATTTTTTAAGCACATACTCCCCCTATTGTGTAGAAGATATCGTACACACTATTTAAATAGCTAAATTCATATTAAAAACATATCTAGAAGTAACCTGATCAACTCAAGCACTGATATGATTATTTCAAGTTAATTACCCATATTTCTTCTCCTCGTTACATTAAAACTATTCCCCTGCCTAAATCGTTTTGGGAGGAGTTTCTTTTGTTCAGTCTTACACAAATATGAAGCTCTAATAACAGCATCTTCAAAATCAGTGTGCAAATCATGCCAATATAAACTCCTAAAATCACCACAATAAATTTTAGTTTGACGATCTCTTAATTTCAAAAAACCATAGCGAAACTCTCTACCATCCTTAAAACATAATGCACCCTCATATTCGACATAGTCCAACCCCTCTATTCTCGATAAAGCTTTATTAATGATAATCATAATCTCTTTAGCACCATAATCATTGTGTCCAATATCAACTATGACCATTAAATGAATATGATGATAAGGGCGTTGATTACATTCATCTAAAAATGAATCGTCCTCACAAACAATTGATGATATCAGCTTCGTTTCAATACTATAGATTAGTTCCAATACTGGAATTTTTCTCTTTTGATATGAGCTACTTTCTTTCTTTCGTTGCTTTTCCCTCCTATTAACCTCACTAATAAAACGCTCCTTAAAAGTCTGAATAAACCTTTTCGGAAAATTATTAACATCCATAATCTCCACAACAAAATGAAGCATCCTTGGGGATATCATTGTTTCTTTTGCTCTGGTTAAAACAGTTAACATTGATGTTAGATTTTCTGGGTTCATATCCTTGTTAAGTACGAGGTAACCCTTAAACATTGTCTCAGCTATCACAATTCTCCTATATACAAAATTTTGAAACAAAAAAAATGCTTATAGAAACATCCCCTTTAACAAAGAAGAGTTCTATAAGCATTAATTGCTATAAATTCGATTGTCACTTCAAAACCGACTGAACTAACAGTCACCCCTGAAGCTACAGATAATATTGCGCTAAAAAAGGAAGTTGTACATGGAAGCTCTCATCCTTGTCTATGCTTTACAGGACAACAAAAGCAAAGAGTACACCAACCTAAACTTTAAACACTAAAATTATCTGCAAAATCCGATTCATTTACTAATATCTAAAACAAAAACACCTGTCAAGTTCTTTAGAAAAAATAAAGATGAATTGACTAAATATTTAAACTAGTAGATATCAGACTACAAATCGATATAAAACATTATTTTACTTCAATTAACCCACACAAGGAAGTCTTAAAGTCAAAAAACAAGGCTTTTTTACGATTAGTTACATTAGACTGTAATAAAAAAATACTCTCAATCCTCTTTATATTAACCATTAAGTATTTTAATAGTTAAATAAAAACCTAACCTATTTATTCTTTTACTTAGCAAAGAAAATACCCCCATAAAAACTTTTCCCTGTACTTTTTAAAATATCTTAACGAATTAATCATAATCTTGTATTTCTATTTTGTTCAATAAATCATAACCCTAGATTTTTATTTTTAATTCTATTTGCATACTCATAAGGTTTTATATATACATTGGTTTCTATTTCTTCAAGCCAATT
Source organism: Acinetobacter sp. CIP 64.2 (assembly GCF_000369645.1). Lineage (NCBI taxonomy): Bacteria > Pseudomonadati > Pseudomonadota > Gammaproteobacteria > Moraxellales > Moraxellaceae > Acinetobacter > Acinetobacter sp. CIP 64.2. The sequence goes on from NZ_KB850122.1 coordinate 2,126,194, forward strand.
ACTCCAAACATTCATTATTTTCTCACGCTCCTCTAAATATTCAGCTATATGAGTATATGCACCAACCGTATCATTCCGTTCTTGGTGACTCATCTGCTTCTCTAAAGCATCTCTTGAAAATAAAGACATTTCTCCTAATGCAGATCTGGCTATAGCTCTAAAACCATGAATACAGATATCTTTATTCGTATCATACCCCATACGACGTAGCGCATCATTTGGTGTATTTTCACTAATAAAATTTTGATGATTATTAGGACTTGGAAAGACAAAAGCACAATTACCACTATATTGATGCACTTTCTTTAATACCTCAATAGCCTGAGGGGATAGAGGAACGAGATGACTTTCTTTCATTTTTGCTCCCCTATTAGAATGCTTTATACCAGCAATCAGGTCCCGAACAGGAGGAACAGTCCATTGCTTTCTCTCAAAATCTATTTCATCCCATCTTGCAAACCTGATTTCAGAAGATCTTAAGAATGTATGCAAAGCAACTAGTAGACAAAGCTTTGTTAAAGGATGTCCTGTATCTTCTTTAATGCGCCTTATTAGTTCTGGAACACGATCTAAACTCTTAAACGTAGCTCGGTGGTTCTTTTTAGCTGATAAATCCATATCCTCTAAATCCCGAGCAATATTTGTTTCTAGATAAGTATGCTGTACTGCATATGCGAAGATAAGGATTAAATCAGCTCTTATTCTTTGAGCATTATCAGGTGAATGCTCATATATGGCATTTAAGGCATCCTTCAAGGACCTGAGCGTAATCTGGTCAATTTTTTTATCTTTAAATTTAGGAAATAAATGATTTTCAAACTTACGCAATCGTTTGTGTTTAGTATCATCATCTAATGGTTTTCTAATTGCATAAGCATTCAACCAATCCCTAGCAACCATTTCTAAAGTAAGAATATTATTTGCTTTTACCCTTAGAATTTCAATTTGCTCTTTAGGGTCAAGTCCTTCGGCAAGCATCCTCTCATATTCATGTCTCTTCTCTCTAGCTTTCGCCAAAGTTAATGCTGGATAACTTCCTAATAATATTTTTTCTCGTTTTCCTGATTTTTTACTCTGATATCGATATACCCATGTTTTAGCACCTGTCTCTCTTATTCTAAGATACAGTCCATTTCCATCTTGTAATGTATATTCTCTATCTTTAGGTTTGGCTGCTACGCATTTAGCATCTGTTAAAGGTATTACTGATCTTGCCATAAGAACACAAACTTTAAGCAATTAAAAATATAGGGGACCTATGAGGGTACCTATTTTTAGACATAGTAACAAGGGATATAACGTGATATAACAGATAGGTTTAGAGGTAAACTCTTATTTATTAAAGTTATTTTTTTATAATTCTACATACACCGTTAAGCATATGGTCCCGAGGGTCGGACTCGAACCGACACGTCATCTCTGACAGCGGATTTTGAGTCCGCCGCGTCTACCAATTTCACCACCTCGGGAAGAGTGCGATGCTTTGTGTTGCGTATAATAACCTGTTTGATTTTATTGTCAAACACTAACTCACGCTTATTGCTCACTTTTAAATCACTCAGATATTTTTCTCTCAATAAACACACGAACTCAGCGAGAAAACGCAAAAAAGACTATACTACGCCCAATTTTTGCAATGTTTTAGATGTATGCAACTCTCCGACTTTTCGTTTGATCTCCCCGATGAACTTATTGCTCGCTATCCATTAGACAGCCGTAGCGCATCTCGCCTGCTGCATATCGATGCCCAAGGTCAATATCACGACCATAGCTTCACCGATATCCTCGATCTACTCGAAGACGGTGATTTGCTGGTACTAAATGACACCAAAGTCATGAAGGCACGCTTAAAAGGTAAACGTGCTACAGGCGGAGCTATCGAAGTTCTGGTTGAACGCATGTTGGACACCCACACGGCACATTGCCATATCAAATCAAGCAACTCACCTAAAGTAGGCGCAGAACTGTATATCGGTGAAGATGCTGTGCCTGTCACGGTACAAGGTCGCCATGAAAATCTGTTTGTGGTGAAGTTTTCACAACCAATTCTGTCAGTACTGGATCAATACGGTCAGCTGCCGATTCCACCTTATTTCAATCGTGAAGCCGAAGAGATTGATACCGAACGCTATCAAACCGTCTTCCACGACCCTGAAAAAATTGCCAGCGTTGCTGCGCCGACAGCAAGCCTGCATTTCGACCAAGGCTTATTAGACAAACTAGCCGCTAAAGGCATACAAAAAACCTTTGTCACGCTACATGTCGGTGCAGGAACGTTTATGCCTGTGCGTACCACAGACATCACCAATCATATTATGCACAGTGAATGGTGTGATGTACCGCAAGCCACCATTGATCTGATTTTGGCAACCAAAGCACGCGGTAACAAAGTCATTGCGGTAGGCACTACGGCGACCCGTGCCTTAGAAAGTGCAGCACAAGCCAATCAAGGTAAAATTGCAGCTTGGACAGGCGATACCCAGATCTTTATCTATCCAGGTTATCAGTTCTGTATCGTAGATCGTTTGATTACCAACTTCCATTTACCAGAATCGACCTTACTGATGTTGGTTTCAGCGCTCTCGAATCGGGACAATATCTTGGCTGCTTATACCCATGCAGTAGAACAACGTTATCGCTTCTTTAGTTATGGCGATGCGATGTTGGTGGATAAGCTCGACGCTTAATAATGATCAATCGACTAAACTACGGTTTAGTCGATTTTTTTAAAATGATGATTTAAAAAATTATGCCATTTATATCAAAAAAAATTCAAACAAACTTTCAAAATCAATTTATGCATAATCAGACAACCTTAGAAAATATTGAGGCCATTCGCCAGTTGCTTGCAGAGCAGCCCTCCCCCGACACGCTTATTGATCGCTTAAAACACTGGCAAGCCCAGCAAAACCTATATATCAAGAATTATCTTTACTGGGCGCTGACCACCCTGAGTCTCATTTTTTTATTGGCAGGCCTTTTGTTCTCAGCCTACTATCTGATAGTTAGTGTTGTTCTGTTTAGCCTTGGCATCCGTTATCGTATTCCCACAAGTGAACTGGAAAACTTAAAAGAACAACTCAGAGTTTATATGCTGGAACAGACCTATAAGGTGAAGTTTCAGCAGGATGAACCACCCTTAAATCATGCATTACTGGACCACCCCTTATTTCAATTCGGTGATAAAGACAATATCGTTACAACTTTGCTTGCTGGACAAATAATAGTTAAAGAAAAAACCTATGATTATTCAGTTTTTAAATATCGTTACGCTTATTCTGTCGAAAAAACCGACGAGCAAGGTCAAACTTTCTATGAAACCCACCATTCTAATTTATGGGGTGTGTTGATGGAAAACTTCCCATTTCAGGGCATCAGTATTTCAGCCGCGCATAAAAGTCGTTGTCATCTTGGCATTGAATGGCAATCCAGTGACATTCGCTTTAATCAAAAGTATCAACAAAGTGGTGTCAATGAGTTTGAGTTTGTTAAATTCTTAACACCAGAGCGGTTACTGGCACTTGAGAATATGATGCTGGCTTTTCATAGTGATTTTTATGTTGATCCACACACAGGCTTAATGTGCTGGTTACTCAATGAATCTCCTTTGGCAGAAAATAATTATTTATTTCAGGCGATTACAGTGAATGAATTGGCTGAAAAACTGGAACAACTGCAAATGCCAAAACTGCAACGTTTACAAGATGCATTTGCCAGTTTACTCAAGACGCTATAATTTTATTTAAAATAATTAAAATAGCTTACAAGGCTTCTTAGTTTCTGAAATTTAAAGCATAATTCAGCTCATACAAAGCAATTATAATGAAATAAAACCTCCATGCCGATCGATACAGTACAACAAGCTCTCCACATCCGACGCAAAAAAAATGCGCAGGTGTTCCGTAATATTGCCCGGTTGTGGGAGGCTGGACAAAAATCACATAGCGATCAGGATTTGTTAGATGCACTGCATCCTTGGCGTGAAGATCATAATCTGTGTTTCTTTAATGCCCTTCCCTACCTACTGGGTATCATCAGTATCGGAACGCTGGTGTTTGGCTATTTTATCCATCCATATATTCAATATATCTGGAGCCTGCTCGGGGCATTTCTTACCGGTTTTCTGGCCTATCTGCTCTATGAACCACAGGAACCATTAACACGTGTGATCAACTATCTGGAACAACGTATGACCGTATTACGCTATGGTTTGCAGTTCCAGCAGCTCCCTGCTTATCTCCCCATTCAAGCGCAACCGATTTTGGTGATGAGCAAATTAAAGCAACATTTCCCACTGTTTAACCGCGGCAGTGAGTCCAATGAAATTACCCACTACGCCTCTACGACTTGGCATGATGGCAACACAGAACATCAGGTTCTCCTGTTTCAATATCATTATGTCAGTGAAATGCCGATTCTTCAGGATCAAAACAGTGATAAAAAAATTGTCAAAGAAATGCATAAAGATTTATGGGGTGCTTTTATTTTTCAAATGCCAGCTTTGGGAATTTCCGTCAGCAATCAGCGCTCAGATTTTTTTGAACCATATACCAGTTCTTGGCAAAGCAGCGACATTTTGATTAATCAAGAATTGAATATCTTTGGCTTGAATCAGCATCAACTCGCCAAAGAAGTCAGCCCGAGCCTCACTTTAAAACTGCATGATTTTTTTCAACATTTTACAGGAGATTTAATTTATCATCATCAAGAACAAATCCTGTGTTACGTGGGCGAACAAAATCTTTTCGAAACCGCCAGTAAACGCAACGACATCCATGATATTCCTGCATTGCGTGGCCATTTACGCACCATGACCATGCCGCAATATCAGACGTTTCAACAATGGATGCTGAATTTAATTCGTTAATCATTGAGTAATAACAATAAGGGGAATGGCGATGACTGGTTTACTTATCTTTTTAGGGTTTTTTGTACTCCTGATCGTGTGGGGTATTTCTATCCGCAATACCATCGTACGTTATTTTAATGCCACCAAACGGGCATGGTCAGAAGTGGCCAACTTCGAGCGTCAAAAAGTAAAGACTCTGGAAGCCTTGGAAGCCACACTGGATCAATACACCCAGTTTGAAAAATCGACCTTGGAAAAAGTCACCGAGTTGCGGCAGCAGATTCTCAACCTGAATATGAATGACACTGATATTTCTCAACTACAACAGATCGAGAAAATGAGTAAGGAGCTGATTCGCAGCCTGAATGTGGTGGTCGAGAATTATCCTGAACTGAAAGCCGATGCCTTGTATAGCAAGATGATGGATGATATTCAGGAACAAAACGAAAATGTCGGTGCAGCAATCACCATCTTTAACCGCAATGTGGAATTGTTTAATAACCAGATCGAAGTGTTTCCAAACAACCTGATCAATACCCTGACTTTATCGAAGAAAGCCATTCGCCCATTCAAGGATAATCTGGCGACTGAAAATTTTGACTATAAACCGAATTTTTAGTGCGGTAGTTATAACATTTTAGCGTCTTACAGTTATCTCACTCATTTCAGCAAAAACCTTCGGTTGGAGTTACTTTTGTTTTGGCAAAAGTAACCAAAACCCTTGCACAGCTTTAATCGCTGTTCATAGACTGACGGTACATCCCTGCTACCGCAGTCTAACGCGGCGGCATCCATGCCGCCATCTCGATAGCAAATTCCCTCACAAATTTCGCATTACAAAATGCAAAAACCTTGTTCACTTAAATCAGTATTTGCTCATCAACATTCGAGCAAATATCACCCAAAACTTATCAAACTAAATCTATTTTATCTCTCGCTACATTTAGTAGTAGAACTACACGCCATAATCGGGGAAAATAGCCGCTTTTGATCAGCGAACTGTTTTTTCGCCTTCTTGCGCTGCAATCATAGTAGCACTTCGATCTTGCTCAGGTTATTACATGAAATTTGAAAAATTAGGCCAGTCGGGGCGCGCCCGTCGTGGTCGACTTACTTTAGAACACGGTGTGGTGGAAACCCCGGTGTTTATGCCCGTTGGTACCTACGGTACAGTAAAAGGCATGCTGCCTCGTGATATTGAAGAAATTCAGGCACAGATTATCTTAGGAAATACCTTCCACTTATATTTACGTCCAGGTTTGGAAGTAATTAAAGAGCATGGCGGTCTGCACGAGTTTATCCAATGGGATAAACCGATTTTGACCGACTCTGGTGGTTTCCAGGTCTTCAGCTTGGGCGCAATGCGTAAAATCAAAGAAGAAGGTGTAACCTTCCGCTCTCCGATTGATGGTTCAAAGGTATTCTTGTCTCCAGAAATTTCAATGGAGATTCAACATGTACTGAATTCAGATATCGTGATGATTTTTGATGAATGTACCCCTTACCCTGCCACGCATGAAGAAGCGCAAAAATCATTGCAGCTTTCTTTACGTTGGGCAAAACGTTGTAAAACCCACCATCATGACGCGCTCAAGAATAAAAATGCCTTATTCGGCATCATTCAAGGCGGCATGTATGAAGACCTGCGCGATGAATCACTCAAAGGCTTGTTGGAAGTTGGTTTTGATGGTTATGCGATTGGGGGACTTTCGGTCGGTGAACCGAAAGAAGAAATGATCAAGGTCCTTGATTATTTACCCAACAAAATGCCGCAGGACAAACCACGTTACCTCATGGGTGTGGGTAAACCAGAAGACATCGTGGAAGCGGTTCGCCGTGGTGTCGATATGTTTGACTGTGTGATGCCAACCCGTAATGCCCGTAATGGTCATTATTTTGTGACCGATGGTCTGGTCCGTATCCGTAACAGTAAATATCGTCATGATAAAGGGCCTTTAGACCCACATTGTGATTGCTACACTTGTAAAAACTTTACCCGTGCCTATTTATATCATTTAGAGAAGTGCGGTGAGATGCTGGCATCAATGCTTGGCACGATCCACAACTTGCGTTACTACCAACGTCTGACGCAAGGTATGCGTGATGCATTGGATAACGGCACATTTGATGAGTACGTTCAGGACTTTTATGCCCGTCGTGGCTTAGAAGTTCCAGCATGTCCAGAGGACTAAGCTGAACGATTTGCATCAAGATTTGCGCCTGATCGCAAGACAAGGTACATTGCAAAACGAATTGGAATTTATTATTAATTTTTTGCCTTTTAATTTTAGGAAATCGAAATGAGTTTTTTCATCTCTACTGCTCACGCTGCACCTGCTGCGGCACAAGGTCCAAGCCTTATGGCAAACTTGTTGATGATCGCGGTATTTATCGCAATCTTCTATTTCTTGATCTGGAGACCTCAAGCGAAACGCGCTAAAGAACACCGTTCTTTAATCGAAAGCCTGGGTGTAGGCAGCGAGATCGTGTTTGCTGGTGGTTTAATGGGGAGAATTACCAAACTTGAAGGTGACTTTGCAGTTGTTGAACTCACTCGCGGTGTTGAGGTAAAAATCCAACGTGCGAGTGTCATTTCAGTATTACCTGAAGGCACATTAAATAACCTTTAATCATAAAATAGTCGTGCCTCAGCACGACTTTTTCATTTAAGAAGAAAGCGAATGCGTTACCCTGCATGGAAATATTTACTGATCCTTGTGGTACTTGTGATCAGTACGTTATATGCACTTCCAAGTCTGTATCCAGATGAACCTGCTGTCCAAATTTCGGGGGCAAAAGCAGGCACTAAAATTGATCAGACTATCGTGCAAAAAGCGGAGCAGATTTTAAAAACTGCCAACATTAGCAGCCACGACAATAGCTTCACCAATAACGCGGCATTATTACGTTTAAGCTCTTCTGAAGCACAGTTAAAAGCCAAAGAAGTGTTACGCCGTGATTTAGGTGATGACTATGTCGTTGCGCTCAACCTTGCCCCAACCACCCCTGAGTGGTTGCAAAAGATTGGCGCAAAACCGATGAAACTTGGTTTGGACTTACGTGGTGGCGTACACTTCTTGCTCGAAGTCGACATGGATAAAGCCATTAGTCAGCGTATGGAAACATCTGCGACTGATTTGCGTCGTCAATTCCGTGATAACAAAATCAAATTTAACAACCTTGCGTTAAGTAACAACACCATTACCATCCAGTTTGCCAGCAATGCCGACCGTGATGCAGCGACTGATTTTTTACGTCGTAATGGCAATGAGTTTACTCAACAAGCGGTTGCCACTTCATCTGGTGCAACTTTAAGACTGAATTATACCGATGCACGCCGTCAGGAAATTCAATCTTATGCAGTCAACCAAAACTTAACCACCTTACGTAACCGTATTAATGAACTCGGTGTGGCTGAAGCTCTGGTACAAACACAGGGTAGCAACCGTATTGTGGTTGAATTACCGGGTGTGCAAGATACCGCTGAAGCAAAACGTGTCTTGGGTCGTACTGCGAACTTAGAGTTCCGTTTGGTTGCAGATAGCAATGATCAATATATTGATCCATATACGGGTAAATATAATGGCCAGCCACTTCCTCCTGGGACTGAGGTATTTGCCTATCAGTCTTTAGACAGTGGTCGTCAACTCCTGTTACAACGTAACCGTATCTTGACTGGTGAACGTGTACAAAACGCAAGTTCTGGCTTTAGCCAAGACTCTGGCGGTGCTGAAGTAAATATCACCCTCGATTCTTCGGGTGGTAAGCTGATGGCAGATGCCACGCGTGGTGCAGTTGGCAAACGTATGGCGGTTTTGTTTATCGAGAATAAACAAAAAATCTCTTACGTGGCTGATCCAAATACAGGTGTTCAAACTGAAGTTCGTACTCCATATACCGAATCTGTGGTGATCAACGCTGCAACGATCCAAGCGGTATTGGGTTCGCAATTCCGTATTACCGGTCTAGATTCACCACAAGAAGCAGCAGAACTTGCCTTAATGCTTCGTGCAGGTGCTTTGGCTGCCCCAATGTACTTCGTTGAAGAACGTGTGGTGGGTCCAAGCTTGGGTCAAGAAAACATTGATAAGGGTGTATTATCGACCCAAATCGGTTTCTTACTGGTTGCAATTTGGATGGTGGTGTTCTTCCGTTTATTCGGTTTGATCGCCAACTTTGCCTTGGTGTTCAACCTTGCCATGATCTTAACCGTGATGTCTTGGATTGGGGCTTCCCTCACCCTACCGGGTATTGCGGGTATCGTGATTACCATTGGTATGGCGGTCGATGCCAACGTCCTGATCTGTGAACGAATACGAGAGGAAATGCTCTGGGGTGCCTCGCCCAAACAGGCAATTGTTGCGGGTTATGATCGCGCCTATAACACCATTCTCGACTCGAACTTAACCACGTTCATTGTTGCGTTTATTTTATTCGCGATTGGTACAGGTCCGATCAAAGGCTTCGCGGTGACCTTGATGATTGGTATTATTTGTTCGATGTTTACTGCGATTACAGTAACGCGTGCAATCGTACAGCTCATTTATGGCAAACGCCGTAATTTGAACAAGTTGAGTATTTAAGGAGATTCACATGACTGATCTGACTCAACAAGACTCAAAGCAATACGGTCGCCCAGATGATCTAAAAATCATCCCATTCATGAAGATTGCCACACCTGCGGCCATCTTCTCGATCCTGATTACCATTGCCAGTATCTTCTTTATCGCCACTAAAGGTCTCAATCTTGGTTTGGACTTTACTGGTGGTATTTCGGCTGAATTAAACTACAAGCAAGGGGTTCAACCTGCTCAAGTGATTCAAGCCTTGGATCGTGCAGGCTTCAAAGATGCTGTAGTACAAACTTTGGGGAGTAATACCGACCTGATCGTGCGTATGCCTGTACAAGAAGACCTGAATGTTGAAGACCTGAGCAACAGCATTACTAAAGCAGTTCAATTGCCAAATAACACGGTAGAAGTTCACAAAGTGGACTCTGTCGGTGGTGCGGTAGGTAATGAGCTCTATGTACGCTCTGCGGGCGCAGTCGCACTTGCTTTGATCCTGATGTTGATCTACGTGACCATTCGCTTTGAGTTTAAAATGGCTGTCGGCGCTGTAATGTCATTATTCCATGACATTATCATCATTTTTGGTGCCTTTGCGCTGTTCCAATGGCCATTCGACTTAACCGTATTGGCGGCTGTACTTGCAGTGATTGGTTTCTCACTCAACGATAATATCGTGGTATCGGACCGTATCCGTGAAAACTTCCGTAAAATTCGTGGTGCAAGTCCTCGTGAAATCGTAGACATCGCCTTAACAGAAACTTTACGTCGTACCATTCACACCTCGATGACCTTATTACTCGTGGTTCTGGCCATGATGTTCTTAGGCGGTGATGGCTTACACTGGTTCTCTATGGCGATGTTTGTCGGTATCTTTGTCGGTACTTACTCATCGATCTATATCGGTACCGCATTCGCCTTATGGCGTGGTCTGAACCGTCAGGACTTTATTGTTCAAGTTAAACCTGAATTTGAAGAAGAAGAGATTCCTTAATCTCCCTTCTTTTGATTGAACAACAATGCCAGCGAAATGCTGGCATTGTTGTATGCGTTTTAAGGAAAAGCTGAACTTAAACAGACGCTCATCATCGATATTTTTACACGCAGTTGCGCTTCATTATCCTTTTATTAAGGGATAATCATAATCTCCCCACTTACTGGTTTGAATGCCTAAACCATGCAGGCTTTCAATCAGTTTAACCGCAGCCCGAACCCCATCAATAATCGGAATTCCCAGCTCTAGACTGACCTGATCCGCCATCTCGGCCATGCCGCCACAGCCCAAGACGATCGAGCCAATCCCATCACGCATTTTGGCTTGCTGGCAGCTTGCCAATAATTTTTCATAGGCCGCTTGCTTATCATGTTCCAAAGCCAATACAGGAAGATCAATGCATCGAATCTGTGCACATTTCCGTTCAAAGCCATATTGATGCAATAAATGTTCAGCAATAATTTTGGTTCGGGCTAAGGTGGTGACAATCGAAAATTTTGTCGCCACCAAACTGGCCATATGAAATGCAGCTTCGGCAATGCCAATCACAGGTGCCTGAGCCAACTCTCTTGCCGCATGCAAGGCTGGATCACCAAAGCAGGCGATAATATGCCCATCGACCTGCTGTGCTTTTCCTTGTTGAATTAATTCAAGTACTCCAACAGCAGAAATCGCCTCATCATAATGCCCCTCAATCGATAACAGCCCTTTCTCGGGAGACTGGGCAATAATTTCGGTATCTACCGCGGCCACCTGACGTGCAGCTTCAGCAATCGATGTGGTCATTTCGGCACAGGTATTTGGATTAATGATTTGGATACGAGTCGTGTTTCTCATTTCTGCACATTTTTAATTCAAAAAATAAGAGTGATCATATTTCAATCCAACTGGTCTGAACAGTTAAAATATAAAATTAAATATTTAAACAAATACAATCAATAAATTAACAATAAATTTAAAATAATGAAATGAAGTTGGCTTAATTTCTGCATAACTGGTCTGAACAGTTGTTTGTCTTGAAGACCCGTCATGAGCGATAACCCGAACTATAGTCCTAAACTCTCCAATGAAGATCTCATCCCTGCGCAACAAAATTGGACGTGGTATAACATCTTTTCCTTTTGGATGTCCGATGTACATAGTATGGGTGGCTATGTGGTCGCAGCGAGTTTATTTTCGCTTGGTCTTGCCAGCTGGCAAGTGTTGCTGGCTTTACTGATTGGTATCGTAATTGTCCAAATTGCGGCGAACTTGGTTGCAAAACCTAGTCAAATTTCAGGTGTTCCCTATGCGGTGATTTCTCGCCAAGCCTTTGGGATTTATGGGGCCTATATTCCAGCCTTAATTCGCGGCCTGATTGCGGTTTCATGGTATGGCATTCAAACCTGGCTGGCCTCCAATGCCTTGATGATGATTCTTCTTAAGTTCTATCCAGCCTTACATCCGCTTACACTGACGGAATTTGCGGGTCTAAGCACGATTGGCTGGATCTGTTTTGGTTTGATCTGGGCGATACAAGCACTGGTTTTCTGGAAAGGGATGGACACCATCAAGGTGTTTATCGACTGGGCAGGCCCAATGGTCTATGTGGTGATGTTGACACTGGCATTATGGTTGGTATGGAAAGCAGGCTGGCAGCAGATTTCCTTTAAGCTCAGTGATAAACACCTCAGCGTCAATCAACAGATCATGCAAACCATTATCGCCATCGCATTAGTAGTGTCTTATTTCTCAGGTCCCTTACTCAACTTTGGTGATTTCTCCCGTTATGGCAAAGATATGCAACAGGTCAAAAAAGGTAACTTTTGGGGACTGCCATTTAACTTTCTTTTCTTTGCTGTCATCGTCGTCATGATTATTTCAGGGACGTTTACTGTGTTTGGAAAAATGGTACATGATCCACTCGAAACGGTTGCCATGATCGATAACGGGGTTGTAGTGGTACTCGGTTTATTAACAGTATTAACCGCGACCATTGGCATTAATATTGTGGCGAATTTCGTTTCAGCTGGGTTTGATTTTTCTAATCTTGCCCCACGCTTTCTTAGTTTTCGCAGAGCTGGCATGATTGCCGCGATTGGTTCGATCTTTATCACCCCATGGAATCTATTTAACTCCCCTGAACTGATTCACTATACGCTTGATACTTTAGCGGCATTTATCGGTCCACTATTTGGCATTCTACTCGCTGACTTTTACCTGATTAATAAACAACAAGTGCTGGTCGATGACTTATTTAGCGACCAACCCACAGCAGCATATTACTATCAAAAAGGCATCAATCGAAAAGCCGTCGTGAGCTTAATGGCCGCGGTCAGCATCGGCCTGCTCTTGGTGCTTATTCCAAGTTTTCAGTTTTTGGCGCCCTTCAACTGGTTTATTGGAGTCCTCCTCGGCAGTAGTTTTTACTATCGCCTCTCTCGGGAAAGCGTTGCTTCGAAAACAAGCAATATCCATCATCAGCAAAGCTTGAATATTCCTCAAAACCATCAATGAATGCATGGATGGTTTTTTAATACTGAATGATCTGGATCTGTGGAAACTGGAAACCACGGCAGGACTGCTCTGCCCGCCACGCGACAGTCAATACCATGTTCTGATGAAGAATAAAGTTTTGATAAGCAAAGCTTCCAATCAACGGATGAGAACACATTCCACCCTGATTGGACGGATGTACTTGGGTATTCAGACTATTCAAGTCCAGACGAATACCTAAACCTGATGCTTTTAAAACTGCTTCTTTGGTGGTCCAGACTCTGAACCAGTATTCAGCATCCTGATCCTGCTGTTGCCAGATTCGATATTCCTCGGCATGAAATGCATGTTGAGCCAAGGCATCAAAACGCACTTTACGATCCAGTTCTTCGACATCAATCCCAATATCTTTCACCTGTTCACTCATCGCCAAGGCATAATATTGCTGACTATGCGAATGATTAAAATGTAAGGTATGGGAGCTTAAAAAGGGTTTACCGTGTTCATGCTTGGAAAAACTTAAATCGTCCACCGAGCAAAGCTGTTGATTTGCCAGCAACGTATTTCTATAGGTTCTAATCTGTTCTTTTTTATAGTGATTAAACGATCTTAAATCAGCAAAGTCAGCTTTATTTTTTTGCAGAAGTTGTGCCAATGCCTGAACATGGATTTCGATTTGACCTGCCATCTGATCACTCCCGTTATTGATACAAAAAAGCCCAAAGCAAACTTTGGGCTTTTCGGCATCCAGAATAGCTTAACGCTTAAATTTCTTTTCTGCTTTTTTGAATTTCTGAACATAACGACGTTTACGCGCCGCTACACGCTCATCCACTTGCGATTTGCGCCCTTCAAATGGATTCTCTGACGTTTTAAAATCAATACGGACTGGCGTTCCTTCAAGTTTATACACTCGACGGAATACGTTTTCCAAGTAACGACGATAGTCAGCAGGTGTCTTATCAACCTTGTTCCCGTGGATCACGATAGTCGGTGGATTTTGTCCGCCCATATGCGCATAACGCATTTTAATACGACGACCACTGATCATTGGCGGCTGATGCGCTTCAGTTGCATCACTTAAAATCTGGGTCAGTTTCGCAGGAGAAACTTTTAAATTTGCTGATTCATAAGCACGATGGATCGATGGATAGAGTTCACCCACCCCAGTCCCATGCAATGCAGAAATTAAATGAATTTTCGCCCATGGAATGAAGTCAAAACGGCGTTCAACATCGAGCTTACACTGCTTACGATCATACTCGGTCATGTTGTCCCATTTGTTGATCGCAATCACCATGGCACGACCAGCTTCAAGTGCATAACCAATCAAATGTAAGTCTTGTTCAACAATACCTTCACGTGCATCCACTACCACGACCACCACATGGGCATCTTTCATGGCTTGCAATGTTTTCACGATTGAGAACTTCTCAATCATTTCATCGACTTTACCTTTACGACGCACGCCCGCCGTATCAATTAAAGTATATTGACGACCATCACGCTCATAAGGAATATAAATTGAGTCACGTGTTGTTCCCGGCTGGTCAAATGCAACCACACGTTCTTCGCCCAACAAACGGTTAACCAAAGTCGATTTACCTACGTTTGGACGGCCGATAATCGCTAAACGTAAACCGGTATTTTTGTTGTGTTCATCTGGATTTTCATCTTCTGGGACTTCAGCCAACACTTCTTCCAGCATTTGCTGTACACCACGACCATGACTGGCCGCAACCTGCATTGGTTCACCCATACCGAGCTTATAAAACTCAACCAAAGCCGCTTCAGCATGAACACCATCGACCTTATTGGCAACCAAGTGAACTTTTTTGCCTAGGGTACGAAGCTCACGTGCGATTTGCTCATCGGATGCCAACAGGCCAGCACGCGCATCGACGACAAACACAATAATGTCTGCTTCATGGATCGCGGTCTTCGACTGCTCGGCCATGTATGAATCAATACCGCCCTCATTCTCCCCGATACCCCCCGTATCTACGACAATGAACGATTTATTTTGATAAACCGCATCGCCATATTTGCGGTCACGAGTTAAACCAGCGAAGTCAGCAACCAAAGCATCACGACTTTTGGTGATTTGGTTAAATAGCGTTGATTTTCCGACGTTTGGACGACCAATGAGCGCAATAACGGGTTTCATAAATTAACCTTAATTCAGACGAGCCATCGTTGATGACATCGTATCAGAAACAGTATGGAAGATTTTGGTGATCAAGTAATCACAATAAAAATTCGGGGTTTTGTTTAAACAAATACCCCGATCATTCTTTTATTAGCAATAGCTAATTGCGCATTTTACCACAAGCTAGAACAAAATTAACGATTCTGCCAAATGCTTAATGCACCTTTTCGTGTTGCAACATAAAGTTGATTGTCAATCACGCGCAGTGAACGAACCTCACCGCTGGTTTTGGCACGGCCAATCAACTTACCTGAAGCAGGATTAATCAGATGCAATACGCCATCCAAATCACCCACTACAAGATTTTGCCCTAGCATTACAGGATTACTTAGCTTGCGATTCAGCAATTCTTCATTTTGCCAAACCAGCTCACCTGTCGCCAGGCTATAGGCATTCAGCTTGCCATCCGTCGTCGCAACAAAAACTTTGTCATCCGCAACTTCAGCACTGTTGGTACTGCTGGCATCTTCACTCCACACCACACGTTGTGTCGCGAGATCAGTCACTGTGACTTGACCTTGGAAGCTGGTGGTCACTAAATATTGTCCTGCAACAACAGGATCACCCACGACATCAACTAAACGCTGAATGTCTGAACGGCCTTCGCTGATTGCCACACGACGCTGGAAACGTGGTACACCACTGATAATATCCAAGGCATAAATATAGGCATTTGCAGAGCCAATCAATACCGTCCGCTCATCTAAACGAACGGGTGCAGGTTGACCACGTAAACTAAATTGAACATTTGGCAGCTTATAGGCCCAGACCTGTTGTCCAGTCACCGCATCATGTGCAAATACAGTCCCGTCATTGGCAATAGTAATCACACGACCTGACTGGATCAAAGATGGAGACAAAATGGCACCAGACAATTTCGCTGTCCACTTTTGCTCGCCTGTCGCTTGATCTAAAGCAAATAACTGGCCTT
Organism: Acinetobacter sp. CIP 64.2; assembly: GCF_000369645.1. Taxonomy (NCBI): domain Bacteria; kingdom Pseudomonadati; phylum Pseudomonadota; class Gammaproteobacteria; order Moraxellales; family Moraxellaceae; genus Acinetobacter; species Acinetobacter sp. CIP 64.2. The sequence continues at coordinate 2,142,220 of NZ_KB850122.1, forward strand.
TACGATTGCCACTGACCACAATCCCTTCACCCGCTTCAACACCCGCAGTGAGTTCTTGTTTGGTGATTTTACTTTTCCAAAGACGCTGTTTACCTTTGTAAGCAGAAATCTGACCATCCGGATCAATCGCAAAAATCACACCATTGTCGGTATCTAGCTGCAAGCGCAAAGATTCTGCCGCATTGGTCGACGAAACACTTTGTGAGAACACAAGGTTTAAACTTTGTTCTTGTACGATTTTTGGCAATGGATTCGGTTTTGCTTCTTTTACTTTATTGCTTGAACAACCAACGAGTAAAGCTGAAGCAATGGCAATTGCCAAAGGTAGTTTTAGTTTATTCTGCATTAAGACTCATCCACTTTGGTATCTAAGATCGGGCGCTCAAACTCAGGATCATCTACTAAAACGCCAACACTTTCGAGTTTAATTTGTAAAAGCTGACGTTCCTGTTTGCGCTCGAGCAAGTTATCCCATGCACTTTGATACGCTTTGCGTGCAGATTCATTGTCTTTTTTGGCAACAAAAATATCACCACGAAGTTCATCCGCAGTTGCCTTGAATGCTGGATCTGTCACGCTAGATAGAGTTTTCAAAGCTTCATCATATTTGCTTTGTGCCAGTTGCGAATCTGCTAAACGTAATTTAACAATTTGCAGCAAGCCCGCATCCTTGACTTTTGAAGCTTCAACTTTCTTCAATGCTTTTTCAGCTGCCGCATAGTCCTGCTTGTCATAAGCAAGCTTCGCCATGATAAATTGTGTTTGAATCGCTTGAGCAGAGTCTGCATCGTCTTTGACAATTTTATCTGCTGTTTCTGACAACGTCGCAAAGGCATTCGGCTGACCCGATGCCGCCTTCGCTTCATCCATCAAGTTTTGTACCTTGGCAGTCTGGTTCTGGGATTCGGCAAGATTTTTCTTTTGCCAGTATTCCCATCCGAAAAAGGCAATCAAGGCAATGAGAATTCCGCTAATGATTGCAGAACCATATTTTTTGGCAAACGACTTGAACTGGTCGAGTTGTTCTTCATCACTTAAACTCATGTGATTGTCCTTTTCCTAACTTGTGCAATTTATTGTTTAAATTTTTCGATAAAAAATGGCGCCAGTTCAGTTAAAGCAACTTGTGACTGTTCTGCTGTCGCAAGTTCTTTAACGAGAAGCTGCTGTGATTCCCACTCGCGCTCACCCAAGATCACCGCATAGATTGCGCCAGATTGATCGGCCTTTTTCATTTGGCTTTTCATGCTGCCTTGTGAACCTGTTTTCAGGCGAATTGGACTATTTACTGCCTCTAACTGGTCACGCATCTGCTCTGCCAATACCAAAGCTTTGGCTTGGTACGCTGGCTCAGCCAACAAGAATACTTCACAATCACGTACGTCTTTGGCTTGTGCAACTTGTTCAACCAACAACAGCAAACGTTCCATTCCCATGGCAAAACCAACCGCTGGAACAGACTGATCGGCTTTACCTTTAAGCTGTCCAACCAAGCCATCATAGCGACCACCCGCACACACCGTTCCTTGAGAACCCAACATGGTGGTGGTCCATTCGAATACGGTCTTGTTATAGTAGTCCAAGCCACGCACTAACTTTTGGTTAATCACAAACTCAACACCTGCATCAGTGAGGTATTGCTGTAATTGCTGGAAGTGGTTGATTGAATCTTCTTTAAGAAAATCATGCAACTTCGGTGCATTTTCCAAAATCTTTTGCGTTGATTCAATTTTCGAATCCAGAATACGCAAAGGATTCGTGGTTAAACGGCGTTGTGAATCTTCATCCAAGGCATCTTTGTGTTGGTTTAAGAACGCAACCAAAGCCGCACGATATTCTGCACGCTCATCTGTTTCACCAAGAGTATTGAGCTCTAAGCGAACATTCGCTGCCACACCCATACGTTTCCATAAACGCGCGGTCATTAAAATGAGTTCAGCATCAATATCAGGCGTTGCCACACCAAAAGTTTCAACACCAAATTGATGGAACTGACGATAGCGGCCTTTTTGTGGCTTTTCATAGCGGAACATGGGCCCGAGATACCAGACACGCGGTGTCGCACCACGCAACAGGTTATGCTCTAACATGGCACGTACACAACCCGCCGTCCCCTCAGGACGTAAGGTGAGTGATTCAGGTGGCGTACCTTTGTCGAAAAAGGTATACATTTCTTTTTCAACGATATCGGTCGCATCACCAATTGCACGTTTAAATAAACCGGTTTGCTCAACAATAGGCAAACGGATCTGTTGATAACCATACGCATCCATTAATGATGCAAGTTGTTGTTCCAGACTTCTCCAGGCCGCAGTTTGCGTTGGAAGGATGTCATTAAAACCTTTGATAGCGACGATTGAACTCATGATGAACTACGAATAATTTCTTTAGATTTTGCTTCTTCAAGCTCTTGAACACGTTGACGAACCATTGTTTCAATTTCATCAACCAACTGATTTGTGTCAATTAAATGACTTTTTTCACCATTACGATAGACCAATGAACGCGGTGATGCACCGACAATCCCGATATCCGCCTCTTTGGCTTCACCTGGGCCATTCACCTTACACCCGATCACCGACAAGTCCATCGGCGTACGGATATCCTCTAAACGCTCTTCCAATGCCTGCATCACTTGAATTACATTGAATTCTTGACGTGAACAACTTGGACAAGCAATAAAGTTAATCCCGTTTGAGCGTAAACCCAATGATTTTAAAATATCAAAGCCGATTTTAATTTCATCTTCCGGCTCTGCCGCAAGCGAAATACGCATGGTATCGCCAATGCCTTCCATCAACAGTCCACCCAGTGCAATCGCCGATTTGACTGTACCCGTACGGTAAATCCCAGCTTCAGTCACACCCAAATGCAATGGATTATCAATCTGTTGTGACAGCAAGCGATAAGCATCCATGGTTAAAAACACATTCGATGCTTTTACGCTGACTTTAAACTCGTGGAAATCCAAACGATCCAGAATATCGATGTGACGCATTGCTGACTCAAGTAAAGCCTGCCCTGTCGGTTCACCATATTTGACCTGTAAGTCTTTTTCTAAAGAACCCGCATTGACTCCAATACGAATCGAAATGCCGTGATGTTTTGCTGCTGCAACCACTTCACGTACTTTTTGATCCGAGCCAATATTGCCTGGGTTAATCCGCAGACAGTCTGCGCCATAATCCGCAACAGCCAAAGCAATACGATGATCAAAGTGAATATCCGCCACCAATGGCACAGAAACGCGTTTACGAATTTCTCCAAACGCTTCTGCTGCTTCCATCGACGGTACCGAAACACGCATGATATCTGCGCCAGCATCTGCACAGCGCTGAATTTGCGCCACAGTTGCCTCAACATCGCAAGTTTCAGTATTGGTCATACTTTGAACACTGATCGGGGCATCACCACCGACATACACCGAACCAACACGGATTTTACGTGTTGGGCGGCGTTTAATTGGGTTCACAATCATCGTATAGCTCTACTCTCTGGCATTAACGAGACAAACGGAATTCTGCTTTTCCATTGACCGTATATGGAGACAAGGAAATTTTCTCTTGATTTAAAGTCAATGCTACGGCGGTCGCATCATCTAAACGAATTTGAAATGGTGATTCACCACTTAAAGTCAATGTTGATGCTTGACGACCTGTTGCCAATACTTTACCTGTTGCATCTACGATATGCACAGAGGTTGGTCGATTAAAGTCCAGAACCAATTGGTCACCAGATGTTGCTGTGGTGCTAGTTCCCATTGGTAAAATCTGCACATCCGAATTTTTAATCTTTGGCACATCTTCATCATCTTTATGACTTGATGTCCAGTTCTGAACCGCCATTACAGCTAACCACGCCAATACAGCGACAGCCACCGCGATTGCAATACGCTTTAACCAGATACGATTACGCACACTTTTCGAACCTGATAATTTCCCCATGATTTTAATTGGAGAGTTATTCAGGGCATGGCTGGCTTTAAGTCCAGTATCATTCACATAAATTTCATCAAAACGTTGAATGATCGCACTGGCATCTGCATTTAAATGCTTTGCATACGCACGGTAATAACCTTTAATGAACGTCGCTTCCGGCAAGGATTTATAATCATCCTGCTCTAATGCTGTCAAGGTTTTGACAGGCATATTCAATACGTTTGCAATCTCTTCAATTTCTTTCTTTTGTGCAATACGAATTTGACGCAAATACTCACCAGGTCGTTGAATATTTCCTAACGTTGACGCTGGCGAGGTTGAGCCAGTTGGCTGATGTGAATTTGGATTTATTTCCATACGGCCTCAGTACTGTACTGTAATTGCAAATAACGTTGATATTCTGGACTATCAGGAAATAGCGCACGTAGTTGATTAACCAGTACCTGCATTCCTAATTGATCCGCATTCGCTCGAGCAATGCGTAGACCAATCCAAAGCGCACGAGCACCTTGGTTGTTCTGCCCTACATTACGAACATATTGTTCGTATAGTTGTGACGCATCTCTATTATTTTGTTGCAAATAGAAAATTTCCGCCAACTCTAACATTGAAATGGTTGCGTTTCGATTCGCTTGTAGCGCTTGTTTGAATGATTTTTCAGCATTCGCAACATCGCCCAATTTTAAATAGATTCGTCCTAGGTTTTCCAACGACTGAAATCGTTGATCATAGCCTAGCGTTGCACCCGCACGGGTAAATTGCTCAATCGCTTCATTATAGCGTTGCTGCTGATACAAATATGTACCGTAATTATTACGCGCTTGAGCATTATCAGGTTCTGAGGAAATCGCACGCTTAAAATAAGCCTCTGCTTTTTCCATATTGCTTGCACTGCCTTCTTGTTGCAGCAAGATGCCCATCATCATATTGGCATTGGCATCACGAGAGTCCACTTTTAACGCTTGATCAAGCGAACGTTTGGCCGAATCTAGATCACGGCTACGAATATATTCTGCAGCCAGCTGTGTTCGAACTTGAACTGCTTTTTCTGGATCTTTTTTTAATCCTGTAGAAGGCGATTGACAAGCTGTTAAGCCAAACAAAGTAAACACAACAGCCGTCACAGTAATGGTTTTTGTTCGAGTGGTATTCAACGCCTTTCCCCAAGTATTATCCTTGTGTGCGCAAAATTTCTTGTCGTTGCGCCACTTTCTTTTTCCATTGTTCAGCACGACGAGTACGATCTGCAACCTGTCCTACTAATTGTCCACATGCGGCATCAATATCATCACCACGTGTCTGACGAATCGTACACACAAATCCGGCATCCGACAAAGTTTTTTGGAAGGCAATGATACGGTTACGGCTTGAACGACCATACGGGGCATGCGGGAATGGATTAAATGGAATCAGGTTGATTTTACTTGGTAAGTTTTTCAACAATTTTAAAAGTTGTTGGGCATGCTCAGGTTGGTCATTGACCCCTTCCAACATTACATATTCAATAGTGACATGACGACGTGCACTTTCATTGCCATCTTTGGCTAAATAGCGTTGGCAAGCAGCGATTAATTGTTGTAATGGATATTTTTTATTGATTGGCACAAGTTCATTACGAAGTTCGTCATTTGGTGCATGTAATGAAATCGCCAAAGCAACATCAATGTCCTGCGCCAGCTGATCAATTTTAGGTACAACACCTGAAGTTGATAGCGTCACACGGCGTTTTGACATGCCATAAGCAAAATCATCCAGCATCAATTGCATTGAACTGAGTACAGCATCATAGTTGAGTAACGGTTCGCCCATCCCCATCATGACCACATTGGTCACTGTACGCTCGCGTTCAGCCACAGGCACATCTTCCATATAGGAATAGTTTGCCATCCACAACTGACCAATAATTTCTGCTGGTGTTAGGTCACGCTGGAAACCTTGTTTCCCTGTTGAACAGAATGAACAATCCAGTGCACAACCCACTTGCGATGAAATACACAAGGTCTTACGTGCCCCAGTTTTGTCATCAGCCGGAATCAGTACGGTTTCAACCAGAGAACCTTCACCGTCGCCCACACGGAACACCCACTTACGTGTTCCATCTTTGGAATAATTACGGTGAACCACTTCTGGCGCTTTAATTTCACAAATCTTTTCTAATTTTTCGCGTAATTTTCCTGAGATATTACTCATCACGGCAAAATCAGTCACAAAATATTGATGAATCCACTTCATCACCTGACTGGCACGAAACTTTTTTTCGCCCAAATCTTCAAAGAACTTTTCTAATTCAGTTCGAGACATGCCAAGTAAATTTACTTTTTGCTCGACAGCATGAACGACAGGTGTAGAAACAGACTGTTGTTTTTCATCCAAATTTTCCGATGAAACGACCACTGCAGAACTCATGTATATTTACCTAAACGATATCAGCGCTAGAAAATGCTGTGCATTATTTGCACAACCCAATCTATAAGAAATAAAAAACCAGATAAGTAGTATACCACTTATCTGGCTTGAATACTTTGGATTAACGAGTGCGTGGGCAAATCTCGTTATCAGCAAAGAAGTAAGCGATTTCACGCTCAGCAGAAGCAACTGAGTCAGAACCGTGAGCAGCATTTTCATCGATGCTTACAGCGAAGTCTGCACGAATTGTACCTGGAGCTGCTTCTTTAGGATTCGTCGCACCCAAGATTTCACGGTGAGCAAGAACTGCGTTTTCGCCTTCAAGAACTGAAACAACCACTGGACCAGAAGTCATGAATGCAACGAGGTCAGCAAAGAAACCGCGTTCTTTGTGCTCTGCATAGAAACCTTCAGCATCTGCTTGAGAAAGGTGTTTCATTTTAGTTGCAACAATTTTCAAACCTGATTTTTCGAAACGAGCAAAGATGTCGCCGATGTGGTTTTTAGAAACTGCATCTGGTTTTACGATAGATAAAGTGCGTTCAATCGCCATGATTGACTCCTATTATGGTCTAAACTAAAAAAATTTGCCGCATTATACCGATGTCATCGCCAATAATCAGCTTGAATATGCAAAAGTTCTGCGATTTCTGACGAATTTTTAACGAACTTCATCTAACCATGCCATTTGAATGGCTTCAAGCAAACCTTCCGTCGATTTATTCGGATCATCACTAAAATCAGGCAAGGCACATACCCATGCATGTAGATCAGTAAAACGAATCCATTGAGGATCTACATCTGGATGTGCTTCGGTGAGCTCAATCGCAATATCAATCGTATCCGTCCAACGTAAGCCCATATAACAACCTAAATCAATTTGTATCGTTGAGCGTACTTTAACAAAACACCTGATTTAAGAGATAGTGTTCTGTTGCTAAATTCTTGTTAAAAGACTTATAACGCCATATGAAAGCTCGGTGCGAGTAAAATGATCGCACTGGCAACCGATGCACCAATCATGGCTCCCACAATTACATCACTGGGATAGTGCAGACCTAATATCATGCGAGACAATGCAACCAAAATGCTAAATGGCAGCATTAAAATCAATAACATGGGTTGGATATACCCCAAAGTAATGGTGACCATCACGGCATGTAAAGTATGGCCTGAGGGAAAGCTAAAGTGGTCTAGCGGACGTTCTCCCAAGACAATGACCTGATGCACCTGATAGGGTCTTGGACGGGTGGTTTTATTTTTCAGAAATTTATAAATCAGGGTACCAATAGAACCCGCCCCAACCAGATATAACAGCTGTAGACCATACGCCCAGCCTTGCATTACCCATACTGACAACAACATGGCATACCAAAATGGCCCATCACCCAAACGACTAATCGTTTTAAAAAACAAGGCGACACGTTGTGATTGAGAGAGATGATTCAGGTAGAGACACCCTTTTAAATCCAAATCTAGTATTTTTATTTTTGCATTTTGAAGATTCATACTCTTTCTCCTCTTTATTGAGAATACTTTAAGTCGTGGTCATGGGAGACTCCTCACGACTTGATACAATGCTTGTTCTAATTGTTGTACTGGAAACTGCCAACTGCTCTGCTGGACACTTTCACTTGCGAGTAAACCCATTGCTCTTAATTGCGGCAGCGCGGGTAAATCACAAATTGACTGCATTAAATCTGTTGTATGCCCCAGTGGACTCAACCATCCTGTGACATCATGTTTGACATGCTGATGGGCACAGACATAGTCATAAGCCACTACAGCCAAGCCACTGGCAATCGCCTCTAAAACCACATTACCAAAGGTATCGGCTTGGCTGGCAAAGGCAAATACATCGGCACTGGCGTAGGCTGCCGAAAGCGCTTGCCCACTTAAACTGCCCATAAAGATCACATCATCAGATTGCGCCATTTTTCCAAGCCGCACTCGATCAGGCCCATCACCCACAATCACAAATTTGATATTTCTGCCTTGTCGGGCCTGCAAGGCGTGGAAGCTTTTAATCAGCACATCGACTTCTTTTTCTGGAGATAAGCGCCCCACATAAAGCATGACTCGCGTTTCTGCATCAGCACCCCACTGTTGGCGAAGTTGCTGTGAGCGATGCTGAGGTGAAAATTTTACGGTGTCTACACCGCGACCCACCACTACCAAAGGGCAAGTCACACCAAAACCACGCAAGGCTTGCTCGGTATATTGACTCGGTACACAGGTCACATCGGTGCTGTTATGAAACCACGTTAAATAGCGCTGGATTGGTTTGACTAAAAAAGCCAGATCAAAGAAGCGACTGAAATCATGAAAGGCTGAATGGAAGCCACTCGATACTGCGATTTTTCTCGACTTAGCGGCTTGTAATGCGGTTAAGCCTAACGGGCCTTCAGTTACAATATGCACCACATCTGGCGCAAACTTTTCAAAAGCTTTTGAAACTTTGAGATATTGTGGCCAGCCAAACTGAATACTTGGATATTTAGGAATCGGCTGAGACATGACCAGACATTCCTGTTCTGGATGAAATTCGGTACACACTTCTTTTTGTATCGGGCGTACCAATAAAATTTTATGTCCAAGCTTTTGTAGCCCTTGGCACAATTGCATCATCGACAGAGCCACACCATTAATTTCTGGTGGCCAAGTTTCAGTCACAATGGCAATGCGGAGACGAGGACGAACCAGATCACGCAGTTCAGACAATTCATCTTGTTTATTTTTGAGTTGTTTCCTTTTAAAGTAGAATTTAAAATTTTCAGGAAACTCTTGCTTGAATAGAGATGTAGCGTATGTACTCTGCATATCGCCATCCATTTGTGTCGTTATTTTCATGTTTTCAGCATAAAAATATTTTTTGACACTTTAATGATCAGTCTATGACAGTTTTTTGACAGCCTTAAAATAAAAAATGCCCAATTTCAAGCTGAAAGTGGGCATTTAAAAGAAGTTGATGCGACATCAAGCCAAAGGGTTATCTACTGCAAAAAGCTGCTGATCTTCCAAACGGAATGCCATTAATTGCTGCCCCCAAACACAGCCCCCATCGACATTTTGAATTTGAGCGCTAATGGTCTTGCCTTGTAAAGCCGCCCAATGTCCGAAAATCAATTGATGGCTTTGTGCTGCCTGACTTTCAAACTCAAACCATGGTTGAAAACCTGCTGGCATCGGGGCATCTAAGGCATCTTTAAAATCAAACTCTAAACGCCCTGTTACATCGGTTAAACGCATTCGGGTCAGATAATTGGTAATGCAACGTAAACGCGGCATGCCTGTAAGTTCATCTGACCATAGATCAGGCTGCGAACCATACATCTGTGCAAGAAAACCATCCAATACTGACAAGTCTTCATGCGCAACAACCTGTTGCACTTCCCGCGCCAGCGCAACCGTTTGCTCGGCATTCCAGATACATGGCACACCCGCATGGGTAATTAAGGTGTGTACATTCGGAGATAGACTCAACGGCTGCTTGCGCAACCAGTCAATCAGTTCATCCCCATCAATGGCATCAATCACCTCTTGGGTGTGATCCTTGTCTTTGGCCTTTTTAAAACCACGGGCACAGGCAATCAGAGTTAAATCATGGTTACCCAACACCGTCGCTGCGGCGCCACGATCAGCCAGCTTTTTAATAAAGCGCAATGTACCAACCGAGTTCTCGCCACGTGCAACCAAGTCACCAGCAAACCATAAAAAGTCTTGGTCTGGATCAAAACGGATTTCTTTCAGCAACGCTTTCAATGCTTCGAAACAGCCTTGCACATCACCAATGACGTAGTTATAGCGTTTAGACATCAAGCCACCATCTGATCAGAGAGTGCAACAAAATCTGCCAAACTTAAGGTTTCTGGACGCGCCATTGGATCAACACCTGCTTTTTCAAAGCCATCCTCCACCAACATCCCTTTTAAGCTATTGCGCAAAGTCTTGCGACGCTGGGTAAACACATGACCCACTAAACGCGCCAATGCTTTTTCATTCTTTGCCACAATTGGTTTAACATCATAGGGTTCTAAACGGAAAACCGCCGATGTTACTTTTGGTGGTGGATTAAATGAGCCTGGTGGCACTTCAAACAAGAAGGTTGGCTTACAGTAATACTGGATCATCACCGATAAACGGCCATACTCTTTGGTATTTGGCGTTGCCGTAATACGATCCACCACCTCTTTTTGCAACATGAAATGCATGTCTTTCACTTTGTCGCCAAACTCCAAGAGATGGAACAGCAAGGGTGTTGAAATGTTATAAGGCAAATTCCCAACCACACGCAGTGGACGACCTTCTTGGAACAACTGAGTGAAGTCGTATTTTAAAGCATCGGCTTCAACAATGGTTAAACGTTCAGGATGCGGCACGCGTCCCGGTAAACCCGCTGCCAGATCACGGTCTAGCTCAACCACGGTCAACGCATCACACTCGCCAATTAAAGGTGAGGTCAAGGCCGCCAAACCTGGGCCGATTTCAACAATGTTTTCGCCCGCACGAGGATTTACTGAGCGTACAATTTTGGCAATCACACGTTGATCATGTAAAAAGTTTTGACCAAAACGTTTTCGAGCCTGATGCCCTTCATCTTTAGGGTTTAGGGCATTAATTTGATACATAATAATTCCAACGTGAATAATTTCTTGCCCATCACTGACGGGCTAAATCAAGTGCTAAATCCACTGCAACATGCAAGCTTGATGCTTTTGCCTGTCCAGTGCCTGCAAGAGAAAGTGCTGTACCATGATCGACCGAGGTTCGAATAAATGGCAAGCCTAATGTAATGTTTACTGCTTCACCAAAGCCTTGTGATTTTAGCACAGGTAGACCTTGATCGTGATACATCGCTAAAACAGCATCCGCATCTTTTAGATTTTCTGGGGTAAATAAGGTATCCGCAGGTAGACTGAGACTCATATGCAGCCCCTGTGTACGATACGTTTCCAATACAGGATTGATCACTTCAATTTCTTCATGGCCTAAATAGCCATCCTCACCTGCATGAGGATTTAAACCACAGACTAAAATACGTGGCTGAGCGATTTTAAATTTGGTTTTTAAGTCGTGAATCAGAATATCAATCACTTGATGCAGACGCGCTTTGGTAATCGCATCAGGTACATCCCGTAACGGTAAGTGGGTCGTTGCCAAGGCAACACGCAATGTTTTGGTCGCCAACATCATCACCACACGATCCACACCTGCAAACTCTTGGTAATACTCGGTATGTCCACTAAAAGCGATGCCTGCATCATTGATAATTGACTTTTGCACGGGTGCAGTAGCCACCCCCACACTCTGGCCTGACATGGCATAGTCTGCTGAGCGACGTAACTGTTCCAATACATAAGTAGCATTGGCTGAATCTAGCTGCCCTAAAACAACAGGTCTGGTTAAAGCGACATGTTCTACAAACAGTTGCCCTTTTCGGCTGGATTGTGTCTGCCCCTGATATGGAATCAGTTCAACATCAATCCCTAACTGATTGGCACGTTGTTGCAACATCTGCAAATCGGCCAGAATAACCAATGGTCGTTCATCAACACGCTCGGCCAGACTCAGACAGATATCTGGACCAATGCCCGCAGGTTCACCTGAAGTCACATATAAAGGAAGCATCGATAACGCCCATGTTTTGATTTAAGTCTTAGTGTAACCAAAATCTAAAAGCAGCTACAGCCCTGCGTTTTTATAAATTATTTCCCTTCAGGATTGACTGTTGCTTTGGGTAAGTTTTGTGGCACTAGATTCGAAGGTACAAACTCAACCTTCCGTGTCCATGGATTAATTTTAGGTTGTACTTTTTTCTCTGGCGGTATGCTTGCGACATCGTCCTTTTTCTCGTTAACCACCACAGAACTCGCAGCTTTATCAAGCAGAGGATTACTCACAAGCTCTTTCTTTTCGGCAACTGCCGTCGGCTGTGCTGCCTCTTTTTTCTCCACTGCCACTGTCGCAACCACAGTACCTGCAGGACGCGCATACGGTGCTGCAATTGAGCCTTGCTTGACCACGGTTTGTGTTGTGGGCTGTGGAACCGTATGAGTGGTTGCAGTAGTGCTTTGTCCTTGTAGATTCATTTGATCAACCGGAATTTCAATCGCTTTCATTTCAGCCGTCACCGCCATTGCAGGGTCAATATGATCGTTGCCCCGACTTTCCAGTACCTCCAGTTTACGACTGGTTCCCTCTTTGGGCTGAAACTCGGAGTAGTTCGTTACACTGGTCTGATCTACCCATTTATAGAGTCGTCGTGCATTGGTTTGTGCTGAACAAACGCCGATCAATAATGTGACTACAACAATTTTTGTAGAAAACGACAACTGCATCAAATTCCCCAAGAGAATAGGTAAATACTTCTATTTATTTCAAATGTTTGGTATAAAAATCATAGGGGAAATCCACTCCGCTCACAACACCCAAAATGTTCTCTTCAATTCCGCGTGTGTTAGTTCCCAATTCGGTCACATTGCAGCATATTCTGGCGTCTCAGGCGAATTTTCCTTGTGCACTTTTATAAACTCATGTAGAATTCGGTCTCCTTTTGTTTGGACAGATTTCACCGTCCAAACCAACTATAATAGGTAGTGGTTTAAATGAAAACTCTCAGCGCTAAGCCAGCTGAAGTTCAACATGACTGGTATGTTGTTGATGCTTCTGGCAAAACTTTAGGTCGCCTTGCGACTGAAATCGCTCGTCGTTTACGCGGTAAGCACAAAACTTCTTATACTCCTCACGTTGACACTGGCGACTACATCGTTGTTATCAATGCTGAACACGTTCAAGTGACTGGTAAAAAATCACTTGATAAGAAATATTATCGCCATACTGGTTTCCCTGGTGGTATCCGTGAGACTAACTTCGAGAAGTTAATTGCTCACAAACCTGAAGCAGTTTTAGAAAAAGCTGTTAAAGGTATGTTGCCAAAAGGTCCTCTTGGTTATGCAATGATCAAAAAAATGAAAGTGTACGCTGGTACTGAGCATCCTCATACTGCTCAACAGCCACAAGTTTTGGACATCTAAGGGATACAGCACATGGCTACTAATTATGGTACAGGTCGCCGTAAGACCGCAACTGCACGTGTTTTCTTATCAGCTGGTACAGGTAAACTCGTAATTAACAACCGTACGCTTGAGCAATATTTCGGTCGTGAAACTGCTCGTATGGTTGTGCGTCAGCCTTTAGAGCTTTTAGAAGTTACTGAAAAATTTGACCTTTACATCACTGTTAAAGGTGGTGGTATTGGTGGTCAAGCAGGCGCTATCCGTCACGGTATTACTCGTGCATTGATCGCTGCTGACGAAACTTTAAAACCTGCTCTTCGTCAAGCTGGTTTCGTTACTCGTGATGCTCGTGAAGTTGAACGTAAGAAACTTGGTTTACGTAAAGCACGTAAACGTCCTCAATTCTCTAAACGTTAATCGTTTTACGAGTTGGACAAAAACCTCGGATTTTATCCGGGGTTTTTTTATTGCCTAGTTTTAATTATTACTTTTGAGAACAATCCATCATTGCATCCCCTACACCATCGGCAGCAGCAAATTCCGTGATCATACAGCCATTTTCTTGATAGGTTCTGGTAGTTTTCGAAAATTGATGATCTTCAGGAATTGGCGCATTACACGGCTGCCCCGTTTTTTCATTGACCATTCGAATTGGCCCATCGTTATAAATCGTCACTTTACAAGCTTTGACCAGATACTGTTTTTTGATACCCCCATACTGCGAGTCATCTTGATCAGCTGCCACAGCAATCGCAACATCCGTAGCGGCTCGGCTCTCCGCCGATGTAGCACGATGCACCTGCTTGGAGACAGTCTGCGCGCTTACACAGCCACCCAGTAATAACCCAGTACAAAGTGCGGCCAAGTAATATCCTTTCATTCCCTTGTTCTCTCTTTAAACTTATTGAATCATAAATCTATTCCGTAACAATCATATTATTCAGCTTTAAGTGATTTCCAACGTTAATTTTAGTATTCTAAACAGTCAACCATAATTTTTTGGACTTATGTCTCTAGAAAATCCCCCAAGCCCTGTCCAAGGCATTACGCTTTATAGTCATGCAGATGATTTCCGTTCACACTGGATTCGTTTTTTACTGGCTGAAAAACAAATCAAATATCAGCTCATTCTCACCGACCACGAAGATGAGGATTTAGCGGACCTCAATCCCTATAATCAACTTCCCATGTTGATCGAACAAAATCTAAAACTGTTTTCGGCCAATGTGATTGCCGAATATCTAGATGATCGCTATCGTCAAAATAAGCTCTACGCCGATGCGCCCATGGCTCGTGCAGAGCAGCGTCAATATATCTGGCGTTTTGAACAAGACTGGTTCAAGCTGGCGGATCAGATGCTTAGACATGCAGATACATTAGATCAAAAACAGCAGCAAAACGCACAGAAAGAGTTGAGAGATACCTTAATTTCACTGACTCCGCTATTTCAGCATTTCCCATTTTTCATGTCAGAAACATTTTCCATTCTCGATTGTATGCTGGCCCCGATCTTCCTTCGGCTGAAAAGTATGGGAGTTGAATTGCCAGCACAGCACTGTCGACCTATATTCTTGTATTGTCATCGTATCTTTAGCCGACCATCGTTCATTAAATCAATGACAGCTCAAGAAAAAAACAGCTACAATGAATTGATTTCTACGATTTAATAAGTTTTTCAATTATGTCTGAGCAAATAACTTTTACGCCGACACGTCCCTATCTTGCTCGCGCCATTTATGAATGGATTTGCGATAACCAACTGACGCCCTATTTATTAGTTGATGCAACCCAACCACACACCGATGTGCCTTTGCAATTTGTAAAAGATGGTCAGATTGTCTTAAACCTTGCACCACACGCCATCCATCAACTCCATATTAGCAATGAAGCGATTACCTTCTCTGCTCGTTTTGGCGGTGTCGCAAAAGAAATTTATGTCCCGATTCGTGCGGTACTCGGCATATATGCCAGAGAAAATGGTCAAGGTTTATTTTTTGATCCTTCAGAATATGAAGCACTTACAGATACAGCTGTAGCGCCAGCCGAAGAAGCCAAGCAAGAAACTGAACCAACCAAAAAGAAACCTTCACTAAGAATTCTAGATTAAGCGAGGATAGACACGATGGCATTTGACTTAGTTCAGTATTTTGCTGAACAAATTAAAATTCAAAAACCGCAACTTTTTAGTCAATATTCTCCTAAAGAAAAACATGCCTATATTGACGAAGTGAACGTATTAGCATTGGGACAGCTGATCAGTTTGTGGAAACAAAATCCACAGAAACTCTATCAGGAAGTTCAAACTGCTGATCCGCTTTATATTCAAGAAGTGTCTCGCCATCTGACCACCTCAGCCCATAACCAATCAACGCTTAAAGCAACTGAACTTGAAAGCAGTATTTCTGATGTTCTCACGCTACAATTAGCTGAATTAAAACAGCTCGATGCAACTGGGAGCTTCGGGCAAACAGGATTAACCGAACTGTTACTGGGTCAAATTGAACATTTATCAGGACAAGCTGAAGACTGGGTATGGTCAACCAACCAACTCACAGAATTGCTCGGCTCAAAACCGGTCGTACAGCAAGAAGTCTCTCTTGAAGCAACCATGCAGGAATTTAATCAAATGGTGCATCAAGCTCAGCCCACAATGACAGATCATGAACCAACAGCTGAAATAGAAATGCCTGCCATTCCCACATGGGCCTACATCGTTTCACCTGTGATCGCATTGGTCATTCTGATTTTTTTGTATTGCTCATATTGCCAATTAATTTCAGCTTAATTTACCATCCATGATAGAGTTTTTTTAATTACTTTCTTTATCATGGACTTATTTTAAATTTAATTTTAATTAAAATATTATTTTAATTAATTTAAGCGTTAAATTTACATTTATTTACAATGAAAAAATAATATTAAACCCCAATATTAATGTGAATAAAATCACAATAAAAACCAATTCCAATCCTCAATCAATATTTTAATTTGTTTATTTGACAAAAATTGTCAATTACTAGCACTCCTGTGATTTCAATTATTTTAAAGTATTATTGATTTAATAAAAGAGTTTCCTATAATGAGATTAACTACTTTTGAAAACCAATCAAAAAACAAAAGTGGCCTATATATAAATTCATAAACAAAGATGTATTAGTAGAGATAAGATCATGGCTAAAATTTCATTAGAAAGCTTAACAAATATTGATGGGTTCGTTGCAGC
The DNA here is from genome assembly GCF_000369645.1 of Acinetobacter sp. CIP 64.2. Taxonomy (NCBI): domain Bacteria; kingdom Pseudomonadati; phylum Pseudomonadota; class Gammaproteobacteria; order Moraxellales; family Moraxellaceae; genus Acinetobacter; species Acinetobacter sp. CIP 64.2. The sequence goes on from NZ_KB850122.1 coordinate 2,158,803, forward strand.
AGCATTAGTCGATACAGAAAGTGGTTTGGCGCTAGCAACTCAAGGTGGTGGGGCACTTGATTTAGAACTGGCAGCAGCAGGTAATACTGAAGTTATTCGCGCAAAACGTCGTGTAGCTAACTCATTGAAACTTAATGATGATATCGAGGATATCTTAATTACACTCGGCAAGGCATACCATTTAATCCGTCCATTAGAAAGCAATGGCAATTTGTTCCTTTATCTCGTATTAGATCGCACTAAGTCTAACCTAGCGATGGCTCGTCACGAACTTAAAACTTTTGAGAAAGAACTCGACTTTGCTTAATTTGCAAGTTCAATATATTTAATATATTAGATCTCTTGTATATATTTCTATTTAACTTATACATAATAAGAAAATAGAAATAATACAAGTGGTCTATTATTAGTCTTTAGCATTAAGACTAATTTTGTGCAGTCCAATATTTTATAAAACATTAAAGTGATACTATGAATGGACATTGCATTAATATCGCAATTTCAGGTATAAGTTTAAAAGTTTCAGATGAATTAAAAATAGAACTTAGAAAAACAATACCGAATGAATTTGGCATTAACTGGATCAACATAGCCGATCCCAATATCGACTTATTATTAATAAATGAAAATTTTTTTGATACCGAAGGTATTCAACGTATTTTAGAACAAAAAAAACTTCCCTGCTTAAAGGTTTCAAAAGGAGAAGGTTCACATCATATTGAAGAACACAATACGCTTTACTTACCTTTTCAGCATACGGATGCATTAAAAAACTGGATTCAGCTGCGCTTACTGAGTTATCTATCTCATCAACAATCACAACAACCTAAAACAGCGACTGTTTCCACACATAATGCCATTAATGAAAAGTATTTAAGTGATATGTTAAATCCAGAGAATGCCCGACTCCATCTATTTGATGATCATGGCACCTTGGCGATTATTGATACGCGTAGCCAGATTGCCTGGCTGGAGCCAACACGCATCCAGACTCAGACCAACCATAGTTTTAAGTACGAATTTGCGACGACATCCAACTTTACCAAAGTCTCTCGAAAAGTTGAGTATAACCTGCAAGATTGGCTCTGGAATCTGTTCTGGCATTCTCTTGAATTCCAGCGGTTGGCGCCGAATGAAAATGACTATTATAAAATTGAATATTGGCCACAGCCTGCGCAAAGCCAAGACCGCAAAACCACCCTATTGCTCTCAGCCTGCTTTATACAAGGAGCCCAACTTTATCAAGTCGCCACACAATTAAAACTTCCTATTCAAACGGTTCAACAATTTATTGCTGCCTGTATGATCTCCAACAATGGTGGCATTATTTCAGCATCAGAAAGTCATTACTTAAAAGCAGAAGTTGCTGAACAAACTTCTGAACAACAAGGTTTTTTAAATAAATTTTTCGGCAAAATCAGACGCCGCTTTGGGCTTTAAGGAATACTATGATTCTCCAACAATATAAAATCGTCTTTGCAGGAAGCATGGGCGCCGGAAAAACCGAAGCGATTAAATCGCTTTCAGAAATTCCCGTGCTTGCGACCGAAGCATTGAATACAGACAGTCAGGCTCATAATAAGATGCAAACTACGGTTGGTATTGATTATGGGGAAATTACCTTAGATGACGGCGTAAAAATCGGGCTGTATGGTACCCCAGGTCAATCACGTTTTGACTTTATCTGGCCAGTGATTTGCCAAGGTGCTTTGGGCGTGATTTTACTTGTCGATCATAACAGTAAAGTGCCTATTGAAGAGCTTGAAAGCTATCTCGACACCTTTAAAGACTATACGCAAAATATTTCGATCGGTATTACCCATGTCGATGAAAATAAAGGACAACCAACAACGATTTACCGAGACTGGTTAATCCAGAATGACTACCACTATCCTTTATTTTTTATCGATGCACGTAAGCAAGAACATATTTTGCTGATGATTGAATCTCTTATCGCAGCACTAGAAGTTAATTTAAAAGCAACAAATTAATCACTTTATAAAGAGAAGATTTATGTTCAGTATTCCTAGTCAGCAACGTACTGCTCCCAAAGAGCTGATCCAGTTTGCAAAAGCTCAAGCCAATGATGTTCTTATGAATATTCGAGGGATCGATTATATTATGCTCTGCTCGACAGATGGCTTTGAGCTCGCTGCAATTTATAAGAAAAATCCCTATAACAGTACTAAATTGGCTGCAGTCAGTAGTTCAATCTTGGCCATGGTGAGCGCTTTCCTTAATGAAATCCAGTTGACTGGGTGTCAAAGCATTACGCTGGATGCCGAGAATGGCAAGGCTATTTTAACCTCAATTCCGGCTCCCCATCATCCAATGGTAATGGTGACCTTAAGTAATAAGGACGTTCTACTCGGCCAACTGCTTTATAGCTTGAAGCAAGCCAGTACAGCAATCGTCGACGCTGACCAAGTCTAATTTCCAGACACAATCAAATCTGACACAGTGCAACACTTGTCAGATTTTCGTCATTAATCATCTTTATACTGAATACATTACTTTTCTATTTTCATTTTTGAACCATCTCTTTTACTACATTTCACTAAATAACCACCCCAATCTGTTTGAAAAATCCAATATCATTCAATAATTCGCAATAAAATATTGTTTTTTAAAAAGATCAGATGAATGGTTAGAAATTTAAATGATTTAGAAATACTTTTTCATTATTATAATTTTCGAACAAATAACAATCACAAAATTTTCATAAATGAATAATTTCAATAAAACGGGATTGTGTTTGTTCAACTATTATTAAGCACTATGGAGAGAAAAGATGAGGCTGAAGAGCTTAAAACTCGGCGCAGGAACTGCACTATTACTCAGCGGTTTTGCCACCCAACAATGTTTGGCAGATTCCTATGTATTTGTAACCAATACCACACCACAAACAGTATCCGTACAAGTCAACCAAACTGGGGCACAATTGCAGCAAGGCAATGAATGGGCTCAGGAAGCGACACAGATTGCACCCTATGAAACCAAACGTGTATTACGTATCAATCGTTATACAGGGATCAAATCAGGTAAAACCTATAACTTTGATACCGTAGTGACCAGTGCCAACTCACAAGTGACCTTCAAACAAACCATGACTGGAACATGGTCGGGTAGTAATATTCAACACGGTATTCAAACAGCAAACACAACTTCCCCGTGGTATTCAGATCGTGATGTACATCGCATCAATACAACCTATGGCGGTTTATCCGCTCAGGCAGCAGTAAAAGCTGAATACACAGGTGGTTATGATGATTTCCACTACACGATTCACCAGAACACGATTCAGGAACCTGTTTCAGCCAGTGCCAATGAATTAAAAGTCCTAACCTATAATATTTATGCCTTGCCGATGGTGGCGAGTAAAATCAGTGAACGTTTGGCCGAATTACCCAACCACTTGAATGGCTATGATGTCATTATGATGCAAGAAGCGTTCGCTTCTTCGCGTACAGGTATGTTGAATCAACTGGCACAACAATATCCCTATCAGACACATATCCCTGTCGGTTCTGGCTATAACCTATTTGATAGCGGTTTGGTCATTGTAAGTCGTTATCCAATCGTCAAAACCGCCCAATTTATTTATCCAGACTGTACAGGAACCGATTGCTTTGCCGATAAAGGCGTGTTGTATGCTGAAATCATTAAAAATGGTAAAGCTTATCATGTCACGTCAACACATACCGCTTCTTTTGATACCGATGCAGCGCGTGCACTGCGCCAGACTCAGTTCAAGCAAATTCGTCAACTGGTAGACCAACAAAATATTCCAGCTTTCGATGCAGTGTTGATGGGGGGAGATTTTAATGTGAACAAGTTACTCTGGCCACAAGACTATCAAAATATGCTGAGCAACTTGAATGCGACTGCGGCATCAAGCAATACGGGGTATACCGCATCAACCTTTGACCCTCGTGTGAATAAATTAGCTGGTGCAGCAGGTTCAGGCGGTTCAACCGTTGAATATCTGGATTATATCGTGGCATCCAATAACCACCGTCAGCCCGTTCAGTCACGTAACGATGTGCGCATCCTGCGTACTACGGCTGATCCACTGTATATGATCTGGGATCTTTCTGATCATTTCCCTGTAATGGGGCAGTTTAATTACACCCCTTAACGGAATATGGTATGAATAAAAGACTATTGCTGACAATTCTAATTGTTGTCGTGGTCTTGGTTGGGATTGTAGTCTGGAAGAGCACTGCCTCTTCCGCTGCAATCCAGCACACCAAATCCACCTCAGCATCTCAAGATTCGTCTCCACAGATGAGCAATGCCAGCATGCCCAATAAAAGCAAGGACGAACTGTTGCAGGATTCACTTTTGCAGCAACTCAAAACCTTACAGCAGCAACCTGGGAATATCACCGAGTTTCTCAATAACTTTAAAGCCAACTGCCCTGTCTCAGATTGTCATGTAGCACTTGCAAAAGCGCTTGCCAACTATCCCGATCAACAGTTTGCACACTTAGTGGAAAACTTGCTGAAACGCATGCCACAATATGAAAAGCAGATGCAAAGCACAGTATTATCCACCGCTTTATCACCGAAACAACGTTTTGATACGCTGTGGAAGCTCAGAGAACAAACTTTGGGACAAGCCGAAGCCATGCTCGGTTTTGGGCAAGAGCGCAATTATGCGGATTATCGCTTTGCTTATAATGACTTGGTGCTAAATCAAAAACTTAGTGCTGAACAACGTTTAACAGCATTTGAAGAGCTACAGCGTCAATATCCTGATGCAAGTCAACAGCAAAATAAAATGGGACTTTATCAACAAGCCGTTGATTTAATTAGCCAAGGGCAACATAGCCCAGCTGAAACTGAACGTTTAAAGCAAAAATTGCAGCAACAGTATTTGACTGAGCAGGAACGTCAACAGGTTCAACAGCGCGAGCACCGTGAAACCCAACAACAGCAGCAAGTTGATCAATATCAACAAGCCGTGCAGCAGTTACAACAAGACATGGAGCCGTTAAAAACTCAACTGCCAAACGAAGAATGGCAAAAGCAATATCAAAGTCGTTTAGAAAACCTGCGTTTAAAGATGTTTCCCTAAAATAAATGAACCATCAATCTTATAGATGTGGATGGTTCAATCATGGCATTCCATTAATCGACAGCAATATTCAATAATTGCTGTCGTTTTTTCACCTGTTGTCCGACTTGGCCAATCAGCTCATGTACGATGCCATCGACATCAGATTTGATTTGCTGCTGAATCTTCATGGCTTCCAGTACCAATAAGGTTTGCCCTTTCACTACCTGATCTCCGACATTCACCAACAGATTCACAATTGCCCCATCCATCGGTGCACGGATTTTACCATCACCCACCACTTCTGCTGCCGCTGGGGCTGCATAAGTAATATTTTCTAGCACGCTATTACCATTGCCTACATCTAAATACAGCTGATTTTGATCAAAGACATAGGCGAGCTTGCGTCGAACACCTTCACAGCTATAAACAACCTGCACATCACTGATGCTTACAATATTGATCGTTACGTGTTGATCACATAACGCAACTTTGACCTGCTGCTGATCATGTTGCACATGTAGCAATATCTGCTGATCGGCGTATTTTAGTTTCAGTGGGAACGGCATGCCAACCCCTGTTTGCCAAGCGACTTGCGGCTGATTTTGCTGGCTAAACAGTGCGGCTGCGACGGCAAGCGTTTCAAGTTTCAAAGTTTGCTGATGCAGACTAATATCATCCTGAAAGTGCTGCTGAATAAAGGCAGTATTGGTCTCCCCAGCGACAATAACTGGATGACGTAATAAGTTGCTTAAGAATTGCTTATTACTGTTCACCCCCAACAACACACAATCATCAACGGCCCGAGCAAGCAGTCGAATCGCATCCTGACGGGTTTTGCCATAGGCGATGACCTTTGCCACCATCGGATCATAGAAGGGACTAATTTCACCTTGTTCTAACATGCCGTGGTCAATACGGACATTGGCTAAACTACCATCAGCGCCTGCAGGCTGCCAACGCAGTACTTTTCCCGTTTGTGGCAAAAAGTCCTGACGTGGATCTTCTGCATATAAGCGAACTTCAATCGCATGTCCATTCAGTGTCAACTCATGTTGTTGTAAAGGCAGGGTTTCGCCATTGGCAACACGCAATTGCCATTCCACCAAATCCAGTCCCGTCACCATTTCTGTCACTGGATGCTCGACTTGTAAACGGGTATTCATTTCCAAGAAATAGAATTCACCGGATTGATCAAGCAAAAACTCGACCGTGCCTGCGCCGACATAATCACAAGCCTTGGCCGCTGCAACTGCCGCTTCGCCCATTTTCTGACGCAGTTCAGCAGTCATCACTGGACAAGGGGCTTCTTCGACCACTTTTTGATGACGGCGTTGGATCGAACAATCCCGTTCAAATAAATACACATAATGGCCATGTGTGTCCCCAAACACCTGAATTTCAACATGGCGTGGGGCAATCACCGCTTTTTCTAAAATCAATTCACCCGAACCAAAGGCATTCTCTGCTTCCGAACGTGCTGTTTTTAATGCGTCCAATACATCAGCAGCGTGTTGGACCAGACGCATCCCTCGCCCACCACCACCTGCCGAAGCTTTGACCATTAAAGGGTAGCCAATCTTCTCAGCTTGTTCAGCCAAATATTCAAGCTTTTGCTGATCACCTTCATAACCAGGCACACATGGCACCCCTGCTTGAATCATGGCAATTTTTGAAAGACGTTTACTGCCCATCAATTCGATCGCAGCAGCCGTCGGCCCAATAAAGGTGATGCCATGATCAAGGCAAGCCTGAGCGAAGTCGGTATTTTCAGACAAGAAACCATAACCAGGATGGACAGCATCTGCCCCTGTCTTTTGGCAGGCTGCAATAATATTGGCAATCGATAAATAGGATTCTGAAACTTTAGATGCGCCGATATAAACCGCTTCATCCGCAAGCTGCACATGACGGGCATTGGCATCCGCATCTGAATAGACAGCCACCGTTTGATAGCCCATTGCTTTGGCTGTTTGCATCACACGAACTGCAATTTCACCACGGTTTGCCACTAATACTTTTGAAAAACTCATTGTTTAATCCCTCAAAACATCGCATTTCAGCAATGCTTGTGCTCTAGAAGATGTCACTCTTCGGCCCAATTTGGCAAACGTTTCTGAATAAAGGCCATGGTTCCCTCTTGCCCTTCCTCCCCAACAACTGCCCGTGCAAATTGCTCGGCTGCATTATCTAAGAGCTGGGTCAAAGGTTCATTTAAAGTCCGATGTAATAACGCTTTGGTGGCACGGGAAGCCAGAGGTGCAGCACGTTTGATCTGCTGAATCGTGTCTGCAAGCTGCTGTTCCAGCTCAGCATCATCTGGTGCAACTTGGTGAACGACACCTAAATCCAAAGCCGTCTTGCCATCAAAACGTAAACCCAATAACGCTAAACGACGGGCTTGGGTCAAACCAATTCGCTTCACCACAAAAGGCGCAATCTGCGCAGGCAAAATACCTAAGCCTGTTTCTGGCAGACCAAACTGGGCACTCTGACGGCTAATGGCAATATCCGAAACACAGGCCAGTCCAAAGCCACCACCGAGTACAGCACCTTCCAAAACAGCCACGACGGTTTGTGGAGCTTGATCCACCTGTTCAATCATGGCACCAAAACGGCGATTAAAATCGACATAAGGTTGCAAACTGCCTATATTCGTAGCTTCAACACGTAAGCTCGCCATATCTTTGATATCGCCGCCTGCACAAAAATGCCCGCCCTTACCACGTAAGATAACCGCACGAATTGATGAATCATCCGCAATCTGGCTAAACACCTGTTGAATAGCAGTGACCATATTTAAGCTCATGGCATTACGGCTCTCAGGACGATTTAGCCATAACGTTAAAATGCCACCTTGTTGTTCTAACTGAATGCTGTCATCTATCGCCAAGCTTGCAAGAGAAGTTGCAACTGTCATGCTCCTGCTCCTATTTTTTCTGTTTCTTCGGCAAAATATCGGTGAGCTTACAAATGATTCCAAGCATAATTTCATCTGCACCGCCGCCAATCGACCCTAAGCGCCCATCACGGAACAGTTGTGATGCAGGGTTATCCCACATAAAGCCATTACCGCCCCAATATTGCAGACAACTATCTGCCACTTCACGGCTTAAACGCCCTGCTTTTAGCTTCGCCATTGACGCCATCAAGGTTGCATCCTCACCAGCAATATGCTGCTCACAGGCTTGATAAGTTAGAGCTTTCAGTGCTGCGACTTCAGTCATCAGCTCAGCAAAACGAAAATGTACATATTGGTTATGAATCAGGGGCTGACCAAAGGTAGTACGCTCTTTGGCATAATCAATGGTTTGCTGAATGACCTTTTCCATCCCTCCCACCGCATTGGCACAGGCCCACATACGTTCCTCTTGGAACTGCATCATTTGCATCATAAAGCCCATGCCTTCCACACCAACTAAATTGCGTTGCGGTACTCGAACATTGTCAAAATAGACTTGTGCAGTAGTGGTTGAACGCATGCCCAATTTATTCAGTGGCTCTGAAAAACTAATCCCTGCTGTCTTGGCTGGGACAATAATCATGGATTTATTGACGTGTGGTTTGTCATCCGAGGTATTTGCCAATAGACAAAAGAAATCGGCTTGCAGTGAGTTGGTAATCCACATTTTGCTGCCGTTAATGACATAATCATCGCCATCTTTTTTTGCTGTAGTCTTAATGGCTGCAACGTCAGAACCCGCATGCACTTCCGAGACTGCAATCGATGCCACATATTCACCACGAATCGCAGGATTTAAAAACTCATCTCGTAGTTCTTTGCTACCAAAACGTGCCAGTGCAGGCGTCGCCATATCGGTTTGCACGCCAATCGCCAGTGGCACCCCACCACACGCTGCACGACCTAACTCTTCTGCCACGACAAGATTGTATGAATAATCGAGTCCTAAACCACCATTCTCCTCAGGCTTACAAATCCCCAATAAGCCCAAATCCCCCATTTTCTTAAATACGTTATGAATTGGAAAACGGCCTGCTTCTTCCCATTCTGGAATAAAAGGGTTTAATTCATTTTCCACAAACTGACGTGTGGTACGGCGTAAAGCTTCATGTTCTGCGGTAAATTTCATTGTTTTTGTTCCTTAAAATTAATCTCCCCTAACCCCTCTTTAATTAAAGAGGAGAACTCCTCCCTTTTTAAAGGGAGGCTGGGAGGGATTATTAAAATCTCGACACACCAAATCGGGTTGGATTTAACTCACGTTGCTGTGCTTCATACATGGTTTGTAATAAGAAAATCAGTACTTTTCGGGTATCTCTCGGATCGATAATGCCGTCGTCATGCAACATTGCGGTATTGAATAAAGCCGTCGACTGCTGTTCCAATTTCATGGCTGTGCTTTGTTCCAAGAAGTCCAGCATCTGCGGATTAGGTTCCATTCCTGAAGCTTTTTGTTTGCCCTCAGCCACGATACGCAAGACTTTGCCCGCTTGTGCTGCACCCATCACTGCAACATGTGAATTGGGCCATGCAAAGATAAATTGTGGCGACAAACTGCGGCCACACATGGCATAGTTGCCTGCGCCATAAGAACCTGCAACCACAATCGAAATCTTGGGTACTGTGGCATTGGCCACAGCCTGGATCAGCTTGGAACCATGTTTGATAATGCCGTTCTGTTCGGCATCGGTTCCGACCATAAAACCAGTGGTATTGTGAAGAAACAAGAGTGGGCGTTGGGTCTGTTCACACAGATGAATAAATTGCGCTGCTTTGGCTGCCCCCTGTGGCGTGATCGGGCCATTATTGGTAATGATGCCGATATGCAGTCCTCCTATTTTTGCCCAGCCACAGACCGTTAAAGCATCATATTCCTGCTTGAATTCCAGAAAATCTGAATCATCAATGATCCGTGCAATGATTTCTTTCATATCAAAAGGTTGCTTTGGATCTTGAGGAATAATGCCTAACAATTCCTCCGCAGCATAACGCGGTTCTTTATAATGCTGATTCAATTGTGCGGTTTGTTCTTTCCAGTTCAGGTGTTCAATAATCTCACGGGCTAAACGAATACCATCAGCATCATTTTCCGCAAGATATTCCGCCACGCCTGAAACTTGGGTATGCATTTCTGCCCCGCCCAGTTCTTCAGCAGTCGCTACTTCGCCTGTTGCTGCCAATAATAATGGTGGACCTGCCAACAACATTTCTGTTTGCTTGCGGACTGCAATCACATAGTCAGACAACCCCGGTTGATAAGCCCCACCAGCGGTCGCATTGCCATGCACCACCGCAACTTGGGGAATCCCTGCCGCAGATAAACGCGCCTGATTGGCAAAGGTCATGCCGCCATAGGTAAATACTTCCGCTGCATAATTCAGGTTAGCTCCGCCACTTTCTGTCAATGTCACCATCGGTAACTTTTGCTCTAATGCGATCTTTTGCAAGCGTAAGGTTTTATGTACGCCCATTGGGGACATGGTGCCACCTTTGATGGCACTATTACTGGCAGAAACCAGCGCACGCACACCACTGACAAAACCAATCCCTGCAATCACACCACCGCCAGCTTCGGAACCATCTTTATCGTCATGCATGTTGTAGCCAACCAAACCACATAACTCGATAAAAGGTGAATCCGCATCTAACAGCAAGCGAATACGCTCATGCGGCAAAATCTTGCCTTTCTTGTCGAATTTAGGTTTTGCTGCATAAGACTTATCAATACTCTTTTGCTGTACGGCACGAACCTCAGCCAGTTGAGCCAGTAAAGCTTCTCGATTCTGCTGATATTGTTCACTCCCGACCGCAATTTCAGATTGGAGAATAGTCATGTTTATTCTCCATCAGTTTTGAATATGTCAGGGATAAAAGCACGATGGAAACCATTAAAGGCTTCATTGTTGATTGCATCAGCCAATGGATACATCCGTGTGCCTTGTGAAGCAGCCCCATCAATGCGGAGGGTGACACCTGATACAAAAGCCGCTGCATCAGAAAGTAGATAACAAATCGCCGAGGAAATTTCTGATTCTGTACCCATACGTTTTAACGGCACATTACTCGCTAAACTTGGAATGATCACTTTTGCAAAATCACCGCTATAATTGTCCATGCCCGAAGAAATAATCCAGCCCGGTGCAACTGCATTGACACGTACTCCAGATTTACCCCATTCCACTGAAGCCGTTTTGGTCAGATTATCTACCCCTGAGCGTGCTGCGCCTGAATGCCCCATGCCCGGCATACCGCCCCACATGTCTGCGGTCATATTCACAATGCTGCCGCCGTGCTTTGTCATCCACTGGTTATAGGCTTCTCGCATCAGGTAAAAAGTTGAGTGCAGGTTATTACGAACCACGGCATCAAAACCATTGGCAGAAATATTCTCTAATGCAGAAGGAAATTGTCCACCCGCATTATTGACTAAACCATCGAGCTGGCCAAATTTTTCCAGCACTTCCGCAATCATGTTTTTGACTTGCTCTTCATCACGGTTGTCACAGACGATGAAATGGACCTTGCCGCCATCTTCCAGAATTTCCTGGCTAACCTTTTCCAGTTTTTCAAGTTTGCGTCCAGTAATGATGACTTGCGCTCCTAAGGATGCCAGTTCATGTGCAGTACAACGGCCAATACCAGAGCCACCTCCTGTTACAATAATGACTTTATCAGCAAACGCATCTGGCCTGAAAATTGATTGATAACCCATGTTTTATGATCCATTCATCTATTATTTTTAACTGAATACACACTACCAAGCAAGTGCTTGGTTTGTAAAGTACCAAGATGCCTTTCTTATTCAAATTAAAATGTCACTTTTTGCTAAAATATTATTTCTAGTGCTAACATGCTGTTCAATTTAAGATTTTTTAAACGTTAAAAACTCACAATGAATACAAGCTATTATCAAAATTCGATAGATTTTTTTTTAAATGAAAATAAAAATGCAATTTTTGGACAACTTGCACGTCATCATCAACATGATTTAGAAGATTTACAGAAAAATGCTTGGCTTGAACAAATTGATTTTCTAAAACAGGAGCTTAAAGAGTTCTGTGGGCACTTATATTTTGAGTTCTCTATCCCTAGAATGGGAAAACGAGTAGATAATATATTAATTATAAATAATTTAGTCTTTGTAATAGAGTTTAAAGTAGGCGAAAAAAGTTATTCAAACTATGCTCAAAATCAGACAATTGACTATTGCTTAGATTTACAAAATTTTCATGAAGGAAGTCATAATAAAACGATTATCCCGATTCTTATTGCGACGAACGCCCCAAATACGACCTCTCAGATTGATAACTCTCTAGGCTTAACCAGCTGTATCCTGTGTAATAAAGACAATTTTAAAGCAACTTTGATTCAAATTTTAGACCAAGTAAAAACAGATGAATGTTTAAATATTCATACTTGGGAAAATAGCATTTATAAGCCGACACCAACTATTATTGAGGCTGCTCAAGCCTTATACAAAGGCCATAGCGTTAAAGAAATTTCACGAAGTGATGCCGGTGCGATTAACTTATCAAGTACTTCTATTCGAATAAACGAAATTATCGAAGACTCGAAAGCTCAGCATAAAAAATCAATCTGCTTTTTGACTGGGGTTCCTGGTGCCGGAAAAACACTTGCTGGACTAAACATCGCGAATGAACGACTAAAAGCCGATCAATCAGAACATTCCGTATTCTTATCTGGCAATGGTCCATTAGTGGATGTCTTGAGAGAAGCCTTGACTAAAGATTCAGTAGAGACTGCTAAAAGAAGTGGGCAGAAAATTTTACGTACAGAAGCAGAACGGAAAGCAAAGGCTTTTATCCAAAATATTCATCATTTTAGAGATGACAATTTAAGAACGCCTCATGCCCCTATTGAAAAAGTTGTCGTTTTCGATGAAGCACAAAGAGCTTGGCAAAAAGAACAAGTCTCCAAATTCATGCAACAGAAAAAGGGAATCCAAAACTTTGATATGTCTGAGCCCGAATATCTAATCAGTGTGATGGATCGGCACGATGATTGGTGTGTAATTATATGTCTGATTGGTGGCGGTCAAGAAATTAACACTGGTGAGGCAGGTGTTTCAGAATGGATCGATGCTCTCAAAACAAAATATTCATCTTGGGATATTTATTACTCAGATAAGATTTTGGCTGAACCTAACACCTATCTAAATAATTTAGATTTATCAAATTGGCTAAAACAACATGGACATCAAAAAACTGATCTTCATTTATCGACTTCTGTCCGCTCATTTCGAAGTGAAAAAGTTGCATCCTTGATCCAATCCATTTTAGACAATCAAAATGATCTAGCTGCTCAAATTTATCAAGAAATTAAACACAATTATCCAATCAAAATCACGAGAGATTTAAGCAAAGCAAAAGCCTGGTTAAGACATCAAGCGAGAGGTACGGAAAGAATTGGACTGATCGCAAGTTCAGGCGCTAAAAGACTAAAAGCAGAAGGCATATATGTTAAAAATGATATATCTCCAGCTGATTGGTTTTTAAATCATCAGGATGATACCCGGTCATCTTATTACTTAGAGGATATTGCGACTGAGTTCGATATCCAAGGACTTGAAATCGACTATACCTGCGTAACTTGGGATATTAACCTCTATTATGATCAGGGTTGGCAATTTCAAAGTTTTAAAGGCTCAAAGTGGCAGAATATTAATAAAGACTCAACTAAAAATTACCTTCTCAATGCTTATAGAGTTCTATTAACGCGAGCCCGACAAGGTATGGTTATTTTTATTCCTGCTGTAGATGGAAAAGATCCAACAAGACCTCAAAAACACTATGACTCAATCTATGACTATCTGCTTTCTTGTGGGCTAGACATAATATAAAAAGTATCGGAGTTTCGCTTGTACTGCTTTAGGACAAACGAAACTCCGATACCAGATAAATGCAGCTCAAGATATTAGTTTTCTAGGCACTTTCACCGGCATATCTAATAGTTGCTGTGCAAAGGCTTTGCCCTGCGGGTCAATCCGCAAACTGGCAATCCCACCTCCACCCAATGCATTTTCCAGCATGAAATTCAGTGCATGCATCTCTGGCAACTCATAACGAATGACGTTTGATTTTTCAGGATCAAGAACATGCTGCATATACGCTGCAACATTGGCTTCAGTCAGTGCTGCACGAATCCAAGGTAAATATTCAGCCTTGCGTGCAATTACCCCGATATTGCTATGATTGCCTTTATCGCCACTGCGCGCATGTGCCACCTCAATCAAAGGCACTTCAACCTCATCGCCTTGATATACAGCCACGTCACCGACGGGATGTAGCTCGACCTCTGGTGCCGTTTGCCCTGTTGGAATCTGTACGGGATAACGCTGCCCTGCAAAATCGACTTCGACCTTTAATTGATCTTTATCAATCAAGAATGAAAATAGTTTCACCACGGCCGATGCTTTAGGGCGACCACCAACAATCCCTGCCAATGCAGGTGCCATGCCTGTTGAAGCTTGGGCAATTTCAGAAGCAAAGAACATACAGGCTTCTTTAAACAGATGCTTAACCGCGATCTTAACCACCACTTCACGACTGTCTTTCACTTTCGCATGTGCACCATAAGTACTTTCAATGCCGAGAATTTCGACTGATTTTTCACTAAATGGTGGGACTGAGCGTAGTGCCAAGACGCGTTCACATTTATTCAGAATGGCATCCGCAATCACTTGGGCTTTTTCTGGTGCTTCACGACCTGCGATTAAGAAACTGACCAAGACTCGATAACCATCTGCATAGGTCGCACTGACTTTATATTGCTGAGTTGGCGGACGACCTGTGGCACCAGTCACTTTGACTCGATGCTCTCCCACCTGTTCTAAATGTACTTGGCTAAAATCAGCGCTTACATCGGGTAAAAGATAGGCTTGCGGATTGCCAATTTCGTAAACGATCTGCTCTGCTACAGTCGCAGTCGAAACCAATCCACCCGTTCCTTTAGGCTTGGTCACGATAAATGAGGCATCAGCGCTGACTTCTACGATTGGAAAGCCCATATTGTCAAAGCCTTGAACCAAACGCCAATCGGTAAAATTCCCCCCTGTACACTGTGCGCCACATTCAATCACATGCCCAGCCAAGGAACCTTGTGCTAGCTTGTCATAATCATCGAGGGACCATTTGTACTCATGCAATAATGGGGCAAGCACAACTGCGGAGTCGACCACACGGCCTGTAATCACAATATCTGCACCTAAGTCCAAAGCATCACGAATCGCAACTGCACCGAGATAGGCATTGCTACTGGCCACATGTGCAGGCAAGGCATCGCCATTAAACATTTCCTGAACATTTTGGGTGAGTAATTCAGCATGCTTTGGCAATACATCATCGCCTAACACCACAGCAACTTTTAAATCCAAGCCTTTTTCATCAATGATTTTCTGTAAGGCATCACGGCAAGCCAATGGATTTACCCCACCTGCATTACTGATCACTTTAATTTTTTTCTCAGCAATTTTATGGATCAGGGGTGCCATCACTCGACTGACAAAATCCAGTGCATAACCATGACTTGGATCCAGCATCATCGCCTTGGCCATAATCGACATGGTGATTTCTGACAGATAATCAAAGACTAAATAATCAATATCACTCAGATGCACCAACTGAAAGGCAGCGGTATTGGTATCGCCCCAAAACCCTGATGCACACCCGATTTTGACTAGCCTCTGGTCATCCTGTTTGACACTTGTCATGCGCTTTCTCATTGTTATTACTAAAAACGCCTTAACATTACCAAGCAAGTGCTTGGTTTGTAAAGTGCATAATGCTATGCTGTATTGGCAAGAACAGACAAACTCAAGCAAATGCTTGTTATAAAAAGATAAGACAATTCATGAAATGAATTTTGTTACAATAGACTTTAGATTAAACGGGATAGACGGATAGGCATGATCGCAACCTCAATTGAGCAAATACCCAAGATTGTTTGTTTTGATGACAGTCCACGCGGGCGTCTACTGCAAGGTGCTGCCTATCTGTTCTATAAGCAGGGTTATGATAAAACCACGGTTCGTCAGCTCGGTGAGTTTATTGGCATTCAATCGGGTAGCCTGTTTCATCACTTTAAAAGCAAAGATGAGATTCTGGCGACAGTGATGGAACAAACCATTATCTATAACTTCGCCCGCTTAAAAGAAGCGGCTGAACGCTCAGAAGATCCTGAACAGCAATTACGTCATCTCATTAAGGCTGAATTACTTTCCATTGCAGGTGATACAGGCGCTGCGATGGCCGTATTGGTGCATGAATGGTTTGCCCTTTCCAAAGAAAAACAAGACTATCTTTTGAAAATGCGTAATGAATATGAGCAAGTTTGGCTGGATGTGATTGAAAAACTACGTGCACTAGGTAAAGTCAAACATGATGCTTTTATCTGGCGTCGTTTGCTCGGCGGTTCAATTTCTTGGACTGTCACGTGGTACAGACCCGAAGGTAAAGTCAAAATTGATGAATTGACTGACATGGTTTGGGAAATGGCGGTGAAATGAGTCCAGTCTATTTGCGTAAGCCGCAACGCAGTGATTTAACTGAAATCAAACATGCCTACTCAAATAGTATTCATCTGCATCAACCGTGGACCTATCCGCCGAGTGATTTTGAACACTACCTCGCTCAAGAACATCGTTATTTTGTCTGCTTGAAAGAAAATCATGCCATTGTTGGCACCTTTAATATCTCCAATATTATCCGGGGTCACTTCCATTCTGCCTATTTAGGTTATGAAGCCTTTTATCCTTATGCAGGACAAGGCTATATGCGGCATGGACTGCAACTGGTTTTACACGAAGCATTTCAAACTCTCAATCTGCATCGACTAGAAGCCAATATCCAACCAGACAATCTATCCTCTATTCGCCTTGTTGCACATGCAGGTTTTATAAAAGAAGGGTTCTCTCGCCAATACCTGCGTGTCGGTGGAAAAGAATGGAAAGACCATGAGCGTTGGGCCATTTTAAATAGCGATTGGACCGATAAAAAATACCAGACTTTTTAATCGTTGAAATATCGGATCTATTAAGGTAAAAAGAAACTAATGCCAATTCTTTAGGCGAAATATATGCAACATCAAAGATTGCCGTTTTGGGTCTACGCTCAGGATTCATCTATTTGGTATATCGCAGTTCATTCTGAGGGAAAAGGAGCGTATTGGCTTGAACCAATACGATAAGCTCCTGGAGATCATTTTAATAACCCAATTGCTTACTAATTAAGTCCTTCATAATCTCTTCGGCACCTCCACCAATCATATTTACCTTCACTTCACGATAGATTCGTTCGGATTTGGTACCGCGCATAAAGCCCATACTTCCGAGTGTTTGTACCGCAGCATCAGCACAGAATTGCATGGTTTGAGTGGCAACATTCTTCAGCATACAAATCTGGGCGATCAGTTCACTGCCCTGCAATTCAGGCTTACCTAAACGATAAGCTGTATCCTCGAGTAAAGCACGAGTGGCGGTCAGTCGCGTAGCCATGTCCACCAATTTATGGCGCATCACCTGATGATCAACTAGACGCTTACCGAAGGTTTGGCGTTGCTGTGCCCAATCCAGTGCTTCCTCATAACAAGTCAAGGCAAAGCCATAACTACTGGCTGCAAGGAAAAAACGCTCCATATTGAAGTTATTCATAATCACCAGAAAGCCCATATTTTCTGGACCTAATAAATGGCTGGCAGGTACTTTGACATTATCAAAATGCAAATGCGCGGTATCTGAAGCCCACCATCCCATTTTATCTAGTTTGGTTTTAGTGATTCCTGCACTATGTGCATCTATGAGAAGCATGGATATACCATTTGCCCCTTTCGCATTCGGATCAGTACGCACTGCCACTGAATAATAATCCGCTCGCATCCCTGAAGTGATAAAGGTTTTTTCACCACTTACCAGAAAATAATCACCTTCACGCACTGCCTTGGTTTTAAGTGAAGCGACATCTGAACCACCTCCTGGCTCAGTAATCGCCAATGCCGATATCTTTTCACCTGATAAAATCTGAGGCAGCACCTGAGCTTTGACCACTTCATTGGCAAAATGTTGGATGGGTGGCGCACCAATGGTATGTGAAAGTAAGGAAGCAGCTAGACCACCCGAAGCACATTTTGCTAACTCAATCGAAGATAACAACGTATAAAATGCATCTGTACCCGCAATTCCACCATATTGCTCTTCAAACCCTAATCCCAACAAACCAATATCTGCTGCTTTCTTATAGAGCTCTCTCGGAAAGGTTTCACTTTCATCCCATTCATTGATAAAAGGCGAAATTTCTTTTTCAACAAAACGTCGAATACTCTTGGCAAATTCAAGATGCTGCTCGCTATAGTACAAAGGATTAAGGTGCATATTCTGCTTCCTAGCAATTATTGATCATTGTTTACTGAATGAACACTAAAGTAGCAAAAGCACAGAAACCAAGCAAGCGCTTGGCACAATTAAAGATTAAAAAAACATGTCCAAAGGGTCATCGAGTCATAAAACTATATTTTTAATCGACCACGAAATCCGCGGGTCGCATAATAAGATTGTGCGCCGTTGTGATAGGTAAAAACACGGCCATAACGGCTATCACAAAAAATTGCACCGCCCAATTTACGCACATCTTCAGGCGTTTTTACCCAACTTGAGGTTTTTAAATCAAAATGTTCAACCGATTGTAATTGCTTATATTGTTCTTCCGTCAGCAATTCAATTCCAATCACTTCCGCAACTTCAACCGCATTGTTTTCGGGCTTATGTTCTTTACGTGCATCTAAAGCAGCACGATCATAACACAGGCTTCTACGCCCTTTGGGCGTTTCCACGGCACAATCATAAAACGCAATTTCTGATGACTTTGAATCAAATGAAACTACATCTGGCTCTCCACCCGTATCTTCCATTTGATTGAGTGACCATAACTTTTCTGGCTGCTGTTGTAATCGATCT
Organism: Acinetobacter sp. CIP 64.2; assembly: GCF_000369645.1. Lineage (NCBI taxonomy): Bacteria > Pseudomonadati > Pseudomonadota > Gammaproteobacteria > Moraxellales > Moraxellaceae > Acinetobacter > Acinetobacter sp. CIP 64.2. The sequence goes on from NZ_KB850122.1 coordinate 2,177,789, forward strand.
TCAATATCAGCCCAATTCAAGTCTTTATGACGATGCATATTTTTTTGAAAACGCTTTTTTAATCCATCTAGTAGTGCTGCAACTTGTTCTGGATCTAACTTTTTATGCTTGGTCATTTTTGTTCTCTAAATTTGATGATTACACCGAACGTCCATCAAAATGATTAACATTGATGCTTTCCAAATCTAAATCTTCGATACACCTGATATTAAGGGCATACATTTTATTGCCTTTAGGATCAACGCCAACTGCATAAGGATGAATGCCACAGCTCGTGCAAAAATGATGATCGATCACATGTTTATTAAATTGATAACTCGCTAATGCATCTTCTTGGACTGAAATATCAACCTGATCCGTAGGTAAAAACCATAATAACGAGCCTTTTCTTTGACAAATCGAACAGTTACATGACAATGCCTCGGTTAACTCCCCCTGTACAACAAAGGAGATTTTTCCGCAGTGACAACTTCCCTTATATTCCATTTTCTTTTCCTTTTTTAATTTTTATCTAGTATTAATGCATTGCTTATAAAAGTTCAAAGGTGATTCTGTTAATCAGTACTCAGGCAGGGCTAACTCCAGAAATGTTGGCATTGTTGACACTTAGTTCCATGTTTATAAAAAAATAACGGAAAACCAAGTAATAAGAAAACTAAATATGCGGGCCGCTTCCCTTCAGTATACGGCTGTATATCGCTACTACCACAACTAGGGCAACTTTCACTTGCTCCAAACTGTTGTTCTAATTCTTGGCTAAAGTCTTGTGCCAGTAACGCTTTCGCTTCATCTGCATAATGCTCAGGAACCAATAATCTAACACCACCTAAAGCATTGGAGTAAAGCCAATCCATATTAATGGTATGTTCATTTTCAATACGGGCAGGAATTTCAGCTGCTTCTAATTTCGTTTTAGCAATCTGAGCTTCATAAGGAAATGAAAAGCTTTGTACTATGATCCAAACCATATCAGAAAGCCCTTAAAACAACCAGTATATAAAATTCTAGCCAATAAAAAACACCCCAACCTCTCTCGAGATTGGGGTGTTTATTATTTAAAAGCTGGCGATGACTTACTCTCACATGGCAAGTGCCACACTACCATCAGCGCTAAGAGGTTTCACTTCTGAGTTCGGGAAGGGATCAGGTGGTTCACTCTTGCTATTGTCGCCAGCAAACTGTTGTGGTGCTTTCGGGTCTTAATCACGATGTATTCATCGTATGCCTTACTTACGGTCCAAAGAGTTATTAACGGATTAGTTAATTGAGTCGGTATTGTAACTAGTTTTCACACTAAATCAAGTTATGTATTGAATTTATCTTGAATACAACAACTGTTTGGGTGTTGTATAGTCAAGCCTCACGAGCAATTAGTATTGGTCAGCTTCACACGTCACCGTGCTTCCACACCCAACCTATCAACGTCCTAGTCTCGAACGGCTCTTTAGAGGAATAAATTCCTAGGGAAATCTTATCTTGAGGTAGGCTTCCCGCTTAGATGCTTTCAGCGGTTATCCCTTCCGAACATAGCTACCCGGCGATGCGACTGGCGTCACAACCGGTACACCAGAGGTTCGTCCACTCTGGTCCTCTCGTACTAGGAGCAGATCCTCTCAAATTTCCAGCGCCCACGGTAGATAGGGACCGAACTGTCTCACGACGTTCTAAACCCAGCTCGCGTACCTCTTTAAATGGCGAACAGCCATACCCTTGGGACCTGCTTCAGCCCCAGGATGAGATGAGCCGACATCGAGGTGCCAAACACCGCCGTCGATATGAACTCTTGGGCGGTATCAGCCTGTTATCCCCAGAGTACCTTTTATCCGTTGAGCGATGGCCCTTCCATACAGAACCACCGGATCACTAAGACCTACTTTCGTACCTGCTCGACTTGTGGGTCTCGCAGTTAAGCGCGCTTTTGCCTTTATACTCTACGCGTGATTTCCGACCACGCTGAGCGCACCTTCGTACTCCTCCGTTACTCTTTAGGAGGAGACCGCCCCAGTCAAACTACCCACCAGACATGGTCCTCGCCCCGGATTACGGGGCAGAGTTAGAACCTCAACATTACCAGGGTGGTATTTCAAGGACGGCTCCATTAGAACTAGCGTTCTAACTTCAAAGCCTCCCACCTATCCTACACAAGTAAGGTCAAAGTTCAATGTCAAGCTGCAGTAAAGGTTCACGGGGTCTTTCCGTCTAGCCGCGGGTACACTGCATCTTCACAGCGATTTCGATTTCACTGAGCCTCTGCTGGAGACAGCGCCGCCATCATTATGCCATTCGTGCAGGTCGGAACTTACCCGACAAGGAATTTCGCTACCTTAGGACCGTTATAGTTACGGCCGCCGTTTACTGGGGCTTCGATCAAGAGCTTCGCTTACGCTAACCCCATCAATTAACCTTCCAGCACCGGGCAGGCATCACACCCTATACGTCCACTTTCGTGTTTGCAGAGTGCTATGTTTTTAATAAACAGTTGCAGCGGCCTGGTTTCTGTGGCTGCCAATAGCTCAGGGAGCAAGTCCCATCACCGTCAGCAGCGTACCTTCTCCCGAAGTTACGGTACCATTTTGCCTAGTTCCTTCAGCAGAGTTCTCTCAAGCGCTTTGGTCTACTCGACCTGACCACCTGTGTCGGTTTCGGGTACGATTCCTGTGTAACTGAAGCTTAGAGACTTTTCCTGGAAGCATGGTATCAGCCACTTCACTGTACAAGTACAGCTTGCTATCAGCTCTCAGCATAGAGCACCCCGGATTTGCCTAAGATGCATGCCTACTGCCTTCCACCTGGACAACCAACGCCAGGCTGACTTAACCTTCTCCGTCCTCTCATCGCATTACACAGAAGTATTGGAATATTAACCAATTTCCCATCGACTACGCCTCTCGGCCTCGCCTTAGGGGTCGACTCACCCAGCCCCGATTAACGTTGGACTGGAACCCTTGGTCTTTCAGCGAACGGGTTTTTCACCCGTTTTGTCGTTACTCACGTCAGCATTCGCACTTCTGATACCTCCAGCATACTTCTCAATACACCTTCATCGGCTTACAGAACGCTCCCCTACCACTTGACTTAAAGTCAAATCCGCAGCTTCGGCACATAGTTTTAGCCCCGTTACATCTTCCGCGCAGGCCGACTCGACTAGTGAGCTATTACGCTTTCTTTAAAGGGTGGCTGCTTCTAAGCCAACCTCCTAGCTGTCTATGCCTTCCCACATCGTTTCCCACTTAACTATGATTTTGGGGCCTTAGCTGGCGGTCTGGATTGTTTTCCTCTTGACTACGGACGTTAGCACCCGCAGTCTGTCTCCCGGATAGTACTCATTGGTATTCGGAGTTTGCATCGGTTTGGTAAGTCGGGATGACCCCCTAGCCGAAACAGTGCTCTACCCCCAATGGTATTCGTCCGAGGCGCTACCTAAATAGCTTTCGGGGAGAACCAGCTATCACCAGGCTTGATTAGCCTTTCACCCCTATCCACAAGTCATCCCCTGGCTTTTCAACGACAGTGGGTTCGGTCCTCCAGTTAGTGTTACCCAACCTTCAACCTGCTCATGGATAGATCGCCTGGTTTCGGGTCTATACCCAGCAACTAAACGCCCTATTAAGACTCGATTTCTCTACGGCTCCCCTATGCGGTTAACCTTGCTACTGAATATAAGTCGCTGACCCATTATACAAAAGGTACGCAGTCACCGAACTAGTCGGCTCCCACTGCTTGTATGCATGCGGTTTCAGGATCTATTTCACTCCCCTCACAGGGGTTCTTTTCGCCTTTCCCTCACGGTACTGGTTCACTATCGGTCAGTCAGGAGTATTTAGCCTTGGAGGATGGTCCCCCCATATTCAGACAAGGTTTCACGTGCCTCGCCCTACTCGTCATCATTGTGTGTGCCCTTTCGTGTACGGGAATATCACCCTCTACGTTCGCACTTCCCAGAGCGTTCCACTAGAACACACACAACTTAATGGGCTGCTCCCCGTTCGCTCGCCGCTACTAAGGGAATCTCAATTGATTTCTTTTCCTAAGGGTACTGAGATGTTTCACTTCCCCTCGTTCGCTTCATAAGCCTATGTATTCAGCTTATGATACCCGCCTTATAGCGGGTGGGTTCCCCCATTCAGAAATCTCCGGATCAAAGGATATTTGCCGCCTCCCCGGAGCTTTTCGCAGGCTATCACGTCTTTCATCGCCTCTGACTGCCAAGGCATCCACCACATGCACTTAATTACTTGACTATACAACCCCAAACAGTCGCTAACACATACAAGTGAGTGTTATCGTTGCAAACTTAATTGCTACTGATTCGTTGTCTGTGCATTTAAGCACTGTACAGCTTCAATCTAAATTCATATACCAAAACGCTTGATTCAGTGTTTTTGCTAGTTCTCAGATTAACTCTTCATCTAACTGAAATACTTACGTATTACCGTTAGTGTCAAATTAATCGAGTTTGAACAATTTATTTCAGACTCAATTCTACTAATCTGTTAATGATTAACTACCACCTCGTCGGTGCGTAGTAAACTGTGATAAATCACAGAGATTAATAAACCAGTCAACTTGGACTGTATTCACTAAACTCTATAATCTTCTTAGCTTTGAATTAATTTCGTTCTTACAAACTCTTTTAATTCATGGTGGAGACTAGGAGAGTCGAACTCCTGACCTCCTGCGTGCAAAGCAGGCGCTCTACCAACTAAGCTAAGTCCCCAGCTTATCACTTAATGAACGACATATCTTTCAATCTAAGCTACTGCAATCAGATTTGGTGGGTCTGACAAGACTTGAACTTGTGACCCCACGCTTATCAAGCGTGTGCTCTAACCAACTGAGCTACAGACCCTCAGATACATCTTCGAAGAACAACTTGTTGTGGATTCTTACCAGTCACCAATCTTTCGTTAAGGAGGTGATCCAGCCGCAGGTTCCCCTACGGCTACCTTGTTACGACTTCACCCCAGTCATCGGCCACACCGTGGTAAGCGTCCTCCTTACGGTTAGACTACCTACTTCTGGTGCAACAAACTCCCATGGTGTGACGGGCGGTGTGTACAAGGCCCGGGAACGTATTCACCGCGGCATTCTGATCCGCGATTACTAGCGATTCCGACTTCATGGAGTCGAGTTGCAGACTCCAATCCGGACTACGATCGGCTTTTTGAGATTAGCATCCTATCGCTAGGTAGCAACCCTTTGTACCGACCATTGTAGCACGTGTGTAGCCCTGGCCGTAAGGGCCATGATGACTTGACGTCGTCCCCGCCTTCCTCCAGTTTGTCACTGGCAGTATCCTTAAAGTTCCCGACATTACTCGCTGGCAAATAAGGAAAAGGGTTGCGCTCGTTGCGGGACTTAACCCAACATCTCACGACACGAGCTGACGACAGCCATGCAGCACCTGTATCTAGATTCCCGAAGGCACCAATCCATCTCTGGAAAGTTTCTAGTATGTCAAGGCCAGGTAAGGTTCTTCGCGTTGCATCGAATTAAACCACATGCTCCACCGCTTGTGCGGGCCCCCGTCAATTCATTTGAGTTTTAGTCTTGCGACCGTACTCCCCAGGCGGTCTACTTATCGCGTTAGCTGCGCCACTAAAGCCTCAAAGGCCCCAACGGCTAGTAGACATCGTTTACGGCATGGACTACCAGGGTATCTAATCCTGTTTGCTCCCCATGCTTTCGTACCTCAGCGTCAGTATTAGGCCAGATGGCTGCCTTCGCCATCGGTATTCCTCCAGATCTCTACGCATTTCACCGCTACACCTGGAATTCTACCATCCTCTCCCATACTCTAGCTTCCCAGTATCGAATGCAATTCCCAAGTTAAGCTCGGGGATTTCACATCCGACTTAAAAAGCCGCCTACGCACGCTTTACGCCCAGTAAATCCGATTAACGCTCGCACCCTCTGTATTACCGCGGCTGCTGGCACAGAGTTAGCCGGTGCTTATTCTGCGAGTAACGTCCACTATCCTAGAGTATTAATCTAAGTAGCCTCCTCCTCGCTTAAAGTGCTTTACAACCATAAGGCCTTCTTCACACACGCGGCATGGCTGGATCAGGCTTCCGCCCATTGTCCAATATTCCCCACTGCTGCCTCCCGTAGGAGTCTGGGCCGTGTCTCAGTCCCAGTGTGGCGGATCATCCTCTCAGACCCGCTACAGATCGTCGCCTTGGTAGGCCTTTACCCCACCAACTAGCTAATCCGACTTAGGCTCATCATTTAGCGCAAGGTCCGAAGATCCCCTGCTTTCTCCCGTAGGACGTATGCGGTATTAGCATTCCTTTCGGAATGTTGTCCCCCACTAAATGGCAGATTCCTAAGCATTACTCACCCGTCCGCCGCTAGGTTAGGTAGCAAGCTACCCTTCCCCGCTCGACTTGCATGTGTTAAGCCTGCCGCCAGCGTTCAATCTGAGCCATGATCAAACTCTTCAGTTTAAAATCATTAGTAGCTTATGGCTACAAATCTTGGCTCATCAATTTTCTGACTAAAAATTCGCTCAAATAAACTTCGAGAAATTTC
>NZ_KB850123.1:0-9884 GCF_000369645.1 Acinetobacter sp. CIP 64.2
ACCCCTTAAACCTATCTTTATCACCCCTTAAACCTATCTTTATCACCCCTTAAACTATTGCAAACAAAGGATTTCAGCCTGTCTAAAAGCATTAAAAAGCATTAAAAATAATTAAAAGCCCAGTCTGGTCAAATTGCCCTTGGTTTTCGCTTCGCTCAAACTCTATTGAATCTCGCTTTCGCTCGATTCGAGGGGCAATTTTTGGCTCTTTTCGTTGTGAATTTGAGAAAAAGCAAAAGCAACTCGGAATTCGCTTCGCTCATAGAGCTTTATGCTCGCTTCGCTCGGTCTAGGCTCAAATTTTTTGTATCTAAACTTCACTTTTTTAGGTTAATCAACCTAAAAAAGCGGTTTTTCAGAGGGCCGAGGCGCGAATTTTGGGACTGTCGCTCGTAGACACTCGCTTGGTTGAGCTGTTCTAGTGGTTTATTGAGACTGTGTCATTTGCTGCTATTTGCGTTTAGAGGCACTTTTTTGTTTTTTGGGTACTGATCTCTAGTTCAGTTTGAAATGATCGCACTATGGCGAAAATACAGCGTTTAAACGTGATGTTTGTTCATTGCTCTGGTGTTTTGTTGAATGGGTTTCTTGGATCTGTTTTTGCTGTTTCAATGAGTCGATTCATATTTTTTGTGGTTGGCATACGCTGAACGAAAGCTTCGATTTCTTCAATTGTTCCAAGATTCCTTTTGAGCTGTCTAAAGCTGAGATATGCATGAATCATGTCGGCCAGTTTATCTAAGTCGCTATTATCCTGTGAAAAACTAATCGATGCCTTTCTCAAAGATTCGATATAAAGCGATCCTATAAAGTATTTGATCTGGCCTTCTCGTTTTTTCTGTTGTTTCTGGCTTTGTTTTTCCTTTTGTTGTTCTGGATTCAGGGCTTTTTCTATTTTCTGATTCAGGTTTTTCGCTGCGGTCTGGTGGCGTTGCGTTTTGAGGATCTCATCTAGTGCATCGTGCATGGCAAAGTAGGCATCGATGTCATGTTTTTGATGGAGCTTGAGGATGTTTTGCTCCAGTGCATTGCGTTTGGCAGGTTCTGTCTGTTGGATCAGTTGCAGCTGAAGCATGCGTTTGTTGTAGGCATTGCGTTCATAGCGACATTTCTGGATCAGTTGGCGGTCTTGTTCACTGAGATCCTGAAGACTTTTTTTGTTTTTGAGCATGTGCAGGCAACGTTCTTCAATCCGTCTTTTGAATGGCAGATTGAGGATATGCGTGCCGAGTTCATTGATTTCTTTTGCGGTGAGAACTAACGCTTTGCGTCCTGCCATTTGGATCTCATTTTGCCGTGGATTGACTCCATGTTAGCGTCATCTTATGGGCGTTTAAACTATTTTTTCTGCTATGCATAAAAAATAGTTTATCTCGTTTCCGTGTCTTTTTTTGACAACAACCGCTAAAGCGATTATTGTCAAAAAAAGACACTCCTCCTCGCTCCTGCGGAGAGCCTCCTTTGCGAATTGGATCTCAGGTGAATTCGGCATGTTTTACATGAATATTCGGCACAATGTGAAGAAGGATTCCAGTTCCAAGAATACCTTCCATTATCTGACTCGAACGGCTCATTTTGCTGAGCAAAAGGCCGATGAAGAATTGGAGTTCGTGCGTTCTGGAAATATGCCTGCTTGGGCCATCGATGCGCCTGCGACCTTTTGGCATAGTGCGGATCGTTATGAGATTGCTCGAGGTCGAACTAGTTCGACTTTGACCGTGGCCTTGCCGAAAGAATTGTCGAAGCAGCAGCGTCAGGATCTGGTCGAGGTCTTTATTCAGGAATTTGCCGATCAGTATCAGTTCCCTTATACCGCAGCGGTGCATAATCATCCGAGTGAACTGACAGGTGAAGATCAACCGCATTTGCATCTGATGTATTCTGAACGGAGTCTGGCCGATGGGATTGAACGACCACCAGAGCAGTTTTTTAAGCAGTATCGTCCAAAGAATCCCACCAAAGGTGGTGCACAGAAATTAACGGCTGATGCGTTGGGCTTTGGCCGTGATCAGGTGAAAGCCTTTCGAGAAAAAACTGAGCAGCTGATTAATCAGGCTTTGGAAATGCATGCACCGATGAAAACCCTAATTCTGGAGGGTATGGAGATTGTTGTTCCGAATCGAGTGAGTCATTTGTCCAATCAGCAATTTAACCAGAAGTACGGAACGCAGTTGCAGGATGTACCGCAGATCCATCGATGGAAGTTGAAAAGTGCCGATCCAATTATTCAGCTTGAAGTTGAGGCACAGAAGCAAACCATTCAACAGATTCGACAATTTAACAAGCTTCAGATCTATCAAAAGGAGTATAACCAAGCCTTAGAGCAGCGTAAAAATCAAGATCTAGATCGTGATGATGGTTATACGCCATCATGGTTCTAGGGATATGGTGAGGTTTTAAATAAAGCTTTTGGAGGTCGTATGAAGATTGGAAAACAAATTCTTGAGGAGTTATTTGATGATCAACGTGCTGCTGCACATGATCCCCATCATCCAGTGAATGATCAGCTTCGGGCCAGTCTATTGTGGAAGAAACATTTGCTTGAGTTGATTCAGATCCCACGGTATCAACTGAAATCAGATGATAGCTATGTTCTAGTAGCTGATATTCCAGAGTATTTTAAGGCACAGTTTGAGCAATATTTTTTAGGCCAGAAGCTGTTACAGCATGTGGATCGTCCTGAAGAATCGAGACTGGATAGCAAACGTTTAGACAGTTTTATTGCTTATCTCAAAGATCATCCAAGCTATAAATCAGAGCAGTGTGGCCAAGCATGAAAAAAAACGTAGACGCTGATCGAATTCGAGCTGCTTTTAAGGCAACGCAAGGGATTGTGGAGCATGAGTTTGAGCAGCATGTAATTGATGCCAGTCAAGCTTATGTCAATGCGATGATTGAACGGATTGCTTCTGGTGAGTCGAGTTTTGAGGAGGAAGATGCCGTGTTAATGATGAAATGGCGAGCTATGAAAGCCTTACAGGGTAAGGATTCATAGCTCCACATAAGCGCCATTATGTTAAGTTTAGATTCCCTTAATGCAACAGAACCATCAACGTAATTAATATTTGAAATTAACCATATTTTTTTAAGCATTCTGAATAAGAACGTATGGCATATTTTTCAATAGCATTATTTTTTAATTCATCATTTGTATACTCAGGAAATATATAATAGGCATACTGTACAATCCTAAAAACCAACTCGTTATTTTCTCTTTTTGAAGCAGATAACTTTTCTGGTGCTGCTTGTAATTTCTTTATCGTAACTTCATATTTAGCCCCGTTCTGCCTATAAGATTGAGCGTTATATGCTATTTTTTTCACTATTTCACAGTACGATTCTGGTTCTACTATGGTGGGTTCAGAATAACTAGAAGTATTCATATAAATAAGAATTAAACACAATACTATTTTTTTTATTTTCACTCGGATGCACTCCAAATAGGCTATTTTCAACAAGTTTCTTGAACTCATATTTCGTTAATTCAATCTTAAGAATATGCATCATTATTTAACATAATGGCGCTTATGCGAAACCACTTTTAAAAAGTTATTTATTTTCAATATTTTAATCATTTTACATAAACCCAAAAACCCTCAAAAAAGCCGAATCGAAACATCTCGGCTCTTTTTTCGCCAATTTTGATATATTCTGCCAATAAAATCGATTAAAAAATAATCATAATCGCAATTTTTCCTGATTTCTTAAGGCTTCTTGGATGCTATTTTATCCCCATTTCCTGCGGACAAATCTTGGGATAAATACTTGATAAAATCATGTACGTTTTGGCGTACATTCATTCCAGAAAATTGCCAATAGCCATACTCAGCTCAATTTCCTATGATGGGTTCATCGAGAACAGGATGTTCCATATAACAACAATAAGATCAGCGACAGGACGCGAGGGATGACAGGAGTTAACCCTAGAACGCAAATACGAAAAACCCAGACAGGATGTCTGGGTTTTTTTATTGTCATTTGAATAATAATTCAATTAAGCATAAAATATAGACTGTAATCTATATTATGGTTGTAATATGTGGACAGTCATTACAACGGATCTGTTTAACGAATGGCTTGTACAGCAAGATGAATCTACACAAGAGAAAGTACTCGCAGCGTTGGTCGTTCTACAGCAACAGGGACCAAGTTTAGGTCGTCCTTTAGTAGATACTGTCTATGACTCCAAATTTACCAATATGAAAGAGCTACGTGTTCAGCATCGAGGTAAACCACTGAGAGCCTTTTTTGCATTTGATCCTTTACGACAAGCCATTGTGCTGTGTATCGGTGATAAAGGCGGTAAAAAGCGTTTTTATAAAGAGATGTTAGATATTGCAGATCAGCAATACGAACTTCATCTCTCAACTTTAGGAGATCAATCTAATGGCTAAGACCCTACAAGAATTATTGGCTAGTCGCTCTCCAGAGAGTCAAGCTCGTATTCAACAAATGGCTGATGAATTACTGTTGGAAACTCAGCTTCACCTTATTCGTGAAGAGTTAGAGATTTCTCAAAAAGAATTGGCTGAAACTCTTGGTATTAAACAGCCTTCACTTTCAGCCATTGAAAATCGTGGAAATGATTTGAAAATTTCAACCATAAAAAAATATGTTGAAGCAATGGGTGGAAAACTTCGTATTGATGTTGAGTTGCCAACAGGAAAACATATTGGATTCAATGTCTAATAGTTAAATTGGGAGCAATAAGGTTCCCAATTTTGATATTTTACAAGAGATTTTATGTTAAATTTAAAATTTATTTTTTAAACTTATTATATACTTAGGTTAATTTAATAAAGATACGGTATTAAACTTATGTATTATCATGTGATTTTAGAATTAGGCGAAAAGCATCATAAGAATGTATGGGATAAAGTAGAAATTAAATCAGATTTAACGAATTTAGAAGACGTAATTAATAAATATGCTGAACCTTATCAGATTGGAAAATCTATTTTGATTAATGGCCGCACTATTCCTATTGAACATATTGAACGTTTACGTATTTTTTCTAGTGAAATATCTGGTGAAATTCTAAAAGAACAACAGGCTAATAAACGCAGGGCAGAAGATCGAGCATCTAACGTTGTTATGATAGGTTTTTATTCCAATGATTTAGAGTCAGCAATTCTAAAACAAAAAGAAATAACAGAAGAATTAATAACATATGCGAAAGGAACAAAAAAAGAAGGTTCTAATTTAGTTGAAAAGAAGAAGATTACTCCATCTAAAGTATTCATTGTTCATGGTCATGATGATGCATTGATCAATGAGGTAAAAGCTTTTTTATCCGCTCAAACAATTGAACCGATAGTTCTTAGAGAACAGCATGATGCTAGTCTTACAATCATAGAAAAATTAGAACGTTATACAAAAGATCCTTCTATTGGATTTGGGATTGTTTTATATACGCCTGATGATGAAGGTAAGGCTATTGGAGAAAATGAATATAAACTAAGAGCTAGGCAAAATGTTGTTTTTGAACATGGTTTATTAATAGGTTTATATACTCGTGAAAAAGTTATTTGCTTAGTAAAAAAGGAAGGTCATATTGAAATGCCAGGGGATGTGAATGGTATTGTATATACAGACCATAGTTATAAAGATTGGCGTATGTCTGTGGCTCACATGCTAAGTGATGCGGGATATGAAATTAACTATAGAAAGATCAGTTAATGGCTATTTTAAAATCACAAAACCTAGAGATTAATCTAGGTTTTGTGATCTCGCAGTTGAGATTTTATGTTAACTAGCCCCTTGATGATTTTTAAGCTCAATTATTAATACTATCTTGAATAGATTCTATTCCCATTTCACGTAATATTTCATTAAATTCTTTAATAATGAAATTTGAAGAAAATCCTTTATCTACAAGGTTTTCAACAATTATTTCTTTAGGAATACCATCTTTTATCATCTCAAAAATTCTTCTTCTTGCTTGGTTTGGAGACATCATACTTCTCCCATTAGCACCTTGATTTTTTATCGATAATTCAATATTTCTAATTCTTTTATCAAAAGTTCTAGTTGTTTCTAATAATTCTAACAAAATATTTTCTTCAGTTCTGATGACTGGTTGTGGAGTCTCATTTGCATATTTCTCAAGAATAGCACCAAGTTCAGTTTCAAACTTAGGCCAATAAGTTTCAAAAACAGTATCTAGAATATCATCTCGTAATTTATGTTCTTTTAAAGATTCATTTAATGTATCTATTAAAGCTCTCATATTCGCTTTATTTGGAAGAGTATGGTTGAACTGAGATAAAGGTGGTTCAATATCTGTAGGTTGGAGATCTACTAAAAATGTGCATACTCTGGAAGATGTTAAACCTCTGGCTAAAGATCCAGCTTCGAATAGAATCCAAGGCTTATTTAAATTTTCCTTTGTTAAGCAAATAATTCCTATAGTAGTATTTTGGAGTTGATCAGCAACTTCAGTAAACCAAAGAGCACCCCGACCAATATGCTTAGTTGAAATCCAAGGATCTACTGCTTGTAAAACGCATCTAATCCATGAATCTAATAATTCTGCTGTTTCTTTACTTTTATCTCCAGACCAGCTCAAAAAAACCTTCATTTTATCTCAATAATATTTTTAAATATTAATTATTATATTGATATTTATACTAATATACTAATTATTATTTTATTGCTCTTTTAAAGAAAGTTATGGCCTCAAGAGTTTTTTTTAGTTTCAGTAGTTCTGATATAAGTCACTACTATTTAATGAAAGCATGGAAAAAAAATCCTCATACAGATTTTACTTTTATTGATTATCAATTGCCTACCGCAATTCGTTCTGAGAATGTTCCATATATCAAGAGAATTTGTAAAGAGCGAATTGATTCAGTAAGTACATTTGTACTGTTGATAGGTAAGGATACAAAGTCAAAAACTACTTTTGTGAAGTATGAAGTTGAATGTGCAGTCAAGAAAGGTTGTCGATTATTTGCTTTAAATCTTAATAACTCTAGAAATGCTGATAACTTATGCCCTGATTTTATTAAAGATTTAGGATTTGTTTTCTTGCCATATTCGCAAAAAGCATTAATTTATTGCTTAGAAAATATTCCTAAACATGAGGTGGGGAAAAATTATATATTATCAGATGCTACATACAGAAAGTTGGGCTTATGAAAGATACAGATTTTCCTAATTGGTTTCAGGTTTCAGATAAGCTTTCAAAAAAATATCAGAATCAGTTCTATCTTCTTTATTTTTCACATATTTTTTCCTTAATACTACTTACAGGAATATCTCTTTATCCAAATGTTTCGAAATGGACTATTTCATTCCAAATTATTATTGTTATAAGCGTCTTAATCTCATCATTAGGCCTATTTCTGAATAAGCCCGATAGAAAATGGTATTCAGCGAGATCTCTAGCTGAGTCTATTCGAACTATTACATGGCGTTTTGTAACAAGAGCAGAACCATTTCATGAAGATTATGATATTGCTAAAGTTAAGTTTATTAAGTCAATAAAGAAAATAACAAACCAAAATCAAGAATTGAAGCTTTTAATTTCTGCTGATATTAATGAAGATTTAATTTCATATCGAATGCAAGAATTAAGGAATGGTAATTTACAGAAAAGAAAATCTGCATATCTATCATATAGAATTGAATCACAATTAGGCTGGTATAAGAAAAATTCAAGAAAAAATAATTCTAGATCTAATCTATTGTTTTCAATAGTTATTTTTCTAAACATAATAGCTCTTGTTTTGGCTGCTTCAAGATTAGGATATATAGAAGAGAAAGTATGGCCAACAGATATAATAGTGACAGCTGCGATAGGTCTAGTGGGCTGGATACAAGTGAAAAAATATTCTGAATTATCTACATCATATTCTTTAACAGCATCAGAAATAACACAGATTAAAATAGATTATTTTTTATATCCAATAAACGATGAAAAAGCTTTTTCTGATTTTGTTGGCGATACAGAAAATGCATTTTCACGCGAACATACCCAATGGTATGCACGGAAAGATCATTTTTCTTAATCTTAAAGTTTTCTTAAAATTAACATAATAGGCCTTATGCGAAACACTTGAACTTTTCCTTTTCGCATCAATATCTTAAAGTAAGCCGTTCTAGGGTTCAGCGCACTGGAACGGCTTTTTCTTGATACTTCACGTTCCACGTATGTTTCTTAAACAATGTTCTATATTCTTGTTTAGTCCAGTTGAATAATCGCCTTACCCATTTGGCAAGAAAAAGCGACTTAGAAAGCCTCTTTTCGGCTGCTCTGGTTCTACGTGCTCTGGCACTGGAATACGCTTATTTTCTGTTTCGACTGGAGTAGTCAATCCGTCATCTTTCGGCTCGGGTTCTGACCGAGGATCTGTTGCTATATCTGGAGCAGATTTCTGATCGGTAAACGTAGTCATATTGGATTGTGGGGGCTTCATTTCAATGAGTGTCAGCAGTGTATCTATACGAGCATTTGCCTTGGCTTCACGATCTTCGGCTTTTTCTAACTGTTTTTTTAGAAAATCAATTTGGTTTTTGAGTTCTACAACTGTTTTATCAGTGTATTCAGATGTATTTTGATTTTGTATTGGAGACGTATCGATACGTTTTACTTGTTTTACTCCAAAAGGTTCTCCATAGACACGAAGAAGTTCTGAAAAATCTATAAAACCATCATGGTCACGGCTTAACACACCGTTTTTTATATCTTTATATAGCGTAGCTCGAGATTTTTTATACAGGGTTGCAGCATCACTAACACTGTATTTTGTAGCTGTATTCATAGTGTATTGCTGTGTATTTTGAAAACGTATTGGAGAATACAATATGTGTATTCTCCAATACACTCAAGCTTTAAAGCCTAAGTTTTTTAGATGAGGCAAAAACTGTTTTTGCTGTATTGGATCTCTTAGCATTTCTTTGATTTTCGCGGCTAGGCTCTCATAGCTTTCATTACCATTTGCTAAGTTTGAAAATTCAGGTAGTCGTGAAAGCTGATTGCCAAACATATTGATTTGAGCATCTGTCATTTGTTGGAATGCTGTTTGGGGCGTTCTAGTTAATTCTTGTTGAGATGGCCTAACTTTCGATTTAATTCTGAATTGAATGTCAGTGATAACTCGTCCTTTTTTGAATTGGTCATAGTCAACGGTAATATCAGTGTGTTTATTAATTTCACTTACTGCTCTGTCTAATACGTTGGATTTAAAGTTAGACATTGTTGAATATTCAGTCGAGTCAAGACCTAACTTTGATCTAAGATCGTTAATACTATATTTCTCAGTTTTTGCTACATTCAACCATTTAATTAATAGCTCATATAGTCTTATGCTATATTTACTTCTAAAATCAGATACTTGCTCTATATGATATTTGGTAAATTGTTCGCTTAATCGGCTAATTAAGCTGATAACTTCGTTGCTAAGGTATAAAACAATAAGACCATTAGAATCTACATAGGTCACTTTGTTTACCCAATTTGCTGTAGTAAGAGCCTCTAGGCCCTTATATCTATCTAAATAACTGAACTCCCTTCTTTTTAGTGTTTTTGCTGCCTCTCTGAGCAAGCCATAGGCATTATTACTATCCACTTTAAATTGATGAATGTAGTCGCTTACAAGCACTTCTATTGGTGTATCTGGCGTGAGATTAGAAGACTCTCTAGCTCCAACTATGGCCAAGAGCATAATACGTTGCTCTATGAGTGATAAGTTAAAAGAAGCATCGATAAGAGCATTATCTTTAACAACTAATTTATTGTTATTTGTCATGATATGAAGCTGAGTAATTCATTTAACTAGGTTATATGTCATATATTTTAAATAGTCAATAATCTATCTATTTATATACCCCTTAAACCTATCTTTATCACCCCTTAAACCTATCTTTATCACCCCTTAAAC
>NZ_KB850124.1:0-34792 GCF_000369645.1 Acinetobacter sp. CIP 64.2
GTCAAAGATATGATTAATGAAAAAGTAACTAATCTAGAAATATCTTTAAAAACTGTAAAAGAAAAGATATCAAATGAAATTATTTAACATAATGGATATTATACGAAGTACACTTGTATATTAATATAAAAATCAATCGCTTAAAAATTTCACCTTGGTCGAAAAAACAGTAAAAAGCCGACTTTGAAACAAGTCGGCTTTTTTATGAGCAGTTTTGGAATGTTTTGCCAATAAATTTGACTAAAAATTACGCTTCTCAACTTGAGTGATACAATTTTATGATACATTATTGTATATACAAATTTGAATGTTTTTTATGAAACAGTATTTCGAATGGGATGAGGCAAAGAATCGAAAGAATCAGAAAAAACACGATGTCTCTTTCGAAACGGCAAGCCTTGTTTTTGATGATCCACTGAGGATCTCAATCCAAGACAGACATACCGATGGTGAAGAACGTTGGCAGACCATTGGAAAAGTGAAAGGTGTACTAATGCTCTTAGTAGCTCATACCATCTTTGATGAAGATGACTGTGAAATCATAAGAATTATTAGTGCAAGACAGGTAACAAAAGCGGAGCGAGATAAATATGAGCATGGTTAGACACTCACGCAAAGAACTGAATGAAAAATTCAGCGACAAGCAAGATGCTGAAATTGAACGCTTGCTTGCTAAGGGAACAGTTTCTGACGATCAGTTAGATCTCTCAGATATTCCTGAAATTACCGACTGGAGCAATGCTGTACGCCAAAATCAATTCTACCGCCCAGTGAAGCAACAAACATCTATTCGTTTAGATGCTGACGTACTTGCATGGTTCAAAGCACAAGGCAAAGGTTATCAGACACGCATGAATGAAATCTTGCGGGATGCCATGCTAAAAGAATTAAAAAATCATCAATAAAAATGGGAGCTTAGGCTCCCATTTTTGACTGCGTATAACGTGTATTATGTTAATTTTAGAAAAAGTACATATTAAAAATATAGACTAACCTATTTTCTAAAAATATATTAAATATACACATATATTCATGAATACCAAATTGAGCTAGATATGGATTGGAAAGATCTTAAAGAAATAAGAAAAAATACTTTTGATAAGCAGGATTTTAAAATATCCCTGCTTCAAGACATAGAGAAAAAAATTGATGAAAAATCAGAAAATATCAAAGATACCATAAACTTAGTTCAACATCTAAAGGTACTTTTTTCAGAAGATAACGCTACCTTTTTTATTTCAGAAGATTCTAAATACATTTTTTTTCTCACTCAAATAGAAGGTACTTCTCAAAGAGAAGCATTAAAAATAACTAGAAAACTATATTCAAATGCAGATGAAGCAAAGAAGTGGAGAAACGATATTCTTCAATATATTCATCCGGATAGATCTAATCATCCTTTAGCCAAACAAGCTTGCCAAAAATTAGAAGAATTCTATGGAGATATGACTCGTGGCTAATATGATCGATTACAGACTAACTCCACTAGGGAGTTTATTAGAAGAAATTAAATATGATAATCAACTAGTTAAAAAAAGAGTAGCGACAGAAATTATGAATGCCTGGAATACAGGTTCTCATATCGACAGGATGGGCCGTCTATGGGTGAACGATGTATCTTTACCTTCCATTTTAAGAACATCTTATGCAAACGTTAGATATAGTATTGCTGGCCTAAATAGAGAAGAAGTGTACCGAGATCATGATAATGTTTATGTAAGAGGGGATGCTGTTCAGCAAATGATCAGCTATAACTTACAAAATGCCGGATTAATTAGGCGAGAACATTATTTACGTCTTTCAGAAATTTATCTAATAGCGGCAAGAGATTCAGATTTTGCACGTACTATTAGAGCTGAGGCCTATGAAAACCTTAATCAACAAAAGAAAAAACTTAAGCGACAACGCTTAAATTCTATAGGCCATTTTAGGGATGAGCTTACTAATTATACATATTTATCTGATACTGAGTTTTCTCATATTCGCTCAGTTGCACTATATCCAGAGCTAGCTCTTTTTATTGAAAATGGTTTAATTGTGCATACAAGCACTCATAGAATAATAACTAATGCTAGAGTTAATGATGAAAATGAACTCTATGATGTATGTAGGGAAAATCAATGGAATACTGATTGGTATGACACATTCAAAAACTTCATAAATTTTGTCTATTAGCTATCATATTAATATGTAAGATGATAGCTCTAATCTTAGAAATGATGTGCTTTAAGACAATGTAGAATTATCTACAACTAAGACAATATTATGAAATTGGACGTCTGTCCTGACACACATATCCTGTCTTAAATGTTTTTCCTTTTGCATTGGAAAGTTAAATGGCACCGACCATGGCTTAATAGGAGCTGGATCCAACTTATGATCAATCTCACCTATGAATTTATGCTCTACGCAATCGTAAACTTTAATAATTCCCCATTTAAGAATACTTAAGGCCCATAACATATGCCCCATATAAGTTTGAGTATTATCACAAACTAAGACACCGTATTTAGTAGCTAGGTATTTGTATATAAAAGGGCTGATACCAAATTGTTGATATGATTCAGATAGATAGGCACCTTTTATTTGTTTACCAATTTTCGATTCTGTATCTTTAATTTCGAAATCTTTAAATGAATAGCGACCTATCAAAGTTTCACTTTCTATTTCGAAAGCTTCTAGTGCTTTACTTGCAGCTTCATAAGGATTATCAAAGTCCTCTGCAACAGCACATACTCCATCTAAGGCCATCTCATTGAAATAACATGAGAATAACTCTATACAACCAGCATACTCACTACCATTATTAGCCTTAAGCTCTTGAATTTTAAAAATATTTCCATAAGTTTGGTTATAGAAATACCTAACTTCATTTGGGCTTTGATAATTAAAATTGGCAGGTAAATCATGAAGAGGCTTTTGATAATCATCTTCAAGTAAGATATGAGGTGGAGACACTGTTATCCTTTGTTTCTTATGAAGTTAGTAAAGATCTTCTATTAATAATAGCATTAATTTTATCTTCTAAAATCTTTTCATAAGAAGCTAATTCAGGATACTGCTTAGAGGCTTTAATGTTAAATCTTAAACGCTCATTTCTTTCTTGTATTTCAGAAACAACTTTTACATCTTCCCAATCTTTTTTGTTATTCACTACATCTTTAAAGATGAGTATATAGTGATTATTTCTTTCTCTATGTGAAAGTCTACGTAATTCAAAATCTTGCTTAATTTCAGGCATAGTAAATCTCTGAACTAGATCAGTACTATTTCTAAGGGTTTGAACAGTCCTAGTGAACATTTTCACACCTAAATACCTAAAAAATTAAATTAAATTAAAAATATATACCAACAGGTTATAAGACAAATATGTCACTATCAACTACGACAAAATTGGCGTACTATATATATATTAATTTATATATATATATGAATAGGTTTTTAAAAATTTATGTTAAATTTTGAATTAAAAGAAAAATGGGGAGAAAATTCTCTAATATTAGGTTTCACTCAGGTACCAACCACCCTTATTTATGCACAAAAGGAATTAGGACTATCATCTATAGAAATTAATATTTTACTCAATCTATTAACTCACTGGTGGAAGAAAGAAGAGTTTCCTTATCCCTCTCAAGCAGGAATAGCACATCGAATGGGTGTTTCTACTAGAACAGTCCAAAGAACATTAGCAGGTCTTGAAACAAAAGGACTGATAGTCCGTAATAAGACATCAAGGGAAAATAATAAATATAAAGGAAGAAGTATCTACGATTTATCGCCCTTGGTAAAAATTCTTGAAGAAAAATCGCCTGAATTAGATATTGTTAAGAAAAATAAAAAGCATAGAAAATTAGCGAAATCGATTTAACATAAAATCTCATCTACGAAATGCAGCTGTTAGAACCCAATTAAATCTTTAATTGGGTTAACGTCAAATACTATCTTGATCACGGAAAGCCCGAACTCTCTCAAAAATCGGATAAAAGTCCAGACCATCATCCTTCATATCTGAAATTACGATTGCAATCACTGCAATGCTAGTGGGCACTTTACCGTTCTTTTTATAGTTGGTAATTGAATTCGCATTCATATCTAAAAGTGCTGCAAATTCTTTAATAGAAAGGCCAGACTTACCTATAAGTCTTTGAAATTCTTCGTAAGGCATAGTTTAAAAAGCAGAATTGTTTTGATAGAAAAGTATAGCACAGATTATTTATTTACATTTAAACACATAAATAATGTTATTGACACATTATTTATGTGTTTAAATACTCTTATCAAGCAATTTTACTCTTTTGATAGGACTTGTTTTATGAACCATTTCGTACAGCCCAAGCTTCTTATTTCTTCTCAAGCAAAAAAGATTGGATTGACATTAATTAATGATCTTGAACTTTGCATAACAGCACGATTGGCTTTTTATCTGGATGTAAATCCTTGCTATGACGGCCATGAAGCAACATTCATTTGGACCGAATATTTTTTACAAGATCACCCTCAAGCCGAATTTTCTGAAGTTAGAGCAGCCTTTCTACAACTTATCCCAGGATGTTAAACGATGATAATGAAATCTGTATTTTATGAGTCAAATACAGATTTCAAATTCTCTTTTTTATAAGACTATGAATTAAATTTTCTCAAATAACTCTGCAGCAATCTTCCTAGCTAAATTATCTTTATCAACATCTAGTTCTGATAAATCTATAGCATATTGAATTGCCTCACGACCTGCGATTTCCATAGGTCCATAGTCATCATAATCCTCACCTGTATAAGCATTGTAGGCTCTAAAATCATCCTGCGTGAAATCAACTCCACACATTTGAGCTAAGTAGATGTATAACCATGCTTCTCCATGATTTTTGAAAATTTCTTCATACAGGAAGTATTCAATAGCACTCGTATCACCTCGATTACACAAGTACAGAATCTGGTTGTAAACTGTTTCCTTGTCTGCATCCAAATTAATTTCATGAAGATTCATAGGTGAATTTTTAATATAAGATTCAAAGTGTTCAGCTTGCTTTATGTATTCTTCATACTTTTCTTTATTTTTCTTAGTCTCATCAGAATTGATATATTTTTGTTTATGATTGTCCCAACGACTCCCAAAATTTGATTCATGTCGACCATAAGGAGCTATTTGATTTGCTAAATAACGATAATAAGCACCTAATAGAGCATATGCATCAGCATTCTTACGGTCTTTCGCATAAGATAAAATCTTTTCAAAAGCCTCCCCAATTTCTGAAAACTCGAAATATTCACCATCAAGTTCTAGGTGATCTACCATCCCATTTTCAAAATCGATATAACTTAGTGCTTTTCTTACGACATTAAAGTTAATAACTTCTAAGTTAAGCCATAAAAGTTCTCGATAGACCGTTTTAGAAATCGATAAATATAATTCCTCTGACGCATCGAATTTTAGTAAATCCTTAAGTCTTATGGTGATTTTTTTAATCTTTTCCAGTAAAGCATTACCTTCATAATCATCCCAATGAAGGTCATCTTCACTATAATTTAGATAATCTGTTTCAGGCGGATTTTTCAATATTTCTAGAGTTAGGGCATCAATTAATTCATGCTGATAATATTCTTCAGAATCATCATATTGAGCATCAAGTAAAAGATTTTGAGCAACAAAAGAGCTATAGGTCCTATAGTCCTGATCTAAAGCAATTAATTCATAAATATGTGAACGGCTAATCTTTACAGAATGCTGTTCCTGAATTTTTTTAGATAATTGAAATGCGAATTCTTGAATAGACATAATTTTCTCTACTTCCAACTCTAAACTCTTTATACAAAGAATCTTTGGTGTCATAAGACTTCTAGCAACGCATGTTTAAATGCTAAGAACCAAACGAGTTGATACTTAAGAAAATTAAATTTTAGATATGGCTTTAAAAATTAAACCTATGGTTTTTTATCCCTTTTCTACTCATGCGTAAGTACGGTAGGCGACCTTATTTTTAAAATAATAAATTTCGCATAAATTTACAATTGCCAAAATAGAAAAGTCAGCTAAAAAGCGGACAGTCAAAAAATTCATTCTTTTTCAGACCTACTTTTTATCTTTTTTTGAGCATCTATAATCGCTAAATCGAGAAGCGTTAAAGTCTGCCCTTTTAGGCTATATCCAGACAGCTGATGGAGAACCTCAAAAAGTAGTTGATACTTTTCTGTATTTGGTCGCTCTAGTGCCCAAACCTTTTTATAAAGTTGAGATTGACGAAATTTCCCGGCAAGAAAACGGTCAATTTCGATTCCTTTTAGAAACTTTTTACTGTCTAAATTTTCATCATCTTTTACTTTATAAAGACTTAAAACCCCACCGCCCACTTCAAACTTACGTTGATTTTCAGCTTTACGTTTTTTCCCGGCATCCTTTTTCTGAATCTGACTCAAATACAGCTCCAAGTCACTGTATTCAAGCTTTTGCGCTTTAAAATTCAGATAGCGCGTACACATTGTTTTCAGGATATTCATTTCAGCTGGATCTAGATCATCTTTTTTATAATCTTGGTACAGCTCCAAAAATTTTTCTTCATACTTAGTCCTTCCCGGAGTTCTCACCAACTCATCAAACAACAACTGAAGCTTCAAATGCTCACGGTACGGTTTTAACGCTTCTTTCACAAGAATCTGCTGAGCTTCAGACAACATTTCAAAGTTAAAGTCTTCAGCTTGTAGTGCATCAATAACCTGATTTTGAAGTTCCGAACGAGGATCTTTTTCTAATAAAAACTCAACGAAAGCATGTAACTCTGCCATTTGTAAAAGTTGAGAAGGTCTACCACGCTTTTTTGCTTTTTCTAGTGTCATATCATCGGCCACCAAATTTTCAGAACTGCAACCTCTTTAAATATGGTTTTACCATATTTAAAGAGGGCAGTCTGAAAATAATTATTTAAATAAAAAATAAAATTTCTTGAAAAGAATTTCTATTTTTTATTTAAATAATTCGCACTTGACAGTTTCTCCTGATCGGAGAAACTAGTACGCAATGGGGCGCTTCCCCCTTGACCCCCTTCAACCGGATTTTTCAGCCATCCAGGCATTCCAAATCCGGGCGGTTTTCATTCCGTTTCACTGCATAAAAACCGATCCCAGACCAACAAAAAGGTGAGCATGGCCAGTTATCACTTCAGCGTCAAAAGTAAAAATAAAGGCTACGCCATTCAGCATTACCTCTATATTGCCCGATTGATGCAATACGAAAACGTCCGCAAAAAAAGTGATGAAATTTTAGAATACGTTGAACCTGGCAAATGCATGCCGTCCTGGGTGAAAGATCCCATTGAGTTTTGGAAAGCCGCTGATACTTTTGAGCGAGCCAATGCCAAAGTCTACATGGAGTATGAAATTGCCCTCCCCAACGAATTCACGCCAGAACAGCGTAAAACGCTCATAGAGACGTTTTTAGACAAACATATAGTTCCACAGCAATATCCGCATTCATACGCCATACATAACGTTAAATCGCGCCTCAGTGGCGAAGATCAGCCTCATTGTCACATCATGTTCTCGCTAAAAGCCGATGACAGTATTGAACGGACAGCCGAACAATATTTCAAACGCTATAACCCCAAAGATCCAAGCAAAGGCGGTGCAAAGAAAATCCAGCTGCAGGATGGCCACGCAGACTATTCCACTTTTTTAATCTATATCCGAAAACAATGGGAAAACCATCTGAATGATGCCCTTGCACAGCACTGCCCTACCGTCACCTACACATTGGATGGCCAAGACATCACCATCAAAAATCAGGTTTCAGCAGACAGCTATGAAAAATATAACGAGATCCACAGCACTTTGTATCTTCCTGAGCCTAAGCTAGGCGTTGGTCAACAAAACGCGACAGCGGAATATCTCGCCCAGATCCAAAAAATTCGAGAACACAATCAAAAAGAACGAGAACTCGAAGAACGCCAAAAGCAATTAGATCAACAACATGAATATTTTTATAGTGCTGAAAACCATCCATTTTCATCATTGGAGGTGATGTATTACCTGAATTATTTAGTGAAGAATCAGAAAAATAAGGAAAAACTGCAAAAAGATTTTAGTGAAATTATCAAGACCCAAGAGCCTATATTGCATCAAGAAGACTGGAATATTCATAACATGAATCAAAAATTGAAGGATTCACAACGTAACTCAACACCATGCTTTGAGTTTGACGTGTATTCACCACCAAAGAATCCATTACCCACGCAGAATAAGCCCCCTAAACCGATTCAATCAGAACCAGTACAACCTAAAACTGATGATTATGATTACGGTGGTCCAGGTTTTTAAAATTATCTGGCTTTATTCAGGCCTTACAGAGCGAGTGTCTACGAGCGAACAGACTCAATTAAAATTTTCGCCATGCTTTTTCCCTGATTACAAGCTCCCCTTTGCTGCTGAGACTGAGATACAGAGCATCCCAAAGGGTGCGAACAGATTTAATTTGCATCTAGGTCGAGCGGAGCGAGCATAAAAAACTAATGAGCGAAGCGAATTCCGAGTTGCTTTTGCTTTTTCTAAAAGTCACGAAAGTATTAACCAAAAAATTGCCTCTCGAATCGAGCGAAAGCGAGATTCAATAGAGTTTGAGCGAAGCGAAAACCAAGGGCAATTTTTCATTCTTATCCTTTTTAATATATTTTAAATCTTTTAAATCTTTTAGGCTATCTGAAAGGCTTTAACAGAAAGGCTTTCAGCTCCTAACTATGAGGGATTGACTACTAACTATGAGGGATTGACTACTAACTATGAGGGATTGACTACTTAACTATGAGGGATTGACTACCAACTATGAGAGAATTATATTACTCATAGTTAGTTTATCGAATTAAAAATGATGAGTACATCTAAAAAAGAATTAGTAGTTAAATCAAATCAAGTAATTGAGGCTTCATATCAACTCAGCTCAACAGAACAACGGATTGTCTTAGCAGCTATTAGTAAGATTAGTCGGGCTGAAGATATTACAGATGATGAAATTTATCGCGTAACTATTGATGATTTAAAAAAACTTGGGGTTCATGAAAAAACAGCTTATAGAGATCTAAAAGATGGTGTAAACCGCTTATATGACAGATCAATTAATTTAGCTATTGATGATGAGTCAATCAAAATGAGATGGATTCAATCCATACGCTTTTTAGAAAGTAAAAGCGTTGTAGGAATTCGGTTTTCTAAAGAAATTTTGCCGTTCATTTCTAATCTAAGCCGTGAATTCACTAAGTATTCGCTATCTGACATTGCTGGTATGAGTAGCGCATATGCTATTCGTATTTATGAGCTACTAAGCCAATATCGTTCCATAGGAAAACGAGAGATTTCCATCGAATCTCTAAGAAGTATGTTGGAGTTAGGGAAAAGATATCCATTGTCTGCTGATTTAAAGAGATGGGTTATTGATACTGCTGTAGTTCAAATCAATGAACATAGCCCTTTAAATGTATCTTACGAGCAAATAAAGACAGGTCGAAAAGTCACACACATTCACTTCACGTTTAAAGAAAAATCAAAAAGTATTGAGCATAAATCCGAACAGAATAATTTTTATAAATTGACAGATTCACAAATTAATATGTTCGGTAATCAGCTTTCACGCTTACATGAAGTATCTCACCTAGCACAACAAGGTGAAAGTTATGACGACTTAGCTATTAAAATTAAAGATATGCTGCGAGATCCAATAAAACAAAAACAACTTATTCCTCATCTTAAAAATTTAGGCTTTAAGGCATAAAGGTCGATTGTGTATGTAGCAGTTGACTGTTTGTTAATGTATTTTAGTTCACATAATGGACAACCAAAATTACAAGATGAAATCACTATCTGTTATTGAGCTTTCAAACCTCTATGGAATAACTCGTCAAGCCATTTATAAGCAAGTTAATAAAGGTAATTTAAGTAAAAATAGTGACGGTAAAATTGATCTTTCCGAAGCTATTCGAGTCTTTGGTGAACCTTCTAGAAATGTAAACAGTTCACAGACAACCGAAACACGAAAGTTGTCAGAAGTTCACCTATTAGAACAGCAAGTTTACATGCTTCAAAAACAGCTTGAACAGGCTCATGAGCGTGAGCAGTTCCAACGTGAGGAACTAAAAGCTAAGAATGATCAGTTACACGTTAAAGATGAGCAAATTGAAGCAATACAACGCCTACTAGAAGCTCCAAAAGCTTATACAACTAGTTCTATCGACCCAAAATTAGATATAGCAACAGATACTAGGTCAAAAAGTGAGTCGAACTATGATGTATTGACTACTCAACCAAGAGAAACTCCTGTAGAAGTAGAGATCCAAACTCAGCCGAAAGATGACGGATTGACTACTCCGGAGCAGGTGGAAAATAAGCGGATTCCAGTACCGGAGCACATTGACCAGGAACCGGAGAAAAGGGGCTTTTGGAGCCGTTTTTTTAGACCCTATGATTAACCACGATTGTTTAACTAATATGAACAAAGTCGTGAAACATTGATCAAAGAATAGCCGTGGAACATGAATAATCAACAAAAAAGCCCACCTTGGGGAAGATGGGCTATCAACTAGAAACTACAGCATTGATTTCTATAGATAATTATAACGCATTTCGTATAAGGTGTATTATGTTAATTTTAGAAAATCTAAAAAAGGGATAGTTAAAAACTATCCTTTTATCTTTTAAAAATTATCTTAATAATAATACTGGTTTTGTAGAGCTTGATAACAATTTGGTCGTCGTACTACCAATAAAAAACTGGCGTATTTTTGAGTGACCATATGCACCAATAACCATCATATCAATAGAGTTTTTCTCTTGGTAATCTAATATTGATTTCTCGACATCACCTTCGAGTACACTCTCAATGACATCAAAACCATTATTTGCAAGCAACTCTTTTGCCCAAGTGACTTGAGATGTCATATCACTATTTGGCTTACCAACATATACCAGATGAGCTGTCAGGTTTTTTAATAAAGGGCTATTGGCAATTTTGTCTACACAAATACGTGCAGTCTGACTTCCATCAAAAGCAATTAAAAAAGACTTAGGTGGACTAGGGTCTGTTGAGAATTACCGAGAGTTAATTAAACTCGCGCACAATTGAATCATGGCTTCAAAACTCGTATCTGTTTTACAACTACGCATCGCTATACGTTTAAATTCTTTTAACTTACAGAAATAGTTTTCAATGAGATGACGCCATTTATACATAATCGTATCAAATGCTCTCATTACTTTTCGATTAGATTTAGGTGGGATCACCACTTTCACTTTACGTTCATTGAGTTCTTGGATGAGCCAATCTGCATCAAATGCTTTATCCGCTAGTAATGCTTGAAAATCAACATCTTCGATTAAAGGTTTGGTTTCTACTAAATCGTGATATTGACCAGGCATTAATCGAAACTTAATGAGGTTGCCTAGACTATCCACTAAGGCAAGAATTTTACAGCTCATTCCACCTCGAGATTTACCTATAGACTGTTTGAAAGTCCCCCTTTTGCACCTTGGCCATGTCGATGAACTTTAACAATCGTTCCATCAATCATGGCGTATTCCAAATCAACATCTTCATTTACAGATGCAAAAATAGCTTCAAATACACCAGCTTTCACCCAATCACGGTATCTTTTAAAGACGGTATTCCATTTACCAAAATGAGCAGGTAGATCACGCCATGGACTGCCTGTACGGGCAATCCATAGGACTGCTTCTAAAAATAATCGATTATCTTTTCCACTACGACCTCGATCAGTCACTTTACCTAGGCAAAAAGGTTCCATTTTTGCCCATTGGGCATCAGTAAGTATGTATCTATCCATAGTACTATTATAAATTAATCAGTACCCTTTGTTAATTCTCAACAAGCCCTAAATGGTGCAGACGTTATTAATACGGGTTTATGAAGGGCACGAACAACATTTTCAATATGGGTTCCAATTTTACTGGAATCATGCTCGGTTTCATTCCCATGCTTACCCATAACAAGAACTCTAATGTCGTCTTCCATTCCCATGATTGTTTCTAAAACACTGCCATGGCGTTGAAAACTTTGAGCATCAATAGAGAACTTCTCCAATAAATAGTTCTTTGCTTCCCGAAGAAGAATCTGGCCATGCTCTAGCTCGATTTTTCCCTTACGTTCTTCGAGTTCAACCAATTCTTTGAGCAAGGTTTCTCGACTTCCTAGACCAATTGCACCACTTAAATCTTGTGGTGCTTTTGCTTTTGGCTTATCAATGACATGCAATAGTTTAATAGGTGAATTAAGTTTATCGCTAAACCAAGCTGCATAATCACACACAGTATTTGTTACTAATGATCCATCAATACATGCAATAATTTTTGACATAACTAATCCCTCTTAGTGGCTATTTAAGCGATCTAAAGCATCTGGCTTATCATGGATACCAAACTTATCGACTAATGTTTTACTAGCTTCATTCATTCCAATAAGTTCGACTTCTGTTCCTTCACGTCTAAACTTAATGACCACTTTATCTACGGCAGCAACCGCAGAAACATCCCAGAAGTGTGCCTGACTGACATCAATCACCACTTTTGAAAGTGCCTCTTTGAAATCAAATGCAGAAGTAAATTTATCTGCTGAACTGAAGAACACTTGACCTGTTACCGTATAAGTACGTGTGCTTTCTGATTCATCAAATACAGATTGAATCGCCATATAGCGTTCAATTTTATTGGCAAAAAATAATGCAGAAAGAAGAACACCGACTAATACACCATAAGCCAGGTTATGTGTGGCAACAACTACGACGACTGTAACGATCATCACGATATTGCTAGAGAGAGGATATTGGCGGATATTGCGCAGAGAATCCCAGTTAAATGTTCCAATTGATACCATAATCATGACAGCAACCAGTGCAGCCATTGGAATGACTTTAAGCCAGTCACTGATAAACACCACCATAATCAACAGGAAGACCCCGGCACTAAATGTAGATAAACGGGTACGCCCACCAGATTTCACATTAATAATCGATTGACCAATCATGGCACAGCCTGCCATTCCGCCTAAGAAACCTGAAGCAATATTGGCAACGCCTTGTCCTTTACACTCACGGTTTTTATCACTATTGGTATCTGTTAAATCATCGACAATCGTTGCTGTCATCATAGATTCAAGCAAACCTACGGCTGCTAATCCCAGTGAATAAGGCAAAATAATCGTTAAGGTTTCAAGATTTAAAGGAATATCAGGAAGCAAGAAAATTGGAAGCGTATCCGGTAATTGCCCCATATCTCCGACGGTTCTTACATCTAAACCAATGAATAAGGCAAAGAGCGTAAGTAAGACAATACAGATGAGAGGAGAGGGTAAAAGCTTCCCTATCACTGGAATATAAGGGAATAGATAAATAATGGCTAAACCACCAATTGTCATCGCATAGACATGCCATGTCACATTAGTGAGTTCAGGTAATTGAGCCATAAAAATTAGAATAGCCAGGGCATTCACAAAGCCAATCACAACTGACTTGGATACAAACCGCATCAAGGCACCTAATTTTAGATAGCCGGCTAAGATTTGAATAAATCCTGTCAAAATTGTGGCTGCTAATAAGTATTGCAGACCATGCTCTTTAACCAGTGTTACCATTAATAACGCCATGGCACCGGTTGCCGCAGAAATCATACCAGGGCGACCACCTACAAAAGCAATCACCACGGCAATACAGAATGAAGCGTATAACCCGACTTTAGGATCGACACCTGCAATAATAGAGAAGGCAATTGCTTCAGGAATTAGAGCCAAAGCGACAACAATACCCGCAAGGACATCCCCGCGAATATTAGAGAACCATTGTTCTCGAATAGTGGATAACATGAAATAGCCTATTTTTTTACATTTTAAGAAAGGCTAGTGATGTGATATATACGACACACAAGCTACTACACCACATCACTAGACAGTGATGAGTTATTTACTGATTTAAGAGGTAAATAAACTTATGGTGGCGTAAGTGTCATATTAAGAAAGATATCTATTTTGGAGGATTTCGGGGGCAATCATAGCAGCTAGCCCCTTTTCTATCCACCCTAAACGCAGTACTGAAGTAAAAGCTAAGAATTATCATAGATAATTTTAGAATTGATTTATGCCCATTTAACATAATGGATATTATACGAAGTACACTTGTATATTAATATAAAAATCAATCGCTTAAAAATTTCACCTTGGTCGAAAAAACAGTAAAAAGCCGACTTTGAAACAAGTCGGCTTTTTTATGAGCGATTTTGATAGTTTTTGCCAATAAATCTGACTAAAAATTACGCTTCTCAACTTGAGTGATACAATTTTGTGATACATTATTGTATATACAAATTTGAATGTTTTTTATGGAACAGTATTTTGAATGGGATGAGGCTAAGAATCGAAAGAATCAGAAAAAGCATGATATCTCTTTCGAAACTGCAAGCCTTGTTTTTGATGATCCACTGAGGATCTCAATTCAGGACAGACATACCGATGGTGAAGAACGTTGGCAGACCATTGGGAAAGTAAAAGGCGTACTAATGCTCTTAGTAGCTCACACCATCTTTGATGAAGATGACTGTGAAATCATACGAATCATTAGTGCAAGACAAGTCACCAAGGCGGAGCGAGATAGATATGAGCATGGTTAGATACTCACGCAAAGAACTGAATGAAAAATTCAGCGACAAACAAGATGCTGAAATTCAACGCTTGCTTGCTAAAGGCACGGTTCCTGATGATCAGCTAGATCTATCAGATATGCCTGAAATTACAGAATGGAGCAATGCTGTACGCCATAATCAATTCTATCGCCCAGTGAAGCAACAGACTTCCATTCGTTTAGATGCTGATGTACTTGCATGGTTCAAAGCACAAGGTAAAGGTTATCAGACACGAATGAATGAAATCTTGCGGGATGCCATGCTAAAAGAGTTAAAAAATCATCAGTAAAAATGGGAGCTTAAGCTCCCATTTTTGACTTCGTATAACGTGTATTATGTTAATTTTAGGAAAACTTATAATCAGAATAATTAACAGCCACTGTTTTATTGGTAGCTATTAATTATTTAAAGGATTGTAATTTTTACCTATGAGTACTTTGATCTTTTGTTTTCCAAAGAGAGTATAGAATTCCTGTAAACAAGATGATGAACGTGATCGAAAGGGAGACTGGCGGTGGAATTTTTGCTATACCTAATCCATCAGCTATAAAAATTTTTGATCCAATAAAGACTAACAATACTGCTAATGCGTACTTCAAATAATGGAAGCGGTCGACCATTGCTGATAGGGCAAAATATAAAGCACGTAATCCCAAAATTGCGAAAATATTTGAAGTATAAACAATAAATGGATCTGTCGTAATCGCAAAAATCGCAGGAACACTATCTATTGCAAAGATCAGATCTACAAATTCAATCATGATCAAGGCTAGAAAAAGTGGTGTCATAAACCAGGTTAATTGGTTAGTTTTTGGATCAATCTTTTTCACCCAGAACTTCTCTGCATGAAGCTGCTCAGTGACACGAAATCTTTTTTTAATAAAGTTCAAAATAGGAGAATTTCCGACTTCATATTCTTTATCAACACTTAGCCACATTTTTATCCCTGTAAAAATAAGAAAGGCTGCAAATATATAAAGAACCCATGAAAATTGGCTGACCAGTGTTGCGCCCACGCCAATCATGATAGCTCTTAGAAAAATTACACCTATAATTCCCCAAAATAAGACTCTATGCTGATAAATTCTTGGTATCGAGAAATATGAAAAAATCATTGCAATGACAAAGATATTATCCATCGCTAATGATTTTTCAATTACAAAACCGGTTACATAGTTAATCCCTGCCGTGGGTCCGAGATACCACCACACCCATGCGCCGAAAAGTAAACCTAATGTAATATAAAATGCTGATAGTGCTAAGCTTTCTTTAACACCAATCTCTCTTACCTTACGATGAAATACTCCAAGATCTAGAATAAGCAGGACAAGTACAATAAGGATAAAGAAAATCCACATCCAAACAGGTTTATCTAAAAAATTCGAAAATAGAACGTCCATAGTTTTCCTCTGCTTATACTTGAACCGTACCGGGTTTGTCGGAGATTTTTTGATTAAAGAAAGAGTACAGTATTCCTATTTGAAGCTGCAATCTTTGACGCAATTTTGAGTTTAGTGAAGTTTGAATCAGACATTTTTTCTCAATACATGACGATCTCTAATCTTAACTTCAATTAAATGCTCAAATAAAAGAGTAATTATAAATGAGTCCTTGCGATTTAAGTTATTCATCGTCTTTGTGATGATCATTATCGAATAGCTTACAAGTAAAAATTATTGCTAATATGACTAGGCTAGAAGAAATACCAGCATATAAGTTGGCTAAAGTTCCACCAAAAACAACAAGATCTTCTAAAAACAAGATGACTATAACTATAATAGATACATGTAATATAATAAGTTTTAGATCATGAAACTTATTAATTGATAGTGTCTTAAGAAAAGAACTATTGTCAAAAATAGCTTGTTGAATAAATAATTTATAAAAACCTGCTGAAATTAAATGAAATGTAATAGCAATTAACGAGACATCGAGGATTTTTAAAAATTTAACAACAACTATTTTTACTTCAAAATTAGTTGCATATATATTTTTTATAATAAAAATTATTGCATCAATTAGAAGATATATAGTTGATAAATATAAAAAAATAGAAGATAGTATGCAATTTATAATAACTATAATAACTATAATAACTAAAAATCTACTCTTTTCAAAAAAATTTTGTAGCACTTGATAACATCCCTTAAAATAAGGCTTTGTTGCATAAATATGTAAGCATCTGATTTAAATAAATTTAATTTTGGATCAAAAAATAATCAAAACTTTTAAAATCATATAGTTATGATATCTTTGTGCAACAAAGCCGTCCAGTACTGGAAACTACATCATAACCTCTCTGATTAACTGAATCAGCTAATTGTCCTAAGGTCATCATAGCTACATAAAGTTCCCCAATTCTTCCTGTTAAATGCCTTAATTCTGCAATAGGCATTCCCCCATAAGAAAGCTCTCTAAAATATACTAATTCTTTATTTTTATAGCATAAAAATAAAGGCCGCAAATGCGACCTTTAATTAATATGAGTCCGAACGACGCCCGAAGTAATCTAAAAACTTAAATGGTTAACGCTCGAAAGAATTAACCAAATTCTTAGAAACTTAGTAATACTTAGTATTACACCTCGCTCTATACGCTTATATGACAACAGCGTGCTGACCAATTTTTCATCTGACCATCTAGGTTGTCAAGGTCGATGTAACGTCTTTCAGCAAAGACTCATCTATTAGGGTATCATTCCCCTGAGAAATGTCAAATTCTATCTTCTTTTCCCTTTTTTAAAAGTACTTTCTAATCATGCAACAACCTGTTTTACAAATAAAAGAAGATACAATAGAGCAGAATTTATTTTGGGAAATTAATGGTTCTATCGATCTAGCTATAATTCCTGGCAATACCATAAAAGGTATTCCTCATGATCTTCCAATTAGATTACAAAATGGCTATGCAAAAGGTAGAAATGGATTTGGCTATCTGCATATTTTAAGAAATCATGGTCAAGAATTTAATCGCTTAAGACCCCCCACTGATGTTTTCGGATTTTTGGTGAAAAAATTAGGCCAAGGAGGGAGTTTTCATCATCAAACAGATAAAAGAAAAGGGCTCTATTTAGCAATGCTTCCTTCTGGGGTTATTATTTTGGATTATGTTGCAAAGGGTAGAGATTCCTTTTTTACAATTATTACAGCTTATACAACCAATCGTTCTATTGATGGTAAAGAAATAGGTAGATATATCAGTACTTTCCAAGTTAAACCTAAGAAATAATAAAACTTTTTAGAAAAGCACCATCTATTTTTCATTTAACATAAAATCTCTTATGCGCAGTTCAGATGTAACTCCAAAATAGAAATGTCCGGTTTCTCCAAAGTAAAAATGTCCGCTTTTAGAATATGCACTTCTGCAATTTCCTTAGCGGACGGTTTGATATGTTGGTGTCTATGTCGGATAAAGAACTTAAACGATTGTCGGTCTTGCAGGAAATCTGCGATCAACGCATAACTCAATCCCAGGCTGCTCAGCTACTTCATATTTCAGAACGTCAGATCAGACGCTTACTGCAGAAATACAAAGCTCAAGGTCCATCTGCATTAGCCCATGCCGGTCGTGGCCAAATCAGCAATTCTAAACTTCCTGAAGAACTCAGACTCAAGTGCCTCAATATTGTTTCTGACCAACTGCATGGTTTCGGACCCACTTTAGCGCATGAAAAGCTTACCACCGTACATGGATTCGATCTTTCAGTAGAAACCCTGCGTTCTTGGATGATTGCAGCTGACTTATGGATGCCTAGATCCAAGCGCCTGAAACGACCGTATCAGCCTCGTTACAACCGGGATTGCTTTGGTGAACTGATCCAAATTGATGGCTCACACCATGACTGGTTTGAAGGACGCGCTGCTAAATGCTGTCTGCTGGTGTTTATCGATGATGCTACAGGAAAATTGCAGCATTTACGCTTCTGTGAGTCAGAATCAACCTTTGACTATATGATTTCAACACGCTTATATGTCGAACAGCACGGTAAGCCTTTAGCGTTTTACAGCGACAAACATTCAGTCTTTAGAGTGAATCAAAGCAGCAAGAAAGACACCAAGATTACCCAGTTTGGACGTGTACTCAGCACCCTGAATATCGATATCATCTTCGCTAATTCACCGCAGGCCAAAGGCCGTGTGGAACGGGCCAACAGAACCCTTCAGGACCGTCTGATCAAGGAGATGCGCCTGAAAGGCATCTGTTCGATTGAGCAAGCTAATGTCTGGCTACCCTGCTTCATTGAGGAGTTCAATCAGAAGTTCGCCAAGATGGCTTTTAATCCTAAGAATCTACATCGGTCTATCACTGAAACAGCCGAAGAATTAGATGATATTTTTACTTGGCGTGACCCCCGCAGAGTCACGAATAGTCTGACGATTACTTATGATAAATGCGTATATCTCCTGGAAAACACCGAAGAAAATCAAAGGTTGATCGGTAAGTATCTTGAGTTCCTTGAATACCCGGATGGTACTGTAGCCATCATGCATAATAGCCGAAAGATCAATTACAGCCTCTTCGATAAATTAAGTCAGCTGAATCAGCGAGAGATTGTTGAGAATAAACGGTTGGGTGCTGTTCTGAATCATATCCAACAACAGCATGAAGAACTGGAACAGCAAAACAAACGTAATCGTTCTCAAAAGATGCCAAGCAGACGTGCACAGAAAACAGCAATTCAAGAACGAAATCTAAATCCTGTGCTTGACTTGGAAATGTCCATATAGGACATTTCTATTTGGTTATTAGGTAGGACATTTCTACTTAGGAATAACATCAGATGTTAGAAACAATTTAAAGTGTCTTGTCTGTATTCTCACCAATAAAAATGTCTAGTCTGTGATGAACATCAACAGCCTACTATGGTTTTACTACATTCAATTAAGTTTTTTGAAACTAAAATAGTTTCAAATAAGTTCTATATTAGTTGTTATTCCTCACTTAATTTCTTTAGTGCAAATCTAATAATTCCATTATGGGTTTGACCATATTTCTCTGCCAGTTCAGCTAATAACTTGTACTCATACTCATTCATCGGGATCGTATGCGTCTTAAATTTTCTAGAAGCTTTCGGGTCTAATTTTGGTGTGAGCTGTTCATTAGCACCATTAATGAATGCTTCCTCAGAAAAAGGTTTCGTAGTTTCTCTTTTCTTAATCATGCCAGAAGCTCCTCCATGAATGCCTCAAATTCTTCTATTGCTTTTGGATTATTGGATTCAACTACACCTTTCCCTTCAGCTGTGACATCACGATAAACCTTACGATCATGAATCACTGACGACAAGGCTGTGAACAACCGGAAGTCAGCTAAATAGTCATTTGCTTGTTGCACTTCAGACACTGATGGATTTGTAGGAGCCAATGTTAGTAATCCAAATGGCTTCAGTTCCTCATTAAAGGACTTCGCTTGGTCAATGACTTCTGATAGATGAGGTAAAGTATCCAAGTCGAATTGTGATGGTCTAAATGGCACTACCAGGTAATGAGCCGTTAACATTGCAGTTCTAAGCTCTTTGCTGTCATGCCCAGCAACATCGACAATTACATAGTCATAACGGCCATCTAGGTCTTTCAGTGTGTTCTTGATATCGCCATAGCGCTGAACGCAATGTACTTTCGGCAGATCTGTTCCATCCCGATCTTTTACCCAGTTAGCTGAGCTTTGTTGGGGATCTGCATCAACGAGTACGATGTCTTTGTTATGTTTTGCAAGATAAGCAGCAATATTGATAGCTATTGTAGATTTGCCACATCCGCCTTTCTGGCTTCCAATTAATACAATCATTTTAGGTATAATTTATAACTAATTTATACTTAATATAGTTTCATAGTGTAACTAAGTAAAGTGTTATTCCTTTAGTATTTATTCAATTCTCTATACAGATACCTTTTCCCACCAGGTTGATTATTGACCTATTTCTTTTTGGTTTCTATCACAATCAATTGATACGCGAAAAAATAAAGAAGCTCTAATTTTTCAACAATACCCTTTTTTATTTTTAATATTTTTATTTTTAATATTTTTAGACAGGCTGAAACCCTTTCTATATAAGACTTTCAGAGGGTATATAGATACCTTTCCCCTCCATTATAGATACCTTTCCCCTCCATTATAGATACCTTTCCCCTCCATTATAGATACCTTTCCCCTCCATTATAGATACCTTTCCCCTCCATTATAGATACCTTTCCCCTCCATTTACATACTTAAGTTGTTTGGGTATAGTTATTGGCAATAATAAATAGGAAAGTCATTGTGACAAAAGAGTTAGTTGTTAAAGACAATGCCTTAATCAATGCCAGCTATAACCTAGATACCACAGAGCAACGTCTGATTCTTTTAGCCATCGTACAAGCTAGAGAGATAAGCAAAGATGTTAATGCTAATAGCACCCTAGAAGTCCATGCACAGCACTATATGAAGCAATTCAATGTAGATAGGCATGCAGCCTATGAAGCTTTAAAGAATGCAGCTAATAGCCTGTTTGAGCGAAAGTTCAGCTACAAGGGGATTCATGAGGCTACCCAGAAGGAGAAGATCGTTAAATCTCGTTGGGTTTCAAGAATAGCCTATGTTGATTCTGCTGGTATTCTAGAATTGGTTTTTGCTCCCGATGTCATTCCATTGATCACTGAGTTAGAACAGTCTTTTACTTCGTATGAACTGAAGCAAATAAGTTCATTAACCAGCAAGTATGCAATCCGTCTGTATGAATTGCTGATCCAGTGGCGCAGTCTCGGTAAAACCCCGGTCTTCTTGGTTGATGACTTTCGCTTCAAGCTGGGATTGGGTAGTGACGAATACAAGATCATGAGCAACTTCAAGAAGAAGGTCTTGAATGCTGCTTTAACCCAAATCAACGAGAAGACGGATATTGTTGCGTCCTATGAGCAGCATAAGTCTGGCCGAAACATTACCGGGTTCTCTTTCTCTTTTCGTCCTAAGAAAACCAAAGATGATGAGAACGAATCTCCCAAGAAACTCAGTGATAAACAGATTAGATTATTCGCAAACAAACTTGCCCATTACGATCCATTCGCTAGCCAGAAAGCAGCTGTAGGTGAGAGCTATGAAGATCTTGAAAAAAGACTTCTTATTGAGCTGCAAGATGTTGAGAATGTCAGGAAGTATGTGGGTGTTCTTAAAGAAGTGGGTTTGGAAGTTTTAATATGAAACTAATTTAGTTAATAATTAAAATTAAATTAGTTGTAATTTAGTTGTATAAATATTCGCGCAACAATGGACTCAGGTTACACGCATACAGACTGAGCTTTTCCAGCTTTTATCATCGTAATCTACAATCTGCGTCATAAACTCGTAGAGGCGAGTAAAGCTATCCAATCCTTTTTAAAGATCTCCAGCTTGGTGTCTTTAAAGGCATTGTCGATCAGCACTACATCATTGGATTTCTTGCAGCGTTCCAGCATGTCGTGGGTCTTATTATAAGCTTCGATGGCTTGTCTATATTCAAGGAAATTTTGAAATGCTGAAGACATCAGAACAAAAAAATAAGGGATCCTAAATTCCCTTATTTTTCACCGCATGTGTTTAATTCACTATTCTAACACTCTGCTGCAAACCCTGCTGAATATCCTGCACAAAACCCTCTCTCTGATTGAATTTAGGCTTTGCATTAGTTTTCGGTTCAGTCTTGGGTTGCTCAGATTCATCTTCTGCATAAAACTCCTCCAGCACATCCATGCCCTCCTCACTGTTCACCTCAAATCTAGCATTCTCAAAGCCTTTTCTAGCAGTAAAATCCAGCGATTCCTGGTAAAACCCAGCGGCCTTACTCTGCTCATCCATCTGTCGAGCCGTGTTAATTGCTTGCTGCAAGTTCACCCCATCACGTAAGGTCAGATCCACGTAGTACACCGGCTGGCGATAGCTTTGTGTCGTGCTTTTCCCTCTTAAGGTCAGTTGTAAGGGTAAACATGATAGCAGCCCTCCTGATGCCGCATGGTAGTAAGCCAAACGTGCAGCCAGGGTACGGATACTGTTAAAACCTGTGGTTCTAAAGATGAAAGTCCCCAGTTCATCCGATTCATCCAGATTGACATGCAGCCGCCCATAGGGCTTGCAATGCCCGCCTTGTGCCAGTGAGCATAAATCTGGGGATGGACAGGGATGCTGTTCTACCCCTTGACTGGTCAATCGCTGGCAGGTCTGACCATTGCCGACACAAACCGGACGTCCAGTCTGACGGTCAAACAGGCTGTATTCTGCCCGCATGTTCAGATCAGGATCATTAAAGATCATCCGTACCGGAATGGATCTCAGTTTCCCATTCGGTAGGTTTGCACGCAGCTGCTCATCCAGTGGATGCCTGATCCAGCCTTCCTTGCTCTGGATCTGGCTGGTAATGGTGAACTGGTCATCTTTCTCTGGCAGGCGTTTGCCATTCTTTTCAATGACACGGCCAATGCTGATACGCCCCAATACGGGCGGTGTAATCGCTAACCCTTTAATCATCATGATTTTCCTAAATGTGATTTTTTACAGATGAGCCGTATAAATTGAAGCACCCGCTCCTCAACCTATCGACTCTCTTAATTCAATAAAAATAATGCTCACCCGAGGTCACAGGAGAACAGGTAGTGCATCGATCATCAGATCAGGCAAAGCTGTCCAAATGCCCTTTCTTCATCTGTGGAGAAAGGGCGAACCGGGCGGCTTTGCGCGTTTTTACAAATGGGCCTCTGCGGAAGGCAGGTCATGCATCCGTATAAATGTTGAAGCGACGACTGCCCTGCTTATGCAGCGGATACTGCTCAATCAGCTCAGGCTGCTGCTTTAACAGTGACTTGGCATCCAGACTCACTGAATCTTTACTCTTCCTCCATACCACCGAGCCACCGTTAAAGGTGGCTCGTTCAGCATCTTTCATCAGCATCTGAATTTCGTGCTTGATCTGATCGAAGCTTTGCTGCTGCTCTTCAATCTGCTGTCTGGCTTGAATCAGCTTTTCAAAAAGCAGATTGGCCGTCTCATCATGTGATAGGTCTTCGACGGTTAGAGGGACATGCTCCGGGTAAAGCTGCTGTAAAGCGCGTGCTGCCGATTCACTGGCATCTACTGCGGGAGGAATATCTTGCTCGACACATGCCCAGAAAGTACGTTCCGCATGGATGATCTGCTGGATCAGGGCATCATTTCGGCTGACCTTAAAAATCCGGGTTTCATGGCCGCAGAGCAAGACACAGACATGAGCCGCCTGCTTGCCTGTGACGGCCAGTTGATGCTGTACCTGACACAATACATACAGCGGCACACCATCCCGCCACAGCTTGCTGCCATATTCCCC
The DNA here is from genome assembly GCF_000369645.1 of Acinetobacter sp. CIP 64.2. NCBI lineage: Bacteria > Pseudomonadati > Pseudomonadota > Gammaproteobacteria > Moraxellales > Moraxellaceae > Acinetobacter > Acinetobacter sp. CIP 64.2. Next base: position 23,963 of record NZ_KB850124.1, read on the forward strand.
TGCAGTTTTACATTCCAGGATCTGCACCTCATCGCTGCCAACCACGGCATAATCCAAGTTGGCCAGCATAAAGGCCTTGTCTGGATCAGGATGCTGTAATACGGCATTCACCCGTCTGACCTTGTTATTGGTATGCAGACTGTAGTATTCAGCGACCAGGGGTTCCAGTTGCTTGCCCCAGTACAAGGGAGCATGGCCGGAACTTTCATCTTCGATCTTTTGCTGGATACGTCCGGTCTTGATCATCCACAGTTCCAGCATCGACATGTAGGGATTAAGCCCACAGGCAGTCGCAGCATCACTGCTGCCAATGCCCTGCTTGCGGACTTCCAGCCATTGTTGCTGATCAAGCTGTTTGGTATTGGCCAGACGTTTGGCCGCAGTGGATCGTGAAGGTTTCACAGGTTGAGGTAATGGAATGTGTGAGGGAATGCCAGAGGGCTTCGGTAAATTGGGTAAAGGTGCAAATGTATTCATGGGGTTGTCCTATAGATAGCGGTCGTCTGTAAAAATTCAGCTGAGAAATTTTGGGCATAAAAAAAGCCACATCCGGGGAGATGTGGCCAAAGGGGCATGCTGAGGTTCATGTAGAATTTAATCTTCAATGCATCTTCAATGCCCGATTAGGTTGTGAGCCTTAAAGCAACATTAAGCATGATCAGGAAAAGGTCTTAGGCCACCAGTCTTAAAGCCTGTTCCAGCCCACGCTGTTTTAGTGCTGCCCCTGCACCAAACCAGGCAGAATCCAGCCGGTGATCGGTACTCATGGCCCGGCGTTCATGATCGGCAAATTCCGTGATCGAACACAGCAAGCCATAGGCGGTATCCTTGGCTGAGGAAAGTTCGGCACCCCGTCCCTGTCCATTGAACATCTGCATGACTTTACTCATGGCGCGTCCATTCGGTTCGGTTTTACTGCCTGGGGAGTGACTGGCCTGTGCAGCCACATTGCGGTAGAACTGGATGATGTTGTCCTCCTGATCGGCAATGCTTAGGCTAGTGTTGTTAAACACGGCATCGAAATAGGCAGCGGCTTCACCTTGGGTGACTTTGCGCTGGCTGAGCTGTTTCATTTCATACATGTGTTCATCCCAGGCACGCACGGAAATGCCGAGTTGCTGCTTGACCTTGTCCGCATCGAACCGGGTGCTGTGTGGAACCTTGACCACCCCGGCACTTGAGCTTTGCCCACGTAAAGCAATCGCCAGCGTGTTGTTGCATACCACCCGGATATTGGTAAATTGTGCAGTCGTTGCTAACGTTCCATCACAAGCGGTTGCTAGTAGGATATAGCCATTGCTGACATCCTTGCCTTTGAGTGCCGTGCTTTGTCCGGTACGTGCCAGTGCCCAGAACTTTTTTCCTCCCTTCAGTACGCCCGCGGTTTCCAGCTCAAAGCCGGATTGCTCGGTCAGATCCCGGTAGAATTCCAGAATCTCTTTGGGCTGCACTTCCTGGTAACGCTGGCTGACGACCGATAAAGGGGCATGGGTATCAGAACGGTACAAGACCCGCTGTTCTTCATAAGGCAGAATGATGCTCTGTCCCCGTTCATTCTGTGCCATATAGCTGACATTGCAGGATTCAATGCGCCAGTCCATGCCTGCCTGTTGTGCCCAGACTTCAATCGGCTGGTTCTGTGTCAGTTGATTACCCAGGCCATGCCAGGGGGTGTTACCGACATAAGCCATTTGTTCGAGTTGATGTGCCATATCACTTCTCCCTGAGCCGGTTAATCAAAATTGCGCTGGCAATGATGGCAATGGAAGTAGCGGATCGGTGCCGCTACGGGTCTGGATGGCTGGATGAAGCTGTCAATCAGTCCACCGACCACAGCCCCGGCAATCCCACCCATCCAGGGCGAGATCGGCAGCGGCAGGCTTTTGGAAATGCTGGCACCAATCCCGGCACCGGTCATTGAAGACATACTGCGGTTATTGGAGGACTGCTGGTCAATCACACGGCTGACGTTTTCAGAATGGCAATACGGGCATGTAATGTTCATAAGATATACCTCTAGAAATGAAAAAAGGCTTACCGTCTGATAAGCCTTTGAATGTAGGAATAAACATTCACTGTTCATGTAGATGATGTATATCTGAAATTATTTGCAATCTATGCCTTCACGCGACTCGGCGTCCCGATTACGCAATTGCCATTTGGCAAATTCCCTCATTCCAGAAAATCCCCCTCTGAAGTCCTATCATTCTTTCACAAGAACACAATTATTTAGTGAAACTGAATTGTATGTGTGCATCTAAGTAAATAGGTATTGACAATATTAAATTAAAACTAGTAGGATTAACTAATCCTACTAGTTTTTTATACCTACAACTCGCTATTATCCTACTAACTGTATGATTTTTAAACACAATGGAAAGTATTGATATATAGCATCTAAGGGTATGAAAAATAAATAATTATTTCTGTAGTTTATGTTATTAAGATTAATTATCATTTATATATTATCTTCAATATCATAGACATAATGATATTGGAGTTATACCTACATGGATACTTTAGAACCCAATACATATTTCCTAGACGATATGTATCCAATTATTACTGACAACAATAAGTTAACAATAGATGATATTAATTATCGTACTTACAACCAACTTCATGTAATAGAAGAATCACTGAAAGAACTAAAGAGTGAAAATGAGCAGCTGTTAGCAGATCCATCCGGATATAGATTTATCTTAAAAAAATACCAAAAGCTCGTATGGTACAGAACAGACCAATATATAAATGACCTGGAAGAAAACTTTCCTGATAGCAAGTTTTCACCTTACGTAAATCTCTATTTGAAAACAAAAACTGAATACAGAAAATTTGATGATATAGCTTTCCTAACTGCTCTAAAGAAAGGACTACGATCTGATGCTTTTAAAAAAGAAATTGAACAGCAGAGAAAATATGACAGTGAATATAAAAAGGAAGTACGAAAATATATCAACGGACTATTTGATTACCGTTCAAGGCTTTTAGTAATCCGAATAGACTTAAGCTACCGGAAGGGGCTTTTTAGAAAGATCACCACCAATATTTCAAATAAACCATTGTCAAAACAAGGACACAAACTTGAAGCTTTAAAGGCATGGTCGCTTGATGTTCAAGAACATAGAAGGGTGCTTCTTAAGTCTCTCAAGAAGCAATATTCAAAAGGCTTTATAGGCTATATGTGGAAATTGGAATATACCGAGATAAAATCTTTCCATTTCCACATGATGTTTTTCTTAGATGGCTCTGAGCATCGTGAAGACATCACAATAGCTCAAGATATAGGCGAGCTATGGAATAATGAGATTACCCAAGGAGATGGCTTATATTGGAATTGCAATGCCAATAAGGAAAAGTATAAAAATCTAGGCATAGGCATGATTAGCCATCATGAAGAGGATCTCAGGGATAACGTCATAGCAACTGCCATGTATCTAGTAAAGAAAGATTATCTCATTCGTTCAGTAATGTTTAATTCTAAAAATCGCGCTTTCAGTAAAGGGCAAATCCCACAAAAAAGTAAATCAGGGAGACCAAGAAAGGGAGCTTAGCCTCCCTTCATTGCCCTTTGTACTGTGCTTAGACTTACACCCAGCTCTTTTGCCACTTTCCTGTAACTAGCATCAGGCTTTACCATAGCTGCACGAATTGCAGCGTCATCAATAGTCTTCTTACGTCCCTGATACTTGTTTTCAGCTCTGGCAATTGCAATCCCTTCACGCTGACGCTCTCTGATCAACTCACGCTCAAACTGTGCAAAGCCTGACAGCATCGTGAACATTAGCTGGTGCATTGGATTATTGGTATCTGCCGAAAAGATCATGCCTTCTTTGTGAAAATGGACAGTCACGCCTTTAATCTTGAGTTGCTCCACCAATTGCAGCAGGTCTGCCGTATTACGCCCCAAACGATCCAGGCTGTGTACATGGACTACATCACCTTCTCTGACGTAATCGAGCATCGCCTGTAATTGAGGTCTGTTGGTATCCTTACCGCTTACCTTGTCTTCAAAAATTTTGTCAAAGGTCTTGCCCTCTAGCTGTCGTGCTGTATTTTGATCTGCCGTACTTACCCGTTTGTATGCTACTTCAGCCACTGTTGTACCCTTATTTGTATTCTTTTGCTTATTAGACTATAATAAATACACCAATTAAATACAATAAAAGAATACAAATATAGCCTAAATTAACTGTATCCGAATGGGTGTACTTAAAAAAACACGATAAGCTGTCTTGTGGAGTGATGTTTGAAAAACAGGTAAAAACATGCGAGAAGATAAAAAGCCCAATCGATGAGGATTAGGATTAGGATTTTCAACAACAATTAAGTAATTGATTTTAAATAAAAAATAAAATTATTTCGCATAACATGTATTATGTTAATTTTAGAAAATCTAATTAATAAACAAAATATTGCATAGGTCAAATTTAGCTGAAATTATTAATATCCATATATTTTCAAAGAAATAAAAAGGTAGAATATTCAATATTCTTAAATAATTACAAACTATGGGGACTATATGTCTAGTAATTTTCAAGAAGAGTTAAATATGGCATTTGACTCACTGAAGAAAAATATAGAAAAACCAAATATTCTTTTAGTTGGTGGTACTGGAGTCGGTAAAAGTTCTTTACTAAATTTATGCTTTGGTGAAGATATAGCAGCTACTGGAGTCGGTAAACCTATAACACAGCATATAAATAAATTTACGTCACCAAATATTCCAATTGTTCTCTTTGATAGTAAAGGGTATGAAATTGGTTCTGAGCAAGAATCACTTTTCCAAAAAGAAGTTATTGAACTTTGTAGTGAAACACAAAACTCAATTGAAGATAAGCCTCATTTAGTATGGTACTGCATACAAACAATAGGTTCTCGAATTACAGATTTTGATATTAATATCATTCGGAAAATAGAACTTTCAGATATACCTATTTCAATAGTTTTAACTAAAGCAGATTTAGTTAGTGACGATGATGCAAGCTTGTTAAAAACAGCAATTTTAAATGAGTTTCCAAAGATTCAAATCTTTGAAACAACAATTAAAGAAAATTTACATGGAATGGAATTGGAAAAACTTATTTCATGGAGTACTAGTCAATTACCAAATGCTTTAAAAACTGCTTTTGTTTCTGCTCAAAAAAATAGCCTTAAAGAAAAAAGAGAACATGCAAAAAATGCCATTATTCAGCATACAACATTAGCTTTTGCAACTGGATTTGCTCCAATACCAGCATCCAGTGCACCACTTTTATTAGCTAATCAATCAAAGTTATTGGCAAGAATACTATATATATATAATTTAGATCGCGCTGTTGATAGCGTATCAGCAATTATTCAAACAGCAATAGCTTCGTCTTTACCAATAGCTGGAAAATATTTGGTTAGTCAAATTCTAAAGTTTTTCCCAGGTGTCGGAACAGCTGTAGGTGGAACAATTAATGGTTCCGTAGCGGCATCTATTACTTCTGCTTTTGGCTTTGCAGTTTCAGAGGCATGTGCAAAATTAACCGAGTTAGGGTTAGATCATTTTGATGATAGCTCCTTCATGAAAAATTTTGATGATAATTTAATGAAAATTTTTATGGAGTATTTGAAACAAGCGAAGGGAAATAAAAATGACTAATACAAACTATAATATTGCAATTATTGGACAAACAGGTGTTGGTAAAAGTAGCTTAATCAATTACTTATTTGGTTCAGAAGTAGCAAAATCAGGAATTGGTCGACCAGTTACAACAAATGGTTTTCATGAAATTAATCATAAAATAAAAGATATGTCTGTAAAAATCTATGATTCTTGGGGACTAGAAGTTGGCAAAGAAGAACAGTGGCTGAAAGAGCTTAATACTGAGTTAAAAAAAAGAGGAATAGATAAACCTGCATCGGATTGGTTTCACTCTATTTTTTATTGTATTGCTGCTTCTGGAGGGCGTATACAGGATGCTGACTCTAAAATTGTAAAAAAACTTATAGATGAAAATTATAAAGTTAGTATCGTATTAACAAAAGCAGACTCTCTAACAGAAGAGGAAGAAGCTGAATTTATTCAAGTGATTGCTCATGAACTTGGAAATAACATTGCCATTATCCCTGTATGTAGTGAGCACAAAAAAACACGTGGTGGAGAGATAATTCCATTTGGTAAAGAAATAGTTGAAAAACAATCGTTGATTGATCTTGTAGATTCTCTAGTCTTACGTATCCCATTCTATTGTAAACAAGACATTTTTATCTTTTATATTCAATGGCTTATTTTCCTGCTAATTGGTAATACCATGAAAAATACCATGCTCAGAAAAGGCTTAACAATATTTTGAAAAATTGCCTACTGAGCGCTGCCGCACAGCTCCATAGGCCGCTTTCCTGGCTTTGCTTCCAGATGTATGCTCTTCTGCTCCTGCAGCTAATGGATCACCGCAAACAGGTTACTCGCCTGGGGATTCCCTTTCGACCCGAGCATCCGTATGAGACTCATGCTCGATTATTATTATTATAGAAGCCCCCATGAATAAATCGCTCATCATTTTCGGCATCGTCAACATAACCTCGGACAGTTTCTCCGATGGAGGCCGGTATCTGGCGCCAGACGCAGCCATTGCGCAGGCGCGTAAGCTGATGGCCGAGGGGGCAGATGTGATCGACCTCGGTCCGGCATCCAGCAATCCCGACGCCGCGCCTGTTTCGTCCGACACAGAAATCGCGCGTATCGCGCCGGTGCTGGACGCGCTCAAGGCAGATGGCATTCCCGTCTCGCTCGACAGTTATCAACCCGCGACGCAAGCCTATGCCTTGTCGCGTGGTGTGGCCTATCTCAATGATATTCGCGGTTTTCCAGACGCTGCGTTCTATCCGCAATTGGCGAAATCATCTGCCAAACTCGTCGTTATGCATTCGGTGCAAGACGGGCAGGCAGATCGGCGCGAGGCACCCGCTGGCGACATCATGGATCACATTGCGGCGTTCTTTGACGCGCGCATCGCGGCGCTGACGGGTGCCGGTATCAAACGCAACCGCCTTGTCCTTGATCCCGGCATGGGGTTTTTTCTGGGGGCTGCTCCCGAAACCTCGCTCTCGGTGCTGGCGCGGTTCGATGAATTGCGGCTGCGCTTCGATTTGCCGGTGCTTCTGTCTGTTTCGCGCAAATCCTTTCTGCGCGCGCTCACAGGCCGTGGTCCGGGGGATGTCGGGGCCGCGACACTCGCTGCAGAGCTTGCCGCCGCCGCAGGTGGAGCTGACTTCATCCGCACACACGAGCCGCGCCCCTTGCGCGACGGGCTGGCGGTATTGGCGGCGCTGAAAGAAACCGCAAGAATTCGTTAACTGCACATTCGGGATATTTCTCTATATTCGCGGTTCAGCAGGCATGTCCCCTTTGAGGGCGACCCGACGACAGGATAATCGACCTTATGGTGCGCAAATATTTCGGCACAGACGGTATTCGTGGCAAAGCCAACGAAGGCGCGATGACGGCGGAAACCGCCTTGCGCGTCGGCATGGCGGCTGGCCGTGTCTTTCGTCGCGGTGACCACCGCCATCGTGTCGTGATCGGCAAGGATACGCGCCTGTCGGGCTATATGCTTGAACCCGCGCTCACAGCCGGTTTCACCTCGATGGGCATGGACGTATTCCTTTTTGGCCCGCTGCCGACAACGTATAGGAAGAATAAACGCCCTTTTCACCCAAGTCCAACAGCTTTGGACCGCAGTTGACTCTTTCGACACCCCTGCGATGCAACCCAATCCGGCTGACGGGGAGCCAGCAACGCTGAAAATTTACCCTCCTCTTTCCCACTAGCGGCTCCTTTTCCGACAACCAGCACGGCGGATCCCTGCCGCGGCGCTGTGAACGCAGCATTTTGATTGGTATCGTTGGCCTTCAGGCTCGTCAGTCAAACAGACCCAGGAGCAGCTCAGCCGGTGGCGCCCGGCTTTCGGGTAACGCCCTGGTCCCGCTGGTTTCGGCTTTGTGCTTCAGGTGATCAAGGATCTGCTTGATCACTATAGGGTCTTCAATGCAGGCGATGACTTTCATGGCGCCGCCGCAGCCGCTGCAGGTCTCGATGTCGATATTGAAAACACGCTTGAGCCGTTGCGCCCATGTCATCGACGCTCGCCGTTGTGCTGGTGTTGCCGGTTCATCAGCCACCCTGACCTTGTTGCCCCTGCCCCGTTTTGCCGGCGTGACCAACGCCCGGTGCCGACTGTTGGGTGCGAACACCCCGTGGAAGCGGGTTAGGTTGACTCTGGGCTTCGGTACCAGGGCGGCCAGCCTTGCAATGAAATCCAATGGTTCGAAAATGACGTGCGTGGTGCCGTCCCGGTACGGCGTCTTGAGCTGGTAGCGCACGTTGCCGCCTCGTGTTAACGACAGCCGCTTCTCGGATACCGCCGGGCGGCTGATGTACCGGCACAGCCGTTCGAGCTTCTTGCGTTCATCGGCCCTGGCCGCCACGCCGGCGTGCAGGCTGGACCCGGCTACCTTGCCAATCCCGTCACCGAACGGATCACCACTGGTCGGCAGAGTTTGCAAAGTGAACACCTTTCGCCCCGCCTGTGAACCGACAGCGATACGGTAAGTGATCGAGTGCCCCAGCAGGGGTGTCATCGGGTCGTCATCCACCGCATCCGAGGCCAGATAGCTGTTTTCGACATCCCGTTCCAGCAGGCCTTGCCGTTCCAGATAGCGACCCACCCGGTGGGCGATGGTGTGCGTCAGCTGGGTGAGCTCTGGGCTGGTCGGCGCCTTGACCCAGCGGAAACGCGCTGAGCCGTGGGATTGCTCGACATACACACCGTCGAGAAACAGCATGTGGAAGTGAACATTCAGATTGAGCGCCGATCCAAAACGCTGGATCAGGGTGACCGCGCCCGTCTTGGCCACTTGGTGGGTATGGCCCGCTTTCTTGACCAGGTGCGTGGCAATGACGCGGTAAACGATGCCCAGCACCCACCCCATGATCTCGGGCCGGCTGGCAAACAGGAAACGCAGCTGAAACGGGAAGCTCAACACCCACTGACGCATGGGTTGTTCAGGCAGTACTTCATCAACCAGCAAGGCGGCACTTTCGGCCATCCGCCGCGCCCCACAGCTCGGGCAGAAACCGCGACGCTTACAGCTGAAAGCGACCAGGTGCTCGGCGTGGCAAGACTCGCAGCGAACCCGTAGAAAGCCATGCTCCAGCCGCCCGCATTGGAGAAATTCTTCAAATTCCCGTTGCACATAGCCCGGCAATTCCTTTCCCTGCTCTGCCATAAGCGCAGCGAATGCCGGGTAATACTCGTCAACGATCTGATAGAGAAGGGTTTGCTCGGGTCGGTGGCTCTGGTAACGACCAGTATCCCGATCCCGGCTGGCCGTCCTGGCCGCCACATGAGGCATGTTCCGCGTCCTTGCAATACTGTGTTTACATACAGTCTATCGCTTAGCGGAAAGTTCTTTTACCCTCAGCCGAAATGCCTGCCGTTGCTAGACATTGCCAGCCAGTGCCCGCAAGTCTTCGTGGGTGATCTCCACCAGCTTCTGATTGCTGAATTTCGGCTTCAGCTCACGCTCATAAACCGAGCGGCGCATATCGCGGGTGGAGTCGGCCATCTGGTAGCCACGCAGCCACTTCTCCGCCCAGGCACCGAACGTCTCTGCATCTTTCACCCGCGCCTTGTCTCGGGCTTTCTCCTTGGCCGGCGACTTGCCCGCCGCAACCATCTTCTTGGCGTCACCCAACAGCTCGCGGGCTTCGGCCAGGGTGATGCCACCGACACCATAACGCCCAAAGGTGATGGTCTCCTGCCGACCGTTGATTGAGTAGTTGTAACGGAACGAGATGGAGCCGGCTGGAGTCACTGCCACATAGAGACCTTCCCGGTCATTCACTTTGTAGAGTTTGTCCCTGGGCTTGAGATTGCGCAGCTTGGTATCGGTCAGCATGTACCTTGTCCTTCTTCGTCTCCGATACCATGCTGAAAAAATCTCGAATTTATCGTATTTTTTCTTACGAAACAGTAACTTATAGAATATTAATACCATGAACACACAAAAGAACGCAGCATGGTATCGGCATCAATCATGGCATCGCCAAACCATAATACCAGCTTTAATGCCATGCTCAAACGGTGCTTGGCGCTTCCTCCCGTTGCCAGATCGTGCCAAACACAAACAAAAAAAAGCCCGCAATTACGCGGGCTTAGCGGCATTTCATGCCATCAGGTGCCTGGCTGTGCCAGACGCGGAATCATTCCCACAACATTGTAAAGAAGTAATGTTAGAAAAACTGAGAACATGGCAAGCTAAACAGCATAAAAAAATTGATGATGATCTTGGTTTTTTTGGTTTTAGTTCATCTGAACTACAAAATGAATTATCATCCTCATCTGAAAAAATAATAAAAGAAATTAATGAGTTAGGTAATACTTCTGAAAAAAATGCATTACAACAATATAACTTTATTGCTGAACATATAGGAATGCAAATATCTACTGGATATGGAAGAAAAAAAGATCCTAAGATCGATGATCACAAGGAAACTGATTTTGACTGGAAAATGATCCCTTTTGTTCCTTTCATATTGGTTGCTCTTCCTTTTATAACACCATTTATACGGAAAGATGATGCTAAAAAAATGCACACAGCTGTCGATACCTTTGCTATGAATGTCAAAGATATGATTAATGAAAAAGTAACTAATCTAGAAATATCTTTAAAAACTGTAAAAGAAAAGATATCAAATGAAATTATTTAACATAATGGTGCTTATACGCAATACACTTGTATATTAATATAAATATCAAACACTTAATAAAACCATAAAAATGTAAAAATGCCCAAAAA
>NZ_KB850125.1:0-61945 GCF_000369645.1 Acinetobacter sp. CIP 64.2
GTCAAATCCGCAGCTTCGGCACATAGTTTTAGCCCCGTTACATCTTCCGCGCAGGCCGACTCGACTAGTGAGCTATTACGCTTTCTTTAAAGGGTGGCTGCTTCTAAGCCAACCTCCTAGCTGTCTATGCCTTCCCACATCGTTTCCCACTTAACTATGATTTTGGGGCCTTAGCTGGCGGTCTGGATTGTTTTCCTCTTGACTACGGACGTTAGCACCCGCAGTCTGTCTCCCGGATAGTACTCATTGGTATTCGGAGTTTGCATCGGTTTGGTAAGTCGGGATGACCCCCTAGCCGAAACAGTGCTCTACCCCCAATGGTATTCGTCCGAGGCGCTACCTAAATAGCTTTCGGGGAGAACCAGCTATCACCAGGCTTGATTAGCCTTTCACCCCTATCCACAAGTCATCCCCTGGCTTTTCAACGACAGTGGGTTCGGTCCTCCAGTTAGTGTTACCCAACCTTCAACCTGCTCATGGATAGATCGCCTGGTTTCGGGTCTATACCCAGCAACTAAACGCCCTATTAAGACTCGATTTCTCTACGGCTCCCCTATGCGGTTAACCTTGCTACTGAATATAAGTCGCTGACCCATTATACAAAAGGTACGCAGTCACCGAACTAGTCGGCTCCCACTGCTTGTATGCATGCGGTTTCAGGATCTATTTCACTCCCCTCACAGGGGTTCTTTTCGCCTTTCCCTCACGGTACTGGTTCACTATCGGTCAGTCAGGAGTATTTAGCCTTGGAGGATGGTCCCCCCATATTCAGACAAGGTTTCACGTGCCTCGCCCTACTCGTCATCATTGTGTGTGCCCTTTCGTGTACGGGAATATCACCCTCTACGTTCGCACTTCCCAGAGCGTTCCACTAGAACACACACAACTTAATGGGCTGCTCCCCGTTCGCTCGCCGCTACTAAGGGAATCTCAATTGATTTCTTTTCCTAAGGGTACTGAGATGTTTCACTTCCCCTCGTTCGCTTCATAAGCCTATGTATTCAGCTTATGATACCCGCCTTATAGCGGGTGGGTTCCCCCATTCAGAAATCTCCGGATCAAAGGATATTTGCCGCCTCCCCGGAGCTTTTCGCAGGCTATCACGTCTTTCATCGCCTCTGACTGCCAAGGCATCCACCACATGCACTTAATTACTTGACTATACAACCCCAAACAGTCGCTAACACATACAAGTGAGTGTTATCGTTGCAAACTTAATTGCTACTGATTCGTTGTCTGTGCATTTAAGCACTGTACAGCTTCAATCTAAATTCATATACCAAAACGCTTGATTCAGTGTTTTTGCTAGTTCTCAGATTAACTCTTCATCTAACTGAAATACTTACGTATTACCGTTAGTGTCAAATTAATCGAGTTTGAACAATTTATTTCAGACTCAATTCTACTAATCTGTTAATGATTAACTACCACCTCGTCGGTGCGTAGTAAACTGTGATAAATCACAGAGATTAATAAACCAGTCAACTTGGACTGTATTCACTAAACTCTATAATCTTCTTAGCTTTGAATTAATTTCGTTCTTACAAACTCTTTTAATTCATGGTGGAGACTAGGAGAGTCGAACTCCTGACCTCCTGCGTGCAAAGCAGGCGCTCTACCAACTAAGCTAAGTCCCCAGCTTATCACTTAATGAACGACATATCTTTTAATCTAAGCTTCAGCAATCAGATTTGGTGGGTCTGACAAGACTTGAACTTGTGACCCCACGCTTATCAAGCGTGTGCTCTAACCAACTGAGCTACAGACCCTCAGATACATCTTCGAAGAACAACTTGTTGTGGATTCTTACCAGTCACCAATCTTTCGTTAAGGAGGTGATCCAGCCGCAGGTTCCCCTACGGCTACCTTGTTACGACTTCACCCCAGTCATCGGCCACACCGTGGTAAGCGTCCTCCTTGCGGTTAGACTACCTACTTCTGGTGCAACAAACTCCCATGGTGTGACGGGCGGTGTGTACAAGGCCCGGGAACGTATTCACCGCGGCATTCTGATCCGCGATTACTAGCGATTCCGACTTCATGGAGTCGAGTTGCAGACTCCAATCCGGACTACGATCGGCTTTTTGAGATTAGCATCCTATCGCTAGGTAGCAACCCTTTGTACCGACCATTGTAGCACGTGTGTAGCCCTGGCCGTAAGGGCCATGATGACTTGACGTCGTCCCCGCCTTCCTCCAGTTTGTCACTGGCAGTATCCTTAAAGTTCCCGACATTACTCGCTGGCAAATAAGGAAAAGGGTTGCGCTCGTTGCGGGACTTAACCCAACATCTCACGACACGAGCTGACGACAGCCATGCAGCACCTGTATCTAGATTCCCGAAGGCACCAATCCATCTCTGGAAAGTTTCTAGTATGTCAAGGCCAGGTAAGGTTCTTCGCGTTGCATCGAATTAAACCACATGCTCCACCGCTTGTGCGGGCCCCCGTCAATTCATTTGAGTTTTAGTCTTGCGACCGTACTCCCCAGGCGGTCTACTTATCGCGTTAGCTGCGCCACTAAAGCCTCAAAGGCCCCAACGGCTAGTAGACATCGTTTACGGCATGGACTACCAGGGTATCTAATCCTGTTTGCTCCCCATGCTTTCGTACCTCAGCGTCAGTATTAGGCCAGATGGCTGCCTTCGCCATCGGTATTCCTCCAGATCTCTACGCATTTCACCGCTACACCTGGAATTCTACCATCCTCTCCCATACTCCAGCTTCCCAGTATCGAATGCAATTCCCAAGTTAAGCTCGGGGATTTCACATCCGACTTAAAAAGCCGCCTACGCACGCTTTACGCCCAGTAAATCCGATTAACGCTCGCACCCTCTGTATTACCGCGGCTGCTGGCACAGAGTTAGCCGGTGCTTATTCTGCGAGTAACGTCCACTATCCTAGAGTATTAATCTAAGTAGCCTCCTCCTCGCTTAAAGTGCTTTACAACCAAAAGGCCTTCTTCACACACGCGGCATGGCTGGATCAGGCTTCCGCCCATTGTCCAATATTCCCCACTGCTGCCTCCCGTAGGAGTCTGGGCCGTGTCTCAGTCCCAGTGTGGCGGATCATCCTCTCAGACCCGCTACAGATCGTCGCCTTGGTAGGCCTTTACCCCACCAACTAGCTAATCCGACTTAGGCTCATCATTTAGCGCAAGGTCCGAAGATCCCCTGCTTTCTCCCGTAGGACGTATGCGGTATTAGCATTCCTTTCGGAATGTTGTCCCCCACTAAATGGCAGATTCCTAAGCATTACTCACCCGTCCGCCGCTAGGTTAGGTAGCAAGCTACCCTTCCCCGCTCGACTTGCATGTGTTAAGCCTGCCGCCAGCGTTCAATCTGAGCCATGATCAAACTCTTCAGTTTAAAATCATTAGTAGCTTATGGCTACAAATCTTGGCTCATCAATTTTCTGACTAAAAATTCGCTCAAATAAACTTCGAGAAATTTCTACTCTTCAATCAATGAAATATTTTCGATTGATCAACTAGTAAAAATCCACACAAGTTGTTCTTCTATTCTCTTAATGATCTTTTCACCACCTCGTCAGCGGCAAATCAACGCAATAAATATTTAACAACTTAACCAGTAAAGCTAAGTTATTTTTGCTTCATCGCGTCGGGATGAGTGCATTATAGGAGATTTTTTTTAGGGTGCAAGCTTTTTTAAACCCTTGTTTTATCGAGTGTTCTTTTTTTACACACCAATATGTTCAACAAAGCAGCATAATTCTTGTAAGCATATAAAATTAAAGCAGAAATATATTTAAAATATTTCTGCTTTGTTTTTTACTTGTTGTTCTTTATCTGAACACTAATAATTTTAATCGGTTGTTTTGGTACATTTTGATGCATTCCATAGTTACCTGTGGGTACATTGACGATCTTATCGACAATATCCATCCCTTTGGTCACTTTACCAAATACAGCATAACCCGCATCCATTGCCGATTTATTTAAAAAGCTATTGTCCGCCACATTAATAAAGAACTGGCTGCTTGCTGAGTTCGGGTTACTGGTACGTGCCATGGCCAAAGTACCGCGCATGTTCTTCAAGCCATTGCCCGACTCATTCACGATTGGTGCTTTGGTTGCCTTCTCAATCATATTGGCATCTAAACCACCGCCTTGTACCATAAAGCCAGGAATCACACGATGGAAGATCGTGCCTGCATAGAAGTTGCTTTTTACATAGCTTTCAAAGTTTTTTGCCGACACAGGTGCTTTATCATCAAAAAGTTCAATTTCGATGTTGCCCATACTGGTTTTCATATCAACCATGGTATTTGCAAATAAATGGCTGCTTGCCAAAATTAAACCTGTTGTCATGAACAACTTTTTCATCATTGCTTTTCTCGGCTTGAACATAGATTTGTTGTGAATACTCATCTTAGTTTTGCTAATTCTATTTTGCTATTTCTATTTGTTATCTTTAAAACAAAAACCGATGTTTCACGTGAAACATCGGCTCAGACTTTATTAACTATGTTTATCCCAGAACTTTCTAAAGTTTTTCGCTACTTCAATAGTATTGCGTTTTGCCTTACTTGAGATTGGTGTCAGATTAATAAAGCCATGTGTTTGATCGGGATAGTCAACATATTGCACTTTAACGCCATTTTGTCTGAGTTTATGACTATAGATTGCACCTTCATCATGCAGCAAGTCATGCCCTGCAGTAATCACATAAGCAGGTGCCAGTTTTCTAAGGCTGCCATAAGTCGGTGAAATCAACGGATCATCGAGTGCAACATCGTGCTGTGTTGCATAATAGTCCGTCACATAATCCACATCTTTACTGGTTAGTACCAATCCTTCGCCATAAGCATAAAAAGAGGGATGGCGGCTTTTGAAATCAACTGCTGGATAAATCAATAGCTGTGCTTGTGGTGCATAGGCTTTACCCACGGAGTGTTGCGCAACCACGGTGCTGATATTACCCCCTGCACTATCCCCTGCAACAGCAATACGGTTCTTATAAATTTTGAGCTGACGGCGGTTTTGATATACCCACGCCAATGCATCTTCACAGGATTTAATCAATAACTGTGGTGATGCTTCTGGTGCGAGTGGATAATCAATACTGAGCACCTGTACTTTTGCATACTTGGCAATCAGGCGACAGGCTTCATCATGGGTATCCAGACCGCCTACGACAAAACCACCACCATGATAGAACACCATCATTGGTAACTTTTTGTTGGGTGCAGGATGATAATGTCTGGCAAAGACGGTCCCACTTTGCAGTGGAAGGCGGATATCTTCAACCGATTCAACTGAAGTCGGCTTATTGATAATCGCCAACATCTGCGTATCAAACTGACGGCGAGATTCAATGGGATCATCACCAATAAAGCCTATCTGGCCCTGTTTAATTTGGACGGCCATCAAACATTTAGTAAAAGAATCTAAATCTGGGTATTGATGTGGATAAGCGAGAAGCTTGGCCAGAGACTCTTGTATGATTTTAGGGAGCTTATCAAGCGCTCGTGCAGCAGGGCCTTGCCCTTTGTCTAAAATTGTTTGAATTTTTTGAGGTAATGCTGTCACTTCTGTCCCCTTGTTCGCTCTGTCCATAATTCTTGTTGTCTTCGACTATATGCTTTTCTAAAGTCTTAGATCAAGTTCAAGATTTGAAAAATATGTCGTACGCTAAAGGGCTATTATCAAAAAGTCATTAACCATAGTGCTTATTTATACCTACTTTTTATGCCAGTTAAATAATGTTTTAACACTTGTTGTTAAACCATAAAACTAGAGTCAACCAATTCACCCTAGTTTTATAGCATTTCAAAAGTGTCATTTTTATGAATCAAGTCAACTTCGCACAATGTATAGCAGTACATCAGTAAGATTGCATGTGGCATCGTGTGTTCAATCTTATGCGAAGCCAACTTCACCCTCAAAAATTATTGTGCAGTCGTACCCGCTGAACCAGAGACAGAGCCCGATACATCAGCAGAAGCACCGCCAGGTTGAACATCAACGGATGATCCACCATGGACACCAACCCCACCTTGTACACCCGTTGGGCTTGCACTTGTAGTTTGAGCTGAGCCAGAGGCGTCTAAACCACCCTGAGTTGAACAACCAACAGCAGTCAATGCAACACCAGTGATCACCATAGAGATCAATGCTAACTTTTTCATTGTGTATTTCCTTTCATTATGACGAAAAGCAAAGTTATCTTTGCGTTGCCTATGATTCACAATTTTTTTCTTGGACGTGATGCGGATTAGTTGCAGTTTGTTATGTAAGCCGCATTGTTTTGCAATTTTTCTTAAACCAACAATTCTTAGCTTTCACATAATTTTAAAGACATGAACAATCGCTAAGGTCTTATGATCGAAGTGATTTCAGCTTTATTTGATCTGTTAAATAGCACTTATCTTATTTTTTTATAATTCATAGAAAGACTGCATAAGCCGCTTAAAAGATTACAATTGCGTAATTTTGGTTAAAAATAAATGTAGCAAGCATAAAAAAACCGTGACTTTTCATCACGGTTGTTTGAGCTAAACATTCGGTTTTAAGGCCATTTCATCTCGCCTTTCACCACTTTGGCACCTAGGTCCAAACTACCCGACTCACCCAATGCAGGATATTGTTTTCGCATCATTTGGCTCAGTTCAGCTGAGTTTTTGGTGAGCTTAACGGCTTTCTCATATTGCTTTAAATAGTCAATCGAGAAGTTCACCGCATCCAGACCTTCCGCGGCACCAGCCTTCATATGTGCCGGCACCACCACTTGCGGATTTAGGGCCTTAATACTTTCTAAAGCCTGTACCACTTCTGCACGATCTTTAGCTGTCGGAGTATCCGCAGTCCAAAGATGAATCCCTGAGGATACCGGAATTCCACCGACTACCGCTTTAGCACTTGGAATCCATAGATAAGTGAGTTCTTTTTTACCTTTAATTTCGATATTTTCATTTTCTAATTTTAAGGTTTTAGCCGTATAGGCTTGCGGAACAATAATTTTGCTCGGTGCATTGGCGCCCATTTTCGGTCCCCAATAGGCAACTTTCAGCGCTTGCGTATCTTGAATATGTTTAACCGTTTCAGGCGTCGCAATAATTTTCACATTTGGGAAGTACTGTTTAAACACATCTAAACCGAAATAGAAATCTGGATCACCATAGCTGACAAAAATGGTGTTTAAGGTTTTACCGCTATCTAAGATATCTGCTGCAATACGTAATGCTTCTGATTTAGAAAATTGGGCATTCACCAATAATACTTCTTTATCGCCTTCAATTAGGGTCGAAGTCACACCGAAGTGCTCAGGTTGAGCCAGAAAATTCTGGATTTTTAAGTCTTGTGCAAAAGCAGTTGATGTTGCCGCTAAAGTAGATAAAGCAATGATATAAGGTTTGGTATTCATCTTATCGTCTCCAATCTGATAAGCAACACTTTAAATTGCAATTCTTGCTGAATAAACACCCTAAATTAAGATAAAATATTGCATATCTTGCAACAATGATAATAAACATGGATACCTTAAAAGCCATCCAAGTCTTTGTCTGTATCGCGCAGCAAGGCAATCTCAGCAAAGCGGCCGAACATCTGGACTATTCTAAAGCCATGGTGTCACGTTATTTAGAGCATCTGGAGCAAACCTTCTCTACCCGACTGTTTCAACGCAATACCCGAAAAGTTTCACTCACCCCTGCGGGTGAAAAAGCCTTGGTCTATTGTGAGAATATTTTACAGCAGCAACAGTTGCTTGAAGGCTTAGCCGCGCCTGAACAGCACAGTGGCACGATTCGTTTTACCTGTGGCCTGTTTCTGTTTCAGCTCGGCGTGAATGAATGTATTAAACAGTTTAAAAAACGTTATCCCCATATTCAATTTGATGTCTATCTCACTGAAAATACCGTCGACCTGATGGATGCCCATGTTGATCTGGCGCTACGCATTACCCAAAAAGTTGCAGACGGTCTGATTGCACGGCCGGTCTGTCAAATTGAATCTATCTTTTGTGCACATCCCCATTACTTACAAGACCACACCCCCCTGTTACATCCCAGTCAACTGATTCAACATGAATGCATTGCACATCATACCCATAATCAATATTGGACCTTGTTTGATACAGATCAGCAACCGCAGAACTATCCATTAAATGTTACGTTTAAAAGCAACGATGTGATTGCGCTTTATCAAATGTGTCTTAAAGCCCAAGGGATTGCCATGTTGCCAACGTTGCTGGTGCGCAAGGATATTGCGCAGCAACGTTTGCAACAGGTATTTACAGATTTTGCTGCACCCGATCTGACCTTGTCCTTAGTCTATGCATCGAGACAACATTTACCGAAAATTACTCAAGAATTTATTGCTTTTGTCATCGAAAACTTAAATTTTTACTTAAATCAGCAAAATTAAAAGATTTAAATCGACCTGAACGCTTGAATTTTGTCGGCTTGCCCATACTTCATCCCTATCTATGAATGACCAAGATGTGGCAGTTCGGGTTTAACCCTATGAGCATTCACGCCAAAAAGGACTGTACATGTTTAAGAACCTTTTTCAACGGAGATCATCAATGGCTAATGAGCACAATGAGCAAGCTCAAGACATTCAAAATGAGCAACAGACTGAACAAACTCAAGCTGAAGGTGTAGAGCAAGCAAACGAGCTTAGCGTTGAAGATTTACAAGCGCAAATCACCAAACTCGAAGAAAGCTTGAAGCTAGAAAAAGCACGTACTGCCAATGCTGTTTATGAAGCGCAGAAGAGTGTCGAGCGTATTCAACGCGAATCTGAAAAGCACAAAGACACTGTGCTAGAAAAATTTGCAAAAGAATTACTGGATTCCGTCGATAACCTTGAACGTGCAATTCAAGCTGCTGGCGAAGAAGAAACGCCTGTACTTGAAGGCGTCAAGCTGACCCTGAAATCATTACTCACCACGCTTGAGAAGTTTGGTGTGCTTGAAGCGGATACACAAAATGGCTTCAATGCAGATTTACACCAAGCAGTTGGGATCGATCCAAATGCCAAAGCCAACCAAATTGGCACTGTTTTACAGAAGGGTTATACCTTAAATGGTCGCCTACTTCGCCCAGCGATGGTGATGGTTGGTCAATAATCTAAGCAGCAAAGCGTTTATTTGCTCAAAAATGCAGAAATTTGAGAGTTTTTGATTTTTTTTTCATAAAAATGCTTGAAAAATACCAATTGACTCTCATATCGAATAACAAGCAAATCCCCTTTACCAAAAGTGAAATTAGGGGATTCAAAAAATTTTAGAGGAACACAATCAATGGCAAAAATTATTGGTATTGACTTAGGTACTACCAACTCATGTGTTGCTGTACTTGAAGGCGATAAAGTAAAAGTAATTGAAAACGCTGAAGGCGCACGTACAACTCCATCGATCATTGCATACAAAGATGGCGAGATCCTTGTGGGTCAAAGCGCGAAACGTCAAGCGGTAACCAACCCGAAAAATACATTATTCGCAATCAAGCGTTTAATTGGTCGTCGTTATGAAGATCAAGCGGTACAAAAAGATATCGGTCTTGTGCCTTACAAAATCATCAAGGCAGACAATGGCGATGCTTGGGTTGAAGTAAACGATAAGAAATTAGCGCCTCAACAGATCTCTGCTGAAATCTTGAAAAAGATGAAAAAAACGGCAGAAGACTACTTAGGTGAAACTGTAACAGAAGCAGTGATTACTGTTCCTGCTTACTTTAACGATGCGCAACGTCAAGCAACTAAAGATGCAGGTAAAATCGCTGGTTTAGACGTTAAACGTATCATTAACGAACCAACTGCTGCGGCACTTGCGTTCGGTATGGATAAAAAAGAAGGCGACCGTAAAGTTGCAGTTTACGACTTAGGTGGTGGTACATTCGACGTATCAATCATTGAAATCGCTGATCTTGATGGCGACCAGCAAATCGAAGTGTTATCAACCAATGGTGATACTTTCCTTGGTGGTGAAGACTTTGATAACGCATTAATTGAATTCTTGGTTGAAGAATTCAAGAAAGAACAAAGTGTGAACTTGAAAAATGATCCACTTGCGTTACAACGTTTGAAAGAAGCTGCTGAAAAAGCAAAAATCGAGCTTTCTTCATCAAACGCAACTGAAATCAACCTTCCATATATCACGGCAGATGCGACTGGTCCTAAACACCTAGTGATCAACGTAACACGTGCAAAACTTGAAGGTTTGGTTGCTGACTTAGTTGCTCGTACCATTGAGCCTTGCCGTATTGCGCTTAAAGATGCGGGTCTTTCGACTTCTGACATCTCTGACGTAATTTTGGTGGGTGGTCAATCTCGTATGCCACTTGTACAACAAAAAGTACAAGAGTTCTTCGGTAAAGAGCCACGTAAAGACGTAAACCCTGACGAAGCGGTTGCGATTGGTGCTGCGATTCAAGGTGCAGTATTGTCTGGTGACAAAACTGACGTACTTTTATTAGACGTAACACCGTTAACTTTAGGTATTGAAACAATGGGCGGCGTATTGACTCCGATCATTGAGAAAAACACCACGATTCCTGCGAAGAAATCACAAGTGTTCTCTACCGCTGCTGATAACCAGCCTGCAGTAGATATTTCAGTTTACCAAGGTGAACGTAAAATGGCTCAGCAAAACAAATTGTTGGGTAACTTCCAGTTAGGCGATATCCCACCTGCTCCACGTGGTGTACCGCAAATTGAAGTATCATTTGACATCAATGCTGACGGTATCTTGAAAGTATCGGCGAAAGATAAGAGCACGGGTAAAGAGCAATCAATCCAGATTAAAGCAAACTCAGGTTTGTCTGATGCTGAAATTGAAGCGATGATCAAAGATGCTGAAGCAAATGCTGAAGAAGACCGTAAGTTTGAAGAGTTGGCGAAAGCGCGTAACGAAGCAGATGCGCTTGTTTCTAGCTCAACAAAAGCAGTCAAAGATCTGGGTGATAAAGTCACTGAAGATGAAAAAACTGCGATCACGACTGCGGTTGCTGAGCTTGAAGCAGCAACTAAAGAAAATGATGTTGAAGACATCAAAGCAAAAACTGAAGCTTTACAAAACATCTTGATGCCAATTACACAACGTGCTTATGAACAAGCACAAGGTGCTGGCGGCGCAGAAGGTTTTGATCCAAATGCATTCCAAGGTGGCGATGCAGGTCAACAACAAAAAGCGGACGATGGCGTTGTAGATGCTGAGTTCACAGAAGTAAAAGATGACAAAAAATAATTTGTCTCTTTAAAAAGACCGCGCGAAAGCGCGGTTTTTTTATATTTTAAGATGAATCATTTTTGTTCAAAATAAAGTTCGCCCAAAATTGGCATAAATAAAGGTATCACGCCACACGCTTTAATTTCATCCAGAAACTCAGCAATATTCACCCCAGGTAATAACTGCGGTGGTGCATCAATTGGTGTCACCATACTGTCCCAATGACATGGAATAATATATTTCGGCTTCAATAGCCGCACCACATCTTTGACATAATTCGGGCGATATTTACGTCCAATCGCACACAGGCACACGATATCAGCCTGTTTGCCCTGCAATTCCTGTTCAATAAAATCGGCCGAATCGATGTGAACAACACGCAATTGTCCTGTATCAATCCACCAGTTTAAGACCAAACCATGCCGTAACTGATGAAATTTCGGTGGATACGGGGGTGGCTCGATCATATCTCCCGGCAATGGAACACGACCAAACAAGGCTTTGCCATGGATTGAAGGCAAGCCAATGATTTGCCATTTCCCACACTCAATCACTTCCCTACCCTGTGTCACCTGCATTTGTTGCTCAGGCAAGCCTACAGAACGCGCATACATCATACTGGCGTGTGAACCAATCAGGCGAGCGCCTGTTTGTTTGCAGAGCTCTGGTGCATCCAGAATATGGTCATAGTGTGCATGACCTATCAGCACATCATCAGCCTCAGGGATATAATGCTTGACCAGTGCTGGATCGCTCCATAAAGGTTGAGTAAAGGTCTGCCAAAGACTGGGACGGCTCACAAATGGATCAAGCACTAAGGTTCGATTGGCATCCGACAAGATAAAACCTGCTGTACCCAAATATTTGATTTTTAGATTTTCTACCTTTGCAGGTGCAGGTGAAACAGCAGTCCATGTAACCTCAGGTGCTTTAAGTAGATATTTCAGCATGCATATTCCTTCAGCTTTCTTTTTATTGATCTATTCACAACATTTATTAAAACAGAATGCGCTATACGATGATATCTTTTCCCGTAATTCCCTATTCTTGCTATAGTCTGATCAATTTAAAGGGTTTATGGCCGAATCTCCCATTCATTAATTCAGCTTTTCTAGAAGAAAATAAAATGATTCGTTTGCTTATTTTTGCAGGATTAATTGTGTTCCTACTTTGGTCTGGCTATCAAACTCAGCAACATCCACAACTTAAATTTAACTCTTTGGCAGATCGTATCAGCAGGCCCTTAGATACTCGTCTACGCTATCGGATTGCCGAAGTTGACCCACGTTTTAAACTCAGCATTGAGCAAGTCAAAAGCATCAGCCAACAAGCGACACAAATCTGGAAAGATGGTACGCAACAAGATTATTTTGTCTATGATCCCAATGCCCAACTCGCCATCCACCTGATTTATGATGAACGTCAAATCGAAAGTGAACAACGTCGAGAACATCTCAGCCAACTACAGTCCAATCAACAGCATTGGCAAGATAAAAAACAGCAATTGGATCTGATTGAGAAGGAGATTCTGAGTAGCAAACAACTTTTAGATTTAAAGCAACAACAGCTGAATCAACAAATTCAACACTATAATCAAGAGCAACACAATGCACGGCAACATCCTGCCTCTTATGCCAATCCTGACTATTTTCAACAACGGCAGCGGGATTTAGAACAAAATGTGAAGTTACTACAGCAAGAAATTGACCAATATAATCAAAGAATCGCTCAACTTAATCAGCAAGTAGATGAATTGAATGCTTTGGACCAGCAGTTAACCAACTCTGTCAGCCAATTTAAACAACGCTTTAAACCCCATTTATTTCATAAAGGCTTATTTAACGGTAAACAGATCTTGATTTATGAATTCGAATCTGAAGATGATTTACGCCTTACCCTCGCACATGAATTCGGCCATGCCTTGGGACTACAGCACACTGATGATCCACAAGCACTGATGTATCCCGTTATGAAAGAACAAAATGCCACTCACTTTCGCCTGACTCAGGCCGATCGTGCGCTATTGCTGAATAGATAGTTTTCGCACATGCCAGAATCGAAGAGCTCTAAAAAGTGACTCAAAATTTGCTCGACAATAAATGTCACAAAGCAGCAATTTTGCACTTAAAGTTTAAAAACGTGACTGTTTTAGAAAAAACTTACAAAAATTAACAATAGAAGGTTTTCTTGCTGCTTTTTGAGAAAATTCTGACTCTCATTGATTTAGGCCATTGATATTTTTTGAATTGTGGTTAAAAAACAAGCAAATTGACTGTTTTTTTATTGTGTAAATTATTCCAGTTATTTTTTTATTTATTAGAAAAAAATCACACTTTTTCGTTCTATTTATTAAGCAGATAGCATTTTGACGACCACAAAATAATGATCAAAAATAAGTTTTTATTTTGGGGATTTCACAATGCAGGCTCATTATCTCGCATTTTTCATTGCTTGTATCAGCATGATCACACCTCAACTGAGTAATGCACAGGCGAATCGCAATTCGATTGATGTCCACCAACACCAAGCTCTCAAAAAAGTCGTGCGTTATCGCATCGCAGATATCGACCCACGCTTTAATTTAAGCCAGCAGCAAGTCCTCGACTTAACCCAGCAGGCCGCCAGACTCTGGGAACAAGAAACAGGACAACAAAATTTTATTTACGATCCGCAAGCCGAGTTCAGCATCAACCTGGTCTTTGATGAACGTCAACAGCGCAGTACTGACCGCTTACAGGGCCTCGATCAACTCAAACAACAACAGCAACAATGGGAAACCCAGAATCAGCAATTAAAACAGGCAAAAGATGAAATTCAAAAAAGTACTGCTTTAATTGCCAGTAAACAGGCACAACTCGCAGCCCAATTCCAGCAATATAATGCAGAAGTGCAACGTTTTAATCAAAGTCGTTCAAGTTCAAAAGATTTGGCACAACAATTTTCACAAAGACAACAAGCCTTACAACAACAATCTTTAGCACTACAACATGAAGTTCAGGAACATAACCAACGCGCTCAAGAGCTAAATCAACGTATTCAAAGTCTCAATCAAAACAATCAACAACTGGTCGCATCAGCAAACCAGTTTAACCAAGTTTTCCAACCTCATCTGTTTCATAAAGGCCACTTTAATGGCAAGCAAATCTTCATTTATGAGTTTTCCTCGATCAATGATCTGCGTTTTACCCTCGCCCATGAATTTGGTCATGCACTCGGACTGGAACATACCAACGACCCAACCTCACTGATGTATCCAGTGATCCAAAAACAAAATCTTCAACAATTTGCACTGACAGATTCGGATAAAGACCTCGTAAAAGCCATTTATTAACAGCTGTTGGACAGAAACTCTTTACAAGAATTAACAGCAACTAGACTTTAAGTATAGTTTTTGTACAAACGAATAAATAAATTATGTGAAATAGAAAGTATTTCTACGTTATAAAAAAATACCTTTTTTATCCAGCCCAGTAAAATTTTAAAGATCTAGTTCCTTTAAAAATAAAAAATAAACAGTTGTTCTCACATTATTTTTGATCATTTAATAAACAAATGTCGTTTTTTTATCATGATTTTTGAGTTATATGTCTACAAATGTATTTTTATTCATTTTCTAGAAATATCGTTAAAACTCATACATTGCATCTTCATTCATCAATTTGACTACTGATTTTTTTTGGCTAAAATGTGACCTCTTTCAAGTTTTATCTCCTATTATGCGTCTTTTATCTCTCCTTTTGGCCACATGCTTTACTGTATTGGCCCCAGTCTCGGCTTTGGCTAAAATTCCTTCGTCGGCTTCAGCGTCGTCTCAGGTTCGCTACAGCACTGAACAACCACTGCGTTATCGAATTGCCGAGCTTGACCCACGCTTAAACATCGATCAACCACAAATGGTCGAACTGAGCAAACAAGCAGCAGCGATTTGGGAAAAAAATACTGGTCAAAAATATTTTGTTTATGATCCTGAAGCCGAGTTTGTAATTAATCTGGTGTTTGACCAACGCCAGCTTCGCAGCATGAAACGTGCTGAAAGCCTTGGTCAACTCGAACAGGAACAGCAAAACTGGCTCAATCGAAATGAGAAATTACAGAAAGTGAATGCTGATTTGGCAGAAAGCAGTGTCCAATTAGAGCAGCAAAAGCAAGCTTATGAAAATCAGGTGCAGCAATATCAATTGGGTTTAACACAATATAAAGCAGACAATTCAAATAAAACCTTATTTGCAAGTCTGCAAAAGCAGCAACGTGATTTGCAACAACAAGCGCTAAAACTGCAAGCCAAGATTGCAGAATACAACCATAAAGTTCAGCAAAATCAATTGAAAGCAGAAAAATCTCAACAGGTCTATCAAGAGTTGGCTGCATCTGTTGCTGAGTTTAATGAAACCTTCAAGCCTGAGGTCCTGCATAAAGGTCAATTTGATGGAAAACAGATTTTTATTTATGAGTTTTCTTCAATCGACGACCTACGTTTAACTTTAGCGCATGAGTTTGGCCATGCCTTGGGTCTCAAACATACCCGCGACCCGAAGTCTTTAATGTATCCACGTATTAAAGATCAGGATGCCAAAGATTTTCAGCTAACGGATACCGATCTAAAGCTACTTGGCTTAGCCAACTAGAACAGATCAATCACCATAATAGGTTGCGTTAAGATGATGTGCCAAGCAATAACAAGAATGGGTCGATTGTTTTGATTTATTCATGTTATTGTGATGTTAAAACATCATCTTAGCCTTAATGGAGATCAGCATGAGTTATTATCATATCTTAATTGAAGTGAACGACCACATCAGTACGATTGAGCAGACTCGTGATATCGAACTCTTAGATATTCAAGATATTAGCCCATATCTGCACTCTATTTTAATTCCCTATTTCAATGAGCAAGAAGTTGAACTTGAAGATGAAAACGTGGCGTATGACGAGATTCTGCACTTGGCAGTGAAACAGACCTTATTACCGATTGAACACTTGATTGAAGAAGAACAAAAGCAGCTTCCAAGTGATACTGATGTCACTATCACGGCATATGAAATCTTTAACGATCGAGATTTGAGCCAAGATGTAACTGCAGTAATTTTTGATATTTTAGAAGCGGTTAAATTAGACGCTGCGCCATAAAACAGAGCGATAAAGAGGTCTGCCTTGAGCAGACCTTTTTATTTTATATGGATTAAAACGCGTTACTGCATCATTTGTTTTGCCTGTTCCTGACGGAATGCACGTAGAATCTGCTGCCCTGCCCGTCCTGTCTGATTTAAACCGAGTCGGCTCTGTTCTTGGCGAATGGCCTGACGACTCTTATCACCGATCAACCCATCTACAGCACCAATATCATAACCACGCTGAACTAAAAACTGTTGAATTTCACGACGTTCGGCACGTGATGTGCCAGGGTCATCGGTTGGCCAAGCCGTTAAAAATGGTGTGCCGCCACGTAAGCGGTCAGATAAATGGGCAATCGCTAAACCATAACTTTCAGCGGCGTTATAACTATAAATTGCATCAAAGTTTTTAAACACCAAGAATAGTGGGCCATTGGCACCTGCTGGCGAAATCAATCCCGCTGGAGTACTGCCTGATAAATTGCCCTGAATCAAAGCCGTTCCGTCCGCACGGGTTACGCCTTGCGCAACCCAGCTATTCAGTGGCTTTTTATTACGGCGACTTTCACCCGAGATGGACATGCCTTGTGGAATTTTCACCTCAAAGCCCCATGGCATACCTGTTTGCCAACCAGCACGTTTCAAGAAATTAGCTGTCGAAGCCAGTGCATCCGTCGTACTTGAGACCAGATCACGGCGGCCATCACCATCAAAATCAACCGCCAGACGCTCATAAGTTGATGGCATAAATTGAGTATGGCCAAATGCGCCCGCCCATGACCCATAAAGTTGATCTTGGGTTAAATCGCCACGTTGTAAAATACGCATCGTGGCAAAGAACTCTCCACGAAAATAACTTTGACGGCGCCCTTCACAACTTAAGGTACCGAGTGCCTGTAATAAAGGATATTTACCTGAAATATCACCATAATTACTTTCCACACCCCATACTGCCACTACTGTTTCCGCAGGGACACCATAGGCTTGTTCGACCCGGTTCAATACCGCACGGTGTTGAGTCAGTTTTTGCTGCCCTGCCTGCACGCGTTCGTTATCCACAAGGCCAGACAAATAATCCCAGATTGGTGTCGAAAATTCAGGCTGATAATTTAATTTATCAATCACCGAATAATCTGGGGTTAAATTTTGGGTATAACGATCATAACTAGCACCAGACACCCCTGATGCAATCGCTTGAGAGCGTAAATTTGCAATACAGCCTTGAAAGTTGCTATTTGGCGTATAATTACTGCTTACAGGTGCTGTTGTGGTTGGTGCTGAAACTGCTGCACCATTAATCACCAACTCGGCATGCGCCTGATTGAAAAAAGTAAATAAGGCAGTGCCTAGAAAAAAAGAAAAATGACGTTTCATGACTGAACCAAAACTTTTGAATTTAAATTTCCTCTTCACCTTAACACGCTATATAAAGATGTATAGTTTGGAAACGTAACTTTGAATTCATTTTATGGTTTTAAATTTAAAACACAGTTTTTAAATTCATAATTGCAGCGCATTTTTAAATTTAAAAGTTATCAACAAGTGCAATTTAAATTCAAAACCACCAGCATCTTCAATCCCGATTTTAAATTCAAAAAAGTTATCCACTTTTAAATTTAAAACTAAAGAAAACCAGAGCCAACATCAAAAATACCGACTAATCATACAATTTCTAAGTAGTTAAACAAAAAAATAGATCCCCACAGGCTGTATATTTAAATTTAAAACGGCAAAAACATGCACAATTTTAAATTTAAACCATGTGATTATTTTTTAAATTTAAAACAAAACCAGCGCCACATCATTTAAATTCAAACCCAACCCCACTTTTTTAAATTCAAAACATCAACACCAAAGTTATCCACAATGGCACAATCCCATTTTTTAAATTTAAAAGTCTAAATTCAAAATGCATTGGTAATAAAAAAGCGGTCCAAAGACCGCTTTTTAGCTGTTGTGGATAAGTTTAGAGCATCATATCTGCGGTTAATGCCAATGGAACTGGTAGAATTTTCGCCAATTGACGGCATAATCCAGTTAAATCATCTGCATTATTCGGCATCAAGGTAATATGACCCAACTTACGACCTGTACGCTCAGACTTATTATAAAGGTGTAAATGTGCACCATTCAGTGCCAAAACCTGTTCAGATTTTGGATGTTGACCAATAATATTGATCATCACTGTAGGACGAATGACTTCCGTAGAACCCAATGGCAAGCCTGCAACTGCACGGATATGGTTTTCAAACTGCGAACAAATCGCGCCTTCAATCGACCAATGACCCGAGTTATGTACACGACATGCCATTTCATTGGCATATAAACCTTGTTCAGTGACAAACAATTCAAGCGTCAGCACCCCCACATAATTTAAGTGGTTTAACAAACGGGTTATATAGTCCTGTGCCACAGGCTGCAAATCGACACTATTCGGTGCAGGTACAATCGAATGCGATAGAATACCGTTATGGTGGTGATTTTCGGCCAATGCCCAAGTTTTCACATCACCATTTTGACCACGCACCGCAATGATCGAGACTTCACGGCTGAATTTGACAAAACTTTCCGCGATCAAGCTTTTCGCAGGACCGAGTTCAGCCCAAGCCGTTTCGATTTGATCTTCTGTGCGTAATACGAATTGACCTTTACCATCATAACCACCTGTTACGGTTTTCAAGACGATGGGTAAGCCTAATTCCGTCACCGCTTGTTTTAAGCTGTCCAAGCTATCCACAGCACGATACGGCGCAACTGGGATACCGAGTTCATCAAACAAACTTTTTTCTGCCAAGCGATTTTGTGCGGTCGCCAAAGCAAGACGAGGCGGGTACAAGCTTTTACTTTGCGTCAAAACATCCACATCTGCGACAGGCGTATTTTCAAATTCAAGGCTAAATACATCCGCACTGGCAATAAAATCTTGCAAGCCTTGCGGTTTCTGGCTGGAAAATACTGGACCTAGAATCGCAGCAGGGCAATCCGCTTCAGCTTCAAAGAAGGTGCATTGAATATTTAGTGGCAAAGCCGCTTGCGCCATCATACGGCCTAGCTGTCCGCCACCAAAAATACCGATGGTTTTATTCATATCTATAACTCTTTTGCTCAGACAAAGTCTTCGCCTTACATTCGGGCAAAGCGTTGCTTTGCTTATCCTCATTCATGATCAGGGATATTATTATTCGACACTTTTTCGGTTTGTGCGGTACGGAAGTCCGCTACATTTTTTGCAATGTCTGCACGGGTTAAGCCAAGGATTTGCGCCGCCATAATCGCCGCATTGGTTGCACCTGCCTGACCAATCGCCAATGTACCCACCGCAATACCTGCGGGCATTTGTACAATTGAAAGCAATGAATCAACACCATTTAAAATTGAAGATTTCACTGGTACACCAAGCACAGGTAAATCAGTTTTCGCTGCACACATTCCTGGTAAATGTGCTGCGCCACCAGCACCTGCAATAATCACTTGAAGACCACGATCACGTGCAGTTTCAGCATATTCAAATAAACGGTCTGGGGTACGGTGTGCAGAAACAACTTCCGCTTCAAATGGGACACCAAGCTGTTTAAGCATATTGGCAGTATGTTCGAGAGTTGCCCAATCTGATTGAGAACCCATGATAATTCCAACAAGTGGTTGAGCGTCTTGTGCTGCGGCCGCATTCATTGCTAATGTTCCAGAGACAAAAATTAAAGAAGATAAATCTCGACGAGAGCCAAGCTTTAGAGGATTCAGAACGCCATTATTATAGACTGATTTTTCATCTCACGAAAATTTAACTGAACGACTGCAACTATATTTTTTAGGAAAAAATAAAATAAAGTGGGCTAACAATGACATAGCCTTATATTTCAATAATAATAGGGGAGCTTAAAAATCAACAAGAGCATTAATAATGAAAAAACTGCTGAGCCTGATGGTTATGGCACTTTTCACGGCGCACAGCCATGCCGCTTTAGTGAATTTAAATCTTGATGAGTTTCAAAAAACCTTTCAGTCATTAAATAAAGCACAGGGCTATAATGGCGAAATTAACAGTGAAGTGCTCACGGGTAAAGCTTATGAGAAATTCATTGTCACAGGTTCATCCCATACCGATGAAAGAGAAGCTGTATTGATGACAGGCTATTATATCAACCCGACTGAGGTCGGTACACTTTATTCAATTACCCAATATCGTGTGTACTGCGATGATGAAACTTATAGTTATGCCTTGTCTAAATTTAAGCCCAACGGTGCATTATCCACAACAACAGTGGACAGTGACTATGGTTTTGAATATGAAAATCCTTCGGCAAGAGACCAAAAGTTTAGCAAAATTTTAAAAAATGCCTGCAAGCACCCAGCCAAATAGAGCTGAATGCGTATCTTATAATGCTGGAAGGCCAGAACCATTGTAATTTATTGATGTCTAAATACGAAATAGACACAGCCCATCAAACACAGCATCGCCCAGATGTAATCTAGCTTAAATGGCTGTTTAAACACAAAAATCATAAAAGGGACAAACACCAATAAAGTGACCACCTCCTGGGTGATTTTCATTTCTCCCAAACTCCAGCCATGCTGGTTAAGCAGTTTGGTAGCAGGGATCATAAAACTGTATTCCAGCAAGGCAATACACCAGCTAAACAAGATCGCTTGCCAAATTGGAGCATCGTGCAGAATTTTCAGATGTCCATACCATGCCAAGGTCATAAAACAGTTGGAAATGATCAACAAACATAACGCTAAAAGGGTAGGGCTTAACATCGTTCTTTTTATCCAAATCTGGGCAGTACAAGAGGGAGTTGGTGGAGTTCAAAACATTAAAATATTAGCATCTATCCGCATCATTATAAGTAAACAACAACAACGAATTTTGACTATCTTTTCCATGCAAGCCTTGTTATCGTTGCGTTTGATTTTTATTGATAATGACAATCATACATACGATATCAGTGCTGTATGAAAAGCAGTGGAGAAGGCGCGTTATGCATCTGCATATTTTGGGTATTTGTGGCACGTTTATGGGGTCTCTGGCTCTACTCGCACGAGATTTAGGACATAAAGTCACAGGTTCAGATGCCAATGTTTATCCACCGATGTCGACCCAACTGGAAAATGCGGGAATCGAGCTCATGCAGGGCTATGACCGCAGCCATTTACAACCGCATCCAGATCTTGTCATCGTCGGCAATGCCATGAAACGTGGCATTGATGCGATCGAATACATGTTGAATGAAGGACTGCCTTATATTTCGGGTCCACAATTCTTGGCTGACCATGTATTACAAGGCAAACATGTGCTTGGTGTTGCGGGTACACACGGTAAAACCACCACCACCACCATGCTGGCGTGGGTATTAGATCAAGCGGGCTTAAATCCAGGCTTTTTGATCGGTGGTGTACCTTTGGGTTTTAGCGAAAGTGCACGTCTAGGTGGTGGCAAATATTTCTGTGTAGAAGCGGATGAATATGATTCGGCCTTCTTCGATAAACGTTCTAAATTTGTACACTACCACCCAAAAACGGCGATTCTTAATAATCTTGAATTTGACCACGCCGATATTTTTGATGATCTGGCTGCGATTCAGAAACAGTTCCATCATTTAGTACGTACCATTCCAAGTGAAGGTCGTATTATTGCACCGATTACTGAGACCAATATTGATGAAGTATTAGCGCAGGGCTGCTGGACACCTGTGCTTCGCACCAGTCTTGAGCCAAATGATCAAGCCGCTTTATCTGCTGAATTGATCAGTGTCGATGGCAGTCACTTTAAAGTACTTGAGCACGGCAAAGTGGCCGGTGAAGTGAAATGGAATATGACTGGACAACATAGTGTGGCCAATGCGTTGGCAACGATTGCAGCGGCACAGCACGTCGGTGTCAGCCTTGCGCAAGCCTGTGAAGCCTTATCCAACTTCGGTGGGGTTAAACGTCGTATGGAGCTGTTAGGCACCGTGCGTGGTATCGAAGTCTATGATGACTTTGCCCATCACCCAACTGCGATTGAAACCACTTTGGACGGCGCACGTAAACGCTTAGGTGAACGTAAGTTATGGGCCATCATTGAACCTCGTTCTAACACCATGCGTATGGGCAGTCATAAAGATGGTTTAGCACACTCTGCACGTTTGGCCGATGAAGTGATTTGGTATCAACCAGAAGGTTTAGATTGGGATTTACAACCCGTGATTGCAGCATCAGCAAACAAGGCTGAAGTCAGCCGCTCTTTAGATGAAATCATTGCCCGTGTGGTCAATGAAGCAGGTGAGGGCGACGCGGTCGTGATCATGTCCAATGGCGGTTTTGGTGGTTTACACCAAAAGTTGATTACGGCTTTGTCTTAGTAAATACAGGTATTGCACGGTCTCATTTATTAGGAAAAAACCTATACCCTTTGTATAGGCATATCTCACTTTTCAGGGATGAAAAGTAAGCAAAAATCCTTTGTTTGGCAGAGGGTACATCCATGTGACCCCTGCCAAACAGGCGGCATCCATGCCGCCGTCACAATAGTAAATATCAGCAAGAAATTAATTTAATCTGAGTTCGACAAGAAAGATGATACGCGTAAACGTCATCCACAACCTGCGTAATATCAGCAAAATGCTGTTTCTGCGAAGCATTAATTAAATGCAAGTAGTGACCAGGTTTTGTGGATGACAATGGTTTTGCCTACTTTTCCCGAAAGAAAAGTAGGTCGAGCCGAAGGCTTAGTCTAAAATTAAAATGACACCATAGTAAGACTCCGCTATAACTATTTAAATCAACTCAGTTTATTCACCAATTTTAACGGCAAAATCTTCATTGCAATCCCCATTGGCAACCACGGCCACTGCGGTACATAGGCTTTCACAGGTTCCTTCTCAATCGCTTTGACCAAAGCCTTGCTTCCGGTTTTTTCATCCACTTCAAAGGGTAGTTTTTTCGCACCCTCATTCAGCTCAGTGCGAATATAACCTGGGAAAATCGTTGAAACTTTAATTGGTGTATCCAGCAACTCAGCGCGAATCCCTTCCGCCAAATGCGCCACCGCAGCTTTACTGGCAGCATAAGTCGATAAATGCTTGGGTAAACCACGCATCGCACTCATCGAAGAAATCACCACCAAATGGCCTCTATTCTGCGCCCTAAAGATTTCAACCGCGGCTTCACACTGTGCCAGTGCCGAAATAAAATTGGTTTCCGCCGTAGCGCGATTCACTTCAAAATGCCCCTTACCAATACGGCGACCATCGCCAACACCAGCATTCACAATAATTCGGTCAATCGTGCCAAACTCTTGCTGAAAGGCATGAAAAACCGTAAATACATCATCGTAATGGGTCACATCAAGGGTTTTAATCTTCACCTGTACCGAAAACTGGCTTTGCAACTGTTGTTGTAAGCTTTCCAAACGCTCTAGGCGTCGTGCACAAAGCGCCAGATTGTAGCCTTTAGCTGCAAATTCACGCGCCATACCTGCGCCCAAGCCCGAACTTGCCCCTGTAATTAAAATCGTCTTTGCCATGCCTGCCACCTATTTTTTTAAATCCATGTTAAAAGTTCAGCATCACGTGCTTTTAAATACTGATGCTCATTAAAACTGAGTAATTGCAAACGATCATCTGACCAGCGCAGTGTGGTGATACTGGCATTGGCAATCGACCAATTCAGCGCAAAAATCTGTTTGGCATTCAGCCCCAACACCTGACCGACCGCCACAGAAATCACACCACCAGAACTAAATACCAATGCCTGGCGCTGCTGTGTCGCATCAAGCTGCTGACACAAATCGTGCAAAGCGTTTTCTACACGGGTTTGGAAGCCTAACCATGTTTCATGATATTCATGGTCATATTGCTTGCCAATCCAGCGATTAATCGCGCCATCAAAGATTTTGGCCAGATAAGCCCGAGGATTGGCCACCAAATCGACATCCTGTTTCAGCAATTCAGGTTGATTAAAACGCGGCTCATATTGGGCAAACACCTGCTGATGGTCAAATTCATTCCAAGCCGACTCTGTTTGTATCGGTGCATCCTGAAAACTTTTTGATAAAGCCAGTTGCGCTGTTTGCTGATGGCGTTGCATCGAACCTGCCACAATCAGCGGTGTTTGTTTCAGCGTCTGTTTAAAAAAATCACCGACAACCTGTGCCTGCTGCTCACCTTTGGCTGAAAGCTGGTCATAACTTGCTGCACCAAAAGATGCCTGCCCATGCCGTACCAAATAAATTGTGGTCATCGTTTTAAAATATCCTGTAGTTTTGCACCATATTCAGCAATCAATGCTCGTGCTTGCGGATGGTTTTGTGCAATCAGTTTTAAAGCCCGAATATGTAAGGCATGAATCATGATCCAGAAATCTTTAAAGGCTGGATTATCGGTTTGCTGATGGTAAAAACGATAATAAATCTGCTGAGCAATCACGGCCAAACGGAACAAGCCAAACACTTCATAAAAAGCCCAATTGGCAGGCTGTAAACCAGTCTTTTCCAGATAGTAATCCACCACCTGTTGTCGTGTCAGCATACCTTTTAAATTGGTCGGTTGACGGCGGCTGGATTTCATCAAAGCATCATCATCCTCCTGAATCCAGTAGGCGAGGGCGCTGCCCAGATCCATCAAAGGATCGCCGAGTGTCGCCATTTCCCAGTCCAGTACGCCAATCACTTGAGTCGGTTGTTGTGGGTCTAAAATGACATTATCAAAACGCCAGTCATTATGAATCACGCAGGTTTTTGTATCGGCAGGGATATGTTGTTGCAGCCATTCACGCACAAAGGCAAAATCGGGCACATTCGGTGTCAGGGCTTTGCTATAACGTGCATCCCATCCCTCAACCTGACGGCGGCAATAGCCTTCGCCTTTACCCAGTTTTTCCAGTTCAGTGCCTTGATAAGGCACTTGGTGCAGCTCAATCAACTTATCTAAGACATTCAGGCAAAGTTGCTGTACCTGTGACGCATCCAGCTGTAATTCTTTGGGTAAATTAGCACGCGGAATAATGCCTTCAATCCGCTTCATCACATAAAAATCGCAACCGATGACGCTGTCATCCTGACACAGTGCAAGCATCTCAGGCAGCACAGGGTAGAACGGCGCCAGATGCTTCTGCACATTGTATTCACGCGCCATATCATGCGCTGATTTGGCTTTGGTACCTTTTGGTGGGCGGCGTAAGATCAGGTCGGCATTGTCATACTGCAGTCGATAGGTCCAATTCGATGCGCCCCCTGAGTATTGGGTCACTTGTGCCTGTCCTTGCAAATCCACACCTTGGTGTTTTAGCCAGTTTTCAACTGCTGCAATATCCAGTTCTTCACCATGGCGAACCTGTCCACCGATATCAATCATTGTCATTCTTGTATTTTCCTTATCAACGAGCATAGCCACGTTTTTTCAGTTCGAGTTTGGCAATCATGCCTTTATGGACTTCATCAGGTCCATCGGCCAAACGTAAACTACGCGCTTGATTAAAAAATGCGGTCAGTGGGGTATCGCGTGAAACGCCTTCACCGCCGTGAATCTGGATTGCCATATCGACCACATGTTGCAATACGTTCGGCGCCACCACTTTAATCGCAGAGATTTCCGTCAAGGCTGCCATATTGCCCAGCGTATCCATCTTATAAGCGGCATACAGCGTCAATAAACGCGCCTGATCGATTTGCACACGCGCATCTGCGACCCGTTCTAAATTACCACCGAGCTTGAGAATTTCCTTGCCAAAGGCTTTACGCGACATACCACGATCAATCATCAGCTCCAGCGCTTTTTCAGCTGCGCCAATACAACGCATACAATGATGAATCCGCCCAGGCCCTAAACGCCCTTGCGCAATTTCAAATCCTTGTCCTGCACCGCCAATAAAGTTGCTGATGGGTACACGTACATGGTCAAAATTGACTTGCCCATGGCCATGTGGTGCATCGTAATCACCAAACACAGGCAACATTCTTTCGATCGTCACCCCTTGGGTGTCAATCGGTACCAATACCATCGAATGTTGATGATGGCGGTCTTTGCTTGGATCGGGGGTATATGCCATGAAAATAATCACTTTGGCATTCGGATCGCCCAAACCTGATGACCACCATTTGCGTCCATTCAAAACGATCTCATCGCCCTCAATCACCGCCGTGGCTTGCATATTGGTGGCATCACTGGAGGCCACTGCAGGTTCGGTCATACAGAACACTGAGCGGATTTCACCCGCGAGTAAAGGTTTTAACCATTGTTGTTTTTGTTGCTCACTGCCATAGCGCCATAACACTTCCATATTGCCACTATCAGGCGCATTACAGTTGAAAACCGTCGGCGCGAGCAGACTGCGTCCCGTTAATTCAGCAATATGCGCATATTCCTGTACCGACAGGCCTGCCCCCAGTTCAGCATCAGGCAAAAACATGTTCCATAAACCCGCGGCTTTGGCTTTGCTTTTTAGTTGTTCCAGTTGGGCGGGCCATTGCCATTGGGTCCAGTCACCACCGATATTCAGATGATGGACTTCATCCCAGAAGGCTTTTTCAATCGGTTCTATTTCTTGTTGAATAAAGGCGTGTGTTCGTGCAATAAAATCCTGTGCGCGTTCAGATAATGCAAACATCCTCATGTCCCTCAAAGTAAAAATTTGGCGAAACGTGATTCGCCGCTTTACATCACCATAAGCGAAAATTTATTATGAATGAAATGATTTTATTTTATTCAAAACTATGAATCAGATTCATAATACCAGCCCACTGGAAGTGGCTCATTTTCATCGTATTGATATCAATTTATATCCGCTGTTTATTGCGATTTTTGAACAAAAAAGTATTTCTAAAGCGGCGCAATTGTTGTGTATCAGCCAATCTGCGGTCAGTCATGCCTTGCAGCGTTTGCGCACACAACTTGGAGATGAGTTATTTGTACGCAGCGGGCAAAAAATGCTGCCAACGCCTTATGCCGAGCAAATTTATCGGCCGATCCAGAGCGCATTGCTGAGTATTCAACAGATTGCCGTGCCGCAACATGATTTTGTGCCCAGTATGCTGCACAGCCTAAAAATTGCCATTCATGATGAAATCGAACCGATTATTTTTCCACAACTGGTACATCATTTTGCCCAACTGAGTCTGGACATTCAGTTCTTGAGTTCCAAGCTGGATCGTAAAAATATGTTGGCCGATCTCTCGGCCCAACAAATCGATTTTGTGATTGATCTGGTACAACCCCAGCAGGCACATCTGCAGTTTGAAAATCTGATTGATGACCATTTTGTGGTCTGTACCCAGCAGCCTGAGATGAATTTGACTCAGTATCTATCCTCACCGCATATTGGTGTGTCATCACGACGCACGGGCTTATTGCTGGAAGATATTTATCTGAATCGCCAACAACTGTCTCGGCAAATTTTCCTGCGTTGTCAGCATTATTCAACCGCACTACAAGTTTTGGCTCAATACCCCAATGCGGTGTTAACGATTCCACAAAGTATTCTGAAACATCTGCATTATGCGAAGCATTTAAAGATTCACACCCTGCCGATTGAATTGCCTAAAATCAACATGGGCATGTATTGGCATGACCACGTGACACACCATCCACGACACCAATTTTTACGCACCGAAATTTTAAAAATTTTTAATTAGAGCAGGCGAATGCATTGCTCATTCGCCTATCTGCAGATATCTATCTTGGGAGCCTTTGATTATTTGCTTGATGCCAGCTGTTGCAAATCAAGCTCATGACTTAAGTAGGCCTTAGCAAGCATCAGACGAAGAATATAAACCACCGCCATCGCAAAAATCATATAGCCAATATCCGCAAAGAAACAAGGAATCGAATAAAGAATCAAAATGGTCAGCGGATAAAGCCAACGTCTCCAGCCTGACAAATAAAAAGCTTCATAGAACAACCAAATATAGGTGCTATAAATGGCCAAACAGGTCGCAATTAACCATCCCATCATTGGGCTGGAAATATGAGCATGTCGCGTTGAAACATCGACCGCGGCTGCTAAAGCTGCCCCTAGAACCGCAATACTGATAAAGATAAAAAAATGACCGTAACCCCATAAAAAAGGCTGCACCCCATGACGTTGATGGTGATGATGACTGCGATCAAAGTAGACCCACCACATGGCGAACATCATCAATAAGCCACCAATGACTAAAAAAATTTCTTTGAAATTCACATCATGATTGGCAAAGGCTTCCTGAGTGGCTGCAAAACTCCCGATGATTGACTCCCCCAACACAATGATCGTGAGTAATGCATAACGCTCAACAATATGATGAGGGTGCCAAGGCGTCACCGCATATTTTTCTGCATACAACGGTACAGCCAATTCAGCAAAAACCAAAATCAGGAAAAGTACGGGGGTCATTTGTATGGCACTAAAATTGCCAATTAACCATCCCAACTGCACCAAGACAATGCCAGTCGCATAGCGATAGGCGGTCACCCTTCGTTCAGGATCGTGTTTTGCCACACGTATCCATTGTGTCACCAAGGCCAAACGCATAATCACATAGCCAATGATAATGACATCAAAATTGTGTTGTTGAAAAACCGCGGGAATGCCTGCCGCCATCACTAATGATCCGACAATCTGCACAAAGGTCAGACAACGGTACAGCGTGTCATCATTGTCATAGGCAGAGGCAAACCAAGTGAAATTCATCCATGCCCACCACAAGGCGAAGAACACCATACAATAGGTCGGTAACGCATGCCATAAATGACCTTCAATAATCGCGTGATGAAGCTGTTGTCCTGCGGTTGC
The DNA here is from genome assembly GCF_000369645.1 of Acinetobacter sp. CIP 64.2. Lineage (NCBI taxonomy): Bacteria > Pseudomonadati > Pseudomonadota > Gammaproteobacteria > Moraxellales > Moraxellaceae > Acinetobacter > Acinetobacter sp. CIP 64.2. The sequence continues at coordinate 29,046 of NZ_KB850125.1, forward strand.
AATCGCAACCACAAAAATCAGGTCAAATAAAAGTTCTAATGGCGTGGCTGCTCGATGGGCTTCATCAGGGTCACGGGGAGCAAATAATTTTCGTATTTTGTTTTGATTTTTTTTAGTACTCATGTCTTCTTCTCAGAACAATATTCAGCCTTCAGTTCTAACTTAATCCATCTGTATTAATTTACCTATCGGCTAGCGCATAAAAATGCTTAAAATTTATGCATTGAAGATTTGCTTAAATCGATTATTTATGTAATTCTATGCCTAGCTTTGGATCTCATCATCCATAACAGAATTTGACAAGGGGAGTAGCCTCCTCCAAGCCTAGATCGTGGCTTTTAACGATTTAGGTGTCAGAGTATCGTCATTACACTTTGCAAAAAGTCGGACTCTGAGCATCACAAGCGATCGTGATGTAGGCAAGACCTTGATCATGTTGAAACAGATGTTTTATTTAATTCATCTGGCAACTGGTCAAGGTTTTTTTATGTCCATTTGCCAGATAGGGAGTTGTGATGGAAACTATCGGTAATTTATGGCTGTACGTTGCGTTCTTCGCAATCGTGACCATCATGCTACTGGTCGACTTTTTAGGCTTTAAACAAAAACAGAACCAAGATGTCCCCATCAGGCAAGCGGCTTACTGGAGTATTGCCTGGGTCACCGTTGCCATGATTTTTGGTGGTGGTTTGTGGCTGTACTTACAACAAACCGTAGGTGCAACCATCGCCAACCAAAAAACCATGGAATACTTTGCAGGTTATTTACTGGAAAAGTCGCTGGCAATTGACAACGTCTTTGTCTGGCTGATGATTTTCGCAGCGTTTGCGATTCCTCCTGCATTCCAGCGTAAAATCCTGCTTTACGGCGTACTCGGCGCCATCATTTTAAGAACCATCTTTATCTTTATTGGTGCTTGGTTTGTACAAGAGTTCTCTTGGGTGCTATATATTTTCGGCGCATTTCTGGTCTACACCGGCTTTAAGTTCCTAAAAGGGCAGGACGAAGAAGAAACCAATATTGAAGATATCAAGCTACTGAAATGGCTACGTAAACACATGCGGATTACCCCACAGTTAGCGGGCAATAAGTTCTTTGTTCGCCAGAATGGGATGTTATGGGCAACGCCTTTATTCTTGGTATTAATCTTGGTAGAAGCATCTGATGTGATTTTTGCGGTGGATTCTATTCCTGCAATTTTCGCCGTGACCAGTGACCCGTTCATTGTGTTAACCGCAAACTTAATGGCGATTTTAGGCTTACGTGCAATGTTCTTCCTGTTGGCTGGTGCTGCAAGCAAAATGCATTATCTACCGTATGGCTTGGGCATCATCTTATTGTTTATTGGTGCAAAAATGTTATTGCTCGATGTATTCCACATGCCAATCTGGATTTCACTCGGCTTTATCGTCCTGGTCTTGAGCATCACCGCTTATCTCTCGTTACGTCATAACCAACGCCAAGCGCAATAATCGCGAAGCCGATCAAAAGGGTCTTCAATGAAGGCCCTTTTTTATTTAGGCATCATCAACTCAGTGTAATTGACGCCATTGCTGTAACCACTGTTTGGATTCAATCCGTTGTTTAAAGATGTCATAGCTGACCAATGCAGGATTCCAACGCAAGTTGAGTGCAAATAAATCATGCAGGCCAAAGGGTGCGATCAGTCCAGTTCTCCTGAGCGATTTAAGCGGACTGCAATTGCTTTGTTCTATCTCTGCTGCGGATAAGGCAAACATTTCTCTGTTCCCGAGCTCAATTGATTTAAATCATGAGTCACATTTATATACCTTTTAAACCTGTGAATGAGACGAATAATCCAGTAACTTTGGCAAAATCAGGTACAATCAACCGAAAAAAGTAAAATTGTAGGTTGTTATGACTTTGGCTACTCCAATCACGGTGATTCGTGGTCGCTTCTTAGATATTCAAAAAACCGTTTCCCAAGCGGCTGAAATTGCCGATCAAGTCCGTTATATCGAAGATGGTATCCTGATTACCGAGCAGGGCAAAATCCGCTGGTTTGGCACGTGGAATGACGCTCAAGCCCACCTTCCTGCAAATGTTGAGATTCAACATTATCCAGAACAATTGATCATTCCAGGTATGATCGATACCCATATCCATTTCCCACAAACTGAAATGGTCGGTGCCTACGGCGAACAATTACTCAGTTGGTTAAATACTTATACCTTCCCAACAGAAATCCAGTTTAAAGACAAAGCTTACGCACAGGAAATTGCACAATTCTTTGTCACTGAACTGCTTAAAAATGGCACCACGACAGCCTTGGTGTTCTGTACGGTACATCCTGAATCGGTGGATGCCTTATTTGAAGCTGCACAACAGCATCAGATGCGTTTAATCGCGGGTAAGGTGATGATGGATCGTCATGCACCAGAAGCCTTGTGCGACACTGCAGACAGCGGCTATGAGGATTCTAAGGCATTAATCGAAAAGTGGCATGGTCAGGGTCGCGCACTGTATGCGATTACCCCACGCTTCGCACCCACTTCGACGCCTGAACAACTCGAAAAAGCAGGCCAGCTCAAAGCCCAATTCCCAGATGTCTATGTGCATACCCATTTAAGCGAAAACAAAGATGAAATCGCATGGGTGAAAGATTTGTTTCCTGAGCAAAAAGGCTATCTTGATGTCTATCATCATTATGGTCTAACTGGTCAACGCTCGGTATTCGCGCACTGTGTGCATTTAGAAGATGCCGAGTGGAAATGTATGCATGAAACAGACTCTGCAATTGCCTTCTGTCCAACCTCAAACCTGTTCTTGGGCAGCGGTTTATTTCCATTGAACAAGACTTGGGAACAACAGGTAAAAGTGGGGCTTGGTACCGACGTTGGGGCAGGGACCTCGTTTAGCCTATTGCAAACCGTCAACGAAGCCTACAAGGTACAGCAGCTGCAAGGCGATAAACTGTCTGCCTTTGAATCGCTGTATCATGCAACTTTAGGTGGTGCAAAAGCCCTCGATTTAGACGACAAACTCGGTAACTTTAATATCGGTAAAGAAGCCGATTTTGTGGTGCTCAATCTCCAAGCAACCGCGTTACAACAATTACGTCAATCACGTTCAAAATCGGTTGATGACAGCTTATTTGCCTTATTCACCATGGGCGATGACCGAAATATTGAGGCAACCTATATTTATGGACAAAAAGCCTATAGCCAAAGCTAAACGTTTAAATAAACAAAGACTTGGGTGGATCATATTGGCGATTGGATGTGCGGTTCTATTAAAACGTGACCGTGCATCTGTTCAAAATGAAACACATTCTTCATCATCAAAAGGTGCATGAACGGTGATTTTGTTTTAAAATTGGCAGATTAGCTCAAGATTTCGAGGTGTTGCAGGTCAACACCTTTTTTATTTTCCCGTTTTTAAGTGTTAGGAATCTACCGATGACCATTGCAATGCGCATTATGATTTCAAGTGAAGAGATTCAAGCCAAAGTCAAAGAACTGGGTGAAAAGATCAATGCACACTATGCTCAAAGTGATAAAGAACTGGTACTGATCGGCCTATTACGTGGTTCAGTCATTTTCATGGCAGACCTATGCCGCTCAATTGAAAAACCACACGAACTCGATTTTATGACGGTCTCTAGTTATGCTGGCGGCACGGTCTCATCACGTGATGTTAAAATCCTAAAAGACCTGGATGGTGAAATTCACGGTAAAGATGTACTCGTGGTTGAAGATATTATTGACTCTGGAAATACCTTAAGCAAAGTGGTTGAAATGCTTAAAACCCGTAATCCCAATTCAATTGAACTCTGTACTTTGGTCAGTAAACCCTCACGCCGTGAAATTCCTCTGGATGTTAAATTCCTTGGTTTTGAAGTTGAAGATCGCTTTATCGTCGGTTATGGACTCGATTTTGATCAGAAATATCGCCATTTACCTTTTATTGGTGAAATCGGTCTTTAAGCCAACGCATGTGTATGGGCATTTCATACTCATAAATGGCGTCAATGATAAGGTGAACATCCCAGTGCAAGCTTCAAATTGAGGTGCTGACAAGCACCTTTTTTATTGCGCTTCAATCACGCAATATTGCTAACCATGCACAAAAATACGACATAACTCCGTAATCCACTACAGACAAAGCACCTTCCTATCAAGCAGGATAATAGGAAATACCTTTGTTAAAACAAGGAGAAAAGACAATGTGGTCCCTAATTGTGGCAATTGTTGTTGGTTTTTTTGCTGGTTTAATTGCTCGTGCGATCCATCCTGGAGATGACAAAGCAGGCTTTATTGTAACCACCCTATTAGGTATTGCAGGTTCATTACTTGCCACCTATGGTGGCCGTTTACTGGGCTTATATGCGGAAAACTCGGCGGCAGGTTTCATTGCTTCCGTGGTTGGTGCCATCATTATTCTATTTATTTATAATCTGGTCACCAAAAAAAGCTAAGTTACAGGCAAGCAAAAGCCCAGTTCACTGATTCGCAGGAATTGGGCTTTTTTATCGGCTATAGTCCCAACTCTTTCCAGATCATCTGAATTTCTTCAGCACTACGCCCACCGACCATTTTCAGACCATTACCAAAGATCAACGTTGGTGTTCCATCTACGCCGAGTTTACGTCCCAGTTCGAGGTTACGTTCAATCGGATTGGCACAGCTTTTTTCCTTGGGTTGCACATTCTTTTGCAACAAGTTTTTCCATGCATAGGCCTGATTAGCATCACACCATACCGATTTTGACACTGCGATGGATTGAGGTTTTAATGCATAAATAAAGGTATAAATCGTTACATCAGTCAGTTTATCCAGCTCTGCTTCTAATTTTTTGCAATAAGAACAGTTAGGGTCGGAAAACACCGCCAATTGACGCTTACCATTGCCTTTAACCGTTTTAATCGCATCCTTTAAAGGCAGTTGTTTCCAGTCCATCGAGTTTTGCTGGATGACTAAATCCTTAGTGAGGTTCTTCTGATCTTTTAAACGAACCATTGAGCCGACAAACATGTGCTGCGCACTTTCATCCAAGTAAATGATCTGATTATCCAAACTGGCACTATATAAACCATTCATTTCAGTCGCCTGAATATTGGTCACCTGAATATTGGGATACTGCTTAGTTAAATTGCTTTTTAAGCTATCGACATTGGCTAAACTGATGGCAGAAATACAACTCAACAATGAGAACATCCCAATTTTTTTTAACATCATGAACACTCAACTCAAAAATCAACGGCTATTGTAATCAGTCTGGCTTCCACCGACAGAGCCGCTTACGGAGCAACAACCAAAACCCAACCAATTTTCGCGATGTTTCACGTGGAACATTCGCCTTAATTCTCCCAATGGGTGAGCACGCATTACGCAGTTCCTCCCTTTAATAAAAACCCAAAAATCAAACTCATCACATTGATAATTATTAAATAATTTTAAAAATTAGCTAGATCTCAGCCAAGCTTTTTGGAATAATTTACGCTGCATCCCAATACGGTGAGAATGAAGGGACAAACTTTATTTAAATTGAGTAAAATTCATCTCCCTATCAGCATTCATTTTCAAGAAACAAAAATATGTTTCCCTTAGCGGGAAATTATCAACGTATTACAGAAATGGACCTCGTTTCATTTAAAATTTAGGTAGATCAATGTATAACGCGGAACTATTAGAAGAAGCCAAAAGCTTTATGTTTCACATGCTCAGCAAAGTTGTCGAGTATGAGGGGTCAGACTTATTTATCACTGCCGATTTTCCGCCCAGCATTAAACTGCAAGGCTTAATGCGCCCCTTAGGACAGCAAGCACTCACAGCAGATAAGACCAAGCTATTTGCCTATAGTTTGATGAATGAAAAACAACGCCAAGAATTTGAAAGCGAATGGGAATGCAACTTTGCAATCAATGTCCCGAATGTTTCACGTTTCCGCGTCAATGTGTTTAAACAGCAGCTACAAATCGGTATGGTGATCCGGACCATTACCTCAGAAATCCCAAACTTTCAGAAACTTAAACTACCAGAATCACTGAAACATGTGATTATGGAAAAACGTGGTCTGGTCTTGGTTGTGGGTGGAACAGGTTCTGGAAAATCAACCTCTCTGGCTGCCATGATTGACCACCGCAATGAAAATTCAGCGGGCCATATCATTACCGTTGAAGATCCGGTGGAATATGTGCATAAGCATAAAAAATCCATGATTACCCATCGTGAAGTTGGGGTCGATTGCCATTCCTGGCATCATGCCTTGAAAAACACCTTGCGTCAGGCACCTGATGTGATTCTAATTGGCGAAATCCGTGATACCGAGACCATGGAACATGCGATTGCCTTTGCTGAAACAGGGCATCTCTGCTTAGGTACCTTGCACGCCAACAATGCCAATCAAGCCTTGGATCGAATTATTAACTTCTTTCCAGAAGAACGTCGCAATCAGTTGCTGATGGATCTTTCATCCAACATGAAAGGAATTATTTCGCAACGTTTGGTCCGTACCCAAGATGGTAAGGGCCGTCGTGCTGCAATTGAAATTTTGCTGAACACCCCATTGATTGCAGACAATATTCTCAAAGGTCAATTCCACGCACTGAAAGAGATTATGAGTAAATCGCGTGAGCTGGGTATGCAGACCTTCGATCAGGCCTTATTTGAGCTGTATAACGAAGGCGCGATCAGCTATGATGAAGCCCTGCGCAATGCCGATTCAGTCAATGAACTACGCTTACAGATCAAATTAAGGGCCTCTCGCCAAGAAGGTGTGCCTGAAGCAATGATGACGGCGTTAAATGTAGTTCCAGATGAGAAACCGAAAGAAGAGCAAGAAGAAAATTGATAAACAATGGCTTAGATTATTCCCAATCTAAGCCTTTTTTATTTGATTTAATTTATTATTTACCAATACAAAACGAACCAAAAATCTTACCCAGCAAGTCATCGGCACTGAAATCACCGGTGATTTCACCCAAGGCATTTTGCGCCAAACGCAATGACTCAGCCACCAGTTCACCTGCATTAAAGACCACAAGTTGCTCGCGTGCTTCGGATAAATAGCGCTGAGTACGCTTCATTGCGTCTAAATGACGTGTTCTGGCGATAAAGGTATCTTCCTCAGGTTGGAAGCCTGCATGCGCTGTAATCGCATCTATGAGCGCCTGAACCCCCATCTCTTGTTTGGCTGAGACACTAATATGCCGGAAACCTTGATAATCACTCAAAGTCGCAGCCTGACCCGTTAAATCACATTTATTGCCAATCAACAATAAACGCTTTGGCTCCAGATGATCAGCAAAATATTCATGTGCCAGCTGTAAAGGTTCATCGCCTTGATTCAAGTCATACACCAACAGTAACAAATCGGCCTGTTCAATTTCCTTGATGGCACGACGAATCCCTTCCTGTTCAACGATATCGCCCGTTTCACGTAAGCCTGCAGTATCGGTTAAAGTAATCGGCAAGCCATTTAAACTGATCTTTTCATGCAGCACATCACGGGTAGTCCCTGCAATATCGGTCACAATGGCACGTTCATGGCCAGCGAGTGCGTTTAACAGGCTCGATTTACCCGCATTTGGCTTACCCGCAATCACCACCTGTAGACCTTCACGTAGCAATTGGCCTTGGCGCGCAGACTGTTGCACTGCTTGAACCGAGTCTTGTACATCATCAAGTAAAGCTAAAATCTTGCCATCGGCTAGAAAATCGATTTCTTCTTCTGGAAAATCAATTGCAGCTTCAACATGTAAGCGTAAGTGAATCAGTTTTTCTAAAACGGTATTAATTTTGGTTGAAAATGCGCCTTGTAAAGAGCGTACCGCGGAACGTGCCGCTGCCTGTGAGGTGGCGTCAATCAAATCGGCAATCGCTTCGGCTTGTACCAAGTCCATCTTGCCATTTTCAAAGGCACGCATGGAAAACTCACCGGCCTTTGCCGCAGTTGCGCCCAAATCAAGTAAACGTGCTAATAGCGCATTCTGAATAACTGGACCACCATGGCCTTGCAGTTCCACCACATCTTCACCTGTAAAGGAATGCGGATTCGGGAAACATAACACAATGCCTTCATCCATCACGGCACCATCGACATCACAAAACTGGCGGAAGCCCGCCATTCGTGCAGCAGGCAGCTGTTTCTGGGTCAGTTGCTCTGCAATGGCATAGGCTTTCGGTCCAGAGAGTCGAATCACCCCCACACCACCACGACCTAAAGGGGTAGCAATCGCAGCAATTGTGGTTTGATGTTGCATGTTAAATTCACCTAAAAAAACGCAAGGGTTATAAAATTAAAACCCTAAATACAGCCAAAGAAAAATCCGCTTAAGATTACCATCTTAAGCGGATTTATTCAGTAAAAGTTCGAACTTAAGCGCTCGGCTCAACCTTGTTGAGACGATCTTTTTCGACACCTTTGTTAATAAACCATTGTTGTAAAATGGTAATACTGTTGTTGACGATCCAGTAAAGCACCAAACCGGCAGGGAAGAACAACATGAATACCGTAAACATGATTGGCATGATACGGAACACTTTAGCCTGCATAGGATCAGTCGGTTGCGGGTTCAACATTTGCTGAACGAACATGGTGACACCCATGATCAACGGCAAGATAAACCATGGATCCATTGCAGATAAATCTTGAATCCAGCCTAACCACGGTGCATGACGAAGTTCAACTGATTCCATCAACACCCAATACAAGGCTAAGAAAATCGGCATTTGTAATAGCAATGGCAAGCAACCAGACAATGGATTGACTTGTTCACGCTTGTACAACGCCATCATTTCTTGTGAGAAACGCATACGGTCTTCGCCAAATTCTTCTTTCATGCGTTGCATTTCAGGTGCAATTACACGCATTTTCGCCATTGAGCGATAACTTTTTGAAGAAAGTGGCCATAAAATGGCTTTTACCAAGATTGTCAATAAGATAATTGACCAACCCCAGTTCCCCACAAGGTTATGGAAGAATTGCAAACCTAAGAACAATAACTTCGCAATTGGCCATAACCAACCGTAATCTACAGTTTGGTTTAATCCAGCCGCTAAGTCTTTGAGTTCAGATTGAATTTTAGGACCAGAATACAGTTTTGCATCTACTTCCATTGAGGTACCGGCCGGTACATTGATCACGGGAGAGGTGAAGCCCATGATATTCATATGGTCTGCAGACTGACGCGATTCAAGTTTAGCAGTATAAGGCTGACCATCCGCTTGAGTCAGTTTTAAATTACCCGGAATCCATGCACTGACGAAATAGTGCTGAACCATGGCAACCCAACCGCCTTTGGCATCAACATTCAATTTCTCATCATTAAAATTGCTGAATTTTAACTTGTTATAGTGCGCATCTGGTGTACCCCAAGCGCCCCCTAGATAAGTTCCAAGTGTGAAAATACCTTGAGAAGATTTACCAGGATCATCCGAATTATCACGTTTTAACTGACCAAACATTTGACCTTGCCAGTTTTGCTGGCTACGGTTAATGACTTGGTGTTTTACTGTAATTGGGTAATCACCTTGCGTGAAGGTGAACGATTTGATCACTTCCACACCCTCAGGTGTTTTAAATACCAATGGCACAGTCAACACTTGCTGTGTCTTGCCATCTTTTGATGCGATGCTTTTTGCATCGGCCAATGTATATGCTGTTTTTTCAACATCATACATTGGGCGTCCGCCACGGCTACTATCAGGTCCATTTAAACCAATTAAACCCGATTGAGCGACGTAAGTACGTTTCGCATCACTTTCCAGCATAACAAACGGTTTATTGCTGTCTTTGCTTTCATCATGGCTTAACAATTCAATACGAACGATATCACCACCTTTTGGGTTGATCCAAAGATGGTAAAGATCAGTTTGCACTGAAATCAGTTGCTGACTTACAGAAGGCGTTTCTGTAGCTTGTGATGCAGTCACATTTGCTTGTGGCAAGTCTGAAGCCGCTGTTGCATTTTGAGCATTTGGCAAATCTGCAGATACATCATGTGCAGTGACAACCGCCGCTTGTTGTTGCGGTGCTGGTGCAGCATGACCATAGTCTTTTTGCCAAGCCAAAATAAGCAAATATGCGGTAACAAACATGGCTCCAAGAATTGCAAATCTGGCCCATTGTTGCATATCTATTATCCCAAATGGTTAGAGAGATTTTGCTTGAATAAACGATCACGAAAGGGTACAGCAACGTGATGCATTTGAGAATCTATTTGATGAAACGAAATAAAACGAAGTGCTTTGCGAGGAACTGGATCATAGCCTGAACCACCCCAAGGATGACAACAGCAAATTCGCTTAGTCGATAACCATACTCCTTTGACCGCACCATGCGTTTGCAATGCTTCAATTGCATATTGTGAGCAGGTAGGAATATAGCGACAACGAGGACCCAATAATGGACTAATTGCGATTTGGTAACATCTTATCAACCAATGCAGTAAACGTACCATTGGAGATCTCTAATTCTGGAGGGATGTCACAACGACTTTGGAATGCTTCTTTGCTAAACGTTGTAATTTTTGCCAAGCAAAATCTAATTGTTGATGTAATTCTTGATTTGCGATTGCTTCTATACCTACTTTAGGCATCACCACAATATCGATATCAGCATTAAATTGCGCTTGATGTAAACGGAAACTCTCCCGAGCAAGACGCTTTATTCGATTTCGTTCATGCGCGCGGCGTACTTTCTTCTTAGCAACGACAATACCCAAACGGCTTTTAGGCTGTTCAGTTAATTTTGCTAAAAAAAGGAAATGGGGCTGATGCACTTTAAAAAGCGCACCATCAAATACACTTTTATAATCTGCGGCACAACGAATACGAGATTCTGCGCCGAAACTGTAAAGTGTCATCACCCAAATCTGGTCAGCTTAACGGTATTAAACAGTTAAGCTATGACGACCTTTTGCACGACGACGAGCTAAAACTTGACGACCTGCTTTAGTAGCCATACGAGCGCGGAAACCATGAACGCGTTTACGCTTTAATTCAGATGGTTGGAAAGTACGTTTCATATCGAAACTCCCAAAATGATCTTTCTATAAAGGTCCGCGATTTTATTGTGCAATGTTTACGCTGTCAATGGAAAATCAAAAACTTTACATTTTGTTTGTTCTGTTTTGATGCAATAAAACTGCACTTAAACATTCTGCTTAATAGAAAACAAAAAATATACACAAGCTATCTATTTATATTATATCAACATTCAGCTATATTCACAGCTTACAGACAGGCTTATCAACAATCCATCTTCTAATTTAAATTTAATTCTTGGATTTTGAATTTAAATTTCGATATGCTCAGTTATCCACAATTTGCTTAAACCCTATAAGTAAATTCAAATTTTAAAATTTAAATTTATTCTTATTAGTATGGATTTATTCTGTGGAAAGTGATGTTTTTCTATAAATAAACATAGAGTTATGGTGTGGATAACCATGTTTTTATCAATTTTATAAATTGTGGATAACTTTAGGGTTAAAACTATCCACAGCTTGTGCAAAAAGTTATACACAAGTGGTTTTAAATTTGAATTTATAAACGAATGCTTTCTTTTTCAGCAAAAGTCTCATAAATTTGCCTGACAGATGTGGATAACTTGGTTAGAATGGCGACCCCTTCGAAAGATGGGTGTGGTGATTTTTATTTTTTGAATTTAAAAATGGATGGAATAGGGGATGCACATGCTCTGGACAGACTGCTTAACTCGCTTGCGACAAGAGCTCTCTGATAACGTCTTTGCGATGTGGATTCGTCCTTTAGTTGCCGAAGAGGTTGATGGTGTGATGCGTTTATACGCACCAAACCCTTATTGGACACGCTATATTCAAGATAACCATTTAGAACTGATTGCTATTCTTGCTGAACAACTCTCTGAAGGCCGAGTTCGTCAGGTTGAAATTCTGGTTGATTCGCGTCCAGGCACAATTTTGTCTTCTAATGAGCAACCTGCGACCACCACAGCTGCACTGAGCACGCCTGTTGCCACGCCAGTAAAAGTGAAAAAAGAATCCGATTTAGTACAACCTAGTCAAAATGTCACAAAAATACCTAAGAAAAGACAACTCAATCCACTATTTACCTTTTCTTTATTTGTTGAAGGCCGTTCCAATCAAATGGCCGCTGAAACGTGTCGTAAAGTCTTAACCCAATTGGGGGCATCTCAGCACAATCCTTTGTTTCTCTATGGTCCAACAGGTTTGGGTAAAACACACTTGATGCAAGCGGTGGGTAATGCGCTATTACAAGCCAAACCAAATGCACGTGTGATGTATATGACCTCTGAAAGTTTTGTGCAGGACTTTGTCAGTTCTTTACAAAAAGGTAAGGTTGAAGAATTTAAGAAAAATTGTCGTTCTTTAGATTTACTCTTGGTCGATGATATTCACTTACTCGCTGGAAAAGAGGCAAGTCTTGTTGAATTCTTCTATACTTTCAATGCCTTACTGGATGAATCCAAGCAAATTATTTTAACTTCAGACCGTTATCCCAAAGAGCTGACTGAACTTGATCCACGTTTGGTGTCTCGTTTTTCATGGGGTTTATCCGTTGGCGTTGAACCCCCTGATATTGAAACCCGTATCGAAATTTTGCTGAAAAAAGCAGAAAATAGCGGTGTAGATTTGCCGCGAAACTGTGCTTTATTTATTGCTCAACAAGTCGTTGCCAACGTACGTGAGCTTGAAGGAGCGTTGAATAAAGTAGTGGCGATTTCACGTTTCAAAGGCACAGTCATTGATTTGGATGTGGTCCGTGAGTCTTTGAAAGATGTCCTGGCGATTCGTGCACGCACCATCAGTGTGGAAAATATCCAGCGGGTGGTGAGTGAATATTTCCGTATTCCGCTGAAAGAATTGATTGGACCAAAACGTACGCGTATTTATGCGCGCCCACGTCAGCTCGCCATGGGGCTTGCACGTGAATTAACAGGGGATAGCTTTCCTGAAATTGGGATGGCGTTTGGTGGTCGAGACCATAGTACCGTGATGCATGCTTGTGAAAAAGTAGTCAGTTTGCGGGAAGAAGACCCTATTTTTAATGAAGACTATAAAAACTTACTTCGTCTGTTACAAAGTTAATCTATTTTTCAGAGTTGCAAACTGCTTTTAAGTGCAGCATAGTACACTGCTAACATTCATATCGGCTTCTGTTGTAAGAGGAATAAAATCGTGCGTTTGAAAATCGCTAAAGAAAGTTTAGTCAATGTTTTATCCCATGTGGTGGGGGCTGTAGAGCGCCGTCATACCTTGAATATTCTTTCAAATGTCAAAATTCAAACCACGCAACAGGCCTTAACCATTACAGGTTCTGATTTAGAAGTCGAATTGGTTGCAAGCACCACGTTAGCTGAAGGTGCTTGTTTGGAAGCAGGTGAAACCACGGTTCCTGCACGTAAACTGGTCGAAATTTGTAAATCTCTTCCAACAGCAGCCTTGATTGACTTACAAATTACAGAAGATCAGCGTTGTATTTTAAAATCGGGGAACAGCCGTTTTGTGCTGGGAACGCTTCCAGCAGAAGATTATCCCTTACTCACCACTGAAAATAGCCAAGGTACGCAAGTACAGGTGACGCAACGTGAGTTAAAGCGTTTATTTGAGAAAACAGCCTTTGCGATGGCGGTTCAGGATGTCCGTTTTTACCTGACGGGAACCTTGCTGGAAATTGATCAAAATCAATTGCGTACAGTAACAACCGATGGGCACCGTCTCGCTTTATGTGAAGTGTTGGCTTCATCAAATGCATCGGCACCGATTCAAGCGATTGTGCCACGTAAAGCCGTGGGTGAATTGCAGCGCTTACTGAGTATTGAAGATGAACAACTGACCTTGCTGATTGGTCGTGAATTATTAAATGTGACCATTAACACTCCAAGCCGCGATAAAGAGCAAGGGGAGATTACGGTTCGCTTCACGACTAAATTGATTGATGGTAAATTCCCTGATTATCGCCGTGTGATCCCGAAAGGGGGGGATAAACATGTCTTTATTGCGCATGATGTGTTTAAACAGTCACTACAACGTGTTGCGATCTTGAGTAATGAAAAATTACGTGGTGTGTTCTTGAATTTTAATCAGGATTCATTGCAATTGCGTGCCAACAACCCTGAACAAGATGAAGCGGTTGAAGATTTGGCAATCCAATATCAAGATGCACCATTAGAAATGTCATTTAATGCACAATACATTCTTGATGTATTGAGTGTGCTGGATGGTGATGATGTAAAAATGAGCATGACTGAAGCCAATCAATCGGTATTGGTGCAAGATCCAGCCCATCCAGATCAGACCTATGTTGTGATGCCGATGCGTGTTTAATCGGGATTGATGATTTGAGTTTTTAAGTATGCAAATCACGCGTTTAAATATCGAACGTGTACGTAATTTAAAGGCGGCTGCACTCCATGAGTTGCAACCGTTTAATATTTTTTACGGGGCCAATGGCTCTGGAAAAACCTCAATTCTAGAATCCATCCATTTATTGGCCACTGGGCGTTCATTTCGCACGCATATTCCTAAGCATTACATCCAGTATGAGGCCGGGGATGCGATTGTGTTTGCACAATCGGCCAGTGAGCGTATAGGCATGCAAAAGCTGGCTTCGGGTGAGCAACTGATCAAGGTCAATGGTGATACGATTGCCACCCAGGGGCAGTTGGCAAAATTATTGCCCTTACAGCATATTGACCCGCAAAGTACCGATATTATCGATCATGGGGCGAAACCTAGACGGCAATTACTGGATTGGTTGATGTTCCACGTGGAACCTGAGTTTTATTTTGCTTGGCAATACTATTCACGTGCCTTAAAGCAGCGTAATAGTTTGCTAAAAACACGGCGTCATCCAAGTCTGGCTGATCTAGAGCCGTGGAACAAAATGCTGAGTGATTATGGCGAAATTTTGCACTCGCAACGGGTGGCCATCGTCGAACAATGGAATCAGTTCTTCAAGGAAGATTTACAACAACTCCTGCCCGATATCGAGGTCGAGCTGGAATATAGCGCAGGCTTTCATACTGAACAGGGGTTGTTACAGGACTTGGTTCAGCAGCATCAAAAAGACTGTGATCGACGTTATACCGAGTATGGTCCGCATCGGGCAGATTTACGTCTAAAAACGCCCTTTGGCAATGCCGATGATGTACTGTCTCGGGGCCAAAAAAAGTTGTTAATCATGGCATTAAAACTGTCACAAATTGCAATGCTGCATGCGAGTAATAAGGAAACTGTGGTATTATTAGATGATCTGACAGCAGAGTTAGATTTGGCTGCACAACAACGTTTAATTGAGCGATTGAGTCAGTTAGGAAGTCAGGTTTTTATCACCACCTTAGACCATGCGTCGGTATTAAAACACTTACATGATTTGTCGATTTCCTTTCAATTGTTTCACGTTGTCCAAGGCCAAGTCAGTGTTGCTGCGCCATAATTTTATTTCCTCATCTTTGGATAGATTAGATATTTACTAGGGAGTAACCATGAGTTCAGAGTCTCAATCAGTCTCTCAAACAGAACAAACAAATGAAAAGGCTTATGATTCCTCTAGTATTAAAGTATTACGTGGATTAGACGCGGTTCGTAAACGTCCTGGCATGTATATCGGTGACACCGATGACGGTACAGGTTTGCACCATATGGTGTTTGAGGTGGTGGATAATGCCATCGATGAAGCGCTCGCAGGTCACTGTGACGAGATCCTGGTTACCATTCATGAAGATGAATCGGTTAGTGTATCGGACAATGGTCGCGGTATTCCAACCGATATTCACCCTGAAGAAGGGGTGTCTGCGGCAGAGGTGATTCTGACCATTCTGCATGCAGGTGGTAAGTTCGATGACAACAGTTATAAAGTGTCGGGCGGTTTACACGGTGTCGGTGTTTCGGTTGTTAATGCTTTATCTAAAAAATTGCATTTGACCATTCATCGTGCGGGTCAGGTTCATGAACAAGAATATGCACATGGTGATCCGCAATATCCGTTAAAAGTTGTCGGTGAAACCGATACATCGGGAACTACTGTTCGTTTCTGGCCAAGTGAACTCACGTTCAGCCAAACCATTTTTAGTGTAGATATCTTGGCACGTCGTTTACGAGAGTTGTCTTTCCTGAACGCAGGGGTTCGTATCGTCTTGCGTGACGAGCGCGTTAACCTTGAGCATGTTTACGATTATGAAGGTGGTTTATCAGAGTTCGTTAAATATATTAACGAAGGTAAAACCCATCTCAATGAAATTTTCCACTTCACTACAGATGCAGACAACGGCATCGGTGTCGAAGTGGCATTGCAGTGGAACGATAGCTATCAAGAGAATGTTCGTTGCTTTACCAACAATATTCCGCAAAAAGATGGCGGTACTCACCTTGCAGGTTTCCGTGCGGCATTGACCCGTGGCTTAAACAGCTACATGGAAAATGAAAGCTTACTGAAAAAAGAAAAAGTGGCTGTGACTGGTGATGATGCACGTGAAGGTTTAACTGCAATCATTTCAGTAAAAGTGCCAGATCCAAAATTCTCTTCACAAACCAAAGAAAAACTGGTGTCGAGTGAAGTCAAACCTGCGGTCGAGCAGGCGATGAACAAAGAGTTTTCGGCTTATTTGCTTGAAAACCCGCAAGCGGCGAAATCAATCGCTGGCAAGATTATTGATGCAGCACGTGCGCGTGATGCCGCTCGTAAAGCACGTGAAATGACACGTCGTAAGAGCGCTCTAGATATCGCAGGCCTGCCAGGTAAATTGGCAGACTGTCAGGAAAAAGATCCAGCATTGTCTGAACTTTATCTGGTCGAGGGTGACTCTGCGGGTGGTAGTGCGAAACAAGGGCGTAACCGTAAAATGCAGGCTATTTTACCGTTGAAAGGAAAGATCCTGAACGTTGAACGCGCGCGTTTTGACAAGATGATTTCCAGTCAGGAAGTGGGAACTTTAATTACCGCTTTGGGCTGTGGTATCGGGCGTGAAGAATACAACCCAGACAAATTGCGTTATCACAAAATCATCATCATGACCGATGCGGACGTGGATGGTTCACATATTCGTACCTTGTTATTGACCTTCTTCTTCCGTCAAATGCCTGAGTTGGTTGAACGTGGTTATATTTATATTGCACAGCCGCCATTGTATAAGTTGAAGAAAGGCAAGCAAGAACAGTACATCAAAGATAATGATGCACTTGAAACTTACTTGATCTCAAATGCGATTGATGAATTAGCATTACATGTGAGCGCTGAGGCACCTGCGATTAATGGTTCTGCGTTGGCAAGTGTGATTGCCGATTATCAGGTATCGCAAAAGAGTTTACAGCGCCTAACGCAACGTTATCCAGCAAGTTTACTGGATGGCTTACTTGAGCTGGATGCATTCAAAGCCGATCATAACCATGAACGTGATTATGTTGAATCATGGGCAGAGCAATTACGTGTTGCAATTGAAAAATTACAGCCGAGCTTACGTCCTGAAATTAGCTTAGAAGCGTTTGAGCGTGAAAATGCACAAGGTGAGAAGTCGGCACATTATTGGCCACGTGTCACCGTATATGTACATAATTTGCCGCATTCGTATTTATTGGATGCTGGTCTGTTAAATTCTGCTGAATATGCGCGTTTGCTGAAAAACTCGAAGAGCTGGTTTAAATTGTTGGAAGAGGGTGCTTATCTTCAAAAAGGTGATCGTCGTATTCAGGTCAGCAATTTCCACCAGGTGTGGCAGCATATTTTACAAGACTCGCGTCGTGGCATGATGATCCAACGCTATAAAGGCTTGGGCGAGATGAATGCCGAGCAGCTTTGGGAAACTACCATGGATCCTGAAAACCGTAATATGTTGCAAGTGACCATTGATGATGCGATTGAAGCAGATCGCATGTTCTCCTGCTTGATGGGGGATGATGTTGAACCACGTCGTGCCTTTATTGAAGAAAATGCCCTGAATGCGGATATTGATGCTTAATTGTATGCAGCATCTGTTTTACATATTCTCAATCTAAATAAAAAAAGCGATGATTATTCATAATCATCGCTTTTTTTATACCCTAAGTTTCACGTGGAACCTATGAATGCGTGGTTAGTTTTCCACAAAATCACTGACTTGAATTAAGGCGTGTCCAAAGAGATATCCCGCAGTGACCAGAACACTAATCCAAAGTAAAGCACCCAGAATGTTATAGATCACAAAATGGGTGTAATTCATATTGCTTGAACCTGCTGCCAGAGGTGCAAATGAGCGTGCAAAAGGAATAAAACGAGCCAGTAAAATGGTTTTGCCGCCGTGTTTCAAGAAGAACACATTGGTCTTTTGTAGATATTCCTGCTTAATAAAGCGTGATTTTACGTTGAAAATACGATCACCAAAATGTCGACCGATATGATAGTTCACCATATAGCCCAGTGCTGCTGCAAAAAATAGGAGAGTGATCATATAGCCGAGATGCATGATTTCTACAACAGAGCACAAAGCGCCTACGGTGAGTAATAGACTGTCACCTGGTAAAAAAAACATAAACACAAAGGCGGTTTCTGAAAAAATAATCAGAAAAAGGATGGCATAAATCCATAAACCGTACTCTTGAACCAAAACTGGCAGAATATGTTCAAAATTAAAAAGAAAATCTAAAGAATTCATTCAGTTTGTATGATCCAAAATAGAGTACTCACCAAATTAAAGTACAAAAAATGTGAATTGAATTTAACCCTCGGGATTCATTCATCAGTTATAAATTTACCACAGTAGGGCTGAGTATATCGAGCCTGACACTAAAGCTCAATTTTCTGAGAAAGTTCCAGTTTTCACCTTATCCTAAATTCTCGACAAATTCATGACATTTTTAATGATATTCATAGTGTTTTTAAGTATCCAAAGCCTGTTTTGAGACCATAAATTGGATGATTCTGTTTAAACAAATGACCTTAAAAGATGTGATTCATACAGCTCAAAATACTTCGCTGCATGAATCATAGGGCAGTTTAATCTACAAATGAGCCTTCTAACGCTTCAAGCTCCATCATCAACTCTAAAAGCTGTTCTTCATGCTGTCCTAATTTGGCTTTCAGCTCAGTTTGTTCGTTCATGAGCTTGATTAAATCCTCTTTGCGGTTGGCTTCGTACAAGGCGCTATCTGCTAAAGTATTTTCTATCTCAGTTAAACGTGGCTGAACTTTTTCAATCTGAGCTTCGACTTTTTCGATATTTTTTCGAATTGGTCGGGTCATTTCACGGCGCCGAGCCGCTTCTTTACGTTGGGCTTCTTTATCTACTTTTGTGGCAGAGGCATGTGGGGCTGCACTTTGTTGCTGTAAGGCATTTTGCGCATTGATCTGTTGCTGACGCGCTTCACGTAACCACTTGGCATAGTCTTGTAAATCACCTTCAAACTCGCTGCATTGACCTGCATGTACTAATAATAAGTCATCACAGACACTGGCAATTAACTGGCGTTCATGTGATACCAACACCACAGCGCCTTCAAAGTCTTGTAGTGCCATGGTCAGCGCAAGGCGCATATCCAAGTCTAAATGGTTAGTTGGTTCGTCCAGAATCAAGACATTTGGACGTTGCCATACGATCAATGCCAAGGCTAAACGGGCGCGCTCACCCCCAGAGAAGCTCTCACATGGCGTATCCATACGCTCACCACTAAAGCCAAACCCGCCTAAAAAGGCGCGTAATGCGGCCTCACTGATCTGCTTGTCAGCAATACGCGCCAATTGCAACATTGGACTGGCATGGGCATCAAGGGCATCCATTTGATGCTGAGCAAAATAACCAATATTGAGGAGTTCTGAGGCCTTACGTTCACCTGCAAGTAGCGGTAAATCACCGACTAAGCTTTTGATCAAGGTGGATTTACCTGCGCCGTTCATTCCGAGTAAACCGATTCGGGAGCTTGGAGTAATTTGCAGGCGAATTTTCTCGGCAATCATCTTATCGCCGTAGCCTATGGTTGCAGCCTCTAAGCTCAACAATGGCGAACTCATTTTGGTCGGTTCGCGGAAGCTAAAAGTAAATGGAGTATCAACGTGCGCAGGCGCCAGTTGCTGCATCCGTTCCAATTGCTTAATCCGGCTTTGTGCTTGACGGGCTTTGGTGGCTTTGGCCTTAAAGCGGTCAATAAACTTCTGTAGATGGGCACGGGTTTCTTGCTGTTTTTCAAAAGCCTGTTGTTGTTGTGCTAAACGTTCACTACGGGTCGTTTCAAAAGTAGAATAATTGCCTGTATATAAGGTCAGTTCTTGGTTTTCGATATGCAATATATGATCGGTAATCGCATCTAAGAAATCTCGATCATGTGAAATCAGCACCAGTGTACCTTCATAAGCTTTGAGCCAGTCTTCTAACCACAAGATCGCATCCAAGTCCAAGTGGTTGGTTGGTTCATCCAGTAACAACAGGTCCGAACGGCTCATCAGGGTACGCGCCAAGTTCAAACGCATGCGCCATCCACCAGAAAAGCTTGCGACATTTAAACGGAGTTGATGATCAAGGAAACCTAGACCTGCCATAAGTTGCGCAGCTTTGGCAGGCGCAGCATAGCCATGAATCTCATCAAAACGACCATGCAGTTGAGCCAAATCATCATTACTGAGTTGATCAGGGTGTGCAAGTTTTTCTTGAATATCCCAATACTCTTCGTCACCTGACAGAACAAAATCAAGTGCTGGCATTTCCAGCGCTTTGATTTCCTGCGCCATATGCGCCACAGTCCAGACCGCGGGGCGGGTCAGATTACCTTCATCTGCAACCAAATCCCCTAAAAAGGCAGCAAATAAGGTGGATTTACCTGCACCATTGACGCCTGTAAGACCAATTTTCCAGCCTGGATGAAGCTGCATCGATGCTTTTTGAAATAGAACACGCCCACCGCGGCGTAATGAAACTTGGTCAAACTGGATCATGAGCATGCAAAATAGCGAATAGATAGCTGCATTTTAAGGTGATCGTTCATGAATGCAAATTTTTATATTGAAGATCAAGTTGTTTGAATTGAATTGCTCAACTCATCGAAAAGTAGAGTAATTGCTCTATTTTTGTGACCTAAATCAGATTAATATTTAAATTATATGAAAAATAAGCAACATGATTAAAAGATCGCAATGGGGTTTAAGGATGAACAAGGGAATTTGTGCATTGGCGACAATGCTGATTTTGGGGACATGCACAGACGTACAGGCAGTAACCAAGATATGTGTTTTTGATCTGTTAGGGAAGTCTGGCGAAGCCTACAAAGCCATGGAGGAGTGGTCATTGGCCGCGAAAGCATGGCATGGTGATACCTTACTGATCGGCTATCAGAATGAAGCACTGGCGGAAAATGATTTTGAGCAGGGTAAATGCGATGGTGTATATATGACTTCAATGCGCGCCCGTCGCTATAACAAGTTTGCGGGCTCGATTGATGCCATCGGTGCCGTACCCAGCTATGCCATTGCACAGAAGGCAATCAG
Source organism: Acinetobacter sp. CIP 64.2 (assembly GCF_000369645.1). Lineage (NCBI taxonomy): Bacteria > Pseudomonadati > Pseudomonadota > Gammaproteobacteria > Moraxellales > Moraxellaceae > Acinetobacter > Acinetobacter sp. CIP 64.2. The sequence goes on from NZ_KB850125.1 coordinate 50,459, forward strand.
TTTTGCTTTGGACAAGCGTAATCAGCGCCGTTTGATCAGTACTGTTGATCAAGAAAGCTATGAGGTTGCGGGCATTTCGCAAATCGGATTGGCTTATATTTTTGTTAAAGATAAGAAAATGAATACCATTGAGCAAATCAAAGGTAAAAAATTTGCTGTTCTCGGTTATGACGAAGCACAAAAGATCGTAGTTAAAAGTCTGGGAGGACAGGCGGTAGTTTCAGATATCTCGGATATTGCGAGAAAGTTTAATAATGCTCAGGCAGATATCATGGCAGCACCCGCCTATGCATACAAACCTTTAGAGTTATACAAGGGGCTGGGCAATGAAGGGGCGATTATTACCTTTCCTGCAGTGAATATGACCATGGACTTGATTATCCGTTCTGATAAGTTCTCGAATGCTTTTGGGCAGAATTCTCGTACATGGTTTCTGAATCGGTTGAATACCAATTTCAATCTGATTCAACGAATCGAAGCCGAATTACCTGCCAAATATAAAATCAATCTCAGCAATGAAGATAAAACCCGTTATCAGCAAATATTAAGAGAAGCGCGCATAGGACTGACCAAACGCGGGATTTATGATGCCAGCATGATGAGTGTGCTGAAGCGTGCGCGTTGTACTGTAGATCGGACCAATTTTGAATGTACGCTCGGCGGGGAATAAATAGCGGCTTTGGAGGATGAAACTGGCATTCAATGGCGCTCGGCTTGCATCAGATAAACTGTGATGGATTTGATTAAAATGTTGCAAAACCCGATGTATGTAGATAAAAGCACTATGATTTTAGCCAAAATCTGACTATATTGAATAGGCACTGATGGAAAATTGTGCAGAATAGCAAAAAGGGAAAACAAGATGAAAAAGGGACTTTGGGCATGCGGGGCGATAGCTCTATCTGTCATGTCGACTTCTGTTCAGGCAAAACAAGAAATTTGTGTTTTTGATTTATTAGGGAAGGCTGGGGAGTCTTATAAACTGATCGAGGAATGGAAACTTGCCTCTAAAACTTGGCAGGGCGATGTCGAGCTCATTCCCTATCAAGATGAAGCAAAAGCAGAACAAGATTTTGATGCAGGCAAATGTGATGCGGTCTACATGACCTCAATGCGTGCACGTAAATATAATAAATTTGCAGGTTCTGTCGATGCGGTTGGGGCCGTGACCAGTAATGCGATTGCGCAAAAAGCAATTAGCTATGTGCTGGACAAGCGTAACCAGCACCGTTTAACCGCCACTGTGAATGGAGATAAATTCGAAGTTGCGGGCATTATTCAGGTTGGCCTGGCTTATATCTTTGTACGAGATAAAAAGATCGATACCATTGAAAAGGCCAAAGGCAAAAAATTTGCTTATTTACACTATGACCAAGCCCAAAAAGCCATTGTGGAAAGTATTGATCTGGTGGCTGTACCTTCAGATATTTCAGATTTTGTAAAAAAGTTTAATAGCGGGCAAGTGGATGTAATCGCAGCACCTGCTTATGCCTATAAGCCTCTGGAAATCAGCAAAGGTTTAACCAATGGTGCATTATTTAATTTTCCTGTGGTCAATATCACAGGCGATTTGATTATTCGTCCTGCGAAATTCCCAAGTGGATTTGCTGCGCAATCTCGACAATGGTTTGTCAACAAGCTGCCAAGTAATTTTGCCATGGTACAACGTTTAGAAGCAGGAATGAATGCCAAAAAGATTACCTTGACCAATGAAGATAAGACCCGTTACCAAAAAATGTTACGGGACGGACGAATGAATTTAACCAAGCAAGGTGTGTACGATGCGAGTATGATGAATGTACTGAAACGTGCCCGCTGTACGGTTGAACGAACCAACTTTGAGTGTACTTTGAGTGGCGAATAAGAAAGGAGAACAGTGGCCCAGATATAAAACGATACACAAAGTGAGGCAGATATAACAAAATTGCCTAAGAAAATAATAGAAATGGATAAAAGAGGGTAAAAAATAAACAATCTGGTCATAAAAATAGAGTAGAAGCTCTATTTTTTTTCAAAAAACATGATTAATATTTGCTTCGAACAAGGAGACAAACATAAAGTTTGTGAAAGGATGAAAAATATGAAAAAAATTGCACTTGCTCTTGCAGCAACTTCGATCTTAGGTGTATCTGCTTCTACTCAGGCAGCAATTGATGTGTGTGTATTCGACTTATTAGGAAAGTCAGGTGAATCATACAAAATGATGCAAGACTGGGCACTCGCAGCAAAAGGCTGGGGCGCTGATGTCAACCTACTTGCAATCACGGATGAACAGGTTGCAGACAATAACTTTAAAGCGGGTAAATGTGCTGCTGTTGCGATGACAGCAATGCGTGCCCGTCCATATAACAAATTTGCAGGTTCAGTAGATTCATTGGGCGGTGCGCCAAGCAATGAAGTTGCACAGCGTGCAATTACTTATGTGTTAGATGCGCGTAATGCAGCAAAAATGACCACCAACTTAGGTGGCAATAAATATGAAGTTGCAGGTATTGCACCTTTAGGTGCGGCCTACATTTTCGTGCGCGACAAGAACATTAACTCAATTGAAAAGGCAGCAGGCAAAAAATTTGCAGTCTTGGGTTATGATGATGCACAAAAAATCATGGTTCAACGTATTGGTGCGCAAGCGGTACTTTCTGATATTTCTAACTTCGCTGCGAAATTCAACAATGGCCAGGTGGATATGGTTGGTGCACCTGCCTATGCTTACAAGCCATTGGAATTAAGCAAAGGTTTGGGTACAAACGGGGCGATGTTTAACTTCCCTGTTCTCCAAGTCACTGCGGATCTTGTTTTACGTCCAGAAAAATTCCCTGCTGGTTTTGGTCAAAAATCGCGTGATTACTTTGTGAAACAGCTTCCAAAAGCCTTTGCAATGATCAAACGCTATGAAGCTGAAATTCCAGCAAAATATAAAATGAACTTGACTGCTGAAGATACCTTGAAGTATCAAAAATTAATGCGTGACGGCCGTTTAGATATGACGAAACGTGGCATTTACGATGCAGGCATGATGTCTGTATTGAAGAAAGCGCGTTGTTCAGTAGATAAAGCAAACTTTGAATGTGCATTGCCTGGTGAATAATCAGAAATTGCAATAAAGCGTACTTAAAGCCTAGATTCATCTAGGCTTTTTGTTTTTTTGTAGATGTCATTTAAGCCATTGTCTTGTTTACTAAAGAGCAGGATCATAATTCAATATAACAATCCAAATGAAATCGTGAGATTTAAAAAATATGCTTTAATCAGGATGATTGGACGTGACGATTTTAAAACATTGATTCATGGGTAAACCGTATTTAAAGATATACCGCCAGTCTTTTGATTTTGGATGGAATGCAACAACAATCAGCATAGATGCAAAGGAAAAATAATATGCAATGGTTTAAAACTTTATTACTTGCGACTGGGATCGCTGCGGTATCTGCGGGTGCTCAGGCCAAACAAACAATTTGTGTATTTGATATCGTCGGTAAAAGTGGCGATGTCTATGCATTAATGAAGGATTATCAGCTCGCTGCAAAAACATGGGGTGCTGATATTGAGCTAAAAGTTGGAACCAATGAGGCCGTGATTGCAGAAGACTTTAAAGCAGGTAAATGTGATGGTGTCAGTATTACCGGAATGCGTGGTCGCCAATTTAATCAGTTTACGGGTTCATTGGATGCAATCGGGGCGATTACAGATCTTAAGCTCGCGGTAAAAGTTATGCAGGGTTTAGCTAGTCCAACATTTGCCAAAGCCATGGTCAATGGCAAATACGAAGTGGTTGGAGTGATCCCTGTGGGGGATGCCTATTTATTGGTGAATGACCGAAATATCAATACCGTGGCCAAGGCTGCAGGCAAGAAAATCGCCGTACTTGATTATGATGAAGCACAAAAAATTATGGCTTCACAAGTCGGCGCGCAAGCAGTCAGCTCAGATATTACCAACTTCGGTGCCAAGTTTAATAATGGTCAGGTTGATATTATTGGTGCACCAGCTGCAGCCTTTAAGCCTTTAGAGTTATATAAGGGGTTAGGAAGCAAAGGTGCGATTGTCAATTATCCGATTTTACAAGTGACAGGTAATCTAATTATCCGCCCTGAAAAATTCCCAGAAGGGTTTGGTCAAAAGTCGAGAGAGTGGGTTAAGGCCCAACTGCCACGTGCCTTTGGTATTCTAGGTAAGATGAAAGCCGATATTCCACAAAAATACTGGATGGAAGTACCTGCTGCAGATAAACCAGGCTATCAAAAGTTGATGCGCGAAGCACGGATCAATCTGACAGCAAAAGGAATTTACGACAAGCGTATGATGAAATTGTTATGGCAATTCCGTTGCCGTGAAGATGCCAAGAATTTTGAATGTGGCTTACAAGATGAGAACTATAAATAATCTTGTAAAAAGTGTTTGAGGAGACTTTAAAACTTCAAATACAGACCCGATATTGAGTATGCTATACTACATATCGGGTCTTTTATTTATGAAAGACGTATTGAAGTCTGAGGAATATCCATCATGAACGCCCAAGCTCTAGAATTGTCAGATAGTGCTGCTAACAAAGTTCGCCAACTACGCGAAAGTGAAGGGAATAACGACCTTATGTTACGTGTTTATGTAACAGGTGGGGGGTGTTCAGGGTTCTCTTATGGCTTTAACTTCGCTGAAAGCGTCAATGAAGATGATGCTGAATTTATGAATGGCGACGTTAAAATGCTGGTTGATTCACTCAGTTATCAATATCTTGTTGGGTCCGTAGTCGATTATTTGGAAGGGCTTGAAGGCTCTCGTTTTGTAGTTCAAAACCCGAATGCGACCACCACTTGTGGTTGTGGTTCATCGTTCTCGATTTAATAGATTTTTGCTGTAAAAAAAAGCTTCTCCAATTGAGAAGCTTTTTTTATGGCTTTAGACGACTGTAATAGTGCCGAGAATACGGTCACCCGATGCGCCTGTGACCGCAGGTAAGTTACCACTGAGCTGCTCGACGAAACGCATTGCCAGCCATGCAAATGCCGTGGCCTCTACCCATGTTGGGGCTAGGCCGAGCGCATCCGTGGTCTGAACTGACCAATGGTGCTTGCGCAAACGCCAACGGAGTTGCTCAAGTAAATGTGAGTTATAGGCACCGCCACCACAGACATAGATTTCCCCTGTCGGCATGCTTTCTTTACTGCGATAAATCGCTTTCTTAATGGCACGTGTGGTCAGTTTCATTAAGGTGGCCTGAACATTTTCGGGGGTATCTTCCAGCTCGTCATAGCCGAGATCATTGCGCCAATCACTGAGCTGTTCATCTAGCCATTCTAGGTTAAAGTCCTCGCGACCTGTACTCTTCGGAGGTTCTTTGGCAAAAAACTCATGGCTTTGCAAACGATCTAGTAATGAGCGAATGGGGTTGCCATAGGCCGCCCAGTCACCATTTTCATCATAAGGATGACCTGTATGGCGATGACACCAGCCATCCATCAAAATATTGGCAGGACCTGTATCAAAGCCATAAACGCCGTCTGCATTATTTGCAGGAAGCATACTGATATTGGCAATGCCACCTAAATTCAGGATCACACGATGAATACTGTCATGCTGAAATAAGGCTTGATGGAAAGCTGGAACTAAGGGTGCGCCTTGTCCCCCGGCGGCCATATCACGACGACGAAAATCAGAGACTACAGGTAGTTGGGTGATTTCAGTGATGATATTGGGGTCACCAATTTGTAAGGTAAAACCATGTTCTGGGCGATGACGAATGGTCTGCCCATGTGATCCAATCGCTTTAATCTGTGCTCGGTCTAAATTATTGTTTTCAATCAATTGATTGATGCCATGTCCAATCATTTGCGCCAAAGCCACATCGGCTTTGCCCATACGATCAATTTCATTGTCATCTGGCAGGGTTAAGGCCATCAGCTCATCACGTAAATCAGGCTCAAAAGGCACCGTTAGCGTGGCATGCAGCGTTAAAGGGTCGAATGAAGTTGCAACAATATCAACACCATCCATGCTCGTGCCTGTCATTACACCAATATAGATCGCGCTCATATACAACTTATCCTGCAAGATGCTGAAAAAATGTTAGTATATCGCACAAATTGAATAACTGATGTGTTTAGGTTTTGTGATGTCAAATTTCTTGCCAGCCGAAGAACAGCTTGCTCTCATTCAACGAGGCACGCACGAGATTATTTCTGAAGAAGATTTATTGAAAAAACTCAAAGAGAATCGTCCACTCCGAGTAAAAGCAGGCTTTGACCCTACGGCTCCAGATTTACACTTAGGCCATACGGTTCTAATTAACAAACTAAAAACTTTCCAAGATTTGGGACATGAAGTGACTTTCCTGATTGGTGACTATACCGCGATGATCGGTGATCCAACGGGCAAAAGTGCAACGCGTCCGCCGTTATCACAAGAACAGGTCATTGGCAATGCAAAAACCTACCAAGAACAAGTTTTTAAAATCCTAGATCCAAATAAAACCAAAGTCCGTTTTAACTCAGAATGGTTCAGTCAAAAAACCGCAGCTGATTTAATTCAGTTGGCAAGTCAGCAAACTGTATCGCGTATGCTAGAACGTGATGACTTTACCAAGCGCTATAATAACCATCAGCCGATCGCAATTCATGAGTTCCTGTATCCATTGGTTCAAGGTTATGACTCGATTGCGCTTGAAGCGGATGTAGAGTTAGGTGGAACAGACCAGACCTTTAACTTATTGATGGGTCGCACCTTACAAGGTCGCTATGGTCAAGAATCACAAGTCTGCATTACCGTGCCGATTCTTGAAGGTTTAGATGGCGTGAATAAGATGTCTAAATCTCTAGGCAACTATATTGGCGTATTTGACACCCCAGGTGCGATGTATCAAAAAATCTTGTCGATGCCAGATAGTTTGATTGAGCGTTACTTTGATTTACTCAGCTTTAAGTCACTTGATGAAATCAAAGTTTTGCTGGATGAAATGGCTGCAGGCCGTAACCCACAAGAAATCAAACGTATATTGGCACTTGAGTTGGTTGAACGTTTCCATGATGCAGAAGCGGCAGAAAATGCACATAAGAGTGCAGGGAATCGTGTAACTGAAGGTGAAGTACCAGAAGATACACCAGAAGTAACCATTTCTCGTGGCGAGTTTGGTGGAGAGTTATTTATTGCAACCATTCTTCGTGTGGCAGGTTTAAACCCGAATGCCGCTGCTGCTAAAGACGCCGTGGGTCGTGGTGCAGTTAAGGTCGACTGGAATGTGGTGGATATGAGCTACTCTGTAAAAGAGAATGTTACTTTAATCATTCAATCGGGTAAAAAAGCTATTGCACGTGTGACTTTTACTGATTAAATCGAAAAGAAAATAATAAAAAGCAGGCCATGAGCCTGCTTTTTATACGTAAATAGCTGATAAAAACAACGAAAACACCGATTTTGTAGAAAAAAGAAACATGCAAGAGAAAATAATAAAAAAGGGGGTTGCACCTGAACTGAAATACTGTAGAATGCACATCCATCGGCGGTGATGCAGATAAAAACTTGTTGAGAAACAAGGATTTGGCTGAAAAGGTTGGATTCTTGAGTTGATTGATAAGTTTACTAAATATCTAAATTACCTGTTGACTTTTAAGAAATTGAGAGTAATATAGCCGACCTAGCTTGATGATGACGAATCATCGAGAAGATCATTAAGAGAATAGAAGAACAACTTGTGTGGATTTTTACTAGTTGATCAATCGAAAATATTTCATTGATTGAAGAGTAGAAATTTCTCGAAGTTTATTTGAGCGAATTTTTAGTCAGAAAATTGATGAGCCAAGATTTGTAGCCATAAGCTACTAATGATTTTAAACTGAAGAGTTTGATCATGGCTCAGATTGAACGCTGGCGGCAGGCTTAACACATGCAAGTCGAGCGGGGAAGGGTAGCTTGCTACCTAACCTAGCGGCGGACGGGTGAGTAATGCTTAGGAATCTGCCATTTAGTGGGGGACAACATTCCGAAAGGAATGCTAATACCGCATACGTCCTACGGGAGAAAGCAGGGGATCTTCGGACCTTGCGCTAAATGATGAGCCTAAGTCGGATTAGCTAGTTGGTGGGGTAAAGGCCTACCAAGGCGACGATCTGTAGCGGGTCTGAGAGGATGATCCGCCACACTGGGACTGAGACACGGCCCAGACTCCTACGGGAGGCAGCAGTGGGGAATATTGGACAATGGGCGGAAGCCTGATCCAGCCATGCCGCGTGTGTGAAGAAGGCCTTTTGGTTGTAAAGCACTTTAAGCGAGGAGGAGGCTACCTGGATTAATACTCTAGGATAGTGGACGTTACTCGCAGAATAAGCACCGGCTAACTCTGTGCCAGCAGCCGCGGTAATACAGAGGGTGCGAGCGTTAATCGGATTTACTGGGCGTAAAGCGTGCGTAGGCGGCTTTTTAAGTCGGATGTGAAATCCCCGAGCTTAACTTGGGAATTGCATTCGATACTGGGAAGCTAGAGTATGGGAGAGGATGGTAGAATTCCAGGTGTAGCGGTGAAATGCGTAGAGATCTGGAGGAATACCGATGGCGAAGGCAGCCATCTGGCCTAATACTGACGCTGAGGTACGAAAGCATGGGGAGCAAACAGGATTAGATACCCTGGTAGTCCATGCCGTAAACGATGTCTACTAGCCGTTGGGGCCTTTGAGGCTTTAGTGGCGCAGCTAACGCGATAAGTAGACCGCCTGGGGAGTACGGTCGCAAGACTAAAACTCAAATGAATTGACGGGGGCCCGCACAAGCGGTGGAGCATGTGGTTTAATTCGATGCAACGCGAAGAACCTTACCTGGTCTTGACATAGTAAGAACTTTCCAGAGATGGATTGGTGCCTTCGGGAACTTACATACAGGTGCTGCATGGCTGTCGTCAGCTCGTGTCGTGAGATGTTGGGTTAAGTCCCGCAACGAGCGCAACCCTTTTCCTTATTTGCCAGCGGGTTAAGCCGGGAACTTTAAGGATACTGCCAGTGACAAACTGGAGGAAGGCGGGGACGACGTCAAGTCATCATGGCCCTTACGACCAGGGCTACACACGTGCTACAATGGTCGGTACAAAGGGTTGCTACCTAGCGATAGGATGCTAATCTCAAAAAGCCGATCGTAGTCCGGATTGGAGTCTGCAACTCGACTCCATGAAGTCGGAATCGCTAGTAATCGCGGATCAGAATGCCGCGGTGAATACGTTCCCGGGCCTTGTACACACCGCCCGTCACACCATGGGAGTTTGTTGCACCAGAAGTAGGTAGTCTAACCGTAAGGAGGACGCTTACCACGGTGTGGCCGATGACTGGGGTGAAGTCGTAACAAGGTAGCCGTAGGGGAACCTGCGGCTGGATCACCTCCTTAACGAAAGATTGGTGACTGGTAAGAATCCACAACAAGTTGTTCTTCGAAGATGTATCTGAGGGTCTGTAGCTCAGTTGGTTAGAGCACACGCTTGATAAGCGTGGGGTCACAAGTTCAAGTCTTGTCAGACCCACCAAATCTGATTGCAGTAGCTTAGATTGAAAGATATGTCGTTCATTAAGTGATAAGCTGGGGACTTAGCTTAGTTGGTAGAGCGCCTGCTTTGCACGCAGGAGGTCAGGAGTTCGACTCTCCTAGTCTCCACCATGAATTAAAAGAGTTTGTAAGAACGAAATTAATTCAAAGCTAAGAAGATTATAGAGTTTAGTGAATACAGTCCAAGTTGACTGGTTTATTAATCTCTGTGATTTATCACAGTTTACTACGCACCGACGAGGTGGTAGTTAATCATTAACAGATTAGTAGAATTGAGTCTGAAATAAATTGTTCAAACTCGATTAATTTGACACTAACGGTAATACGTAAGTATTTCAGTTAGATGAAGAGTTAATCTGAGAACTAGCAAAAACACTGAATCAAGCGTTTTGGTATATGAATTTAGATTGAAGCTGTACAGTGCTTAAATGCACAGACAACGAATCAGTAGCAATTAAGTTTGCAACGATAACACTCACTTGTATGTGTTAGCGACTGTTTGGGGTTGTATAGTCAAGTAATTAAGTGCATGTGGTGGATGCCTTGGCAGTCAGAGGCGATGAAAGACGTGATAGCCTGCGAAAAGCTCCGGGGAGGCGGCAAATATCCTTTGATCCGGAGATTTCTGAATGGGGGAACCCACCCGCTATAAGGCGGGTATCATAAGCTGAATACATAGGCTTATGAAGCGAACGAGGGGAAGTGAAACATCTCAGTACCCTTAGGAAAAGAAATCAATTGAGATTCCCTTAGTAGCGGCGAGCGAACGGGGAGCAGCCCATTAAGTTGTGTGTGTTCTAGTGGAACGCTCTGGGAAGTGCGAACGTAGAGGGTGATATTCCCGTACACGAAAGGGCACACACAATGATGACGAGTAGGGCGAGGCACGTGAAACCTTGTCTGAATATGGGGGGACCATCCTCCAAGGCTAAATACTCCTGACTGACCGATAGTGAACCAGTACCGTGAGGGAAAGGCGAAAAGAACCCCTGTGAGGGGAGTGAAATAGATCCTGAAACCGCATGCATACAAGCAGTGGGAGCCGACTAGTTCGGTGACTGCGTACCTTTTGTATAATGGGTCAGCGACTTATATTCAGTAGCAAGGTTAACCGCATAGGGGAGCCGTAGAGAAATCGAGTCTTAATAGGGCGTTTAGTTGCTGGGTATAGACCCGAAACCAGGCGATCTATCCATGAGCAGGTTGAAGGTTGGGTAACACTAACTGGAGGACCGAACCCACTGTCGTTGAAAAGCCAGGGGATGACTTGTGGATAGGGGTGAAAGGCTAATCAAGCCTGGTGATAGCTGGTTCTCCCCGAAAGCTATTTAGGTAGCGCCTCGGACGAATACCATTGGGGGTAGAGCACTGTTTCGGCTAGGGGGTCATCCCGACTTACCAAACCGATGCAAACTCCGAATACCAATGAGTACTATCCGGGAGACAGACTGCGGGTGCTAACGTCCGTAGTCAAGAGGAAAACAATCCAGACCGCCAGCTAAGGCCCCAAAATCATAGTTAAGTGGGAAACGATGTGGGAAGGCATAGACAGCTAGGAGGTTGGCTTAGAAGCAGCCACCCTTTAAAGAAAGCGTAATAGCTCACTAGTCGAGTCGGCCTGCGCGGAAGATGTAACGGGGCTAAAACTATGTGCCGAAGCTGCGGATTTGACTTTAAGTCAAGTGGTAGGGGAGCGTTCTGTAAGCCGATGAAGGTGTATTGAGAAGTATGCTGGAGGTATCAGAAGTGCGAATGCTGACGTGAGTAACGACAAAACGGGTGAAAAACCCGTTCGCTGAAAGACCAAGGGTTCCAGTCCAACGTTAATCGGGGCTGGGTGAGTCGACCCCTAAGGCGAGGCCGAGAGGCGTAGTCGATGGGAAATTGGTTAATATTCCAATACTTCTGTGTAATGCGATGAGAGGACGGAGAAGGTTAAGTCAGCCTGGCGTTGGTTGTCCAGGTGGAAGG
>NZ_KB850126.1:0-35403 GCF_000369645.1 Acinetobacter sp. CIP 64.2
TTGAGTTTGAAGCAATGTACTATGATAAGATTAACCCGTTAGGTCAGGTGGCTTAACTTAAATAAAAAAGTCTCCGACAAACCCGGTACGGTTCAACATTCATTTAACTGCTCATTTGGTTGCTCCTAATAGCGATCCAGATCAGCTCTATCAAAAGGCCTTAGACGTTCTAAAACATAATCATAGTATTACTGAAATTACGTTACAAATAGAAAGTAAGGAATGTAATACATTGGAACAGCATAAACATTAAAGTGCTGCTCTTTCTACATAATGGACAGATGACTAGGCTGATAAACCTTACCATTTTCCTGTATTACACTTCTATTGGCACTGTTGCAAATAACCACGAATGGTAAGCTGAAGACTGTTTTAGCTAAAGGTGCAGCATATGAATCCTTTCCATGGTCGGCATTTTCAGGGCGAAATCATTCTTTGGGCTGTGCGCTGGTATTGTAAATATGGCATTAGCTATCGTGAACTGCAGGAAATGCTGGCCGAACGGGGTGTGAATGTTGATCACACGACTATTTACCGTTGGGTTCAACGTTATGCTCCTGAAATAGAAAAACGTTTACGCTGGTATTGGCGTAATCCTACAGATCTGAGCTCGTGGCATATTGATGAAACCTATGTAAAAGTGAATGGACGATGGTCTTATCTGTATCGTGCAGTCGATCAACGTGGCGATACCATTGATTTTTATCTTTCTTCTAGACGTAATACCAAATCAGCATATTGTTTTCTTGGAAAAATTTTAAATAATGTGAAGAAGTGGCAAATTCCACAAGTGATCAACACGGATAAAGCACCCACATATGGACGTGCTTTATCACGGTTAAAACGGGAAGGTAAATGTCCACCAGACCTTGAGCACAGGCAGATTAAGTATAAAAATAACGTGATTGAATGTGATCATGGCAAGCTAAAGCGGATCATCAGGGCCACATTAGGATTCAAATCTATGAAGACGGCTTATGCCACAATTAAAGGTATTGAAGTCATGCGTGCACTACGTAAAGGACAAGCATCGTCATTTTATTATGGTCAGCCTCAGGGTGAAGTGTGTCTAATCAACAGGGTTTTCGGTCTCTAAGTACTTTTTAAAGGAAACATCATCGACTCAAATCTCTATTTGCAACAGTGCCGGTTTATTCATCTAGGAATTATACTGTGGAATAAGACCTTATCGGTAGGTTTGTGCAACAAAGCCGTTTTCAGCTTAAACCTGCACAACGTTTTACGGAATCAGATATTTCAGAAAAATATGAAATTAGCCGTACCCCCATTCGTCAGGCCTTGTATCGCTTTGAACAAGAAGGCTGCGTTAATGTACATTTCCGTAGCGGTTGGGAAGTCAAACCCTGGGATTTTAAATTTTATAATGAGCTGTTTGACTTGCGCATGATTTTAGAAAAAGAAGCAGTTAAACGCCTTTGTGAAATGGATCATGAAACATCGGAAGAGCTACAAGCGTTGAAGAGAATTTGGTTAGTTCCTGTGGAAGAGTATAAACAGGAAAGCAAGCAATTGATTTTTGTATTGCCTGAGTATCGTAGACAGGGAATCGCGACAGAGCTTTGCCAGTTGTTATTTGCATATGCACAGCAACAAAATATTCAGCATTTATATTTGCATACGCATCCATTTTTACCTGCGGCAGAAAAGTTTTAGCGGTTGCAAAGTTTTAGTACAGTCAGTCGTGAACAGCTAGGTATGTACGACACGATACATATGTTGAAAAGATTATGTTTATAAAACAATATGATTGTAGCATGTTGGGCTAAATCCTAAAAATTTGATAGAAAAATTAAATGTTGGCATTAATTTTGCATTTTGGTGAGAAGTATGAAACTCAGAGATATTTTTTGGTATGCAAAATCAACCTATGCAAGATACTTTTATTGAAAAGCCATCTTCTGCTGCAAACGAAACACTTGAAGACTATACTTTACGTTATGCTCCATATAGTTTCCGTCGTTGGAGTCCTAAAGTCGTCGCAATTACGGCATTAGGAGGTATTGCATATCTGGCAGACTTTTCGATTGGTGCTAGCATTGGTATGACATATGGGACAACGAATGCCATTTTTTCTATTTTATTTGCTGCACTTATTATCTTTTTAACAGGTCTTCCATTAGCTTATTATGCAGCTCGCTATAATATCGATTTAGATCTGATTACGCGTGGTGCTGGTTTTGGATATTTTGGATCGGTACTGACGAGTATTATTTTTGCAAGTTTTACTTTTATTTTCTTCGCTCTCGAAGGTTCTATCATGGCTCAAGGCTTATTGCTTGGGCTCGGAATTCCTTTATGGATGGGCTATCTCATTTCTACTATTATGGTTATTCCATTGGTCATTTATGGGATGAAAGCCTTAAGTACTTTACAAGTTTGGACCACACCTATCTGGTTGATCTTAATGATTGGCCCTGTTGCTTATTTGATTTATCAAGAACCTGAGCTTGTAAGTCAATTCGCTGCTTATGCTGGAAATGGTGGTTTTGCAGCAATAGATGTGGCTGCAATTATGTTGGGTGCTGGAATTTGTCTATCTTTAATTATGCAAATTGGTGAACAAATTGATTACCTACGTTTTATGCCTGCAAAAACTAAAGAAAATAGCAAAGCGTGGTGGATAGCTGTTATTTCAGCGGGTCCAGGTTGGGTAATTCTAGGCGCAATCAAACAAATTATTGGTGCTTTCCTTGGTTTTTATTTGCTGACTAAAATTCCTGGGGTTGATAGCACGGAACCTGTACAACAGTTTAACGCAGCTTTCCATGATATGCTTCCAGGTTGGTTTGCACTTACTTTAGCGGTAATTTTGGTTGTTATTTCACAAATCAAGATTAATGTAACGAATGCATATTCGGGTTCATTGGCATGGACCAGTGCTTATACACGTATCAGCAAGCATTATCCAGGTCGTATTGTATTTGTATTGGTTAACCTTGCAATTGCTCTTGCGTTGATGGAAGGTAATATGTTCGCAGTGCTTGGTAAGATTTTAGGTTTTTATTCTAATTTTGCCATTGCATGGGTTGTGGTTGTAGCGACTGATATCACAGTGAATAAATACTTATTGAAACTCTCTCCAAAAGAACCAGAGTATCGCCGTGATATGCTTTATAATATAAACCCAGTAGGTATGGTGTCATTTCTTGTCGCTGCAGGAGTCTCCATTGCAACCTTTTTTGGCATGTTGGGTGAATTTCTAATGCCATATTCACCTTTAATTGCTCTGATTTTGGGCTTTGTTTTGACTCCAATCATGGGTTTAATTACGAAAGGAAAATATTATATTAAAGCTACAGATGATGGGGTAAAAGAACCACGTTATGATGCTACTGGGCTACCTATAGCAACAGTTTATCATTGTGTGTCATGTGATGAAGATTATGAAAGACCTGATATTATGTATTCACATAAGCACAAAGGTGTTATTTGTTCTCTATGTAAGACTTTGGAAAAATAAATGATTTTTCAGATATCTGCTTTTTAATAAGCTGAATTTCGATCAAATCAATAACCCTGATGATTTTGCATCAGGGTTTTTTAATATTGATTGGGGAAAACTCTATAAAAAGTGCGGGAAAATCTATTCTAATCCAAAGAGTGGATACAACATCCATCTCGAATAACCCGACAGCTGCTATTTTTGTCTTAAATGTCCTGACATCATTTAAATGAGAAATCATATTTTCTTGAAGTTTTCATTTGGAGTTTCTGAGCAATATATACGCTTAAATGTGGTGTATGTAGAAAAATTGGTGCAATAATTGCTTTGAACGTTGGGGTGGTGCATTTTGTGAAAGCGATTTATATTTTGAATCAATTTGGATCAAAAGCAGTCCTAAAACAAAGTCAAGCATGGAGAAAAAATGGAAATTTATACTCAACGATTAGAAGTAGTTACAGAAAATTGTGACTTTGATGTCATTGAGCTGACTTTCGATACGCGCCAAAAGAGCCGTTTTCGTGCAACTTTAAAAAATGGGGTAGATATTGGTGCAGATTTGCCGCGTACAGGCATTTTACGCAGTGGATCATATATTTCGACGGAGAGCGGAAATATTCTTAAAGTTGAAGCGAAACCAGAAAAATTGATGAAAGTTTCGGCTCAGCAAGAGTTTTATTTATTAAAAGCTGCATATCATCTCGGCAATCGTCACGTTCCCTTAATGTTGACGCCAACAGCATTATATTTCGAACCAGATCATGTACTGGCTGAAATGGTAGTGGGTTTGGGATTAAACGTTGCAGAGGTAGATCATCCTTTTGAACCTGAAAGCGGTGCCTATGCACAACATCAACATGATCATCGCTTAAGCCCAATCAAGACTTTACATCATGTCCATTACTAATCTATCGCAACTACTCAGCCTGTTGACCTTGTCATCAACTGCGTTACCGATAGGAGCCTATTGCTATTCACAAGGTGTGGAAAGTGCTATTGATCGAGGGCTGATTCATGATGAAGCCTCCAGCATTGCTTATTTTGAAGAAGTGTTGGAAATGCTCTTGGTTCGTTTTGAGTTACCTGTGCTGAAACGTTTAATGCAATACAGTGATGATGAAGAAAATTTTACTTACTGGGCAAACTTTTACCGCGCCAGCCGTGAGAGTAAAGAGTTACTGGCGGAATCGAAGCAGTTGGCATTTTCTTTAAATGCATGGATTAGAGACGTATTAAAGCAACCCATTAAAGTGAAAAAACAGCTGGGCTTTGTTCCAGTGTATGGAAGCCTGTGTGGCACCTTGGGGCTAAATCAATCCGAAGTACTTACAGCGTATACCTTTACCGTTTTAGAAAATCAGGTCTTGGCGGCAGTCAAAACCGTACCACTTGGGCAAATGAGTGGTCAGCGTATTTTGTGGCATTTACATGCGCTTATTCCCGAAGCAATTGCGCGTGCACTGGAGCTGCAAGACACTGAAATCAGTAGTGCATTACCGCAATATGCCAAGCTGAGTATGCACCACGAGACCCAATATTCAAGACTATTCAGATCATAATTTTAAGAGGAAAAAACATGTCACAACGTAGTCCATTACGTGTAGGAATTGGTGGACCAGTCGGGTCAGGTAAAACAGCGCTAACTTTGAATTTATGTCAGGCTTTGCGTGAAAAATATAATATGGCAGTCGTCACCAATGACATTTATACCAAAGAAGATTCAAACTTTTTAACCCGTAATGAAGCCATGTCTCCAGAGCGTATTGTTGGGGTAGAAACTGGCGGTTGCCCGCATACCGCCATCCGTGAAGATGCGTCTATTAACCTCGCGGCAATTGATGACTTGTGCGAAAAGTTCGATGGGCTTGAGCTGATTATTATTGAAAGTGGTGGGGATAATTTAGCGGCTACGTTTAGTCCAGAACTTTCAGATTTAACCCTGTATGTGATTGATGTGGCAGGGGGAGAAAAGATTCCACGTAAAGGTGGTCCGGGCATTACCAAATCTGATTTGTTGATTATCAATAAAACAGACTTGGCACCAATGGTCGGTGCAAATTTAAGTGTGATGGATCAAGATGCTAAACGTATGCGTGGTGATAAGCCGTTCTTGTTTAGCAATATGAAAACCAAAGAAGGTCTGGAAATTATTATTTCGTTCATTGAAAAACAAGGTCTATTCAAAGCGTAATTCGGGGAAACACAATGACTTATTTAAAAAGAACTTTAGCCACTTTCGCCGCAGCTTTTCCAATGTGGGCAATGGCACATCCTGGTCATGAACAACAGAATAGTTTTTTAACGGGCTTTATTCATCCCTTTACTGGAATTGATCACCTCACGATGGCGATCGCTTTTGGTGTGCTGCTGTGGTCAGCGGCTAATCGATGGAAAGTAGGCGGATTGTTGGGTTTAGTTATTGCCATGATTGCAGGTTTTAGCCTTGGGCAATTGCATGTGGTGTCTGCGAATATTGCTGAATACGGCATTGTTTTCTCCTTATCTGTTCTTGCCATTGCCCTATGGACCAAAGCCAATCAACTATTTGCAGTTGCGACCATGGTTTTAGCAAGTTTTCATGGCATGGCGCATGGTGCCGAATTGAATCATTCAGGTCATGTGATCGGTTTAGTCTTCGGCATGGTTGTTGCAATGTCTTGCATCTACGCAGGTGGATTGGGTTTAGGTGCCTTGGTACAAAAATATGTGCCACATGGTAAGAAAATTGTCGGTGGAATTGCTGCAGTTGTTGCATTGATTGGTTTGGCTTAATGATATTCAGGTCATTTTGATGAACAAGTTTCAGCACACCAGATTATTGGTATTCATCACGCAGAGGAAGCATGCAGGATTTAACCGTCAGTCGAACGCATGATGCCCAATTATGGTTTGCCAAGTTGGAACTCGGCTTTCAGGCTCAAAAAGAGCCTGAATGCACAGTGTTACATCACCGCAAACATTATGGTCCAGTGCGGGTACAAAAAATGCTTTGGCCTGAAAAAACAGGGGTTTGCCATGCCATTATTGTGCATCCCCCTGCGGGCATTGCGGGTGGGGATCACCTGACTTTTGATATGTCTGTCGGCCCGCAGGCACATGCCTTAGTGACCACCCCTGGCGCAGGTAAATGGTACAAAACCAATGGTAAAAAGGCCTATCAGCATATCAATATAAGTTTAAATGCTAATGCTATTTTTGAATGGTTGCCGCAAGAAACCATGCTGTTTAATGGTGCGAATGCGCATTCAGAAACCATCATCCATTTGGATCAGGCAGCCAGTTTTATTGGTTGGGACATGTTGGTGATTGGTCGCCAAGCACGTGAAGAGCAATTTAGTGATGGTGCCTATATCAACATGTTCAAACTGTTTCGTAATCAGACTTTGTTGGTTGCCGATACCTTAAGTTTTAAGGGAAATGACCGTTGGTTAAGTTCATGCCTAGGCATGCATGGTCAATCTGTGATGGGAAGTTTCTGGGCCGTGCCTCCCGTGCAATATCGTGCCAGTCTAGATTTAGAAGAGCATCTGGATTTAATCCGTGAACTGATGATGCGTATGGATGTACCCGTCACCTTAACGGTTTTGGATGATGTAGTTTGTGCGCGCTATTTGGGGAATGATGTTCGGCAATGTCATGATGCTTTTGCTGCTATCAGAGCTAGATTAAGACGCTATTGGTACGATCTGGATGAAGAATTTCCTCGTATTTGGAGAACATAAAGTGATTTTAGCCTGTAGTTTCAAGACCAAATGACACAACGATTTTTGGTCATGCACGGCTCATGAGCGAAGCATCTCCACGTTTAAATAGGTAAAAGATATGGAATTAAATCCAACAGAAAAAGACAAACTTTTAATTTTTACCGCGGGCTTGGTTGCAGAGCGCCGTAAAGCACGTGGTTTAAAGCTGAATTATCCTGAAGCGATTGCGTATATTTCTGCTGCCTTGCTTGAAGGTGCACGCGATGGCATGAGCGTAAGCGAGTTGATGCACTACGGCACGACTTTACTGAGCCGCAATGATGTGATGGATGGCATTGCAGAAATGATTGTTGAAGTCCAAGTTGAAGCAACCTTTCCAGATGGCTCAAAACTGGTGACTGTACATCAACCGATTATGTAAAGAACTATAAGGAATAAAGATGATTCCAGGTGAAGTAATTACGCCAGATCGCGATATTGAGTTAAATGTTGGACGTGAAACCCTAAAAATAACGGTTGCGAACGCAGGGGATCGACCGATTCAAATTGGTTCGCATTTTCACTTTTATGAAGCCAATGATGCTTTGCAATTTGAGCGCGAGCGTGCCAAAGGCTACCGTTTGAATATTGCAGCGGGCACCGCAGTACGTTTTGAGCCGGGTCAGAGCCGAGATGTCGAATTGGTGGCACTAGCTGGAAAGCGTGAAGTGTATGGCTTTGCGGGTCGAGTGATGGGGAAACTTGACTAATTTAGGCTATCAAAATCTTTTTTAAGAATTTAGAGTAATCTATGATGAAAATGTCACGTCGTGCATATGCGGAAATGTTCGGACCAACCGTAGGGGATCGTGTTCGCTTGGCGGATACGGAACTTTTTATTGAAGTCGAACAAGACCTGACCACTTATGGTGAAGAAGTTAAATTCGGTGGCGGTAAAGTCATCCGAGATGGCATGGGGCAATCCCAATTATTGGCAGATGATGTTGCAGATACCGTCATTACCAATGCGCTCATTGTCGATTGGTGGGGCATTGTGAAAGCCGATGTCGGTTTAAAGAATGGTCGTATCTGGAAAATTGGTAAAGCAGGAAATCCAGATATACAACCCAATATTACCATTCCGTTGGGAGCTGCCACGGAAGTGATTGCGGGGGAAGGTCAAATTCTCACCGCAGGTGGCATTGACACACATATTCACTGGATTTGCCCGCAACAGGTAGAAACTGCACTCATGTCTGGTACAACCACCATGATTGGTGGCGGAACAGGTCCAGCAGCAGGGACATCTGCAACCACGGTTACACCGGGACCATGGCATATTGCGACCATGTTGCAAGCCATCGATGATTTACCCATGAATATTGGGCTATTGGGCAAAGGAAATTTGAGTTTGCCCGATCCTATCTGCGAACAGATTGAAGCAGGCGTCGTGGGTTTAAAGCTGCATGAAGACTGGGGTTCAACCCCTGCTGCCATCGATAACTGTTTAACGGTTGCCGATGAATACGATGTTCAGGTTGCCATTCATACCGATACTTTAAATGAAAGCGGATTCTTGGAAGAAACGCTGGCGGCATTTAAGCAACGCACCATTCACACCTATCATACCGAAGGTGCGGGTGGTGGACATGCCCCCGACATTTTAAAAGCCATTGGTCAAGCCAATGTGTTGCCATCTTCGACCAATCCCACCCGTCCTTATACCGTTAATACCATTGATGAGCATTTGGACATGCTGATGGTTTGTCATCATTTAGATCCTGCAATTTCAGAAGATGTTGCATTTGCCGAAAGTCGAATTCGTCGTGAAACCATTGCCGCCGAAGATATTTTGCAGGATTTGGGTGCAATTTCCATGATGTCGTCCGATTCACAGGCAATGGGGCGTGTGGGTGAAGTGATTATACGTACATGGCAAACGGCACATAAAATGAAAGTACAGCGTGGACCGCTGGAAGGTGATACGCCACATACCGATAATCAGCGGGTTAAACGTTATATTGCGAAATATACAATTAACCCTGCCATTACCCACGGTTTAAGTCATGAAGTCGGCTCGGTCGAAGAAGGCAAGCTGGCAGACTTGGTGCTGTGGAAACCTGCATTTTTTGGTGTTAAACCTGCCATGATTATTAAAGGCGGTATGATTGCAGCAGCGCCAATGGGTGACATCAATGCGTCCATTCCAACACCACAGCCTGTGCATTACCGTCCCATGTTTGGCGCAAATGCGCGCGGTGCACATAACACCTGTATTACCTTCTTGTCTCAGGCAGGAATTAACAATGGCGTAGCGGAAAAATTAGGTCTGAAGAAAATCATTTCTGCATGTAAAAACACACGCAATATTTCAAAAGTCGATATGAAGCACAACACCTATACACCAGTGATGGAAGTTGATCCGGAAATCTACGAAGTACGGGCAGATGGCGTGCATTTAACTTGTGAGCCAGCAGAGGTATTACCAATGGCTCAGCGTTATTTTTTATTTTAAAGATTATCTTTTTAAGACCTAAAATATTCAGTCTGCGGATCATGTTTGGTGTGATGCAGACTTTAATGATTGATATTGTAAGAGTATTGTAGCTCTGATGATATTGCATGTGCAAAGCGGAAACATGTAAGGAGATGCTTAGATAACATTATGGAATAAAGTCAGTGAGAATTAAGTTCAAGTCTACTTTAAAAATAATTTATCGGCTGAAATTATTAATTATGTAAAATCATCTTATTTGGTACGTAATTTGCTTAACTAGAAAATTAGCTCTTAAAGAGATTTCTTTAATGAAGACTTCATTTCAAGCAAAGCGTATTGGTTTTTTACTTCTTGATGGATTTTCAATGATAGCATTTTCAAATGCTGTTGAGGTCTTTCGAATGGCAAATTATGTTGAAAAAAGTCATTTATACCAATGGAATGTGACAGGTTTAGATGGGCATCATACTTGTGCTAGCAATGGTTTGCAGGTGCAGCATACTTGCAAAATCCAGCATCTTTTTGAAATGGATATTGTGTTTATTTGCGGTGGTTTTCAGCTTTTTAAGTTGAATAACCCATTACATAAAATTTTTTTGAAGCGTTTAGATCAGGCGAATATTGCTTTAGGTGGGATTTGTACTGGTGCATATGTGTTGGCAAGTGCAGATCTATTGAATGGTTATCAAGCGAGTTTACATTGGGAAAACTCTTTAGCTGCACAAGAAGAATTTCCGCAAGTTAATTTTAATCCACATATTTTTAGTTTGGATCGGAACCGATTTACCTGCTCGGGGGGGCTTGCATCTATAGATATGTGTTTGCAACTCGTGGAGCAACATTACGATGCCAATTTAGCCAAGAGAATTTGTGAACAATTTATTGTACATCACTTGCGTGAAAATACGGATATTCAACACCAACCCATCTCGAAGCAGGGTAAAGATATTCATCCTCTTGTCAAAGAGGCAATTCGTTTAATGGAAAATAATATTAATGAACCATTAAATATTTTAGAAATTTGTCATTTGATTCATAGTCAAACACGAACGTTAGAACGCTCATTTCAAATGCATTTCGACTGTTCTCCCAAAGAATATTATTTAAATATACGCTTAACACATGCACAAAATTTATTGAAACAATCTTCTATGAGCGTCTCTAATGTAGCATTAGCCTGCGGTTTTGCTAATGCGTCTAGTTTTAATAAAGCCTATAAAAACCAATTTAATTATTCTCCGAAAAATGAACGTGGCATTTTGGAATTAGCTTATTAATTTGTCGAATTTTGACAATTTTTTAGCGATTTTGGAAAAAAACAACGTTTCAAAAATACCTATGCTTGATTCATACAGACACACAACATGAAAGGTATTAGTGATGAATATTCAAGCAAATATGGTGAAAGATACGTTACCTGCACTTTTAACGATTGAAAATGGTAAAAAAGTGCAGTCAACTTTCTCAAAACAAGAATATGAAAACCGTCATAGAAAATTACGTCAAATGATGGCGGATCAAGAAGTTGATTCAGTTTTATTCAGCTCTATGCATAACATCAACTATTACGTTGATTTCCTGTATTGCTCATTTGGTCGCTTTTTTGGTGTAGTAGTTACAGATCAAAAAGTGGTGAGTATTTCCGCCAATATTGATGGTGGTCAACCTTGGCGTCGTACAGTAGGTGACTACAATGTGGTCTATACCGATTGGCAGCGTGATAACTATTTCCGTGCTGTTGCACAAGAAATTCCCAACAAAGGTCGTGTAGGGGTTGAGTTTGACCATCTGCCGATTGAGCGATTAAACAAGCTGAAAGCATTCTTACCAAATGTTGAGTTTGTCGATATTAGTGCCACTTGTATGAAGCTGCGTATGGTGAAATCTATCGAAGAAATTGCGCACATTAAACAAGGAGCAGCCGTATGTGATATTGGCGGTTTTGCATTAACTGCGGCTATCAAAGAAGGTGTGCACGAGCACGAAGTCGCGTTGGCATCGACACAAGCGATGGTGCGTGAAATTGCTAAACGTTTTCCGCATTCAGAATTAATGGATACTTGGACTTGGTTCCAATCGGGCATTAATACTGATGGTGCACACAATCCTGTGACTACTCGTCAAGTGCAAAAAGGCGATATTTTAAGTCTGAACTGCTTCTCAATGATCGCGGGTTATTACACTGCACTTGAACGGACTCAGTTCTTTGACCACTGTGATGATGCTTCATTAAAAATTTGGCAAGCGAATGTCAAAGTGCATGAGGCAGGTTTGAAACTGATTCAACCTGGTGCACGGTGCTGCGATATTGCTAACGAATTAAATGAAATTTACCTTGAAGAAGGTTTGCTTCAATACCGTACTTTTGGTTATGGACATTCATTCGGCGTACTTTCCCACTACTATGGTCGTGAAGCTGGTTTAGAGCTTCGTGAAGATATTGATACCGTGATTGAACCTGGAATGGTGATTTCAATGGAACCTATGCTTATGTTGCCACAAGGTATGGCAGGTGCGGGCGGTTATCGTGAACACGACATTTTGGTGGTGACTGAATCAGGCACTGAAAATATCACTAAATTCCCTTATGGCCCTGAACACAACATTATCAAGGCATAAGTTACAAGGCATCCCAAATCGGGATGCCTTTTTTGGTGGAGAAAATAATATGAATGAAAAAGCTAAATCTGATCAAAACACTTTAAAACGCGTTGCTACTGCAAGTTTTATTGGTAACTTTGTTGAATGGTTTGATTATGCTGCTTATGGTTTTTTAGCCACTGTGATTGCTTTGGTTTTCTTTCCAAGTAGTGATCCTGTAGTTGCATTAATGTCAACCTACGCCATCTTTGCTTTGTCCTTTATTGTTCGGCCTTTTGGTGGAATTTTCTGGGGATATGTTGGTGATAAATATGGGCGAAAACATGCACTGTCTTGGTCAATTATGATTATGACATTGGCAACTATGTGTATTGCGCTCTTACCAAATTATGCTTCTATTGGAATATTTGCACCACTTTTATTGCTTTTCTTTCGGATGATTCAAGGCTTTTCCGCTTCAGGTGAGTATGCTGGTGCATCTAACTTTTTAGCTGAATACGCACCTAAAAATAAAAAGGGCTTATATACCAGCTTAGTGCCAGCCAGTACAGCCGCAGGTTTATTGTTGGGTTCATTGATGTCAGCTGCCATGTTTGCATGGATGTCAGAATCATTCTTATATGAATACGGCTGGAGAATACCATTCTTATTGGCTGCGCCACTGGGTTTAATTGGTCGTTTCATTCGTCTAAAACTTGAAGATACCCCCGAATTTCTGGCACATCAAAAAACGAGCCATAAAGAAACTTTCCCGATTAAAGCATTATTTACAGAATACCGTCAGCCATTATTTAAAGCGTTTGCAATCGCATCTTTAAATGCGACTGCGTTCTACTTAATTTTTAGCTATATGCCAAATTATTTGTCGACTGAATTAGGGGTAAATAAAACCGAATCTTTTATTTCAGGGGCTATTTCTTTAGCATTTTACATCGGCATTGTATTTATGATGGGTAAATATTCTGACCGTATGGGCCGCAATAAAATGTTAGCTATGGCATGTATAGGCTTTATAATTTTAACTTTCCCACTGTTCTATTTCTTATCTGATACATCATTTATTGGCATGATTATCATTCAATTGGTTTTCTGTAGCCTACTTGCGATGAATGATGGCAGTTTGCCTGCATACCTCACTGAGCTTTTCCCTGTGCATGTGCGTTATACCGGTTTTGCATTTAGTTTTAATACAGCGAATGCACTGCTGGGCGGTACGATTCCACTACTTGCAACATGGTTGATTCATAGTACAGGCAGTACTTTCGCACCAGCCTTTATTTTAATTGTGATTGCCTTATTTAGCATGAGCGTATTGGTTCAGAGCAATAAAGCGAAACTTGTCACGGTCTAATCCTCTTGGATGAGACCTTTGTAAATTTGTTATAGGGAACAAAAATATGAATACACAATCACAATGGTTTGGTGCTTTATTGGTCATTATGGGGGCAGTTGGTTGGGGGACTTTAGGCATTGCCAGTACCCAATTGGCAAATGCAGGCTTGAGTAATAGTTCAGTAACAGGATTGCGGATTGTCGGTACATTTATTTGTTTATTGGCCTTTTTACCTTTTCTTTATAAGGTTTTACGAACACTGCAATTTCAAGATATTCCTAAATTGGTCATTCAATCATTACTCGGTATGCTTGGAATGACTTTCTGTTATTTTAATGCTGTACAACATGTAGGACCAGCCATAGCAGTAGCATTGCTTTATACTGCACCTATTTGGAGTGTGGTACTTTCTTTTATTTTTTTGAAAGAGCGAATAACGTTAAAGTCAATGATGCTCACTCTTGTGGCTGTGAGTGGTGTTGCATGTATGATGCTTGGTGATAATCAGCTCAATATGACGGGGGTTCTATTTGGTTTAGCCTCAGGCATTTGTTATGCTGCTTATGGGGTGATTGGTAAAGATATTATTGACCACTATAGCCCGACTTTTTTATTGTTCAGTTCAATGATGGTTAGTGCGCTTGCGATTTTTCCCTTTATTCACTTCCAAGAAATTGAAAGTCTGGTCTCGAATATAGACTTCAATATTGTGATTGCCTGTATCTTATTAATTGTGTTTGGGACGTTATTACCTTTTACTTTATATACCTATGGATTGAAGTATTTAAAGGCATCACAAGCTTCTATTTATACTATTTTTGAACCATTAACAGCAGTCATTCTTGCCAGCCTGTTCGCCAATGTACAGCTTTCCAATGCGCAGATATTTGGAGTAATTTTGATTATTAGCGTGTCATTGCTCAATGTGTTTTTAGGCAAAGCCGATCTCATTCCCGAAAAAGTTTATTCCACTCATTAATTTTTTACATATAACACTAAATATAAAAAAAGTGGATGAATAAATTTCTAAGTTATTGTTTTAGCTTGATGCTTGTTTTGTATGGAGATAAAAGTAACTTTTGATTACTGGTTTTTACCTTAAATATACCGACTGAACGATTCATTTAAATGCTATGAATACATGAGTTTTACAGTTTGACTAGGTCAGCATGAGTACTTTCCACAAGATTTAAGATCGACCATGCCAGAGTTGAATAAGTTGATGCAGGAAGCAACCCAAGTAGATGTATTACTTGTTGAAAGTGGGGATCGGTTATCAAGACTAACCCAACACGATTTCAATAAGCTAAAGAAAAGAATCCAAGAGAAAGAGCTCCGTTTTGTTGTCGCTACCTTCCGACTACTCACCAACTAATCCAAACCAATGACAGCATCACTAGTTCGATCTTAGATCTCATCAACAAAATTCTGATTGATCTGTTGGCTGTAGTATAGCTACCGTCTATCGAGTAGCCAAGTCTAATTAATCAAGCACACATAAAAGCACATTTAAAGGTGCTTTTATGTGTGCTATAGTTAGTCTACTGAATAGGAGTTTCCTTTGGAATGTCATACTACTTGGACTGAGACAGAAGGATCTCGTTTACGACGAAAGGATTAAGTTCGTATGCAAGAACTCAAACGTCTATTTGATTTGATGGACGAACAAGAGTTGGAGCAGAAGACTTTGGGAGTAAAGCTAGAGAGCTCTGAGAGTACTTTCATGGGATGACTTTGAGGATATTCATGTTTGCCCAGCGTTAGATGATCTAGAAAGAGGGTATTATCTTCGGTCATATCAGATTGATATAAATCGTATTGCTGAGCATCGTAAGTGGTTGTCTGCACTCCGTTCAGCAATGTCATATCTTACAAAAACACTGTTTGTCACTGATTCATCGCTGCTAATTAAATTAAGATCAACTTTGTCTAGATATGCTGAAATTAGCTACCCTAATCTACTCATTGTGATTCAACCTAAACTCCAAACACTAAACGCTATAAATACTTAAATGCTATAGAGGCTTAAAAATGACTCAATTAATCCATGCACGAATGACTGCAAGTATTACTGAACTCAAAAAGAGTCCGATGGATACAGTGTTGGCAGGCAGAGGTGAGCCTGTTGCAATACTCAATCGTAATACACCAGCGTTTTACTGTGTTCCGGCTGATCTGTATGAAACGATGATGGAACAACTAGAAGACCTAGAATTGAATAAGATTGCAGATACTCGTGCGAATCAAAAACGCATTCGAGTAAATATTGATGACCTATAAGTTAGATTTTTTAGAAGAAGCATTAGCAGAATGGAACAAGCTGAATCCAAGTATTAAGCAGCCATTGAAGAAGAAGTTGATCAAGGTTTTGGAGAATCCTCGCATTCCCAAAAACAAGCTGTCAGGACATCCTAATCGCTACAAGATCAAACTTCGCAGCATTGGTTATCGCTTGGTTTATGAAGTCATTGATGATGAAGTAGTTATACTCGTGATTGCTGTAGGCAGACGTGAAAACAATGCTGTCTATGATGATGCCAACTCTCGTTATTCATAAATGATGTAATGCCCATCAGCAGATAGTGTCTATGGAAACACTCAAAGAAGGTAAGTTTCAGTAACATACTCATCTTATTTGGTAACGACAGTAAGTTTCCTGTCCGAGCTGAACCAAATAAGAGTAAAGGTGGCGGTAATACTAGTATCTCTGAGCCATACAAAGCCAATCCCTCGAAACTCAAGTATTACGATAAGTTCGGTATCTCAAAGATATACGACAAGTAATGTCATTGAACCGTACCGGGTTTGTCGGAGAGTCAATATTCTGAGAGACTATCCCGATGACAAAACCAAACTATACCCCCGAAATTAGAGAAAGAGCGGTTCAATTACTAATTGAATCTGAAAAAGATTATCCTTCTACTTGGGCAGCAATCACAGCTATTGCTCCTAAAATCGGTTGTACTCCTGAAACATTGCGTGTTTGGTATTTAAAGCATCTGGATCAACTAAATCCTGCCAAAGTACAACAGATATCTGACCAAGAAAAAATGAAGCAAATGGAACGTGAAATTAAAGAATTAAAACGTGCCAATGAAATTCTACGTAAAGCAGCCGCTTTTTTCGCCCAGGCGGAGCTCGACCGCCCACACAAATAATGGTGGATTTTATCCATAACAATAAAGATCGATATGGTGTTGAAGCGATTTGTAGAATTTTACCGATTGCACCTTCAACCTATTACCGAACTTTAGATCTCACTGACAATCCAGAACATCGAGCGAAACGAGATCTACATGATGAGTATCATGCTGAACAAATTAAACGAATTTGGAAAGAAAGTTCAGGTCGATATGGTGTACGTAAAGTTTGGCAAAAATTGAAACGTGAGGGTTATGTTATTGCACGTTGTACAGTTGCTCGATTGATGCAAAAGCTAGGTATACAAGGTGTTTGGCGTGGTAAGAATAAACAAACCACCCGTAACCGAGATGACCAAAAACGGGCAGATGATTTAGTGAAACGTAATTTTAATGCTGATCATCCAAACCAACTATGGGTGGGTGACTTTACGTATATTCAAACTCATTCAGGCTGGGTATATACCGCATTTGTTATTGATGTGTTCTCACGAGCAATTGTTGGATGGAAAGTATCTACACGGATGAATACAGATATGGTGCTTGATGCATTAGAGCAAGCATTGCATGATCGAGGCATGCCAAAGAATGTGATTCATCATTCCGACAGAGGTGTGCAATATCTTTCCATTCGCTATACCAATCGTTTAGAAGCAGCAAATTTACGAGCATCAGTCGGTACAACGGGTGATTCATACGATAATGCTCTGGCTGAAACGGTGAATGGCTTATACAAAACAGAGGTGATTGAATATTTAAAAGCAGATTGGCAAGGTTTAGCAGATGTACAACTTGCGACACTAAACTGGGTAGATTGGTTCAATAAAAAGCGTGTACACAGTGCACTGGGTTATGTATCGCCTTTTGAGTTTGAAGCAATGTACTATGATAAGATTAACCCGTTAGGTCAGGTGGCTTAACTTAAATAAAAAAGTCTCCGACAAACCCGGTACGGTTCAGTCATGTACCACATGACCTTTCAATGTATGAAAAAAGCTTTCGGTCACTGCATTATCCCAACAATTCCCTCTGCGTGACATGCTTTGAATACAGTTATTCGTTAATAATAGCGTTCTAAAATCACGACTACAGTACTGTGAGCCTTGATCCGAATGTACCATGACACCCGTTGGATACCCCTGACGAGCCATTGCATAATGAAACGCATCACACACCAATTGACGGTCTATTCGATGGCTGGTTTGCCACCCCACAATACGACGACTAAATAGATCCAGCATCACACATAAATACAGCCAACCTTACCGTGTACTTTTCTTGGCATGATCTGTCAGAAAGTACATATGCGCTTTTTTTAAGATGTCATTGACCTCAGCTGTTGAATAGGCACAAGGACAGAGCCTAATCGTTTATTCTAAACCACTTCATTTTGCTGTAGCCCAGCGAGTTTATTGAATAGGCTGTAGCCCAATAAGCTGATGTTTCTTTATGACTTCGTTGTATAAGAGAATCTTCAATCTGCTGATTCTTAAGGATTTACCCCAGTCTTTATTAAAAAATAGATTAAATAAAATCATGGTGTTAGATTTGTATCTAACAAAGCCATAAACTATTGGTAAGAAATAAAAAAGTCATTAATTTGAAGTCGACTCTTTACATTAGAGAGTTGACTTCAACGTGATTTACATGATCCATCTTGGGGGAGCTAAAACAATTAGAACTTATATGCAAAGGTAATATAAAGTAGCTTTTTCCAATGATTGTCAGTCGAATTAGCAAAGGAATTGGTATTACCACCAACAAAGGCATCATTTTTCGCCAAAATATACTCTGCATTGATAGTAATGTTTTTGTAATCTGCCTGTAGACCAGCAATATTACGGTAGGAGTTTGGCTGTCCATCCTGTTTCATCAAACCACTGAATACGAGATATGGTTTAAATCCTTTCCAATCCTTATAATTCCACGAAGTTTTATAGTCTATATCAGCAACATAATAGTAGGCTTTATTCGCTACATGATATTCCGTATCAAAAGAACCAAAGGTTGAATAGTTCACTCCAGCTTGTTTGTTGTCGATATCCTGATAACCAAAAGTTAAGGTTGTGTCATAAGTTGGTGTCGCCCACTGGCCAAACACGTTGGCATTCATGCGACTGCCGGTCTTGTTGTTATTTTTATTGTCCAAGAATGAATACCAAACGGATGAACCCAGCGTATATCCAGCCGTATCCTTCTTACCCTGATATGCATAACGCATCATTAGCATATTCTTTTCATCAATCTGGGTGGCATTGTCTGATACGCCTTCAATAAAATTGGCACTATAACGTGATGCATCCTTACTATCCCCTTTATAGTTACCGCCATCCTTTGGAAAATAGCCAAAGCTCCAAGACTGCTGATCCTGACTCAGATCATAGCGAATCCCAATATTATGGATATCCTGCATGCCAATGGTATACATCATACTTTCATAGAAGCTGCTATCCCAATAGGTTCCAATCCCGAATGGAATCGGTTGCAGGCCAACGGTGACTTTCTGTTGCTCATCCAATTGATAACCCAGATAAGCATCTGACAATGTCATCAAATCACACATTTCGTTAAACTGGACACAACGTGCTGTAATCTTGCCATCCACTTGATCTTTCTTGTAATTCAGATTGAGCCTGACATCACTGATCTGCGCTTTACTCTTTTCGCTTTCAGCATATTCTTTATATTGATAATTGCCTCGCACAAAACCAGAAACCGACCAGCCCTGTTCTTCCGCATGCGTCACAGTTGTTGCAGATAAAATAGCCAAAGCCAAGCCTGAAGGAATCGTCATATGGTGGAATACATTTTTTTTAAGCATAAGAAACCCCTTATCTATGCAGAACATAGACAATTTTTGATTTAGTGATTTGGATTGCGGGTCAGGTGAATCCGGTTTAGGGTAATGCCGCTTGTTTATATATCCGGATTTTGCCTACCCGCTGGATCAGTTCATCGAAAAATATCTTTCATTCGGATCAGATATTTTTAGTGTGTTGTTTTACCTATTGAATTAGACGCCAATCGCTAAACGCGTAGTCGCAACATCCCGTTGAGCAGGCGTGTTAACAGACAATAATTGCACCTGATCTTCCTGACGCTGCATGATGATGTTGCCATGACGCACACTGAGCACCGCCTTGGCCTGATTCGCGACAACCTCATAATCATTCTTGGCATTGAACAGGATAAAGCTCGCCGGTTTGCCCACTTCGATACCATATTGATCGCCCAAGCACATGGTTTTGGCAGAATTGTCCGAGATTAGATCCAGACAGTGCTGCAGGTCTTCATAGCCTAGCATGTGACAGATATGCAAACCGGCATCCAGAATGCGTAAGATATTGCCATTACCGACCGGATACCATGGATCTCGGATCGAGTCCTGCGCAAAGCAGATGTTCATGCCGGCACGGTCAATCTCCGCCACGCGGGTCAGACCACGACGTTTTGGATAGCTGTCAAAGCGGCCCTGTAAATGGATGCTTTCGGTCGGGCAGGAAATAAAGTTGATTTTTGAACGCTTCAGCAAATGGAACAGTTTATAGCAGTAGGCATTGTCATAAGAGCCCATGGCTGTGGTGTGACTAGCCGTGACACGTTCGCCCATGTTTCTGACCAAGGCTTCATCGGCCAATACTTCCAGAAAACGTGAGTTCGGATCATCGATTTCATCGCAATGGACATCAACCAGTACATTGTATTTTTCAGCCAAGTCCATCAGGTAATGCACGGAACTCACGCCTTTGTCACGGGTATATTCAAAATGAGGAATCCCCCCGACTACATCAGCCCCCATCTGCAAGGCTTTTTCTAGCAGTTCACGGCCATTTTTAAAGGACTCAATGCCTTCTTGCGGAAATGCCACGATCTGCAGATTCACCACATCCTTGACTTCGTTCTTGACCTCAAACATGGCTTGCAATCCAGTCAATTGCGGATCGGTAATGTCGACATGGGTACGCACATGCTGAATGCCATGCGCCACCAGCATTTCGATAGTCTGTTTTGCACGTTGTTTTGTGTCTTCAAAGGTAATGCTGGACTTGCGTTGTGCCCAGCGTTCAATTCCTTCAAACAGGGTTCCGGACATATTCCATTCCGGCTCACCCGCGGTCAGTACCGCATCCAGATGAATGTGTGGATCAACCAGTGGTGACATCAGTAACTGCTGTTTCGCATCAATCACGTCAGCTCCTTCGAGGATGAGTAACCCGGTCTGTGGCTCAATCGCATCAATTACGCCATTGTGATAGCTGATCGTGAATAAACCGGTCTTTTTACGTAAGGTTGCATTGATCACTTTCATATTCTTTTCTCTAATCATGGGATATTTGCCAAATTAATAGGGCAACAGAAGCATTCAAACGGAAATTGGGATTGCCCAATGATTGTCCGGTTAATGCTTCAATTTTTTGGATACGCTGGTTCAGGGTATTGCGGTGAATACCCAACCGGGCAGCGGCTTGAATGGCATTGCCACTTTCCTTTAACCAGGCATCCAAGGTTTCAATCAGCAGATAGGGTTGTTTTTTTTCTGGCTCAATCAGGCAGCCGAGTGTTTCATTCATTAGTTGCTGGGTAACGGCTTTGTTTGGAATTGCCTTGATCAATCTGAGCACGCCCAGTTCGTTATACAGGCAGACACCGGAACTGGTCTTTAAATCAGCGGCAATTTCTTCAGCCTGACAGGCTTCCCAGTAGCCGCGCTGAAAGGCAACGGCAGAATTCACTTCGGTGGAAAGTCCAACATACAACTTGAGATCGGATTCAGACTCGCGCAAAGCAGAAACCAATGCCGACAGAGCCTGGAACCAGAAATTCAGATCCTGATCCTGCAAGGATAGAACCAAACTAAACTGCTCTCCCTGCGGAACAATAGGGAAAACCTGTTCATGCTGTTTTCTCCAGCTTTCCAGATGTTTATAACAGGCCTGTTTTTTCTGGTACAGATCATGGGCTTTGTGTTGTGCACCACTATCCTGAAAAAAGTCTTGCACATTACTCAAACGAACCACTGCCACCACATGTTGCCCTAACAAGGGTAAACCCAACTGCTGTGCCCGCAACTGAATGGTTTCCAGTGATGGATACTGGCCCAGTAACAGCTGGCTCACCACGTCCTCTGCAGACTTCTTGATTTGCGACAGCTGTACCAAGCGGGTTCCAATCACATGGGTCAGTTCCACTAGCTTGAGGTGGTAAGGCTGTTCAATCAGGGGTAATCCGAGTGTATCGGCCTTTTCCAGCACTGTGGCCGGAATCTCACGAATAAAATCGGTACCGGTCAAGATCACAATACCTGCTACGTTTTTGGTAGCAGCCTGATCTAATAGATCTAGCAGGTTGGCTTCATCCCGTACCTGGTTGATACCGGTAATAAATATCAGTTCACCACCTTCAATCCAGTCGGAAATTCCTTCGTTCTCGGCGACATAGAACCAGCGAACTAGACGGTGCACATGATCGGCACCTGCCCGCAGCCGCAGTTCATACAACTGTGGTAGTTCCAGTACTTCTTGCACCGTCATACTCATACTGATGGTCCTGTCATCACTTGTGCTGTTTTTTCAGCCGATTTTGCTGGAAATAAACGGATCAACACCACATAACATACGGAAGCAACCACAATCCCGACAATCGGGGCAATCCAGGGAGAGTTATACGCCACGATTGCACCGATGCTATAAGCTATCAGACCATTCCAGTTAAAATTTGGCAGTTCTACATCATTCAACAATGGATATTGACCTTTGTAGCGAACCCAGTAATCCGCCATGATGACGCCACCTACAGGTGGGATGATCGCACCGAGTAACAACAGGAATGGCAATAACAACTCATACATGCCTGCGACAGCCAGCACAATCCCCACAATCGCCGCCAGGATCGTCATGGTTTTACGACGTTCGCTACGTACTAAATGGCATGCTGCTGCGGACACGTTATAGATAGTTGGGCCTTGAATAGTCCACAAGTTCATGCACAGCATAATCACTGCTGCGACAGATAGGCCTTGCAATACTAGAACCTCTACAATGTCAGCTTGTTGGTAAACAATCGCCATCCAGGCACCCGCCAAGACCATCAAACCGTTACCAATGACAAAGCTGATCAGACATGCCCATACTGCGATCTTGCCGTTTTTCGACATACGGGTCCAGTTGGTGATTTGCGTTGCACCACTGGCAAACGTACCAAATACGATTGTCACAGCGGTAGAGAACGTCATGGCTTCCGTTGGCTTAACAGCAGTCAAGCCCGTCCAACCGCCAATTTCTTTGGTGGCCAATACAATTGAGGTAATGAGCAGGATAAACATCAATGGAATTGAAACCCGTGACAGGTATTCCAGCCCTTTAAAACCAACCAATGCGGTCACTGAGAAGAGTAAACCGAACAACACCATTAATGGTATTACCCAGCTTTCTGGCATCCCAACAATTTTCACCAGCGAAATAGCCAGTGTTGCAGTTCCCCAGGCGTACCAGCCCAGTTCAGCAAAACCCAATAAAAAGTCGGAGAGTTTGCTGCCTAAATTACCAAAGCAGAACCGCCCCATTAATACCGTATTTAAACCACTGCGGGCAGAAATTAAACCGAGTGATGCAGCATAGAGAGCCAGTAACAGGTTACCAATTGCCGTGATCCAGAGGAGGTCAACAAAATTAAATGCGACACCAATTTTGCCACCAGCAAACATAGTGCCGGTAAAAAAAGTAAAACTAAACAGCACCATTGCAATCGGAAACAATCCTTTTCGATTGGCTTGGGGTGTTTCGGTCAGTGGACTTTCTTCATGTGTACTCATTTTTAGCTCCAGTCTCTTGCGTTATTTTTGAATACACCTGAGTTTGCAAGAGCCGTGCCGCTTTAAAATTGGGTTGCTTTTAAGCAATATGCCCTTTACAACGTGTGCAACATGCACATTTACATATATTTTTAATACATTTATACGCCAGCTTTTTGTGCATGTTGTTGATTAAATGAGTTGATTTGGAGCAATCTCTAAGGAGTAAATATCACGAAGATTTATTGGTTGATGCCTAAAACTAGAATGTGATTTCCATTCTGGACATGTTTCGTCGATTCTTTTTGCAAAGTAGGAGCGGTGGAAGTCCAAGAATAGATGAAATTTGTCTAGGATCAGCCACCAGAAAAAGATCTGATCACTTAAGGCTCCGATTTTTGTGGATCAAGTTCGAGAGTTTGTGGTCGGCCAATACAGGCTAGATGCAGACAAAATTTAAACGCCGCAAGTGCTCTGCCATCTTTTATTGAGTAAAGTTGAAGGCGAACATAATCTTCCTGCGTTGTTGGATAACCTTCAGTTTTACTGTGTAATTGGGCAAGTTTCATTAATAAAGGCTGTTTCTTAGTATCTAATGATTTGACTAAGTTTTTTCCAAGCAAATGCCAAAATTGACGAGGAAACAAGCCTTTTATCATGGAATAAAATGATTCAAATTGATCAATTTTACCCCATCGATAGTGAATACCTGTATGAGAGGCTGTGACACGACTTAAGAATATTTCAAGCACGGCTTTAATTTGATCTGGATGCTTTTTAAATAAATTTTGAATCTTCTCAAAAAAATGAATCATTGCTGTTTGTTCTTCAGCGGTGTCGATTATGGCAGGTTTGAGGGGAGTTGATTGATGATTTATGTTGTTTAGTATGAAAATAAGGTTAGTAAATAAATTATATAAATCAAATACTTTTTTATTAAATATAAAATATATTTGATTTAATTTTGTTAATTTTGGGACTGTGTTATTCTACTATTGTGACGCTAAAAATAACTTACCTGTGCAGAAAAAAATGATGACACCATTGCTCATTGATGCATTAACAATTTCTGAAGGCAGGTTTGAAAAACCATGCCCAGTTTTAGTTTTGAAAATGATGTTACTCAATGAGGAAATAAGCAGTGAGTTTTCAGAAAAAATTAAAAATCAAGCATTACTACTGCTCGCGACATATCGTAAGTTACTGCGTGCTGTTGCTAGGGATTTATGTGATGTAAAAACTCTAAAGGACAGTGTGAAAAGAAGACACTGGGGTAAAGTGGATAAAGTGCAGGATAAGATGGTTGTTGCAAAAGAACTTCGACTAAAGCATTTAGATCTAGAAGAAATGCCTTTATTTTTTCATACACAGCATTTTTTAAAAAAACTACCGATTTCCTTTGTTCAAAAATTGGTAGATTGGGCTCCACCAGCGGTGAGTGGTACTTTTTTAATCGAAAATATTGTAGCAGGTTATATCGCCCAGAAGCTTTTGCCATTAGAAAAAATTAAAGTAAAAGAGCTTGGCAAGTCTGTGCAACCCTATTTTCACATAGCTGACTTTTTTGTGCTTTTACCTCAACTAGAAGAACTTTATCAAAAATATCAAAAGCAAATTGTTTGTGTGGCACCAACGGCAGAAATTGCTTTAGCTTTAACAGACTTTAAGAAAGCATGGATCTATCGTATTAGGAGCAGTTTATGAATATTTATTTTAAGCAGCTCATAGAATGGATGAAGCAGCATGAAAATATAGAAGAACAAGAACTTATCCAAGCATTATTTTTGTTGCGTGCACATTATAGCTTAGCTGGTATTGTTGTCATTTGTCAGCGAATCTTCACATTGATTGGGGATGATGAATTACCAGAATTTCGTGATGAGCTTAATACGTTAAAGATCATTAGTAGATTGCAGAATTCTGATCAACATTCACATTTTTTCTCAGAAACAACAGATAGAAACAAACATAAACTCACGCCATTACGTCCATACACTGGAGACAGTGGAATTTGTGATTTGCTATTGATTCAAGCAGGACTAAGTCGAAATAATGAGCGTTTTGATACTGTAATCATTTGGTTTTTAGAGCAAATATTTCACTTTCAAAAAAAAGTACATACCCTAGGGCTTTATAGTCATTATTTAAAGGGTGATGGAAGCATAAAGCTGAAAGATCAAAAAGGATCTCGTGTGTATAACGCCTTTTTAGCGATCAGGCTGTTGGGTGATCCAAGTAATGAGGATATTTTAGAACAAGTCGAAAAATTACTGACTAAAAACGGACCGAAACAACTGATTCATTTGATGTCCGCTGGTTCTGAAGACAAACGATTAAATGAAGTTTTTTATGCATTAAAGCTCTTTTTATCACAAATTTGGCAAAAGAATCGACTAAAAAATAAGAAAAAACGTCGAGAGTTTTTACACCGTATAGGGTTAAAGCATCAAAAACTGATCTTGCAACGATACGGCTCATTAAGTATTGCTATCCAACCTTTAGAGGATGTAGATGAAATTCATCGTGGTCTAGTCTCTGAAGTATTTGAGTATGATGAGATTGAAGAAGATGAAACACCATTGGAGCCATTGTTTACATTTTTTTTGGCCGAACAATCCGATTTAATTCGAGGGCTTTATGCATCTAAGTCTATTTTTCAGCATGTTGAAGCTACAAATGTTGGTTTAGTTTGGACCAAATGGCGATTGTCATTAAATTCGATTCAAGATGTGTTTAGGCTCTGTCAACCATCTAAGGCTGATACCAGCTTAATTTTACGCGCAAAATTAGCTTTGATATTGAGTTTACTCACTGGACGTTCGGTTACTGAATTAACAGCGCCGTGTTTTAGTCAAAATACTGATCAGAATAATATTGCTATTCAGTATGATCATACTTTATCTGCATACGTATTGAGCGTTTTAGCAGGCACACCGACACTCAAAACAAAGCCAGAAGAGTCTAAATTTCATGTGCCATGGACCAAGAAATTACATTTGGTTTTACCAAGTGAGCTCAATGATTTGGTGAATCAAGTCAAAAATCTTGCGATTAAAACCCGTCAACCGGCAGTTGAACGCGAAGTTAGAAGACTTATTAACAGTGTGCCGAAAGAGTTAGAAATCAGCCTCAAAAGCATTAAAGATCTTCTTCCACGGTTGTTATATGAGCATAGCCAAGGTGACTTAGCTGTCGTTAAAGCAGTGACTAATGCATCCGGTCGGAATTATGATAACTTAATTCATTATGCATCTTTTGAACAGAGGAAACTTGAGCAGTTATGGGCTGATTGTTTAAGAACGATAAAAATTGATATTCCTGAATATATGCACTCTTCTAGTGAACGCGTGGGTAGCCCGACTGGGATAAAGATTATTGAAATACAAAATGAAATTACACGAATAAAGAAGAGAATAAATCAGGCTGCCGAACAGAAAGATTGGCAGACGCTCTTTGATAACTTAACGTTGTATACAGAATTATGGATGAATCTTGCAACTGCAGGACGGGGGATTAAGCAACCCTTTCCAAAGTGGATAAGTCAGCAAGGCTGGGCATTGATTCAAGATAAACATCATCAAGATGAATCAACCGATCGTTATGTGCCATTAACAGCAGCATTTATCAAACAGATTCAAGTTTTACGTGGTTTGATGAGAATGCTGGGGGATCAAGTTGAACCACGTGTTGATTTATCATCTTATGCATTGCAACTTTGTGATCCTCATCAGATTGAAGGTTTAGGTAGAAATTGGGCACGCAAGCTGGTTCGCTCTGATAATAATCAGTTACCTGGACGGTTCAAGGATGCTGGACTTGGGCACTGGGTACGCGGTCGTTATCCATGGGATATGTTATCAGTATTTCCTGTATCAACATTTAAACAACAGTGGCTTGATGTACAAGAAAACCTGCAAAAACAGTTAGGTTTCGAGTGTCTTGATGTTTTTGATTTTTTTAAAAACCTGAATATTCCAACATTTGTTGTAACCAAAGAGATTAAAACAGTTCAAGCAGAGACGAAGCCGAGGATACAATATTCAGAAAATGATGTAAAAGAATGGCTGGAAAACTCAGAGTATGAGTCCTATTGTCAGTTGATTTTTGAGGAAAATCCTGAGCCAAACGTATCTTTCGAGCTTGGACATGTATTAGCTTCCCATTTAGCTAAAAATACAAACATTGATTTGCCACAAGCGATCAAAGCATATTGTGCTTATATTCGCGATAAAACGAAAATTCCTTTATTCGTTCAACTTCCTCAAAAGGCTCATCGTACATGGCTGACATCTGAAAATAGTTTTAGTACATGGTGTTATATTGAACAAAACTTACTTGATTTTATTCAGAAGGATTTAGAACATTTACCTGAACATCAAAATTGTGAGGTTGAAATAGGACGTTTGCTGGTTGTACTCTCCATGTATTCACAACTGTGCAGGGTAAGCCATTTACAAGCGATGTTGGAGTTTATTGCTTCTGATCAACATATAGTCGCTATGGGGAATAGTCGGCTCGTTGAGCTGACAGTGAATAATGATAGATCTGTGACGAAGATACGCCGTACAGTACTGTTAAGTCCTTATGTCTCGACTTTAATTTTAGTAGACCGACAGTATCTACAGCCCCGATTAAAAGAGATTTTAGCACAGTCAAGAAATCAACAAAGAACGGCTTGGCAAAAGTGTTTTAATACATATTTAAAACAAATAGGGATTAAGTCAACTCTATCATTAGCTCAATGGTTGAAAGCTTTACAGCAAAATGTGATGTTAAATAGCACTCCGTTAATTGCAGGTTATATAGCAGGCCAAGTCCTGACAGAAGATTTTTCAATAAATGAATTATTACGCTTATCCGAATATGAAAAATTAATCACAGGTTTAGATAGCACTGAGCCAGAAAGTGAAATAGAAATAGGCGATGAGCAACTACATTTGTCTGATATTTTAGCGATGATTCAGCAACTAAAAGGTGAGTCTAGATCAAGCATTTGGCTTGAACAGCTTGCCAATAATAAAACGAATCACTACTCAGTCAATTTATTAACATGCTTTGTGCAATGGTTGATTTTACGCTGTGATGCAGAAGAGTTAAGTCTACAGAATCGAAATATGATTCATCTACATTTGGCCATCGTCAGTGCAGGTATATTGGGGTTTTCAGAAGATTTAACAAAAGATAGCCAGATTGATGAAGATGTATTTCAAAAATGGATGGAGTTGACGCAAGAGCATTTTCCACACAGCAAGCATCTCGCTGCGTGGAATCGCTTTAGAGAATTTTTAATTCAATTAAATGATGATCGTATAAAGTTACACAAGCGTACAGCGCATCAAGCAAGTGCTAAGGTTTTTTCAAAAAATGAAGTGCGGCAGATCGTTCAAATATTACAATCTGTAGAATCTGGGGTGAATGATACTGTTTTACGCCTAGAGATTCAGCGTCATTTTCGTTTATCTGCGGCGATGGGTGTACGCCGTTCAGAGGCGCTTCATTTACGGCCCTTAGATATTGATGAGGATATGCTCAGAATTCGTCCTTATGGTGAGCATCAGTTAAAAACACTTGGATCAGAACGTGTTGTTCCGATGAATTTATTAAGCCAGACGATTCAAAAGGGATTAGATGATATTTATAAGAATAAAAAAGATTCAATATTAATTTCCGATGAGAACAGTGAGCATAGGCCTTTTTTTGATCAAATATCTCAAATATTAAAGAAAGTCACTGGAGATGTTGATCTCAGCTTACATCATTTAAGACATACGTTTGCAAGTGCATATACTTTAAAGTGTTTGCAAACAGTGGTGGATTTTAAAGCGCTGACGATAGAACTGCCATGGCTACAAACTTGGATGCCATCGAATGAGCAATTTAATACGCTAGTAGGCAATGAAGGACAGGTTGGGCAAGGGATTAAGGCGATTAGTCGAGTGCTTGGACATTTACATGAATCGACAACATTAAAGC
This sequence comes from Acinetobacter sp. CIP 64.2, assembly GCF_000369645.1. Classification (NCBI taxonomy): domain Bacteria; kingdom Pseudomonadati; phylum Pseudomonadota; class Gammaproteobacteria; order Moraxellales; family Moraxellaceae; genus Acinetobacter; species Acinetobacter sp. CIP 64.2. The sequence continues at coordinate 29,481 of NZ_KB850126.1, forward strand.
ATTATGTTCATATCTTATTTCTGGCTACTTATGCCTATAGCATGCAACAACAGCAACCCAATTTGCATACTGCATTTTTTAAGCGAGTCATGAGTCGGAGTAATTTATTCAGGCATTTCCAAGCGATTAACCAACAGAATGGTAATCTAAAATATGAGTTGAGAGATACCATCGAAAAATATGTACTCAAAAAAAGACAAAGTCAGAGGTGGGTCATCTATGCTCAAAAAAGAGGGAATTCGACGGGTAAGGTAATTAAACACGAACTGTTTCAAAAGATTGAAGATATTGAGCGGTATCTTATTTCTGGACAGGGGCAGCCACAATTAGATATTGAGTCCTGGAAGAGAGCTTTAATTACGATGTCAAACATTCCTTCAGGTAAACGTGGTTCAAATATAGGAAGACACCCATTATCGACACAAGGAAAGTTAGCTCGTTTGCCTGAATTACTCAGTGCTGTAGATTTTAATTCTGCACAAGAGATTTTAGAGCGATTTGATTATTTAGAACAAAACCAATCAGAAACTTATAATTGGTTAATAAAAAAATGGTTGTATGAAAGTAATGTAACAAAAGTATTGATGCATTTTACCGCAGAGGATGAACCTATGCTTTCAATCCTAACAGAACATCAATTTTTTCCGATGATGATGAAACATAATAAATATAATTATTTTAGAATTATGTCTCAACAAGCGTCATTAATCACCGTGCGATGGGCACTTACGTGGTTGAGTGCACGATATTTGGTGATTAGAGATGATATCAGAATCTAATTAAATATGACTTACGCACGCTTTATTACAGAAAGGTTTAAAAGACAGCGCTACCCTAATTGAGCTAAATTCAAGTGACAACTTGGGTATAAGTGCAGCTAGATTCTGTGAATTTGTTAAAGACAGCTATGTGTACATGAATAATATCATTTACCTGACTAGGAAAACTTCTTGCTGCTCATTTATCGCTTAATAATAGAGACTCAGGTATTTTTTATGGATCAACAGAGCCAAAAAAATCACATTATCTATTGCGTTCTGTCTGCTGCTGGAAGCTGTACAACATGATTCCTTATGGGAAATAGCCTAAGCGTAAGCGGTAACCGCCCCAAAAAAATATTTGAATTTAAAAAGGGGTGAATTCAAACATGAGGTATGACAGTTTCAAAAGTCTTATGATAATCAACAAGCTGAGCAAATTTCTTTAATGGTGTAAGCCAATCTAACGCTTTTCTAGGACGAGTATTCAGTGACATGGCAACTTGATTTAAATAATGCTGATCTGCCTGGTTTCAATCAATCCCTTTAGGTAAATATTGCCTAATTAAACCATTCATATTTTCGCATGTGCCTTTCTGCCATGGTGAATGTGGGTCGACATTGAGTAAAGCAGGCATTGAGCATTTATTTGTTAAAAATTTAGAGAATGTGCAAGGGGTGAACGCGATATTATCGATTTCTCAATTACTTACGCAAAAGACCGTGATGGCCGCTTATCTATGAATTTTGGTACGCTTAACCGTCAAGGTGGTCAGCGCCGTCTAAATGTAGTCATTACTAGTGCTCGTCAAGGATTACATGTTGTCTCGGCCTTAATTCCAGAAGAAATTAATTTGGCACGCACCAATAGTGAGGGTGTAAGGGATCTAAAAGATTTCTTGGTTTTTGCTCGTAGTGGTCAGCTGCATTTAAATTATGCTGATCAAAGCAAACAGCAGACTAAAAAGAATTTGTAAAGTACTTACAAAATAGGCTTCAAGAAAAATATTGGAGTGTTGACCTCGGAATAGGTCAGGGCGATAGCTGTGTAGATCTGGCTATTAAAGATGACTTGCATGCAGCTACAGCAAGAGACTGTGATCAGCTCAGACCAACAGTATTAAATGGGTTAGGCTGGAAGGTATTATCAGTGTGGACAGTTGATTGGTGGCTGGATCCGGAGCATAACTTAACTAAATTGGTAAAAGCATTAGAAGAGATCTAAATAAATCAACAGGTTGCTTAATTTGTCTGAAACCTTTGAGATGGAAAGCATGCTTTAAATCAAGTCATTGACTTGGGTTGCATGGTCCATGTAAGTCGTAAATTCTATGAACTGCATGTGATGGGGAAAAGTCAGATTAATGAACAGGAATTTTTAAGGTCATCAGATTAAGTGTATTCTGATAATTAATAAAGCGCCATTTGGCGCTTTATTCATCCTAGTCCTTCAATATTGCAAAATGCGATAATTGGTTTATACTTGATTTATAGCAAAATGCGATAATATGTTATGCATGTGATCACCCACGCTCGAATTATAGAAGCAATGCACAAGTGGCCACAGGCTGAAACGGCATTAGATGGTTGGTATCGAACCATAAAGGCAAACGATCCGAAAGATTTTGCTGAGATGAAGCAGCTCTTTCCAGCGGTCGATAAAGTTGGAAAGTTCCATGTATCCGATATTGGTGGGAACAAGATCCGACTTATTGCAGTCGTGATGTATCAGGCAAAACGTGTGTATATCCGTCATGTCTTGTCCCATAAAGAATATGACAAAGGTCATTGGAAGGAAGGTTAGTATGAACGCGATGATTAAACAGGCCGTAGACCACTGGCACTACGTTGCACCATTGCTCAGCAAGCCAGAAAATGAAGACGACTTTCATACACTTGTTGAAGCTTTAGATGAACTTTTAGATACCGTTGGTGATGACGAGTCCCATCCTTTAATGGGGCTTATTCATCAGCTTGGTGATTTGGTTTCTGATTATGAAAATGAGCATCTTCCTATGCCTAAAGGGGATGGTCGCGCTGCTTTGGCTTTTTTAATGGAGCAACATGGTTTAGGTCAGTCTGACTTAGCAGAGGTTGCAACCCAATCTGTGATTTCTGAGATTTTAAGTGGTAAACGCCAACTGAATATTCGTCATATTAAGGCATTGTCTGAGCGGTTTAATGTATCGGCAGATACGTTTTTCTAAAAGATAGGGCGCTGCGAGGCGCTCTATTAGTAATCAATTTGAATTTCTTGTTAGTCTTGATATTTCAATTTACAAAGTCTATGTGCCTATAATCGCTTTATTCCTTCGTTAAGAATTACAAAAACGGTAATAAATAAAAAAACACTATATAAAATTATCATTGAAATATTGCCCATTGTAGCTTTACGCAGTAAAGTTTTTTGCTTTTTTGCACTTAATAAAGTGAACCGTACCGAGTTTGTCTAAGACAAACGTTCTTGACGAATATGGCAACATTCTAACGCCACTTCAATATAGTGTTGCGTATAATTACACAATGAATAGCAAAGACATTATTAAGTGTCTAGAGCGGAAGGCTGGTACAAAGTGGGAGATAAAGGCGACCATGAGAAATACAAGCATCCTGAAAAATCTGATCATGTTGTAGTTCCTCACCCGAGGAAAGACATGCCGATTGGCACTTTACGCAATATTTATAAACAGGCTGGTTGGGAGTGGAGGTAAATATGTTATATCCAGTATATGTTCATAAAGATGAAGATACTGCATACGGCTTAACTTTTCCTGACTTTGAAGGGTGTTTTAGTGCAGCAGATGAAATGCAAGATATTCAACGCATGGCGCAAGAGGCTGTAGAGCTTCATTTTGATGGTGAGGATTTGAAATTACCAAAACCATCAAGCCCTGAACAATGGTTGGGTGATGAGCGATTTCAAGATGGGTTCTGGTTGTTGATTGATATTGATACAAGCAAAATCAGTCCGTATCAATGTCAGTATGTCAGAGTCTTTGGTCAAACATATTGATGCTGTTGCAAAAAGACAGCATTTAAGTCGATCTGCCTTTTTGGCAAAAAGTGCAGAATTAGCACTACACGATTAAGATCTTAAGAGAGCAACCACCCGTCTACATGGCGGGTTTTTTTGGCTTAATTTATGAAAAATACCGATCTTCTTAGCGCTGATAAGGGATATGACTCGAAAGCTTTGAGAGAGCAGATAGAAAGAAAATCCACAAAATGTTAAAAATCATGCTAGAAGATGAACTCTGGTTGAAATAGCCTAAGCAAACTGAAAAGGGGGAATTGTTTAAAAATCTCTCTGGTTATAAGTAAACTGTCTTTATGAAAAGCATCATACTAACTTTGATTCATAATAAAGGGAATTTAAAAGCTTTAGCATCACAATTTGGTCACTGGATTTTAGACAATAGTGTAAAGATTAGCACTTTGGTAAATCGATGAGCTAAAGTGTTGTAGTCCAAACTCGATCTGACAATTACCCATTTTTTAGTGTGCCCGTCAGGTTAAATTTGAACTGAATTTTTCTCAGCCCAAATTCATTTCCAATCAAGTTATGTTTCAAGTGGCGTGCGAACACTGCACAATTTAATTCACGGTGCCTAAGACAGGTATCAACTTCGGACCAGCCATTCTAGCTTTGCTAATGATTTCCACCAGCTCATCATAAGTCAGTTCAAACTTATCCTCACTATCAAATACATAGACCATATTCTTGCCTTCATGTTCAGGTGGAGTAGGTGGTACAAATCGTTTCGGGATAAGAATTTGTGCGAGTTGTTCGTCAGTTAATTTAAATAAGTGCATGTTTTTATCCTACTCTTGGTAAGTCAGACCATTTGGTTAAATACGAAGGTGATCTAAGGTTTTGATTCATGTGCCATGTGGCTTCTTTATTGTTGGCAATGCCTAGCGTGACGAGATTCTTCCCAAACCGTTCACTGATGGCTTCGATGGCATCTGAAAGCCTTTCTCGCTCTTGCTTATGTGAATAGTCCGTGAATAGATCGGGCACAAACTTGGATTGATCTGTAATTTCGAGCAGCACGATTCCCGCCTTTTTATACTTAAAGCCTTTCTTAAATATCTGATCGATGCCTTTCATCGCGGCCTTGGTGATGAGCAGTAGATCATCCGTATGCTCATGCATTTGAACGACGATGTAAGGCGAGTAGCGCTCTGTCTTATCAAAGCGACTGGTTTGGATATACACGCCGATCATCTTGCAGATTGAGCCATCTTCCCGCATTCGTTTCACGGCTCTGGCCACATAAAGCCGAACCGAAGCTTTAATGTCATCCATTTCATACACTGGGTTGCCATATGAACGGCTGCTGATGATTTGCTTCTTCGCTACAGTATCATCACTAAGGTCAATACAAGAAAGGCCCTGTAGCTCAAGCACCGTCTTTTCCATCACGATACTAAACTGCTTTTTGATTTCTTTAGGATTGGCATTGATCAGATCCAGCACAGATTGAACACCCATAGTATTGAGCTTCTTACAGTTCTGTCTGCCTACGCCCCAAACCTCAGACACATCAACCTGCGCGAGTAGCGTTTCTGTAGAGCATGGGTCCATATGGGCCAGATTACAGACCCCATTGAAGAACTGATGTGGGTCTAGGACTTTAGACCACGCCTATAAGTGATAATCTACTCCCCAATAAGCATGGGAAATGCTTATTTTTGGAGTCAACCATGACACGAAGAAAACGTCGTAATCATTCAGCAGAGTTTAAAGTTAAAGTTGCTCTCGCAGCAATTAAAGGCGACCACACACTTGCTGAACTTTCTACTCAATTCGATTTACATCAAAACCAAATAATTGATTGGAAAAATCAACTGCTTGAGCAATCAGTCAATATTTTTTCACGACCAACAGCACAACAAGAACCTGAGATTGACCTCAAAGCTCTACATGCCAAGATAGGACATCAGGCATTGCAAATTGATTTTTTAGAAGGTGCGCTCAGAAAAATAGGGCAGCTGAGCGGCAAAAAATGATCGATAAGACCCATCAACTTTCGGTACGACAACAATCGCAATTGATTCAAATCAATCGCAGTACGTTGTATTACAAGCCCAAAGAGATTTCATCAACTGATTTGAGTTTGATGCGTCTGATCGATGAAATTCATCTCGACTACCCATTTATG
>NZ_KB850126.1:36703-85228 GCF_000369645.1 Acinetobacter sp. CIP 64.2
TGAGTTTGAAGCAATGTACTATGATAAGATTAACCCGTTAGGTCAGGTGGCTTAACTTAAATAAAAAAGTCTCCGACAAACCCGGTACGGTTCAGTGGCATAGATTAGCCAACCCACCAGCATTTGATGGGACAATAAACAATGATAAATGTGTTATTATTGTTGATGATACCCAGACCCAAGGTGGTACTTTTGCAGCATTAAAAGGTCATATTGAAACAACTGGGACGAATAAAGTTATTGGAGCATATGCACTGACGGGTAAACAATACTCATCACAATTAGCTCTAAGTAAAGAAACTCTTCAGCAATTGAGGGATGTATATGGTAATCTTGAAGCATGGTGGAAATCGATTTACGGGTACGATTTCGAAAGGCTCACAGAGTGGGAAGCAAAGTATATCCTCAACTCTCGTAAAACAGCTGACGAAGTCCGAGATAGAATCATTGCGTCAAAACAAACGTGATGCTTATGCACTTATGATGAAAATGAATTAATTATTATTTAATTAAGTTAAAAGACTGCTATATAGCGGTCTTTTTTGTTTTTGAGCTCTACAAATTTTAATGAGTACATATAGTTACTTTTATAAAAATGATAATAAAGGGTAGAGGAGGTCATCTAAGAATTTAAAGCACAAGACTTATTTAACATTGATGACAGAAAAAGTGAGTTGTTGGGAACTTAAAGAAGAGGTGGTACTTATAATGGTTACTAAAATACAAATACTTAAAATATTAAATATATAAAACAATATATTACAAATATATATGATGCGTAGTGTACGCATCATATATATTTTCTTCTATTTTGATATAATGGATCTCGTCAATCTGCTGATAGGTTTCATTTAAATTTCATGAGTCTTACTGAAATTAAAGTTCGCCAAGCTCATTGCAAGGAAAAAACTTGTTTTTTATCCGATGAAGATGGACTTAGCCTGAAGATTGAGCCGACTGGAAGAAAATCTTGGTGCTATCGCTATACAGATCCACAAACAAAAAAACGTCGCCGCATTCAGTTGGGGCTTTATCCTGATTTATCGCTGAAAAAGGCACGACAAGTCAAAGATGACTTTAAAGACAATAATTATTGTTTTGAGCATGATACTGTCTCTAATGTCATCACCTTTCGTAAGGTAGGGGAGGAGTGGCTGCAGTTCAAACTGAAAAATGCATTTAATGATTCACCCCGCTGCGGTGTACTACAGTTAGCAGAAAGATGTTTACAGCAAGATATTTATCCAGACCTTCAGGATTTACCTTTTCAAAACATCAAGCGTTATGACCTGGTTTCAGTAATCAAAAAAATAGAGGGACGCCAAGTAAAAGAACCTGTCAAGAAAGCTTGTAGTTATTTGAACCAAATTTATGACTACGCTGTAGCGATGGGTTATTGTGAATTCAACATCGCGCATGGTTTAAATAAAATCGCCATTAACAGTAAAATCAAGAAGAATTATCCGTATTTGAAAGCGGAGGATATATCAGATTTTAAGAAAAATTTATTAAAATTGGATGCCCATCCGATTATTAAAAAAGCACTGCTGTTCAAATTACATACTGGCGTGCGAGGGGCTGAATTGTTATTGGCTGAGCCTCATCATTTTGATTTAAATGAAAAAATCTGGAAAATACCTGCCTTGCATATTAAACAGTTTCGACGAAAAGTCATATTAGGCCATGAGATTCCCGACTTCTTAGTTCCACTTTCAGATCAGGCTTTAGATATTTTAAAAGACGTCATGCAATGGTCATACGGTGAAAAGTACATTTTTGCTAGCCCACGGAAACATAATCAACCGATTCATTTTAATACATTAAATATGGCTATACGTAAGATGGGCTATGGAAAACATCAATTATCCTCTCATGGACTACGTTCCACTTTTAGTACCATTTTGAATGACTCAGGTTTGTTCCAGGATAACTGGATTGAGGCACAACTTTCACATATTGATAAGAACCGTACCCGTGCCAGCTATAATCACGCTGACTATTTAGCCCAGCGGACTGAAATGATGCAGTGGTGGGGTGATTATTTAAGTACTGCTAAGTGAAAATCGTACTTTTATACATAGACTGGCTTTGTTGCACAAACCTATCTGTAAAGGCTTTTTCAGCGATATAATTTTCAAATGAAGAAGCCTACACACAAAATCTACCGCACAACCAATTGGCCCGCATATAACCGAGCACTCATTAATCGCGGAAATATTGCCCTTTGGTTTGATCCTGCTACGCAATGGTATGCTCCATCAAAAGGCAAACAAGGGCGAAATCAAACCTACTCCGACGCAGCCATCCAATGCTGCTTAATGATTAAATCCTTATTCCGTCTATCTTTACGTATGGTCACTGGCTTTGTGCAAAGTCTGATTAAACTTTGCGGATTAAATTGGACCGCACCAGATTACAGTACGCTTTGTAGAAGACAAAAGCATATTGATATTGCAATCAGCTACCAAAAAAGTAGCGATGGGCTGCATCTACTCGTAGACTCTACAGGGATGAAGTTTCTAGGTGAGGGCGAATGGAAACGCAAGAAACATGGAGCTGAATATCGTCGCCAATGGCGTAAACTACATATTGGTATAGATGCCAAAACCCTACAAATACGCGCTATTCAGCTCACAACCAATAATGTCTGTGATTCACAGGTGCTTGGTGATTTACTTAATCAGATTCCACAAGATGAGCAGATTGACTCTGTTTATACCGATGGAGCTTATGACACCAAGCAATGCCGTCAGGTCATTGCAGATCGGCAAGCACATGCGGTGATTCCACCTAGAAAAAATGCGAAACCATGGAAAGATACAAAGAGTAGCTCGCTAGAGCGAAATGAATTACTTCGAACAATTAAACGTTTAGGTAGGACACTATGGAAAAAATGGTCAGGCTATCATCGCCGAAGTTTGGTTGAGACTAAAATGCACTGCATCAAATTATTAAGAGATAAACTCAGTGCAAGGAGCTTTGATAGCCAAGTCAATGAGGTTCATGCACGTGTAGCAGTCCTCAACAGATTTACGGAATTAGGTCGACCACTTACCCAAGTTACGCCTTAAATTTGGCTCAATTAGGGGCGCTTTGCCTTTCAAATCTTTGTGCAACAAAGCCATTTGGAATATAAATAAGATTTAGTTAAAATTAACATTATTCATATAAATTAACATTATGTATTACATTTACTAATAATTTAAAATAATTAGTAGAAAAAAATTATGTTTTAATTATTTCTTTGATTATATAAGTTGAGAGTAAAAAATGATTAATACGGAATTTTCAAAGTGTATTTCTGCATGTACAAACTGTTCACTTATTTGTACTGAATGTGCAACTTCTTGTTTAAAAGAAAAAGATTTAGAGATGATGCGTGAATGTATTCAACGTTGTCTAGAATGTGCAGATATTTGTCAGTTATGTGTGCGTATGCAACAACATAACTCACCTTTCCTCAAAGAGATTTGTGAGCTTTGTGCTAAGATCTGTGAATATTGTGCGGAAGAGTGTGAAAAACATTCACATGATTATTGTAAAAAATGTGCTGAGGCTTGCCGTCAGTGTGCAGAAGAATGTCGAAAAATTGCCATGTAAAATACTTCAATAATGTTAATTATATGGCTCTAGACTAACATAATCATTCTACTAGTCTAGAGCCTTTCCTAAAATTAACATAATACACCTTATACGAAATTCTTATATTTTTTTCTTTATTTTTCAATGGTATAATACAATCTTTAAAGCCCCTTTTCTCCAATCGGGGCTTTTTTATGATTTATTACGTTCTCTAATCCCCCCATTTCTCTTAGGTCTCTTTTGTTAGCGCTGACTGGATATTGACGGTCATTTAATTCACAGCTTTAACCAAATCGAACTATATACATTTTCAAATTTCGTACTTGAGCGAAAGTAGGAAAGTGTTGCCTGGAGAGAATAAGAAATGGGTTCTACACGACTATTGACCAATATTATTCAGCGTAAAGTCATGTTGCCAGAAGAAATGTCACCTTCAATGCAGCGTGACAATTTTGAAGTGACACTGACTGATTTTGAAAAGCATCCAATCATCAAATGTTTATTTAAGGCGGATAACCAGCGTTCTACGGAATGTTGGAGCGTGCAAGAAATTGCAAACTTTATTGAGGATTGCACAGAAGATCAAAACATCAATTTATGCATTTTGTATTGGAAAGATATACACAGCAATATTTACATTATTGATGGAGCACATCGTCTTTCCTGTATCTATGCGTGGATCAATAGATATTTTGCGGATGAGCAAGTCCCTCAAGCACCTAATTTCAATGATCAACAAAAACAAGATATTCGTTACCTCCGCAATTATTTAGGAGATCTTGCTGATTTTCAAAAAATTTGTACTGATGCCGAATTTGCAGAAAAAAAAATCGAAATTAGGCGATATTAAAATCAGTTTCCGGCAGGTACTGGGGACCCCGGAAGATGCGCGACGGGTATTTCAATCGATTAACTCAGATACTAAACGTCTAGATAAATATGAGGAATATCATCTCAGAAGTCGCGGTAGTGACGCGTATTATGCGATCTATGCCTGTTGTTATATCAATGACAATAAATCTAACTTGGAAGAGCTCCAATATACACGTTTAAATGAGCTGATTGAGTTAGGGGAGAGGATCCATCAGCTCCTTTTTTCGACCATTTTATTAGACAATGAAATGAGTCATGGCAAAAAAATTGGCTTGGTCAATGAGTTGATGAATATCATTGCTGGTGATCAGATTCATAATATTATGAGTCTGAATCAGGGGGAACGCGTTGAAAACCTGATGTCGCATCTGTTGACCATTCTTTGCAGAATAGCGACGCCTGTAAAAAATACTGGGGTTCCGAGTTTGGGCTTTCATCCATACTTATATTTTTATAAGGACCAGCGTTTTCAGATTACTTCTTTTCTTGCATGGTTTTCAATTGTGTATGAAATTCATGAAAGCCTCATGCAGATTCATCATCGAACGATTAGTTTCAAAGACTTCACCCGGGTACGCCGTAGTATTGAGTTCTTGATCGCCAATTTCCCCGTGGCGACCACCGAAACGGTCGGCAAGTTCGGCAGTGAACCGTACCGGGTTTGTCGGAGACTTTTTTATTTAAGTTAGGCCACCTGACCTAACGGGTTAATCTTATCATAGTACATTGCTTCAAACTCAAAAGGCGATACATAACCCAGTGCACTGTGTACACGCTTTTTATTGAACCAATCTACCCAGTTTAGTGTCGCAAGTTGTACATCTGCTAAACCTTGCCAATCTGCTTTTAAATATTCAATCACCTCTGTTTTGTATAAGCCATTCACCGTTTCAGCCAGAGCATTATCGTATGAATCACCTGTTGTACCGACTGATGCTCGTAAATTTGCTGCATCTAAACGATTGGTATAGCGAATGGAAAGATATTGAACACCTCTATCGGAATGATGAATCACATTCTTTGGCATGCCTCGATCGTGCAATGCTTGCTCCAATGCATCGAGCACCATATCTGTATTCATCCGTGTAGATACTTTCCATCCAACAATTGCTCGTGAGAACACATCAATAATAAAGGCGGTATAGACCCAGCCTGAATGAGTTTGAATATACGTAAAGTCACCGACCCATAGTTGGTCTGGTTGATCAGCACTAAAATTCCGTTTCACTAAATCATCTGCCCGTTTTTGATCATCTCGGCTACGGGTGGTTTGTTTATTCTTACCACGCCAAACACCTTGTATACCTAGCTTTTGCATCAATCGAGCAACTGTACAACGTGCAATAACATAACCCTCACGTTTCAATTTTTGCCAAACTTTACGTACACCATATCGACCTGAACTTTCTTTCCAAATACGTTTGATTTGCTCTGCATGATGTAAATCATGCAGAGCACGTTTCGCTCGATGTTCTGGGTTATCAACGAAATCTAAAGCCCGATAATAGGTCGAAGCTGCAATCGGTAAAATTCTACAAATCGCTTCAACACCATATAACGCCTTATTGTTATGGATAAAATCCACCATTATTTGTGTGGGCGGTCGAGCTCCGCCTGGGCGAAAAAAGCGGCTGCTTTACGTAGAATTTCATTGGCACGTTTTAATTCTTTAATTTCACGTTCCATTTGCTTCATTTTTTCTTGGTCAGATACCTGTTGTACTTTGGCGGGATTTTGTTGATCTAAGTATTTTTGATACCAAACACGAAGTGTTTCAGGAGTACAGCCAATTTTAGGAGCAATTGCGGAAACTGCTGCCCAATTCGATGGATAATCTTTTTCAGATTCAATTAGTAATTGAACCGCTCTTTCTCTAATTTCGGGGGTATAGTTTGGTTTTTTCATCGGAATAGTCTCTCAGAATATTGAGTCTCCGACAAACCCGGTACGGTTCACAGTGGTATCAAGGGCTATGATCGGCTACAAATTGTCTATAAAGCCTTTATTTGCTTAAGCTTGGAAATGGAGGTTGATTTTGATGATGAGGAATGCCTGAATACCTTTATTCTGTCCATGTCTAAGGCCTTCAAGTACATAAACTTTAACGAGTTTTATGTCGAAAGATTTTTGGGTGGTTATGATGATGCAGTCGTCAAGCATGTGGTGGGATATGTGGAGTCGATTAGTCCAATTTCTCGGTCAAAGCCCAAGGCTTTTTCGGCATTAACCAAGAGTCTGCTTAAGCACAATTTTCTGGTGGGTAATCATAACTTTTGCCTCATTTGTGATGGATTGATCTATCTTGATTCTACTGAATCGGATCATCGGATTGCCAAAGCCGTAGGTGGGCAAGGTGTTCTAGAGAATGGTCTGCTGGTTCATCCCATCTGTAATAGAATGAAATCAGATCTGAGTCTGGAAGAGATTAGAGCGGATTTGTTTGGTGAATTACTGTATTAATCAACAGAGCGATGAGCTCATTTTTGCAGATGTATCAATGATTAATCACATGATTTAACTTTTGATACATTCAGCCAATGTGGTTATTTTTAATTCAGTCCAGAATCACAACCAGAAACTAGCTGTAGTTTCTGAATGACCGTCAAGGTCCTTAGTTTCGCCCATAGATTCCCTCTGTGGGCTTTTTTTTGATCAAAAATTGTATAGATGCTCTAAAATAAACCTTTTAGCATTTCATAAGCAATTAGGATTAAGGCTGAGACCATCAGCACAACAAAAATGAGTTCCACTCTAGTTAACATCTTAGTTCCATTTACTTTTCACTTAATTTATATAGCAGTTAACTCGTAGCATCAATGAAATAACATAACATGGAAAATAATCAAAAAGACAGAATTTGGATTTTGATCAGATCTGCATGTTTACATGCTTCTACAGCAGCTTTGAATGTTTCACTTAACCTTTAAACTTTTCTTAAAACTAAATATATTTACATATACATTCTAAAATTTGATAGAATTTATTAAAACTTTAGATTCTAAGTGTAAATAATGAGAAGTGCTAATATTCGACGTGATGGCTACTTAAAATTTCTGAATACATGGCAAGACCGTGATGTCATTAAAGTACTTTCAGGTGTGCGTCGCTCTGGAAAATCCACCTTATTGGCGATGTTTCAACAAGACCTAAAAGCACAGGGTGTACAAGCCGAAAACATCATTGCCATCAACTTCGAATTTATGGAATTTGAAGAACTCACCGATTACCGTAAACTACATGATTATGTATTGTCCAAAGTTGATAAAAGTAAAAAAAACTATGTTTTTTTAGATGAAATACAACATGTTACAAATTTTGAGAAAGTAGTCGACTCTTTATATGTTCGGGATTATATAGATTTATATATTACAGGCTCAAATGCATTCTTTCTAAGTGGAGAACTTGCGACTTTACTTACAGGACGCTATATCGAGCAACATGTTCTACCTCTGTCATTCCAAGAATTTAAACAGTGGCATATTGAAAATAATCCGATCATCCAACAATTATCCAATCGTGATTTGTATGCCATGTATACGCGCAGTAGTTTCCCTTATACGCTTGCCATGACTAGCCAGCAGGAAACCTATGATTACTTGCAAGCGGTCTATGCCAGTGTAATGTTTAAAGATGTTATTCCCCGTTTGAATACTGCCGATATTAACTCTCTCGAGCGTGTCGCAAGATATTTGGCAAGCGTGACAGGCTCACCTATTTCCATCAATAAAATTAAAAATACCTTTGTTTCAAGTGGGGTTAAAATTTCATTTGAAACAGTAAAACGCTATATTCAGGGCTTACAGGACAGTTTGTTATTTTATAGTGCCGCACAGTTTAAAGTACGCGGGCGTGAGTTATTACAATCCTCTGAAAAATACTATTTAGTTGATGTCGGATTGCGCCGGATTATGTTGCCTGATGCTAATGCTGATCAAGGTCATATCTTAGAAAATGTGATTTATCTTGAGCTTGTCAGACGAGGTTATACGGTCTATGTAGGGCGGGTTGATGAATATGAAATTGATTTTGTTGCTGTCGATACTTTACAGAATTTAACTTATTATCAGGTGGCATTAGAAACGCTCAATGAGGAGACACTCAGCCGAGAGTTACGTCCATTACAGAAAATTTCTGATTCGTATCCCAAATATTTGCTTACCTTAGACACGATAGGGACTGAAGCAAATTATAATGGTATTGTAAAAATGAGTGCTCTCGATTGGTTGCTATCTGAAAATAAGTAAAGTTGAGGGTAGACATGGATACTCTTATTTATTAATTAAAACTCAAAGACTTTTCAGCATCATTCAAGAATGTATTCAAGCATAATTTCTGCTCCAATTGTGATGGATCGATTTACCTCGATTCGATTGAGTCAGACTATCATGATTGAGCCAGAGTCGCTTACTGAAAGTAGCGAGAATTGCGCTGGAGTTTCTGAAGGATATTAATTCCTTAGTTTGCCCATTCATCCATCTGGGCATTTTTTTTGATCAAAATACAGTGCTGTTCTTGCTAAAAAATGACGGCACCCACCATAAAACACAATATTCCAAAAATAATCCAAGGCCAGATCTTTGTCTTCGGTTGTTCTAAATTCTGAGGATTATATTCCGTGTGTTCTAGCGATGTCGGTTGTGGAACACGGGTTTTTTTAGAGTAAGGCTGGTGTTTAGAGTAAGATAGTCCCGTACCTGGAATACCGACACTGGTTCGCGTACCTTTTTTCCCAATATTTAGAGAAGCACCAGGTTTGCCAATGCTGGCACTGCTGATGCCTTTATGGGTCAGATTAATTTTAAAACCCGGGAATAATTTAATACTTTTACGAAATCTAAAACCCATATTGCTCTCATTCTAAAATTTAGCTCAATTTACGCTCTACACCAGGATCCATGATCTGCTAGAGATCTTACTTTGACGGCTATCATCAGGATACTAGTATATTTTTTATCTGATGATTGCAATACTACCTTTAAATACCGTCAAAAATGTTTACTGTATATTTGCTGTAGGGTAATCTTAAAGCTGCTATTTATTGACTGATTGGTATATGACGACAGATAAGCATGAAGTCCTTCTTAGAATGAGAGCCATTGAACTCCTTGCATACTGGGAAGGTCGTTTGGTTACCAATCGTTTGATGAGTTGGTTTGGACTGAGTCGACAGCAGGCTTCTGCGGATATCAAGCGTTACAATACGCTGTATAACCCAGATGCCTTGATTCATGACCCCTCCGTCAAGGGTTATGTGCCTAAGGCCAGCTTCCAGCCTGTACTGACTACAGCGCACATCAATGAATATCTTAATATGCTGTCAGGTTTGGTTAGTGAATCGCATGCCCTGATTGCGATGCCAGAACCGAATCTTGCAGCAGTTCAATTACCTGATCGCAGTGTACGTCCTGAAGTGATTCGGGAAGTTTTGCGTGCCTGCCGCAACCAAAGTACTTTAAAAATGATTTATGCCTCGATGCAGAATCCGCAGTGGCATGAACGCATCATTTCCCCACACACCCTGGTGTATACCGGTTTTCGCTGGCATGTCCGTGCCTATTGCCATCAGAGCAAGCAGTTTAAGGACTTTTTACTCTCCAGAATTGATCGCACACCTGTTGTGGTGGCGATTGAGTCAGTAGACCCTGCTCAGGATCAGCAATGGCATGAAGAAATTGTACTGACGCTGATCCCTAATCCAAAATTGAATGAAGCTCAAAAAGCGCTGGTCGAAAAAGACTTCGGCATGCCTGATGGCAGATTACAGATTCCGGTCAAAAAAGCCCTGGCTCACTATACCTTGCAGCGATATCAGGCTGCGATCACGCTGGCTGAAGCAGATGATGCCTTGAAATATCCCTTGGTACTACAACGTTCAGATATCGAAAAACTGTCGTCTTATCTGTTTGATCAGGCCTCATAGGAGATTGGCCATGTTAGAACAATTTCATTATGACAGTGACCTGATTGGTGGTTCACTGATGGTGCGTGAAAGTCGGTTAATCGCGGATCTGTTATTGCGTGAGGCGACTCCAGAACAATGGCATCAGGCGATTCATGTGGACAATATTCTGCAAAAAAGAACACCTGCTTCAGCTCAACGCAATGCCACCGCTATTCGCAAGCGCCTGGAGCGTTTAGAACCTGATTTCTGGAAAGCTTTGCGTGATGGCGATGATGAGCTGGCGACCCAGGTGGCTTTTTGTGGGGCACTGGAACGCAACCTGTTGCTGCTTGAGTTTATGGAAACAGTGATGAGGGATGCCTATATCTCTCAGGCGCAACACTTGGACAGTTATATCTGGTCAGACTTTCTGGATGAGCGCTCACAACGTGATCCGGATATCTGTGATTGGAAAGAGTCCAGCAAGAAAAAAATGGGGCAGGTGGTGTTTCGCATGCTGGCAGAAGCCGGTTACTTAAAAAGTACCCGTAAGCTGGAGTTGCAGCGTGTGATCGTCAGAGCAGAGCTGCGTAGCCTGTTGGAAGAACATTATAAACAACGCATTAAAAGATCTATGGAAGTGTCGCTATGGACGCGGTAGTTGTAGAGGGGGCAGCAATGAGTCAAACAATACATGAGCGTCTGAATCAGATTCCAGAGCGAATTCTTTCCACCGAGTTTCTCACCGGTCAAGGATTGGGCAATGAAATTGGCTTCTGGATTTTTGATTATGCACCTGAAGATGAGTTGAAAGTGCGCGAATATCTGCATTTTCTAGACGGGATGCTGGAGAAAAAACACAGTCAGCTGAAGGTGGTGAATATCAACCTGCTGCAAGCCGTGGTGGATTATCTGGCTGAGCGTAACTTCATCGATAAAGCCATTCAAATGCAAAAAGCTAAAGGCGATGAGGCGCTGCTCAAAGCGCTGAAAGGCCCACTGCATATGGATAAGTTCGCGCCCTATCTGGTGAGTAAATATGCCACCAATGCGCAAGATATTGTGTTGATGACTGGGGTAGGGTCGGTTTGGCCACTGTTACGTGCCCATCACTTATTGAACAGTTTGCATTCGTTACTGGGGCATAAGCCAGTGGTGCTGTTTTACCCAGGTTATTACGACGGTCAAAGCATGAGTTTATTTGGAAAAATTCCAAGCAATAACTATTACAGAGCATTCAAATTAGTGCCATAACACGGCACATAAAATAGATAAAAATCAGGAAATTAATTGATATGAATATTAAAGAACTTTTTTACAAGCCATTAGATCGTGCGATTAACGGGGTCGTAAAAGCAGACCAGAATGACAATACTACGGTTTATCAGGAACTCGATGAGTATGTGGTCACCAATGAACTGGAAAAGCATTTTCGTGACTTTTTCCAGTCTTATGGTACAGACCTGAGCGATCCTTCGATTGCCAACCGGGTCGGCGTATGGATTTCAGGCTTCTTTGGTTCAGGTAAATCACATTTCCTGAAAACCTTGTCGTATATTCTGGCCAATAAAGTGGCACGTGATGCGCAAGGTAACGAACGCAGTGCTGCAGAATTCTTTGATGAAAGCAAAATCCGTGATGCGTTTATCCGTGCGGATATTGGCAAGGCGGTCAGCCATCATGCCGATGTCATCCTATTTAACATCGACAGTAAAGCCAGTTCAAATGATGACGGCAATCCGATTCTGAATGTGTTTTTACGGGTGTTTAACGAGTATCAGGGTTTTAGCGCGGATCATCCACATATTGCCCATATGGAACGTCACCTGAGCCAGAAAGGTGTCTACGAACGCTTTAAACAGGCGTTTGAGGAATCTAGCGGCATGTCCTGGCTAGAGGAGCGTGACGGCTATCAGTTCTATCAGGATGATGTCGAAACCGCGATTTCCCAAGCCCTCAACTTATCTGCTGAAGCTGCGCATAAATGGTTTGAGGATTCTGAGCAGACCTTTAGTGTTTCGGTTGAAAACTTCTGTCAGTGGGTGAAAGAATACCTAGACAGCAAAGGACCCCAGCAACGCATATTGTTCTTGGTCGATGAAGTGGGGCAGTTTATTGGCAGCGATACCCGCTTGATGCTGACACTGCAAACCATTACTGAAAACTTGGGTACGATCTGTAAAGGCCGCGCTTGGATTATCGTCACCTCGCAGGCTGAACCGTACCGGGTTTGTCGGAGACTTTTTTATTTAAGTTAAGCCACCTGACCTAACGGGTTAATCTTATCATAGTACATTGCTTCAAACTCAAAAGGCGATACATAACCCAGTGCACTGTGTACACGCTTTTTATTGAACCAATCTACCCAGTTTAGTGTCGCAAGTTGTACATCTGCTAAACCTTGCCAATCTGCTTTTAAATATTCAATCACCTCTGTTTTGTATAAGCCATTCACCGTTTCAGCCAGAGCATTATCGTATGAATCACCTGTTGTACCGACTGATGCTCGTAAATTTGCTGCTTCTAAACGATTGGTATAGCGAATGGAAAGATATTGCACACCTCTGTCGGAATGATGAATCACATTCTTTGGCATGCCTCGATCATGCAATGCTTGCTCTAATGCATCAAGCACCATATCTGTATTCATCCGTGTAGATACTTTCCATCCAACAATTGCTCGTGAGAACACATCAATAATAAATGCGGTATAGACCCAGCCTGAATGTGTTTGAATATACGTAAAGTCACTCACCCATAGTTGGTCAGGATGATCAGCATTAAAATTACGTTTCACTAAATCATCTGCCCGTTTTTGATCATCTCGGTTACGGGTGGTTTGTTTATTCTTACCACGCCAAACACCTTGTATACCTAGCTTTTGCATCAATCGAGCAACTGTACAACGTGCAATAACATAACCCTCACGTTTCAATTTTTGCCAAACTTTACGTACACCATATCGACCTGAACTTTCTTTCCAAATTCGTTTAATTTGTTCAGCATGATACTCATCATGTAGATCTCGTTTCGCTCGATGTTCTGGATTGTCAGTGAGATCTAAAGTTCGGTAATAGGTTGAAGGTGCAATCGGTAAAATTCTACAAATCGCTTCAACACCATATCGATCTTTATTGTTATGGATAAAATCCACCATTATTTGTGTGGGCGGTCGAGCTCCGCCTGGGCGAAAAAAGCGGCTGCTTTACGTAGAATTTCATTGGCACGTTTTAATTCTTTAATTTCACGTTCCATTTGCTTCATTTTTTCTTGGTCAGATATCTGTTGTACTTTGGCAGGATTTAGTTGATCCAGATGCTTTAAATACCAAACACGCAATGTTTCAGGAGTACAACCGATTTTAGGAGCAATAGCTGTGATTGCTGCCCAAGTAGAAGGATAATCTTTTTCAGATTCAATTAGTAATTGAACCGCTCTTTCTCTAATTTCGGGGGTATAGTTTGGTTTTGTCATCGGGATAGTCTCTCAGAATATTGACTCTCCGACAAACCCGGTACGGTTCAGGCAGACATCGATGCTGTTTTAGGTGAGATGTCTTCTTCAAAAGCCAATGACTTCTCCAAGATTGCTGGACGTTTTAAAACCCGTTTATCGCTGTCCAGTTCCAATACCGATGAAGTTATTCAAAAACGTTTATTACGTAAAACCCCAGAAGCTGAAGCATTGCTCAGATCGGTGTTTGAGCAAAAGGGCGATATCTTAAAAAACCAGATCACCTTTGACCGTTCAGGCCCAACACTCAAGAACTATGAGGGTCCAGACAGCTTTATTCATAACTATCCTTTTGCGCCGTACCATTTCCAGCTGGTGCAAAAAGTTTTTGAAGAAATCCGTAAGGTCGGTGCGACCGGTGCTCACCTGGCCTATGGTGAACGGTCCATGTTGGATGCGTTCCAGATGGCCGCGAACGCGATTGCCACAGATGAAGTCGGTGCCCTGGTTCCTTTCCATCGCTTCTATACTTCGGTCGAAGGCTTCCTGGATACAGCAGTGAAGCGTACCATCGACCAGGCAGGGCAGAATAAAACCCTGGATGGTTTTGATGTGCAGATGCTGCGTACCCTGTTCATGATCCGCTATGTCGATATCATCAAAGGTACCTTGGATAACCTGGTGACTTTGTCGATTGAGAAAATTGATGAAGATAAGCTGGCATTACGCAAGCGGATTGAAGAAAGCCTACTGCGTCTGGAAAAAGAGAGCCTGATTACCCGCAATGGTGATGAGTTCCTGTTCCTGACCAATGAAGAACGTGATATCACCCGCAAAATTAAAGCCACTGACTTAGCGGCTTCAGAAGAAAATAAAGAGTTAGCCAATCTGATCTTTAAAGATTTACTGCGCGATCAGAACAAATACCGCCATCAAGCCAACAAGATGGACTATCAGATTGGTCGTTTTCTGGATAGCCATAGCTTGGATGGCAAGTATGAGAGTGATTTGAAAGTCGAAATCATTTCTCCACTGGATACTGAATACAACCTCTATACTGAAGCTTACTGTATTGGTAAAAGTACTCAGGCCGAAGGACAAGTCCTGTTTAAACTGGCAGACGATAAACAGTTCTTTAATGAACTGCGCACCTGGCTGAAAACCAATAAATTTATTCGGTTAAATGATGATGGCACTCAGTCCGATATCAGCCGTATCCTGGCAGACCGTGGCCGTGAGAACCAGGAGCGTAAAAAACGCCTGCGTGCCCGGGTCGAAGAAATGCTGCTGGACGCGGAAAGTTATGCCTTGGGTCAACATCTACAACTTTCATCTTCTAGCCCTTCCACCAAGCTGGATGAGGCTTGTCGTTATTTGCTGGAAAACACTTATACCAAGCTGAGCTATCTGCAGGTCTATCAGCAGGATGCCTGGCGTGAACTGAACGCCGTCTTGACTGTGGATGATATGGCGCAGCTCGGATTGTCTCTGGATGGCGGGCAGACGAACCCGAAAGCACTACAAGAAGTGGAACAGTACATTGCACTACGGGCCACTGGTACAGAGCGTATTCTGGTCTCGGATGTGGTCGATCGTTTTGCCAAACGCCCTTATGGTTGGCCAGATGCTGAGATTTTACTGTTGGTAGGTCAGCTGGCTGCGATGGGGCTGATTTCTCTGCAGTTAAATGGCGGCAGCTTACAGTTGAAAGAGGCCTTTGAGCCTTTACAAAACAGCCGTCGTCGCCGTGATGTTTCTATTATTAAAAAACGCCAGACTGATGATCAGGTATTGAAACAGGCACGCCAACTCACCCAAGAACTGTTCTCGGCTATGGGACCAGCGACTGAGAAAGAGCTATTTGAATTCTATTTGCAGCATTTTAAGGCTTGGTTAGCCAACTTTAAGTCGTATAAGAGTAAAACTGATGTCGGGCAGTTCCCGGGCAAGAAAGTGATTGAAAAGTCGATTCTGGCTTTGGAACGTCTGCTGGCGAATAGCGACAGCTTCGATTTCTTTAAAGCGGTGGTTGAGAACAAGAATGACTATTTGGATCTGGAAGAAGACTATCGTGACATTCATGAATTCTTCAGCAACCAGATGCCAAGCTGGCAACAACTGCAACAGGCTCTACGTCATTTTGAGAAGAACAAACAGGCGCTGGGCAGTGATGATGTGGCAAAAAAAGCCCTCTCCGAATTACATCGTATTGCCACCCTCGAATCGCCCTATGGTCTGTTAAATAAAGTGGCTGATTTGGTTCGCACAGTAGAAAGCGTCAATGAGCAATTGCTGACAGAGAAGCGCAATCAGGCGATAGAACACATTGATGACAAGATCAAGCAGTTAGAAGCTGAGATCAAAAACAGTGGTATTGCCACCGCTGAGCTGAGTAACAAGCTACTGCGTCCGCTGCAATTGCTGAAAACGGATATTGAAGTGGAAACTAGCCTATCCACCATCTATATGCTGCAAACCCAAACCGCCGTGGAGCGTTTTGATGAAGCCTTGTATGAGTTGGAAAGCGAAGTTCAGGCGGAAATCCAGCGTCAGGCCAAAGCGGCACAACTGGCTCAGAGCAAAGCCGAGAGTGTAACCAACACTGCAACCACCTCCAGCCCAGTTACATCAGCACCTGCTGCGAGTCTGGTACAGCCTGCGATAGCCGTAGTGCCACCGAAACCGGTGGTGGAAGTCGATGTCGCCAGCATTTACAGCAAAAGCTCAAGTAGTGTCTATCTGGAAACAGAAGAGTCAGTAGATCAGTTTGTAGACGCACTCAAAGCTGAACTGAAAAAAATCGTGAGTGATAAAAAGCGTGTGCGTATCCGCTAACTCGGGTTAGGGATATCGGCATCAGTCATTAATTAAAGGTTTAAAGATGAATACCAGTAATATTAAAAAATACGCACCGCAAGCACGAAATGATTTTATCGCAGCGATGCGCAAGCAGGCAGCCAAATACGGCATCACCGCAGACAGCATTCTACCGGCAGAACAGAAAGGCGACTTGCTGCTGATTGGCGATCAGGTTTTTCCGCTATCCGTCATGAAACCTCGTGAGAAGCTGATCAAGCGCATTCAAACCAGCAGTTTTGAGCAGACGATTGATTATATCGCTTACAGCTGGTTTAACCGTCTCTGTGCGATTCGCTACATGGAATGCAAAGGCTTACTGGATCATGGCCGTCGTGTACTCAGTAGTGCCGATGGTAGTGCAGGCTTGCCACAGATTCTGGAAGAATGTCTGGATATTGACCTACCAGGTTTAGATGCCAGCCGTGTGGCTGAACTGAAGCTGGATGGCAATAAAGACGAAGAGCTGTATCGGGAACTGTTACTGGCTCAGTGTCATGCGTTGAATCAGGTCATGCCACTCCTGTTCGAACAGGTTTCTGATGAGTCTGAACTACTGTTACCGGATAACCTGACTAAAACCGATTCTTTGATTCGTGATCTGGTCAGCAGCATTCCGGAAGAGGATTGGTCGGATGTACAGATTATTGGCTGGCTGTATCAGTTCTATATTTCTGAAAAGAAAGATCAAGTGATTGGTAAAGTCGTCAAAAGTGAAGACATTCCTGCAGCGACGCAACTCTTCACTCCAAACTGGATTGTGAAATATTTGGTACAGAATAGTGTTGGTCGTTTATGGCTGATGGCACAGCCTGATAGTACGCTTGCCAGTGAGTGGGAATACTATATTCAGCCAGCGGAACAAAGTGATGAAGTTAATGCACAGCTGAAACAACTGATTGATGTGCGCATCAGTGAAGATGGCGATACTTTAAATCCTGAAAGCATTACGGTACTCGATCCTGCCTGTGGTTCGGGGCATATTCTGGTGGAAGCCTATGATTGCTTAAAAGCGATTTATTTAGAACGTGGTTACCGTAGCCGGGATATTCCACGCTTGATTCTGGAAAATAACCTCTACGGCATTGATATTGATACCCGTGCGGCACAGCTCGCCAGTTTTGCACTGCTTATGAAAGCGCGTGAGGACGACCGCCGTTTATTTAGCAATCCACCGAAGCTCAATATTATTGCGTTACAGGATAGTCAGCCAGAACGACTAGAAGCATTTGCTCAGGATTTGGCAAGTACAGGCCTAGAAAAGGCAGATTTAAAAGAATTACTGGATTTATTTGAACATGCTTCTACTTTTGGTTCTTTGATTCAAATCCCTCAAGCATTCGCTAAAAAGCTGTCTGATTTAGAAACCAAGCTGAATACAGCATTAGCGTCAGGCGATATTTTTGCACAGCAGTCAGCGCAAGAGTTATTGCCTTTAGTAAAGCAAGCAAAACTTTTAGCTAAAAAATATGATGCCGTGGTTGCTAACCCGCCGTATATGGGGGGTAATGGTATGAATACCGCACTGAAAGATTTTGCCAAAAAGAAATTCCCTGATAGTAAATCTGATTTATTTTCTATGTTTATTGAGCGTGGTTTTGCATGGTGTAAGGATAATGGCTTTAACAGCATGGTGACCATGCAAAGCTGGATGTTCCTGTCATCGTATCAAGCAATGCGTGAGAAGTTACTTTCTAACAATTCTCTCATCAGCTTAATTCAATTGCCTTATGATGGAAAAGGTCCAACCGCTATGGGAATCAATTTCGGTGTTTCTTTAGCTATTCTTCAAAAATATAAAATTAATGGGTTAGTAGGTAGTTTTGATTGTTTTAGATATTATGAGTTAACAGAAGAAGGATTGCCTAGGAAATTCCCTAGTTTAAATGAACGAAATGTAAAAACAAAACCGGATGAATTTCAGAAAATTCCGGGAAGCCCTGTAGCTTATTGGATAAGTGAATCAGTTCGTAATTGCTTTACGAAGTTTCCTAAACTTGCTGAATATATTGAAACAAGAATTGGGTTAATAACTGGTGATAATAATGCATATATCAGAGACTGGTATGAGATATCATTTGATGGAATTGGATTTAGTTTAACGAGAAGTGAAGCTAAAAAAAGTGGTTTAAAGTGGTTTCCACAATCTAAAGGAGGAGAATTCCGGCGCTGGTATGGAAATAATCAAACTGTTTTAAATTGGTTTAATGATGGAGAAGAATTACAAACTCGAAAACACTCATCTGGGAGCAGAATTCTCGCTCATAATTTTAATTTAGACAAAATATTTAAACCCGCTATTTCCTGGACAAAAATATCTTCAGGAGAGTTTTCTGCTCGATATCAGCCTGAGGGTTTCTTATTTAATGATGCTTCTGCAAATGCATTTGTTGAGAATGAGGCCCATAGATTAAATGTTTTGGGGTTTTTAGGGACAAAGTTACCAGCTGTGTTTTTAAAATCACTTAATCCAACTTTAAACTTTTTACCTGGTAATATTTCATCATTACCTATTTCTTTAGAAGCAATCAACTCTCATATTATTTATGAGAAAATTTCTCGTTTAAAAGAAATTAGTAAAAAAGACTGGGATTCTTACGAAACCTCATGGGATTATACCCAGAACCCAATTATTCGTACTCAACAGTCAAATCTAGAACAGTCATTTAACACTTGGCAGCAGCAAAATACTGACGCCGTGGCGGAAATGAAACGTTTGGAAGAAGAAAACAATAAGCTATTTATTGATGCTTATGGTTTACAGGACGAACTGACTCCAGACGTACCCGATGAGCGAATCACTTTAACTCGAGCTGACCGTGAAAAAGACAGCCAGCGTTTAGTATCCTATGCACTTGGTTGTATGATGGGACGTTATAGCCTAGATGAACCTGGCTTGATCTATGCTCATGCAGGCAATCAAGACTTTGATGCTAGTCGTTATCAAACATTCCCAGCCGATGCTGACGGTATTATTCCATTGACCGAAATGCACTGGTTTGAAGATGATGCTACACATCGTATCCAAGAGTTCTTAACCGCCGTCTGGGGTAAAGACACATTAGATGCCAATATGCAGTGGCTCGCAGAAAGCTTAGATAAAAAAGCCAGTGAAACCGCTGAAGATACCATTCGCCGTTACTTAGCCAGCAAATTCTATAAAGACCACATGCAAACCTATAAAAAGCGTCCAATCTATTGGTTATTTAGCAGTGGTAAACAGGGGGCTTTCCAAGCATTGGTGTATTTGCATCGTTATAACGAAAGTACCTTGGCACGTATGCGTACCGAATACGTGATGCCACTGATTTCTAAAATGGCTGCTTATGCTAACTCACTGGAAAATGCTAAAGAAAATAGTGACTCGGCTGCCGAAATCAAACGTATAGAGAAAAAACTGCAGGAACTACACAAGCAACAGGCTGAACTCAGTAGCTTTGAAGAAAAATTACGTCACTATGCCGATCAGCGTATCCCTCTAGATCTTGATGAGGGAGTGAAAGTGAACTATGGCAAGTTTGGGGACTTGTTGGCTGAAGTGAAAGCAGTGACGGGGGAAAAATAATGAAATTAAGAAGCTTAAATGAAATTTTTGAAAATCGACTGATTCGCATTCCTGATTATCAAAGGGGATATGCATGGCGCAAGCAACAGTTAATAGATTTCTGGGAAGACTTAACTTTACTTGAAGCGGATCGTGTTCATTATACCGGGGTTATTACCTTAGAAGCTGTAGACCGTAAAACCTGGTCAAAGTGGGAAGACGATGAATGGCTGATTGATGATCTTGATTATAAGCCCTACTTTGTCGTGGATGGTCAGCAACGATTGACCACGGCAATTATTTTAATTCAGGCGATTATTGAAAAAATTCCTGAAGGAAAAAGTATCGCAAATCAGTTTGTTTCTGATTTACAAGCGAAATTTGTTCAAAGAAAACCAACGGACGGCATTCGAGAAAGTTATATTTTTGGTTATGAAAAAGATAATCCCAGTGATGAGTTTTTAAGAACTAAAATTTTTGGTTTTCAGTCTCATACTAACCAATTGCAGGAAACGCTGTATACACGCAATTTATTCAATGCAAAGAAATTCTTTAAAGAGAAATTAGAGGAGCTGAGCTTTGAAGAAATGACGGTTTTATACAAAAAATTGACGCAAAAATTGCGTTTTAACTTGTATGAAATTGATGATGAGATTGATGTATTTGTTACTTTTGAAACCATGAATAATCGTGGCAAATCATTAACCAATTTAGAATTGCTGAAAAACCGATTGATTTATCTATCGACTTTATATCGTGAAAATGAAGGGCGTTCTAAACTTAGAAGAAATATTAATGATGCGTGGAAAACTATTTATGAATATTTAGGTAAAAATCCAGAAAAACCTTTACCAGACGATGAGTTCTTAAAAAATCATTGGATTATGTATTTCACATATAGTCGTGATAAAGGCGATGATTATAAAAAATTTCTATTAGATAAAAAATTTAATGCACGTGGTATCACAAGTCCCAAAAAGGGAGAAGCTAGCTTAAAAATCGAAGAGATTCAGGGGTATGTAGCGAGTCTTCAGCAGTCGGCTATGAATTGGTTCTATTTACATAATCCTTACTTTCCAATTGCTAACAGCCTTTCTGATGATGAGCAACTATGGCTAGATCGTCTAGGACGTTTGGGCTTTAGTGCATTTAGACCTTTAATTTTAGCTGCTTACAATACAAATACTTCCGCAATTCAAATCGCTGAATTGTTGAGAGTTGCAGAGCGTTTTGTCTTTACTGTATTCAGTCTGAGTCGAAGACGAGCCAATACAGGGGATACTTTAATCTATGGACTTGCACGTGATCTTTTAACAGGAAAGAGCTCAATCGATACAATTATTAAAGTAATCGAAGGTCTAATTACACGTTACTATGATCCAAATAACTATTTCACCTATATCGAAGATAAGTATAAGTTTCGAGAAGGTTTTTATTCATGGACAGATGTTCGCTATTTCCTTTATGAACATGAATATTATCTCAAAGAAAAAGGAAAGAACGCAGTAACTAAATTAATGTGGAACGAGTTTACCGAGAGTTTGGATGGTTATGTAACTTTAGAGCATATCTATCCGCAGATAGATACAGATCCATATTGGGTCAGCAAATTTACTCATCTTGATGACCAACAACGAAAATGGCTTACACATTCTTTAGGCAACTTGCTGCCATTATCTCGTGCGAAAAACTCTTCATTGCAAAACGACAGTTTTGATTTAAAGAAAAATAATGGTAAAGGTCTTGGATATTACAATGGATCTGTTTCGGAAAATGAAGTCAATCTTAAGGAGAATTGGACACCACAAAAAATCTTGGAGCGAGGTCTAGAGTTACTTCATTTTATGGAGGAAAGATGGAACATTGAATTAGGGGATGAGGAATTTAAACGAAAATTACTTCATGTTGATGGCATCCCATTTCCTGTTGCAGTAACGGAAGAAGAGGTGACTGCATGAATCTGGATCAGCTACAGAAGGGTCTGGAACAGGCTTTCTACACTGAAAATCACCGGATTGTCTTTTGGTACGATGCTGAACAGTCCTTTAGCGAAGAAGTCAAATCGTTAAAACTGGATGATGTCCAAATTCTGAATATGGCAGAAGAGTCGAGCCTAGCGATCAAGCTCAAACTGGAACTGCAAGATCAGCAGGGCAAATACCTGCTGTATTTTCCAAGCCCAGAGCCTGAAACCGAAAAAGACTGGTTGCTGGACATCAAGCTGTATTCACGCAGCTTCTATGCCGATCGTTTCTCGATTATTTTCAATGAGCTGGGTTTACAGCAGCAGAGTCTAAGAGAACATCTGGCCAAACGTGAAGAATTCCTCAAAGCCAAAGCGCGTCTGAGCACCTTAAAACGCTACATCCAGCCTGATGCAGATGAACAGAATCTGGATATGGCCATGATTGCGGCTGTGGTCAAGGCTGACAGTGCCGAACTCATGCATATTGTCTTGGCGTTGGCAGATGAAATGGTACAGCAGAACCTGGCTCTGGAAGTAAATCCAGACTCCTTTGCTGAACTGGAAAAGTTCCAACTAGTGCCAGCTTTAGTCACAGCATTACAGGCGGAAATTGGTTATCCAGCATCGGTTGAAGAGTTGAATGGGGAAGCACCATTCAAGCTCGGTACGTTCTTTATCCGTTTGATGACCACAGGCTTCTGTGAAAGCTTGGGCGATGTACCCGTATGGGCTCAGGAACTGGTAATGTCTTCTGTCAGCTCCCGTGCAACAGCCAGAGCCTTTTTGTCGCGCTGGAGAGACAGTTCCAAATACTACCCAACCTTCGATACACTCTCCCAGACCGTGGCAAATGCACTGCGGATCCAGGAGAAGGTCGGGGCTTTTGATCTGGAGCAGCTGCTGGATGTCATGACCTTTGAAGTGATTGAACAAAAGATCATTGTTGATTTGGCCAGCCAGATCCCTGCAGCAACCAAAGCTGAACTGGAACATTTCAGAACGATTATTTCTACCCGTCTGGATGGCTATTGGGCTTCCAAACATAAGGATGATGCGACACGCCGTAAATATCGTACTGTCTATACAGCGTTGCAGGCAGCCATTGAGCTGTTTAGCCTGCGACAGCAGTTTGATGCCGGTTTCTATTTCGACTCCAGTGAAGCCTTGTATAAAGCCTATGAACAGGAGCTGTATCGTTTTGATATGGCCTATCGCCACTACAGTGCAGCCTCTCAGCGAGCTCATGTTGATATCCTGAAAAAACTCGATGAAGAAATCGAAAATTGCTATGCCTACTGGTTTATTGACCACTTGGCACGCAACTGGGGCGAGCGTGTAGAAGCTGAGCAACGCTTGAATGTCTGGAAAGTGGCAGATATCCCAAATCAGCAGAACTTCTACGATACCCACGTCAGACCCTTACTGGGTTCTGCAACTAAACGCCGTATTGTAGTGATCATCAGTGATGCTTTCCGCTATGAAGCTGCAGTAGAGCTGCGTGATCGTATCAATGAAAAGCGTTATTCTGAAGCGACATTGTCTTCACAGCTGGGCGTTGTCCCAAGTTACACCACACTTGGCATGGCCTCGTTGTTGCCGCATCAGACTTTGGAGTACAAAGAGGCCGCAGGTGATGATGTTTTAGTAGATGGGCAGTCCAGCAAAGGGACTGCAGCACGATCCAAAATTCTGGCTGCCTATAATGGATTGGCGGTTACCGCTGAAACGGTAAAAGGTTGGTCGCGTGATGAAGGCCGTGAAGCACTTAAAGACCATGATTTGATTTACGTTTATCACAACGTGATTGATGCTCGGGGAGACAGTGCCTCTACAGAATCAGAAACCTTTATGGCGGTAGAACATGCTATTGAAGAGCTGACCGAACTCAGCCGCAAAATCTTAATGCACTTCAATATTTCTACCCTGTTGATTACAGCCGACCATGGCTTCCTGTTCCAGCAAAGTAAACTGGAATCTGCGGATCGTTCAAGCTTGACTGAAAAACCTGCCAATACATTGAAGAGCAAAAAACGCTATGTGATTGGGCATGGTTTACCAGAGAGCAAGGAAGCCTGGAAAGGCTCAACCCAAGCTACGGCAGGCACATTATCTGCGACTGATTTCTGGATTCCAAAAGGGGCGAACCGTTTCCATTTCGTAGGAGGCTCACGTTTCGTGCATGGCGGCATCATGCCTCAGGAAATTGTGGTACCGGTACTGATGGTAAAACAGCTACGTGGTGAAAAGGCTGGACAGCGGACCAAGCGTAAAGTTGAGGTCATTTCTACCAAATCCACGCTGAAGATGGTCAATAACATCCAGAAGTTTGATTTGATGCAAACTGAAGCTGTCAGTGAGCTGGTCATGCCAGTGACTTTATCCATTGCCATTTATGATGGGGATCTTAAAGTTTCCAGTGAAGAAACTTTGACTTTTGATAGCGCTACCGATTCTGTTGCCGATCGGGTCAAACAGGTCAGACTGTCATTGTCTGGCACTGATTTTGACCGTAAGAAAGATTACTTCCTGGTACTGAAGGACAAAGACCTGAATATCGAGATGCAACGCTATAAGGTCACCATTGATTTGGCATTTACCGATGACTTCTTCTGATAACGAATTAACGATAGAGCGTAGCCTACATGGAATCTGCTAACGATAAAGAACTGGATCAGCTGCTGAATGAACACTTTGCTGGGCGGGTGGTACGTAAGGATCTGACTAAACTGATCAAAGAAGGGGCCAATGTCCCGGTCTATGTACTCGAATACCTGCTGGGGATGTACTGTGCCTCGGATGATCCAGAGATCATTGAGCAGGGACTACGTAACGTAAAGACCGTGCTGGCAGAGAACTATGTACGACCTGATGAAGCTGAGAAGGTGAAATCCCTGGTTCGTGAACGTGGCAGTTATAAGGTCATTGATCGGGTGACTGTAAAGCTGAATGAGCGTAAAGACAAATACGAAGCATCATTTAGTAATCTGGGCATCAAAGATGCCGAAATCTCGGCAGGCATCGTCAAAGAGTATGAAAAATTACTTGTTGGTGGTATCTGGGTCATTGCTACGCTCAGTTACTATTTTGAAGAAGGACAAACCAATTCTCCATTTGGGGTGAGTTTACTCAAGCCGATTCAAATGCCGAATATGAATATGGATGAACTTTTCAGTGGCAGAGCAGCATTAAGCACTGATCAGTGGCGCGAGAGTTTAATCCGTTCGATCGGCATGGAACCGGCTTCGTTAAAAGAGGACGTGCAATGGCACCTATTAGCGCGTATGGTTCCGTTCGTTGAAAATAACTATAACGTCTGTGAACTTGGACCACGCGGTACCGGGAAAAGCCATATTTACAAAGAGTGTTCACCGAATAGTATTTTAGTCTCGGGTGGGCAAACGACTGTCGCCAATCTGTTCTATAACATGAGTAGCCGCCGTATTGGTCTGGTGGGGTTGTGGGATGTGGTGGCCTTTGATGAAGTTGCCGGTATTTCCTTTAAGGACAAAGATGGCGTTCAGATCATGAAAGACTACATGGCATCGGGATCTTTTGCCCGTGGCCGGGAACAGATGGAAGCATCTGCTTCAATGGTTTTTGTGGGTAATATTAACCAAAGCGTCGAATCGTTGGTAAAAACCAGCCATCTCTTGGCACCTTTCCCTGAAGCCATGATCGATTCGGCATTCTTCGATCGTTTTCATGCCTATATTCCAGGTTGGGAAATTCCAAAAATGCGTCCGGAATTCTTTACCAACCGTTATGGTCTAATCGTTGATTATCTGGCTGAATTCTTCCGGGAAATGCGTAAGCGTAGTTTTGCGGATGCCATTGAGAAGTACTTCAAACTCGGAAATAACCTGAATCAGCGCGATGTGATTGCCGTTCGCAAGACGGTTTTTGGATTGATGAAGCTGCTCTACCCACACGGTCAGTTTAATAAAGAAGATGTACGCCTGTGTCTGGAATATGCACTGCAGGTCCGCCGTCGCGTCAAAGAGCAGCTGAAGAAAATTGGTGGCATGGAATTCTATGACGTTCATTTCAGCTATATCGATAATGATACCTTAGAAGAACATTTTGTCTCAGTCAAAGAGCAGGGTGGTGGCGGACTGATTCCAGATGGTCCAGCGAAACCAGGTTTTCTGTATACCATCGGACTCAGTAATAAAGGCATGCCTGGCTTGTATCGCTTAGAGCTTCAAGTCACCAAAGGCTCAGGTAAGCTTGCAACTTCAGGCCTCTGGAACTCCAGCAGTGCCAAAGAACAAGTCAAGATTGCCTTTGACTACTTCAAAGCGAACGCCTCTAGAATATCGGGTGGCAGCAAAGTCATGGAGCATGACTTCCATCTGCATGTGGTGGAATTACAGAATACCGGGCCACTTAGTCATCTGGCTTTGCCGAGTCTAGTCGCTTTTGCTTCAGGCTTGCTCGGACGGTCAGTACAGAATCAGATGGTGGTCCTGGGAGATATGAGCCTGGGTGGAAACGTCACACCGGTTGAAAGTATTGCTGAATGTCTTCAGGTTGCATTCGATGCCGGAGCCAAGAAAGTCGCTTTACCGATGAGCAGTGCGGCAGATATCCCAACCATTCCAGTTGAACTATTTACTAAGTTCCAGACCAGCTTTTATGCAGATCCGGTAGATGCTGTGTTTAAGGGGCTAGGGGTGGATTAATTTCATATCTGTCTGGAAGAGTTACAGTAGATTGTTTTAAATTCAGTTTCTCAAGTTAAACACCATGTTGTAAAAGCATAATACTGCCTCTTTTAAAGAGCTAGTATTTTAGGGGGGGATTACCCTTCATTTTTTCTTGATCAGATATCTGTTGTATTTTGACAGGATTTTGTTGATCTAAATATTTTTGATACCAAACACGCAATGTTTCAGGAGTACAACCGATTTTAGGAGCAATAGCTGTGATTGCTGCCCAAGTAGAAGGATAATCTTTTTCAGATTCAATTAGTAATTGAACCGCTCTTTCTCTGATTTCAGGGGTCAATTTTACTTTGCCATTTGTAAGATAAAAGGGGGCAATTTTAGAATGCCGTTGACAATGTATCGCCTTTTGAGTTTGAAGCAATGTACAATGATAAGATTAACCCGTTAGGTCAGGTGGCCTAACTTAAATAAAAATTCTCCGACAAACCCGGTACGGTTCATAGCGAGTATCTGCTTATAAAAATTAGGTTTATTTGATTTTAACATCCGAATTGGGTATATGAGATTTTATGTTAAATGAATGATATAACCCATAGAGAAATATCATCAAATAATGAAGATACTTCGGATAAATTTTTGCTATAAATTATTGTTTTTATATCATTTTCTGAAAGCTTCCAAAATCCATCGGATGCTAGAATATATGTGGATTTTTTTTCAATATCTAAGGTCTTAAAGCTCAAGGGTTTTAACTTTTTTGTATTAAATGACTTGGTGACAATATTATCATTTGAAGAAGACCTAAGTATCATTTCGATACTTTGGGGATCTGTTTGATTATTTAAGCTCATCGCTAAATTATGAGGATAAGTAATCCAACTGATTTGTTGCTCATTATTGATTTTCCCAAGTCTGCAATCACCCAAATGTGCTGAATAAATTTGAGTCTGACTAAAAATAACCATCAAAATACTCATTGCTGCAGGTCGCAATTTTCCCCGATGTTCTATATAAAAATTCTCTGTTAGACGTTCAAAAAAATCATGTATATCTTGTGTAGTATTATTTAATTGAGCAAAGACGTCCTTCAAAGAAAGTACATAAGCCTGAAAATTTTTAACTAGTATGTCGCTGTTTTTACATCCCCCATGACCATCCACTACGTAACAAAAATATAGATTTTCATTATCAGTAAGGTTCCCTACAGCATCGATTCCAAATTTTTCTGGTGCGCTAAGATTCTGACATAAGGAAAAGGAGTTTATTAATATGCTTTTGGCCATTGTTTTATGATCGCTTGAATTACTTGTAAAGCTCTTTCTCTTGAGCCAAATCTACATTGATCTTCCATTATGATTTCAAAATCAGTTAATTCAGTGAGTTTTTTAAATTGATCAGATAAGTAATCTTTGAGTTCTTTTGGAGCATTATAGACTTCTTCAACTAAGGCGGATCGTCCCAGGCAAATTGTGATGATATCTTCTAAGTCTTTGCTATATAAGGGATCTTCTTTACGACCATGGAATGCTTCAAACTTGGTTGCTAAGAAATATTCAGGCATTAAGGTATTGATAATTAAATTATTCCCCAGCTTATACTCTACTTTTTTCTTATAAGCTTCTAGATACCAAGAGTTAGAGAAGCCTAAAATTTTTTCATCAGTGGGCATAAGTCTACAATTAGATCTTCTCCTAGTTGGTAACGACAAGTGAAGTCCGTATTCTTTTCAAATGGATCTGAACTTTGATAATTTTTAAACCCTAGTTTTCTGACTTTCTCATCTAACTCATACCATTGGGTTGTGGTCTTTATATCTACAATTAAATCAACATCTTGAGTGTATCTAGTTGATAAAGATAAATTTTCTGGATCTAAAAACAGGCTAGTAGTGCACCCTCCAATAAATACTAGGTCTTTGATAAGATCCTCGCTTAAAGCACTTACAACCTGCTCTAGCATCTTCATTTGTGTTAAAGCATTATTCATTGTAGATACTCACGTAATAACTTTTCAGCTATTTTCTTTTCCCTTGGGGAACCTATTCTAAACACATCAATAAGAGCAAAAACTTCATACAGGAAATTATCATCTAACGCTGCATATGGTACAGATTTATATAATGGTTCAACTGCTAATCCTGAAATTGATTGATAGCTTTGAGCGGGCCAAATATAAGGTAATGAAGAAGAATACGATAAATGATCTGAAAGTTTTTTATTATTGAAAACAGTAGGAATACCAATATCAATAGCACCAACTTCTGTATGGAAAAAGTATTGAAAACTGTAAATAATTAGGTCTAAGAGAGCTCTTCTATTGGTTTTCCATTGCATTTCTACTAGCTCTAATCGCTTAAATGGTGAATTAGAGGTTACGATCAATAGCCCTATCTTGATTAAACGCTTTAAAGATTCTGCAACCTCACTTTTACTAATAACTACTGCTTCAGCCAACCCTCTGATTGATAAAGAATCATAAAAAGCACTTAATTTTAAAAAGATATCTAACTGCTCATCTTCTAATTTATCCCACTCAAGTTGTGCTTCTGAATAGTATTCTTTGAATATCTGGTGCTGATTCTCAATAGAGATCAGTTTTACGAGAACTAGAATGTCTTGAGGTTTAATCATATTAAGTTACCTTGTCCTCAATCCGTGGACTGAATTCATATTTGATCAACTCGTTACACTATTTGCAAGTATTTTTTAAAAATAATATTAAATAAAAAAGCCCGACATCTTGTCGGGCTTTTTCATCTTTGGTGCTAGGTAGGGCTGTCTACCTAATAATCCTGGTGCTAGAACTTATCGTTATTGTTTTATGTTCCGGAACGTCCTGTTCCTGTATGACTTCATCATAAGTAAAAAACCGCAGCTGCCCTAGCCGCAAAATCCTTAAATCTCTGTGCGCCAGGGCGTACAAAAATGGATAAAAGTTGTCCCGGTTTTATCCGCAGAAATTGGGGATAGTTTTCGCCCTGGAAGGGCTGAGAACATTGGAAAAACCGAAAAATTGACTACTTTTTAAACAAAATTATTGGAAAGAACTATCAAAACCGCTCATAAAAAAGCCAATTCGAGGGTGAATTGGCTTTTTATAATTCCATATCATAATGATTTTAAAAGATAAAATAATGAATGTTATTCCTAAGTAGAAATGTCCTACCTAATAACCAAATAGAAATGTCCTATATGGACATTTCCAAGTCAAGCACAGGATTTAGATTTCGTTCTTGAATTGCTGTTTTCTGTGCACGTCTGCTTGGCATCTTTTGAGAACGATTACGTTTGTTTTGCTGTTCCAGTTCTTCATGCTGTTGTTGGATATGATTCAGAACAGCACCCAACCGTTTATTCTCAACAATCTCTCGCTGATTCAGCTGACTTAATTTATCGAAGAGGCTGTAATTGATCTTTCGGCTATTATGCATGATGGCTACAGTACCATCCGGGTATTCAAGGAACTCAAGATACTTACCGATCAACCTTTGATTTTCTTCGGTGTTTTCCAGGAGATATACGCATTTATCATAAGTAATCGTCAGACTATTCGTGACTCTGCGGGGGTCACGCCAAGTAAAAATATCATCTAATTCTTCGGCTGTTTCAGTGATAGACCGATGTAGATTCTTAGGATTAAAAGCCATCTTGGCGAACTTCTGATTGAACTCCTCAATGAAGCAGGGTAGCCAGACATTAGCTTGCTCAATCGAACAGATGCCTTTCAGGCGCATCTCCTTGATCAGACGGTCCTGAAGGGTTCTGTTGGCCCGTTCCACACGGCCTTTGGCCTGCGGTGAATTAGCGAAGATGATATCGATATTCAGGGTGCTGAGTACACGTCCAAACTGGGTAATCTTGGTGTCTTTCTTGCTGCTTTGATTCACTCTAAAGACTGAATGTTTGTCGCTGTAAAACGCTAAAGGCTTACCGTGCTGTTCGACATATAAGCGTGTTGAAATCATATAGTCAAAGGTTGATTCTGACTCACAGAAGCGTAAATGCTGCAATTTTCCTGTAGCATCATCGATAAACACCAGCAGACAGCATTTAGCAGCGCGTCCTTCAAACCAGTCATGGTGTGAGCCATCAATTTGGATCAGTTCACCAAAGCAATCCCGGTTGTAACGAGGCTGATACGGTCGTTTCAGGCGCTTGGATCTAGGCATCCATAAGTCAGCTGCAATCATCCAAGAACGCAGGGTTTCTACTGAAAGATCGAATCCATGTACGGTGGTAAGCTTTTCATGCGCTAAAGTGGGTCCGAAACCATGCAGTTGGTCAGAAACAATATTGAGGCACTTGAGTCTGAGTTCTTCAGGAAGTTTAGAATTGCTGATTTGGCCACGACCGGCATGGGCTAATGCAGATGGACCTTGAGCTTTGTATTTCTGCAGTAAGCGTCTGATCTGACGTTCTGAAATATGAAGTAGCTGAGCAGCCTGGGATTGAGTTATGCGTTGATCGCAGATTTCCTGCAAGACCGACAATCGTTTAAGTTCTTTATCCGACATAGACACCAACATATCAAACCGTCCGCTAAGGAAATTGCAGAAGTGCATATTCTAAAAGCGGACATTTTTACTTTGGAGAAACCGGACATTTCTATTTTGGAGTTACAAATGAAATTTCGTATAACGTGTATTATGTTAATTTTAGAAAAACTACATTTATATAATTTTTTTAACTTAATTCTATAGGTTATTTTTTGGGATCTATTTTTATAAATTATTCTTATTTAAGTGCTTGAAATTTATTTTAAAGAACAAAGGCTTTGTTGCACAAACCTATCTGTAAAGGGTTTTTCAGCGATATAATTTTCAAATGAAGAAGCCTGCACACAAAATCTACCGCACAACCAATTGGCCCGCATATAACCGAGCACTCATGAGTCGCGGAAATATTGCCATTTGGTTTGATCCTGCTACGCAATGGTATGCTCCATCAAAAGGCAAACAAGGGCGAAATCAAACCTACTCCGACGCAGCCATCCAATGCTGCTTAATGATTAAATCCTTATTCCGTCTGTCTTTACGTATGGTCACAGGCTTTGTGCAAAGTCTGATTAAACTTTGCGGATTAAATTGGATAGCTCCAGATTACACCACGCTTTGTAGAAGACAAAAGCATATTGATATTGTAATCAGCTACCAAAAAAGTAGCGATGGGCTGCATCTACTCATGGACTCTACAGGCATGAAGTTTCTAGGTGAGGGCGAATGGAAACGCAAGAAACATGGACCTGAATATCGTCGCCAATGGCGTAAACTTCATATTGGTATAGATGCTAAAACCCTACAAATACGAGCAGTTCAGCTTACAACCAATAATGTCAGTGATTCACAGGTGCTTGGTGATTTACTTAATCAGATTCCACAAGATGAGCAGATTAACTCTGTTTATACCGATGGAGCTTATGACACCAAGCAATGCCGTCAGGTCATTGCAGATCGGCAAGCGCATGCGGTGATTCCACCTAGAAAAAATGAGAAACCATGGAAAGATACAAAGAGTAGCTCGCTAGAGCGAAATGAATTACTTCGAGCAATTAAACGTTTAGGCAGGACACTATGGAAAAAATGGTCAGGCTATCATCGGCGAAGTTTGGTTGAAACTAAGATGCATTGCATCAAATTATTAGGAGATAAACTCAGTGCAAGGAGTTTTGATAGCCAAGTGAATGAGATCCATGCACGTGTAGCAGTCCTTAACAGATTTACGGAATTAGGTCGCCCACTTACCCAAGTTACGCCTTAAATTTGGCTCAATTAGGGGCGCTTTGCATTTCAAATCTTTGTGCAACAAAGCCAGCCCAAAGTAGAAATGTCCGGTTTCTCCAAAGTAAAAATGTCCGCTTTTAGAATATGCGCTTTTGCAATTTTCTTAGCGGACGGTTTGATATGTTGGTGTCTATGTCGGATAACCGCCATTATATTTAATAAAAGTATAAGATCAGGGAAAGTTACAGTTTTTATTTAAAATTGAAATATCCATTAGACTTATGAATATTTATAAAAGGTATATAATGAGTATTATTAACCCTCAAGAAACCTCTATGAAAGGTTTACAGTCAATCATTCTTTATGATTCTTTTCTTTCATCTAAACTATTCCGAGTTGATATTAGTGGTGGTCATACAAACATTACCGGTATCAACGGTGCAGGGAAAACCTCATTCCTGAACCTGATTCCTATTTTCTTTGGTGCCTCACCAAATGGGTTAATAGAGAAAGCTGCAAACAAGAAAAATTTCGTAGACTACTATTTGCCGAGCAGTCGAAGCATGGTGATTTTTGAATACCTTGCTCACTCAGGTACAAAGTGTGTGGTGCTGTATCGCAATAATAATCAGGGCAAGCACAACTACCGATTTGTTGATGGATGCGCGGAAGATACGCTATTAAGTGAGAGCAGTCTGGAAATCTTGGGTCTTTCTCAGAATGTGAAAGACGTATTTGATCAGGTTTATAAATCTGGCGTTGATGTGAGCCGTCAGATCGACAGCATCCCTGAATATATCTATACGCTGACTGCAGATAAATCACGACTGACAGGTGAAAGAAACCTTCGTGATTTATGCAACCGCTATTCACTGTCTGGAAGCAAACAACAGCTAAAATTCCTGAGCAATCTGACCCAGGTAACGATTAACCAGAACAATGTTGTCTCAAACTTCAAAACCATGTTAATTGAAGCGTATTTGGACAACGAGAAAATCAAAACAAAACCAACCTCTACCGCAGATTGGTTAGCAACCATCAATGATGTGAAAGCCCTACAAAGCCTTCAATCGGAAAAGCAGAAGATTATCTCTGGCATTCAGTTAAAGAATGCGGTCTTAGCCTCCTTTAATGCGCTTCATGCACACCTGTTGGTACTCCGGGACCATGTGGTGAACTACGAGCAGCAGATCAGTTCGATAGAGCATGAAATCTATGCGGTAAAGAACAAAGGGAATGAGACAGTCCGTAACCTGAATAACCAGATTGTACAAGTCAAAGAGCTGATTGCAGTAAAAGAAAAGTCTGCAGGTAACTTTAAACAGGCAATTCATAATATTGAAGTTGCCGAAAGACGTTATCAAGACATGAATATTTCCGTCATGGAACAGGAATATAAGAAACGTGCGCACTACTTCAACGAGATTGAAGAAGCGAAGAAATACAAACAGTTTTTGACTGAAAGCTACGAAAATATCAACCGCGAGTACGACAAGCATTCAGCAGATTTGCTTCGTGAAAAAATGGCATCCAGTGAAGCCCTTAATGCTGAATCTAACGAGGTTCAGGAGGCAATCAACCAGTTGCGAAACCGCTTTGATCTCAAGGTGAAAGAGCTTGAGCGCAAACAGGCTGAACAGCTCCAAATTCTTGATCAAGAAATTTCCAGTGAACGTCAAAGGCTTCTGGATATCCAGTCAGCAGCTATGGAGCGCATGCACCAATCAACACTGTTTACGGATGAAGAAAACCTACAGCTACAGCGCCTCAAGTTGGCTTATGAAGTCAAAGAGAATACCTTGTCTGCAAAGTCTGACGAATTGAAAGCGGCTCAAAACAAGCTTAAACAACTTAATTTTGATCAAAACAAGGCGCAGTATGATCTTAATGGATTAAAAGCCAAGCTTGAGAAAGCCAAGCAGTCAGAAGAGAATCTGCGTACAACCCTGTTCCAGAAAGACACCTTGCTACGGTTCCTGAATGATGCACCGAATGAAGATGTGGACTGGCGTACTACCATTGCGAAGGTCATCAATCCTGAGCTTTTCTTCAAAACCAACCTGAACCCTGTCTGGCAAACTGGCGTGAATGCCAATGCCCTAAGCCTCTATGGTCTTGAAATAGACCTGAACAAGTTGGAGATTCCAGGGGAAGCCGACAGTCTTGAGCAACTACAAATACGTCTGAAAGATGCCGAGATTTACACGGCTTCTTTGGTTGAGCAGTACGACAAGCAATCGCATCTGGCTCAGTCCATCCATAGAGAGATCAACGAGACCAATATTGCAGTTGTTAAACTCGAAAATGAGTTAAATACCCTGCAAAACGAGAAGCAGCAAGCCCGACAGGTTTATGACCAGACTGAGAAAGAGCTGAAAGCGAAGAAGGCAGAAGCTACACGTATTGAGCAAGAAGCTGTAAATAGAGCGAAATACGAGCTGCAAACTTTCAACAATCAGATTGAGCCGAAGAAACGTGGTGAGCTTCGATCAGCCAACATGCTTGAAAAAAATGGCTTAAAGGAGAGCTATGATGCGTCCTATGCAGACTTGCGTATCAAGCTTGATCTGATTGCCACAAAGGAAAAGCAGCTAGAGAGCAGCTATCAAGCCAAGATGGATGATTTGACCAACCTGTATCACAGCAAACTGCGTGAGCAAGGCGTGGATGAAAATATCCTGAAACAGGCAGAAATGAAGATCAAGGCTGCGATTGCACAGCACACCAAAGTCAAAGGCTATGAAAGCATTTTGGCTGAGTACGATATGTGGAAGAAAAACCACTATCAGTACAAGCAGAACCATATCGAGGACATGAACCAAGCTCTGAAACTTGTATCTGAATACAACCACAATCTTTCCAAACTGGAAAGTGAGCTTGAACAAGTCCGAACCTCCCTTCGTACAAGAGTGGACAATCTTGAAGCGAGTGCACAAGATTTCAGGGAGAAAATCAAAAAGCTGGATAAACAGGGGCGTGAAATCGAAAACCTGTTCGATGACGATATCCTATTGGTAGAGGTAGATCGACCTGAGTTTTTAAGCTTCGACAGCTTCTCTCGTGATCTGGGTACGTTGGCTGATACACAGAAGAAACAGATTTATCAATTACGCTTGCAGACAAACGCTTCTAAGGCATTACTGCGCAAATATGAAGCCTTCTCTCTGTTCAAGCTGTTTGAGGAAAAGATGGAGAGTATGGGGACTACCAGTGAAACCATGAACACCATTAACTCCATGTCTACCATCGAAAGCATCATGGACTACGACTTGCCGAAAAAGCATGATGCAGTCACAAACATTTTCCGTAATAAATCGGCTCAGTTGCGTAACTATATTCAGGAAATCCTTAATCTAAATAAGCGTTTAAAGAGCGTATCTACGGAACTGTCTGGCTACCTGAACCGTAGCAACAAGTTCAAGGCATTCACTGACTTCTCAATGAATCTGGAAAGTGTGCTGAATGACAAGAACACCCTAGATCAGCTCAATCAGTTTGTTTTGCAGTGTGAGGACTATCAATCCTTTGAAAACATGCAAAGCAGCTCCATTCCGATCGAGGATTTCATTCGTTGCTGTGAATACACCTTAAAGGCAATTGAAAGCACCAAAGGACATACTGATGATATCCGCTCTATGGTACGTCTGAAAATGAGCGTGATGAACAATGGTCGTCTTGCCGAGCTGCGTACTGACAACGACTTTACCAGTGCAGGGAGTACAGGAACGTCACGTATTCTGGTGCTGATCATGTTCCTCGCATTGTCACGGAAGTTATGCCCTGATAACTCGACCTACATCCATATCCCACTTGACGAGATTGGCAACTTTGATGCGATCAACACCAATTTGCTGTTCGACATGATGGACCATAACAAAATCTATCTGGTCTGTGCTCAACCGGAAAACTCAACCTCTAACCACAAGTTTAAGAATCTCTACATTGTTGGAGCCAATGGTGTCAGCACTGTTGTTCCACTGGAAATCGAAGGCGATAACCCATTGCTTGCAGCAGAACCAGTCTAATAGGGAAAAAGTGGAGAATTTTAAATGGCTGATAAACGATTAACAAAAGTAGCGACCAAATTATTAGAAGGTTATCTAATTGACCAGTGGAGTGATTTTGAGAACTTTGAGTTTTTGAATGATGTCGAATTTTTAGATCAACTAAACAACCATATTAGTTTTCTAGGCAAAAAGTGTATTCAGACACCGTGCGGTGGTGGGTATTTCCTGATTTACCTTGATATTGAAAGTGACCCTGAGATCAAAAAGGTCATCACCAAACAGTTTGAGGAAAACGTCAGCAAAATGGAGCCACTTGTGGACTGGCTGCGACTGTTCAGAAAGGCAGGGGGGCGCAATGAACCTCTGATTGGAGGCGACAGAATTACGTCTGGTGAAATCCTGGTTGAAGTGGAGAAGTCCAAGCATGTCCAAAAAGGGCTAAAAGAACTCTCTGCAAAGTTGGGTAAGACAGCAAGCACAGTGAAAGACCAGATCAACGGTGTTATTCAGTTTTTGGTACAGCGCGAATATTTAGTGCCGGTTGGGGTTGTGGGTACTGAGTTTTTGGCAACTTCACGTTGGTCGATTTTCTACGATGAAGCTGAGTACCTTGCCGAACACAATGCGATTGATATCACTCAAACAGATGATGTGGAGCAGGGCGAGTTACTATGATCGACTTCGTGAATCCGGCTGAACGTGGGGCGAAGGTTTTCTCTGCAAACATTGATGCTATTGCCGAAGCAATCATGTTTACCAGTTCGTCTATTCAGGTCAATGAATCAAACAAATCCTTGATTGATAATTTGCTGTCTTGCGATCTTGGGTATCTGGATGCAGAAAAAAACACGCTGCATCTAAGAAACTTCGTCATTGAGTTTGTGAATTTCTATAAAAACAGAAAGAAACGCAACATTTCCGCACCCGACATTAGCGGTCTGATTGATCGTATCAAAACGGTGAGTACCGACTATGCCTTGTCAAAAGTCGAGGACCCGGAAAGTGCCGAAGTATTAAAGGTTGAAGCAAGTGACCTGATTATTGAGCTTTCAAACAATATCAGCGAGAACATGACCAATTTTGCCGATCAGTGCTTTGAGTATCTGTCGCTGTTCAACAACTACGACATGAAAATGCGTAAGGCTGAACAAAGCTTAAAGACTGCCAAAATGCTAATTACGGCACTGGAAATCCTTTCACCAAATACGATGGATGAATTGGCGGTAGGTGATGCAGACTTGCAGAGAGTGATCTCCAAACGTCTCAAGCCAAGCGTGTTTGAAGCCATTGAAGAAATGAACCACAGCCATCACCGACTGGACAAGCAACTCTTTGAATGGAAAAAGGACATAAAAACCCAGGAGCGAATCAATCTGATTGATGCGCTGCACCGTCATTTTGCCAACAACCGGACGCTGAATGCCGATATTGATTTCAACAAGGCACCTGATAGCTTCCGTCGTGTACCACTTATCAAGCTGAAAGCTCGTGCCGATATCTACCTTGAGGATTTTGAGAACACTTTATCTGCGGTAGCTCAGACAGCCAATCAGAAGCGTGTTAAAAAAGATGGTCCAGTTGTTGAAAAAAAACGCCCACCGGTAGAGAAGGCAACGCATACGATAGTGAAGGCAGTCTCACCTCTGGATAAAGCTGCATTTTTCTTCTTTGACGCTTTTGGCAGTCAGGCAATCAATGAAATATCAGCAAAGAACGCCTACATACGCCTAGAGCCTGGATGCAAATTTGAATACTGGATTAGTCGCCTCCTGTATGAGTTTGAACTCAACCACTCAAACCATCTTGAGTTGCAGTTAGTGGGTGAAACGGATGCTAAATATAATGGCAACTACTACATTTCAGATATCGTGTTTCGTCGCAAAGACAGCAACAGAAAGGTGATGCAATGCGCTTAGGGCAAAGAGAACTCTCAATCATTCAGACGGTTTTACAGCTTAAAACCAGAGTGGTGAAGCTTAACAAGACATGGACAATGCTGAACAAAGACATGCAGATCGGTAGCATC
Source organism: Acinetobacter sp. CIP 64.2 (assembly GCF_000369645.1). Classification (NCBI taxonomy): domain Bacteria; kingdom Pseudomonadati; phylum Pseudomonadota; class Gammaproteobacteria; order Moraxellales; family Moraxellaceae; genus Acinetobacter; species Acinetobacter sp. CIP 64.2. The sequence continues at coordinate 75,278 of NZ_KB850126.1, forward strand.
ATCAAACGTGAGCTGCATCTAAGTGAATCAGATCTTGATGTGCTTCGGGTTCTGTACGGAAAGCATGTAAAAACGGAGCCAGAGGTAACGTATGACTCCAATGCAGACCGAATATCGCTTGCTGATCATCGTATAGATGAAAAGTCTGGCAATGCCAGCGTTTTCGGTGAGCAGCTTTGGTTTGCTGCGATCAATGCACAACTACCGTTAAAGTCCGGTGAGATGCACATTGCACATCCTGGCGTGACAACAGCCGTGTCCTTAGAGCATCTTGCAGTAGAAAAAATCAGGAAGCTGATCATTATTGAGAATGGCACTATGCTTGTACGGATTTCGGACTGGTATCAGCAAGTTCCACTCGAATGGCAAGACAGCCTATTCCTTTACAGGGGGCATGGTAAGAACTGCCGGTCAGTCAATCAGTTGCTTGAAGTTCTGCCAGAAGAATGTCCGGTAGCGGTGTATACCGATTTCGACCTGTATGGGTTGAATATCGCCAATAATTTCAACCTGATCAGACCAGTCTCTGTGATGGTTCCCCAATGTTGGCAAAGCATTAAAGAACAACACCCTGATAACAACTTCTATAAGTATGTAGACCAGTCAGAGTACATTTCGGATTTGTCGGAAACCGAAGGCATGTCGGAGCCGATGAAAGCGATCTTGAAGCATGTGAACTTCAATAAAGTTGCAGTTATGCAAGAGAACGTGAACCGGCTTGGTCCATTGGTGTGTATAGCAATTTAAGGGCACTGTTGCAAAAGTTCAAGGTGTTACTTTAGACTATACCCTAAAATTACATTTTAAAAGTTCTTAAAAACATGTACCATTTAAATGTTTTTTAATCATAAGTAACATGTAACTTTGGTATTAAAGATTTATAATTTACGAAATTGTTCATTTTTATCCAATTGGGGCGTAAAAAGTGAAAGGCCAAAAAGTAGGCTATGTGCGAGTGAGTTCGGTCGAGCAAAATACGGGACGTCAACTTGAGTGAATTGAAGTCGACCGGATTTTTGTTGACCGTGCTTCAGGTAAAAATACCGACCGACCGAAATTTCAGGAAATGTTGAATTATGTCCGGGAAGGAGACCAGGTGATAGTACATTCCATGGATCGTTTTGCGCGAAGCTTAAAAGATTTGGTGACTGAAGTGGATAAACTGGTCAAACGAGGGATTGCCATCCAGTTTGTAAAAGAAAATATTACTTTTACGGCCCAATCCACCCCGATGGATAATTTGATGCTGCAACTGATGGGTGCTTTTGCACAGTTTGAACGTGAGATCATTTTAGAGCGGCAAAAGGAAGGAATTAAACTTGCCTCTTCTCAAGGGAAGTACAAAGGCCGGGTACATAAATTGAAACCTGATCAGGCTGAAGCTTTGCGACAAGACTGGAAGGAAGGGAAGTACCCTTCAAAAATGGCATTAGGCCAGGCATTTGGAATTAGTCGCCAAGCGGTATATCGGTATTTAAAAGCCGGGAAATAACTCAATTGAAATTGGCGACTATATTTAGTTTAGCTTATGAAAATCGTGAAACGTTGATTAAATAATAAGTGCAGAAAGCAAAGAGTTACTAATTTTATACAATATAAGTTTTTGATTTATAATTAATTAACTCGATTGCAATCTAGCTTTTTCAGCAACGATTTATCTTTTTTAAAATAGTATTAATTTATTTTTTTGAGAACAAACCTTAACAAAATTACAAGTTTGTAATTTTGTTGTCATTCTGATGTATATATTTACTCATTATTATAAGTAAAGATTTTTTTGCTCAGTTCTATGTTGTAAATTCCAGCAATTATCATAGCCACGCAGCTGTTACTGAAGAGAATAGTAAGAAGTTAATATTTGCTGTAGGTTTGACCACTACTTTTTAATCGTAGAAATTATAACCGTTTTTATTACTCAAAGTTTAACTTTTGTGATTGTCTAAAAACACATAGCGGTCGAATGGCCATATTAACTGACTTAAAATCAGTCGCATACTTTAATGTAGCGGTTCTGATAGCACAAAAGTTCGCAGCATGAAAACGGAACCGGCATAATTGATTTATAGTGAACCCATACACTAAGCATAATGATTTAGAGGACGATAATCCCAATGAAAAAATTCCTTTTAGGAGCTGTTGCCGCATCTGTTTTGGCCTTTTCAGGCAATGCTATGGCCAATTTTGTGGCAGGTCAGGACTATCAGGTGGTTGCAAAACCAGTCAAAGTCGAAAAACCGGGCAAAATTGAGGTACGTGAATTCTTCTGGTATGGCTGTGGTCACTGTTTCGCGCTTGAACCACATATGCAGGGCTGGTTGAAAAAATTACCAAAAGATGTACGTTTTGTACGTACACCTGCTGCAATGAACCCGCTTTGGGAACAGGCTGCACGTGCTTATTATGTTTCAGAAGCCCTGGGTGTGCGTCAAAAAGCACATTTACAGTTATTCCATGATATTCATGACAAGCAGCGTCCAATTTTAGAACAGGCACAATTGGCCAAGTTCTATACCCGTTATGGTATTTCTGAAGAGAAATTTAACACGACTTATAAATCTTTCCCGATCACTTCGAAAATTGCCCAAGCCAAAAATCTGGCTGCTCAGTATCAGTTAAGTGGTGTTCCGGCAGTGACCGTGAATGGTAAATATATTGTGCAGGGTAATGATGCCAAAGTCATTCAGGTGGTGAATTACCTGATCGAGAAAGAGCGTAAAGCCAAATAAGACGCGATTGATTATCTCTAAAAAAAACCTGCATCGAATCTGCAGGTTTTTTTATTTAAACTGGAGGAATGGTTATTTACGTCCTGACTGCCGGATCTGGTGTTTCTATCGGCGGGCGATACCAGTGTAAAATTCCTCGGAATAAGAGCTGCATCTGCAACACGCTTTGCGCTTTAAAGGCATGGGATTGCATATGAATCGTGGATTGTATCTTTACCCGTTCATACCCGATATCTTCATTCAGAAAATGAATTTTCCTTTCTATTTCAAAACGCAGCACTGCCGAGGCGCCCCGACGCTCTACAACAAACAAATTCTAATCTAAGATTTACATAAATAGACTGATAAAGTTTAAAAGGAATAAATATTAATTTAAACAACATGGAAATTCTTGTTAATTTCAACAGAAATATGAACAATTTCTTCATGAATTGACAAAGCTTTACGAACTACCTCTGCTGTTAAGGAGTCATTAACTGTATTTAGGGATAAAATACATGAAAATTTACTTCTACCTACTTTCCAGACATGCAGATCAGTAATCGTAATTTGGTTATCTAATTCCTCTACAACTTCCTGAATCTCCTTTACTACAGGATGTTCCATCTCTGCATCAAGCAATGTTTTACCTGTTTCTCTAATCAATCCCCAAGACCATTGTGCTACAAGCACTGCACCTACGATCCCTAGAATTGCATCTAAAAAATCCCATCCAAAATACTTCCCTGCGAAAAGTGCAATAATAGCTAATACAGAAGTTACTGCATCTGCTACTACATGAAGAAAAGCGGCTTTCTGGTTTAAGTCATGGTCATCATGAGAGTGATGATGATCGTGGTGGTGGTCATGGTCATCATGAGAGTGATGATGGTGGTGGTGACCATTTTCACGTAGTAACCAGGCACAAATAAAATTAACGATCAAGCCAACAATCGCAATTGAAATTGCCTCGTTGTAGTGAATATTCACAGGATTGAATAAACGTTCTATCGATTGAACACCCATGAATACAGCAACAACCATCAATAAAATGGCACTCGAATATCCAGCTAAGATTTCTATCTTCCATGTACCGATACAGAATCTCTGATCACGAGCATATTTTCGAGCCATTTTATAGGCAAAATAAGCTAAGCCCAATGCCAACATATGAGAACTCATATGCCATCCATCAGCCAATAAAGCCATGGAATTAAAGAACCATCCTCCAAAAATTTCAAACACCATCATTACACCAGTGAGGATGGTTGCGATTAAAATTTTCTTTTGTGCTAAAGGATTTCCTTCGTCAAATTGATGCGAATGGTCACTTTTAACATTATTTAGATATTGCATTTTATTGCACCACAATTAATACTCCCCCATAGTATATGTTCTTGAGGTTGAATAGTATGTCTCACTTAAATCAGAACAAAAAAATTTTAAATCGGATTAGACGAATTCAAGGTCAAACCAATGCCCTTGAACAGAATATTTTAAATTCTGAAAATTCTTGTATTGAGGTATTACAGCAAGTTGCAGCAATTAAAGGTGCGATAAATGGCTTAATGAGGGCACTGTTGCAAATAGGCTGACATGATAAGCTAAATATCTTATTTATTTCGAGATACAGCAGATGAATCCCTTCCACGGTCGGCACTTTCAAGGTGAAATCATTCTTTGGGCTGTTCGTTGGTATTGTAAATATGGCATCAGCTATCGTGAACTTCAGGAAATGCTCGCTGAACGTGGAGTGAATGTTGATCACACCACAATTTATCGCTGGGTTCAGCGTTATGCTCCAGAAATGGAAAAACGTTTACGTTGGTATTGGCGTAATCCTACAGATCGACATTTATGGCATCTGGATGAAACTTACGTAAAAGTGAATGGCAAATGGGCATATCTATACCGTGCAGTTGACCAACGTGGCCATACTCTTGATTTCTATCTTTCTGCTAGACGAAATACCCATTCAGCTTATTGTTTTCTTGGTAAGATTTTGAATCATGTCAAAAAATGGCAGATTCCACGAGTCATAAACACTGATAAGGCTCATACCTATGGCCGTGCTTTGTCGCGACTAAAACAGGAAGGAAAGTGTCCTGAAGACCTGGACCATCGACAGATTAAATACAAGAATAACGTGATTGAATGTGATCATGGCAAGCTCAAACGGATCATCAAGGCTACGTTGGGATTCAAGTCTATGAAAACGGCTTATGCCACAATTAAAGGAATTGAGGTTATGCGTGCTCTACGCAAAGGACAAGCTTCATTATTTTATAACGGTAATATTCTAGGAGAAGTTTGGCTAGTAAATAGAGTTTTCGGTCTCTAAGCTTTTTTGAAGGGAAAATCATTGACTCAGATCCCTATTTGCAACAGTGCCGTCAAAACTGCAAGTATGCAGTCTTGACCAGGCATCTAGGGGTCGTCTCAGAATTCGGAAAATAAAGCACGCTAAGGCGTAGTCACCCCGTGACTCCCCCGCGCCGATGCAGCGAGCTTCGTTCCGTCTTGCAGTGACGCAATCAGCGGGCAGGAAACGTTCCCTTTCCGCGCATGGCAGGCGCACACCAGTTCAGACAGCACGGCCTCCATGCGTGCCAAGTCGGCCATCTTCTCGCGCACATCCTTGAGCTTGTGCTCGGCCAGGCCGCTGGCTTCCTCGCAATGGGTGCCATCCTCCAGCCGCAGTAGCTCGGCGATTTCGTCCAGGCTAAAGCCCAGCCGCTGGGCCGATTTCACGAACCGCACTCGTGTTACATCCGCCTCGCCATAGCGGCGAATGCTGCCATAGGGCTTGTCTGGCTCCGGCAGCAGGCCCTTGCGCTGGTAGAACCGGATGGTCTCCACATTGACCCCGGCCGCCTTGGCAAAAACGCCAATGGTCAGATTCTCAAAATTAATTTGCATATCGCTTGACTCCGTACATAACTACGGAAGTAAGCTTAAGCTATCCAAACCAAATTTGAAAGGACAAGCGTATGTCTGAACCACAAAACGGGCGCGGCGCGCTCTTCGCCGGTGGGCTGGCCGCCATTCTTGCGTCGGCCTGCTGCCTGGGGCCGCTGGTTTTGATCGCCTTGGGGTTCAGCGGGGCATGGATCGGCAACCTGACGGTATTGGAGCCGTATCGGCCGATCTTCATCGGCGCGGCGCTGGTTGCACTGTTCTTTGCCTGGCGGCGCATCGTCCGACCGACCGCAGCCTGCAAGCCGGGCGAGGTGTGCGCGATTCCGCAAGTGCGCACCACCTACAAGCTCATTTTCTGGTTCGTCGCCGTGTTGGTCTTGGTCGCGCTTGGTTTTCCCTACGTCATGCCATTTTTCTACTAATCAGGAGTTCATCATGAAAAAGCTGTTTGCCTCCCTCGCTCTCGCCGCTTTCGTTGCCCCCGTGTTCGCCGCCACTCAGACCGTCACGCTGTCCGTGCCTGGCATGACCTGCGCCTCTTGCCCGATCACTGTCAAGCACGCGCTTTCCAAGGTTGAGGGCGTGAGCAAGACCGACGTAAGTTTCGACAAGCGCCAGGCCGTCGTCACCTTCGACGATGCCAAGACCAACGTCCAGAAGTTGACCAAGGCGACCGAGGACGCGGGCTATCCGTCCAGCCTCAAACGCTGATCCGTTAACCGAACTCGGGAGCGACACATGGGACTCATCACGCGCATCGCTGGCAAAACCGGCGCGCTCGGCAGCGTCGTTTCCGCGATGGGCTGCGCCGCCTGTTTTCCTGCCATCGCCAGCTTTGGCGCGGCCATCGGACTGGGCTTCTTGAGCCAGTACGAGGGGCTATTCATTGGCATCCTGCTGCCGATGTTCGCCGGCATCACGTTACTCGCCAATGCTATCGCTTGGCTCAATCATCGACAGTGGCGACGCACGGCGCTCGGCACGATAGGCCCGATCTTGGTGCTGGCAGCGGTGTTTTTAATGCGGGCTTACGGCTGGCAGAGCGGTGGACTGCTCTATGTCGGCCTGGCCTTGATGGTTGGGGTGTCGGTCTGGGATTTCATCTCGCCAGCACATCGCCGCTGCGGGCCGGACAGCTGTGAATTGCCAGAACAACGTGGCTGACGGCAACAGCCGTAGCCACCACAGAAAAGGAAAAATACATGACCACCCTGAAAATCACCGGGATGACCTGCGACTCGTGCGCGGCTCACGTCAAGGAAGCCTTGGAGAAAGTGCCCGGCGTGCAATCGGCGCTGGTGTCCTATCCGAAGGGCACAGCGCAACTCGCCATTGAGGCGGGCACGTCATCGGATGCGCTGACTACCGCCGTGGCCGGACTGGGCTACGAGGCAACGCTTGCCGATGCGCCACCGACGGACAACCGCGCCGGCCTGCTCGACAAGATGCGCGGCTGGATAGGGGCCGCTGATAAGCCCAGTGGCAACGAACGCCCGTTGCAGGTCGTCGTCATTGGTAGCGGTGGCGCGGCAATGGCGGCAGCACTGAAGGCCGTCGAGCAAGGCGCGCACGTCTCGCTGATCGAGCGCGGCACCATCGGCGGCACCTGCGTCAACGTCGGCTGCGTGCCGTCCAAGATCATGATTCGCGCCGCCCACATCGCCCATTTACGTCGGGAAAGTCCGTTCGACGGCGGTATCGCGGCGACTGTGCCTGCGATTGACCGCAGCAAACTACTGGCCCAGCAGCAGGCGCGCGTCGAAGAACTGCGCCATGCCAAGTACGAAGGCATTCTGGACGGCAACCCGGCCATCACCGTTGTACATGGTGAGGCGCGTTTCAAGGATGAGCAGAGCCTGGTCGTCCGTTTAAACGATGGTGGCGAGCGCGTGGTAGCTTTCGACCGCTGCTTAGTCGCCACGGGTGCCAGCCCGGCCGTGCCGCCGATTCCGGGCCTGAAAGAGTCACCCTACTGGACTTCGACCGAGGCCCTGGTCAGCGACACCCTTCCCGAACGCCTAGCCGTGATCGGCTCGTCGGTGGTCGCGCTGGAACTGGCGCAAGCCTTCGCCCGGCTGGGCAGCCAGGTCACGATCCTAGCTCGCAACACGCTGTTCTTCCGCGACGACCCGGCCATCGGCGAGGCCGTTACAGCCGCGTTCCGTGCCGAAGGGATCAAGGTATTGGAACACACGCAAGCCAGCCAGGTCGCGCATGTGGACGGCGAATTCGTGCTGACCACCGGGTACGGTGAAATACGCGCCGACCAGCTGCTGGTCGCCACTGGCAGGGCACCGAACACGCGCAGCCTGGCATTGGAAGCGGCGGGAGTCGCTGCCAATGCGCAGGGGGCCATCGTCATCGACAAGGGCATGCGCACCAGTACGCCACACATTTATGCGGCTGGCGACTGCACCGACCAGCCTCAGTTCGTCTATGTGGCGGCAGCGGCCGGCACCCGTGCTGCGATCAACATGACTGGCGGCGATGCGGCCCTGGACCTGACCTCAATGCCGGCCGTGGTATTCACCGACCCGCAGGTCGCCACCGTGGGCTACAGCGAGGCGGAAGCACATCACGACGGGATCGAGACCGACAGTCGCACCTTGACCTTGGACAACGTGCCGCGTGCGCTTGCCAACTTCGACACACGCGGCTTCATCAAGCTGGTCATCGAGGAAGGTAGCGGACGGCTCATCGGCGTGCAAGCGGTGGCCCCGGAAGCGGGTGAACTGATCCAGACGGCGGTGCTCGCCATTCGCAACCGTATGACCGTGCAGGAACTGGCCGACCAATTGTTCCCCTACCTGACCATGGTCGAAGGGCTGAAGCTCGCGGCGCAGACCTTCAGCAAGGACGTGAAGCAGCTTTCGTGCTGCGCCGGATGAGGAAAAGGAGGTGTTCAATGAGCGCCTACACAGTGTCCCGGCTGGCCCTTGATGCCGGGGTGAGCGTGCATATCGTGCGCGACTACCTGCTGCGCGGATTGCTACGGCCGGTCGCGTGCACCACGGGCGGCTACGGCTTGTTCGATGACACCGCGTTGCAACGGCTGCGCTTTGTACGGGCTGCCTTCGAAGCGGGTATCGGCCTGGACGCACTGGCGCGGCTGTGCCGGGCGCTGGATGCTGCGGACGGTGACGGTGCGTCTGCGCAGCTTGCCGTGTTGCGGCAACTCGTCGAGCGTCGGCGCGAGGCCCTGGCCAGCCTCGAAATGCAACTGGCCGCCATGCCAACCGAACCGGCACAGCACGCGGAGAGTCTGCCATGAACAGCCCAGAGCACTTGCCGTCTGAGACGCACAAACCGATCACCGGCTACTTGTGGGGCGCGCTGGCCGTGCTCACCTGTCCCTGCCATTTGCCGATTCTCGCCATTGTGCTAGCCGGCACGACGGCCGGCGCGTTCATCGGGGAGCACTGGGGTATTGCAGCCCTCACGCTGACCGGCTTGTTTGTCCTGTCTGTGACGCGGCTGCTGCGGGCCTTCAAGGGAAGATCATGACCGCTTCCCAGCCAGCCGAGAGTGGGCAGCTTTGAGCTTCGCTACCAATCTGGAGGAGTACCACCATGAACGCAAACGCCCCGAACACTGCCAGTTGCACCACCTGCTGCGTATGCTGCAAAGAAATTCCGCTCGATGCCGCCTTCACCCCGGAAGGCGCGGAATACGTCGAACATTTCTGCGGGCTGGATTGCTATGAACGCTTCCAGGCACGCGCCAAGGCCGCGACAGAATCTGACATTGCGCCTGTCCCTGGCGGTTCGCAGCCGTCAGATTGAAGCATGGTCTATTAATACATTTATTATTAGATCACTCTGCTAAAAATTTTAGTTAGACCACCTAAGCAATTTAAGTTTAATAAGTTTAATAAGTTTAATAAGTTTAATAAGTTTAATAAGTTTAATAAGTTTAATAAGTTTAATAAGTTTAATAAGTTTAACTGCTATAAAGTGGTATTGTTCACTAGTACACTCATTTATGAAGGATTAAAGGTAACCATCCGATAAAGCACCCAACACATCCCTCGCTTCAGTAGCTTTGCAGTAAGTACTAAATTCAAATCCCGTATGTAGATATATTCGCCTTTTGGATGGAGAACAAGCTCTGCACCACCAAAGCCCACATTTATTACATTGCCTTACCCTGCAACGTTTAATCCATCCATTACAGCAATACTACCCGTTCACATTACTTTATCTCGGCTGATAATCAGCGTAGTAACTTTAGCCAATCTCGCTGCAATTTCCATGTCAGGAATTTGTCCACTTATTCCAATGATGATGAGAACTGCAGCATTGACTTAGATCGCCAGTGCTCAGTACTG
>NZ_KB850126.1:88883-99070 GCF_000369645.1 Acinetobacter sp. CIP 64.2
AATCTCGCTGCAATTTCCATGTCAGGAATTTGTCCACTTATTCCAATGATGATGAGAACTGCAGCATTGACTTAGATCGCCAGTGCTCAGTACTGACCATCATGTAGCTTTTATCGCTTTAGCGCCTTAACTTATTTAAGTGGCGTAACTTACATAATTTATGCATCCTATTTAGGTGACCTCAGTTATAGTATTCCGTGTCAGGAATCTGTCCACTTATTCCAATGATGATGAGAACTGCAGCAATAAATTATAAAGGCAGGATAGGTGGTTACTTAACCAGCATAAGTTATGTAACTTATGCTAATTCATATTAAAATCACATGAAAGCAATCTTAATTAAAAACTTAGTATGAGAGGGCGTGGTCTTTTGTTTAAAGTGACAATTAACTAAAGGGTTACTTCTTGTATTTAGGAGCATAACCAACTTCTAACAAATAAGAAAAATACTTTCTAACATTATCGCTATCAAGAAGATCACTTGATATCCTTTCCTGAAAGTCTTCTAGAGTCTCTCCACGATGTGCGAAATCATTACCAAATTTTGGATAGTTAGTAATATCACATAGCTTTTTAGCAAAGAATATACATTGCTTAGCTGTCAATTTATAAGTTGGCTCTAAAGGAGCACTTGTACTCGTTTTATTTTGTTCTTTTTCTTCAAACATGAAATGTAATTCTGAAATATTTCTTCCCTCCTTTTTTTGTATATAAGAAACAGTAATATCCGTAAATTTGTTAATTTGATTTAAAGCTACGGTAAGAACCCTTTTTTTAAAGTCTCCCATCTTTTTATATTCATCTTCTATCAATCCGAGTTTTGATCTAAGCTCATCTATAGAAATATATAACTTACCAGTTGATCTCCAACGTATGAGTAACTCATACAGGCGAATAGCATAAATGCTTGTAAGTGGTGAGATTTGTTTAAGTTCATATCTTGTGAACTTTTCTTCAAGTTTTACAAATAAGGGGATAATATCTGGTGCAAAAATTAGTTGGACGCATCCCTCTTCCTTAACATAACCAACTTTTGAAACCCACCTACTTTTGTATATTCCTATTTTTCCAGTTATAGGATCTACTGCTTTATAATTCAAATGCCGTTCAAAAAGATTATCACATGCAGATTGTAACGCTTCATAAGATGCTTGACGTCCTAAATTAAACTGTTTCATGTATTCAGAAGCATGAATCGTAAGTATAGTATCAGAAGTAAGTTCTTTCTCAATTTCTCGAGCAGCAATGATCGCAATTAATATTAGCCTTTGCTCAGATAGATTTAGTGAATACGATGCTTCAACCAAATTATTATCTTTATATACTATGTTACTCATAGGGAGATATATTAAGGAAAATGTTATAAATAGATATATTGACAATACTACTTAACGTCCACAAATGAAAGTATTTTTAATAAAAGAATTTGTCAACTTATGCACAGAATTTGTCAACTTAGAAACAGGAAAAAGTCAACTTATTGGTAGGAATATGTCAACTCAGAAACAGGAAAAAGTCAACTTATTGGTAGGAATTTGTCAACATATACTTCCTGTATCCCTTTGCTAGTCAAGCTTTGAGCAGAGATATAAATAATAAATTTAAATAAATATATATAAATTCAAAAAGACCATTCTTTTGTGGATAACTTTTTTTTAATTTTTTTTTTCATGATAGTTGATTACTTCATAAATCACCGTTAAATTATACACAAACAAACTTACGTAACTTACATAAATTATGATTATCTTAGTTGGTGGTGAAAAAGGCGGTGCTGGTAAAAGCTGTTTAGCTCAAAATCTTGCAGTTTACTTACAACAAAGTCAAAGAGACGTCCTCTTATTAGATGCTGACCCTCAAGGAACAACAACAGATTGGGTCAAAGAAAGAGATGAAAACGATGAATTAAATAATATTCCATCAGTACAAGCATCAGGGAATATACGTTCAGTTTTAAAAGATTTAGATAAAAGATACCAAGATATTATCATTGATGCAGGTGGACAGGATTCTGAAGCATTACGTTCAGCAATGACTATAGCTACACATATGTTATTGCCGTTTAGACCCAAACGAAGAGATCTAAAAACTTTAGATCATATGGAACAAGTTTTAAAATTAGCAAAGACAGTAAATCCAAATCTGAAAGCTAGAGCAATTATTACTCAGTGTCCAACTCTTCCTTCTCAAGTTCAAAGAATTTTAGATGCAAAAGAGGCATGCAAATCATTTGGTATTGATGCATTGAATTCAATCACAACAAATCGAAATGTTTATGATGATGCAGATGAAAATGGGCTTTCGGTTTTTGAAGTAAATAGTGATCCTAAAGCGAAAGCTGAAATTGAAAGTATTGCAAGAGAGTTTTTAGGAGTATAACTATGGCTGGTTTAACTGGGCTAAACAAAAAACCTGAACCTACTGAACAAGATAAAATGTTAGATGCATTTATATCTGGTGCAGAAAAGAGGGTAAAGGCTTTAGAATCAAGTGAAAAAAAATTTATTCGTTACACTTTTTCTCTCAATGAAGATATTAGTAAACTAATTGATGAGCTGGTTGTAAAAGGGCAAAATGCAAGAATAAATCGTTCAAGTATTGTTCGAGCAGCTATAGAAAATTTATCGACATATAGTGCAGATGAATTAAAAGAAATATTAAATAAATAAATAAATTAAAAATATCCCACTTTTTTAAGGGGGATATTTTTTATCCAAGTTAAATTTACTGTAAGTCCCCGGTGAACCCTATAGATATTTTTAAATTCAGCTCAGGCTCTAGCAGTGTGGTGGTAATTTATCTATTTGAGTTATTTTATATGAAGGCGTCCTTTTCTGCACAGACACGGATCTAGGCTATTCAGCTTGGCTGACTGAATTGATGTCATGATGTTTGATGCACATTGTCAAATTCTTTATCAAGCGAAACTCTGAATCAATGCTTGTAATTGTTTCACTATGATGAGTTTGAGTCCAGTGAAATGTTGCTTGTTTCAACCGTAGAGCTTTGAATACCCAGTCCATCATGTATCAACACTTTCATACAATGACCACGCTTATTCCAAAACAAGATAACCTCAATGTTGCGATTTGACATAGTCAAAGGCTTTTAGGACATGAGAAAGAGCAGTATAAGTAACTGCTCGCATATCCATGGGCTGAGTAGAAAGCCAGATTTCATCAATGTGAATCTTATTGTGAGCACCTTGGGGAATTCTGCCAAAGCGATTGCTCCTGATACCTTCCGTTTCAGCCCAATCGCTATGTTCGCATCAGGCGTCGTTATTGATTATGCCTTATACGGAACTCCAGAGTTAGCCCTCGTTGCGAACAACAAAGCCAGAAATCCTGCAGTTCCGCGGACGCTGATAAGTAGACAGATTCCTGACACGGAATACTATAACTTACATCACTTAAATAGGATGCATAAGTTATGCAAGTTACGCCACTTAAATAAGTTAAGGCGCTAAAGCGATAAAAGCTACATGATGGCCAGTACTGAGCACTGGCGATCTAAGTCAATGCTGCAGTTCTCATCATCATTGGAATAAGTGGACAAATTCCTGACATGGAATACTATAACTGAGGTCACTTAAATGGGATGCATAAGTTATGTAAGTTACGCCACTTAAATAAGTTGAGGTGCTAAAGCGATAAAAGTGGCACTGTTGGAAATATAGATTTAAGTCGATGATTTTTCCTTTAAAAAAAGTACTTAAAGACGGCTTTGTTGCACAAAGCTGTTTGTAAGGTCTGATTCAGCAATATAATTTCCGAATGAAGAAGCCAGCAACTAAAATCTACCGTACAACGAATTGGTCCGCATATAAACTCAGTGCGAGAAACTTTCAGAGCCAATAACACTAAATATAAAAAAAATGGAAGAATAATTTACTAAGTTATTGTTTTTAAGTTGATCCTTGTTTTATATGGGGGTGATAATAACTTCTGATTACTAGTTTTTACCTTAAATATACCGATTGAAAGATTCATTTAAAGGCTATGAATACATGAGTTTTACAGTTTGGCTAGGTCAGCATGAGTACTTTTCACAAGATTTAAGATCGACCATGAACGTGATTAAGTTATAGGGGATTGATGAAATAGTTTTTATGAATTTCTGGCTTTCTGGGCTGATTTTATCAAATTCATGTCTATGCAAAATTGCGACATATTTCTCGTGCTGGTAGTTATCCAGAGTTTGGTCTGCATCTATCCATAGTGCAGACCTTTTTTTGGTGACAGTTTTTTCTTAGTGATTTTCGATCTGGATGTAGTGATTTCACGTTTGCAGAATATATCTTGGCGGTGATCCATCTAATATTCGTGATTATAAAGAGAGCTAATTCACAGGTTCTACAGATTATGTAGCGACTAACTATATCAAAGTCTATTTGCAGTTGATGGTTGGCGCTTAGTTTATATTTACGCTTAGGTTTCAGTTAAAAAATCAATATTCTGTTGAATCCGTGATTGAATCATCTGTAGGGTAGATTCTCGAATTTGATGGGGATACAGGCGCTGCGCAATTTGACTAAATTGAAGTGCAATTTCACGCATGGTCAAGATGATCTCATCGACTTCTAGAGTAGTCAGATTAGCTTCTGAAGTACCGAGTTTATGTATGTCATTTCGGGAAATATTGAGCGCTTCTCCCATAATGTCCATTTGATGATAACCACCTGGACCCTCGCAGAAGGTCACATCATAGGCTGGAGCCAATTTCCATTGACCATTTTTCTCCATGAGAAATGAAAAGTTCTTAGTATGGTCATCCCGATTATTGAAAAGCACATTAAACACAGCACGTTTAAAAGCATGCAATCTTTCTCGTACATCTTGCGTACACATCAAGGTTGCCCGGAGAAAATTGCGATAGTCTAGGCTACCTGGAACTTTATAGTCTGCTCCTGTATATGCAGCCAAACTCTGCATTGGAATCCGCATACCATTTTGACGATCGAATCGTTTAGAAGCAAAAGCCGTTAAACCATTGGGCAAATTAAAGAAATGGGTATCTGGAGTCTCAATTGCACAAAGTCGCAAACATTCTGCATAGACGGCTTCAATGGCGCAGACTTCAGGATGCTCTTGCTGAGCAGGAAACTTAATCAGCCAGGCTTCATGTTGATCAGAATCTTGAGTCGAAAACTCTAAATTGACAGGATCTCGGTAAACCAACGCTTTTGGTCTGGCACCTTGAGGGGAGCCACCCATGACCAATAAATGCTGTAGAAATTCACCACCTTCACCTTTGAGTACTTCTTGAACTTCCTGGGCTAGTTGTTGTAAAGGGATATTTTCTGAGGTTTGCATGTCAGCAACACAAGGTTCAAAGGAGAGGGCACCCATTGCGTGACTACTAATATAGGTCAGACGCTCCAAAGGTCCAATTCGTGCTGAATTTAAGCCAATTTTTTTGAAATATCGATCCATCAACATCATGCCCCAACCATCTGGTAAAGCGTCATAGACTGGACCTGGGAGTCCCATTTGATGAGTAGGAAAACCTTGTCTGAATGGTAGACCTTTTAAAGGCAGCAAGTAAGAAGAGAGCTCAACACCTTGCTGTATTGCTTCTGGACTATATTCAAAAGCAATGGTGGGTCTACCTGTCGTGGCTGTTGAACTAATCAGCGTTCCCCATAACCATGATTCGCCCCAACCGTTGTAATAAACATTAAGTCTATTGAGCATTATCCCTTCCTCTTAATACGGTGGCGCTTACTTTGACTCTCATAGCGAAGAATGTCATTCACACTGTTAAGCTGAGGTTTAAATAGTTCCTGAAGTTCGTTTAATCGACCCAAGACCATTGCAATACGGACTAAATTTTCAACAGATACATTTCGTCCCGCTTCAAGATTCGAAACTGTATTCACGCCGACACCAGCGCGTGCTGCTACCTCAGCTTGAGACATCTCCAGAAAGAGTCGTTGCTTACGTAAACGCTCACCTAAAAGAGTCACAACTTCTTCTGGTTTAGTGAAATATAAATCCATTAAATTGGGTCTTAAGAATGAATAATTTAATTAAATCACAAAATAATGGAATTAATCTATAGCTATAGTGTGGCTAAGGAGGGCTTTGTTGCACAGCACATCAGAAGGGTAGGTATAGTCCTTGGGTATCGGTTACAGAAAATCATCAGGATGTACTTTGACTGATTGTTGATACGGAGATTTCAGTATTTTCATTTTTCCTAATAGGTCACATTACTTAGAAAGGGTTCTTCGAAAATTAGTTCATACTTTAAAAATCCTATAAATATTGAGGATATTTTCTTAATGCTTTCAATATAGCATGCGGCTATATGTAACTCGAACGGGCTTAATCTGCCTTTCAGTATAAATTTTTTGGGCGTGAGAGGGGAGAGGTGTGAGGGCAAGCAATTTATATCGTGGATACTTCTAAATTACTTATGTAATAGAAGGTGGTAAACATGGATTTAGAGGTAATAACACTAAATATAAAAAAAATGGAAGAATAATTTATTAAATTATTGTTTTTATGTGGTTATTGGTGATGTTATGAATAATAATAACTTTTTCTTGATGAATTTTACCTAAAAAAATTGATCAGATAATTTTCTTTAAATGTCATGCATACATAAATTTGACAGTTTGAAGGGATCGGTATGTGCATTTTTCACAAGGTTAAAGATCGACCATAAATGTGATAAACGGCAGAGGATCATTGAAAAATGAATGGATTTAAACACTACATGTATGCACGAAAAAAAGTATCGCTGCGGTTCTGCTGACAGGCTGTATTGAGCATTGAATGCAAATGATGTAGTAATTGTCTACAGGCTATAGGACCAGCATGAAGAAGAATGAAATGTAGTTGCCAATTTATAACCTTGGTTGAAAAGCATAGCATTGTTATTCGGAGAAGTGAGGTAAGCCATCCTTCTCTTATTCATTTAAAATGATTCTTACTCAACTGATCTCGACTCATGGGCTGGTTCCAATTAGACGGATAATAACTTCCATCCCCTATCTTTTTCTTACCACATTTCTTGCATTTAATCCCTTCTTTGGAGATTTGATTCAGCATCACTGTTGTCGGTTGAATCAAATCAATGACATAGTTCGTTGGTTCAGGAAAAGCAGAAGAGGCTGCTTTATTGCAAAGAGAACATTCGGATCAAATGGATTGGATTGCACAAAAGCCATGATACAGCCACAGAGTAATTCACCTGCATGTAATCTGTAACATCCATTCAGGTCATCAGACGAAGATTAATCTGAAATTTAAGCACTAAACGCCATAAATCTATGTATGGGCAGACTTTTTTGAGACATATGTTGATAAACATGCGGCAAGTTACATTGCTTAAAAGTCTATCTAAGTTAACGATCTATTCAATTCTGGATAAGTAATCTGAATATTACGATCCTAAATTACCCGAAGAGTATTAAGATTTCTAAGAATCGTGATTGTTGGTTTATTTGGGAAATTAATCAGTGGATTGAAGCAAAGATGATGGCTCATTAAGGATTGTGGGCTTCGACTACTTAAATTTTAGGTATTTTGAATAAAGCATATTTCAAAAATCTTAATTAATGGATTTAAATTACCATAAAAACCTTCAATATTGGCTTGAATCCATTGTTGTTGAGAGTCAATGCGAGACCAATCAATACCATAACCACAATGAGCAATCAGATGCTCAAAGAAAATCCGTTGTGTACGTCCATTACCTTCACGGAATGGGTGTATGACATTAAGCTCACAATACAAGTCGGCAAGTTGAGGAATCAGTTGTTGTGGTGCTAAGCCTTGAAAGTATTTTTTTTCTTGAAGCGGTTTGAGTAGTTTATTGGTTTCAATTTCAATACGGGAAAAATTACAAAAACGGGTGTCACCTTTGGAAATATCGATTTGTCTTAACTTTCCTGCCCAGTCGTATAAGTCGCCAAAGAGCTGCGCATGAATTGATTTTAAGTATTGTAAGTCGTAAGGTGGTTCAGCATATTCAATTAAGTTACTTGCCAATCCAGACAGTTCTAGTTCAGCTTGTTCTAAAATTTGTTCATCATGAATATTGAGTTTGTTCTTTAGGATATTTGTGCCAGGGTAACAATACAGGCTGTCACCCATTTCCCCATATTTATCCATACATGCACCTGACTAAGTTTCGGGTTGCGAATACTTCTTATATTTTTGCAAGATTTCAGCTTTACTTTGTTGAGTTGTTTGAGCTGTCGTTGTAATGCCTTCAAGCTTTAGGCTGGCTTGATAGTTTTGCGCACGTGTCGCTTGAATATATTTTTTTTTCTGTTCAGTGGTTCTGAGCATTTCGAAACTCCATTGATGCTACACGTGAAGTAAGTATAGCAGAAAATCTTTTTGATCAATGCTGCATACACAGCATTTCAAAATGTAATACAACGGTATTGTTTCATGTAATAACAGAAAACTAAAAAAAAGTGGAAGAATTTTTAAAATTTAGACCACCCATGATAAGTAAACCATATGTATTTTGATGTGGTTCTAGGATTTTAGACCACGTCTATAAGTGATAATCTACTCCCCAATAAGCATGGGAAATGCTTGTTTTTGGAGTCAACCATGACACGAAGAAAACGTCGTAATCATTCAGCAGAGTTTAAAGTTAAAGTTGCTCTCGCAGCAATTAAAGGCGACCACACACTCGCTGAACTTTCTACTCAATTCGATTTACATCAAAACCAAATCATCGATTGGAAAAATCAACTGCTTGAGCAATCAGTCAATATTTTTTCACGACCAACAGCACAACAAGAACCTGAGATTGACCTCAAAGCTTTACATGCCAAGATAGGACATCAGGCATTGCAAATTGATTTTTTAGAAGGTGCGCTCAGAAAAATAGGGCAGCTGAGCGGCAAAAAATGATCGATAAGACCCATCAACTTTCGGTACGACAACAATCGCAATTGATTCAAATCAATCGCAGTACGTTGTATTACAAGCCCAAAGAGATTTCATCAACTGATTTGAGTTTGATGCGTCTGATCGATGAAATTCATCTCGACTACCCATTTATGAGCAGTCGAATGATACGAGATATGCTACAGCGTCAAGGGCATCAAATAGGTCGGCGTAAAGTCCGACGTTTAATGCGCTTGATGGGAATACATGCCTTGTATCCAAAACCCAATACCAGTAAGCCTAATCTTGCACACCGTATTTTCCCATATCTGTTGAAAAACATGGTCATCGATCACTCTAATCAAGTCTGGTGTACAGATATCACATACATTCCTATGGCTAAAGGCTTTGTCTATCTGTGTGCAGTTATAGATTGGCATAGTCGTAAAGTACTGGCTCATCGTGTATCGATCAGTATGGAAACAGACTTTTGCATAGATGCGTTGCAAGAAGCAATTGTGAAATATGGTTGTCCATAGGTGTTTAATACAGACCAAGGCAGTCAATTCACAAGCGAGGCATTTTTGAATGAGTTAAAATTGCGAAATATCAGTATCAGTATGGATGGGAAAGGACGGTGGAGAGATAATGTGATGATTGAGCGATTATGGCGCAGCTTGAAGCATGAGGAAGTCTATTTGAAGGCTTACGATACGGTTAAACAAGCGAAACAATCAATTGCTGAATATTTGGATTTTTATAACACGATACGTCCTCATTCAAGTTTGAATAAGGCAACACCAAATGAATTTTATGATCAACATTTACTAAAAGTAATGGCAGCATAATTTAAATATTTAGAGCGGATTTATCACTTATAAAACTGAATTGAGTGGTCTAATTAACGGAACCACATTATTTGTTGATAATTGTAATTTTGAGAAAATTTAGTTGATAAATTAAATGAATCTTAATATACAAAGATATGCTCATTTTTTATATCGATAAAAATGTTAAAATTTGACTATTTAGTAAAAAATATAGAGATTTTTATGGGGCAATTTATAATGCCCTTTTGCTTTGGTCGAAAAAATGTTCAACTTGAGATAGTAAAAATCAACTCAGAATTACTGAAAATCAAAAAGATTAAACAGAGTCAGAAAGCCGTAGTACAAGCAAAGTTCAAAGCAATCTACGTCAAAATTTGGCAAAAAATCTTGCTATTGATGCAAACGGAGCCTGGCTTACGTGTGCATTCTAATTATGTTGCAATCTTACAGTTGATACTGAACCGTACCGGGTTTGTCGGAGACTTTTTTATTTAAGTTA